>NZ_FNWF01000003.1 GCF_900106515.1 Peptoniphilus lacydonensis
ATTACGCTAAATTTAATAAGATAGGTTAATATCCTAACCTTTTATGACGATTACATCTACTTATTTTTATTATACTAACAACAACTAATAATGTATTTTATAATCTTAATCTAACAATCTAATTAGTATATAATACTTGCAGTACAATGATTACTCATAATATACTTTTCAAGTTTATACATCCGTAGTTTTAAAATAATCATTTTAAACTACTTTAATTTGATAATTTTTGATACAATCTTTTCCGTCTCTTTACTTAAATTATGAGTTACCATAAGCACTGTTAACCCTTGATTCTCAAACAAATATTTTTCTATATATTTTGCATTATATTTATCTATATTAGATAAACCTTCATCTATAATTAATACCGTTTCTTTATGATATAACGCTCTTGCAATTGCTATTCTTTGAATTTCCCCTTTTGAAAACTTTATATTATCACTATCTACTTCTGTATTTTCTCTAAGAGGTAATGATTCTATAACACTATGTAGTATACTTATTTTTATAACTTCATTAAATAAGTTTTTATCATACTCTTTATCCAAAATAATATTATCTTTAATAGTTCCTAAAAACATATAAGGGTCCTGAGATATATATGAAATGCCCTTATCCAAGTTTAAATCTTTATAATCTATATCATCCCAAAAAATATCTCCTTTATAATTCTCTAAAGAACCAAAAATTATATTTAGTAAAGTTGTTTTTCCTACTCCACTTTTCCCTGAGATTATATACTTTCCACCTGCATTAAATATAATATCTGGAAATTTAATTTGTTCATTACCATAATTATAAGATAAATTTTTCAGTTTTATAGATTCTCTTAAAATTATCTTATCCTTTGGATTCGCTTTTTCCATTAGACTGTACTTCTTTAACAAAAAATTAGATGATATCGCTTCAGCATAACTCTCTCCAAACTCATCCAATGAATTAAATAATTGTCCAGATATACTCACAACTGAAATAATTGATCCTAAAGACACTTTCCCTTTGTAAGATAAAATACCAGTTATTACTAATATAATAATCTGACTAAATATATTCATAATACTCACAATAAAATTGGACTTCGTTATGCATTTCGTCTGTTCAACTTTAGCTTTCTTAATCAAATCCGAATACTTTTCACTAATATTATAAAGCATATTTTCTGCTCTAAAATGCTTTAACACTTTGCTTCCTTTTAGCCAAATTGTTATATTTCTTTGCAATGATTCATTAGCAAAAGAAACTTCATCAGTAGTTTTTTTTATTCTATCTTCAAAAAGTTTAGGAATTTTAATCATCACAATACCTAAAATTGTTGATACTATAAATATAATATAGTGGAATTTGATAAGCGCAAGTGTTACAAAAATAATGGTACTTAATATAGAAAAAAATTTTAATAACGAACCAAGACTCTTCTCTGTTAATATAATGTCATTAGTCATCATATTTATGTATTTAGAAAAGTCAACAATCCCTTCATTGTTATTTAAGTCATCACAAACTCTTCCTACACTTAGGGTTCGTAATTTTTTAGAAAGTAACTGTAAAAATATTTGTTCCTTTATGTTAGCGTAATTTCTGAAAAAAACTGATATTGTCCAAAAAAATGTAGCTATTATTAAATAATTAATGAAGGAGAACACATTGCCCTCGATAAGCCTATCTACACTTGTAGCTAGCTGCAATGCAGCCACTATATCCATAGCTGGATATAGTATATATAAAATTACCAAAAAAACAAACTTTTTTACCTCTATTTGCAATAAATCTGTAATTTTCATAATATTCAAGCCTTTTAAATTTGCCTATCCACCATTTTAGTTTTCTCTGTCTTCAACAAACAAACTATTACAGTAATAACAATACATATTATAATAAAAAATATATTTAAATATAGACACACTTTAATTGGAAGATTTGCTCCTATAGTAATTTCATTTATACTAAATTCCTTGGTAAATTTAACCAACATTATAGAAATTACCATAATTATCATAATATTGGCGGAAAAAATAGTAGCCAGAATTTCTACTAAATTTTCTAGAATTATTTCCCCTCTAGTAAAGCCCAATCTAAATCAATAAGAGTTAAAATCAGCTTCTTTAAAAGAAATTAAAGATATTATATTTTGAGCAATAATTACCAACGCTAAAATCATACAAGGGAAATAAAGAAATTTTATTGTTGTAAATTCATGATCAGAAAAATTCTTTAAGTATTCGTTTACATCTTCTGAACCTGTCAAAACTCTTGAACTTGGTAAAATTTTTTTAACTTTCTTTTCTAATTCAGCCTTTCCAATGCTTGAGTTACTCATATATAACTTGTTATCAATCTTTTCAAGTCCTTGCAAGAATTCATTTGAATTATAGTCAATATATATTTTCGGCAATAACAGGTAAGGCACAGATTTAAAAACTGCTACCACATTATATGTCTTCTCTTCTCCATTATAATATGTAATTTTTATTTCATCTCCAAGTTCATAATCATTACTTGCACCAATCTTATTTTTAGATATATTATCTATACTTCCTGCCTCGAGGTCTAAATTAACCATAAGACTCTTATCATTAATGTAATTAACTCCTACATAATGATCATCTTCTGCAGCATCATAATAGCTTAAAGTGTTTGTAATTATTAAATCTTGTGTACCCTTAATCTCTAATAGCTTTTCTTGAGCATAAGCATCTATTTTTGTTGGATTTATAATGGCATATATCCCTTCTCCCATTTTCTTATTTTGAGCATTATACTCTCTATTCATCCTTACTACACTTACCTCTGAAAAAAGTGCAAAAATCGAAGGTATTATAACTGCTAAAAGAATGGGTGTGGCAAGCGAAAGATTTTTTTGTGTATTCATTAAAACTCGACCTCTACAATAAGAAGCTAATGCCGAATTTTTTAACACCAAGACTTTTGCTATTAAACTAGAAAATTTCGGAATCAATATAGGGGCCACAATTATAACAAGAGCTATCGCTAAAGCTCCAACTCCTTGAATATCTATTATAGTCCCTGTTTCTACCGGCTTAATTAAAGTATAATATAGAAATATGAAAAATAATATTAAACCGATAATAGCTCTTAGAATAATATTTCTATTGCTAAGAGTTGCTATCTCGTTTGATTTAATAAATAGATCTATAGGTCTTGTCTTTATAACATTTATGCTTGCTGTTAAACTTGCTATAATAACCATAACAAAAATAGCTAATAAACTTATTACGCTAGATTGTAATCCTGGTCTTAGATTAACCATTAAAAGACTATCATATCCTGGCTTGAAAATAAAATAAAAGAAAAACTTTACATAAGCTTTTATAAAAAATCTAGACAAAAATATTCCAAGAACCGAAGCTATAATATTTAAAATTAAAGTTCTAAATAAAAGAATTTCAATAATCTCTTTATTATTTAGACTATTAAGTTTTAAAAGAGCCCAATCTTTATCTTCCTGCTTTATTGAAAAATAAATTGTCCCTACTAAAAGTAAAAACCCAAAAAATAAAATCATTAAAAATTGAAGTTGAGATCCATTCACTAAGTCTCCAAGTATAAGATTATTTTTTTTTCTATTAAATGTAGAAAAAATTAAATCATTATTTGGGTTTAATGTAGCCAAATACCACGCAGATGTTAAACTTAGTGTTATAGAAATTAAGGTCATAGCTAAAAACATCCATAAGTTAACTAGCTTATTTTTCCAAATCATCCTTATAGCAATTTTTACTTTCATCTTAATCTTTCCCTCCTAATTTCTTGTTTTCTTCAAGATCTGTAAAAATTTCTAAAATCTCTCCGATGCTTGGCTTATTAATTTCTTGACTAATCTGACCATCAAGCAAAAATAGTACTCTGTCCATTTGAATCGCTACGTTAGGGTCGTGTGTTACAACTATAGTGCTTGTACCTATATCATTCAGCTTTTTCATTTCCTCCAAAACATTGTAAGAAGAATTGGTATCCAGTGCCCCTGTAGGTTCGTCTGCAAAAATAAGGTCTGGTTTAAATAAAAGAGCCCTGGCTATGGCAACCTTTTGTCGTTGACCACCAGACAATTCTGCTGGATAAGACTTCTCTTTACCACTTAAATTTAACAGATGCAAAGTTTCTTTTAATTCTTTCATATTTAGTCTTTTTTTGATAAGACTATTTTTCAGCTCAACGTTTTCTTCTACATTTAAGACAGGAATTAAGTTAATATCTTGAAATATAAAGTCAAAATTTTTTCTATACAGTTCATTTAACTCTCTTGCGGAAAGCGACCTAATATCTTTGTTTAAAAATAAAATCTCCCCTCTACTAGCTCTTATCATCCCGCATAAGCAATAAAGAAGTGTTGACTTTCCTGAACCAGAAGGTCCCATAATCGCTATTGACTCAGACTTTTTTAATGATAAAGATATATCTTTTAAAATATAGTTACTTCCATCAAAAGTATGGTAAAGGTTTTTTACTTTAATAACCTCCATAAAATCATCTCCAATTTTAAAGAAATAAGACCACCAAAATTATAATTAACTTAAAGGCGGTCTTATTATTTAATAGTTTCTTTCATTATTTAGGACTAACTTTAAGCAATTGCTATTTGGCTTATAGCATTGAAACTACTGTTTTAACCAGATTTTCTAGAAAGCACCTTGCTTGAGTTATCCTTTATTTCTTGTAATTTTAGTTTTGTATTCAATAGCCTATACTAAATGAACAACTATTTACAAGCGATGCTAATTGAACTTCTAGTGTTGCAACTATTGCTTTGACTAGATTTTCTAGAAACTACTTTGCTTTCGTTAGCCTTCATTTCTTGTAGTTTAAGTATTTTATTTGACATTGCATTTCACCTCCCATTATAACCACTTCTACTCAAAAATCTACTGCTTACATCCTTCATGAAACCATGGAGAATAGTCTAACAATCCTATGTATTAAAATTAGGATTTTAAAGCATAGAATGTTAGAATTTATATCAAAACTCAAACTTCACATAAAAGCACATATATTACTTTCTTAGAAGCAACAGTTTTAATATCTCAATTAAATAAGCTGAAGCCAAGAGTCTCGTTCTTCAGTCAAAACATCATGAAGCACTAACAATAACCCAGCTCTTCCAGAAAAAACATCTTCTGATAGTTTGTAACAAAACTCCCCTGGAACCCATATATCATCATCTCGTTCTATTAAATATATGTTAAGCATATCTATAAATCTACTCAAATATAACTCTCTATCTTTTCCTTTCATATTAGCTTTTAACTGTAATATCCCAGCAGCTCCTCTAAATAGCCCAATATTATAAAAGCTTTTTGTTTCTGCTATCTTTTCAATTTCGCTTAATTGTATATCGTAATCAAAGCATCCTAAGTTTTTAATTTCCCAACACTTCTTTAGTTAAACGTTCTTGAGTAATTTTCTCAACCCCTATAATTTTATTTTTTTCATCTCTACGGACAATCAAAAGTATTCCATCACCAGAATCATTATTTGAATAAACAAAACCAACATATCTACCATTCTTTTTTGCAACTTCTATAGGATCAAAAAAACCTTTTACTAGATTGCCATTATATGTTAATTTATCATTTGAATATTTAAGATTTGGAATATTAACCTCAGAAAAATATTGTTCAACATTTGCTGAATTTACTAGTGAGTTATTTTCAGGTGCTTTATTATTAATAAATATAAAAATCCCAACAAAAATCAATACACATACAATCATAATATAAAACAAATTTTTTTTAGTCATCTTTATTTATCTCCTTTACAAAACAATGCATTAGCAAAATTATATTTGCGAAATTCGCACTCCCCATCTGTTTTATTTTCTCCAGTCATTATAGATAATGCAATGCAACCTCTTCCACAAAAATCTTTCCAAACACATCTATCACATTCTTTAACTTCATTTTGAATTTTCTTCAGTCTATTTAAAGTCATATTGAAATCATCAGAGGCAATAGTATTTATTAGAGATTTATTTCTGATATTACCTATCCTATTATTTTCTCCTGCAGCTAACTGGCATAAATATATGTATCCTTTAGAATCTATCTTTGGAATACAATCATTTTTCTCAGTATCTTCATCTGGAAACATATATTAAATAAATTAAATATCTTTAATTCTTTATTCAAAAATAATCTAAAATCATTGTAGATATCACTTGGATAATAGTTGATACTAGTTCAATAAGTGTAATAATTGAATAATTTCAAGTTTTATTCTTTAATAAAGATTAATTAAATCATCCATTTATTTATAAATATATTTTCTCATAACATAAATTATATCTCCGTAAAATAGCTGGTTAGCCCCTATTTTAACTTATATTCATTTATATTATCCCATATTCTTTTACTATAAATATATATTTTGATAAAATAAAACAAGGCATATCAAAATAAATATCATTATAGAAGCTGCTATAGTGATTCTTTTTATTTTATCTCTTGTTTTGAATTTAGTTAGTAGAAAATTATAAGTCTTTATTCCTATAAATCCACCAATAGAATTCAATATGATATCGTCAATATCTAAAATGCCAAATTTGAACAAATATTGAATAATTTCCACTAAAATACTAATCAAAATGATAATGGTTAAACTTACTCTATTCCGATTTGTTATTACATTTAAATAAATCCCCATTGGCAAAAATAATAAAATATTGCCAACAATATTTTCTATGGAAAATCCAAATTTAGGGCTAGCAAATAAAGTTATGTAGTTAAATATTGTTTTAAATGGAATTAAATTTATAGATCGTGAATCCATTCTTTTCCCAAACCCTTTAAATAAAAACATGATTAATATAAATAAGTATATGAATCCACTTATATAAAATATTATATTAATTATTTTATTTCTATTCATATAAAGTTCTCCTCTTCAATAAGCCAGTTCAAAAATGTCTACTGGTAGTAAGTAAGAAATCACAAAAATTCCAACTCCAAGGAAAAACATCTTCCTGCTTAAATGCTCTTTCATAAATTTCCTCTCTTCATTTTTTATTTTAGTTTATTGGGTCCTCTTTAGCTGATTATATATCCTCTGTATTTTCACTTCAGCTAACTTTTGTGAATAAAAAAGCACTAGAATTCTAAAATTCTAATGCTTGTCTCTAAAATGAATCAACATATCCTAATTCACGCACTTTATCTATCATTTCTTGGTAATTTCTAACGCCTAACTTTTGATATATTCTTGATAAAGATACTGCTAGACTTCTTACATTTGTATTTAGTTCTTTAGCTAACTCTTTCCTTGATAGTCCGTTTGAATATAGTTTAACTATATGAATTTCGCTTTTTGTTAATGGCTCTAGCATATAATTTTCTTTTGGAAAGATAGTTTCTCCTTTAAGAGCTATGGATTTTATATCCTCTATTAGTTTAGCTGTCTCTTCTTCTTTGGAAATAAATCCTTTACATCCAATTCTTTTTGCTCTTTTAATATAAAAATCTAATTTATAGGCTGTTAAAATTACTATTTTTAGATCTTTGTACTTATTAATCAGTTCTTCAGCAACATCTAAACCATTTATCGTTCCTTCTATTCCTGTCAAATTAATATCTATAAGTAACAAATCATAGTAAAATACGGATTCATTTATACTAAGGTTTCTAACATCATTTACTATATCTACAGAAATAGATTCATCTGTTTCTAAGCTCATTTTTAAAGAAGTTGCGACCATTTTATGATCTTCTATTAATAAGATTTTCATTTACTACCCTCCTATCTACTGGAACTTCAATTTTAAATTCGACAAATGATTCATCTAATTCATTTTGATTTTTAGAAATATCAAAATCAAATTTCCCACCATATTCTCTTAAGTTTAACCTTAAAATGTTTAAGCCTATATTTCCCTCTACTATTTTTTCTTCATCTTCTAGATAATCTCCATAATTTTTTATTGTAAGATGAATTTTATCTTCTAAAGTCCTGAGAATAATATCCGTACTATAGCCTTTTGAATGTTTTAGTGCATTTATTAATAATTCATTGATACATTTATAGATTAACTCAGCGTAGGGATTCGGCAAGTCTATATTTCTATCACATTCAAATTCTATGAGCATATTATTATTTAAATACATGCTTTCTATATCTACTATAAGTCTATTGTATGCGTCATATAGGGAGCTATAGTCATTCAGCATTGGATTAAATGCATTTATTTCATGGCGAATCAATTCGTTCAACTTATCCAGATTTTCTATGATATATTGTTTACCAGATCCTGATAGATTATCTTCTATCCACCTTCGTATTGCTATTATTATCTGTAGAATGTCATCATGTAAAAATGTCTGTATCCTTAGAGTATTTAATTTTTCAATTTCTAAATTTCTATGTTTTTCCACATAATAGTTATCCAACATTTCCTCAAAAGTTATAGAGTTGGATTTTTTATGTTTTTCAAACAATCTAAATTCTACTAAAAATATGAAAAAGCTTAAAGAAAATAATATAACTCCTGAAAAAGATAATGATGTTAAATAGAGCATTAGAAACAAAATTAAAAATTCAGGAAATATTTTTCTCAAAGATTGGGAAAAATATATTAAACTACTTTTAATTTTCGTCTTACTAATCCTATACATCAATATAGATTCAAGGAATATAGATGTAAATAATTGATACTCACTTATTGAAACTAGACCTAAACCTTCATACTTCTTATATATGAAGAAAGTTATTATAAATAAAGTTTGCAATATTATAATTGTCTTGCTTTCATATTTTCGAATATTCTTATCATTTGAATATAATATTATTGGAGTCAATAATAAAATAATCACAACATAATTAAATATTGAAGATGCTAAATAAGTATTAAATTTCATCATTATTATTGATATAATAATCCCTACAGTTGTAATTAATGGCATGAACTTAATTCTATTTGATGAGCTTAAAAGATTGAAACTTGCAAATAGTATCAAGCTATATATTAATAGTTCGATGTGTTTACCTATTATTAAGTCTCTTAATATTAAGTCTTCTAGAAAATTAAAAATAATAAATAATTCAACTACTAGGCTATGGATTAAAATATATTTTTTTTCAGAATTTAATATGCATATAATATAGGATATGAAATTTATAATACTTAGTAAAAAAACTATTAAAATTCCTATATCTAGCCTCTGTTGATATCTTATAAATGGCGCTATAGGCATAAACAAAATAACTTGCAATAAAATATGTGTAATTAAAATCAAATCTTGTTTTTTCATCCTGCCCTCCTTTTATATTTTAAACCCTATAATCTTTATCTATATACAATCTGATTTTCTTAACTCCGAAAAGGATCTATTAAAATTATACATGAGATTCTATTATAAATTGCAAATTTAAATATATTGTAATATTTTTGTGTCTCTATTTTAACTTCAGCTTTTAATACTATTATAGGCGTATAAAGATATAATTACAGCTAACTTTTGTGTATCATACCTAACGTCACTATACAATCTGTTTAAATATGACAAAAAAATAAAGGCAGTCCGAAGACTGCCGATATTTATCTCTCTGTATCTTTGCTATGGTCTTTCTTATTTGACTTAACTTTGTCATCTGTCTTAAAGCTTTTTATTTGCTCTAATATGGACTTTTTATCTTTATCTTGAATCTTTTGTTCTTTTGCTTTTAAGAGCTTAGAAGATAAAATACGAACATTCTTATGTTCCTTTCCGTTTTTGTCAATGCTTGTCTTTACTTGTCCGAATATTTTAACAAAATCTCCTTGTTTAAAATTTTCTAAATCTTTTGTCTTATCTCCATAGGCTGAACAATTGGTATAAACTTTATTTCCGTCATCATCTTTTGAAACAATCGAAAAATTACTTACTTTAAACTTTTCTCCATTTGCATTTTCTCTTTCAAGATTTTCTACTTGACCTGCTATATTACCCACGAGATTTATAAGATCGTCTTTTCCTTCAATATCACTGACATTTTCAACAATCTTACCTTGTTCTTTCATATCATCAATCATATAGTCAAAGTCATCACTTAGTAGACCTGTTGTGTCATTGTTCATATATAAAACATAGACTTCTTCAAGTGCCTTTTCATCATTAATGCCTTTTTCTATGCTCACAAGTGCTTTTATAAAATCCTTGTAGTTATCATTCATCATTTCTTCTAAGTTTTCTCTAATATCTTTGTATTCCATATTTTCCTCCTCGTGCTAAATAAGGAGAGCCTTTCGCTCTCCTCTATCTTTCTTGTCCTTTTTCACTTTTTTCTTGATTTTTATCTTTTTCTTCTTCTGATTTGAATTTTGATATTTGTCCCAATATTGATGGTTTCTCTTCCTTTGCGTGAAGATTATCCTCTACATCATAAGTTGATTCAAAGTAATCACTATCTTTAAAATCATTGTCATACCTATCTGGTATTCCGTCATTATCAAGATCTTTTGCTAGTGGATCATAGAAGTTTCCACCATCATCTATTTCTAATCCTAAAGCTTGTTTTAAATCTTCTTCATCTACTGATACCAGATCATCAAAACTTTACATCCTTATGGCTTCAGTCATATCTTTAAAAGCTTGTGAATTAGATATATCTTCTTCTACAAAAGATTCTGTTCTAATAGCAACATCATCTACATACTGAGTCCATGTTTTTTCTACCAAATTTACCTCATACTGAATCGCATGCTTACCATCTGGTGTTTCTGTATAGGCAAGTCCTATATGACTTAAATCAGGATATAGTTTGTCAAAGTCTTCATAGCTATTAGATTCTGAAAACTCGTAGTTAGAATAATCAACTATCTCCCTCTTTAAATCTTCTAATAATGGTGATTGGTTTTCTAATTCTTCTACTTCTCCCATATCTAAAAGTTTATTAATTTCAGCTAGTCTTAGTGTCTTATCCCTTAACTCATCAGATTTTTCAAATGGTTTAGTTAATTCTACTTTGGCATTTTCTAAAGATTCTTTATAGTTTTCAAGGTTTTGATTTAATCTTTCAAGTCTTGCGGTCATTTTTTCAATGGAATTATCAAGCCTTGTTATATTACCATCAGTAGAATTTGAAAACTCTCCGAAGTATTCTGCTTTTCCTAGGAGTTTAAAAGTGTGAGTATTAGTCATAAAGTTATATGAAACTTGTAAGTCTAAATTTCTATATTTACCAATAACCTTGCTATCATTTATCTTTACCTTTTTTATTTCTTCTAATAACTTCTCTCCAGCTTCTTTCTTATCTAAAATTTTATTTCCACCAAGACTAATTGAAGTGAATTTACTATCTCCTTCTCCTAATTTTTCAACACTTGCAATATCTTCTTTAACTGCTTGTATTTCCATTTCAGTTTTTAAAATACTTTGAGGATAAATTTTATTTATCTTATCTTCAAGCTTGTATTTATTAGACTTGTAGTTTGCTTCCAGCATTTTTAGTTTTGTAACTTCGTTATCTAAATCCATTTTTTCTTTAATCAGAGGATTGCCAGTAGCTAAAGCCTTAATTTCTGAATAAGATAAACTTGCTTAATCAACATCTTCAGCAACACGCACAGGTGTCTTGCTTGTCATTATTTGGGATATGAATTTCTGCTTATTCTCTATTGTCTGGTCGAGTAGGTCGAGGATATTACTATCCCTTTCCCCTCTAAGAACCGTGCATGAGAGTTTCCCCTCACACGGCTCAAGTTTTTATAAGCCCTAATTAAAGAGCCAGCGTGTTTTCTTCATCATTTATATGCAATTTTCTATGACACCAAGGGTGTACTAAAGTTTTAAGGGTAATGTTATTTTGAATTGTTTGATGTACTCTAAAGTCTGTATCAATAGTTATTTTCTCTCCACAAACAGGGCATATTCCATTTTGCGTTTTATACAGTCTATTTATAACTGTACGTCCTTTAAGTTCGTTTCGTATTTTTAACTCTTCTCTTTCTTCAAAGTATATTTGCCAATTTTCATCAAATGGATTTGCTTCAGCTTGTATTTTGGTAAATCTTTTAATATCAGTGTCTGTAGCATATTTAAGACGAAGATAGTATTTCTCGCCATTTTCCATTTTCTCGCCAGTTGCTACACTGAAAGTCCAAGTTCTATTTCCAATGGTATGGAAGTATTTCTTAGCTATCCATTTTCTACCTTTCTTTGGGTGTCTACGAACGCACCAGGTCCACAAGCTTTTATATATTTCATAATCAAGTTTTTCAAAGGCTTTAGATGAAACATTATATTTATGATAGTTTACCCAACCTATAATGATTGGATTTAATTTTCTAATCAAAATTTCTTGTTTCATTGACGGATTATCTTTTATGATTCGTCTAATTTTATCGACAATAGCCTTTAAGTTCTTATCAGATGGTTTTGTAAGCAACTTATCTTTATACATCCTAATATTAACTCCAAGAAAATCAAAACCGTCATTTATGTGTGTTATGAGTGTCTTTTCCTCTGATAATTCTAAACCTCTTTCAGCCAAGAATTTTACAATGATTGGTTTTACACAATTTTCAAGTATTTCTGCACTTTCCCCTGTAACAATGAAATCATCTGCATATCTAACAAAGTTAACCTTTGGGAAATATGTTTTCTTATTTACTGTTCTTCTATGGTATTTCTCTTTGATTGCTTTTTCTAAACCATCTAATACCATATTGGAAATAATAGGTGATATTGGCGAGCCTTGGGGACTTCCTGTTTCTGTTGGAAATAGTTTTTGTTTTTCTATATATCCACACTCAAGCCAAAGTTTTAATAATTTCTTGTTCATTGGGATATTATTTAATATCCATTCATGACTTATATTATCAAAACAACCTTTTATATCCCCCTCAAGCACCCATTTTGCAGATTTCTTTTTATTTAGAGATTTAAAGCATTGCTCAATAGCATCTTGAGTACACCTTTTCACTCTAAATCCATAAGAGTTAAAATCAGCTGTTGTTTCTGCAATAGGTTCAAGTGCAAATTTATATAGTGTTTGCATTGCTCTGTCTGTCATTGTAGGAATGCTAAGAGGTCTTTTCTTACCATTTTTCTTTGGTATATACACTCTTTTAAGAGGTTTAGGTTTATATCCTCTTAAATTTAACTTTTCTATTGCATTATACTTTGCCTGTGGTGTTAGCCATAGTTCGCCATCAACACCACTTGTTTTCTTGCCTTGGTTTACAGTTACCCTCTTAATAGCCAAGGCTTTTGCATAAAATGAAGTTGTTAGTAAATGCTGTAAAGATTTTACCTTTCCATATTTACTCATTTTCCACGCTTTCACAATACGCATTTGTAGTTTTTTAACATAGCTTTCTGCTACTGAAAAATCTATACTTTCCCAGTCTTTAGCTCTGTTAGTAGTAGCACACATTTTACTGTTCATTTGCTTTCTCCTTTCAAAAATTCTACAAGTTCTCTTGTGATTAAAAACCAAATGGAAATCTGCACTCTTTCAAGTTAGGGCAAATTTTGAACCCCTATCCATCTCATTACAAGATGGCATTCGCTTTTTCCATTATCCTTTACCTGCACCATTATCAGCATTTCTTACGATTTGCCTTGCCTTTTGGCAACGGTACAGGCTTACCATGTTCCACTTAATTAACATTGATAACTTAGGCTCTACCTCTCTGCCGGCAGTCTTCTTGTCCGTGTAATCCCACTGTGGAAAGGATTATCCGACTACGCACCATTTTGGTTCAGGCTTGTCAGCAACTTTAGCCTGTTCACCTTAACGACATTTATCAGTAGTTCACATATGTTAGCCATATTATCAAGCCTCGCTCCCTAACCACCTTGTTGCTGGCAGTTTCGGTATTTCCTCACGGTTTTACCTCAAGTAGGGTTACTTTAATATCGGCTTACCACACCTAAGTGCAGTCGATACTCGGCTCAACTAACGGAATAGTTGGTTTGGTCATCATGCCAAACAATTAAATTAAGAGACTTCATGTCGCACCCACAAATAAGCATCAAAGGTATTTTCTGTTACATATCTAAAGATATTTACCTTATCATTTTCATTACCTTGACGAACAATTCTACCACTTCTTTGCTCTAGGTCAGACGGTCTCCAAGGGACATCTAAATCGTGTAAGGCTATTAATTTATTTTGTACATTTGTACCTGCTCCCATTTTTTGAGTAGAGCCTAATAATACTCTTACTTCTCCTCTTCTAACCTTAGAGAACAATTCATCTTTCTGTTTGTCTGTATCTGCTTCGTGGATAAAGGCTATTTCTTCTTTAGGTATTCCCATATTTACTAGCTTATTTCTAATATCATCATAGATATTAAATTCTCCATCTCCTTTTGGTGTGGACATATCTGAAAATACTAATTGGGTCGATGAATTTTCCTTTGTCTTATCCCAGATCGAAAAGATATTTTTAACGCATACATTTACCTTTGAATTAGGATCATCTGGAAGTAGTGGATTTATTAATCTTTGGTCTAGGGCAAGTTTTTTACCATCATTTGTAATCTTTAGCATATTATCTTCTGTTGGCTCTACTTGGTTATTTCTAACTGCATCAGCTCTTTCTGAAATAGCTTCTAGTATTTCTTTTTGTTCCTCAGTAGGTTTTGTTTTAATAACTTCGAAGTTTGCCTCTGGCACTGGCAAATTTAACATATCTGAAGTCTTTATATCTGCTACTTCTTTAAACATAGACATCAGCTCTGGCAAGTTATAAAACTTTGAAAATCTTGTCTTTTGCCTATATCCAGTACCTTCTGGAGATAATTCAAAAGTATTTTCTGTTTCTCCAAAAGTAGAAGCCCAAGCGTCAAAATGTTCTAATCCTCTTGCCTTTAAATCATCATACTGAAGGTATCTTTGCATGGTATAAAGTTCTGTCATTGAATTTGATATTGGTGTACCAGTAGCAAATACAACTCCCTTGCCATCTGTCATTTCATCCATATACCTACATTTCATATACATATCTGAAGACTTAAAGGCTTCACTCTGACCGATGCCCGCAACATTTCTCATCTTGGTATGCAAGAATAAATTTTTGTAATTATGAGCTTCGTCTATAAATAACTTATCTACTCCTAGCTCTTCAAAGGTTATTACATCATCTTTTTTAAAATCATCATTTAGTTTTTCCAGTCTTACCAAGAGTTTCTTCTTTGTCTTTTCCAGTTGTTTTACAGTGAAATTTTCTCCTCTATTTCTTTTGTTCTCATCAATAAAGGAAACTATATCATCTATTTGGTCTTGTATATGTCTTACCTGGTATTCCTTAGACATTGGTATTTTTTCAAATTGAGAGTGTCCTATGATGACTGCGTCATATTCTCCCGTTGCAATCCTACCAATAAATCTTTTCCTATTTTTAGGTTGAAATTCTTTTTTATCGGCCACCATAATATTTGCTGACGGATATAATTGCATAAACTCTCTACCAATTTGAGTGGTTAGATGGTTAGGAACTACAAATAATGACTTACTTGCAAGTCCCAACTTTTTAGATTCCATAGCAGAAGCCACCATTTCAAAAGTTTTTCCTGCTCCTACTACATGGGCAAGTAGTGTATTTCCACCATAAAGAGTCCTTGCTATGGCGTTTTTCTGATGTTCTCGAAGTCTGATTTCAGTATTCATTCCATCAAAAGTTAAGTTAGATCCATCAAATTCTCTATTTCTAATTGAATTGAATTTTTCATTATAAATCTTTTCTAGCCTATATCTTCTATCAGGATCTTCAAATATCCAATTCTTAAATTCTTCTTTTATCAGTTCTTGCTTTTGACTTGCAAGCATAGTTTCTTTTTTATTTAATACAGAAGTCTTAGAACCATCATCATTTATTACTTGATCAAACACCTTTGTATCTTTTAGATTAAGGGCATTTTCAATTAGCTTATAGGCATTTACTCTACTTGTACCATAAGTCATGTTAGCAAGGTCATTAGTCGAGTCAACACTTTTACCCTCAATATTCCATTCACTTGAGTGTGGCGAGAACCTAACATTTATATTCCACCTATCATAACCTGGTGTTTTTAAAAGGTTAAAAGTAAAGTCTTCTATATCTTTTTGAGGTATCCAGGTTGCTCCTAACCTTACATTTATATCAGAAGCAGTAAGTTCTTCAGGCATAACTTCTTGTAATTTTTCTCTCTGATATTTGAGTTTGCCTAGCTCATTTAATAATGTATCTTTCTTTTCAGAAGGTGCTAAATCTATTACATTTTCAATTTCTCCGATATATGAATTGAGATAACCAATCTTTTCTCTAATATTGCCACTCAAATATTCATCAGCCGATACATATGAAAAATGAAATGAATCGTCATTGTTAAAGTTTTCAAAGGGCATTCTGTTATTTATTAGGTCTGTATCCTTAATATCTAAAAATATCTCTCCCTCAAGCTCACCAATTAAGGTGTCCCTATCTTTACTTGTGATAGATTCCATATATTCAAAATCTACATATCCCTTTTGTGAAACAGATAATACTAAAGCTTCAAGGGAAGTGTCTACATGGTCTACTACCTTTGCCTTTGTTATTGTTCTTTTCGAAAATATATCACTCTTTGCTTTGAAATTATCCTCATCATCAAGTATTTCTATTGATGATACTAAAGGAAAGTTTGAGTCTTCCTTTAAGGCTCTAGTGTTTGATAAGGAGTTAATAAAGCCATGTTTCTTTGAAAAGTTATCATAGACTTCATTTAACTTTGCTTGTGACTCTTCTATTTCTTCGTCTGAAAAATCATTCTTTTGCTTTTCTATTACATCTTTTAAAGCATTCATTACATCAAGATAATCTTTAATCTTTTCTTTGTTTTTATCTGATATATTCTGCTTGATTAAGACTGAGTTTTCTCTTAGGTAAACATCTTCGTCAATAATGGTATATGAGAAATTCTTAACATCATCTGTTGCTGGAAGACTTAATTCTTCATCTTCCAATAGTTCAACATCTTCATATTTTGAATTTGAAGATATTTCCTTACTTGCAAGATCCATTAAGTCTTTAAACTTTTCATCTTCTTTTTCATCACAAGTAATAGTATTTCCAAATCTTCCAGATACTTCTTTCATATCTCCTAATACCATCTGAGGATTATCTACAAAGTATTTATTATAAGTCAAACCCTTTTTATCAGTTGCTAGATGAATCCAATCGTCATCTCTTTCTATAACTGAATCTCTCTTTTTTAAGAAAATAATATCTGAAGTAACTTCTGTACCAGCAAGTCCTTTAAATGTTGTATTAGGAAGCCTCATAGCTCCCAAAAATTCACATCTTGCATTAATATATTTTCTAACAGATTCATCTTTTTTATCCATAGTTCCAGATGATGTTATGAAGGCAATAATTCCTCCATTCCTAACCTTATCTATTGACTTTGCAAAAAAATAATCGTGAATCAGAAAGTTATTTCTGTTATATTCACGATCGTTAACTTTAAAATCTCCAAAGGGAACATTTCCTATTACCAAGTCAAAGAAGTTATTTGAGAAGTTTGTTTCTTCAAATCCTTTAATTTGAATATTAGCTTCAGGATAAAGTTCTCTTGCTATTCTTCCGCTTAGACTATCTTTTTCTACTCCATAGACTTTAGAGCTTTGTATTTCACTTGGCATATTCCCAATAAAATTACCGACTCCTGCAGATGGTTCAAGGATATTCCCAGTCTTAAATCCCATATCTATTAGAGTTTTATATATTCCATCCATTACCTCTCTAGGTGTATAAAACGATGTTAGAGTAGACTCTTTAGCATTCAAATACTCATCATTTGTTAGATTTTCCTTTAAAATATTCCTTGCTTCAAGCCATTGACCTCCCTTTTCTTCATCAAAGACATCGGCAAGACCACCCCATCCTAGATAATCAGCAAGATAGGCTTGTTCATACTCTCTTGGACTCCTATTTTCATTTTCAAGTCTTTTGAGCATCTTAATAGCTTTTATATTTTTATCTAGCCTTTCTGAGGGTGTTAGGTATTCTGAGTAGATATGATTTTTCAAGTCATAATTTCTAGCAAAACTTAGCCTTTCTTTATTAGGTTCATAGCCTAGATTCTTTAAATCTTCTTTACCCCTCAATAAGTTTTCGGCTGCTTCCCTAGGCACATTGTACCTATCCATCATTTGGTCAATTTCTGGATTGTAGTTATCAATAAAACTTTCTTGCTCTACTTGTATTTCAATTTGTTTTTCATGCTCAGATAACTTATATATCTCATAATTTCCACCATCTAAAAACTCATCAATTTTTCTACTTTCTTCAAATGTTTCACCCTTATATAAAGGATATTCTTCCCCATTAATTTCTACTTTAGTTTCTGTTTCAATTAAGTTAATTCCATGAAAGGTATTCTCATCTTCTAAAATAAATTCCTTACCAACTTTTACTGCTAGTTTTTCTGATGTTTGACTTAGATTTTCAAAGATTTCTTCAAGGTATGAATCGTTTCTATATGGAATTACTTCCGAACCCCTAATCATACCTCCCATATATTCCATATTATCTCTGATAGTGACAGTTTTAAGTCCTCCACTTAGTTCATCAAAATCTGTAATGGTAAAGTCCTTATCTTTATATCTAACCTGATCGCCTATCTTAAATTTAGGCTCTATCTTTTCCTTAATTTCTTCTTGTAGAAATTTTTCCTCACTTAGTGC
This sequence comes from Peptoniphilus lacydonensis, assembly GCF_900106515.1. Taxonomy (GTDB): domain Bacteria; phylum Bacillota; class Clostridia; order Tissierellales; family Peptoniphilaceae; genus Peptoniphilus_A; species Peptoniphilus_A lacydonensis. The sequence continues at coordinate 18,640 of NZ_FNWF01000003.1, forward strand.
AACTTGTTCTTCTAAATATGAAAATTCACGCTCATTTACTTCTTTACCATCACCAAGGTCAATCCTATAGTGTTCGACAACTTCTCCGTCTACATAGTGGTCAAAATAGAATTTGAAATATCCTATATAATCATCTGTCATTTCTCCAAATTCATTTTCTCCAAGAGTTTGATTATGGTCTTTAACATCTATATCCTTTTGTCTTAGGACATTTATTAATTCTTTGGTTACTATCTGCCCACTATAATCGGGAACTAATTCGTGGTTTTCATTAAATTCTACAATCCAGTAGTCTTTTCTTTTTTCAATGTTGTTGCCATCAAAAAAAGAAGCTTCATCAGCTTCCTTTTCTGGGCTTATTTCATTTTCTAAGCTTCCACGTATTCCTTGATAGCCATTTTTTTCACTGTTGCCATCAAGTTGTTCATCTGTCCTTGGTATTCCTCTGGATTCTCTATCATCATCTTCTCTGTCAATCCTTGAGCTTTCATCATTTTGACTTTCTCTCTCTTGATAAAGTCCACTGCCTGATTCTGAATTTCCTTCAGATGGTTCAAAAGTGTTTTCTCCTCGTACATTTCCTGAAGTTTCTTCCAGTTCTCCATGTCCTCGCTCCCCACTAGGTAAGACAGTCTTAGAACTGCGTAAGTCGGATTCGGAAATCTCTCCATAAATTCTAGATCCTTCTCCATCATGTCCAAGGTTTTCTCTTCGATCTTCATTGCTATTTCCTCTGTCGCTTCCATCTGTGAAAACTCGTCCATCTCTACTTCTTGACCTATCATCTCGTCTATATAAATCATTTTGACCTCCTCTATTATCATTTATATTTTCTATATCTCTATTATAGTCGCCACCGGCCCTTTCTGTCAGCAGCCTAGTACGATCCATTTCCTTAGATTTTTCTATTGTGCTATCTATAATATCTTCACTAACCCTTGATATTACAAGACCTATCTGTTCTAAAGAAATTGTATTAATCCTAGAAAAATTATTTTTTAAATTTTCCATATCCATAGGATAGACTGTATTAAACCTATTAGCTACTGCATAGGATATTGAGTCTCTCATAAACTTTTCAAAACTAAGTCTATCCTCTATATCTATCCTTAAATCAGCAAGAGCTAAATTAATATATTCATCTCCATAAATTCGACTCAAAGAAAATATATTTTCGTTTAGTGAATCACTAGCTTCAAATGAAGAATCTCTTATTATTTCTTTTAAAGCCTCGTTATGGTTTTCGTGGTCAAACTGCCATAAGTTAACCTCATTAATATTCCTATCCATTGATGTTGTCTGACTAATATCAAAAATGTATGAAATTCTTTGATTTACATCACTACCAACTAAAATCGGAATACCCTTTTGACCTCTCATAACAACTCGACCAAAATATTTCTTCCACATATCAAAAGTCGCACAAGCTCTAGCTTCAGGTTCTTTGTTGTATATACTTAGTTGGCTAGAAAAATCATATTTCTGATTATTGCCTATAACTTTTAATAGCTTTAAATATTCTTTTTCATCTTGTAAAACCTCATACTTTATAGCTTCTTGTATATTCTTAAAATCATTTACTTGCATTTTCTACCTCCATTCTATGAATTTCTTTTATAATAGCCATTAAAACATCAACCACAATAGAATTGCCGGCCTGCTTATATAGTTTACTTGAGGTGCAATTTTTTCTTCTTGGATGTACTTCTTCTAGTTTGTCTATATCTCTATCATCAAAACCCATGAGTCTTAGACATTCTCTTTCTGTTAAATACCTATATTTACCATTTCCAATATCTATTATTCCAGAATTAGGAACTCTCATCTGTTTTGTAGAAATAGTATAAGAAAAATCTTTAATCACTTTGAGTCGCCCTCTAAAACTGTTATCTATGCCTTTATTTAAAAATTTGAGCATATAAGGTTGGGTCATTGTGTATAGTTCACTTACATCCTTTTCTAAAAATTCACTTAGTGGTCTTGTTTCTTTCCTCTCCAATTTATTAAAAGAAAAGTTATTTGCTCCAAGACATGAAGCAACAAATATCCTTTCTCTTTTTTGAGGTGTCCCAAAGTCCATTGCATTTAAGATTTTATACTTGCTTTCATATCCTAGGCTCTCTAGTTCTTTTAGATAAATAAAAAAGGAGTCCCTCATATTTCTATCAAGGACTCCTTTTACATTTTCCCAAATTATCCATTTAGGTTTTTCTTTCATTTCTTTAATTATTCTAATTGTTTCAAATAGTAAGCTTGATCTAGTTCCTGAATTCTTTGCTCCTCCCTTCTTTTTCCCTATTCTTGAAAAGTCTTGACAAGGACTTCCATGCATTATTAAGTCTATCTTCTTATTAGGTGCTTTATATCCTACTACTGATTTTGACTTATAGTCTTCTCCATAAAGTGTGTTGTATGATTTAACACAAGCCTTATCTATTTCTACATAATCAACAACTTCATAAGGTATCTTTAAATTAATAAAAGCTTTTCTAATAGCACCTATGCCACCGAAAAGCTCTAATATTTTCACCTTATTCATTTAGATTATTCTTGTACCTATCTACAAGCTCCCTTATACTATCTTCTATTTCTCTTAAAAAGTCTTCTTTATCTACTTCGCCAGAACTAATCTTTGCAAGTTTCATTTCCCATTCAGATGTTGTTTCTGCTGACTTAAATTTATTCTCTACAATCGATACAAGTCTATTGCCTTTTTCTGTTACAAGTAGATTTTTCTTATCTCTTCTTATAAGATCCTTATGGATAAGATTTTCTATAATTCCTGCTCTTGTAGCCGATGTTCCTAAGCCTTTTCTCTCTACTTCTATGTCCCTATCCAAGGATTCTACTCCTGCATTCTCCATAGCCTTTAAAAGCGTATCTTCATTATAATGACTTGGAGCTTTTGTAAATTTCTCCGATATATTTTTAGAAGTTAGCTTAATTTTATCTCCAGTCTTTACATCTGGTAATTCATTTTCTTGTTTTTCTTTTCTATAAGGCTTTAGATATTTGGTATAACCTTCATCGATTACAGTCTTACCACTTGCATTGAAGTTAAATTTATCATATTCATATCTGATTTTTCTACTAGATTCCTTTAAGTTATCCGAGCATGAAGCAAGTAATTTATCCTTAATTAGATTATAGATTTTGCTTTCTTTATCAGATATATCTTTGGCTTTTCCAATCCCAGAAATAGTAGGAATAATTGCATAGTGGTCTGTAACTTTAGATGAATTAAAAATAGACTTGAAGTTTGATTCATTGATTTTAAAATCTTCTTCAAGTCCTTCTAATAATTCTTTTATAGTATTAACCATATCATCGGTTAAATACCTGCTATCCGTTCTTGGGTATGTGATTAGCTTTTTTTCATACAGACCTTGTGCTAGATTTAAAGTATCATTTGCTGAATATCCAAAATATTTATTTGCTTCTCTTTGTAAGGTAGTGAGATCATAAGGCTTATCTGGTTTTGTGCTTATTTCTTTATCTTCTACCTCTGTAATAACTATTTCATCTTCTAGCAAGTTTAATAGTTGTTCTGCAACTTCAATTCTATCAATCCTATCTGATACAAGTTTCAATCCTTTATAAGATAGGTCAACTGTATAATATTTTTGCTTCTTAAATAGGTTTATTTCACTATCTCTTTTAGCTATCAAATATAGAGTTGGTGTTTGTACTCTACCAACAGAATATGTTTCCTTGTAAATGCAAGAATAAAGTCTACTTAAATTCATTCCTACCAGCCAATCCGCAATAGCTCTTGCACTTGCCGATCTATATAAGTCTTCAAAGTTTTCTCCGTCTTTAAGATTTCTAAAGCCATCTTCAATAGCTTTGTTTTCCATTGAAGATATCCAAAGTCTTTGGAGCTTCTTCTTACATTTAGCTTGATTATATACAAGTCTAAAAATAAGTTCTCCTTCTCGTCCAGCATCACAAGCATTTATAACTGTGTCGATGTTCTTATCGTTTAAAAGTTTCTTTAAAACTCCATATTGTTTTTTAGTACTTTTAGATACTTCATAAATATATTTTTCTGGAATTATAGGAAGAGTGTCTATTGTCCATTTCTTCCATTTTTCGTCTATCTTATCTGGACTTGCCATTTGAATTAAATGACCGACACACCAAGAAACAATGTATCCATTCCCCTCATAATATCCGTTTTTTCTTGTTCTTGCTCCAATTACTTTTGCAATTGTAACTGCTACACTTGGCTTTTCTGCTATTACTAACTTCATTAATACCTCCATAAATAAAAAAAGAGCGAAAGATTTCTCTCTCGCTCAAAGTTTTTCTCCCGAATATTGTATTATTTTCGGGAGAATTCTATTTTCTTTTTAACTTTATTTGTTTGCTTTCCAATATCCATCTTTAGCACTGCCTATATACTCGATTGTTTTTTCATCTGTGAGAACTTTTAAATCTCTTTTTATAGTTCTATCAGTTACATTAAATTGTTTAGATAAATCATAGGCAGTTATTTTAGGATTATTTTTTATTATTTCAAGAATTTTATCACGCCTATCACTTGGCTTTAATTTTTGACCGTCATTTTGTCCCTCACTTTGGGTGACATTTTGGGTGACATTTTGAGTGACATTTTGGGTGTCATAATTTAAATTCTTTAAAATTGTAGTAAATGAAGATTCTGTTGACTTAAACTCTGGTTTTAATTCTTCATTATAATTTTCCTCAGCTTCATAGGCTTCTATAATTTTTCTAAGTCCAGATCCTCTCCTTTCCATTAAATCCATCCTAGCAAATACATCCGCTATAATTGGGTTTCTTCTTATTGAAGATACGTTTAATGGATTTATATATTGAATAAATGTACCATCATACATTCCTCCAGGAGAATATATTTCCAGTCTGTCATCATAGATATCAACATGGACTTCACTGCCTATTACTGAGTAATCTCTGTGGATTAATGCATTTACTAAAGCTTCTTGAACTGCCCTTTCTGGATATTCTGGATATTCTATTCTATAGACTGGACCTTTTTTCCACATCTTTTTAGAATTTCTCTTCACAAAGTCTAAAGATGCTTTTAAAAGATAAATTATATTACCTTCAAATTCAACATCATCTAAGGCATCTATTCTGCCATTAGCTTTAGTAATCCCATTCCACCTAGTACAAAATACCCTCGACTGATAAACTTGATAGTTATCTGCAAATAAAGCTCCTGCTATAGTTAGATTTCCCTCATCATTTATAAGTCCGAAAGATTTCAAATCTTTTTCTTCAAAATCTTTTCCCGTTCTTTCTTTGTACTCGATTTTAAGTTCCTTAAAACTTACATCTTCTATTTTTTTCTTTGACTGAAGTGAATCGTAACTTATATGTTCTCCCTTTAAAGACAAATTAAAAAGATCGATTCGACTTGCAAGGACACTTTGATTTCCTACTCTTTTGTAGGCTGTTCTCGTTCCACCATCTACTACAAAATATGGTGTGTTTTTCCCAGCAAATATACTTAAAATCAATATAACTGTTCCATCAATTTCCTTTATTTCCATATCAAATTCTGGATTCGGATCCATTTTAATTTTTATGATTTCAGAAATATTTTCAGAATCTTCTTGATAGTTACTAAGTCCAAGAATTGTGTTATCTTCTTTTACTCCAAATATTAGCTTCCCACCTCTGCCATTAGCAAAGGCTGACACAGATTTTAACCAAGACTTTGGTTTGTTCCTTTCTAATTTTTCTTTTTTGTCATATAGATTTGTTTCTCCAAGATAGTCTTTTAAGTTCAAAGTATCCCTCCTCTCTGGCAAACATTATACTTAATTATACCATATTTTTGTATTGTTTATTCGATAATAGGACTTGAGATTTATAATAGTTCATCATCTTCATCTAAAGATTCTTCATGACTTTCATCATTGTCAGATTCATCTTCTGACTCACTAATATAATCCTCATCATCTTCTTCAAAGTCTTCCAACATTCTATTTTCTTTAGCTTTGACTACCTTAAAATAGTATCCTGCTCCTACAACTCCTCCAATTACAAGTGCAACAATTAGAAATGAACCTATCCCGCTTTTCTTTTCTTCTTTTACTGGAACAACTGTAGGTTCTTCTTTTTTTACTTCTTCTTTCTTAGGCTCTTCAACCTTTATAGTATTTTTATCTTCTGATTCAATCATATTAAGTAGGTCTTGCTCTCCTACTTCTGTCAATAACCTTACATTATCTTGATTTGATGAGTGATCCACTATTAGGTGCATAGTTTTTCCACTTTTAGTTTGAAATGTTAAAAATTGTCTTACATCTACTGGATTTTCTTTATCTTTTTCTGTATCTCCACTTGGTGTAATATCTTTTCCATTCCTATCTACATTTTCAATTACTGAACCTCTTGCCTTATTTTCCTGTGTCGCAAGATTATTTACTGCCTTTGTATTACCACCTTTTACAAGTGGTGTTTTCTTTGGCATATTACTTGAAGGCTTATTTGCTTCACTTGTATTTCCTGGTATTCTTGGAACATCTTGATAAGGAATCTCTTCTTTTGATGGTGTAAAAACATCGTCTTTCAACATTTTTTCAAATTCTTCCTTTTGTGGTTCATAGATTGATTCGTTTTGACTTTCTATTTGCCCTTCATTTGTCATCGCAAATGTAGTTGCTGGTACTGTAAATGTAAAAAGGAGTAACGCTATGGCTACTCCTCGTTTAATGCTATTATTCATTTTTCTATCCTTTCTTATTTTACATTTTTAAATACATAGACTGCTTTTCTAGCATTGTCCCATTCTATTGTTTGGTTTTTACCATCTTTAATATCTCCATGACTTGCTCCAAAAGCTTTAGCAATATTTGAAATTGAAGCATGAATTCTTCCATTTATAATCACTGGTTTAACATCTGAATTGTAGACCTTTCCATCTGAATCTTTCATAACACCAGTATCAATATTTAGTTTTAATGTCTTTTTAGCTAAGATATTATTCTCTTTATTTGAGAAAATAGCTTCACGAGTAGAGTTGTCATACTCAACATTAAAACCTAGAGTATATGCAATATATCTTACTGGAATCATAGTTCTTCCTTGGTCTACATAAGTTTTTACATCCATGTAGACTGTTGTCTTACCATCTTTGTTGATAATGTTATAGAAGTTTTTGTCTACTTGGAAAACTGCAAATTCTTTTTCATCTTTAACTTGTTTTTTATCTTGTTGTTCCTCTTGCTTTTTCATCTTGTTAAGATCAAATTGATTTAGGATGTTCTTGTCATCAGCTTTCAAAAGTTCGTCCCACTTCTTATCTTGAGATTTCTTATCTTCTTTCTTCTCTTTGTTTTCTTTTTGGAGTTTTAGAAGTTCATCTAATTTCTTAGATAAGTCTTGATTTAGATTTTTATCTTTTTCATCTTTAGCTTGTTTCTCAAGTTCTTCTTTCGCTTTTTTATTTGCTTCCTCGATCAACTTCTTTGCTTCTTCAATTTTCTTATCTAATTCTTCTTTTAGCTTTTTAATTTCTTCTTCAGAAGCTTTTTGTTTTTCTTCTAGTTTTTTAATTTTCTCTTCTAATTCTTTTTTTGTATTTTCAGAAGATTCTTTTAAACTATCAATAGCCTTTTGAAGCTCTTCAATTTTCTTACAGTATTCTGACTTAGTCTTTTCTGTTTCTTTCTTTTTATTCTCTAATTCTTTTATCTTATTATCTTTTTCATCAAGAGCTTTTTCCAAACCCTTAATTTTATTATCTTTATCCTCAATTTCTTTAGTCTTCTTTGCAAGTTCCTCTTCTAAATACTCGAGCTTTTCTTGCATTTCTTTGATTTTATTTTCGTTTTTGTCGGTCTTTTCTTTCTCAGCCTCTAACTCCCATTTTGTAGATGAATAATCTTCTTTTAGTTTTACATTTCCATCTTGTAATCTTTTTAATTCATCTTTAAGCTGAGTGATTTCTGCTATTAGTTCATCATTATTGGAGTTTTTAAGATCCTCAATTTCTTTTTCCAATTGAGCAATCTTATTATCTTTATCTCTAATTTCTTCTTCTAGCTTGGCTTTTTCTTGTTTTAGTTTCTCTCCATTATCTTTGCAAGATTCTAACTTTTCCTTTAATTCATCTATCTTTGATTGGTCTTCTTGTTTCTTATCATTTAAGTCTTTGATCTGATTTTCTAAGTCCTTAATGTTTTTAGTTAAATCATCAATCTTATTGTCCTTTTCATCAATATCTTTCCCTGTTAAATCTGTTTGAGTATCAATGGAATATTTATTTGGATTGTAAATAGTTATCTTTCCTTGATACATATCATTATTATAATCAAATTCAAGTTCTACACTATCTACATTCTTATCAAAGACAAACTCTCCATTTTCATAACTTAATCCATTAGGAATAGATTTGAATCCTTGATTTCCGTTGAAACCAAAATGATTTTCGTAAAATGGATTTTGCTTCGGTCTATATTCAACTTCTTGATTATGGAATACTCCCTTACTATTAATAGTTGGATTGCCTAAAACTTTTACAGTGTGCAATTTATTTTTTGAAAAAGCATATTGTTCAATTGTCTTTACAGACTTTGGTATAGTTATTTCTTGGAGGTTATTTCTTTCAAAAGCATTATGTTCAATATTTACCAAAGTATCAGGTAAAGTCACTTCTCTAAGTCCACAATTGAAAAATGCTAAACCACCAAGATAAGCTAGACTATTTGATAGTTTTACCTCGTCTATACTTGCATCGTAAAAGGCAGCATAACCTAAATGCTTAACAGAATCAGGAATAATTACTTTATCCCAATGTTTGCCACGTCCAAATTCTCTTTTAAATCTGAGTTCATCGTTTGAATGACTTAAAGAATAATTTCCATTTATAGATTTCGTTCCTTCAGGAAATACTAAAATATTTGTCTTCTCTTTCTTTTCTAAGCCTTTATCACTAAAGGCAATTATATTTCCCTCAGAGGAATACATAAAGTCATCTTCCGTCCAAGTAACATCAGACTTTGCAAATGCACTTGTATGCACAGTTGATGTTAAAACTAATAAAAGAGCCATAAAAAAGGCTCTTAGTCTGTTCGTATTAAATTTCTTCATTATGAATGTTCTCCTTTTCTTTTAATTTTTCTTCTCTTTTTCTATCATTGATTTTCTCCATTAATTCTTCCAGGCTAATATTGTTCCTCCTTAGAGTTACAATTATTTCTTCATTTTCAACTTGTATTTCTTCATCGCAAATTTCCTTGTATTTTGTATTTAAATCTTTCAATTTATCTTCTATTTTTTTCTTTTTGTTCCTAATACTTATAAGTTTTCTGTTCACATAATATCTCCCTTCTATCTAGGTCTTCCAAAACCATAAAAGTGTGATTTCCAATATTTTGAATTTATTGATGTGTATTGAATCGGATCTCCTGCGTGAATCATCATTCCGTTACCTGCGTATATTCCTACATGAGATATTGGTGTTCCACTGTTATATGTTGAGTGAAAAAATATAATATCTCCAGGTTGAGCTTCACTTGGACTTACTGGATTACAATAGTCTTTGTATATTCTCCATGCAGTTGTTCTTGGCATTCTCTTTACACCAGACTTTGTAAATGACCAACATACAAAACCTGAACAGTCAAAGTTAGATGGTCCACTTGCTCCAAACACATATCTTTTGCCTATATGTTTTTCTGCTTCATTAAATAAGGCTTTGGCAGTAGCTGAATCAAAAGCAAGACCAGGATTTCCAAAGTTTGGATTATCTACTATTTCTCCTAAGTCCCCATTACCTGATCCAAAAACATCACCCATATTCCCCTTAGCTTCAAGAAGAGCTTCATAATGAACTACATTGTCTGGATAATCTTTAAATATTTCCCTAACTACTTCATCCATTTCTTTTTTCTTTAAAGTTACAATTAACTTTTTATATTCGTACTCTTCTTTTTCATAGCTAGTATAAGGATTGCCACGACTATCATATCTAGTTCTTGCTACTGTTCTTGTTCTAATCTCAATTTCTTCTTTAAAATCAAGCTTATACATCTTATCGAAAAGTTCTTTTAAAATTCCTTTTACTTCAGATGCTGATTTTACTTCTCCACATCTTGAAGTTATATAGGATAAAAGTTCATGGGTATTATGACCAATTTCTCCTTCTTTGTTTATGATATATTCGTCATATCCAGGATGACTTGTTTTTACACTTTCGATTTGTGATTGTAGGTCATATTCCATTGATGAAAATTCTTGATTAACTTCACTTAGAACTGTGTCTTGTGATAGGTATGTTGTTGTCATTACTGAGTTTACTGAATTGCTTAGTCCACTCATACCAACACTTCCACCACCAATCATGATTGATAGCATGAGACCTAGCCCTATTACTAGAAATAGAACCATCTTACTTTTTCTTACGATTAGCTCTTTAGAAGCCTTGCCTAAACTTAAAATAGCTTTTTTAACTCTATCCACAAGTCTTGTTTCGTGCTTTTTAGCTATCATGCTTTTCATTTGTTTTCTCTGGTAAAACTTTTTAAATCTATTTTTCTTTATATAGGCATCTGACTTTTTTAAATCTTCTAAGCCACTTTTAAACTCCAACTTACTTTTTCTCTTTCTTATTTTCTTATCTATTTTAGATAGCTTTTTTAAGGACTTTTTCTTTTTGTCTAACTTATACTTCCTTATTCCATGCTGGAGTTTAGAGCTTACATTAGCGACTTTTTCTCCAGATTCTACACCAGTATTGTCAGATCCTGAACTTAGATAATCTCTCACTAACTCTGATGACTTAGCTCCAGATAATAAAACCCCAGAAGATAGACTTCCTTTAGTTTTATTCTTTAAGATATTATCCTTTAGCTTACTTTTAGACTTTTCAAGCTCTCCAATCTTTTTATCTGATATAAAGTCTTTAACATCTTGTGCTTTCTTAGAATCTTTCGTTGTAACTTTCTTAGATTCATTTTTTAAGTCATCAATTTTCTTTCGAGTAAATTTATCACTTTCATAATTTTTTCTCTTGTAGTAAGTCTTCTTTTTATTAACTTTCCTTTGTTCTGAAGGTTTTAGGCTTGTTTCCTTTTCTTCCTTTATAAATTCTTGATTATTGTCTTTAAACTCAGGATTATCAAATGTTTTATCTGTATCAACTTGGCTTAGCTTACTCTCTTTATCTATCTCTTTAGAAAATTTTTCCTTATCTCTAAACTTCTTTTCTTGATAAAGCTTTTGTTTTTTATCGATATTAGCATTACTGTCGTTCTTACTTACTTCATCTTTAACAAGCTTATCTTTTCTATATACTCTCTTACTTTTCTTTGCTTCGATAGGTTTATCTTCGCTTGTCTGGATTCGCTTAGACTCTTTCTCGTTGATTTTGTCTTGGAATTTATCCTTACTATGGATAAGCTTATCCTCATAATTTTTAAGAACTTGTCTTTTACTTGATGGTTTCTTATTGCTTATTGGTTGAGCCTTAGCTGAAATATCATCTGTTGTTAGTTTATTAGAATTAATATTTCTACTGTTTTCACTATCAAAATTTACTTTTTTAAGGTCTACATCTAAGTCTTCACCACGTTTAAAGCTTTCATCTGTCCTTATTTCAAGATTAGTTTGTTTTGTTTCTTCAGCCTTATTCTTATTATCTAAAACTTCTTTTCTAATTCTTTCTTTGTTTTTAGACTTCTGAAAATCTTTTAGTTTATCTTGTTTTTGATCTTTAGCTAATACATTCTCATGAATAAGTTTAGATTCTTTTTCTGAAATTTTATCTCCGAACCTATCCTTAGTCTTAATAATCTTATTGGTATAATCATCTGAATGAACAAGTTTACTATCCATATTCTTTTCAGGAGCGTCCCTATTTCGTATAATTTTCTTTTGAAAATCTTTTTTTAGTTTTTTATCCATATCACACCTACTTAGCTTCTTCCGGTTTAGTTGTCATTAGCTTATATAGCATGGTGTCTTTAGGGAACTTATCTATAAAGGGAACAATAGTATTTCCGAAGAATAAGAGTCCTTCACCTGCATTTGAATTAGTTATATAGTTTAGCTGATAAGGTGATATTTTTAATTTCTTAGCAAGTATATCTCTATCTCCAGATGCTTGATTTAACATTAGAACAAAATCTGTATTATCAAAGATATTTTCAATTTCCTGACTTGTTAAAAGGTCTTTTACGTTTTGAGTTATACCTGTTGGAATACCTCCCCATTTTCTAAATCTTTTCCAGATTTCTACTGAATATGAAGCAGTTTGTGGGTCTTTTAATAAAAGGTGGAACTCATCTATATAGTATCTTGTAGACTTACTTCCTCTATTTAGGGAAACCTTGTTCCAAACTTGGTCTTGAATTACAAGCATACCTATTTTTTTAAGTTGTGTTCCTAGCTCTTTTATATCAAAACAAAGCAGTTGCCTATTTAAGTCAACATTTGACCTATTATTAAAGACATTAAGACTTCCCTTAACATAAATTTCCATTTCTGTTGCGAGTTTCCTACCAACTCCCTCTTCTTGAGATAGGAGCATATCGTATAAATCTCCTAGTATAGGCATATTTTCTGGTTTTGGGTCTTCAAAATATTTTTGGTATATCTTTGGTAAGCACCTATCTATAGATGAGAGGATAAGTGAATACAATCCTGACTCATTAATTATTGAAATATTCTGTATTCCTCCAGGGGTGTTCCATTTCGTTACACCCTTATCTTCTTCATCTACATGGTCATAAACAGCTTTTCTTGGATTAACATATCCTAACATAGTTGCTACTTCATTAGATATAAAGAAAAACTCACCGTATTTTTCTATAACAGTGAGTTTCCCAAAATTCTTATTTTCAAATGTTTTTAAATTACTTATCATAAGCTTTGCTCCTTATGTTTATTCTTAACTTTATCCTTACTGATGGTGTCTTTAGCCATATCTTTAAACTTATTTATTGTCTTCGTTATCGAATCTTTTCTATCGGCCTTTCTTTCAGAAGCCTTAACTGCTTTTTTAAAGGCGTGTTCCATAACTTTTATATCCTTAGATTGAAAAAACACAGAGTGGTTACCAGTTTCCTTATCTTTCATAACAGAAAACTTCACTCCGTGTTTATTTAAAATTTTCTTTAGTTCTTTTAACTCAGGATCTTTTAGATTAATTTCTTCTAACTGTCCCTTTTTCTATCCTTGTTAGCAATGGTGTTTCTGTTTTGTGCTCTCCTAAGTCTAATCTCTTGTGCCTTTTCAAAGTCTTCTCTTGATTTAATTGGCTCGTGATGATTTTATCGAAGGATTATGCCTTCCATTTTCTAAAGATCCTACAGTCTGCCTTGATACTTCAAGGATTTTAGCAAGGTCTTCCTGAGTAATCTCTTTTTTTTTTGCGAATTTCTTCTAACTTATTTTTCACACTTACCGACTTCCAATATCAAGCTAGCTTTACATTTATTACAATCACTTTTGTGTTTTATGTCAAGTTTACTTTCCATTTTCTATAAAATAAAATCCGATGTCACACTATATTGCTTTCATCTCCATTTTAGTCTTATCATCAATTATGAGTTTAGTCTTATATTAATAATCAAATTCTTTCTTAAATTCATCAATAATTTTAATCATAGTACTTCTGGAAGCTTTCATTAGCTTTAGCATATCTTTGGCATTTTTTATTAAAACTTGATTTTCTTTTTTGTCCTTGCCCTTTAGGGTATCCATATCTAACTTAAGTTTTATGAGGTATTTTTCTAGGTCGTAAATATTTTGGGTATAGTTTTCTAAAACTTCTTCACAAAATCCAAGGTCTCTTTCATCATTAAGAAAAATCTCTTTAAAAGAAGTAAGTAACTTAGCCTCATTAATTAGGCTATTTCTAGACGAGTTTTCTAAAACACTTATAGTTTTTCCTAGTCCTGCTCCTAAGCCTAGACCAAAACTTGCACCTCCTCCAATAATGGCAATACTCCCTCCAGCCATACCTAATCCTCCTACCGCTACAGCCCCTCCTCCGAGATAGGCAAGCGACGCACTGGTAAGGGCAGCTCCGCTAAGACCTGCAAAATTAGAACCTATTAGGGCTACTGCTATTGGTCCTGTAAATGTTCCAGCTGTAAAGACAGTAATTGCAGCTATGACAGCCGCAATAGATACAGTTTTAATATCAAATTTAAAATCTTTATTAATTAACTTAACTTGCTTATTATATGCTTCATTCAAATGGTCTATATAGTTTTCTTTACAATATATACCAGTAAATTCTTTATTTAAAAACTTATGGGCTCTGTCTTTATTATATTTATTAAAAAATTTATCCAGGGAGCTAAATTCCTTTGATAAACTATATTTACCATCCTGATCCTTTATGACCCTTAGAGGGTAGTAGGGTTCAAAGAGCATGGCTTCAAATAGGACTAACCTAAACCATGGTTTGGTTGGATTTAGTTTTATAATTTTTTCGTGTAATTTTTCTAAGCTATACCATTTAATCTCTGCTCCGGAAACTTGAGTAAAAAATTCGAAACTTTTGCTTATTATCTTCTTCCATTCAGAAAGCCATTTTATCTTTAAATTAAAAATATCATCTTTAACAAAATCATCTATATCATTTAAAACCAGATGATACTCGATATTATAAAGAATTTCGGTCTGTTTTAAACTTAGGCCAAATTTATCCCCAATTTTTTTGTAATAAGCACCGGCAAACGTTTTATTTTTCATCTTTTCATAGGCCCCTCTTATTTTTTTGATATTTCTTCTCTTAAGACCATAATTAATTTCATTTGTAAGGGCAAGTGCAAACCTACCTATACCCACATAATTAAGAGATAGCCAGTATTTTTGTGTTATTACAGCTTCTCCTAGGTCAAGGCTTGTGAAGATCCCAGTTGATACAGTTAACATCCTAGTTATTGTTGGGTTATTATTAGGTTTTACTAAATCCCAGTCAATTTTTTTAAAATCTTTTAAAAATTTTACATTTTTCTCCCTCATTTCTACCCCTAGATGGCGGATAAAGTAAAAACTTCTAACCATACATTCATTGGCAAGGACAGGAAGAGCTTGCTTGCCAAGTTCTAAGCCAAGACCAAACTCACCACGTAAGTCAAGCCTAAGTACTGAGTCTTTTATTATATGTCACTTCTCATCTCTTTTTATAAGAGTGTGCCGTTAAATAATTTTGACAAGAAGAGAGATATAGGCATACCATTTCTAGTATTCATATTCTTAAATAAAGGAAGAACCGACATTTCCTTGGCTAGGCTTAGTATTGGTCCAGGTATACCTGTGCCTCCATCTAGGCCGATAGTTCCACTTGATCCTGCCATGTCGCTTACAAGGTGGAAAAACCAAGTTATGATTCCCTTAAAGAGTTTTTCTCCTATATTTTCTCCTATAAAAATCTTGCCGTTTTCTGGCACATCAAAGATAGTAAAGTTACCATTTATATCTGTCCCATAAGATTCTCCTGTAAACTGAGTCAAGATAGAAAAGGCTAAACCTACAAGAGTCGGGTGGTGGGCGAAATCTCTCAAATGATGCTGGAGGCCGCCACCAAAATCATTTGTATTTTTATCACTAGGGATAGGAAATTTTTTCTCAAGCGCTCTCACCGCATCAGACAAATTATTAAACTTTTTGCCTAATATAAGTTCTGCTGTCTTTTTTACAAAATCATCTACCTTATCACTTGCAAGACCTCGTCCCCTTGCTAAGTTAAAATCCCCAACCCAAAGGATATCAAGTAGTCCACAAGTAAGTCCGCTTGCTATAGCTAGCAGATAATCCAACTTATCAGCCTTATTAGCTAGTAAATCAAGTTCACTATCCAAATCAAAAATTATTTCACCAAGTTCATATTCTTGTATTTTTCCTTCATTGTAAGGTTTAAGTTTATATTCTATATCTAAATTCTCTACCATATCGTATTATAATCCTCACTTTATTAGTAAAACTATATTTAACTATATAGTTTTTCCAATAGTCAATATACTATACTTAAGGGGATAAAAAAAGGCGATTGAGATATAAACTCCTCGCCTTCATAGCCCTAAATTATTAAATTAGCTTAAAATATAAACTTTAAACTTATAATCTTGGATTTCCACTAATCAATAACTAAAATTTATCTTCTACTAGCTACATTAAATATCGATTCTAGATTCTTTTTTACCAGATTAAGAAGTTGACCTGTTGGTTTTTCTATATCTTCTCATAATATTAGTCCATGAGAATATTTAGAATTGTCATTGCAAATGTAGTTAAAGGTTTTTGTATTAATTTTGCCTATTTTGCCAATTTAAATTGCATTTATTTCTAAATCAGCTTTTATAAGTTTTTTTAATATATCTTTAGTTGGTCCTGGAAAAGTTGAAGCTACATCAGTTATTATAAATATTATTTTATAGTTTTTCTTATTTTTGATTTGTATTTTGTTTAAGGCTTATATTATAATATATTTCTCTAAGACACGATGCATCGTCTGTTTTTCCGTAAATTCCATCAATCTTTATTATAGAAGATATAATTTTACTTGAACCTGCTCCTTAGTGTCTTCAAAACTTTTTACTTTATAGTTGTCTTTTCCAAAAAAACAAGTTTCTGTTAGTAGATTTATTTTTTGATTTGTTTTTGAGATTGTATTTGCAAGTACTCATTAAAGTCATTTAAAGATAAGAGGGTTACTGCTAGAGTTTTTCTTGTAGCTTCTATTTTTTCTTTATCCATAGAGAAAGAATTATCTATTAAAAACGATATTTTTATATGCTCAGGCAGTAATTTATCTTGGGATTCTAAAAAATTTTTATTAAAGATTTTAAGATTTTTGTAATTTCGTTTTTTCTCAGCTTCAACAAATTTAAGATAGCTGTAGATAAGATTATTAACATTTAGCTTTCCTTTAGCTTGTCTATTTCTTTCTACGCTTACTTCTTTTTTTGCTGATCCGATTAGTTTTTTCCAGAAATCTTTCATTTATTCTCTTTAAGCTTTAGTTTTATTTGCATAATAATTAAATAAGTCTAGTTTTTCTCTGCTTATCCCTTAATTTTCTGCTATAAAATTTTTAGAATCTTTTTTGTAGAAGCTTTGCTACTTTTTTGATCTAATATTTTTCTTCCAGGATCTTTTCCGCATCTTTTCTCGTAGGTTCTAATTTATCCTTTACTTCTTCTTTTTGACTTTCTTTAATGAATTTTTCCTTAAGACAAAGTAACTACTATGGAGGTTTTTATAGGTGTACTAATTAATGTTATATTCATAATGATTCCTAAAGTAAAGTTTAGCCAAGGTATTTCAAGATCCTAGGCTTTCTTATAACAAGCTTGCGACCATATCGCCGTGCCTTTTTTCATCATCCCTAACGCTTTCGATTTCTGGAAACTTTTTTGCTACTGGAGCATAATTTTCAGAAGCTTTATACTCACCCTTTACAATTTTTGGATATAATCTTTTTTTACCGATTAGCTTATAAAGGATAGGCATAAAGAAAGCCAAGGTTTTCTTTGGTTTTAAATTTTTCCTTGTAAATTTATGAAAAACCGCAGCATGATGACCCTCCTCTGCTGCAAGCTTTTTAAAAGTAGCCGCATCATTTTTATCCTTAACTACATCAGCAAGGCTTTGGTACATCAAAACTACATCTAATTCTCCTTGTTGAGATTTTAATAATATTTTCATATCTTCTTTACTTATAGTCATATTCTCTCCCCTAGTTTTTTATTTTCATTTTATATTGTTAAAAATTTTGATTTATTTTCGCTCTATTTATTATATGAATTTTTAGATAAAATGACAATAAAAAACCCGACTTAAAACACTTTATAACATACGTCGGGTAATTTTACTAGTTACTGTTTTTTATTAAATGGGCAACTGATTATACATGACTTGAGTGGTCAGTGTAGATAAAATTTTAATTCTTAAAAAAGCTCGCATGTGGAAATATATATTCTCAATTATTTCTAAATTCTACTAGCTTTTATATTAAGAGTATATAAAATTATAAATTCTTACACTTTTTGCATCAACGCTACACTCTCAACATGGCTTGAGTGGTCAGTATGGATAAATTTTAATTTTTTTAAAAAGCCTCGTATGTGGGAATATGTCAATCAATACGCGTCTTATAATTTATTATATCATTTTGAAGAAAAGAAAAAACAGCCCACAAAAGGACTGTTTAAATTATCATCTTCTTCTCCTAATTCCATTATTTATACTAGATGCTCTTAAAAACATTGCTATAGAAAGTAATGATTAAAAGTCTATTCAATACTATAAACAACTTATCCTTTTTCTTTAACCTAAATATTAATCCAACTAATGTTAAAGTTCTCCCCTAATATAGCTATATATTATTTATTTTTGTTTAAAATATTAACTACTACCATACCAACAACTCCACCTATAACATTTGTTATTATATCAGTGGTGTCTGAAACTCCTATTGATAAGATATATTGTATCGTCTCAAAGAATAAACTAACCAATAAAAATATCCAAAAACCAAATTTAACATCATAATTTAATTTTTTTAATAAAATTCCAAATGGTAAAAAAACTACGATATTAAATAATGGTTCTAACCAAAACAAATCTCCTTCTACAACATTAGTATATCGAAAAGGTATTAGGTTAATCTCCCTTATTCTCCTCATATCACTAATAGAAAATCCAAACTTAAATAAAACTAACCAACTGAGCAAAATTATATATACAGCTAATAGAATTTTTATTTTTCTCTTATTTGAAATAACTCTCACTCCTAACACTCTATAAGTATTTCCTGTTTTTTACATGTAGAATATCGTAATTAAATATTCTTGACAACTGCAGACATCATTTGTTCCTAAAAAAAGATACTTCATTATATATATTTCAATTAAAAGTTTTTGTAGTTAGTTAATCCATCTTCGATATTAAAGTTATACATTCTGCATGGGTGTTAGTGTGGATAAGGTTTAATATTTCTCAAAAACCTCATATGTGGGAATATGTTAATCAATAAGCATCTTATAATTATAATATCATTTTAGAACTAAGAAAAAACAGCCCTACATAATGCTCATTGAAAGAGAAACTGGTTTAGAATTCTTTAAATTACATGAAAAAGTCTATGAGTTTAATGCTCACAGCCTTTTTCTTATATACTCTTGAAAGTATTATCTGAGTTTTCGTTTATTGTTTTAAAACCACTTTTTATTGCAAATAAAACTCCTGCAATCATAAATACAAATACTACTATTAGAGGGATATAATTCATATTTGTTATCAGACCTTTTATCGCAAATGCTAATTCATAGTTACTTCTATAGGCTCTCAATGCAATTCCAATAATGAACATAAAGATATAGGCTAAGAAAATATTTTTAAACAATATTTTCCCCTCTCCGAAGACCATTTTTTCCATTTGTTTTTCTTTCATACCTGCTGTTGATAGAAGTTTAAAATCATTGGATCTTGCCCTAAGGTTTCCTTTAAAACTATTATAGGCGTTGGAAAGAGCAATCGTTATAAGAATGATTTGGATAGCTAGATTTAGAAGTCTTTCATTCCTTGTTTGCTCTTTACTTACTGCTTCTCTTAAAATTTCTGTAGCTGTTCCATGGTCAGACTTTGGTACATAATTTGAAATTACTTTTTCGGCATCTTCAAATACTTTTTCCTTGTTTTTTTCAGCCTTTATTTTTACAAAATAATAGTAAACAGGATCTGATTTATCTATTCCATACTCATCAATAAATTTCTTCATATTACTTGTGCTTGTGTAGATTGGTATTTCATTATTATCATAAGCTTCTAAGTCATAAGGCATTTCATCAATACTTGCGTCAATTTTTATATTTATCGGTTTGCCCTGTGCATTATATTTTAAAGTAACTTTTCCTGTATCCTTATCAGAAATTTTTATATACTCGCTAAAAGCATAAGGCGTTCTACTGTCTTTTCTTATCTTATTAAGCAATAAGTAAGATGCATTAGGTATGTTATTTTCTTTTAAAATTTTTTCAAAATCTTCATCTGTTAAAGCATATAAACTTGCATATAGTCTATCTTTTGCTATTTTCCCACTATCAAGAGAATTTTTTAAGTCTTTAGAAATAAAGTCTTTATTATCGTCAAGGTAAAACTTAGTGTCATTTCTTTGATATAGGTGAAGCTCTTTTATTCCGTCAACTTTTTCTAAATCAGCTAATAAGTTTTCATCTAAATTCTTATCAGTGTAAATACTTGAATTAAAATTGTAAGGACTTTTATAAGAGTTATATTTTTTATTCAAAGTTCTATATGATTGACTAACTAAGACAGCAGTCAACACAAAGGCAGACAGAGCCATGGAAATTACAATAATTCGATAGGTTGAACGATAAGACCTGTAATAATCTTTTGCTAATGTCTTTTCTATAGGTCCATTTATTTTTGACTTACCCAATTTAATGTTTTTTTCTGTAATTCCATTTAAACCTTCTATAATTTTTATTTTTGCACTTTTCCTAGCAGGGATTATCGCAGATAAATAAACTGTTAGGATTGACAATAATATAATCATTATTATAGAAATAGGGTTTGGATAGACGAAATAAAAACCTGGGGATTTTAAACTTTCTCCCAATATCTCAGACATATTTTTATAGGATATTGAATTATTAAGCCACATCAAGTATAAGAGAAGATTTGCAAATGCCAAAGATAGAATTGTTCCCAAGGCTATTGGTAAGGTTGAAAGTTTAAAAGCTTTCTTTCGAATCATTTTTTTGACCTGCTTATCTGTCATACCTGTGCTTTTTAATAGAGCAATTTCCTTTAAATCCCTATTGTTCCATACATTAAAAGAACCATAAATGATAAAAGCAAAAAGTAGGCAAAGAAAGAAGCCTGCTCCATATTTTTCTATAGCTAAGTTTACAACACTCTTTGGTGGGATGATTCCTTTTGGATAGACCATCTTATATTCTAAGATATCTTTATTATAAAAAACTCTCCCAATATCTAAAGCGTGGTTCTCTTCAATATTCATTTCAGACAAAACTTCCCTAGTTTTTGTATAAGTATCCCTTATATTTTTATACCAAATTTGGGCTTCTATTTCATCATTTTTTTCAAATAAACCTTTCTTGTCATCACTTTCAGTCAAACCTATAAGCATAGACTCTTCAAATGATTTAGAATAATCATCATAAACTCCAACTACTTTATAAGTTTTATCACGAACAGTTATTTCAGAGCCCAAATCGTACTCTTTACTTTTTATTAAAAATTTCTCTGGAACTAAAATCTCGTTTGAATTATTAGGTTTTCTTCCCTCTTTAATATCAAAACCTATAAGACCAGTAGAATCTCCAAATTCATAGATAGTTGCATTTAAATCTGTCTCTATGATTTTATTAAAAGAAATTTTTTCTATATCCTCATCATTTATTAATTTATCATAAAGTTTCTCGTCAATTTCACTAATTGACACATGGTAGTCTCCAACATTTTTCTTAACATAATTATACTGTTCGGTTCTCATTGCATTAAAGATAAAAATTACAGTTCCTAGTAGAATAACTGCTAAAAGTATTGATATTTTAATAGAAAAACTGTCTTTCTTATTATTTTTTACAACTCCATCAGCTAGGTCATTAATAATTTTCATAAGTTCCATCTCCTAAGAAATTTAACCTACCATCTACCATTCTATAGACCTTATCACAAGAATTTGCTACTTTTTCATCATGAGTTATTATCATAATTGTAGAATTTAATCTTTTATTTACAAGTCTGAAAAGTCCTGTGATTTCTTCAGAATTTTTTCTATCGAGATTTCCTGTAGGTTCATCTGCTAGAATTATGGCAGGTCTTGTAATAAGACTTCTAGCAATAGCAACTCTTTGTTGCTCGCCACCTGATAATTGTTTTGGATACCTATCAAGCTTTCCTTCTATTCCTAGTATCGATAAAATTTCCTTTAAATATTCTTCATCTGCCTTTTTATTGTCTAACAAAAGAGGAAGTAAAATATTTTTTCTCACATTAATATTAGGAATGAGATTGAAAAATTGGTATACAACGCCTATATTCCTTCTGCGAAAGATTGTCATCTCATCTTTGTTAAATTTTGTAATATTTTTATCTTGAATAAATATATCCCCACTTGTTGGTATATCTACTCCTGCAAGTAAATGAAGTAGTGTAGATTTGCCAGATCCACTGTCTCCAATGATGGCAACTAGGTCTCCTTTCTCCATTTCAAAATTCACATTTGATAGAGCGTGTACTTCTACTCCACTATTGTAAGTTTTTGTTAAATCTACTGTTTTTACAATAATCATATTTAGTCCTCCTTATCTTTCTTAAATGATATTAGACTTAAGTGACTGGAAAGTGACTAGAAAAAAATGACTGTGCTTTATTTACACAGCCATAATTAAATCAGTTATAAAATCTCAGTTCAAAGGAATTTGATTTCTTTCCCTTATGATATAAAAGCTCTCCATTTTGTCTTTCCATAACAGATTTTGCCATAGGAAGCCCAATCCCATAACCTTTTGAATTTGGATCCAGCTTATAAAAACGTTTAAAAACTTTTTCTAACATTTCACGATCCAAACCTTTAGAAAAATCTTCCACAAAAATACTTTTATATAGATTTGTTTCTTTAAGTTGAATTTCTATATGTCTACCTTCTGTAGCTTCTATACCATTTTTCATCACATTAAATGCTGCTTCATAGGTCCATTTCTTATCGCATATAAAATAAAAGTCATCTCCATAAAGTGGAATTTCAACATTATCATTAATAAAATAATCTTTTAGCTTTTGTATGATATCTTCAATTAATCCTCGAGCAGATATCCTGTCTTTTGTCATTTCTATTGTACCTGAATCAAGGGCTGCAAGTTTTAATAAAATATCAGATAGATTGTAAAGTCTAAGAAGATTGTCCCTAAGTCTAGATATATACTCTTTTGTCGATTCATCTTCTTCGTCTTCTAATAAGTCAAGTAATAATAGAGATCCAGTTAGAGGAGTTTTTATTTGGTGGGCAATGTCTTCAGTATATTCTCTTAAGATCTCTTTGTTTTTTTCAGCATTTTCAGCTATTCTCTTGTTTTCTATAATAATTTTAATAATCTCATCTCTGAGTTTGCCAAATTCATCGTCAATAATTTCGTAATTATCAGAGTTTATGTCAAGTGAATGTAGTAGGTTAAATATATTATTAATCTTATCTTCTAGCTCTTTTTCTTTTTTATTTTCAATATTTCTAAGAATTAGAAATAAAATTACATTTATTAGTAGAAAACCTATGAGTGTTAGAATATCAAATCTTGGACTTAGATAAATTACAAACAAAGACATCAATAAATTTAAAATTAAGACAAGTAAAATATTTTTGTTTTTATTCATTGTCCCACCTATATCCTATCCCTCTAAGAGTTTTTATATGACTGCCATAATCTCCAAGTTTAGATCTGAGTCTTTTTATGGTGACAGTTAGAGTATTGTCATTTACTTCATAAGAATCATAACCCCAAACATAATCTAAAATTCGCTCTCTTAGTAGATTTATATTTTGGTTTTCTAAAAGCATTTCCAATATAGCAAACTCTTTTAAGTTAAGGTCTAATTCTTTTCCATCTATCGAAGCTTGTTTTGATATAAGATCTAAAGATAAATTTTCAAAAGTCAGCTCATTCACTTTTTTAATTTTTCTACTAAAAACATTGTCTATTCTCGCCTTTAGGACAGGGAGAGAAAAAGGTTTTGTAATATAGTCATCTGCTCCTTGGGAAAGACCATTTATAACATATTCATCTTCATTTTTTACAGTAAGCATTATTACAGGAAGGTCGGAAAATCCCCTCAGCCACTTTAAAAAATTAAAGCCTGATCCATCTGGCAGATTGGCATCAAGTAGAATTAAATTAAAATCATTAAAATTAAGATTTTCTGTCAGAGAAAGATTGTTATAAATAATAGTTTCAATATTATGCTTGTTTAAGTAAGTTTTAACAGCAAAAGCAATTGTGCTGTCATCTTCAATTATTAATATCTTTTTCAATGAAATGCTCTCCCTTATATACAGCTTTAAATACATTATACCATTATCACTTATATTAAAAACAGACCCTTTACGGATCTGCTACTTGTTGATATCAATTTCAATTCCAGACTTGAATATTACTTTAAGTTTTTCTTCATATACAACTATCTTCTCCAATAGTTTCCTTACCAATTCTTCATCATAGCTTTCTACTTCTAATTCTTGATTGTCTAAAAACTCTTCTAATTCCATTAGTCTGCTTTGTTCGTTCTTCTCTTCCGCTAAATCTAGAAGTATCTTTTCTTTTTCATTTCTTAACTCTTCCACCCTGTCTGCAAGGTCTGTGTAGTCTTTCTTGGCATTAGCAAATTTTAAAAGCTCTTCTTGAACCTCCAGCATTTCTTTGTCTATTTCTTCTATCTGACCACTTCCATCACCTGTGATGGCATTTTTAATGTTCTCTTTTATTATTTCTTTCAATTCACTGCTTTCAGATATAAGCTGATTGATGGCTTCTACGACTGCTTCTTGTAGATCAGTCTCTTTTATGGTTCTTGCTTCACATGCTTCTGGTCCATGGGTTACTCTTGTACAGCATCTCCAAACGGTATATTTCTTTCCTCTGTTGTTCCAAGCAATTCTCCTGTAAATATCTCCGCATTTAGAGCAATAGACAATACTTGAAAGGGCGTATTTGCTGGAATAAATTCTTCTTTTCCCTTTGCTACTTACCATATTAGCTCGTCTGTACATTTCTTCTCCGACTCGCATGAAGATTTCTTTAGGTATGATGGCTTCGTGGCTATTTTCTACGTAATATTGAGGCGCAATGCCATCATTCTTTACTCTTTTTTTATTAAGGAAATCTACTGTATAGGTTTTCTGCAGGAGAGCATCTCCCATATATTTCTCATTGGTTAAAATTTGATTGAGGTTTGATACATGCCACTTCTTATTTCCTGCTCCATTTATTATCTTATCTTTTTCAAGTCCTAGCTTTATATCTCGTAGGCTTGCCCCTTCCAAGTATTCTCTGTAGATCCTTTTTACTATTTTCGCTTCTTCAGGAACGATGACAAGTTTTCCATCTTCGTCTTTTGTATAGCCTAAAAACCTATTATGATTTACCTGAACTTGTCCTTGTTGAAACCTATATTGAAAGCCCAACTTCACATTTTGAGATAAGGACTGGCTTTCCTGTTGTGCAAGAGATGCCATAATGGTAAGGAGAACTTCTCCCTTGGCGTCCATGGTATTGATGTTTTCTTTTTCAAAATAGACTGGTATGTTATTTTCTTTAAGTTTACGAATATATTTTAAACAGTCTAATGTGTTTCTAGCAAACCTCGATATGGACTTTGTGATGATGTAGTCGATATTTCCTTCCATGGCTTCTTCAATCATTTTATTAAAGCCGTCTCTTTTCTTGGTATAAGTTCCACTAACACCTTCATCAGAAAATACTCCTGCAAATTCCCAGTCTGGATTTTTCTTAATATAGTTTGTGTAATGGTCTACTTGAGTGTCATAAGAAGTTGCCTGTTCATCGCTATCTGTTGATACCCTTGCATAGGCAGCTACTCTTAGTTTCTTCTTTTCTGATTCCTTGATGGAATTTCCTTTTTTCTTCTTCGCTGGTATAACTATAACCTTGCTATTCATCATCTATCACCTCGATTAAATTGTACTGGTGGCTTGCTCGTTCAAGGGGATCTATTGGTAGAACTTCTTCACTTTTATATCTAAACTTGCATGGAACTTTAATAATCTCTTCTTCTTTTTCCCAAACTCGTCCCATGGCCACTGCCCTTTCTTTTAACATTTGACCTGCCTTTTCAAAACTTTCTCTATCTATTATCTTGGGATAGATTTCATTTCCTAAATATTTTTCGTTGGTTAATATTCTTTTAACACTGGAACTGTTTTTATCCAAGCCAGCAAGATCTGCCGACTTTATAAGAGCATTTCCAGCAAGATAGTTTTTAAAGATTTTTCTTATATTCTCCGCTTCTTTTTCTTGAATTTCTAATCTTCCGTTTCTTATGGTATAGCCATAACATAACCTAGACATCTTTTTTCACTTCCTCTCTAAGTACAAGTCCACACTTTAAATGAAAATCAAGGGTCGCTCTATTGACAACTTGAATGTGTTTAATGATTTCTTCAAATAAGTCAACTTCAAAGTGATCTATCATTTTGCTTTTATCTAAGATTCCTATTAGCTTTTCAAGTTTTCTAATTTCTTCATCATTTCCAAGGATGGCTTTTTTGCTTCTCTCCTTTTCCTTAAGTAGGTTTCTTTCTTCGCTTGAAATCTCACTGCTTTCTTTTGTGTAAATACTTGCATCTAAAACTCCTGAGCTTATCAGTTTGCTTAGAACATCTTTTCTTTCCTTTAGTTTTTCTAAGCCTTCTTCTATTTTATTTATCTTCGCAACTTCTCCCTTGCTGTCCACACTCTTTAATGATTTCAAAAGTGGTGTAAGGATACTATCTTTTCCAAAGACTAACTTGTTTACTAAAGTCACAAAAGCTAGTTTTATGTCCTTGTCTTTAATAAACTTCATGGAGCACTTATTGATATGTTTTAAATGTTCACTGCAAGTCCAGGCTATATATTTATCTTTACCATTATAGTGATGCCTTCTTTTAAAGCTTGAACCGCACTCGCCACACTTTATTTTTCCAGATAGACTATATCTATTTTGATATCTTTTAGTGTTTTCTCCATTTCCTTTTGCTATGGCCCTAAGTCTTATTAGGTTTTGAACTTTCTCAAAGTCCTCTCTACTTACAATGGCTTCATGGTTATCTATTATCTTATACTGATCTTCTTCTCCCTTGTTCTTGTGTCTCTTATAGCTATCGTCTGTATAGGTCTTTTGGTAGATGACATCACCTGTATATTTTTCATTTTTTAAGATTCCGTTTAAAGTTGACCCACACCAGTTTGCTCCTCTTTGTCCTTTAATCTTTCTTTTATTTAAGTCCTCTGCAATTTTATGTGTTCCCTTACCTGAGAGATACTGTTCAAATATTTCTTTTATTATTTTTCCTTCTTCTTCATTCACTACCATCTTCCCGTCTATATTCTCATAGCCATAGGGTGGACTTGATATAATGAAAGTTCCATTTTGAAATCTTTTCTTTATAGACCACTTGTTATTTTCTGAAATAGACCTGGATTCACTTTCTGCAAGGGACGAAAGTATGGATAACATCAACTCACTTTCCATGGTCCTGGTATCAATGTTTTCTTTTTCAAAATAGATACCAATGTTTAAGTCAAGGAGTCTTCTTACGATTTCCAAACAATCTGTCGTGTTTCTTGCAAGCCTTGAGATGGATTTAGTTAGGATAAAATCTATCTTCCCATTTTCACAATCTTTTAGCATTTTTAAAAGACCGTCTCTGCATTCTTTCTTTGTTCCAGTTATGCCTTCATCAAAGTATAGACCTGCAAAAGTATATGACTTGTTCTCTGCTATCATCTTTTCGTAGTGTGCTTTTTGCGTTTTAAGACTCACAAGCTGAGCGTCTTCATCTGTCGATACTCTTGCATAGGCAGCGACTCTTAATATAGATTCTTCTTTTTGATTTGCTTCTATTTTTGTTATCTTTTTCATCGTCTCACCTCTCTTTCTCTTAGTGCTATATTCCCGTACAAGTGAGTATATATCAAGTCTTATAGCAATAATTCTGAAAGAATAGGTCTGAATTTTTTAATGTTTTCTCTCCTAATTTTTCTATATTCTTCAAGGCTAATTTCATCTAAAAGAAAAAGGTCTTGGATAAACTTATCCGATAGATAAAAGTTAAGCTCTGCTTTTAAATCCATATCAGTGTATTCAGTTTTTATAACTTCTTTTTCACCTTCAAGCTTCTTTACTTTCATACTCCACCTCCTATATCACAGGCAAAGAAATCAGGTCTATTTTTAACCTTAATTTTCTTTCCTCTATATTCCTTAGGACAAATGGAGTGATTTTGAGTAAGATTTATAGCTGATAAATATGTCGGGAAAAATATATTATGAATATTTTTGAAATTAAAAAAAGACCTATCAGTATTCCAGTATGATTACCAATAGGTCTAAGTATATTATTTAGTTTTAAAGAAATCACCCGTTCTCTAAGGTGGGTCTAAGACTCTCACTACTTTGATACAATTTAATGATTGAATTTTTGAAAAAGATTTTTATCAAAATGCACACCCTCCATTTAAAGAGCGTTAAAATGGAATCTTTGATTTCTTTTTGGGAGTAAAATTCTAACAAATGTTTTGCTATAAAATAGATACTTATCATTACCATTATACTAGAATTTTTTATCACCTTTTATTGTTATAATCTATGATGAAATCACTTATACTATTGATTCTTCTATCATGGGTTATTATTATGATAATTTTATTTTTCTTTATTTTTTTTAAATAATAAATTAGACTCTTTACTGTACTAAAGTCCAAAAAGTTTGTTGGTTCATCTAATAATAATATTTCACTAGGTTTAGATAATGCGTTTATTAAAGATAGTTTTTTATTTTCGCCTTCTGATAATACATTATTTATATTAAGACCTACTCGTAAAGAATCCTTTAGATTAAAAAGAATCCTTTAGATTAAAAAGAGTCCTTATTTTAATAGATTTTTGTTTATCTATACTAAGTATGTTGCATATTTCTACGTTTTCTCCAAAATCATATAAAGGAAGTTCATTTTGTAAATCTATTGAAATTCTCTTCTTTAGTAAATAATTCATATCTATTTTTTTTATATCACAGCTGTTTATTTTTATTACCCCTTCATAATCTCTTAATAAACCTGAAATTATTTTGAATAAAGTCGATTTACCGCTGCCATTAGGACCATTGATTATATATATCATACCTTTTTGAAAATTATACGAAAAATCATTTATTATTAAATTGTCATCCACTTTATAAGATAAATTCTTTACTGTTAAGCTGTTTATTGAATCTGACATTTGCTTTAATTCTTTATTCATGTTTCCTTCATCTGAAATGTTATCAATAATTTCATCTAAACTTCTGACATGAACTAAGCATACATTCCAATCTCTCAAAAGGTCCATGATTGAATCCATATATCTTAATAGTTGACTTGAGAATGTAATAATCATTGTGAACATCCCGATAGTAATTTCACCATTTATCATAAAATACCCTAATAATAGTATATATACAATTCTAAATATATTACTCGTTAAACTTGAAACAAAAATATAGATATTTTCATATTTTATTTGTTTGCTTTTATTTTGTTTAAAAACCTTTTTCTCATTATCTAAATCAATTAAAACCTTATTTTTGAGAGCATTTAATTTTATATACTCTATTGTGTTAATAAGCTTGAAATATATAGAAAAATATTTTTCATCTGATTTTTTATTTTTTATAACCGCATTCTTTAATTTATTTCTAAAAAAATAATTAATCAAAGCATATATTGGTGCTATAAGAAATAATAATAATGACAATTCTTTGTTAGAGCGATATATTGTAAATACTATTAAACATATGCTAAACAAATTTGTGAATACAACGCTTATAAATGTTATGATGAACTTTGATATGTATTGAATGCTTGTTGTTAACCTTTTTACTAACTCTTCCTTAATAAGTTTTTTAGTTATTTCATAATTTGAGTCTAAGTATCTTATTAACAATTTTTCATTAAGATAAGTATCTAACTCAAATTTTATCATCTCTTGTAAATAATTTTTTAAATAACTTAATAAATGTGATATTAATATTATTGGTAGAACTTCCTCCACAAACTTCAAAGAATACTTAAAATGTTTATATATTGAAAGTTCATCAATAAATACCCCCATTTTTTGAGGAATAATTATCAATGTAATAGAAAAAATAATTGTCAGAAATATATAAATGCAGAACACATTTTTATGTTTTTTGAAAAATTCAATTAATACTGATTTCACTTATTCCACCTAAATTTTAATACATATTAGCAAATAAAATTTCTTTTTCAAATTCATCTAATTTAGAGTAAACTTTTATTGCATTAGTTATCTTTGTCCTAGTTAACTTGCAAAATGGAGAATTGCTTGAATCATAATCCTTAAATATTATATTGCTATGATAGCACCCTCCAGAACATGTTGAATAAGCAATACATTCACTGCACTTATACTTTGTATTGTATTTATTATCATATTTAGAATAATCAGTAATTGGTTTATTATTACCTCCAAGATCTTTGTCTAAAAATCTTTGGCATGGAATGATTTTAATTTCTGGTGTAATTGCTATTAAACTTACTCCTGCTCCACAATGTCTTTCTTGCCTAATTGATAAATGTATTGATATTAATTGCTTTACTATGTCTTTAAATGAACAACATTTTCTATAATCTTTTTCATTCAAGCATTGTAAAAAATAATTATAATAATTTTTAATTTCTTCATTTAAAATCGCATAGTTCCTCATTTCTATCCTTTCATAAGACTCGGACTGTGCAATAGACTTAAATCCCAATTTATATAAATGTTTATGATTTTCTATTAAGTCCATGTTGCTGTCTGTGATAGTTACTCTAGCAATCATATTAAAATTTTTGAGTAATTTAATATTTGATATTATGTAATTGTATGCTCCATCCCCTAAAATGGTTTTTCTATTTATATTTGTTTTCAGTGCATTACCATCAATAGATATTGTTATAGTGAATTTATTTTCTTCTAAAAATTGAACTATTTTAGAATTTAGCAAAGTAGCATTAGTTGTTATGCTATAAAAAAATCTATTTTTTAAAGTATTATCTAATTTTATAGATTCAACTACTTTTTTAATCATATTAAAGTTTAAAAGAGGTTCTCCACCAAAAAATATTAATGTACAATGTTCTTCAATTGGCAGTTTTTTTAATAAGCCTATAAAAGAAGATAAATTTTTTTCGTTAAGAAAAATATTGTCATGATCTCCTTGATTTTTGCTTTCATAACAATATGTGCATCTTAAGTTGCAACTATATGTCATGAATAAAGTAATTGCTTTTATTTTAGATTCATAATTATTTAATTTGGATTTATATTCTTTTAATGAGCTTTCATTCTCTGTATCAATATCGACCAATGAACTTTCAATAAAATTATCTGAACTTTCTTTCAAGTAATCCCTTTTTTCTAAAAAATCGTAAACTTCTAAATCGGTTTTCATTAAGACATTCTTTAGATTTAAGTATATCAAACAATTATTGTTATTCTTTCCATAATAAATAGAGTTTATTTTTTTCATAATTTTGAATATCTCCTAAAAAAATCTTAATTTTTATAGTACTTATAACAAACATCACATGAATCAATATAATTATTTTTAAATCTAGTTGCATTGTAATACTTATTTAATTCATTAATATTTGGACAAATACGTGTGCAGTTGCTTATTAAATCTCTAAATTTTGTTTCAAAAAAAATTCCCAGCACATCTAGAATCTTCCATCGCAAAAATTGATCCACATGGATAAATATTTCCATTATAATCTATTATTATTATATTTCCTTCTGGGCATTCAATCTTAATTTCATCATCGTATATGAAATCAATATCATTAAAACATATTGAGGCTCTTCCAACTTTATAACATGGATGAATAAATACTCCTGTTGATATTAGCTCCTTCTTCAATTGAGTAAGTAATATTCCTATATTGTCGTTTTTTAAAATAGTTGTACCTACCACAACTTTTAATCCTATTTTCTTACTTTCATTAAGAATATTTTTAATATTATTTATACTAATATTTTCTAAATGATATTTATCAATGCTTATTTTTAATGCCACTAAACTATTTTTTGCTAATCTTTCTAAAATTTCTCTTGTTTTTTCTTTATTAATTGCCCAAAATCCATTAGTTGTTATATTGAATATACATTCCTCTCTAAAATGGTTCATGATTTCTTCAATTTCTTCTAAATATATAAATGGTTCTCCTCCAGATATCCCTATATATCTTATTTCATTGTCTATAGCAGCATTAATGAATTTAATAGCATCATCTTTATCCATTTTTTCATTACGCTTTGGAGAGCAGCAAAAACAACATATCGGACATTTTTCTGTACATTTTCTTGTATAAAGTAATCCTAAACACTTATAATTCATATTTTCTCCTCCACAAAAAAAATATTATGGCTAAAATAATTAAAAATTCAAACACATATATTAAATAATATGTTTGAAAATATTCTATATAGTCAGATATATTAAGATACACGTTTAAAATAGGTAGTCTATAAAAAATTATAGAATGAGTTTTTCCTCTACCAGGAATTGGATATGTTAATAACATAAGACCAATAAAGGATCCTATAATTGCACTTATCTTATTGTTAGAAAAAGTAGCCATTAGACCGCTTAATTTCGTAGTTATTGCCATTCCTACTAAGAGGTCTATATTATATAAAAACATTCTTAGCCATGAATTAAAAACTATATTATCATTTAAAATTACAGAACCTCTAGAATCAAAAATCTGATAGGCTTCTAAGACTTTTGTAAAATAGCCAAAACAAAAAATTACAAACATATCAAATATCAAAATAGTTAAAACAAATATATATGCTGATAATAATTTATTAGCTATGACCTTTATAATACTTCCATACTTAATAACCTGATAATCTAAAGTCCCTTTTATATATTCATCAGAAAGAATCTCCCCAATTATTATATATATTAATATATTAAAGAAAAGAACTACATTATATAAGTCTAAACTAACGTTGAAGTAAAAATCAAAAAAGTTAGTCTTATTATATTCTTTAAGGATGAAAATAAATAATAGTAGTACATTTAAGAAGATTAGGACCTTTACAGTCTTCAGTTTTTTAATCTTTTTCAATTCTTTAATCAACATGGTCTTCCTCCAGTAAGCTGAAATAGAATTCTTCTAAACTTCTTTTATTACTATGAACTTCAACTATCTTAATTTTATTGATTAATAACTTATATAAAATATCATTCAGTAAATTTAGGTTATAGTCTTTTATTTTTAGTATATTTGCCTCTATAAAAATAGTCTTATTTAAACTATCTGCAAATATTGTTTTACAAATACTTTCTTCTAGTTTTTTTTCAGTTATAATCACATATTCCTGATCCAAATTAGACAAACTTCCCTCATATAATATTTTACCTTTACTAAAAATGATTAACTTATCTACAACTTTTTCAACTTCTGATAATATATGACTTGTTACTATTACAATTTTATTCTCTTTTTTTGCTAAATCAATTATTATGTTTCTTACATCATAAATCCCTTTTGCATCTAAGCCATTTAATGGCTCATCTAAAATAATAATTGGTCTATCGCCTATCAAGGCTAAAGCAACACCCAACCTTTGCTTCATTCCTAGAGAATATTCTTTTACTTTTCTCTTAGAATCTAATTCACTTAAGCCAACTAAATCTAATAAGTCGATTATTTCTTTTTCATTATATTTATCTTGAAAAAATTCTAGATTTTCTCTTCCAGTTAGGTATTCATAATAGGAAGCTCCATCTATTAAAGCTCCAAAATAATTACTTTCTTTATTTATAGAGTTTGAAATTAGAATCTCTCCCTTGTCTGGCTTAGATAAACCTATTATTATTCGTAATAGTGTCGATTTTCCAGCGCCATTCGGTCCTATAACTCCAAATACTTCTCCACTTTTAGCTTCAAAATTTATATTTTCTAACACCTTAATGCTTTTAAAACTTTTCTCTACACCAGAAACATTAATTTTCATATACTAATCCTCCTCTAATAAGTAACCGAGCCCACTATTTAGTATTTTAGATAAAAACATTAAACTTTTTTCAAAATCTAAAATAGACTTTGTACAGAAATTTTTACTAGTTTCATAAAAATCATGGTTATATATTAGATTCTCATATGGGCATCCATTTCCACAATAAAGCTGTATAAAACACTTAGAACATTTTTCAATATCCCATCCTATCAATGAAACATCATTTTTTTTAATGTTATGAATTCTTTTTAAAAGAAATTCTTTTTTTCCAATTCCCCTATAACAACTATATAAATCGCCCTCTGCGGAAGAAATAAGACCATGATTTCGTCTAGCAAAACAATTTACAGAAAATTCTTTACTATATATTTTTTTAGCTAAATCATAAATATTACAATATATCTTATTCCTATTATTTTTTAAATTATCAAACGTAACTTTTGATAATTTATCTAATTGTAATTTATAATCAATAAAATCTTTTTCGTCATATATAACGTCCTCATCAAACACTAAATTGCTGTATACTCTATTTATCCCTTTGCTCCATAAGTAGTTTACTGAATCAAACAAATACTTGATATCTTTTTTATTAACTGTTATCTGAGCAGAAAGTTTCTCTACACAATTTGAAAATTTATAATAATTACTCAGCACACTATCAAAACTTTTTCCAATGCCTTTGTAAGGTCTATTTTTGTTGTGTATAAAATACAATCAATCTATACTAACGCTTATCTCGAAGTTATTGTTGCTAAGTAAATTTCTTATTTTATTATTGAATATACTACCATTTGTAGTTACAATGTATTTTGTTTTTCTTTTTACTCTTTCAATTGTATTTAAATATGAAATAACTTTATCAATTAACTCGATATTTAAAAAAGGCTCCCCACCAAAAAAATTTACATAATATGTTTTTGCCTTAGGATTTATGTTCTTAACCCAATAATCTATTAGAATTTTAGCAATTTTCCAATCCATAACACATTCTTTTCTACCATAACTTCCACCACCACCAAAGCAGTAAATACAATCAAAATTACATTTCCCAGAAACATTTATACTTAATAATGAATATTTTTCTACTTTATTTAATTTTTTATAAATTAAATCCAAATTTCCTGATATATTGTTTCTATTTTCAAATATCGATTTTATTTCACCTATATCAAAATCTTTATCTATAATTTTTATATTCTTCATTGCTGCAATAAACTCTTCATCATTTATAAAATAATAATCTCTATCCATATAAAATTGCAAGAGTTTTGCTGTTTTTTCGTCTAAAAAATACAAATCTCCATTCGAACCATCAAAAAGTATGTTGTTATCTACATCCCTAATTAATCTAATCTGTTCATAACTCTTAGTTATCATAATAAGAATTCTCCTTTTAAATCATGTTTAAATGTTATTATATTAATCATACTTAAACATATTGAAAAAAATACCAGTCCTGTTGCTAAATCTCCAAACTGCAAAAATTTAAGACTTCTCCAAGTATATTCAGAATTAAATGGTAAATATTTATAAAAATTATTAGAAATTTTACTAAATAAAAACATAAAATATTCAATAGCATTAATAGTAAAAATCGAAATTATTGTCAGCAGAGCTGACTTTAAATAGTTTTTATTAAAGTTAATATAGAAAATAAACATTTCTAATATAAATATGGATCCTAAAATTTGATTTAAGTATAAGGTTAAAATATTATAAAAAGCACATCTTTGCTCAAAAACTACTTCAGTATCTATAACCCAAAAAGAAAGATCCATACTGTCTACTTGTATGTTAGTTTGAATGATAAGTGCTATTAAAAATTGTATGCCATACGAAACAACTATATATATTATGCATATTAATGTTTTGTATATATATCTTTCTATGTGGTCATTTTTATATAATTTCAAAGCGAACTCTATGTTATTCTCATATTCTATGGAAAATATACGTCCAATAACTAGTGACACTATTATTGGTATATAAAAATTTCCATTTATAGTTAATGTCCTTATTAATATAAAATTATTAACTATACTATCATGAGTAGAATAAGAAATAGACAAAGCTACGATAATTGTCCATATAACTT
The DNA here is from genome assembly GCF_900106515.1 of Peptoniphilus lacydonensis. Classification (GTDB taxonomy): domain Bacteria; phylum Bacillota; class Clostridia; order Tissierellales; family Peptoniphilaceae; genus Peptoniphilus_A; species Peptoniphilus_A lacydonensis. Next base: position 54,523 of record NZ_FNWF01000003.1, read on the forward strand.
GAAATAATAAAAAAATAAATAATATCTTAATATTGAAAAATTTTATTAATTCAAACTTTAAGCATTTTTTCACTGATTCCCTCCTTCAAAAATAAAGAGAATGTAAGTGTTAAATACTACAAACATTCTCTTTAAAACCATACCTATCTATATTTTCAGTTACGCAATATTAAAATTATAAGATGTTTGCCAAAACAAAGCTATATTAAGTAATTTTTAAAAGCTTTAGTGATATTTTGGATTACAAACTCCATCATACCAAGCACAAACATCGTCTGCCCCACATAAAACGAAGCCTTTTCCATTCACTTCATTTTTTGTTCCATTCACTTTTTTAATTTGTTGAATTGGTGTTTAACTTGCACAGATATCTGAATAGGCTGTGTTTAAAAGCCCTATTAAGAAAACAAATTGAATAGTTTCAAAGAATAAACTAGCCTATGGAATTATTAATTTTTCTGCTTTATAGAACTCTCCTGTTAACACCTTATGGTCAATCGTCATCCACTAAATTTATACTATCATAATTATATCTTAATGTCAACTATAGTTGATGTTAAGATATAAAAAAATAGAAATTTAATTTTAAATATTCCATAATTAAATCTCTACTTTTAAGTTTTTATTCTATTTATAATAAAACAGCATGTCAACTGTCGTACACAAAATATTAGCACAGTCAAAAGCAATTTTTATTGTAGGAAGTTTTTTACAATTTTCTATTTCACTTACATATTGTCTACTTACATTTAACTTATCTGCTAATTGTTGTTGAGTAATGCCTTGTTTTTGTCTATAACATTTTATATTATTTCCCAAATACTTATTCTCCTTCCTCCTTAATAATTAGATTATAATGTTTTTTATACCTTTTGTCAACTTTTGTTATTATGAAATAAACAAAATCATATTAATTCATTTACTCTTCTCTGAACTTCGTAATAATCATATCCCGCTTGTCTCAATCTCCTTTTTCTTTCTTCTCCATTACCCCAATCTCCTCTAATTACTTCTTTTGCCAATTGCTCGATTGTCTTTCCTGCTGGATAAACTATCTTTCCATTTAGATCAAAAACTTTTAGCCCAAATCTATTAGCACATCTTTTAGCATTAGCTAAGTTTCTAAAAGCACCTTTTTGACTTTTAGCATCTGACCAAGATTTCCTAACTCTATATAGTCTACTTGATGTTTTGTTTGTAGGACTTCCACCTCTTAATCTTTTATTGACTTCATTTGCAATATAAGGAAATTTACTTCCAAGATATGGTCCAGGACAGTTTGTGTTAGAATACCATTCATGTTTTTGTAAGACTCCATCTTTTCCACCTGTATAGGTACATGGATAGATGCCATTTCTTATACAGATGTCGGTGACTAATTTTATTAATGTTTCTAAGACTTGATCAGATACTGGCCAAGAACCTCCGTTACTTGAATTTGCCGTTTCAATAGTAACAGCCCTATTATCACACCAAGCAGATGATGTACACCAAGACCTATTCTGTTCATCCACACATAATATTACCTTATTATCCTTACCTATTCCATAATTGCATGATGCTTGCCTTGACCTTGGTTTAAATATTTGTCCTATAGTTGCAGCATTGATTGCTCCTGCTGTATGGTGAATGGCTATTTTAGTAATATGTTGATTCCTTCTCCCACTATGGTTTGGGCTGTAATTTACCATATTTACGAGTGGACTATTGCTCATCTTTATCCTCCTTAAATTGTTTAAGCATTGTTTTTAATTGGTCGGGTACAGGTAGTCCTATAGATGCTGAATTTTCTAAAATGGAAAGTCCCTCATTTGCTATATAAAAAAAGATGATGGCTGTTCTTATCATTGTTCCATCACCTTTAATTAAATATGCATCGCACAGGTTTCCTATCCCTACAACTATAAATATCATTATTTTTTTAGCTATCCCTTTAAATCCTATGGATGAGGACAGCTTTCTTTCGACTCCTGCTCTTAAAACTCCTGTTAGATAGTCAGCAATTACAAAAGCAAGTAGTGTGTAGATAAAAGCATCTACACTTCCAAGATAAAATCCCAACCAACCTCCGATAGCTGTAAAACATACTTTTAATATTTCTAAAAACTTATTCATTTTATTCCTCCTCTGTTAGTGTGTAAGTTATTTTCATTGTCTTATCTGCCGTTTTTAATATTGGACTTGATAGGTTATTAATTGTTCCAAGGTATGGGGTATGAAGGAATAGAAGCTTATAAAACGAATTTTCATATCCTCCATAACCAAGCATTAAAGGCCCTAACTGAATAGGTGTAGACATTAAATACGGAATACTTCTACCTTCGTACTCTGTTTTGTCATCTCTACGAATAATTTCGTCATTCTTATTTATTGAAAATTTATGTCCTAGAATATAGTCTCCCCAATTAAATAAATACATATATTCACCAGAATAAGTAATTCTTTGAATATCATATTCCAAATCAAATTTGCTAATATCAACAGGATTATTAATGTTAATCTTGTATAACAAGTTGTCATCATTTCCAGCACCAATAGCATATAGATAGCCGTCCTTTATACAACTATATGCTCTCCTTTCGCAATAACTAGAATCTTGGTCCTTATAATCTCCAAGTTTATATAAGCTAATGTCATTTAAAGACCATTCATCCACAGTAGTAGAATAATCTTTTTTGGAAATCTTCATCCTTATTAACTTATTGTACTTAGTCCCAAATCCATACCAATAACCATCTGATCCATTATAAAAACAAGTTTCTTTCCAATAATATACTTTTTCAAAAAACTCCTTTGCATCTATAATCGTTCTTTCTTTTTGATAATTCCCCTTTGTATATACAGGATCATTTAAGCCAATATCTGTTATCGACTCTCTAAGTTTAACGATGTCTATCGATGTCTTGTTTTTAGGCCAGATTGATATGATGGTACTGTTTTCAATATCGTATTCCACACAACCTTGGTAAATATCAGTAATACTTCTATCAGAATTCATTTTTGTTTTATTTAAAAGTAGGAACGGGTCTCTTCCGTGCGTATCTCCATAGAAATATTTCCCTCCTCTATAATGGGTCAACGCCAGTGACGATATTCTTCCATTAGCTTGCGATGTAGAAAAATCCCATACAAATTTATATCCATTTTCTATAGGGGTAGATTCTGTTAAGTTAGCCGACCCTCTTTTTGATGCGTCTGTTGAATTAACATCATTTGAAGCATATCCAATAATCTTATTATCTGATGGAGGAATAATTTTATTAGGATCTTCATCAAGAGTGTTTTCAAATAACAAGATTCCACCATAGCACTTATTGGCAATTGGAAAAATCTCTTCGTGAAATTTTGTAATGAGTTCCTCTCCGACTGGATACATAAGGCCCGATGGATTCAGTCTTAATAAATCTGGTACTGCATTCGTTATTAAGTTTTCATCTTCATATATCTCCTTCCTATTTGTCCTCACATCAGTTAGTTCGATGACTGATTTACCCTTGAGCATTTCCTTCCCCCTTGTCTTTAAATTCTGTAGTAATTTCTTCTTTATATTTTCCAAGCACCAATCCTTGGTATTTAAATCTTCCTACCTTTTCATTAAATACTAGTGGTCTTGGAACTTGTCTTTCGACTTTGTACTCAGCTTTCAATTTCCTAAGCAAGAATGAATGACTAAGTTCTATTCTCTTCCAAGATTCATCAATTTTAAGCTTTCCATCCCAAGCCTCTGTAGAACCAAGAGACTGACCAGAGATAACTGCGATAGCATTATCTTTACCTATCATGGCTTGTCCTGATACAAGCCTAATTAATACGGAGAAATTGTTCATAGTCTTCTCTTGAAGTTTAGTTAATGGATAGAAAAGATTTAAAATGTGATCACCACTTAAGTAGGTTTCTTTTGGAATGTGATGTTCTATTTTTGTATCATTAAAGATATAGGTAATAACTATCCTTGTTGGTATTTCTATATTTTCAATAAAATCTAATTCTTCTACTTCCTCTTTTTCGCTTGTGCCCTCTTGGGTATCAAACTTTGGAGGATCATAGGGTTTTCCTTCTTCATTTAAAACCTCTACTTGTTTCTTGACTTTCCTTGATATTTTTCTACTTTTTTCTTCAGTATCACAAATTATATTCAACAAAATAGACGCATTAAAAATTGCCTCCGTTTCTTTATTGGAGGCAAATTCTATACGAATTATTGGTGTATCTGTTGTAGAAAGATTAAAGGCAGAATAATTGGAATAGGCATGAACTACTAACTTTTCAGATTCAATCTGATTTAAAAGTCCGACTATATTTTTATCATTCTTACTTTTAGCCTTTGATAGGTATGGATTCTTTCCAACTCCTAAAATTCTGTGCTTACCATTTATCTTGTATTCTATGTCAGTGATAAGTCCTTCAATCTTTTCTTCTTCGTAAGAAATAGCTATTCTATCTCCAACATCAAGGCTGGGATCTCCTATAGTTACCATGTCAAAAGGTGTATGATGAATCTTACAAATTTCAGTAAGAAGTGCCTCACACATTCTTTTTCTTTTTTCTGGAAGTCCTAACTGCATCAGTGGATTTATTCCAAGATTCATAGTTAGTCCATCATCATTTTCTAAAGAGTAATATTCAGCTATTTTAGTCTTTGCATTTGTTGAGTTGATAGCCGTATATCTTGTCTTGAAATCTGATACAGATGAAGAAAATCTTTCTCTCGTTTTAATTTCAGTTGATATACTTTCTGCATACTTTTTTAAAACCAATTTACCATCACGAGAGACCTGTGCAAAAGCACCAAGGGTCGATGCTATATAGTGAATAAAATCTCTATAGGTTTCTATATCATGATCTTGATAAATAGCTAAGACTTCTTCTCCATTTACAAAAGCCTTTACCTCATCTTCTGTCATGCCTAGTTCTACCTTGCACTTCTCACATGATAATGTAAGTAATTCAAAGGCTGTACCAAAGGTATCTGTCACTGGGAAGTTCTTATCAAACCTAAGCATATAGTCATAGCCTTTTAGTTCTAAAATCTTCTTAGACCTATTTGCCTCAGTAACATCAAAGATGCCCATTGGTATGGTCTCTATCTTTTTGTTTTCTAATTCTTGATGGTAAAAAAGTTCTAGCTTTGAATCCTCTAGAGAATACCTATCAATATTTGAAAAAAGGCTAATTCCAAACTCTCCAGCATAAACTGTACCTATTTCAAGTTCAGAAGATCCAGAGCAGGAACGATGGATGTACCCAGACCCTTTTAAAATATCTTCATTTGTAAAAGGAATAATGGTTCCATCTTTTAAGATGATGTTTCCCGTCCAGTAAAATTTACGAGAGTTCTTTTTGATTGCTGTTTTATATTCATTACTTGTTGAGAACAACTTATCACCTCCATTTCTCTACATTAGTCGCTTTTTGACAAATCAAAGATTTGAAACAAAGCGACATCTGACCTACCATCAAAATCATAGATTTTGGGTTAGGTCATTAGTATTCCTCCAATGAAAAAGATACTTCCCACAATCCTTTATAAGAAGTATCTTTTATTAGTTTGACTTGGAACTTATCTATATACATTTGTGTCTCTTTTAGTTCCAATGTTTCTGTATCTAAGTATTTAACTTTAAGATTAGACTTATTGGCAAAACTACTCAATGTCTTTACAAGTTTAGGGCTACAAGAAAAATCTACAGAAATACTTGCTACTTTGTTTCTAACAACATCCCTTTGAATAGTTCCTGCCTCAGTCTCTCCTCCAGTATCTGCCTCTATATCTCTAAACTCCAAATCATAAGAATTTGGTAGAGGTAGGTCTACTCCTTCAATAATTAAATATGATTGATATTTCATTATACGACTACACCTCCATTCACTGCGTCGCTTTGCTCCTTGTTCATGGGGTGAGACTGCATCTGACCTACCAACAAAATCATAGATTTTGGGTTAGGTCATTATCTACCTCCACTCCTTAAATTCTTACGCATAGATGCATTAACAATAACTTCATCAAGGAGAGTTTCACCAAGATAAACTGGTATAACTATATCTCCAGTATTTTCTGATTTTAAATTGATGTTTGCAAGTGCATCAGATATTTGCCTTCCTATATCAATGCCACTTACAACGGATTCTTTATCATGTCCTCCAATATCTAGAGATGATATATTGGGACTTAAAACCATATCGCTTGCCACATTTTCCATTGAAGATTGAACTAGTCTTCTGCTCTTTTCTATCCCCTTAGATAAGCCTTCCATAAAGTCTGGCATCCATGATTCATAGTCAGTTAAAGGTCCAACATCTGGAACAGAGAAGTGCAGGTAAGACCTAATAGTTGATGCTACATTCGATACAGCAGATGTCACATTGCTAATCGCACTTCTAATCCCTCTTGCAATCCCGTTAATCATATCGGCTCCCCATGTATATGCTTGAGATGCCAAATTTTTAATATGATTAACTGCATTATTAAATCCATTTCTAATAGTGGACTGAATATTTGACATAGTCGATGAAATACTTGATCTCATCGAATTAAATGCAGACGATACTGCTGACTTTGCAGTATTCACTGCAGATGAAATAGTAGACTTTATGGAGTTCCAAGCAGATGAAACAGAGGTCTTAATGTTATTCATTGTTGATGATATAAAGGTCTTTATCCCATTCCAGATTGATTCAAGAACTGTCTTAATAGAAGTCAAGATGTTCTCTATTGTAGTCTTTATATTGGTCCAGGATGTGGATATAAATGTTCCAATGGCAGTAATGACTGTTGTTAAAAACTCTTTTAGTCCATTCCAAATAGTCTCTACTTTTACTTTAATTGCATCAAGAACTGTTGAAATTAAAGTCTTAATACCTTCCCAAGTAGTTTTTATAAACTCTCCAACTGCTGTAAATACTTCTGTAGTTGTAGTTGAAATAGCTGTCCATATATTTGTAAAAGTTGTTTGAATTCCCGTCCAGAGACTTGTAAAGAATTCTCCTAAACTTTGCCATAGACTCTTGGCTCCCTCAATAAAGGTATTCCAAGATTCAGTTAGAAAAGTTGTTATAGATGTCCAGATACTGTTCCATCCTTCAGAAAGTCCATTCCATAGATTGGCAAAGAAGTCCTTGATGCCTTTCCAAGTGTTCTTCACTCCTTCAATAAATCCAGACCAGAATTCTGATAAGAAAGTAGTAATCTCGGTCCAGGTACTTGTCCATGAATCAGATATCCCTTGCCATAGATTTACGAAAAATTCTTTTATTCCATTCCAAATGGCAGCAGTTGATTCCTTAATAGTTTCCCATATGGAGATGACCCCTTCTCTAAACCAGTCGCACTTCTTCCATAAAAGAACAAGACCAGCTATTACTGCACCAATAGCAATAGGAACAATCCCAATGGCTGATACTACTGCAGTAATTGCTGGTATAAGTGTACCTGTAAAGATTCCAACTATCTTAGTTATTCCTCCTACTATTAGAGGTCCTTTGGTCATAATAGTTCCTATTGACCAGATAAGTTTTCCTACAATCATAAGTACAGGTCCAAGAGCAGCTATAAAAAGACCGATACCTGCAATAATACCTTTTACTGGTCCTGGAAGTGCATTAAGTCCATTTACCAATTTTGTTAATATATCTACTGCTTTTCTAACAGCAGGCATTAAAAGTTCTCCAAAGGATATAGCTAATTCTTCTAGGGCAGATTGTAGAATCTTTAATTGACCAGCTAGGTTATCCTGCATAGTAGCAGCCATTTTTTCTGCTGTTCCATCAGCGTTATATATGGCATCACTTAAGCTGTTGTAGTCCTTCTCACTAGCATTTATAATTGCCAACATTCCAGACATAGCGTTTTTACCAAATATCATGGATGCTGCTTGTGCTTTTTGGGTTCCGTCTAAATTAGCAAAGGCTACTCTAAAGGTACTTAAAGTCTCATCAAGTGAAAGGCCCTGTACATCTTCAATAGATAAGCCCAACATGGACATTCCATTAATAACTTCTTTAGTTGGTGATGCGAGTCTTGTTAGTCCAAACCTTAAAGCTGTCCCTGCTTGTGAACCTTTTATTCCTGCGTTAGCCATTAACCCAATAGCGACTGCCGTATCTTCAACTGAATATCCAAGTGTCCCAGCAATAGGTGCAGCATATTTAAAGGTTTCGCCCATTAATGAAACATTGGTATTGGCATTAGATGATGCAGCAGCAAGAACATCAGCAAAGTGAGAAGAGTCTTCAGCTTTTAAACCAAAGGCTGTAAGGGCATCTGTAACGATATCTGAAGTAGTAGCTAGATCCTCACCACTAGCTGCAGCAAGGTTCATGACTCCTTCAATACCACTAATCATATCTTTACTTTTCCAACCAGCCATGGCCATATAATTCATAGCCTCTGCCGCTTCAGATGCCGAGAACTTGGTCTTGGCTCCCATTTCACGAGCCTTTTCTCTCAGAGCGTCAAAGTCGGACCCTGTTGCACCAGATACTGCTTTTACCTTTGACATACCAGAATCAAAATCTGAAGCAGTCTTTACTGCTGCTACCCCAAGACCTGCTACTGCAAGAGATACTGGCATCATTTTTCTTCCCACGTTTTCTATATTTTGCCCTGTGTTTTGCCATTTTTCCCCAGTAATAGCTATGTTTTGCAGGGTTTGATTAGTGGTTGCTCCTTGTCTTTCTAGAGATTTTAGGGCTTGTTCTGTTTCAATAATCTCTCGTTTAAGGGCATCATATTGCTCTTGGGAAATCTTACCTTCTGCAAGAGCCTGTTCAGCTTGTTTTTGTGCCTCTTTCAAAGAAGTTAATTTGTTCTTTGTTTCTTCTAAGGTCTGTCCTAATAACTTATGCTTTTGGGAGATAAGTTCTGTGTTTCCAGGATCAAGTTTAAGAAGTTTGTTAACATCACGAAGTTCAGACTGAGTATGTTTAATCTCTGTATTAACTTGTTTTAGTGCAGTCTGCAATTTGGTAGTGTCCCCACCAATCTCAACAGTTATCCCCTTTATTCTATTTGCCAATATCTCACCTCCTTAATTTTAAGCATCAAAAAAGCACCTAGAATTTTCTAGATGCTTCTTAGCTAAGTTTTTTATCTAGTAATGAATTAAAACGAATCTCCTCCAATTATTTTACCATTATAAGCATCAACATATATTAATACATCTTCAATCTCTATAACATAAGCTAAATGAAGAACACCAGATTTTTGAACTTTGATATTGTTTTTACTGTCTACTAAAAATGATGAATCCTTAAAAAAGTTATTAGATTTGATTACTTTTAACGAAATATTTTGAACACTTTCTGATTCTTTTTCATTAGATGCTGATAAAAAATCTTTTGCTATGTTTTTAGCTTTTATTTCATCTATCTTAGGTGGTTCTTTTATTATAAAGTCATCTATAATATCATATAGAATTATAGCGTTCTTATTTCTATCGAATACTACTCTAATTTGATTGTATGGGTTGAAAATATTAGCAGCATTAGCTTTATAAAAAGAATACATCTTATATTCTTTTGTATAATAGCCTATTTCTTCTTCTGTATAGTCAAATGGAATGTATTTATCTTTGATAAATTTTACATACTCTTTTTTTGGATATTCTAAATCTTCTGCAATATCTTCATCCCACTTAAGAGTCGATAAAGCATCTACATTAATCACATCACTATTTTTATCAAAAATAAAGATAGCCCCTTTAGAAGACTGAATTTTTATACCTCCATTATCCAAATCTTCTCTTTCTTTATAGATCAATTCTCCATCTTCTACATTATATCCAAAATCCTTTAAGGTACTAATTATTTTAACTTTATCTAAATTATCAATCGAATTCATTTTCTTGGAGCATGCCATTAATAAAAATATTAAACAAATACATATTAAATATTTTAAAGTTATTTTATTTTTCATAGTCACTTGCATGGTATTTACTAAACTCTACCTGATATATTTTTATCACCCCAAAAACGTATATAATAATATGTTCCTGGCTTCTCAATAGCTCTTAATACATTAGAATAAAATGTTTTGCTTGGATTTCTTCTGACTTGATGCTTTAAATTTCCAGTAAAATCCAACATTGTACCTAGTTCAACCCCTTTATACCAACCTAAAAATATTTTCCCATTTGAAGATCCGCTAATACCAAAAGCGTCTCTCCACCTTGTATCTTCTGCCGTATTACACCCATTTAAAAAAACAAATTTCCAACAACAAGTAACATCGTTTAGACTTAAATATCTTACATAACTATACTTTTGCCCATTTCCTAAAGATATTGGTGAGGCATGACCGGAAAACGCAAACGCATAATTGTTTCCATCTCCTCGAACAAATCTTCTTAAGCTTACCCCATTATCATTGTCTGCTGAATCTGTATATGAATTATATCCCAACGAATTAAGGATAGAATTAATGTTGGATGCTGAACTAGTAAAATATTTTGTATTTCTGCCCTTATGTGTTCCATAATATGAAGCCCCATCTTTTGACGCTGCAAACTCATCTCCACCTATTATTTCACCGGTATAAGCATCAACCAAAACAGAAAAATCATCAAATGTAACAACATATGAACAATGTAATGGTCTTTCTAACTGTCTATTGGCATAGATTTCTAAGTCAATATCGTTTAATCCTTCAAGCGAATTATTTTCAAAATAGTCATTTTCTTTTCTGACTTCCAACTCTATCAAAGGAATCCCAGAATAATTGAATTTTATATTATTATTCTCACAATAATTAATTGCTATTTCCATTGCTTCATTTCTATCAATCTTTGGTAGACCATTTACAATATACTCATGGCACTGATTAAACCCTAAAACGGTATGCGTTTTAAAATCTACTGTTATTTTATATGAATCATAATAATTTGTTATATCGTATTGATTATCTTTCAAACAAATAATCTGATGGAATCCATCCAAAATAGGTTTTACTTCAATAATGTTGTAATCATTAGGCACATATTTAGATACTATTAAATCAATATATTTTTTATCAGTATCAATAAAATACTTCTCATTTTCATCTGTTAAGGATAAACTATCCGCAATATCATATTGATCTACAGAGACTACATCCAGATTTTCTGTTAAAGTAATTTTTCTTTTACCTTCATCAGATACAATTGATATAAGACCATCATTTTTTCTTATTTCTATATTTTCACCTTTAGTATCATTAGCACTCATACTATAGAAATGTATATTAGTGCCTTGTGTTTTAAAATTAAAATCATTCAATATTTGATCTATTTCTGTTTTAATATCCTTATCTACATAGCTACCCGCAAATACAACACTTGGTGCTAAAAACGATACCAGCACTAATAAATATCCAATAAAAAGTTTAATCTTTTTCATACTGACCTCCTGTGAATTTTTTGCTTACATATTGTGTTCTTATGGTTTATATACTACAGTCTATATCGCCGTTCTTATACCTTTGTGGATTTAAATATATCATCTAATTACCTCCTGTGCCTACATTACAACACTCACACTCGTCAAGACCAAATAATGTGTAAACACATGTATCTAGTTTGTTTGCGATTTCTATTCCTACAGAAATTGTAGCTTGAGCCTCTCCACGTTCTAAAAGGCTAATATATTGTCTTGTAACACTAAGTCCATTAGCTAATTGCTCTTGAGTTAATCCTTTTTCTTTCCTTATTTGTTTTATTCTATTTCCCATTGTTTTTAAATCTACCTACCTATCCCACTTTCTTAAGTTAAAACTAGTATAACATATTATCTTTTAAATTGCAACTATATTTGCTAAATTGTTAAAACCTATCAAAATCATCCTGTGTCGCTACTTCCCTGTATTTATATTCATCGTTATTCTTTTCTGTGAACATATCATTTACAAGTCCAATTGTTAGTAGAGATAAATCAGAAACAGAAAGACCAAGTTCCACTGCCCTTAGTAAAAACAAGGGTGTAGTCATTGGTCTTTCTGTTGGTCTTACTTTTTTTTAGGAACTTCTTCCGATTTTATATTAAGTCCCCACAACTCAATTAGCTGAGGTAGAATTTGATAAATTGAAAAAGTTGAGAAATTATCTAACCATTCTTCTGGACTATCTGGCACAGATTTATCCCCATGTTTAGCCATTACATATGCTATATTTTCAAATAACTCAAGTGAACCTATATCAAGATTGGATTTATCTTCATCATTTTTCTTCATGGACTTTTCTAGTTCCATTAAGTCTTTGAAGATATCTCTTCCAAATTTAAGTCTATAGATTCTTGGGATAGCTGCTGATGCACGGAAAACAACTTCTTTCCCATCGATTTGAATTTTCTTGGTTAGTGCCATATTTATTTACCTCCAACACTTGCTCTTGAAGGTGTTACTGTAGTTTCTGTTGGCATATAGACTGACTTGTACCAACCATCATAAGTTTCCTTTGTAGTCTCTTCGCCTGTTCTAGCCTTTACATTTCCATTTGGAAGTGGTCTTGCTTGGATAGATAAGGTTTCTGGTTGAACTTCTCTTGATTCCTCGTTGGTTTCTCCTTCAAGTGTGGGTCTTGCTGCTGAGCAGTTATACATAACGTGACGGATTTTCTTTTGGTCACCATCAAACTCAAATAACAGTGCAAAGTTTGCAGTTTCAGAATTTGAAGACTCAATTAGAACTTTATTAGAATCTGATTTTTCCATCAAAACATCAGTCCTAAAAGATTCTGGAATAAGGGCGATTTCTAAATCTCCATCATATCCCATATTGTTTGAAATAGTGTAGTATTCAATTCCATCTGCATAAAAGCTTTCAGGCTCTCCATTAGGATCCAATGAAATTGAAACAGCACCAGGCATTGGCACTGGTGTCTTATATTTAATAACGCCCTCTTCGGCTTTATCAAAGAGAGCGTAGTGCACATTGCAAATATTAAACTTTACCTTATTTGCCATAATTGTTACCTCCCATAAATTGTAGTGAGTCAGCTCCATCACAATTCTCTTCGCTCCTTATCAGTCGCAGAGAATTGGATTGCGTGACATCTGACCTACCTGCCACTCGCAAAGCTCGTGGGGTTAGGTCATTAACGTTACAAATATTAAATTTAACTTTATTTGCCATTTTTTACCTCCATAGTAAATTCATAAAGAACTTCATAGAGTCTTTCTGATTCAATCCAAACTTCAGATTTTTCATAATAGACTTCTTCTCTATCAAGTATCTCTTCTATTTTTTCTTCTAGTTTTAAATCTTTCTTATCAGTATAAAGTTCTAAGTCTATCTGTGTGTTTTTATAAAAAACCACTCCATCTGCACCAAAGTGTTTATTCTTTGGAAATAGATATACCATAAATGGTGGATCTGGACTTTCGCCCTCAGCAAAGTGCGAATATGCAAAGGGAAGTCCTATCTCTTCAATTATTTTTAATAGCCTATCCATCTTGTAATTTCCTCATTATATTTTCTTCCAATTCTCTAACTCCTTTCTCCTCAGCTGGTCCAATATGAGGCCTAGCAGATACTCTTCCTCCTTGTCTTAGAACATGGCCTTTCTCAAGTAGATGAGCCAGTTGGTATCTATTTCTTGAGTGAACTACAAGTTCTATTGAGTTCGAAGTTTCTTTCATAGTTTTTACAGACCAAGACTTAGAATATTTCTTTGTTTCTCCTACAGGTGCATTTTCTTGTATGTCTTTTCTAATATTGCTACCAGCTTTTTTTACTTCCTTTTTGACTTCATCCGTAGCCATATCAGAATATTCTTCTAAGCCTTTCATTATTTCACTGGCGAGGTTTTCAATTTTTACATTCATCTACTTACCTTCCTACATCTAAACTTTATAAGTCTGTTCTTGTAGTTCATAAAGTCAATTGAGATGATATTGTACTTTTCATCATCAAATAGAATTCTGTACTCTGAAGTATTAATATTCTTTAACCTATTTTGAAATCTTACAGTAAAAGAAATATCTGACCTGTCTATTTCCATACCAAGAAAAACTTCTTCACCTTTGCCTTGAAAAGATATATAGGCTGAAGTTTCTATATAATCTGTCCATACTGATTTATGGTTACCAATTTCATCTACCTCAACATTTTTATTTTGAAAGGTTATTTTTCTATTTAAATCCGATACCCTCATTAGAACTCAGCCTTTCTCATTCCAAATAATAAAGCCCTTAGCGTTAAGTTTAGTTCAGAATAATCTGCCTCTTCTCTATGCTCATAAAGATAAGCAGTCATATAGAGGGCAGCTATCTTTCCATTTGGATTTTTAGAAAGGTCTTCTTCACTATTAACCCTAGCTACATCCATAGAGTGTTTGATTGATGAATGGATGAGAGATTCAATCATCTCATCCTCATCATCAAAATCCACCCTTAAATAGGACTTTGCCTCTTCAAGAGTAATCATAGTTTACTCCTTAGGCAGTAGCACCGATTTTTAATAGTTTTACTGCTTCTCTTAAAACTAAGATTCCATCAACTCTTTCTTTGCCTAAGAAACCAACCATGCCATTTCCAGCAAATAGTTCCTTTAAGTCTTGGAAAGACCTGTTTCCTCTATCTCCAATCTTGTAATAAGAAAAATCGCCAAAGGCTACAGCAAGTTTTCCTTTTTCAGCTTTTGGAGCAAAGGCAGATGTATAAGCAGGATATCCTAAAAGTCTATCTGGTTCTCCATCTTTAAGTGATGGTTGCCAAATATATGCACCATTTACATCCTTAAGTTTTCTAATCTGAGCAACTGTTGCATCATTTAAAATTGCATCATTTAAAATGAAGGCTGCTTTCTTTCTATAAGGTCTATCTAAAGAGTAAACTAAATCCATTAATTCATCTGCAGTAATTGTTTGAGCCTTTGTTGTCACACCAAGTTCTCCACCTTTTTTAGAATCAAAGATTCCTGTAGGCTTATTTACTCCATCTCCATTTAAGAAAGCATCTTCTTCAGCGTTTGCTAATGCTCTAGTAAATTCTTCAGCGATATATTTTTCTAAATTAAAGGCTGCATCATATAAAAGTTCTTCAGTAACTTTAATTCCAACATGGAGTTTATGCGCATCAAGAGATACTTGATCAAAAGTACCATCTCCAAAGGTAAGTTGGCCACCTTCTTCAACCCATAGGGCTGCTGGCTTTGTAGCTGCAATATTGATTTTATGAAGTCCAGAAGTTTGAACTTTTGTAGCTAGTTTTCTTACAATATTTTCATCTTCAAGACCATTTACAATATCTACTTCCATTTCTTCTGGAACTAAATATCCACCACTTTCATCTGTACCTACTTTTAATTCATTTGAAATATCTCTAAAGTTAGTTCTTAGTGCTTTCATCATAGATTTCTTATAGACATTTCTTGCTCTCATTGGCTTTTCTTCTTCATTAAAAGTAGCAGGTTCATTTGTTAGTGCTTGAGTAGTAGGTTTTTCTAAGGATTTATCCATTTCTTCTTCCCTCTTCTTTCTTTCAATTTCACGAGTATAATTCTCGATAGTTCTCTCCATCTCTTCATATGTCTTAAAATCTTCATCAGACATTAGACCATTTTCATCTTTCTTAGATTCAGCAAATGATTTTGCCTCATCCCAAGCCCTAGTTCTCTTTTCCATTAGTTCTTTTAAGTTCATATCTTTACCTCCAAGTATTTTTAATTTTGTTTAATCTGTCTTCGACCTCACTCATTGAGTGAGTTTTCACTTCTTTATTTATCTTTGTTAAGAGCGAGTTTGTAACTGCTCGTCTTGAAAAAACCATATTAGTGACTTTTTCATCTTTTCTTTTGCCAGTGAGAGTTCCGTCACAAAACCCCATCTCAATAGCCTTATTCTTATCAAACCAAGTCTCCCCATCCATTAGATTAGAAATCTCTTCTCTGGATAAACCTGTCTTAATCTCATAGGCATTGATGATTGATTCCTTAACTTCCTTTAACATATCTATGGCTTTTTGCATTTCTTTTGAGTCACCAATAGCTACAGTTAAAGGGTTGTGAATCATCATTAATGATGTTGGACTCATCAGCACTTCAGTTCCTGCCATGGCAATGACTGATGCTGCTGATGCTGCGAGTCCATCTATCTTAATGATTACATTTCCCTTGTGTTCTAAAAGCATGGTGTAAATTCTTGATGCAGCTATACAATCTCCACCAGGGGAGTTGATCCATACAGTTATATCTCCACTTTTATTTTTTAATTCACTGGCAAATAGCTTAGGAGTCACATCGTCATCAAACCATGAATCTTCAGCAATAACTCCGTCAATGTATAAGACATTTTCATTATTTGACCAGTTCCAAAATATTTTTTTATTCAATATATTGTCACCTCAATTCTTCAAGTCAGCTCCGTCACAATTTTCTTATCTCCCTTTGGTCGATGAAAATTGGACTTCGTGACATCTGACCTACCAACGATTCGTGCTAAGCACTCATCGGGTTAGGTCATAAAAAAGAGCCTTGGCGTTTTTTCTCTATCAAACCAAGACTCTTCTGCAATAACTCCATCTATATAGAGTTCATTTGAATCCTTTTTCCAATTCCAAAATATTTTATTGTTCTTCATTAGAATTTATTTCTTCTCCTTTCTGCTGATAAAAACTACCTGCCTTATCAAGTGGTAGCATATTTCCATTTACAAGATATAGGTCTCCACCTTCTTCAGCTGATATCCTATCTAGGTTTTCTAATTCTCTTATGTCATTTGCACTCATCCACCCATTCTGTCTTCCTACAGCATATCCATTCATTCTTGATTCATAGTCTCCTCTTAGAAGTCCGTCAAGGTTGAATTTAATAAAGTAGGATTCTTTTTCTTTCTTTGTTAATAGTACTCTTTCTAAGGATTGCTCCCAACGAACAATCCAAGGGTCAAGAGTGTATTTAACAAACTCAAGTGACTGCTGTTCTATATTTGAAAATGATGACTTCTCCAAGTCACCAATCATGTGAGGTGGTATTCTGAATATCCTTGCTATCTCATTTAACTGAAACTTTCTTGTTTCCAAAAATTGGGCCTCACTTGGTGCTATTGCTATCGGTTGGTATTTCATCCCTTCTTCAAGTACAGCCACTTTGTTGGCGTTCTTAGGCCCTTGAAAGGCAGCATTCCATGACGCTCTAACTCTTTCTGGGTCTTTAATAATACCTGGATGCTCTAAAACTCCACCTGGTTGTGCTCCATTTTGGAAGAATGACGCTCCGTAATCTTCACAAGCCATAGCCATTCCAATTGCGTTTTTAGCCATGGTGATTGGCGAGTATCCTATAAGGCCATCAAAACCAAGTCCAGGTATATGAAGTACATCTTCTTTTAAGAGATAAACTTCTTCTGATTTATGATTGTATTTATAAAAGATTTCTCCATCTTCACTTCTCATTACAGTCATCTTATTTGGCATAAGAGGATATAGACCTATGATTTCATTTCTTCCATTACGAATAATCTGTCCATAGGCATTACCCCACAAAAGAAGATGAGTCATTAGTGTTTCTCTAAATACAAATGAAGTCATCTCAGTATTTGGTTCATCGTGTAAAAGAAAATATATGGCGTGGTCTTTTGCTTTTTCCTTTGAGTTTGAATCTCCTCTTTTATATAGATGAATAGGAAGTCCTGCTAAGGTTTCAGCAAGAACTCTCACACATGAATAAACTGCTGTCATTTGCATAGCAGTAAATTCGTTGACATTCCTACCTGCTGTTGTTCTCCCAAATAAAAAAGACGATGAAGATATCCTCTCCCCGTCTTTAGGTTTGTCTCTCGACTTATCTGTGCCCTTATAGGTAAAAATTAAATTTAAAATACTTATATCACCACCTCCTTAAATTAGGTATGAAAAAAGCACCTACTAATGTAGATGCTAAAAAAATATCATGAATAAATATATGTTAAAACCACTTTGACTTTTCTTTTCTAAATTTAGGAATCTCTCCATAAGCATATGGATTATAATTATCTATATTACATCCAAATTCTTTTAATTCTATTATTTTATTATCAAAATCCCATTTAACCAAAGAAATCCCATTAAATTCATCAATTTTCCCATTATTCATCACTGATTTAAAATGCCATTCCACAATTGATTGGTCTTTAAAGTCTAAAAATTGTACAATATCCCATGTTTCAACTTTTGCACGACTGTTCCATTCTTTAAACCATAACTCGAGTGTACTGCGATTATTATACTTTGGCCCCCAACTTTCTGTATACACAATATCATTAGCAAAAATATCTTTAATTCCTAAGTCTTGTTTTTTTATCCACATATCAAACCATAAACGAATAATATCTTCTCTATTCCTCATAAATATCACCTCAAAAATGTTTCTATTTTATTTTTATACCCATATTAAAAAACAATCAACCCCCTATCATCATAAACAGATTCACGCGTATCATTGCCACACCTTATAGCCCTATCAAGAGCCATTATTGTAGCAATTACTCCATCTATCTTTTCTGTAGATTTTTCCTTATCTGCTTTTATATTTCCAGCAGGGTCAGTTCGTATAAAAATATTATCCATCATCCACCTTAGAACTGGATGACCTCCATGGGCTATTTTTCTTTCAAGAGTTAGCTTCATTAATTCTTTTGTTGGCGGAGACATGTCTTTAAATCCTTGACCAAAAGGAACAACTGTGAAACCCATTCCTTCTAAGTTTTGTACCATCTGCACTGCTCCCCACCTGTCAAAGGCAATTTCTCGTATGTTATATATCTCGCCTAAGTCTTCGATAAATTTTTCTATAAATCCATAGTGAACTACATTACCTTCTGTTGTCATAATATAGCCTTGTTTTTTCCATAGGTCATAGTTTACATGGTCTCTTTTTACTCTTAGGTCGAGGTTATCTTCTGGCAACCAAAAATAGGGTAATATTTGATATTTATCATCTTCGTCTATTGGAGGAAAGACTAAAACAAAAGCTGTAATATCCGTTGTGCTTGATAGGTCAAGACCACCATAGCAAACTCTGCCTTTTAGTTCTTCTTCATTAACAGCAAAATTACATAAGTCCCATTTTTCCATAGGCATCCATCTAATTGCTTGTTTGACCCACTGATTTAATCTTAACTGCCTAAAGGCATTTTCTTCAGTTGGGTTTTGCTTAGCCGATTCACAAGCTTGTCTTACTTTTTCTATAGGAACTGTAATTCCAAGAGACGGATTTGCCTTATGCCATACTTTTTCATCTGTCCAATCATCTTCTCTGTCTGCTCCATAAATCACAGGATAGAAAGTTGGATCAGTTTTTCTTCCTTCAAGTATGTCCACTGCTTTTTGATGTGTTTCGTAGCAGATTGATTTGGTATCTGTTCCTGCAGTTGTTATGAGAAAATATAGTGGTTGGGTTCTTGCATCTCCTGAACCTTTTGTCATAACATCAAAAAGTTTTCTATTAGGCTGAGTATGAAGCTCGTCAAAAACCACACCATGAATATTAAATCCGTGTTTAGAATAAGCTTCTGCAGATAAAACTTGGTAAAAAGAATTAGTAGGCTTATATATCATCCTCTTTTGAGAGGCTAGAATCTTTACTCTTTTAGATAGGGCTGGGCTCATCCTTACCATATCAGCTGCAACATCAAAAACTATAGTTGCTTGTTGTCTATCAGCAGCACATCCATAAACTTCTGCCCTTTCTTCTCCATCGCCACAAGTAAGGAGGAGTGCTACAGCAGCTACAAGTTCTGACTTTCCCATCTTCTTTGGTATTTCAATATATGCAGTATTGAATTGTCTATATCCCGTATCTTTTACAATGCCAAATAAGTCTCTTATGATTTCTTCTTGCCAATCAATAAGCTTGAAGTCTTTACCTGCCCATCTACCTTTTGTATGTTTTAGGCATTCTATAAATGTGACTGCATAGTCTGCTTTGTTTTTATCATAGTGAGATGTAGGTAGCATAAATTTTGTTGGTTTATATTTCATTTGACCTCCTTCCTTGAAAAATAGGCATAAAAAATAGCCACATGATTGTGACTTCTACTACGACAAATAGAGCCTAAACTCTATTTGGAATTCTATTTTATCTTTGTCTTGCTATGTTTAATTCTTTGTATGCTTTCTTAATTTCTCTATCTAGTGTTTCTGATTCTGCAAAAAGTTGGAATTCTTCATCTGTTAAATTTTCTTTTGATACTTACCAAAGTTCTTCATGAACTTGGTCTGCACATTTCTTTGCTGTTCCTGCTATGTCTAAAAGGTTAATTGCTGCTCCAATCTTGCCTTCTTTTGATTTTTTTATTGAGTTTTCTGCGTATCTTTTGCAAGCTTTGACTTCTGTTTCTAATCTTTCTAAAAGGTCTTTTTTCATGGTTTTACTCTCCTTTGCTTTTGTTGTACACATATTCCCGTACAACGAGAGATAAGTCAAGCAATTATCTTGCTCAACTCTCTATTTTTATTATTAATTTCTCTTGAAAAGGAGGGCTGGTGCATATTCTTTTTCCTCTTTGCTCTCTTTGAAATTCCAATTAGTCCTTCCTGTATCTATTTCAATTAAGTCTATAGGAAAGTAACCTTTTCTTTTAAAACTTTTTAGTCCTTTCATAAGGCCTGTTGACTGGTCTGAAATTGTAAATTCTTGTATCTCAAATCTTTCAAGATTCTCTATATGCCCAGTAAAATCTATAGCTGATTTTGTTTTCTTCAAATTCTTCTTTTTCTTTAATGTTTTCTAGTAGTTCAATCTTTTTCATTTTTTATACCTCCTCTTTTGTTGTACACATATTCCCGTACAATAGAGGAATAGTCAAGCAACATACGGTCATTTATTTAGATTTTTCAATTATATCTTCCCTAAAAATTACACTTAACATCGAACCATTATCCCATTTTACTAGGATTGATCCAATGGCATCCACCCCATAAACTGTGCCTAAGGTTCCAACTGGAGGTGCCCCGTCATCTTCCATTTGGATTAGTTTTACTCTTGTACCTACTGGATACGTCTCTTTTAATTTTTGTATAATTTCCCTTGAAATCATCTAATCACCTCACATACATATATCACTCAATCTAGGATTTATATCAAGTCAGATTAAAAACATCTTCATACTTATACTCTTTTCCATCCCTTAATAAGTTTATTTCTTCATCACTCCCCACTAAATTCAAATATCTTTTTACTGCTACATCAACAAATTTAGGTTCTATTTCTATTCCATAGCAGATTCGATTAAGCTCCTCACAGGCAATTAATGTAAATGCACTTCCTAAAAATCCATCAAGCACTAAGCCATTTGTTTGAGTTGATTGCTTTATTAAATAAGCAATAAGTGGTACTGGTTTTGATGATGGATGACCACATCCTTCTTTTTCAGAATCTTTAATTCCATCAAATTCAAAGACTGCTGTTTGCTTTTGATCTCCATACCAGTTATGTTTTCCATCTTTTCTCCAACCAAAGATAATAGGCTCCATATTAAATTTCCAATCTGTTCTCATGAAAGGAGCTCTTGGTTTTTTCCAAATAAGCCCTGCACCAACTTTAAAGCCTGCATCTTCAAAAGCATCATAGAAAACTCTAGCTTTCATAGTTGCATAGAATTCATAAATTGATGCATCCTTAGCCATTGCGTCTTTAAAGTTTGTAAAGACCTTCATTAAAAATTCATAGGCCTCTTTATCATTTAAGTTGTCATTTTTAATCGTTCCCGATTTATTTTTTAATTCAACAAAATATGGTGCATCGGTACATACTAAATTGACCTTAGTTTCGCCTAGTAACTTTTCAAAAGTATCCCATAGAGTAGAATCACCACAAATAACTTTATGTCGACCTAGAGTCCAAATATCTCCTTCCTTGGAAAAAATAGGCTTTTTAAGTTCTTCTTCAACATCAAAGTCATCTTCTTCAGCCTCTACACCAAGGTCAAAGAGCGAAGATAATTCTTCAGTTGAAAATCCTGTAAGCTCTACATTAAATCCATAATCTTCTAGGGATTCAATTTCAACTCTCAATAGTTCTTCATCCCAGCCAGCATCTAAACTTAACTTATTATCAGCAAGAACATAAGCTTTTCTTTGTCCCTCTGTGAGATGATTTTCTAAAATACATGGAACTTTCTTTAGTCCTAGTTTCTTAGCCGCTAGAAGTCTGCAATGTCCTGCTGTAATAACATTCTCATCTGAAATTAAGATAGGATTTAAAAATCCAAATTCTTTTATAGATGCAGCTACCTTATTAATTTGTTCGTCAGTATGCGTTCTAGCATTATTAATATATGGGATGAGTTCATCTACATTTTTTAATTCATATTGTAATAGTCCTTCTTTCATTAGATGAGCCCCCACTTAGCAAATTCCTCAAAACCACCAATAGAATTAATATAGTTTCTAGCTATTTCTACAATTTCAGAATATGGTCTACCATCAACAGTTTCATCTCCGATTGCACAGGATAATTCAATCTCTCTTTTCTCTTCTTGTGCCTTTAGGTGGGCATAAATATTAATTGATACATCAGCCTTAGATAGGTCTTTACCATGAAGACCTCCACCAGTTACTGCTCGTCCCATATCAGAACCGAGTTTTCTATTAGCCGCTCCAGTATCAACATTAAATCCTCCAGTCCAATCTCCTAATGGATTTACGATTGCTCTTGGATAAATCGATTTTAAAATTTCTGTAGATACATTTGACTGGCAAATAATAAGTTTATCTCCATCGAGAATATATTTCCCATCATAAGGATAATTAGAATAAATTTCACGAGCAATTAAAGATAGTTTCTTTTCTTCTTCAGATGTAGGTACTCCATTAAAGATTCCATTGTCACCACATCTTATCTTTTCTTTTTGATTATTTGATAGGTGAATATCCTGTTCTACGATTTTAATATCTGTTATGACCTCTCCAGCTATCCTCTTAATTGCTGTTTCAATTTCTTTTTTATTTAGATTACAGTCCGTTTCTATAATCACATGACAGTCTTCATTCCCTAGCAATACTTCAACTGCTATTTTAGGATTATCTTTTTCTTTATATGCTAAATCTACAATTGCACCAGCTATGCAATCTGCTATTTTATCTGGATGCTTTGGATTTACTTTTTCAAACAATATAATTACCTCCTTTGCCTTAGTAATTTTTCCATCATATCTTCTCCATAGTCTTCATAAACTTCCGTGCAGTTTTCTTTTACAATGTCATAAATCTCATACCATAAAAGATTTGCTGTCTTTTGAAATTGTGAAGACATCTGTACAAATGGAGATGCAATAACTCCTCCTGTAGTAGGATGCTTTCCTAATAGTCCAAATTGACTTATTGCCTCTTCACATTGAATGTATCTTGCAAAAGCCTGAGAGTAGGATTCTAACAATCTTGGATTTACTAAGTTTTCACAGTTTCTCTGTTTTAACCAAGACCATGTCTCTTTATATATTTCATCAGCACCAAGTGGTATTCCATTCTTTTGCTTTGCTGATAGATAGTCACTTGGTGTAGGCATATCGGTTCCATCAAGAACTGCTCCATCTGGTAAGTCAACTGCATCTATTTCTTCTGGAGTGAATGTTGGAATATCATTCATTAAAATTTCTACCTTTTTACCTTTTTCTATTTTTTCAACAGCAGGCTGTGGTTTGCCACCTGCTTTTACTCTTCTTCCACCTCTGTATGTTCCATCTTTAGCGATAGTATCACCTCCTAGTTGTTTTATTTCTTTTCTCATGTATGTTATTGACTTTGACTAGTTCTATGTTATAATTAATTTAACAGAACCTCTCCACGCTTAATGTAGATTTTCTACATGCGGACCACGGAGAGGGCTTTTTTTATATTGAGGAGAAATTATATGACATTAAAACCTGCTTTAAGCTACGAAGATCAAATTACCAAATTAAAAATTGACCATAACTTAAAAATCAAAGATGAAGTTTATGCAACAGAAATTTTGAAAAAAGTAAATTATTACAGACTTTCAGGTTATGGTATTGGTCTTAAAAAATATAATAATAAAGAGCATTATAAGGACCATATTACTATCGAGCATCTCTTTAACCTTTATTGCTTTGATAGCCAATTTAAAAACAACCTCATTAGAACTATTGAGCAAATTGAAATAGAGCTTAGAACTCAAATTGCTTACCACCTAGCTATTACATACGGTTCCGATGTACTTATGCACGAAGATAATTTCATTCATAAAACGAATAAAAAAGGTCAAACCATATATTCCATCATAAATGAGAATCTGAGCAACGAAATTGACAGGCAAAAGAATAAACCATTTGTTAAACACCACCTAAGAAAATATGATGGAAAGTTTCCAATCTGGGTGTCCGTTGAGCTCATGTCTTTTGGAAATTTATCTTCTTTGTTTAGTATTTTTAAAGATGAAGATCAAAAGGTAATTTCTAATTATTACAACACAGACCCTAAATATTTAAAAAATTGGATTCTATGTCTCGTTGAAGTAAGAAATATTTGTGCCCATTACACTCGACTTTATAATATGCCTTTAAAAGAAACTCCCCGTCTTTATTCTGAAAACGAACAATATAAAGGCAAACAAAATAAAATATTCCCCATTCTTTTAATCATAAAGAGAATTTTAAACTCAAACGACCAATGGGAATCCCTTTTAAAAGATTTAGAAAATACCTTTAATAAATACCAAGGCTACTTCAACTATAAATTTATGGGTTTTCCTCCTAATTGGAAAGATATTCTTTAATACCCCCTTTGAACCCGTTTTTTTGTGCGTGAGAGGGTGGCACCGTTGGTAGGGAAATCACTCGTAGAGATTAAGACTCCCCCTCCCCACGGAAAACTATCCTCCAAATCTATCTCCACTCTTTGCATGAATCTTTGAGTGACAAGATTTACAAAGACTCATAAGATTATCTTCGTCATTAGTTCCACCACGAGAAAGAGGAAGTATGTGATGTACTTCCTCTACCTTCGTCATTCTATTTTCTTTTAAACATATTTCACAAAGTGGATGCTCTACTACATATCTTTTTCTTATATGTCTCCACGCTTTTCCATAACGCTTATGAGTGTTAGGATCTCGTTTATATTTTTCATAGTTCTTGTTGTATTCTTTCTCATGTTTCTTACAGAATCGTCCATCAACTAATTCAGGACAACCTGGATGAGAACATGGTCTTTTAGGTTTTCTCGGCACTTTATCACTCCATAAAGAAAGCCTTGAAGATTAAATCTCCAAGGCTCTTTTAATTATTCTTTTGCTATTATAATAATACTACAACTACTTACTCTCATTCTATCAACTTTGCTCTCATTTAAATTGATTAAATTCAAATTTTAAAATTTTTACTGAAAATTATTTTTGATTCCAATTGCTTAGAAACGCTAAGAGCAAATGGAACCGTAATTATTGTTGTCAATGCATCCGATATTGCTTGAGCATATATCACACCATCTAATCCAATCATTTTGGGTAATAGTAAAATAACTGGGATAAATACAATGCCTTGCCTTAGAGAATTTAAAAAAGCTCCAGCTAATGCTTTACCTATTGCTAAATATAATGTTGCATAGGTAAATTGAAACCCAAATGTTATAAACATAATTACTGCTGCTCTTAAAGCTGGAATTGCTATCCTTATTACATCCTTATCTTTCCCAAATATTGATAATATACTTGGTGCAAATAAATATATAATAGCTGTCCAAACTATACAAAATAGAGTCGTCCATTTTATGCTCGATTTTATAGCTTCTTGTACTCTTTCATAATCTTTAGCTCCGTAATTAAAACCTGCTATAGGTTGTAATCCTTTCATATATCCTGCTACTACATTTGTACCAAGAGTTACTATTCTAAGAACTATTCCCATTGCTGCTATTGCTTCCTCTCCATAAAAAGAAGCAGCATAAGATATTTTACTTATTGCTATGGTTTGCAAAATCTGAAGTATTAATAGAGATATTCCTATTTTTAGAATTTCTTTATAGATTGCAACTGTAGGTTTGAAGTTCTGTATTTTAATTTTAATTAAATTTTTATCTCCAATAAAGTAAATAAGATACATTAAGCTAGTTATAACTCTAGCTATTAGTGTTGCAATTGCAGCACCTTTCACTCCTAAATTTAATTTAAAGATGAATATTGGATCTAAAATTATATTTGATATAGATCCTACAATCATTGCTTTCAAGGAGATTTTAGCTGCTCCTTGTGAAACTGCTAAATTTCCTAAAGTAACATTTACCGCTCCTAAAACTCCACCTATTATAAACAGACTAGTATATGTTTTAGCAAGTTCCATAATAACTGGAGTCGCTCCCATAAACTTCATCACACTATCTAAAGAGTAAAATAACACAATTGCTAGTATTATCGCCATAATAGCGCTAGAAAATAAAGAAACTGTAGCTACAATATTTGCTTCTTTGTTATTTTTCGCTCCTAATAATCGTGAAATATAAGAGCCTGCTCCTGCTCCAAATGTTAATCCTATTCCTAAAAAGATAAGTTGAATTGGAAATGCAACTGAAACGGCAGCTACAGCTTCTTTCCCAAGTCCCGAAACAAAATAGGTATCTACAACATTGTATAACGCTGCTACCAATAAGCTAATAACCATAGGAATCCCAAGCTTAAAGAGTGCTTTATTAATATTTTCTTCTTTCAATATTTTTATTCTATTTTCATTCATTTTATTATTCTCCATTTCTCAATATATAACTTCCAATATTTATGCAAGAAAAAAAGGCATAAATACAATACAGCATCTGCCTTTTGCTTGAAAATATAACAAAAGGCTACAAACAAAACATTGCCAGTAGCCTTTTACATTTAGTTATATATCGAGAAATGCACACCAAAACAAAGCCATATCAATGACTTGACTGTATATTTCCCGATGAAATCTTAAATGCAATCTATTTGCTATACTCTGTACAATGTTTCATCGGTTTTATTTGTACAGAGTATAGCTTGTTCTTAGGATGGTTTTTTAATAATGTTTTCATAGATATATCCTCTTTCTTCTATATTTTTCATTATAGCATAGTCTGAACTATATTTCCATTTGTCCAACCCTAAACACTAATTACTATATTTTTTAAAGCCTTACTATGCAGCCTAAAAATATGCTGAATTGAGTAATTCATCTCAACCGCTATTCTCTCCCAAGATTCAAAACAAAGATATCTTTTTTCTAAAACGACTTGAAGTTCTTTGTCTTCAATCTTTTTTATTGTTCTTACGATTTCTTTCTTTAAATCCACCAACTTATCTATATCCCTATTGATTTCTTCTTGAAGATCTATAATCTTAACAATAGTATCTTCAAGTTTTGATGATCCTCTATTAGGACTCTTAGGCATATCTGATAAGGTCGATGTAGCTTTTGTTGCTAGAGCGTTGAGTGATTCAACTTGCTCCAGCTTGCTATTAATTCTCTTGTCTAAATAAAAAGCTTGTTTTAAATATTCTTTTGCGTTCATTTCTTACCTCCATACGTTTTTGAGGTAAGTTATCCATATAACTTCTACTCTTGTATTAATCTTAGCAAATTTTGATAGTGATATTCTATGACATCAACTCTCTAGATTTGCTTTTACTGCATCTATAAGTGCAGCTTGTGTTTTATTCTTATTTTCTAATGCCTTCATTACATCTTCATCAATAGTTCCTTTGGCTAGGATGTGATGAATTACAACTGTTTCTTTCTGACCCTGCCTATATAGTCTGGCATTGGTTTGTTCATAAAGTTCTAATGACCAAGTAAGCGAAAACCAAATAAGCGTTGAACCTCCAGCTTGTAGGTTTAATCCATGACCAGCAGATGCTGAATGGATAATGGCAACTGGAATTTTACCTTGATTCCATTCTTTAAAGTCCCCACTTGTCTTAAGTTCTCTTACATCAAACTTATCTTTTATTCTTTTTAAATCTGACTTATACCAATAGGCTATCAGAACAGGTTTACCATTTGCACCCTCTATTAAATCTTCTAAAGCATCAAGTTTTCTATCATGGATATGAATCATATTTTTATCTTCATCATAAACAGATCCAGATGCCATTTGCAGTAACTTATTAGAAAGTGCAGCAGCATTAACTGCATCTATATCTTTATCCTTAATACTAACGACCAAGTCTTTTTTTAAGGTCTCATAGATATCTCTTTCTTTATCTGATAGATTTACAAAGACTTCATTGTTTATCTTCTCTGGCATTTTTAGGTAATCTTCAGCTTTCATAGATACTGTGATATCTGATATCTTTTCATAGATTGCATCTTCAGCAAAAGGCAGTGGTTTGTAGGAATAGATGATTGGTCCATTTCTCTTATCTGGTTTGAAGTAGATTTCCCTGTACTGACCAATA
Organism: Peptoniphilus lacydonensis; assembly: GCF_900106515.1. GTDB lineage: Bacteria > Bacillota > Clostridia > Tissierellales > Peptoniphilaceae > Peptoniphilus_A > Peptoniphilus_A lacydonensis. Next base: position 82,829 of record NZ_FNWF01000003.1, read on the forward strand.
AATCTACCAAGTCTCTCTCCCATATCAAGCAGCCTAAACTCAGCCCACAAATCCATTAGGCCATTTGATGATGGTGTTCCAGTAAGACCAACTATTCTTTTCACCCTTGGTCTAACTTTCATCAAAGCTTTAAACCTCTTTGACCTATGAGACTTAAAAGATGATAATTCATCAATTACAATCATATCGTAGTTAAATGGTAGTTCGCTTTTATTTATTAACCAGTCTACATTTTCCCTATTGATTAAATAAATATCTGCCTGCTTATTTAATGCTTTTATTCTTTCTTTTTCACTTCCTATGGCTACTGAACATTTTAAGATATCAAGGTGAGACCATTTTTCTATTTCCTCCTTCCATGTATCTCTAGCAACTCTTAATGGTGCTATGATTAGAACTTTAGAAATTTCAAAAAAATCAAAGAGTAAATCTTTTATAGCTGTTAGGCTTATAACCGTCTTACCGAGACCCATGTCCAGTAGAAGTGCTGATTCTTTATTTTCTTTTATAAATTCAGTAGCATAGTTTTGATACTTGTGTGGAGTGTATTCCAATTAGTCACCTCCAATCCTCTTTATTATTTCATCAATGTTTTCTTTGGTATCAAGAACATAAACCTTAAAACCTAACTTTTTAAATTGTCTTATTCTTTTTTTCTGAATTGGTCTTGGTTCTCCTCCAGGTCTTTTTGTTTCCACAAATCCTATCTTTCCTTTAGGTAGAAGTATTATCCTATCTGGTATTCCCGTCATTGAAGGAGATGTAAACTTAAGACATAGACCCTTATTCTCTTTTACTCTTTTAACAAGGGCAGATTCAATCTCTTTCTCTCGCAATTTTCATACTCCTTCCACGCTTCTTCAAAAGTCATCATACAATCATAACAAGCACCCTGGCTTTCTAAATAATTTTTAATCAGTTTTTTCCAGCCCTTAAATTTCCCTGTTTTATTTTTAGGAAAGTCTCTATCTTCCTTCATATCTCTTGCTAAATCTCCTCTTGGAGACTTTTCATTTAAGTGATTTTTCATCATGTAGTTATAGAAATTCATAAATCCTCCATTGTTTTAAGTGTTGTATAGTGTAGCTTTATATAAACCTTTTACACGAGAGAATAAAAATAATATATAAAAGAAAGTAGGCTATAACTATTCACACCATACAAAATGCGTATATTAAACCATTTAAGTGTTAAGTCAAGTGTAAATAGTCATGTCTTTTTGTAGTTTAGTGTATACATTTTTCATTAATTAAGAAAAACTTTTTTCTCTACAATCATCTTTATTTAGCCTATAAATGCTACACTAAGATGCATTTATAAAAAGTCGTCTTCCGACCCCATTAAATCATTGATGGTTATACTGCCCCATTCAATTCCCCTATTCGTCCTTTTCTTTTCATAACCTTCTGCTATAAGGGCTCGTGAAAAATCTCTATTGTTCCTAATGTATTCTCCATTTGAACCAGCCCACTCACGATAAACTTGATATAACCTTGCACTCATCTCTTTATAATTTGTTCCTTTTATGCATTTATCTGAAATAAAATGGTTTATCCAGTCATTTTCTTCTTTATATGATCTTTTAGCATCATCTACTACATTACACTTTGGATATTTAAAGCCCGCATCTATATATTCTTTTGCTCCTTCAATCATCCACTGTAGAATTGCCCCCACCTGCATTTTCTAGAAGCTTATCTATATAGTCTGTCTTAGGATTTTTAATGGCGACAGAAAATGGAGCCACCACAATTCTTCTCCAGGTTCCTCGATCATTAGAGCCCACCTTTGGTAGATGATTTGTATAAAGAATAGTAGAATGTGTTGGCGTAAATGAAAATGGCACATAGTATTTTCTTTCTGCTGAAATATCATCAACACTTGCTATCTGCTTTAGCATAGAACTTGACAGTCTTTGACCCTCTTCTGTTTCAGAGGCTAGAATAAATCTCTTACCACATAACTCCGCAAGATCAACCTTCACATTCTTTGCTCTCGTTGTTAAAGACTCAGCTGGGATTTTACCTGCATAGTCTCCAAGAACGTGAGCCTCTGAATTAAAAACTGTAGATTTCCCATTTCCTCCATCTCCATAAGCTATAAGGAGTGCTTCTTCATAAACATGACCTATTAATGTCGACCCTGCATGGAACTTTAAGAAATTAATAAACTCATCATTTCCACCAGTTACATCCCTTAAAGTATCTATCCACATATCCATATTATCCTTACTTGGAGCTAGGGCAGTAATCTTCATGCAATAGTAAGACGGGTCATGCTCTTTTATTTCACTTGTTTTTAAATCAATAACTCCAACAGGTGTATTTAAAATAAAAGCATCTGCATCAAGTTTTTCATTTTTAACTTCTAACAAAGACTTAGCTAGTTTTAATATTCCAGATACTTTTCCGTGGTCGTTCATCTTTTTAGCAAAATTGAGATAAGCTTTTGCAGTATTTACTTTTAACTTTGCTTGTACTTTTTCTTCCTTATTTCCCATCATTTCAGCATCTGCTAATTCTTGATAGGTCTCTTTAAATTCAATGCTTGCGTTTTCTAAAACTTTTTTGGCAGTCTCCATATAAAGACTCATTACTTTTAGTTCAGAATCTTCCCACTTCTTGCCCGTCCAATAAAGCCAGCCTTGAGATATCGTGTAGATAGCTTTATCTTTGTTGTGCTTAGTAAAGATTTCAGCCATTGCTATATCTGTAAGTTTCTCTGGCTTATATTCCTCATATCTTTCATTGTATTCTTCAGGTGATACATAATCTTCACTCGCCGCCACCTTTTTATAGAACTTACAAGCTGACCTCCAGATTTGTTCTAACTCCTCATCTTCTAATGGTGGAGAACAAAGGCTGGCTTTTTTATCGAATAATTCTCTTGCCTCATCTGTATTTCCATATCGAATTAAAACCCTACCAGCGAAATGATTCATAGTTGAGTTTCTAGAGCCTTGCTGAATCAAGTCTTGATAGTTATCAAAATCCTCAAAGTCATCTTTTAAAATATCAGTTATATATTTCCTTCCCCTAGCTATTTCAACAGCAGGATTCTTAACTCCAAAGAAAAACCTCGCTCCATCTAAGGCATTTCCATCAAAGAAAGTATAAGTTTCTGACAATATTTCTTTTAATTCTACATAGTCATCAAGATTTGTGATCTTAGGAATTGGAAAATATATGTGCATCCTTGGTCTTGCAGCTTTCCCATTTTTTTCTTTTCTATGGTTTCTGCTGTAAACTATGGCAAATTTAACTCCATCAAATATTCTCTTTAAATCATTAGCTGAAATCCAGTCATCTGGATTTTCTAAATGGTCGTTGTCTATATCCATAGGAACACATTCTGACTCTATAAAATTATCGTTGGACCTGTAGGAGTTTTTATACTTTGCCATTACATGGTCAAAACTTGCAGCTTTCTCAAATGACCTAACATCTACTGCATTAACCTCATTAGGATAAACACAGTTTGACTCCACTCCTATTAAATTTGAGGTGTATATTTTCAATTAGGCTACCTCCTTTATATATCGAATCTTCATTTTTCTCTTCTCAGCAACTCTTATTTCTTCAGCCATTCCAGGACTTATGTTGTCACCAAAGACCCAGACTTCTTCACATTTTCCTAAAAGGACATAATTAAAATGCATGGCAAGTTTTCTCTCACTTTCATCACTCATAAACTGAGGAAATAAAAGATGCGGTGCTATTGGTATATTTCCTCTATCCAAGGCATAGCGAGAATAAGTTCTTGCCTTGATTACATTATTTTCTACATCTCCAGAAAATGGACTGCAGATATATACCAAGGGATAGTATTTCTTCTCTGCATTTTTAATTGCTTGATAAGGAGTGGGGTCCTTGCACCCACTCCTGTTGTATAATTCTTTATTCATAAATATCCCTCATTGTTTCACTACAAGTATTACAGCAAACTTGGGTAGAAAATAAATCGCCATCTTCCAATACTTTATTTAATTCTACTCGAACTTCTTTTCCACACTTTGGACAGGTGCAAAAGACATTCTCATCATTTATTTCAATGCTTACTTCCATAGAATCATTGATTATTTCTTTTACATAAAACATTTTGTACCTCCAATTTTTGCTTGTACCATTCAAGGTGTTTCTTTCTATCTTGATAATTAGGAAATGCTACTAATAAACCAATATCTACCTTTTGCAAGGTTTCAATCATCTCTATTTGTGATTGATTCAGATATGGTCTTATACTTTTTCCTTTTGGTATATCATTTTCTAATCTAAATTCTTTTGCACTCTTACCTAAAACGATACGATTCAGCATGTTACACTCATTACTAAAGTGATAAGCTTTTGGATTGTCATGAAGCAATCTTATATTCTCGGTTAAAAGAGGGAATTCTTTTCTAGCTGATACTAGAGTCTTTATGAATTCTTCCATCTCATTAAATTTCTTAATATAGAGCTCTTTAAATTTCATGGCTTTTTTGCCCGTGTAACCCATAGCTAAAATAGTAAATCCATCTCTAGTTAATAAATAACATGGTAGATTTCTTCCAGTTACATCCTTATAACTGCTGAGCTCAAAATTGAGTTCAATAAATTCTTCACTGAGCCCAGATTTGGGTTGAGTGATTGTTTGTATATCTCTTATAACATGAGAGTGCCTCTTTTCAAAAAACTCTGCTACAAATCTACTGTCCACTCTTGCAACATCATTGTGATCTGCAAATATTCCATAATCGTTCTTTGGTATTAATTCCTTCATTGAATTACCTCCTGTGAATTTTTAAGAGGTTTCCCTCCTAAATCACAGGCAAAGAAATAGAGGAGATTTTTAACCCCCTCTTTAATCTTTTTTATAAAATTTACTTTCAAATCAATCTGCATCTAGGATAAGTTCTGGTGCCCAGATAGGAACTATGGACATAATCTCATTTACTTCCTCGATACTAGATGAATCGCTTTCTATAACAACTTCATCATGAATATGCATGACGATATTAAATCCTTTTTTCTCAAGTCTCATCATAGCCTCAGCTAAAATATCTCTAGCTATTGCTTGAACAATATTTTCTACAAATTTTCCGCCGTAGGATTCAATCTTGTCCCACTTATTTCCAACTACGATTCCTTCGTAAACAATTGATTCTCCACCAAATCGATTCATCCCTATTTTTGCTTTTGGATAAGCAAGTCTTCTTTTTGAGGGTAATTGTATAAAAAGAATGCCTTTTTCATAGCTAATAACTAGGCTCTTATATTCTTCTTTACTTCTAGTCTTTACAACTCTTTTTACGACTGCATCTATGTCCCACCAAAGACTCACTATATTTGGATTAGCCTCTCGCCAGGAATCAACTATTGATTGAAGTTCATCTTCAGACAAACCCATCTCAATACCACCCATTGCTTTAAGAGCACCTAAGGCCCCTTGATAACCACAAGCTAAAGTCGCTATCTTTCCTTTTTGTCTAAGATGACCGTTTACTCCATGCTTTTCAACTGGAACGCCAAACATCCTCGATGCTGTTCTGCAATAGATATCTTCTCCATTTTCAAAGGCATCCAGTACCCATTGTTCTCCTGCAAGCCATGCTAGGACACGGGCCTCTATTGCTGAAAAGTCTGAAATAATAAACCTGGTGTCTTCTTTTGGTATAAAGGCTGTCCTTATTAATTGGGATAATATATCAGAAGGAGATTCATAGAGAATTTCCATAGTTTCGTAATCTCTATTTTTTACAAGACTCCTAGCTAGTTCTAAATCTTTTAGATTGTTTCTCCTTAAGTTTTGAACTTGAATGAGCCTTCCTGAATATCTTCCAGTTCTATTTGCTCCATAAAATTGGATCAGACCCCTTGCTCGATTATCTTTTCCTTTTACATTTTTCATAGCATCATATTTTCTAACTGAAGACTTAGATAATTCCTGCCTAAGTTCCAATACTTCTTTAATATCTCCTTCAGCATTTTTAAGAGCAGACTCTACATCTTTTTTAGCTAAGGAATCTATCTCTAAGCCTTTCTCATTTAGCCATTCTTTTAACTGTATGGGAGAATTTGGATTCTCAAGACCAGTTAATTCTATGGCTCTATCCATATTTTCTTCTCGTAATATTTCATCAAATTTAATAGCTGAACCAACTAAAACTTCATCAATTAAAATTCCTCTGTCATTGATGTTTTGGTCTATCCAGTAGTTTTCCCATTCTGATTGAGGCATAGGAAAGGCTGATAGTTTTTTCTTTATAGCCATTTCTGTTTCCACATCTCTTTGGTTATATTTCTTAAAGGTAGACCACTTTTCTAAATCGTGATGTGGTAGATTTCTAGTCCTCATACCATTAGTCTTAGTTGGTATACAAGGAATAGAAAAATATCTTATAAGGGCCTTGCCTTCATTCGTCTTTTGCTTATCGAGTTTCAAAACCTCTCCTACTTTTTCAAGGGATAGAGGTAGCCCTAGATAGGCTGACCAAATCATGGTGCAGTACCAACCTTGAGGTTTTAGTCTCTCACCTAAAAATCTTGATAGACACATCCTTTCAAAGTTTGCATTAAAGGCCCACTTTTCTATACTTTCATCACTAAGTGCTGATAATATTTCCTCAGGAATAATCTCTCCACTTGCTAAATCTACTACCTTAACTTCTCCATCATCAATAGAATAGGCAAAGAGGAGGATTTCAAAATCCTCACTCTCAGCATATTTGTATACACCACTTTTGCCTAAGTCAACTGAAGAATAGGTCTCAAGATCTATGGACAATCTCTTCATAGCTATCACTAAGCTTTGTTAATTCTGCTAAATTATTTTTTCTATCTTCTTTTATTTGTTTTTCTATTTTTCTAATATCTCTATCTAGTTCTTTTAACTGAGCTTGTAAAAATCCAAGCTTATAACATAAAAAGGACCAAATAGCTAAAACTATCGCTGTAATTAAATAGTCCATTTCTACCTCCTATGCTAAGAAATCTTCGTCATCATCGTCCATCGCATCGAAGTCATCTGCTGCATTAGACCTATTTCCTAGAGGTTGACCATCTCTTAGTTTTTGAATATTTCCAAGGCCCACGGCCACTCCTTTATTACCATTTACATTGTAAGCGTAGAAGTTAAGAGATACCCTTGCATAAACTCCTGAGTAGACTTCACTTCTATCAAGAATTGGCTCTACGTTTCTATCTACAATTTGAGGTGCTGTCATAGAGTTGGCATTTAAGAAGTATGCATCTGCATATGCCTCATCATCTTTTTCTGTATCACCATCTCTTAATGGAAGTTTGATAGCTTTCTTATTTGGTTTCTTTCCATTGAATTTAGAAAGTCCTTCATCAATAGCAGCATCTACTGCTTTTTCAATTTTCTCAATTGTCTTTTGGTCACTCTTTGGGATAATGACGGATACTGAGTACCTTTCTTTACCACCATTGATTGACTTTGGTTCCCAGACATTTGCATAAGATAATCTAACTTCACCTGTAATTACTTTTGTTTTATTCATATTTGACATATTATTTACCTCCGAATTCTTCTTTCACATTTTCAATTACAACTTCTTCTCTTTTATCATTAATGTTCACTAAGGTAAGTTTGCCTTTTGGTTTTTCTAATAAGTCACTGATATTTTCATCAAAGACTTTCTTACCTAGTAACTTAGTCATAGCTGTGATGCCAAGTAACTTTTCTTCAAAGGGATTGAATCCCAGTTCTTTTACTTTTTTTACAACTTCATCTTCATCTCGGTATTTCCTATTAGACCTACCTTCGACAAGTTTTAGGTCTTTCCACCTGTGGCCATTTAGGGCTCTTTCTAATGCATAAGCCTTGATATCTTTGACCCATTGTTCCAGTTCGTCTAGTTTTGGTAGAATCTCTTCAATTTCATCGTCAGATAGTTCTGGTGGTAGAGTAAATTCATCTTGTGCTAGTTTCAGATTCTCTTCTGCCCTTTTCCTGCATTTATTCTTTGCTTTACAGAATATGCACCATTCTCCACAAGAGAATTCTCCTTCTCCTTTGTAAGCTTTCTCTGCTATCTCTCGTACGGTTTCTCCCCACTCATAAAGTTCTATCTTCTTGATTTCATAAGTTGATATACTACATCTTCTTGGTTGATAGATATGAAGAATTACTTTTTCGATATCATAAATTCCATCAAAGAGAATTAGAGCACCAAGTCCATATAACATGAGTTGTGAATTCTCTTTAGCATCTACTAAAACTCCCTGACCATACTTTAGATCTATTACATGAAGTTCTTTTCCTCCAACAACTACATAGTCAGCAGTTCCAAAGGACTCCTTAACATAGTCTGATAGGTCAAGTCTTTCTTCCACAAACACAGCTGGGCTTTCGTATCTACTTATAACTTCTGCTACGTATGAGGCATATCCATCAGTTAGCTCATCCATTTCTTCATCATAAAAATCTAAATCCTCTGTTGGGTCTTTAGTATCTAAACCTAATAACTTCTTTAGTTTATATTCTGCTAAGGCATGAGCTGAGATACCTTCAAGTGCATAGGGACTAACTTCATCTTCGTATTTTTGAGAGAACCTAACGCTTGGCGGACAGTGAATCCATCTATTAGAAGATGATGCTGATAAAATAGCGTGAGCACCCATTACAACTTCTCCACATCTGCTACCAAGTCTTTATAGTTACTTGGATCAATCTCAGATAACTTTTTAGCTCCATACTTTTCTAAGAGTTCTCTTATCTTTGCTGTATGACCTAATCTTGATTTGTCGGCTAGTATCTTTCTAACATCTTCAATCTCATAAATCTCTTCGTTCTGATTTACTTTTTCTTCCTTTTTAGGAACTTCCTCATCACTTTCTAGTGCTGTTAGAAGGACACCTATACTAGATGCAAGATTCTCTTCATCTTCTTTGATTTCCATCAGTAGCTTTATTCTTGACATATTTTTCTCCTTTCTCGATTTCTCTAACATCCACTGAATCAACTGTCATCCCAGGGTCTAATAGATAAATTTGTCTGTAGTCTCCAAACAAAAATTTTATTAATCTGTTTGGAATTTTTCCGACTGCACCTTTAAGGACATTTGTCTTTTGTCCTTTCTTATTTGTTACATTGATGATTATTTTGTGCCTCATGTTTGCCTCCTTTCTGAAAGGGTCATCTCCCTTATAAATCACAGGCAAAGAAAAAGGACGAGTTTTTAACCTCGTCCTAAAATATTTAAAAATTATTTTTGATTGTTTCTTTTGCCTTATCCAAATGTTTCTTAACCGCAGCTGAAGATATGTTCATTAAATCTGCAATTTCTGACTGCTTGTATCCATCTACATACATCAACTTGATTACTAATCGCTGTTTATCCGTTAATAAAGAAAGTATATCTTCCATATGCTCCGACCATTCAAATTCTTCATTCATGTCTTTGGATTTAATAGTTGCTATTAATCTTTTATCTGGATCAATATCCCCATCGTTATCGAAATCAAGAGATAAGTTATAGTTTCTTGGGAATCTTTCCTCCACTTCTCCTTTTAACATGTCCTCATTAGGTTCATATCCATGACTCTTTATAAAGTCGCTTATAAATTCTTGTTTCCACGCATCTATTTCAGCTTTCTCTTCTTTAGTTCGTTCAGGTCTTAGATTCTTGTTGTTATAGTAAACTTCACTATCATCTAAAGCATGTAGTTTTTTGATGTCCACTTCTGTTATCCCATCTTTTCCTGGTTTTAGTTCCACTTTTGTTTCATCTGCAAACCTATAAATGTAGGTTTCTCTTTCATCATTTCTTGTCTTGCGAATTTTCATTAAAATTCCTCCATTCTTTTCAATGAAGGAATCTCATGATTTTAGCTAAAATAAGGCACACTAAAAAGACCACAAGCTTATATGAAGAATTCCTTCATTTTGACTTGCAGCTTGCCTTATTCGGTAAGAAAGCTGACTTTATTAAATTGTTCTACACAGACTCCGAATAAATCCTTAGCTAAGGGATATATCTATGTAGATTTATAGAAACTTTCATCTCTTTTTTCAAAGCAAAATATCTTTTTATCGAAATTCTGCTTTTATCAAAGGTGTGTTCTTGTGATATAATATATACAAAGACAAATCTTTTCCTTTTATAAATCAATTTTACAAGACACCATTTTTTACATGGGTACAATTTGGTTAATCATGGTTAAAGGTGGTTAAAACTGAAAGGGGGTATAGAAAATTGGACTTTAAAACTCTTTTCAAAATATTGAAAAATAGAATAAGTGATGGCAATGATGTCCCTTCATTCATGAGGTATATCATTGCCATGATTACAGAATTATCAGAAACTGATTGGGATGCTCCAAAAGATCCAACCAATAAAGTTAAGGAGAGTACTTTAAGAAACTACTCGAAGCAAGGAATCTCGCAGAAATTAGCTAGAAGTATTGTTTATAGGCTGGATAAAGATAACTTTATTAATGAGATTTCAGAGAAACCACTTGATGTCAGAAAATTGTTGGCTGATGACATACACCCTTATGATCCTAGTGCAACTGCCGATAATGTATCCGTTATCATTACTGACATTCTTATTGATATTATTAGAACTGCCGCAGGTCTTACTTCAGCCGATAAACTGAATGAACAAAAGCAATTACAAAGTTCATCAGACTTAAAGTCTAAATATGGTGGATATTTACTAAAAGAATGTGACAGCCACTGTGCTATGCCTGGTTGCGGTAAATTACTTTATGTTTCTAAAGATGCAAATGTATCCAATGTTTATGAAATAACTCACATAGATAAAAAGAAAGAAACATCTATTGATAATTTAATTGCCCTGTGTCCTATGTGTTTCGCTACATATCAGTTAGACAATAGTGCAAAGACATTAAGAATTTAAAAGCTAATAAAAAATCCCTATCTATTCATATGGAAAATATGCTTGAGCTTAGCACCATAGATTTAGAAAAGGGATTAACTGAAGTTATTATCAGAATAAGTAAGTTGAAACAAAAAGATTTTTACGATTTAAGTATGAATCCTAAGGAAATAAATGAAAAAATTGACCCTGATGAAAACTTCTTACTATATAACCAAGTTAAGACAACCGTGACAACATATTTTATTAAAATCAGGGAAATAATGGAGAATTTAGATAAAGGCAAAATTATTGATTACGAGGAATTACAGCATCAAATGAAGTCAGCTTACAAAAAAATAAAGGGTGGAAATAAAAGTAAATCCGAAGTTTTCTATAGTCTTTCCGAGAAACTACATAAAGTAACACTCCAAGAGATTATTTTTTGCCAAGTAATAGTGTGCTACTTTATTCAAAGTTGTGAGGTATTCGATGCAACTACCTAATAAATTATATTCATACCAAAAAAGCACTCTATCATTGATACCTAGAGTGCTTAAAGAAGTAAATAAAGGAACTACTAACGTAATAGAACTTTTTCATGCAATTAATCCAAAACTTGAAGATCCTTCAGATTTTTTATCTGTTATGGATTTATTATATGCATTAAATGCAATTGAAATATCCGATGAAGGCGAGGTGATAAAATGCTTGTAGAAATCTTCTCTCCAGCTTTTAAAGAAAATGGTAATGTAAGACCACCTATAAAGTTTTCAAAAGGACTAAATGTTATTCAAGGTACTCAAAAAGCCTCAAACTCAATAGGCAAGTCATCTGCTTTATTAGCTATAGACTTTGTTTTTGGTGGAGATACTTACCTTGATAGTGACGGTGTTCGCAACCTTGGAAATCATACAATATATTCTTGTTTTGAGTTCGATAAAAAATACTATTTTGGACGATCAACTGAAAACCCTGCTACAATCATAATATGTAATAATGATTATTCCGAAACCAATGAATCTATATCAAAAAAAGATTTTCTGAATTTTTTAATGGAAAAATATGATGCCAACAAAACAGACCTTACTTTTAGGCAATTAATAAGTACCTACTTTAGAATTTATGGAAAGAATAATAGAGATGAAAAGCACCCCTTGCAAGGTTATCGAAATCAAAGTACTAAAGAATCTATTAAAATATTGTTAAGCCTTTTTGATTATTATAAAGATATAGAGCCTTTTCATAAAAGGTATGACTTGGAAGCAGATAAACTCAAGACATTTAAAAATGCAAGAAAGTACAGTTTTATATCTAACTTAATTGGTGGTAAAAAACAATATGAAGAAAATCTTAAAAGAATTTCTGATTTAAAAGCAGAGTTAGAATCGCTAACTTATACCACAAGTGACAATATCACTCAAGAGGAAATAGAAGACTCAAAAAGATGTGAATCATTAAAAGAAAATAAACTTTTGCTCGAAACTCAGCTAACAAGATTACAAAGAAGATCAAACCTTATTGATATAAGTATGGAATATGGACTCATGCCTACCGAAGCAGATTTACAAGCTTTGATGGAGTTTTTTCCCAGTGTAGATATAAAGAAAATATATGAAGTTGAAAACTATCACAAAAAACTTTCAAGCATTTTAAGCACTGAGTTTGAAAAGGAAAAAGAGCTAGTAAATAGTTCGATAAATGAAATAAAAAATACTATTAAGAATATATCCGAGGAGCTTTCTAAGCATAAAATAAAAAATAGTTTTTCTAAAGAATTCTTAGACAAACATTCTGAGTTGCAAAAACAGATATCAGCACTAGAAGAACAAAATGAAGCTTTTTTAGAAGAGAATGCTATTAAAGAATCTAAAAATGATGCAAAAGAAAGACTTGAGAAAAATATAGAGAATATATTATCAGAGATATCAACTTCGATAAATAGTAAAATGCGTGAATTTAACAATAGCTTATACAAAGAAAAGAGAAATTCACCTATAATTACTTTGAAAAATTATAACAGCTATGAGTTTTTTACACCAAAAGATACAGGGACTGGTACAAATTTTAAAGGTTTAATTCTTTTAGATTTAGCCATCCTTTATCTTTCATCACTTCCTGCCCTTGCCCATGATTCTTTATTTTTTAAGAATATAGATGATGAGGGAATTGATGGAATTATGAAATTATATACAGAAACTGAAAAGCTCAATAAACAGATATTCATTGCCTTTGACAAACAAAGTTCATATAGTGAGGAAACTTATGAAATTCTTCAAAATAATAAGGTCCTTCAGCTTTATGCAGGTGGCGGTGAGCTTTATGGTAACTCATGGAATAGAGAGGTGAATAATGAAACTAAGCTATAACAAATTATGGAAACTGCTAATTGATAAGGGATGGACGAAATCCAAACTACGTGAGGAATCTACAATAAGCTCCTCTTCAATGGCAAAACTTACAAAGGGTGGAAATGTTACAACGGAAGTTTTACTTAAAGTATGTAAAGCTTTGGACTGTGATATTTCTGATATTATGGAAATAGTAAAGGAGGATTAATATATGGAAATTGATAATATTTTTGAATTATTTGAGATAACGAAAGATAAACTAGAAGGTCAACATGGAACAATAACTATCAATTTTGCTAATAGGAGTCACGTCTATTCTGGAAATGATGTAATAGGAAATTGTCTACAAGAATGGCTACCTAATTGGTTTCAATATTTAGGTGTAAATATTGTGCCTGGTGAACATACACAAGCCTTTCCAGATTTTGTAGCCGTTTTTAATAATATTAGCTATGATGTTGAAGTTAAGGCATGGAATTGCAATAATAATCCAGCATTTGATTTAGCCAATTTTCAAAGTTTTCTTGAAACAACATTTGATAGTCCTGGAAAACTTGATGCATACTACTTTATACTTGGATATAAACCCATGGATGATGGTTTCTCAGAAGGTTTTAAAGTTGAAAAGGTGTATTTAAAAAATATATGGGAAATAACTGCTCCAACTAAGAAATATTCAATAGGTCTTCAAGTAAAGAGGAATCAACCCTACGCAATGAGACCAACATCATTCAATAGAAACCCTGATAAAGCTTTTAAATCTAAAGAAGAATTCATAAATGCTGTTAAAAAAGCTTATGATCTATTTCCGAGTACAAGTTTAAAATTCACATCAGATGAATGGCTCAGTCGAGTTCTTTCTTATTAATTAAAAAACTGTCAAAGCTACTAATAAACAACTTTGACAGTTTTTTTAATTTGTTCAGTTTCTAATGCTTCCATATAAGACTCTATTAATTTATTAGATACAGCCTTTATTACGGGAACACAAACTGTATTCCCAAGCAAATCAAGCGCATCAGATGTTTTTATATTATCAAGTGTGTAATTTTCTGGAAACCCAAACAATTTTAAACACTCTTTAACTGTTAGTGATCGTATCCCATTCTTTACTGGAACCCCTAACTTATGGACATCAGTAGCCACCAGAGTAGGTGCTACTTCATTTGGATTTAAAATTTTTGAAAACTCAAATGATAACTTTCCCGTTACAATATTATATCCTTTTTCAAGAGTCTCATCCTTAACTCTTCTATTTCCAACCTTTTTTTTAGGATATTCGTAGACTAAGTATCCTTTTTCTACTAAATCGTCGAGCATATCTTGTAAGTTCTCATGTGGATAAAATGATTTTATCATATTAGCAGTTAAAGGCATTCCATCCATCCAATCGATTCCTATCAGTTCAGCCCATTTTTTATTCCTACGCTGTCTTAATAATTTAGCAAGTAAATCTTTCTGATCTGGGGTAACTGTTCCTTTTAACTCAATATCCCAACTATGAATATTGTTATCTCCACCTCTTTTATCTTTGATCGCTTTACCATACAGTTCTTCCATGTCGTAATGAGATAAAAGTTTGTTCGTAAAATCGGTATCTTTAGCTTCAACTTCTTCATCAATGACATCTTTTAAAACTGAATATTTCTTTTGGAATCCATCAAGCTTCTTAATTTTTCCTGTCTTAATTCCAATAATGTAAATTCTATTCCTTGATTGTGCAAGTCCAAAATCTTTTCCATTTAAAACTTTTGCATCAATATCATATCCTAACTCTTCTAAAGTGTTTTTTATAACTTTAAATGTTTTTCCCTTATCGTGATTTACTAATCCCTCTACATTTTCAAGGACAAATCCTATAGGCTTTTTTTCTAACAATATTTTAGCAACATCAAAAAATAATGTTCCTCTTGCATCCTGAAAACCTAAGCCTAATCCTGCTTGTGAAAAAGCTTGACAAGGGAATCCAGCTAACAAAAAATCAAAATTCGGTAAATTAGAAGGATTTATTTGAGTAATATCACATTTAGGATCTTCTCCAAAATTATCTTTATATGCTTTTATAGCAGGTTCTTTAATATCACTGGAAAAAACACATTTTCCAGTTAATCCTTTCTCCATTAGTGCTTGTTCGAATCCTATTCTTATTCCACCAAGCCCACTAAATAAATCTATGTATGTTATTTGTTCTTTATTATCTTTAATTTCTAACTTTATCGAATCTATTCCTAATTTTATTAATTCCCTAATCCTACTAGAGAAACTCGTACAATTAGGAAGTGGTAGGTCTTCAATAATTTCTTTTTCTTCGGAATTAATATATACAGAAACTGCTTGTTTTTTATCTTCAACATGCTTTCTCCCAGCTCCTTCACGCATTCCACCGTGCATAAGACCACCTCCTTTTAAAACATTATAACACTTGTACATTGTTTTTTCAAGTTATATAAAACCAGATTGTTTTTTATATATTAATTATCCTGTCCACTCTCCCTATAAATATCTATACTGTCTACACACCCCTACTCTTTTTACTATTGATATGTTCCCACAAGGTGTTTTTCTAATTGAAAAATGGCTTTTAAGATTTCTTCTAAAATCCTAAAAGCCATTGATTTCAACAGTTTTATAGCCTATTATCGTAATTTCTTGTCATCAATACTACACTCTCCACATGTGATAGTTAGGTTATATTCTACCTTGTTTTTATTTCATAAAACCGCTAATTATTCTTGTTTTACATCATTATCGTCTACACCAACTAATTTTTTGATTAGGCTAATATATGACTCAACTATAGAAAATGCTAAAAAGTAATTATTATTTTGTTATAAGCTCTCTCATAAGATTTTATCTATATAGTAATGAGTTGTATTTTACCAACTTTATTTCTGGTGTATTCCCATGAGAAAAGTCGAGATACCCTAAAATTGCTATATCATATTCTTTAGTCTCATCTATTTTATCTTCAAATCTTCCACGAAATACTTTTGTTTTATATCCCCATGTCTCATCTCTTCTTTTGGTATAAATCAATAGTTTGAAAAATTCTTCAGATGGCTTGACTTGTCCCTCTTGCTCTGCTTGTTTCACTAGCTCAACCTTTAATTTAACTTTACCATAAAATATAAAAACTTTGCCTTCATATTCTTTATCTAACCACATACTAAGACTCTTTCTTGGGATTGTTCGTTGTATTGAATTGCCCCCGTTAGAACTTTTTATAATAAGTGGATTATCTCTTTGTGCCTGGCTATTTATATTAATGTCTTTTGATGTGTCTCTATTCATCAGCATATTTAATGCTGATTCAAGCTTATCTCGAATTTGATTATCATTCATTGTTTCTACATACTCAATTATTTGTTTTTTACTAGCATAATCATAATTATAAGAACAATTGTCTAAATGATTTGAAGTAGGCTCTTTTGATAAGTATTCACGGTTCTTTGATGTTTTATGTGTAAAAGCTAGTCTGGCTTCTTTACATTCTGGACATCTCATATCTCCTTTATAATAAGATATGTCACCGTTATTTTTTTCATAATGCGCTTGAACTTCATCTAATTTATGAATTTGACCGTCTTTAGCAAAATAAAAATCATCAAATTGTTTTCTTTTCACTATCTCACCTCATTTATTCCTTCACTTTTGTATTTATAGTTGATGCATTATCTCCTATATTTATTTATAGAGCTATATTTTATACTCTTTCTATTATTCTCCTCATCAAGATTACTCCTACTTGATTTCTCTTCTTGAACCTTATTAAATACTTCCTCTGCAATAATTGCTTCATGATTGTCTTTTAGAAGATAATAATTTTCTTTATTTACTGAATCTAATAGTTTTACAGAACCTGTATACTTTTCATTTTTTAACATTGCCTCAATACTTCTTTTGGACCATTTATTTTTCCCAGTCGGAGATTTAATCTTTTCTTTTTCAAGTTCTTTGACAATGCCTATGACACTTTTCCCATCTAAGTACCAATTAAATATTTTCCTGACTACTTTTGCTTGTTGGAAGTTTATAATTAGTTCTCCATTCTCATTATGATCATAGCCATAGCACTTTCGATTATAAAGCTTTGATGTGCCTTGTGCCGCTCTTTGCTTTAGACCCCATTTTATATTTTCACTTCGCTGTTCGTTTTCTGATTGTGCTAAAGATTCCATAATGGATATGATTATATCTGTATCATCTTCTTGGCTATCTAAGTTTTCTTGTTCAAAGATAATTCTTGCACTGGCTTGCTTAATTACTTTTAATGCTTCTAAAGCATCTACTGTATCTCTACCAAATCGACTCACGCTCTTTGTAACGATTATATTAACGTCTTCTTTCTTTATGTCTTCAAGCATTCTTAAGAATTCTTTTCTACTTGATTTAGTTTTTCCTGATGCAATATCAATGTAAATATCTACAAGTTTCCAATTAGAGTAATGTGATGTAAGTCTAGTTAAAGCAGATATTTGTGCCACCAAACTATTTAACTGATCTTTATCTGTCGTGCTGACTCGTGCATAGATTCCTACTCGCTGGATTTGGAATTGTTTTTTAGGTAATATCAGATTTATTTTTTTATTCATATTGAACTCCTTAATTTAACCTAATTATTATTATATCATTTTTATTATATGATAAGTAGCCTGATATTATCTATCCTTTTCACTTCCCCTAAAATATACATAGTGTCTACACACCCTGCAATAATCAACACTTGAAATGTTCCCACAAGGTATTTTTCAAATAGAAAAATGGCTTTTAAGATTTCTTCTAGAGATCTTAAAAGCCAACTGTTTCAAGAGTTTTATTTACTATTATCCTAATTTCTTGACATCAATACTATAATTAGTCATAACATGTATCAAGACCACTCTGACGATAGCAATACATCAGGAAGAAAGCCTTCACACTCGTTGCACGGTGGAAGTTGCAAAAGAAATTATATATTCGGGTGCATATCAAAGCCCGTTCAATTAGAATATACACTACTTCTGCTGCTTCATCTCCATCATTTCATGAACAAACTGTTCCGGTAAGTCAGCATGAATATTGTGGCTTGATTCATAACCTGATTTAAGAGTACTGTTTTTAATTAACGCATGCACTTCTTCTGCATCTTTTTCGTCCATGGCAGATAGCAATATTCCATTATGATCATAATAGCTCGGCGCGGTTTCATTTGAAGGCGCAACATGAAGAATGATTGTCGGACATTCTATTTCGCTCAACATCTTTTTCTGGTCAACTCCATAAAACCAGGAAAAATCGTAAAAAGCCTCTCCGAATCGAAGATCATAGTTCCCTGTTCCGTCCTGCATATTACTCGTTAAGAATATCATTCCATTCAAACCGATTTCAGGAGGATAATACCAAACAATTGGCATTTTGCTACTATTTTCTCTGATTCTCTTGGAAAAAGGATCTTTAACTATAAAGTCCCAATTATCTTTTCCATCTTTATTAAAAAGTGATTTCATGTAAGTATGATCAAGATAATATCTCGTATAATTCTTCTCCGCTTGCTGCGACAGAAAATCATGGATTGTCTTGAACTCAAGATAAGAAAAAGTATTTTCTGCTCTAGCAGGCTCTGTAGAGAAGAAAGGTCCATCTTCAAGGAGAATCCCTTTTACCTGTTCCTTTTCCTTTGCAGCTATTGCCGCTGATATCAAAGCACCTGAGGAATGTCCTGAAAGATATGTTTTCTCACCAATCGCATCACGCATGAAGTCGATCAAATCATCACGAATAGGAATTAGCTGATACTTATCAGGATGTTTAGACGATTTTCCATGTCCGTAGCAGTCTATTGCAAAGATGTGAAAATGATTCGATAGTTTCGGTAAAACCTTCGCATAATCTTCTTTTGATACCATCTGACCGTGAATTAGTAAAAGCGGCTCCCCATTATCAGGTCCTTCTAAGTATGCTATTTCACTGCCATCAGTCGTCTTGTACACTTTTTCTGTAAATCCTAATTGCTTCCCCTTTTTCTTCATAAACCGATCATTTCCATAATCAAAGTGAAGCGTTCGATATGCAAAACCCACTAGAATCACAACTATTACAATCAAAATAACCATAATAATTTTTAATCGTTTCATACGTTTCATAATATCTTTCCTTTAATTGCCTGTAGCATCTCAGCCATTTTATCACCACTTATCAATGCTATTCCCTGATTTTGATCACCCAGCAGGAGAATTGTGTCACCACTTTCTATATGGAACAAATTTCTTGCCTCTTTTGGAATTACAATCTGTCCTTTTGAGCCAACTTTTGCAGTCCAAGCATAAATCCCCTGTTCGTTTTTCTCAGTTTTATTCTCATATTCCAAGTTACTATGATCTTGCTTGCTTTTTTTCATATTGTATCTCCTTGAGGGTTAGTATTCTTTGTTATACATTTCATACTAATTATATCATGAATTATTGCCTTCTCAAGTAAAAATATGTTAATCCCAACTCGACAATGCCGTAGCAATTTCATATGCTTTTTATGTTTAAAGTATTCCTACAAAAAATCACCCCGCCATTTCCTGACGAGGTGCCCTATTTTAATATATTCTTTTCATCCATCTCCTTTTATCGCAAGGCCTGATTTGAATTCCACAACCTATTTCTCATCGTAAACCGTAATCTTTTCACTAAGTCGTCTGACCAGACGTTCAGTGTATTCGGTAATCTACCTGACCTGTTTATCGAGAAATATACAATTGCAAACAGTTTTATTGTCTGAATATCTCCAAAGCCACCTCCGACTACATTTCTGAAGTCTCAATACGTCAAAAAGCAGTTCCATAGTTACATTTCCGGAAGACAAAACTGTTTTTAAAAGATCTAAAAATGAGATTACGATGATGCACTTTTTCTTGGCAATACCATCAAAACCCGTTTATTTCAAGGCTTTTCTATACAGTTTAGTCCCTCACCTTGACATCAATACTATCGTCTCTACATCTGGTAGTTAGGTTATATCTTATTTGTCTCTTATAACACAAAACAGCAACTTATATCTATTTTGTATTATAATTGTCTTCTCTAACAACTATTCTGATCAGGCTATTTTTACATTTTATAGATGTCATCTATTTTATTAATTTACTATAGCCATTCATATATCTTGAAGTTTCATATATTATTAATCTATAATGAGCAGCCTAATAGTATCCACCCTGCTCACTCCACCCTAAATATCCATAGTGTCTACACACCCTGCAATAATCTGCACTTGAACTGTTCCCACAGAGTATTTTCCAAATAGAAAAATGGCTTCTAAGATTTCTATTAAAATTCTAAAAAACCATCGATTCCAACAATCTTATGACTTCTTAACTTATTTCCTTGACATCAATACTAAAGTCTCCACATGCGTTGTCTTTTGCTTGGGAACATAATTTTTTATCCTCGTTATTCTTGTAGGAACACAATTTATTAATGTCATTGTCTTTGGCATTTTTTCTATTATCTTTAAAGTTATTAGAATCTTGACTATCTTTAACCCCTGTTTTGAAATAGAATGTTAAGTCATAAGGATGGACTGTTCCGTCTTTGTCAATTCTACCCACTACGACTTTATCAACTATGCTTTCAAATACTGTTCTGTTAAATTCCTCTATGATTTCTCTATTCTCTAACACCTTTTTAAATTGCTTTAATCTTTCTTTAATAGAGTTTTCATCTTTTATTGTTAGCTCTAGGGTTTTCTTTTCATCAAGTAATTCTTCTTTTTGTTTTGTAAGTTTTTTATACTTTTTAGAATAAACTTCTTCGTCTATACTATCTTCTAAATGAAGATCAACTAACTTTCTTTCTTGACTAATGATTCTGTTTAATTGGTTTTCTAACTTTTTCAAATCTTTGACCAAAGTCTCATCATTTATTTCTTCTTCTACAATTTTTAAAAAGTCATCTATTACTGTTGAATCTACATGGCATAATTGCCTATAGCTTTCAACAAATGCTTTTTCTATTGCTGCTTCTTGTATTCCTTTTGAATGAGGGCAATATTTTTTACCTTTTTTAGTTGACTTTACACATTGCCAGTTAATTTTTTTATAAATTGAACTAGTGTGCCATGTTCTTCTTGAAAGTATTTCTCCACAAAATCCACATTCAAGCATACTTGAAAAAGCATATTGCCTTGATAGTTTCTCTCTTTTTCTATCCTTATTAGCAATGGTGTTTCTATTTTGTGCTCTCCTGAGTCTAATCTCTTGTGCCTTTTCAAAATCTTCTCTTGGTATAATTGGCTCGTGATGATTTTCAATGTGGTATTTATCAGATTCACCAAAGTTTGCTAGTCTTCTTTTTGTTATGGGATCAACTGTGAAGGTCTTTCCCATTAGTATATCTCCAATATACTTTTCATTTTTAATTATTCCTAACACTGTAGTATCAGACCATTTTGTTTTACCTCTCGGGGTGAGATATCCTTGCTCTTCTAGTTCCCTGCCAATGACTGAGCCACCATTGCCCTCTAAATATCTTTTAAAGATGTATCTGACAATTTTGGCTTCTTCTTCATTTAAAGAGATACTTTTTGTTGTAGGGTCATAATCATATCCAAGACAACCTTGAAAACCAATAAGTTCCCCTTTTTCCATTTTCATTTTCAGTCCTTTTTTTACATGGGCTGAGGTATTTTCTACTTCTTGTTGAGCTACTGAACTTAATATTGTTAATAGTAACTCTCCATCCATTGTCAAAGTATCTATATTTTCTTCTTCAAATACTACACCAACATTGTTTTCCTTTAATAGTCTTACATACTTTAAAGTATCTAATGTATTTCTAGCAAATCTTGATATAGATTTAGTAATTATCATGTCTATATCTCCATTTTGGCAATCACTTATTAGTCTCATGAAATCTGCTCTTTTAGTAGCAGTTGTTCCTGTTGTCGCTTCATCTGCATATATACCAGCCAAAGTCCAGTTCTTATTATTTTTTATTAGATTTGTGTAATAATCAACTTGCGATTTATATGATTCAAGTTGGTCTTTGCTATCTGTACTTACTCTACAATACGCTGCAACACGTTTTAAATCTAAATGTAGTGCATTTCTATTTCTTGCTCCAGTATTTGAAGCTTTTATTAATTTTACTTTAGTATTCATTTTACCTCCTTCCCATTTTGTATCTTTCTACAGTGTTATTATATCACAAGATTAACTACTTTATATCCATCTTTTTATAATCATTTTCTAACCTATTCTTAATTTTTGTATATTCCTTATCATTAATTAATTTAAGCTCATAAAGTCTACGTAACATAGCAACTCTCATACTATAAATCTTTATTGCTTGCATTTTTACCTCCTATGTAAGTTAATTTTTTACCTTGATAAGTTGTTTAAATTTAAAATATACTAATCTCACCTAAGAAATTTATAAATATTCGCAACTCAAAGTATTTAGATTTTTATAGAAAGATGACAAAATACCCCTCACTTTATATAGTGAAATTTGCCCTCTTTGGTAACCAGAATTTTTATTTTTTTATAGTATTTTTGAGTTTTAATGATTAATTGAATATAAAAAATGAGGACTTATGCTATTAGGCATAAATCCTCAAAAATAAAAAATATTATAAAGTTTATATTATGAAGTATTCTAAAAAATACTATTCATAACTTCTCGTTTTTCTTGCGTTTTTATCATATGTCCCTCTTGCAATTTACTAATGTATGCATTTTCACAAATACGTGAAATCAATCACTTTATCACAAACTGACTCTAAAAACTCAACATCATGGGATATTATTAAAATCAGCTTGTCTTTTTCCTTAACTTTCTTTATGTTTTTAGCTACTATTTTCATATTTCTATAGTCCAATCCACTGGTTGGCTCATCGAAAAATAGGATTTTCTTGTCGGATAGTAAAGCGGATAAAATAATCACTCTCTGTTTTTGTCCTCCTGACAAGGTGTGAGGATTTCTATCACCAATGTTTTTTAACTCCATGTCTTTTAACCAAGTATCTAAAGCATTATCATCTTTAATATTTGATGTTAATACTATTTCATCTTTGACAGTGTCCGTGAATAACTGATAGTTCACTTCCTGCATAATAAGCAGGCTCTCATTTAGCCTACTTTTTATATTTAAATTCTCACCATCTCTTAAAATTTTCCCTTTATTTTCTTTGTATAAGCCACATATGATTTTTGCTAATGTAGACTTCCCAATTCCATTTTCTCCAACAATCCCAATAATATTGCCATAGCTAAATTTAAGATCCTTAATGGACAAAATTGTTCTGGTACTTCTTTTGAACATCAGATTTTTTAACTCTAATAAAGTCCCTTTATTTGAAGTTTCAAAATCATCAAATCTTTCAATGGCTTTATAATCAGAATTCCTAAGTCCCGTTCTCATTCGTTCATCTTCACTTAGATTTTCAATTTCGTCCATACTATATTCTCTGATGATTTTCCCATCCTCTAAGTATATTGCTCTATCAACAATGTCTTTTAAATACCACAACCTGTGTTCTGCAATAATAATAGTTTTTCCTAAAGATTTAAGCTTTTTTATTGTAAGAGATAATTCTTTCATTGACTTTATGTCTAAGCTTGAAGATGGTTCATCAAGAATAAATATCTCAGGGTTTAATGCGTAAATGCTTGCTATAGCAATCTTCTGCTTTTCTCCTCCAGAAAGATTGAATATATTTTTATTCATCAAGTTTTCAAGATGAAGCTCTTTTTCAACTTCGTCAATCCTTTTGTTAATTACTTCTCTTTCTATTCCGTAATTTTCTAAACCAAAAGCAATTTCATCGGTTGTATTGGTTGTATAAAACTGTGTTTTAGGATTTTGAAAAACCGAGCCTACATTCTTAGATAATTTATAAATTGGTGTAGTAAATGTATTCATACCATTGACCATAACACTGCCAGAAATGTCCCCATCATAAAACTCAGGTATTATACCGTTCATAAGCTTTAATAGAGTCGACTTTCCGCAACCGCTCCTGCCACATAGAAGAATGCATTCACCTTTTTTGATTTTCAAGTTTATATCATTTAATGAGTAATCAGATCCTCCCTTGTACTTAAAACTTAATTCTCTAATTTCAATCATAAATTCCACCCTGACACTTTCATAAATATTACTATTGATAAAATTAAAATCATAAGAATTAGAACGTCTATGTCATTTCTTCTAAACTTAATTAGGTGTCTACTTGTTTTGTTAACAGGAGCATCAAGTCCCCTTATAATGGCTGATTGAGAGAGCTCATCCCCAATTTCTATCACACTTACGAATAAGGGTACAAAAAAGTACTCCATAATTAATGTTGGTCTTCTTGTTAAATTGATTAAGTTAAAATTAATACCTCGAGTTTTCATCGCCATATTTATATGACTCCATTCGTCTTTAATCGTAGGCAAACATCTAAATATTACAGAAATCATTATGAGCGAGTCTTTTGGAAGATTTAATTTTTGTAAAGTTGCTACTGCACTGGAAACAGATGTGGAATTTAAAATCCATTTACCCACGATAATACATGGCAGAAATTTTCTTCCAATTGCTAAGATAAATAAAATTAAATTCAAAAGAAAATTCATATTAAAATAGGCTAAAGATTTTTCCAATACTACACTTATTACAAAAAATAAAATATACCTTATAGCGGATTTTTTATAACCATCGCAAATAATAATGACAAGAAAAAATAATGTAATAAGACTTTGATAGATCCAATCAAACCCTAAAAAAATTAAAATATTTGCACCTATAAGCAAGATAAGTTTTGTTCTGAGGTCATATTTTGACCCCAGAACAAACTTTGAATTTTCCATTATAAAACTCCTGCTGATTCCAACTTTTTATTTAGTATTTTCTTTGTAAAATATGAACCAATCAAAGAGAATATAAATGTTCCTATAATCATAACTGGTAACATCCATATTGGTGTCCATGCCCTTACTGTGTTACAAAAGCTTTGATCTAAGCCACCTTTTATTACACTTTCAAAAAATGCTTCTCTCATAAGCCAAATTGGTAAAAATCCTCCAAATAAGTTTAGAGAAAAAAACATATGACTAATTGTATTTTTCTTAAAATCTGTATAATTCCCACCTTTTGCTATGAACATAGCAATTATTCCGGCAGGCACTGCCACTAATGGTGCAATTGGAATATGTCCAGTTGCAACTAATAAAATACTTGGTAAGATAGCTGCGATTACAATAGCAGTGGCTGACTTTGTCTTTGCAAGAAGCATATGATAGGTTGGTGCAGCAAGTAGTGCTACAAGCATAGGCATTAGTAAAAATAAAACAGGGACAGGCATTGATATTGCCCCAATTACTAAATATGTTACAAAGTAAAGTGCAATTAAAACACCGGCTGTAACTGCGTTTTTTGATGATTTCTTTTGTGTTTTCATAAGTTTCCTCCTTTAAAATTGATTGTTACTGTACAATCTTCCATTCTTTAGACTTTTCTTGATAATTCCATAAGTCTTTATATAGTCCTTCATTTTTAATAAGTTCTTCATGCTTCCCAACTTCTTCTACCTTTCCTTTGTCTAAAACAACAATTTTATCAGCTCCCATTACGCTCCTTAATTTATGAGCTACAACCACAACTGTTTTATTTTTAATTAAATTTGATATTGCTTCTTGTATAATAAGTTCATTTTCAGGATCAAGTGAAGATGTTGCTTCATCAAGTAGTATTATTGGTGCATTTTTTAATATTGCTCTCGCTATTGATATTCTTTGTTTCTCACCTCCAGACAGAGTCGCACCTCCTTGTCCAATCATAGTGTCAAATCCATCATCTTTATTGACTATAAAGTCATAAGCTCCTGCCATTTTTGCAGCATTCATTATTTCATCTTTACTTGCATCTTCATTTCCAAATTTTATGTTGTTATAAATTGTGTCTTTAAAAAGATACACATCTTGAAAAACAACAGAAAATTTATCCATTAATTTATCAGGGTCGGCTGTTAGCAAATCTACTCCACCAATTTTAATTGTCCCTTCATTAGGATCATAAAATCTGGAAATTAATTTAATTAGTGTAGATTTTCCAGAGCCAGAGTAACCAACAAAAGCAGTTAATTCATTTTCATTAATGTCTAATGAAACATTATCGATAACCTTAGATTCCTTGTAAGAAAATGAAACATCGCAGATTTCAATTTTGTTGCTTTCGTTTACATCGGAATTTCCTGACATAGGTTTAGCGTTAAGTAAGTTAATGATTCTCTCTCCTGAAACTGATGCCATTTGTAGACCTGTATAATTTACAAGTGCAAGCTCCAAGGGATCAAAAATCCTTGTGCCTACAAATAAGAACATTAAAAATGTATCAATTTCCAAAGATCCATTTATAAATAAATAGGAACCAACTAAACTCATCAAAGGAAGTCCTATTCTTAAAATCATACTTGCTATAGTAGTTAATGAACCAACCCCTTTCTCACTCTTAATATTTGCATTTCTTGAGTTATCTATATCTTCTTCAAGTTTTGTTAATGTATCATCTAAGCTGTTATAAGCTTTTAGAGTCTTAATGGCATCCAAATATTCATTTATATCTTCTTCCTCTTTTATCCTCATTTTCTTTGTTTTTAAATAAATTTTTTTCTGAAAGTTTTGCATGAGTGTAAGAAGTAGAACAGAAATAGGTAGTCCTATAAGTGTTGCTATTCCCATTTTTACATTAATTATCAAAAATAATATTGAGCAAAGAACCGCTACACATATGCCACTGAAAAATTGAGGTAATTGATGCGTTACTGCCGTTTCAACTTTGAAAAAATCATTCATTAATGTATCTAAGATCTCTGCTGATCTTTTTCCTGAAATATAACCTATCGGCAGTTTTCTTATGTGGTCTGCAAGCTCTATTCTTCCATCTGCACTTGTCTTGTATCCAAGTTCATAGGTATATTTTGTGGCTAAATTTTCCAATAAGAATGTTATTAAGAAAAATACTGCCATTATCCCAAAATACTTCCATAAAAGGCTCGTATCTATACTATCTGCACCTCTATTTAAAAATAGTGTTTCTACAATTTTCGCCAAAGCAATAAATGGTATAAGATTGGAAATAGATGCCAAAACATTTAAAATAATTGATTTTCTTATATTATTCATCTTTCCTAATGTAATATTTCTTATCATTCATTCTCACTCCCTTCTATATCCATTTGCCAAATATTTGTCTTCTTATAAATATCAAAGAGTCGCTTATATATTCCATCTGCAAGGATTAAATCTTCATGCTTACCTCTTTCTGCAATTTTTCCATCAGATATTACTAAAATTTGATTTGCATTCTCTATGGTATTTAACCTATGAGCAATCATGATAACTGTCTTATCTTTAACCAATTCAGACAAAGCTTCCTGCATAAGATATTCATTTTCAGAATCAGCAAAACTTGTTGCCTCGTCTAATACTAATATTGGTGCGTCCTTTAAAATCGCTCTTGCTACAGCGATACGTTGTTTCTCTCCTCCAGATAAATAAGTCCCTTTACCCAAAACAGTGTCATACCCATCAGGAAGTTTTACAATAAAATCATGACATCTTGCTTTTTTACATGCTTTTATGACATCCTCTTTTGTAGAACCTGGCTTTGCCATAGCAACATTATTGAAGACTGTATCTGTGATAAGATCACTGTCTTGAAAAACAAATGCTATCCTCTCCATTAAGGCGTTCATCGGAATATTTTTTATATTAACTCCACCTATTTTAATAGAGCCTTCTGAAGGATCGTAAAATCTGGGTATTAGCGTTCCAATGGTAGATTTGCCTGCTCCCGAATAGCCAACTAATGCTGTAACTTCTCCTTGTTTAGCACAGAAGCTTATATTCTTTAAAACCTCTTCATCTCCATAAGAAAAGCTTACATTCTCGAATTCAAGATCATGACCTTTTATCTCTTCCTCGATATTTTCAATTGCCAATTCTTTTTGATCTATAATTTCGTAGATTCTCAAAACAACTTCATTTAGTAAATTCATTCCTTCTGCAAAATCTCTAAGTTTTAATGCAGGTACGCTAATGGCAGGTGCAAGAATCAAATAGAAAATAAAAACTGTAGCAAAATCCAAGTTATTATTTCGTGACATTAAAAGTATTCCTACTGGAACTATGAATGTAGCAACAGATAAAATAAACATTCTAAATGAAACAAATCCCGGTCTTATCATTGATGTCATCGAACTTGTAAAGTCTCTATATTCTCCTACTGACTTTGAAAAAGTTTTAAATGATTTTGCTCCTGTTCCAAATATTTTCACTTCCGGCATACCTTTAACGTATTCAGTGGTTGCTGAATTAATTTGATCCAAAATCGCAAAGTTCTTCTCAAGTCCACCCGACTTTATAATCTTTGCCATGATTGCAATCTGAATTCCTAAACCAACAAATATAATTAACAAAGTCGTAAGACCTAATATTAAATTTATCTTCAACATAACAATTATCATTGCTAAAATTAGTGCTAAAGTTGAAATTAAATTTGGTAATTGATGAGAAAAATAACCCTCAATTTGATTCATGTCCGATCCTAATACTTGCCTTATTTTTGACTTGTTGTCTCCGGTAAAAAAACCTAAAGGAAGATTCCCAATATGAAATAATATCTTCTTTTTTAAGTTAGCTATTAAAACATATGAAAACTTATGGCATAAAATACCGCCAATGTAAGTTAAGCAATATGACAATACCACTGCTGCAAGTCCATAGGTGCAGAACTGTATTGTACTTTGTTCTAATTTTCCATATAAAAATAGAGATTTTATGACTTTGTATATCACCAAAATTGGACAAATACTTAATAGCATTCCAAGACTAACAAATAATATTCCTACTACAAGTTGTCCTTTTTTTATTTCACTGTAGGAAATAATATCTTTGATTGATTTCTTCTTTTTCATCTAAAACATGCCTCCTTACCGAACGAGTTCGTTCATTTGCCTTAAAACTAATACAAGGAAAACACCATTGATGTTTCCCTTGTAAAATACTTATATTTTATTTTTCTCTACTGAGGTCTTTGAAATAGTTCGCTTATTATTCCAAAGGCTTCACTTGAATTTGTTTTGTTTTCTCCCTTAATAATATAGTCATTATATATTGTTCCAACAGCTCCGTATAAAATAAAAGCTGCAAAACTTCTCACATTTTCTCTGTTTATTCCCATATTATTTTCTATTTTTTTATTTTCAATTCCTTCAATTATAAACTCTGAATAGACATCTATAAATTTTCCAATGTAATGAATCAATTCCCATAGCCTGTAAGAGTTATCTGTAATTGAATTCTCTTTTGAAAAATTATATCTAGTCGTAAACTGACCGATATCTTTTACTATAAGTTCTCTTAGAATTTTTATTCTTTCTTCGTAATCTATTTCCTTGTTTTGAAGGATACCTAACTTATTTTTTAATTTTTCATCAAAGTAAGTTTCCATACACGCCAAGAAAATATCTTCTTTTGATTTGAAATAATAATAAAACATTCCCGGTGCTCCATTAACTTCCGCGAGAATATCTCGCACAGAAACTTTCTCATATCCATACTTTTCAAAAAGTCTTGATGCTATATTTATAAGCTCCTGTTTTCTTTCTTCTGGATCCTTTACATTTCTCTTTGCCAAAACCTCACCACCTATTGACCGACACTCGTTCTTTAATAAAGATTATCATTTTCTTATACTTTTGTCAATAGTGCCCTGAAATTATATTCTGAGTATGGTATAATTTTATTTACTATAAATAAGCACGCTTAACGCTTATAGTCTTAATTACACAATAACAGGGTCTGTAAATAATTTTGTGTATCAACCTAAATCCTGTTTAAAGGGTAATGGTTGATACATTTTTTATGCTTCAATCATCATTGGTGTAGCTACAACTTTTTCTACATCAACATTTTTATCTTCTAGATTATCTTCAAAATTCCCATATTGATTTAGGAACGAAAAAAAGAGCAAGTGGTTTTTCTTGTCCACCTGCTCTAAATATTTTTCATGTTCAGAGACTTTAAATATTTCTTCCTATCAATTATTTAATTTCCATGATTCCGCCTTAGTTTTTGCATTTATAAGGTCAGAATAAAGTCCATTATTTTTAATCAGTTCTTCATGATTACCACGTTCTACTATTTCTCCATCTTTTAAGACTAAAATCTGGTCAGCATTTCTAATTGTCTTTAGTCTATGAGCAATCATTATTACTGTCTTATTTTTTGTTAATGATTCTATTGCTTCTTTAAGCTTATCTTCATTTTCCGGGTCTATATTTGCTGTTGCTTCATCAAAGATTATGATGTCCGCGTCTTTTAGCATGGCTCTGGCTATGGAGATTCTTTGTTTTTCTCCACCAGATAGACTTGCTCCACCTTCCCCAATGATAGTGTTATATCCATCTGGTAAAGCTTCTATAAATTCATGACACCTTGCTTTTTTAGCAGCTTGAACTACTTCTTCATGGCTCGCATTTTGTTTTCCAAATTTTATATTGTTTTCAATTGTATCCTCAAATAGGTATACATCTTGAAATACCATGGAAATTGAATTCATAAGGTTTTCTATCTTATAGTCCTTAATATTCTTTCCACCTATTAAAATTTCACCAGAATTTACATCCCAAAATCTTGCTATTAGATTACAAAATGTTGTTTTACCAGATCCAGATGGTCCGACAATGGCAGTCATAGTATTTTCTTTTATCTCTGCTGATACATTTTTTAAAATTTGTCTATCATCATAGGAAAATGATACATTTTTAAAGACTATGTTGTGATTTTTTATTGGTTCTATAATACTTCCTTCTTTCATATCAGGCATTGAGTCTATAAAACCAACTGAATCTATGGCATTTTCGCAAGCTCTTAGGATTGCCATGTTTGATCCTGCCCCGATTAAGCCTTCAAAGATAATAAAGGATGCCATAATCATAAGAATTGTTTCAGCAAGTGGAAGTTCACCAGATAAATTTAATTTTAATGATACATAGACCATAGCTACAGTTGTTATTCCCATTACAATTCTTTGGATAACTGTGTAAGGTGCTACAGATATTTCTAAATCTAAAAGTATATTTGATGTATCTTTTATAGACTTTCTTAAAGCTCTGTTATTTTCTCCACCAAGATTATAGGACTTTCTAATCTGTATTCCTTGTAAAGTTGCTAATACTTCTTTTGTAAGTCTTGTTTGTGTTTCTGTCATTTTGTCTGCATTAGCTGATGATTTTTTCTCCATCATTGATGTAACTATAAAGAATACTATTACACCCACTACTGCAACAAGTCCTACCTTTACATTAAAAATTAAAGTTCCAAGGACAAAGACTAAAGTATTTAAAACTCCACCAAGTACAAGAACCAAAAGCATAGGCACCCACATTTCTGCTTGGGAAAGTGAAGATGTAGCAATAGTAGTTAATCTTCCTAGTGAAAAGCTTGAAAAGAAACCCATAGGAACTCTTTTTATCTTTTCTCCTATTTCTATTCTCTTGTGAGCTGCCATAAAATATCCAGCGTGTGTTTGTGCCATTTGTGATGATTTTTGTGTCATTATCTTTCCAACAAGGGATATAACTAATATTCCAAGACAAACAAAGATAGCCTTATAGTCTAAAGTTTTAGAAAATATATTTACTAGCATATAGTAAATCGCACCAAACTCAAGGGCATTAAATACTGCGTGCAAAAATCCAGCGAGAATAGATTTCTTAATATATACCTGTTCTTCTTTTGAAAAATTCCATATCTTTTTAAACACATTAAGCATTTTCATCACCCCTTAAATTTGCAGCATACATTTCCTTATAAAGTTCTGATGACTTTAATAGTTCTTCATGAGTACCATAAGAATTTAATTTGCCATCTTTAATAACAAATATCCTATCTGCATCAACAATTGTCTTTAACCTATGAGCGATTATGATTAAAGTTTTACCCTTAACTAGATTTGCCAAGGCGTTTTGTATGAGAGCTTCATTTTCAGGATCTATATAAGAAGTTGCTTCATCTAAAATTACGATTGGTGCATTCTTTAGCATGGCACGAGCAATAGATATTCTTTGTCTTTCTCCTCCAGACAGATAACCTCCACCTTCACCAACTCTTGTATCATAACCATTAGATAGATTCATAATAAAATCATGGCAGGCAGATTTTTTACATACATCTATAATTTCTTCGTCAGAGGCATTCTTATTTCCAAGCCTAATATTTTCCTTTATAGTCATATCAAAGAGGAAATTGTCTTGGGATACAAAAGAAATAAGTGAAGACAAGTTTTCGAGCGACACATCTTTTGTTTCTACTCCGCCAATTTTAACAGATCCCTTATCTACATTCCAAAATCCAGCAATAAGTTTTGCTATTGTGGACTTGCCTGACCCAGAAGGACCAACGAATGCTGAAACAGACTTTTCTTTTATTTCCATTGAAAGATTATCAATGATTTTCTTTTCTCCATTGTAAGAAAAGTCTACATCTTGAAGTTCTATATTATAGGATTCTATTTTCTCTCCCTTGTCAATATTTTCTAACTCTCTTGAATCTAAAATCTTTCCTATTTCAGAAGTTATAGTCGATATTCTTGACATATCATCCATATAGTTCATTATTTTTAAAATACTAGAAACTGTAGCAAATGATAAGACGATTAAGGTAATTAAATTTCCTAAATCAAGGCTTCCATTGATGTAAAATAAAATTCCAAAGGGTATGATTGTAAGTATCCCCATAGGAGAAAGTAACCTACCTATGGCAACCTTATTCATAGACTCGTCCATCCAAGAATAATAAAATTTTGCATTGTCATAGACGGAATCAGTATATTTTTTATAAGATGATTCACTTTGATTAAAGGTCTTTATTACCTCAATCCCATTTATATACTCAACAATAGAATTATTCATGTGTTGACCAATGGCAACTGACTTTCCAAACATTTCCTTATAATGAGCATTCATAACAGACATCATAATAGACATGCCAAGGACAAAAGGAACAAGAGAAAGTAGAGTCAATCTCCAATCCAAAGTAAACATATAGATAAATAATAGGATAGGCCCAACTAAATTTGCCGTAAATTCTGGCACTAGATGGGCAAGGGACGTTTCCATAGAATCCACCTGCTCAACTATAATATTTTTAAGTTCTCCAGATGATCTTGATAACACATCTCCCAGTGGCATTTTAAATAATTTTTTAGAAATATCATTTCTGATTTCTCCTAGTGCATTAAAAGTCGCCGTATGAGAAATACTTGTAGAAATTCCTGCTGCCACTTCTTTTATAACAAATGTTATTAAAATACTTATACAAAGTGGAGTATATAAACTCATATCACTTATGCCATTAATCAAATTTACAATGATTTTTGCCATGTATATATAGGAAAAAAAACCTGCCACCACTCCCACTATCGCAAGTAGGACGGATGCAAAATATGATCCTTTTCTTTTATTTACATATTCTTTTACTAAATTCACTTCAAAACCTCCTTTTGGTAGTATTTTTTAACTATCTACTTTATTTTTTTGCTTGAGATGACATTCTATTAAGTTCTCCAATCATCATTCCTATTCCAGTTAAAATCATAATTAAATCTACAAGAGGTTCAGCAAACCATACTGCCTTAACCCCAAATATCATCGGTAGAATAATCATGGCAGGGAGGAATAAAAATAATTGTCTTAGCATGACGATTATGCCTGCCTTTTTAGCATTTCCTATTGCTTGGAAGAATGTTATAGTCATTACCATTACTCCATATAGGATAAAGATAGAATAAAATAGTCTAAAGTTTCCTATTCCTTGAGTTATAATACTTTCTTCTACTCCAAATAAAGACAGAATATTCTTTGAAAATGCTAATGCTGGTATCCAAAATATTGATGCAAGAACTAATCCTCCGATAGAAAATACTTTCATAGCTTCTTTTACTCTGTCGTATTTTTTCGCTCCAAAATTTGTACCAACTACAGGTTGTAAACCTTGACTCATTCCCCAAAGTGGAATGAATGAAAAGGCATATATTCTAAGTGTTGCTGCCATCAAGATAGCATTTGTATCTCCGCCATATTTAAATGACATTTTATATAGCATTGTTTGTTGAATCATAAATAAAATTTGCATCATCATAGCAGATGACCCTACGCCAAACATTTCTTTTTTTATTTCCTGATCAGGTTTGATTTTATTTATTTTTACTGCTTTACTTTTGTATTTGAAGTAATGGAGTGTTATTATCGCTTGAACAAATTGTGCTGTAATAGTTGCAAGTGCAGCCCCTTCTATTGCGTATTTTCCCATTAATTTCATTAGAATTGGATCAAGAATTATGTTTAAAAAAGCCCCTAGACCCATAATAAGCATTGCTTTTTTCATTAATCCTTCTCCACGCATAACCATGTTTGCTGATTGAGTAAAGTTTACAAATAATGAGCCGATGAAAATCACTCTTAAATATCTAATCCCATAGTTTTTTATCTCTCCACTTGCTCCAACCATATCTAAAAAATGTGGTGCAAGTAGAATCCCACCTACTGTGATAATAGCTGAGAATAGAATAACCCAAAAGATTAAATTCCCCATAATTTTGTCCACAGTTTTTTGGTCGCCTTTACCTATGGCTCTCGATAAAACTGATGCTGAACCTACACCTATGAGTGTAGATACTCCACTATTAAAAAAGGTAAGTGGCATAGCTACACCACAAGCTGTCATTGCAGTTTGTCCTATAATATTTCCTGCAAAAATTCCATCCATTAGTGGATAAAGACCTATTACTATCATTCCTATTACAGCAGGGATAGATAATTGAAAAAGTAAATCTATAGGTCTTTTTGTTAATAATTGTTCTTTCATATCTTGTTGCATAAAATCAACTCCTTACGCAATCAGTCCATCTTTAATAAATTCCAAAATTTCTTTTTCATGTCCCTGGATATTTACTTTCTTGTATCCATTTTTTCCAAGCATTAACACAGAGTTACAAACCTTAAAAATAAGTTCTATATCATGAGTTATTATTGCAAAGGGATAAGTTTTTGAATATCTTTTTATTATTTGAGAAATGTCGTTCATCCTCTTATAATCTAAACCTGATGTGGGTTCATCAAGAATTATTAACTTTCTACCACTTAAACAAGCTGTCAATAGGGCAAGTCTTTGTTTTTGCCCACCAGATAGATTTTGAGGGTGATCATACCTATTTTCCCAAAGATCAATATGTTTTAATTCTTTTCTAAGTCTATCTAAATATCCATCGTCATTAATTCTATCTTTTTGTAAAAGCTCGTTTTCTACTGTATCAAAGAAAATCTGATAATCCACGTCCTGCATCATATAATAAGAGTTTTTTAACCTTTCTTTTTTATTTTTTCCATAACTTGTTTTCCCATTATTTTTAATTAAGCCTGATAAAGTCTTTCCCAAAGTTGTTTTACCAATTCCATTTTGTCCAATAATTGCCATTATTTCTCCAGAATTGAGACTAAAGTAAAGATTTGTTATTAATTCATTATTACCTATTTTGATATTTAAGCCTGA
Organism: Peptoniphilus lacydonensis; assembly: GCF_900106515.1. GTDB lineage: Bacteria > Bacillota > Clostridia > Tissierellales > Peptoniphilaceae > Peptoniphilus_A > Peptoniphilus_A lacydonensis. The sequence goes on from NZ_FNWF01000003.1 coordinate 118,564, forward strand.
GACCTCTAAGGCTTGTTCTTGAGGACAAACTAAATTTTCTGCTTTCAAAGATTTATAATTAATTGCTCTTAGTCCATATTCTTTGCAAGCATCTTCTGTAAGTTCTCCTCGTGAAAATATTCTCTCTATTGTTCCGTTTTTCATATAGATTAGCCTGTCATACAAGTCATTTAAAAAGAATAATCGATGTTCAGCTATAATAACAGTTTTTCCCATTTTTCTTAAATTAGAAAGGATATCCTTAAACTGTAGAATCCCGTGATAATCTAAATTAGACGAAGGCTCATCAAAGAAAATAATTTTTGTATCATATAGTAACGTGGAAGCTATTGCTACTTTTTGTTTCTGACCTCCAGATAGTTCTGAAAGCTTCCTATCCATCAAGTCGCTAATTCCCATTTTTTCAAAAGTTTCTTTTGTTTTTAACTTCAATTTATCTAAGGGCATTCCTAAATTTTCACCAACAAAAGCAACTTCCTCATCGGCAATAGTTGCAAAAAACTGGTCTGATGGATTTTGAAAGACATTGCCTATATATTTTGCAAGTTCTCCTTTTCTATAATCCATCAGATTTTTATCTAATAGTTTCACTTCTCCATTTAAAATTCCATTATAATGATTTGGGATAAGCCCATTTAGAATTCTTGTCAAAGTTGTTTTACCACAACCCGATAAGCCTGTAATTACAACTAATTCACCCTCGTAAATTTCTAAATCAATATTTTCAAGAACGGAAGAATTGTCTTCATCATATCGGAAATTCAAAATTTTAGCTTTTAATAAGCTCATCCTTCTAACCTCCATAATGCAAATACCATCAAAAAGGAAAATATGACAATATAATCTAAAATACCAAAATATATTGGATTATAACTTGTTTTTTCACCCTCATACTCAATACCTCTTGTTATTATAGAAGATGTTAATGTTTCGCTTACTTGAAGGCATTTATAGATAAGTGGAATAAGATAAAATTCAAATGAACGCACAGGATGTAAGGGGCTTATTTTTAAGCCCCTTACCCTCATTCCATTGCGTATTTCTTTAATTCTAGATTCTAATTCTCCAAGATATCTTAATGCAGTTACAAGAGCTATACTTACCATTTGTGGAAAATGAACCTTTCTTAAAGCTGCCATTATTTTGAGAGGGCTAGTGAGGATCAATACCCTACCAATATTAAAAATTGGATATAATTTTAATACCAAGGCAATTAGACCTATTATTGCCCCAGTAGTTAATCCTAAGTCAATATAAGATAAGATTTTTATTAACACATATAATCCTAAATAGATGCTCAACCTTTTGATAGCTTCTAAGTATGAAAATAACAAGACAACCACAAAGCTCATTCCCAAAAGAACATAATAAGCTATTCCATTAACAAGAAAAACCAAGAAAGACGAAATCAATATTATCAAAAAAAGAGTGATTGGATTTATATCTTTTGTCTTACTTTTTCCAAAATTGTTCACTACAAAATTCCTTTTTCTTTTCTCTTTTCAAAAAATTTATTGTTTATATATATGCCAAAGCATCCTGCAAGTAGTTCTAATATTACATTACATCCCATAGCTATTGCTATTACTTTATTCGTATAAAAGCTCGCCATCCACTCAGCTTGCTCTCTGCCTATAGAAGACGCAAACTTAACTATTCCTTCCACTCCTAAAACTTTAACAAAGATAATAGGATGCATAGCAACAATAAACATAGCCACTGAAAATGCTATTCCTACCTTCGTATTATTTTTATAATCACCTATTATAATTTCTGCCAATATTGCTGAAACTAGGCAGATAGGAATCATAATCCAATATCCCATCACTGAATATAGTAGACCATATATAATCCAAAATAGGGCTGCAGCTCCTCTCTTCTGAATTCTTTTTGCCATTATTACAAAAACTGGTCCAACAGCAAAAGCTGCAAATCCAGCTGAAGCATAAAGAGCGATAGCTCCAAGTGTTCCTGTAAACATTGAAACAGCCATTCCAATAGCAAAACCAATTACTGTTAATACTGCAATTTGTACTATATCTTTTAATTTCATATAAACCTCCAATTTAAGATATATTTTTTCTTTCTGAGTAAACCCTAAGATTTACTTAGCATTATTATCTAAGATAATTCCTATCATTTTTTTTAATGCAAATTTGTTCTTCACAAAATTTTCTCTTGCATTTAGAACTTCACAACCTAGAATAAATGTGTTAATCAAATCAGTTATTAATTCGATAGCTTCACTTAATTCACCTCTTACATCTTCATCAAATAACATTAGAATACTATCAGATGATGATTTTTTTAGTTTCTTATATAAGTCTTTTAACTTATCGTCATGATTTAATTCCTGCAAAAACATTGCATAAATTGAAACATAGTCACTCTGATATAGCATTTTTTCTAAAATAATCTCAGATAAAACTTCGCTAAAATCCTGACTTGTTTTATTCATCTCATCATAGATTATCTTCTCTCTGTATTTATTTCCTTCTACCATAATGTCATATAAGATTTCATAGGTAGAACCATAATGATGATACAAGCCACCTCTAGAAAGCCCAGTAGCTTCCATAATGTCATTCATAACTGTATTTCTAAATCCCTTATCCAAAAAAACTTTAATAGCTGCTTGTCTAATCTGCTTTTTTCTTTCATCAGCTTCCATTTTCATTTCATAAATAACCTCCAAACCGACACTCTTGTCGGAATTATTGTATCAGAACTAATAATCATTGTCAATAGCTTCGCTTATACTTCTTTATTAATTTTTTTAAATGCGGTATAATTAATAAAACTGAATACACGCTTAACGCTTATAACTTTAATAGCTTTAATAGCAAGCACAGTAAGTGAGTACCCACTTACGAAAAATTGATGAAGCAGAACCTTTATGGACTGCTTCTTTTTTTATCAATTTTACCTTGTTAGGGAGAACCCTAAGACCCCAATATTTTATGATAAGGAGATATACTATGGATAATAGAAAAAGAAATAATCAACTGAAAATATATTTAACAGATGAAGAAAAAGAAATTTTCGAAAAGAAAATGAAGCTTGCCAACTGCAAAACTATGTCACACTTTCTTAGAAAATGTGTATTAGAAAAAGAAATTTATGTTGTAGATTTAGAACCATTTAGAAACCTACAATGGCTACTTTCGAATGCAACAAATAATATAAATCAGATTGCAAAAGCTACTAATACAACTGGTGTTATTTACAAAAATGAAATTGAATCGATGGATAAGCAGATAGAAAAATTATCAAGAGAAATATGGCAGATCCATTCCATACTTCTTAATAAATCAAAAGAAAGTTCTGGTGATTAGTATGGCAATTACAAAAATACATCCTATAAAATCAACTCTAAATTTGGCAATAGATTATATTACTAAGAGTGAAAAAACTGATGAAAAATTCTTAGTATCTTCATTTAAATGTCACCCAGCTACTGCCCATATTCAATTTTTGAAAACTCGAGAAGACAATGATACTAAAGGTACAGTTTTGGCTAGACATTTAATCCAATCTTTTCTACCAGGAGAGGTTGATCCTATAAAAGCTCACGAGATAGGAATGGAGTTATGCAAGAAAATTTTAAAAGAAGATTATGAATTTGTTCTTGCAACTCATATAGATAGAGGGCATATCCATAACCATATAATCTTTAATAATGTTAATTACAAGACTGGTAAATGCTACCAATCTAACAAAAAATCTTACCACAAAATTAGGTATCAAAGTGATGAATTATGTAAAGAAAATAAGCTTTCAGTCATTGATAAATATTATGAAGCTTACAAGAGAAAATATAAAACTGCTGGTAAGTCTTGGTACGAATATGACCTAAACAAGAAAGGAAATTCTTGGAAGTCTAAACTACAATTTGATATAGATAGAATGATTAATAAATCTAAATCTTGGGAAGATTTTTTAGAAAATATGGAATCTCTTGATTATGAAATTAAGTTTGGTAAACACATTGCTTTTCGTCATAAAGATAAGCAAAGATTTACAAGGACAAAGACTATCGGAGAAGATTATACTGAGAAAAAAATCAAAGAAAGAATAGATTTAGCAATTAAAAATAAAGCTAATCCTACTAAAAAGCGTGTAGGAAATGTTATTGATATATCTACAAATGAAAAAGCACAATCCTCTAAAGGCTATGAAGTTTGGGCAACCAAACATAACCTTAATACAATGGCTGAGTCTGTTATCTTCCTCAGAGAACAAGGTATTAAATCCGTTAAGCAACTTGATGAGTACATCCAAAAAGCAGCCGATGAAAGGCAAAATTTACAGAATAAAATCAAGGTTATTGATGAGGAAATGCTGTTGCTTTCTGCCACTATGGAACAAGTTAATACCGTTAAAAAATACAGGGCACACTACAAGGAATATAAGGCAAATCCGTCTGATAAGTCATTTTTTGAAGAGTACAAAGCTCAGATTACCCTATATGAAAATGCCCTTTCAGAACTCAAAAAATCCTATTCCAAGCTCCCAGATTCAAAGGATATTTTATCTAAACTTGATAAATTACAAGAAAAAAAGAATACCCTTATGCAAGAGTATTCTTCTACAAAATCTACAATGGACGAGCTTTATCAAATACGAAAGAACTATGGAATTTATATGGGTAAGGAGATGGAGAGATAGTTTCCTATATTCTCTTCTCCCCCTACCTTGTCTGTTTAATCATACATTTAATTGCTTCATCAATATTGAAAACTGTACCTTTTCCATCTATCCATCTGTCCCAAAAATCAATAGTTGAACTTTTGGGCTCTTCCTTAGGTTTGTCTAAAATAATTTTAGTAGGTAATTTAATTGAATCTCCAATAACAATACATTCTCCAACATCAAGATTAGGTAATGTTTCAACCAAACCTACCAATGAATCAGTTAACATAGTTGCTACTGCCGATTTATCTCTATCATTCGTAATTTTCAAACTTATAATATTATTGCATTGAGATATTATAGTAGAATTTAATTCTGCAGGTCTTTGAGAAACAATCACCAATGAAACACCATATTTTCTCCCCTCTTTAGATATTTTTTCAAATATCTCCAGCGATTTATTCTCAACCGCTTTCAATTTCGTTGTATCTCTCGGCATATATAAGTGTGCTTCGTCGCAAATAAAGGCTATAGGATGCCTAGTCTCATCTGTTTTAGGCGACATCCAAAATTGGACTTCATATACCAGTCTTGTAACAATCCCTATTATTATATGTAACATATCTGATGGGACTTCTGATAAATCTATTACTTTTATCTTTTTATCTAGTCCCATTATTTTATCAACAAATTCTTTCAGATAGTCAGCTCTTACAGTATTATCTTCATTAAATACAAACCCATATTTTTTATCATCTATTTTTGTCTGAAGTCTCGTAATAAGGTTTGTTAATTTCCCATAGTATTGACCTTGTTTCGTCTTTGCTTGTCCTTTTTTATCTCCGGTTTTATATACTTCACCTGTTGTTTCTTCCTTTATATTTTCATCCTCTAAATATGCTTTTAACTCTTTTGCTGAAAAAGGAATCGGCGTATCTGCTGTAATTATTTCGGATGAAAATTCAGTCATATTTTCTTCAAGATACCTTTTCTTATGCTCTAAAATATATTTAATTACTGCTGCCCTTTGATTTGTAGATGTCCCTTCAGAAGATTCAATAAACAATGAATGAATTTCCTCATAATTGAAAAACCACAGAGGAATATGTAACCCATCCTCAGAGTCACAAATTTTTATCTGTTCAGCATAACTTAATTCATTGTATTCACCGTGCAAATCAAAAACAATTAAATTAGCGTGCTCCAACTCATTTGCTTTTTCAAGAATATTTGCTACAGTAAAAGATTTTCCACTTCCAGTACTTCCTACTATTGTTGCATGTCTTTGAAAAAATCTATTTCCATCCAAAATAGCTTCAACAGTTTTATTACTTGCATATTTGCCAATAATTAATCTTTTTTCTGAAGATATCTCATTTTCAAGAGAGTTCATAATAATAGATAGAGCTTTACCATCTGCCAAATAAACTTTGCTATTGATTTCAGGATAAGTGTTCACTGCTCTTTTGAAAATATTTTGTTTAGTTGAAGACAATTTTTTATAAAATGTACCTACTAAAGTTATATTGCAAAAGTTATATGAATACTCTTGTTCTTCAGTTTCTTCGTCATCAATATCAATTCTCTTTTTGCTCACCCTAGTTACTATTCCAATTAGTTTTTCATCTGCATTATTTCCAGATAAAACAACTATATCATTTATTTTTAGCCTATTTAAAATTTCTTCCTTTTCTACTGATACAGATACTTTCTTGGTATCAACATTTTGAACAACTCCAACTTCTTGATTTAAATAATTTTGAATATCTTCCATAATTTTCTCCTATCCTAAAAATGTTTCCGAAAATACATTTATATCCCATAATTCCTTATTTATATTATATTTTTTACCTTTATATACCATATAATTTCCTTCTTCTGTATTTTCTTCTTTATCTTCATATTTATAAAATAAAGTCCAGTTTTCGTTTTTCATTGCTCTATCTAAAAATGATTTTTTAATAGTCCTTGTCAAGACAATCACATCCTTTTGAGTATCCTCGAATACTGTATTAAAATGCTGGTCATTGAATCCATATCCATAAATAAATATAGAAAAATTCTTTTTAGAGTCTGTTATCAATTCATTAAAAATTTCCCTATGACATCTAAAAATACCGTTAATCATTCCTAACTTATATTTCATACTGCCTGGTGTAATAATATCTATATAGCACTTGTTATCTTTTAGTAACTTATAATCATTAATCTGATATTCTCTCTCATTCTTTTTTATCCAATTAACTGATCCATGTGGCTTAAATAATCTTACTAAAGGAACGCTTTTAGAAAAAAAATCATAAGGTTGCTTTAGTATATTTTCATTAAAAGTTTGATACATATTCCCCGAAAATCCTAATGTAGTTGATAGTTTTAATTTATCACAAATTAGTTCTATAATTCTGTCATAATTAGGAGTCATTATATCGATTACTTGATTATTTACACTTACAGTTCCCAATAAGTACTTTAATAATTTTTCAAATCCGGAAATTTCATTTAATATATCACTATGCTGATTATATTCTTCATCTAAAATAAATTCACTCGTTATCTCTCGAATTATTTCCACAAACGATTCTTCACTTATTGTAACATCTAATAAGGCTGCTTCTAATCCTTCATCTTTGATCTTCCCCTTATATTTGTTCCACTGCTTCTGTAACTCTAAATCACCGATACTTTCAAACGATTCCTCCAATTTTTCAGCCAATTTTGACATTCCCGGAATATTCATTGCAATAGAAAGCCCTGTTCCAACTATTAATTTGGGGAAATTTACACCTGATAGGTATCGTTCCTTAATATCCATAAATATTGGTTCAAATTCTTCACTATCTATATTCATCACTACACTCCATAATTTCTTCAATACCACAATCCAAAGTATTGCAAATTCTAAGTAAAACATCCGTCGTTATATTCTGCCCATTCTTCATTTTGTAAAATGTGCTTTTACTTATTTTTGCCTTTTCCATCAATTCATTATTTGTCATATCTAAATCAATGAGTTTTTTAAATAATCTTTTATAACTAAAAGTTCTCACTATACCCTCTGTAGAAAAATTATATTTATTATATTATACCATTAAATGTTTTTTAAAGACTGAAAATAGTCTCTTTCAAAGTAATATTTGAATTATAAAAAAGAAGTAGAATAATTCCACTTCTCTTTTACTTAATATTTTATTGTCTATGATTTACCAGACAATGTATGTTAAATTACATCTCATAAATTCTATTTGATAAAATTGTAACCACACCAACAACCTTATCAAATATCAAACCTCCAATGTACTTATTTTCATTAAGGTATACTTCCCACAAGAATCTTAGATATGAATCATCTTTTATGTCCTTGATTATTTCCTCATAGTCTTTTATTATCTCCTGACTTCCTCTTTTGTTTGAGGTTCTCTCTATTGCTTCTTTTAAAATTTTATAGTTTATCTCATCTTTTTTTAATTTATAGAGGGTATATAGGTCGTAGAAGTCTCTCATTCGTGTTGTTGTTATATTTCTTCTGATTATGGTTTCATATTTTTCAGCTAAAATTGTTTCTAATGGATATGCCATTATTTTTATAGCTTCTTTGCTAAAGATACAGGGATAAGCATATTCTATTTCCCTTGGTGTTATTGCATCTCCTGTTGTTAGGTCTAGTTTCATTGGATTTTTAGTTTTACCAACATTTGCCATTAGTGATATTCTAAAATTCTCGTACTCGTCTTCATCTCTTATATAACTGATGTCCTTTATTTCAAATTTTATTCCATCTTCTAGATTGATATTTATAATTTCTTCTACAATGTCTTTTATTTTCTCTTCTTTTAGGGGTATGCCTTTTATGGTTGTGTCCATGTCCATAGTTGTTCTATTTTCAATCCCAATTAAAGATGATATAAGAAATCCTCCCTTAATTACAAAATTATTTTTGTACTTTGATTTAGATAGCCTTTCTAAAAATCTTTCGAAAAAATAAATTTGCAGAACTTCTTGGGATTTCAGATTTTTCTTCTCTGCCAGACTTCTTATCTTGCCCTTTATACTCTCGATATTAATCATGATAATACCTCCATGTATTTTCTAATTTCATCTTCTATTTTAAATAGTCTACTGTATTTTATGAGTCGTCTTAGATTTTTATTTGGTGATTTAAAGTATCTTTTTATGGCATCTGTAAAAATTTGCTTATCTATTTTTTCTCTGTCGATTATGATGTCGCAAATTGTTCTTTCGATATCATAAACTGGGATAAAATTGCCTTGGGGCGATTTTATTTGTGTCTTGCCAATCTCGTACAAGTCTTTTTTTACATAGTGAACTTGGAGGTCTTTATATCTATTTTTGATATGACTTGCATTATAGCCTTGGGGTACAGATATATGAAATACATTTGGAGTTCTGTCTGATATGTCGTGTAGGTATAGGGCTGTTTGATGGGAAAATATAATTCGAATACTATTAGATGATATTAAAACAAAATCGTCTATTACTTTTCCTTTTAATTGATATAGCCCCGGTCTTAATCTTTCTAATTGTCCGCTCTTTGTTAATTCTGATAGATTATGCCTAGTATATCCAAGCTCTTCTGCTTCTTTGTTAGTAATTACTAAATTTTCTTGTATATATTCTTTAAGTGTATTCATAGTCCGCCTCCTCTCGTCTTCGCTTTTATTATATATTGTAAAAGCGAATATGTAAAGTTGGCTTATAAGTTTTCCATTTTTAAAAAGGATGTAACGAATTCTTACACCCTTTAATAAAAAAGAGCAGCCTTTTACGCTACTCTTGTAGAAAGTACAAAATGAGTTAATTATATTTTTTGTGTTTCCTCATACTAGTCTCAAGACTACACTCACATCCATGTAGTTTTTTTGAGTCTTTTTGACGTATCCTTCTTCATCTTTATCGAAGACAAAATGCTTATAAAACTGCTTGAAATGCAGGATTTCTAGATTTACATCTTTTGTATCAACGCTATAGTCTCATCTTATTCATCATTGTCCAAACCTATGTTGAGATTTTCTTCTATAATTGGAAGCTTGAAAGTAATTGATTTTAGCCATTGTCCATTAGGTTGTTTTTCTTCATAAACTTGAATTTCAGAAATCAAAGCTGTAATTAACTGCCTACGCTCTACATCATTCATGACTTTATAGAGTTTATCAAAATAGATCAGAACCTTATATATGTTATCTCCTGTAAGCTTTTCAGCTTCAATGGTTTGTTTCTTTGCTTTCGCATCAATTAGTGATGATTCTAATTCATCTATTTTATCATACATACGATATAGTCTATCATCTAAATCCTGTTTCCTTCTCTTATAATGCTTATCATCAACATCTAAATTATCTATTTCCTCAATTATCTTAAACTTTGTAGAATGACTCTTCCTCAATTCCTTTTGGAAATTATCTATTTCTTTTTCTATTTCAGAGGTATCCACCTTCATGTTGATTTTTTCTTGCATCATAGAAGCAAATTTCGGATTACTTACTATCTTGACAATCACCTCTGCAACAGCATCATCTAACAATTCTTCTCTAATTTGCTTACGGAATGTACACTTATGACCTCTTATCATCTGCCTATGTTTACAACCATAGTAATAATAATCTTTATACTTTGTGCCATCTTTCTTTTTCTTGATACTCTTGTTCCCAAACATTCCCACTCCACATATCGGGCATTTTACAATTCCAGAAAGCAAGTGTGTGCGTGTATCTTTTCCTTTATTCACATGCTCATATTTCTTTGCTTGAGATTTTAGCTTAACCTGAGCAGCTTGCCAAACTTCATCGGAAACTATAGCTTCATGTATACCTTCAGATATTAGATATTCATCTTGTTCAACCTGCTTATATTCATTTCTTGTACCATGAACTTTTTCTAAAGTTCTTCTTCCAAATGCTATTTTCCCATTATATACAGGATTCTTTAATATCTTTCTTATAAGACCTGCATCAAACAAAGGATTCTTTCCGTTCTGTCTTGGGATTTTTCTAATTCCATGATTCTCTAAGTATTTAGATAGCCCATTGGCTCCTATCGTAGTATTTACATACTGGTCGAAAATCGTTCTTATGGCAACTGCCTCTTCCTCATTTATAAACAGCTTGCCATCTTCAAGTTTATATCCATACGGAGCAAATCCACCATTCCATTTTCCTTCCCTTGCTTTTTGAATGCGACCTTCCATTGTTTGAATACGGATGTTTTCTCTTTCTATTTCAGCCACAGCTGATAAAACAGAAATCATTAGTTTCCCAGCATCTTTAGATGAATCAATGCCATCTTCAACGCAGATAAGATTAACTCCATAATCCTGCATTATCTGAAGTGTAGAAAGAACATCAGCGGCATTTCTTGCAAATCTTGATAACTTAAACACAAGAACAAAAGACACTCCATCTTTTCCAGATTTTATATCTTCCATCATTCGATTGAACTGTATTCTACCTTCAATAGACTTGCCAGACTTTCCGGCATCTTCATACTCTCCAACAATTTCATAATCGTTGTAAATAGCAAAAGCTTTCATTCGTGATTTTTGTGCCTCTAACGAATACCCCTCTATCTGTATTGACGTAGATACTCGTGTATAGAGGTATACTTTTATTTTTTCTTTTGACATAGCATTAACCTCAATATAATTTTTCTATATCATATATAATTTTTTGAATTTAAGTTTGGACTATCATTTCAAGTATATTATAACACTTTTATTAGTCCGTCTCAATTTGTGTTTTTGCCATGTCAAAACTATTTTTCATCTCTTGATTTTTTGCTGGCGTTGGATCGGGCAGATTATCTAAATCTAAAGCACCAGCATATTTTGCAATCAGATTTGCTATTAAATCAGCCAATCCATTCCAGTCATTGTCCAATATATACCTCCTCTAAAGTTTTATATCTAATAATTATTTGTTTAATTAAGCTTTACGACATTGACAAGTGCTTTGGATTAGCAACATAGGAATCTCACCTCCGCCTCTATTCCGGATGAGCCGGCTTCAACCTTAGAAGTATCATTATCCTCATTTTCTTCATAGCGGATAGGGTATCCCTCCCTATATTCAAACTCTTACTTATCGCTCCCTTTCTTCTTCCCTTGCTTTTAGCTTAGCAGTACTTGTTTTACCGAATAATTCAGCAGAAAGATCTTTGCGGCTAGGTTATTACGCTCCAAAAATAATTAACGTCTTGTCTTGGTCTATTCAATTGTTAAGGTTCAAAATTTATCGAGAGTTATTAATCTTTTTTAAATTTGACCATCAGAAAATATTTATCTTGATGAAACAAAATTCTATAAATTACTCTCTTATACTTAACAGTGAAAAGAAGTCTTTCTTGGTAACCAATTTTGAAATAGGATTTTCTTATATAAAAAGGTCCAATTCCCACTGCATAAGTAACAATGAAAATTAGACCCTCTTGGTAACAATCATCTAAAAGTCTTCTAGCATTTCTTTAATTTTCTAATCGCCTTTTAGGTATCATATTTACATTTTTATTTTCTCTGGCATACTTTTATACCTTTTTAGACTTAAAGTCTTTAATAATGCCTTTCCACCTCTTTTTATCTATAAAGATTCGCCTACATCATAGTTCATTTTTTTATTTAAACCTTTCTGTGTTAGTTTTTCTTTATCTTCTTCATACCATTTTAAGATTGTCACATAGTGGTTTTGATAGGTCTTGCCACTACTTTTCATGTATCTTGATAGTTTATTTATCATTATTTCTGTGTGTGAGTTTAATTTTTCTTTAAGGTTCTTATATTCTTCTTCGCTTAACCTTACATTTTTGAATTCTCCATAAAAGATGGGGGTGGACTTTTTATCTATCTCTCCCTCTCTCTCTTTATCTATCTCTATATCTTTCTCTATCTCTATCTCTTGTCGGACATGGGTTGGACTCATTAAGGACAATGTCCTCTGTTTATTTTGTCTATATCTTCTTTTTTTCTCTGCCCAGGCTGTTTCTGATCCGATTAAGTTTGGTATTTCAGTTAAATAGTATTCATCATTTTCTGTTACAACTTCTAATAATCCTTGATTTATTAAATAATTAACTGTAACCATTACATCATCGTCTGTTTCATCTATTGTTAGTGCTAACTCTTTTATAAAATCACTTTCTACTCCGTCATAATAGAGTTTACCCTCATCTTTTAGACTTAGTAGTAGAAGTTTGAGGTAGATTATCGTGTAGGTATCTCCTCCCGATATTCTCCTTAATCTTTTTATCCTTTTGTCTGTGAAAAATTCTTCTTTTAATTTTATCCAATAATATCTTTTGTTTGTTGCCATATCTGCTCCTTTCTTGATTTTCGATAATCGAAATTCTTGATTTCCGATTTTCGGAATTCTGGACTTCTGGTTTTCGGAATTCTTGTTTTTTGTATCTAAGGGTGTAACTTTTCGTTACTCCCTTAGATTTCTCTGGTCACATCTTTTTTACTTGGTTTTACTTTTTCTTTTACTTTTCTTTTGACTTTTTCTTTTGTCTTATCCTTTTTATTGGATAGGTCTTTGTATTTCTTTATTTGTTTTAGGATACTTTCTTTTTCTTTTTTATTTTCTTTGGCTATGACTTGTTTAAAGGCATATTCCATTACTTTTATGTCTTTGGCTTGGAAAAATACTTCATAGTTTTGTGTTTCTTTGTTTTTCATTACTGAGAAACTTACTCCAAGTTTGTTTAGTTCTTTTTTTAAGTCTTTGAGGTCGCTTTGATCTATGCTTATATTTTCTAGTTGTCCTTTTTTGTAGAGGTCTTTTATTTTTATTTCATCGCCCATAAGACTTTTGAGGTTTCCGTTTGCTTTTTCTAAAGTATCATTCATCTTTTTTCTTATTTCTTTGTCTAAGTTGATTGATTCTTTTGCTGCCTTTATTGTGTATGTTATTATGGTTTGTGCTGCTTGACCTGCTTCTTTGCTTATTTCTTCGTTTATCATGTTTTATCTCCTTTGTTTGAATTAAAAAAAGGGAAGTATAGGCTTTAATTTTTCTATACTTCCCTTTGCTTGTTTTTATTTTATTGTTCTTGGTGGTGGAATGCTTTATTTTGATGTTTTTATAGCTTACTTAGGTATTTGTACCTTTTCTTGTTTTTCTGCTCTTATTTTGCTTTTCCACCTTTAGTAGTTTATGTGTGTTCTTTTGTCTGATAGATAGTTTCTCATGTTGGAATATATAATCTGTATTTCTTCATTGTTCATTGATTTTATTTCTTCTGTGCTTATATATGTTTTATATGTTCCATCTTGATCTGCTTTTATGAGTTCGTCTATTAGCTCTTGCCTTTTATTCATCTCTATTACCTCCTAGATCTGCCTTTATTTTCTTGGTCATATTATAGCTTGGATAAGATATTTTTACCAGGTCTTATCTTTCTTGATTTTTGTAATAGTCTTTAGTCATTTGTCTTTTTTCATTAAATTTATCACTGTCTTGCTTATACTCTTTAATCTTTTCTATGATACTTTCTTTCTCTCCTCTCTTAATCGCCTTGTCAATTTCTATTGATAGGTCGATACCATATTCTTCATTGACTACTTCTACTGAATATTTAATATGATTTATTTCCTTGTATCTTTCCCTTATCTTTTCTGACTCTGTATTTAATTTACTGATTTCATCTTCTAAGTTTTTAATTTCTCCTAACCATTCTTTTTCTCTTAAGTTTTTCTTTCCACTGATTTTTTCAATTAAGCTTCTTGCCCTTATATGTTGGTCTATTTCCTTTTGGTTATTCTTGTAGAAGCTTTCTTTGAATATTTTCTTGCTTTCATATTCTTGGTAGGTTGCTTTTGTTTTTCTTACAGTCTTTGCATAGGCTAAACACTTATTAAGGTCTTCTATCTTTTGACTGTTTTCTTTTATGGTCTTATATATTTCAGAGTTTTTACTTCTTAGGGTGTTTATATGCCCTTGTAAGTCTGATATGGTTTTTATTTTGTTTTCTCTTAGATAATTTATTCCACTTGCATATCTTTTTAGATCATAGATTGCTTTGTTTCTTTTGCCATAAAATGATAATTCAGCTCTATTATTTTCTTGCATTTCTTGATAGAAGCTTAAATATTCGTAGAGGTTAAAGAGTCCTGATTCATTTTCGATTTGCTTTTTACTTTGGTCTTTATATTCCCTATATGATTCTTTTAGCTTATCTTTGAAGCCTGCTAACCATGATGATATTTTCTTTATTTCATTGCCTATATTTTTTAATAGTTTATTTTGTTTTTTAATTTCACGATTTATATCTCCTTTTTCTGTTCTTATTCCTTTTCTTTCCATTGCACTAGCACTTGCTCCTAGATGTATTGTCGGTATTTGTTTTATGCCTTGTCTTTTAAAACTCCTATGGTCTACTCTTTTTTCTATTTTGTTGTTTGCTAGATATTCATTGCAAAGATTAGAAAAGTTTTCTCTCCATTTTTCTACATTGCCTTTATCGTTCCAGGTTGTTAGTTCTACTTTTCTTGTCTTAGGTTTTCCATTTTTGTTTAAAATCTTTTCTCCTTTTTCATCTAGGATATATTCTTTTTTACTTTTTTGCCCCCATGTTCCATCTTCATTTATTGGTCTTACTATGGTCATTATATGAGCATGAATGTTTTGATTTCCCTCTCTACTTTCAT
Organism: Peptoniphilus lacydonensis; assembly: GCF_900106515.1. Classification (GTDB taxonomy): domain Bacteria; phylum Bacillota; class Clostridia; order Tissierellales; family Peptoniphilaceae; genus Peptoniphilus_A; species Peptoniphilus_A lacydonensis. The sequence goes on from NZ_FNWF01000003.1 coordinate 133,847, forward strand.
CATGGATTGCTAGGTCTACTATCATTCCCTCTTTTACAAAATTGCTTTGAACATATTCTTCTATCATCTTTTTATTTTCTTCTATGCTTAACTCTTTTGGTAAAGATATGATAAAGTTTCTTGCAAGTTGGGCATTAGAGTTTTTCTCAAAAAGTTCTACCGAGTTCCACAAGGTTTTTCGGTCTTTATATTCTTCTGGTGCGTGATCTGGCAAAAATATTTCTTTGCTTATTACTCCTTGTTTTTTGGTGTAGTCATGGGTTACTCCGTCCCATTCATTTTTTATTTTTTCTCCACTTATATATGCTGCACTTGCTACTGCACTTTTACCTTTTCCTCTTGATATTATGTTTACTGAAAAATGAAAACTGTCTGCCATTTTTATCACTTCCTTTCTTTTTTGTTGTTTTAGGTGGAGGCTTAAAAGATTTTCTATATCCACTTTGTGAATGAGCGTTTTGAAATGATAGAATAGAAAAAGCCGACTACTGAATTAATTTTTGTTGTTTCAGTATGTCGGCTTAATTGTTTTGTTCATTTCAAATTTTAAAAGTCAAGGGCGAGCCTTAGCGAGTTTATTTACCCTTGACTTTTAAAAAGCGAATGGTTGTTGCTCCCTGCAAGGGTTTGGCTCTAAAGGCACGCAAGCACCCTTTAGGGTGTATAATTGCGCCCTTAGAAAATCTAAGGGAGATTTGGTTATTTTATTTTTCTTAATTTTCTCTCATTATTTTTAGTGTTTCTTTAAATTCTTTTGTCTTTGTTACTTCTTCTAGTAGGATTTTTATTTCTTCATCTGTTAGTTCTTCTGCATTTTCTATAAAGCTTTCTAAAATTGCTCCTCTTGTTATGAGCCTATGAGTTCTTTCTTTTCTTCTTTTTACTATGTCTTGTTTTAATATCTTCTTTTCTTGATTTTTTAGTTGCCTTAATCTTTCTTCTGTATCGTTTATTTTATCTTTTATTTCTTTTGACTCTTCTCTTATTTGTTCTAATTTTCTCATTTTCTCGTTTCCTTTCATTTAAATATCCAATCATAACCACCGGCTAAGCCGGTGGTTTGTTTTGCCCCTATAAGGGGCTGTTACCGGCAGCATTCCATGCTTTGAAGTTTCTTTCTCGTGCACCAATTTTCACAGCTGGTGCTAAAGCACCTTATTTTTTGCTTTTGTTCACTTGCTCACCCGTAAACGGGTCTACAAATTCTTTAATACTTATTTGATCTGCCATGTAATCTTCTTTTAATTGATTTTTTATATATTCTTGTATCTTTTTTGCATTTTTTCCTGCTGTGTCTACATAATATCCTCTACACCAAAAGTGTCTATTCCCATATTTGTATTTTAAATTCGCATGCCTATCAAATATTATCAGACTACTTTTTCCTTTCAAATAACCCATTATTTGAGATATGCTATATTTTGGTGGAATCTCCAGCAACATATGAATATGGTCTGGACAACATTCTGCTTCTATTATATTTATTCCTTTTCTATCACATAGATCCCTTAATATTTTTCCTATATCTTGTTTTAATCTTCCATATATTACTTGTCTCCTGTACTTTGGAGCAAACACTATATGATATTTACAATTCCAAGCTGTATGTGATAGACTGTTCTTATCCATTCAGGATACCTCCCTTTTCTATTTATGCTACTGCCAGTAACATATATAGTTTATCACGGGGAGGTTTTTTGCTTGAAGCTAAAGCTAGTATTCCTACCACCAGCATAGCTGGTGGTTTATTCATGCTAAAGCGTACAATAAAAAGCGACTAAGAGTGCAATCTTAGTCGCTACGCTATAATATAGCTTTTAACTTTATTTTTTCTGTTTGTATTATTTTAAAACACAATAACTGTTTAATTCTTTTGTCTAAAAACAACAAAGAGCAAGATGATGCTAACAATCAAACCTACGCCAAATTTCATCCACATTACCATTGGCGAAACACTCCATTCAGGATGATTTTCTGCTGCTATATAATCTTTAATTAACAAATATGTCCCGATAATAGCAGGAATTAAAGAACCTAAAACTTTTGCTACAACTTTTAATGTCATATAATATTCTCCTGCTTAATATTCTGAACTTGCTACAGGAGGATTTCCATAATATACAGTTCCAAAATATGGAATGCCTACCCCAGTAGAATACAAATTACTATAAGATTTTATACTTTGAACTGTAGCTGTTGGAGTATTTGGAACACCTGCACTAACTGTTGTAGAACAAACTGAATTCCAAACTTTTGTTGCAAACGTTGAACAATTTGATAACGCAGTCCATGAGTCATTATTCTTTATGTTTTTTGAAACTGTACTCAACAAGTTAGAAGATAAATCTACCCTTAATGATACAGCATTAGCGTATTCATTGGCCCTATTTTGGAAATATCCCTCAAGATTATACCATAACCCTGTATGTTCTTTTTTATTTCCCCAAGTTCCTACAGTAACAGTCTTACCAGAACCAACTGATAATCCTCCAACAGTAATTGTCGAACTCGAAATATTCTTTATACTTAAAAAAGCATGTCCAGATGTATTAAATGATGAACTTCCTCCATCATTAATCGCAAATATTCTCATAATTGCAACAGCAGACGATGATGCTCTATCACCAAAATCATTATCCACTCTTGCTTGAGCTTTTTCGCTTGATGAAGCTTCAACAATCAATAATTCATCAATATCACCACTGTTTGCACTTCTGCTTTCAAGCTCTATGTTAGATGGGAAACTATATGGGTTAAATTTGTCATCTATATTATTCTCAGAAGCAAATACATTAGCAACTCCACATAATGAGAATACAACTGTAAATGCTAATAATGACGACACAAATTTCTTTAATATATTTTTCATTATAAACCTCCTATTTTCACAATATATTCGCAAATTTTACCAAACTAAACATGCTCAGTCTCCGTTCTTATACCTCTGAGGATTTAAATATACCATTTAATCGCCTCCTGTACCTACATGACACTGCTCACACTCAAATTTATCAAAACCAAATAATGTATAAATACATGTATTTAGTTTATTTGCAATTTCTATTCCTACTGGAATCGTTGGTTGAGCTTCTCCTCGTTCCAAAAGACTAATGTATTGTCTTGTTACACTTAACTCATCAAACCCTAGTTATAATTTATAAACGACATATACTCTTACTTTAACATTATCTCCACTAAGCCATCTTACACCTGTTTTTTCATTATCGGCTTTACCTGAATGGTTTCTTACGCCAACATCTTTTGTATTATTGTTGAAGCCAGTTATTATTAAAGTATGATATGCGCTATCTTTAGAGTTTAAAAAAGATATAGGGTATCCAGCTTGTGCATAGTTGTATAACCTTGAAAGTTCTCCATTTTTACTCAGATCGAAATCCTTATAAGCATATGATCTTGAGACCCAGTGCCACTTAAACATATTTGCCCCACGCCATGTAGAAGATACTTGGCTTGGTTCTTTTTTTGAACCATAAGAAAACCAGTTTCTACTATCGTCTATTTTAGGATATTCGTCTTTCATCTTTTTTTCTCCCGCATACAGACATTGAGAAACGAAATTAGCACAATCAACATCCCAATCAGGATAACTGGGATTATAATCTTTCCAATACTTTTTTGCATAAGCAACACATTTTGAAGCTGCATCTTTTTCAGAGCTTCTATATAAAATATTTGTTTTCAAATATTTTTTAGCAATTGTTTCGTCGAAATTATCTTCTGATTCCATATCCTCAATATATAACAATGCTGATTCTTTGACTTCGTTTGGTAAACTATTAATATGTCTTTTTAGAATATTTATATTTTCTTCTGTCGTGTCCAAAGTAGCGTAGTAATTAGGCTTGAGATTTTTATTTATATAGTCGACAATGGCTTCATACCCATCAGGTTCTTTAGCTGAGCGGATTATAATATCCTTAGCTTCATACTCTGAATCATCAATCGTATACTCTATCTTATTTAACATATTCGCTTTTGCTTTTTCTGCGATAGCCTTATTTGAAAGATTTGGATACATACCCCTGTACATATTGAAAATCTCAATATAAGATGATATATATTGATTTATAGACTTTTTTTCCATGGTCGGATATAGGTTCTGTAGTTCTGTCAAAAAGGTTTTGGTTTCATATTTGTCGTCAATATTAACTTTTGAAACTTCATTAGCACTAAGTGCTTTTAAAACTTGACTTGGCTCATAGTTTACACTTAATTGTTCCTCTTTACTTAGACCATTAAACCATTCTTGCCATTCTTTAGGGCTGACTTTTGAGTTATTATTTGCTGATGAAGCAAATACATTTGTTGCCATTGCTGTTAACAGCATCACCATGGCTATCAATAGAGTAAATCTTCTCTTCATTTCTAACCTCCTCATATAATTTTGTCTGACCTCAATATATTTGACATTAAAATCAAATATTATCTATTTTTCCAACTCTTGTTTCTAGCTATATTATATAATATAGCATCTAAACTAATCGCCATTACTATATATCATAGGATTTAAATCCATTATTTCACCTCCTATCTATCTTACATATGAGTTTATCTTTACCTTTCCTGATAATGTTTTATTTGTTAGATTAATAATTGTAACTATATATTTACTACCTCTATAAGCTTTTACTTTTAATGTTGAGTCTGAAGCAAATCTTTCATCATAGATAATTTTCCCATCTTCTTCAATAATTACTGAATAATCAACTCCCCCCGAACAAGACATACTTCTTAATCTAACTGTAAATCCATCATGAACTGGACCAAACCAAGTGTCCATGTTGAATTTATAACTAGTATTATCGAATCTACCGAGGCTTATCTCTTCGTCTATACTTGCTGATCTAAGTCCTGTACTTGATACTTCTCCTAATTCTAACTTTTGATACTCTTCATCACTTATTATTTGAACCCTATCTCCAAATTCCGAGTTAATATTAGTGACTATTTCACCTTTTGTATCAATCCTATCTTGATTTAGGTCGGTCACATTGGCAAATACCGGTAAACAAAATGTAAACGCAAACATAAAAACCATCAAACCTGCAAGTGTCTTTTTCCATTTTTTCATAATAAGCATCCTTTCTTTATTTGGGTTTAAATTTAAAACAAAATTATTTGTATTGCTTTTTATTTCTAATAACTTTAGCATTGACATGCAATATTCTTTTCTATTTTTTATTGTGTCGCCTAATTGTTGAACCACTAGCTTATCGCAATTTATTTCTATATCTTGGTCTATATATTTTAAGCTTAGCCATAAGATTGGATTGTACCAATATAGGCAGGCTACAATATTTACCAGGTGGTTAAGTAGGATATGAAATTTCTTTATATGCATCAGTTCATGGATCAAAACATGGTCTAGTAATTTCTCATCAGCTAAGATATGATCTTGTAGGATTATCTTTGGTTTTAAAATTCCAAAGGTAAGGGGAGTTTTTAAATTGTTATTTATATAAATCTCTACTTTTCTTTTCAATCCAAATTCACTTATTTTTTCCTTGCACAGGCTGTTTTCAGTTAGGGCTGAGCCTTTCATAACTTTATGGAATTTATAAATTTTTATTCCTAGGTAAGTAAAAATCAAAATCGAACCTATTAGTCGGTTTAGTTTAAAAAATATATAGCCTAGTTTATTTACTAACCAGCATAAGCAAGAATTAAAAAGATTTGTTAAACCTAGCAAATATGATAGGATACCATTTTCCTTGTCACAATCTATTCCTATCATAAGTTCATAGGGACTTACTAAATAGATTAATAATACTATCCACAAAATAGTACTTGCTGACCTAAAGGTTTTTTTATTTAAGATTGGTCTAACTAAGAGAATTAGAACTAGTAAGTAAAGACTTTTTATAGATTTTTCTAGAGTAATTACCCTAACTAGACTTATTGCCATCCTTGTCTTCCTCTTGGTCCTCTTCGTCAAAGCTAGCTATTAATTTTTTCATCTCTTCTATTTCTTCTTTTGTAACTTTTTCATTTTGCAAAAACGTCTTACACATATTTAGAAGTGATCCTTTAAAAAGTTTATGAAAGGCTTCTTTTTGCTTATTCAAAAGAGCATCCTCTCTTGATACAAGGACTCGAATTGTATATTTAGGATATCTCCTAGCTATCGCTCCTTTTTCTACTAATCTTCCAAAAAAGGTGTAGCAAGAGGTTTTACTTATATCGTACTTTTCCATCAATATTTTTGATAAGGCAAGAGCTTGGATTTCTCCATTTTCATCTAATACATCACCTTTCCACAGCTCTTCCATTACCAGTAGTTCACCATCTGAAAATTCCAACTATATTACCTCCTATATAAATTACATTTTCATTTGCTTTTTCATTTTTATATCTTTAATTATTTTCACTTTGAGTATATCATAATTTTAAAAAATAGTCAAGTGTTTTTGACTATTTAAATAATATTTTTTGTATTTTTAATATATCTCTGTTGAGTTTAAATCTCTTTTTCAAATGTATCTTCAAAACTAATAATATCATTAGGGGTGCAAGATAAAGCCTTACATATTCTTTCTAAATTCTTAAATGTAATTGGTTTATCCTTGCCCATTTGTGCCATAACATTTGTTGTAAGTTCTGCCATAGCTATTACATCTGTTTTCTTTAGTCCTTTTTTGCTAACTGTATCCATAATGGTTTATAGTTAAGTGCCATAATATCCCTCTTTTTCTCTATCCATTAATTTCTTCTCCTTAATCTATAAATTTCAATTAAAAAAGCTACTGAACATATATTTCAATCGCTAAATGTCTTATATATAAATTGTTTTAAGCGGAACTTCATATCCTTACCATTTTTACCTCCTTCAAATTGTTGGATATAAAAAGCAGCAAATCATATTAGACTTACTGCTTTCTCAATTTCAAATAAACAAATCCTTTTATTTTTTTATAACTATATCTTTTGCACCCGATGGTAAAGGCTTATATCCAGCAAATCCTGGATAGCCTGGATAACCCGGATAACCTGGATAGCCTGGATTGCCTCTATAAGGATGATTTGTAAAATAATAAATTCTATCCCTATCTACAATAGTTCCTAAATAATCTCCTTTCATTGAAACAACTTCATTATCTCCCCACGGAAGCCATCCTATCAATTTTCCATTTTTGTCCCAAATAAATTTATTAACTTTGAAACAGATCCATTCTCCAGATGAATTGAATAAATAATCAACCAATGTTTTTCCTCCTCTTTCTTAATTTATATCATATATATCATACCCTAAATATCCTTGTATTTAGGGTCTACTTCGCCCTCCCTTTTTGCTTTAAATACTATTCCACATCAAACAAGTTTTCATTATCATAATCTTACAACAACTTGTAATTCTTATATTTTGTAACATCAAATTTATCAGATAAGAAAGGTCTTACTCCACAAGCAAGTTCAAGCACCTCCATATCTTTATTCAAATGAGGACTAAGATATTCACAAACTTTATCATAAACTTCTTTATCTTTTTTCATATAAGGGGCATACTACTTAGAAAATTTATCCCAAAATTTTTTGTTGCTTTTATCAATCATTTCAACGCTCCTTTAAATATAAAAATGATCCTATCAATCTTTATATTGAGCCTATTTTCTAATTAATACCTTGCAAGAAAGGAATAATAGCTGTTCCTATACCGAGCATGAATGTCTTAAATGCTGAGAGTCATAGGCAGTCTTCCTTTCTATTCAATCATTTTGAAGTGTCTCAAGGCATCCATGATGGCTTCTTCTTTTTCAGGTGTACACTGTGGAATAATTTGTTTCTCCTTTTTAGACTTGTTGTAATGTTCTCGTAATTCTATTCCACATTTCCTTTTTATCTGTGCAATATATAATGTTGAAACTTTTAATTGAAATTTATTCCAAACATATTCTTTGATTTGAGCATATGTTGCTTTGCTCTCCGCACTTGTCAAATCCATCTCATCCAGTTCAATTTCAACACTTATGTGCTTATCGACATCGAGTTTGGACAAAAGTGCTACCGTCTCAACCCCTATGGTTATGGGGAACATATCCACGCTCGTAGATGGAAACATATCAAAGATTGGCTCTCGTTTGTAGGAACATATCGACTGTAATTATTTCATTTTCAAGCCTTTATCGATAGCTTCCTGAATAATCTTATGACAACAAACTCCCAACGGATTGTTTTCTTTACAATTAGAATTTTTCATTGCCCCAGTGATGGCATTTACTTCTTTTACGGATTTCGCGCCATGCTTTACAACTGCTTCAATTACCTGATTTTCTGTGACTTCGCTACAATAACAAGCATACTTAGGATCTGCATCTTTCTTAAACCAGATAGGAACTCTAACTTGGTCTTTCAAGAATTTTATTTCATTATCTAAGTTATAGTAAACAACGTCGCAGTCCTCGTTCATGCAAATCTTATATTGATCTCCGTTAACAGCATTACGATAATCATCTACCACTAGATGTTCAACAGTTACTTTACTAACGGAAATCCCTTCATTATTACATACAGGACAATTGTCTTTAATTTGATCCGGCTTTTCTGTTTTGCATCCACAACAACATTCATTATTAATCTTCATATTCTTAGCCTCCATATTTTCATTATAATTTCTTTTTTAAACTAGGTAAAACCAATTTCATATACTTGTCATTTATTAATAGCGTCAAACATTTTAGCTGGTGTTAATTTACTTAGCTCCCTGTTGTCAGCCAACGCACGTGTAGCTTTTTTGTGTATAAACACATCAGCGTCATGTTACCCATTGCTCGGCATTCTTCTAATGAACCCAAATACATGGAATGGCAACCCTTTTTTAGACAATTTATAACCGAACATTATCAAGCTTGAAAGTTTCTTTAGATTATAAAATATATTCTCAGACAATCAAGGGTAAAGGCTTCGCCCAAATTTCGTTGAAATTTGCCCTTGACAGTCTGTTCATATATTTTATTTAATTTATGAAACTTCCAGAGCTTTTTATTCTGCTTTTCTATATTCTACTGGTGTTTTATATCCTAAGGATCCATGAATTCTTAGGTTATTATACCAATATACGTATTCTGCTAATTTTAGATTAAGTTCTTGGAAATTAGTAAAGTTCTCCTGATATATGAATTCTGTCTTCATTACTTTATTGACTGCTTCGCTTACTGCGTTATCATATGGGCTTCCTTTTTTACTTAGCGATCTTTTTATCCCAAATACCTTTAATATTTCTTCTATTTTTATATTTTTAAATTCTCTTCCTCTGTCTGTGTGAAATATTTTTATACGATTTAGTGGCTGCCTTATTGAGTAAAATGCTTCTGCTACTAGATTTGCATCTTTGTTTTTACCTGATGAGTATCCTATTATTTCACGGCTGTTTAAGTCTATTATTAAACATATATAATTCCATGTTTTTCCTACTCTTACATATGTTAGGTCGCTTACTATTGCTTCTAAATAGTCTCTATTGTCAAATTATCTATTTAAAAGGTTAGGGATGTCTTCTTCGTTGCATTTGGATCTTATTACTTTATATTGTGCTACTGTATAGTTTGAGACTAGGCCATTTTTCTTCATTATTCGGCCTATTTTTCTTCTCGATATTTTATATCCAATTTTCCCTAGTTTTTTTTTATTTTGCGTGTTCCATAGTTGTTTCTTCTTCTTCTGAATATTTCTTTTATTTCTTCTATTAGTTTTTCATCTTCATCTAATTTCACATCTTTTTCTTTGTTCAAATGATAATAGACTAAACTTCTTGTGACCCCAAGTAGTCTACACATTGCACTAATGCTATATTTATCTCGGTTCGAGATAATGAGGTCTATTTTTTGCCTAACAGTAGTGCAGCTTGCTTTAAAATATCATTCTCCATTTCAACCTGTTTCAATTTTTTACGAAGTCTGATTATCTCTTTTTGTTTCGCATCCACATTATCAAAATGGTTACTCTAAGCAGCACACCAACTATTTATTTTTTGAGTTTTAAACTTTGGTAGAAGTCTTGAACTCTTTATATTTACATAACTATTTGCCTCTATCATTATTATGACACGAAACCCTGCACAATGATCTAAAATTTTCAATTCTAACAAGTCTTTTTCAGTATTTTTAACTTCATAAAAACCTCTTTGGCAATAATGCCTAATTCTTCTTTAGTTGTTAAAATTTTTTATTTTACCATCATCGTTCCCCTGATTTTCAATTAATCTTCTTAGGTTATATAAGAAGTACATATCTTTTTAATCTTAAAGTTTTTAAGTCTTAATTTTAAAATTTTCAATCTTAGATATTATTTAAATCATTCCAAAATGCTCTAAAGCATCTTCGATTGCTTTTTCTTTTTCTTCTGGGCAATTTGGCACTCTTTGATTTTCTTTCTTACTAAAATTATAATTTTCTCTCTCTATTAGACCATGTTTCCTTTTTATTTGTGCAATATATAGGCTTGAAACTTTTAGTCCGTATTTATCTAACACATACTTTTTAATTTCTCCATAAGTTGCGTCTTTTGAAAAGTCAATTTCAGATAATTCATCTTCCCCTATTTCTATATCTAAATGATGTTCTGTATTTAGTTTGGACAACAGAGCTACCGTCTCCACATGAGCAGTTTCTGGAAATAGATTTACTAATGATATTTTTTCTACTTTATAAACTTCCTTTAAGGACTTTAAATCTCTTGCTTGTGTTGCTGGATTGCAAGATATATAAACTATTCTCTCCACTGGATTTTCTTTTAAAAAGTTTACTAATTTTTCATCTAGCCCTTTTCTTGGTGGATCTACTATTATTTTATTTGGCGATATTCTTTCTTCATGCCAAAGTCTTTCTATTATATCCTCTGCTGCACCTTTTGCAAACCTTGCTTCTATTTTATTGTTATCTGCATTTTTACGAGCATTTTCTACGGCACTTTCTACTATTTCTATTCCTATTACTTCTGCACCCTTTTTGGCAACTGAAAGTGAAATTGAGCCAACTCCACAATATAAATCAAAAATTTTATCATCTTCTTTTATTTCTAAATATTCAATTGCTTTCTCATAAAGTTTTTCTGTTGCACTTCTATTTATTTGAAAGAAAGATTGTGGTGAAACTTTGTAATTTAAATCTAATATTTTTTCTTCAATATAGTTTTCTCCATAAATTTTTTCAAATTCCCTTGAATAATGTTTATCGCTTGAGTTGTAATTTAAATATATTGACTTTACTCCAGAGTCTATCAAATTTGATAAAATAGACTTTATTTCTATCTTTCCTTTTTTTGAAACTAATATTAAAAGAACTTCATCTTTATAATTGGTCCTTATCCCAATCCCCTTTAATTCTTTTAAATTTTTATAATTTTTCATTATTCTTAGAGCTTCATTTGCAGATTCTTTTTGCATAATGCAGTCGTCTATTTCAACTATATTTTTTGAATTTTTTTCGTATAGACCGATAATTCCATCTTTTACTTGAAATTGCATATTATTTCTATAATGAATTTTTTCATCTGAATCTATTACTTCATCTACTTTTAAATCAAGGCCTGCAATTTTTTTTAAATTCTTATTTACATTTCTTTTTTTCCAATTGAGTTCACTTTCGTCTTTATAGGTTAAAAAATCACAACCTCCACACTTTTTAAAATAAGGACAGGGGCTACTTACTCTGTCCTTTGATTTTTTTATAATTTTTAAAATTTTTCCTTTATAAAAGTTTTTCTTTTTCTTCGTAATAATAAATTCAACTTCATCGCCAATTACTCCTCCATTTAAAAATACTGGAACTCCATTTATTTTTGCTATCCCAAGTCCTTTGAAATCAAAATCTGTAATCTTAGATCTGTATTTATTTTCTTCCATGCTTTAACTCTATCTTTGTATCATAAATGTTTATAATTCTATTTTTATATAAGTTTCCAACAGCTCTTTTATAAGCCTTTTTGCTAAGTCCTGTCAAATCTTTTATAAGTTCTTTGTCAGATTTATCCCCTATTTCTAGAACTCCACCATTTTCTTCTAAAAGTTCAAGAATTAAATCACTGTCTGCATCAATTTGTTTATATGCCTTTTGTCTAAGAGTTAGTGTAATAAATCCTGTTTGTAATATTCTTTGAACTCTAGCTTCTACTTCATCACCTATTTTATAGATTCCCTTTAATTCCTCTTTTGGTATCATTCCGTCATATTCATTTTCAATTGCAACAAAAGCTCCTTTATCTCCAATGCTATATATAGTACCCTTTACTATATCATTTATTTTATAATTTTCATTTGTTTTTAGTTTATTTTTTATATTCATAGTAAGAGCTAACCTGTCACTTTTGTCGTGATAAAGGTATAAAAGATATTCATTTCCAACAGTAAGTCTTCCGTAGCTTTCTTTAAATGGAAGAAATATATCCTTGCCAATACCATTGTCCACAAAGTATCCTACTTTTGCTTTATCAACTACTTTTAATTTTCTTAAATCTCCAACCTCTGCGTATGGCTTTTTTAATGTCGCTTCAAATTCATCGTGAATATTGTACACAAAAGCCTCGACTTCTTCTCCTACTTTTAATTTTTCTCCTTCACTTTTACTTAGTCTAACTCCATTCTTTTCTTCATCTTCTAAAAATATTATGCCATCTTTTTTAGATGCAACTTTTAATTTTTGTACTTTTCCTAATTCCATGTTTTCTCCTCAATTATTTTTTTACCAATATCAGTAGTTTCTTCATACAAATCGTCGATTATTCCATAATCTATATTTTTTAAAACATCTATGCCATAATAAATAAAACAGGGACATTTTAATAAATTTAAAAATATTTCGTATGCTTTTTTGACTTCTACTAAATTATAATATTTAGTAAGAAGTATTCCAAATTTTACACACTCTTCAACATTAGAATCGCGCATAAGTAATATAGAAAGCCCTACCAATTGTGACTCATCAAACTCTATCTTTTGAAGTAAATAAGTTAAAAAATTCCTTTCAGATTCGATTGCCCTATTATTTTCAAAAAATTTTTCAAATTCGTCAATTGCTTCTTTTTTATTTACATAGTAATCATCAACAGCCTTGTTAATCTCTTTTGTATTAATGTAATTTATTTTTAGATTGCCTTTTGCAATAGAAAGTTCATAACTTCCATCACTTAGTTTGATTTCACTACTTTCATTTAAATTAAAATTATTTTCTATCAAAACTTTATAAATAGACTTTTTCTTTCTAAATCTCTTTAATATTTTCATATAGCTATTCTATCACAGAATTAATTTTTTTTATATTGTACAAAAAAATAAGAGCCTAAGCCCTTATTAATCTTCATCATTCTCATCACTTTCATTTCCCGTTCCAACTACAACTATTTTATCTTTTGGAACATAATAAGATTTAGAAATTTGTTTTTTATCAATTACTTTACCATCTTTTAAGATTTCTTTATAAGTTTTATATGAATAGCCCTTGCTTCCACTTTGTTTCACAATTGATTCTCCATCTGAAATATCATCAGAATAAATTGTATTTACATCAGGAATTATTGTTTCTAAAAGTTCTGGAATAATTTTTACTTCATAATCTCTATCTTTTCCATTTCCCAAAACTTTAAAGTCAAGTTTTTCTCCATTAGCTTGGGATAATATTACTATGGGATTATTTGTATTATTTTTAAATTTTAAATCTTTATAACCACTTGCTACGGCAGCATCAGTCCCCAAATCAACATAACTTATAGGCCTAGAATGATTGTGCCTTTCAATTATTTCTAAATCAGATAAGATAAGAGAGTTGTAAAGAGTTGTCGAAACTTGACAAATTCCACCACCAATTCCGCTCTCATATTCACCACCAACAATTACAGTTGCACTTTTAAAACCATTTTCAGCAGTGATTTCTCCAACTACATCATTAAAAGAAATTTCATCCCCTGGACTTAATTTTAAATTATTAAATTTTGAAGCTGCAAGTTTAATATTATCTTTTCTATTTTTTATAGATCCAGAATAATCAGTTTCAAAATCCCCCAAAAGTTTATCTATACCATTATAATAACTTGATGTAATATTTGGGTTGCTATCATAAACAGGAAGCTCAATTTTTTCTTCCTTCAACATATCTAAATTAATTAATTTTTTTGTTTCATCTAAATCCAAATATCTTCCAATTTCTGATTTCTTTACAGTTACAGTTTTGTCTTCATTTATTATTATCTTTGCATCTACTGGCCTTTTATATATTTTTTCAGAAAGATCTTCAACGACTTTATCTCTTTTTGAAATATTTATATTAGTATCAGCAATAATATTTTTTTTAACAATACTACTTTTTATAATCTTAAAATAATTTGAAAATAAATTATCTCCTCTTCCATAAGAATAAGCTTCATTAACTGCCTTATTTAAATCAAGATTATACCCGAAATTCTTTAGAGGAATACAAAAGTTTTCTTCTCCAACATAAAAATCAATATTTTTATTATTTATAATGACATCCGTTTCTTTTTTTACTTTTGACAAAGCTTCTTTTTTTGATAAATTAGAAACATCAATATTTTCTATTTTTACACCCTTATGAATATTAGGATTTACATACTCCTTTGTAAAGTAAATTATGGATAAAAATATTATCATCAATATGACAGAAATTGTTATTAAAAATTTTTTATCTATATCAAATAATTTTGTATTAAAATTTTCCACTTTATTAAACTTCCTCATTATAATATCTACAAATCTTATTAATACTACACATTTCACAATTTGGATTTCTAGCAGTGCAACATCTTCTTCCATGAAAAATAAATAAATGATGCGCTTTAGTCCACCTATTTTTATCAATCTTATTTTGAAGAGCTTTTTCGGTATTTTCTACATTTTTTTCACTTACAAATCCAATTCTATTAGTGACTCTAAAAACATGAGTATCAACAGCAATAGCTGGAACTCCAAAAGCAGTTGATGCAACAACATTTGCAGTTTTTTTTCCAACTCCTGGAAGAGTCATTAATTCTTTAATAGTTTTTGGAACCTGTCCATTAAATTCTTCTATAATCACTTTTGATGAAGCTTTAATATTCTTTGCCTTGTTCCTATACAATCCACATTCTCTTATAAGATTTTCTAAAGTTTCTATATTCATATTGGCAAAATCACTAGGTTTATTATATTTTTTAAAAATCTCATTTGTAACTTTGTTTACCCTTACATCAGTACATTGAGCAGATAAAATTGTTGAAACTAAAAGCTCAAAAGGACTCTTATGAACAAGTTCACAATGCGCATCGGGATAAGTTTTTTCTAAAATATCTAAACATTTATCTGCTTCATCATGAGTTAATAAATTTTTCATTATTCACCATCTTATAAAATTTCTTTTTCAATATTTAAAATTTCAATTTCTTCAAAGTTATCTATAAAATTTATTACTTTTTCTAAAGTTCTATCCACAACTTTTTTGTCATTTGACACAGTTGTAAATCCTATAACAGATTTTTGCCACTTGTTATTTTCAGACACTTCAGCAATTGAAATATTAAATTTATTTTTTGACTTTTCAATAATACTTTTTAAAATAGTTCTCTTATCTTTTAGAGAACTTGCTCCGTAAATAAATATCTCTAAAGTACATATTCCTATTATCATAATAATTATTATAACATGAATATATAATTCTTTATATTTTAATTTGAATTTTGAACTTATAGAATTTAAATTATTTTTACACTATAAAATATTAATTTTACTTAATTAAATGGAATTTAATCTAATTATATGATATATTTTAATCGCGGTAATTGCCGCAAATAAAATATTTTAGGAGGAATCATGAAAAGGATTACTTTAGTCTTAACTTTTTTTCTAGGAGTACTACTTCTAGCAGGTTGTTCCAATTCAAAGGACAAAGCAGGAGATAGTGATAAAAAAAGCGAAGAAAACACACTAAGAGTAGCGATGGCTACAGAAATTGATTCGTTAGATCCATTTAAAATGACAGCTGGTGACACTGAAACTATTATGGATCAAGTTTTTGATGGATTATTCGATGTAGACACTAAAGGGAGTTTGGTTCCTGATTTAGCAGAGAGTTATTCTGTTTCAGAAGACGGAAAAACCTATGACTTTAAGTTAAAGAAGGATGTTTACTTTCACGATGGTAAGAAATTTGGTGCTGAAGATGTTTTATATACCTACGATGCCATGGCAGGTTTGACATCAAAGGAACCTCTTTCATCAAAATTTTCAATTATTGATAAAATTGAAGTTATTGATGATTTAAATATTAGAGTTCATTTAAAGGAAAGACAAAATGGATTCATATATTTAACTTTAAGACCAATTGTTGAAAAAGATTATAAAGATAACGGAACTAAACCAATAGGAACAGGTCCTTATGAATTTGTTTCTTACACTCCAGGAGAGGGTTTAAAGCTTAAAAAGTTTGAAAACTATCACAGAAAAGATCATATAGCTCATTTTGAAAATGTTGAAGTAATAAGAATTACTGACAGACAAACTATGATAATGGCACTTAAAAATAAGGACTTAGATTTAGCTGATCGCATTTCATCAGAGGAAGCAGATGAACTTAAAGATTCTTGTAATATAGAAAGTTTTCCACAAAATCTAGTTCAAGTTATGGGTTTAAACAACAATTTTAAAGCTTTCCAAGACAAAAATGTAAGACTTGCATTAAATTATGCAATTGATAGAGATGAAATCATAAAAAGCGCCGCAGAGGGAAATGCTACAAAACTATTTTCTTCTTTTTCACCTGCTTTAAAAGAATACTTTGAAGATTTAGGAGAATATTATCCTCACGATGAAGAAAAAGCAAAAGAACTTTTAAAAGAAGCAGGTTATGAAAATGGACTTAGTTTTAAACTAACAGTTCCAAGTGATTATAAATATCACATGGACACAGCTGAACTTATCCAATCTCAACTAGAAAAAGTTGGCGTAAATGTTACTATCGATCCTATTGAATTTTCTACTTGGCTAACTAAAGTTTATAAAGATAGAGATTATGAAGCAACAGTTGTTGGATTTATAGGGTATCTTGATCCTGTTCAAATTTTAGGAAGATACACTTCTGAAAATGAAAAGAACTACATTAATTTCAAATCAAAAGATTTTGATGTTGCCATTTCTAATGCAGAAAAAGCTTCAACAAAAGAAGAAGAAATTAAAAATATTAAAGAATCACAAAAAATTTTAGCAGAAGAAGCTGCATCTGTTTTCATAGCAGATCCAGACAACAATCAAGCACTCAGAAAAGGACTTACAGGTTTAAACCAATACCCTATTCAAAAATTAAATCTTGAGGATGTAAAATTAGAAAATGAGTAAAATTTTCATTAAAAAGCTTATTTCCCTTTTTATTACACTATTTTTTGTAAGTCTAATAATTTTCTTTGTATTTCAGATTCTACCCGGAAATCCAGCAGAAATTATATTAGGAACAGAAGCGGATGAAGCTCAAGTTCTGGCTCTTGAAAAAGAGTTGGGACTTGATAAACCTATACTAGTAAGATATGGCAATTGGATAAAAGATATTTTAAGATTTAATATGGGTACTTCTTTAAAATATCAAGTTCCTGTAAAGGAGCTTTTTTTTAAGAAACTTCCTGTAACTTTATATTTAACTTTTTTTTCTTTATTTTTGTCTTTAATAATAGCAATTCCCTTGTCTATTCAAATAACTGCAAAGTCTGATAAATGGTATTCTTCTATTATTACAGCCATAACACAACTTGGAATTTCAATTCCATCTTTTTGGCTTGCTTTTCTACTTATTTATCTATTTGCTGTTAAACTTGGATGGTTTAAAACTTTATCTTATAATGCAATGAGTGGTAGCTTTTTTCAAAAATTGTATAAATTCTTCTTGCCATCTCTTGCAATAGCAATTCCAAATATTGCAACTATTATAAGATATATGCAATCTGCAATTTTAGATGAAATTAATAAAGATTATGTAAGAACTGCAAGGATGAAAGGTCTTCTTTTGAAGGATATTTTGTACAAACACGTCCTTAGAAATGCTCTAGTTCCTGTCATTACAATTATTGGCATTAGCATAACTTCCAGTGTTGGCGGAAGTTTAATAGTTGAAAATGTATTTTCACTTCCAGGAATTGGATCATTAATTGTTCAGTCGATATCATCAAGAGATTTCCCTTTAATACAATCAGTTGTTTTTGCTGTTGCTTTTATGGTAATCTTTATAAACTTAATTATAGATATACTTTATAGAATTGTAGATCCTAGGATTAGAGGTTAATATGATACGAGAAAATAAACTTTCAATTAATATAGGAAAATTTATCTTAATTATGTACTTTCTTATTTTTATTATTTCCATCTTTTGGACTCCTTTTAATCCAAACGAAATTGTTACAAATGAAAAATTCTTATCACCTTCACTAACTCACCCTTTTGGAACTGACAATATGGGCAGAGATATTTTATCTAGGATAATGGAGGGTACTAAGATTACAATTTTACTTTCCTTTGGGACAGTATTTTTTGCACTTATTTTTGGATCTATTATTGGAGCGTCGGCAGGTTATTTTGGTGGAAATGTAGATGAAATTCTTATGAGATTTATCGATTCATTAATGGCTTTCCCAGGAATTTTATTTGCAATGATGCTTGTTTTTATATTTGGTGCAGGTATTTTAAACACAATTATAGCAATTGGAACAATGTCAATTCCCTACTTTGCAAGAGTAGTTAGAAGTGGATTTCTGCAAGTGAAAGAATCTGCCTTTGTTAAATCTGCAATTGTAAAAGGTGCTAGCCCATTTTATATCGCAAAAAATCATATTTTCCCTAATATAAAAAATCAACTTATGGTAGCAATTATTTTATCAATATCTTCAGCAATATTATCTGAAGCAGGTCTTTCTTATTTAGGCTTAGGAGTTCGCCCGCCTCACCCTTCTTGGGGAAGAATGCTAAAGGAATCTCAATCTTATTTTTCGCAGGCACCTTGGTATTTTATCTTTTCAGGACTAAATCTTTCACTTTTAGTCCTTGGTTTTACACTTTATGGAGAAAGTTTTAGAAATAAAAGACTTAAGGAGAAAAAAGCATGAACAAATTATTAGAAGTTAAAGATTTGACAGTTGCTTTTAAATTAAATGATGCGTTAAAAAATGCAGTGAATCATATAAGTTTTGACTTATATGAAAAAGATTTTGTTGGACTTGTTGGGGAAAGTGGATGCGGCAAAACTGTTGCAACACAAACAATTTTAGGAATTCAAAGCCTTGATGCTAATATTTTATCAGGTTCATGCAAACTAAAAGATAAAGAAATTTTAAATATATCTGAAAAAGAATGGCAAAAATATAGAGCAACTTGTATTTCAACTATATTCCAAGAGCCAGGCTCTGCACTAAATCCACTTCAAAAAGTTGGAAAACAAATAGAAGAAGTTTTAAGAATTCACTATAATTTTTCTAAAGAAAAAAATAAAAAATTAGTATTAGAAACTATGGAAAAATGTGGTTTGAGAGATTCTGAAAACATTTATAATAAATATCCTCACGAATTATCTGGAGGAATGCAACAAAGAATAGTAATTGCCATGAGTCTTATTGCAAATCCTTATGTTTTAATAGCAGATGAGCCCACAACAGCACTTGATGCAAATATAGGAAAACAAATAATCGAACTTTTTATGGAAATTAGTAAATTATACGACGGTGCAATACTTTTTATTTCTCACGATTTAAATTTAATTGAGAAAATATCTAAAAGAATTTTAGTAATGTATGCTGGTAGAATTGTGGAAAGTGCAAATACTAAAGATCTTTTAAAAAATCCACTACATCCTTACACAAAGGCTCTTATAAAAGCTGTTCCTTCTTATAAAAAAAGAGGAGAAAAACTTTATAATATTAGAGGAAAAGTCCCTGCACTTAAAAATAGAAACAATGAAGGTTGTCCTTTTTGGGATAGATGTGATTACACAAAAGATATTTGCAAAATAAAGTTCCCTGAAAGCACCAATTTTAATGGTCACATTGTCAATTGTCATTTATACGGAGATGAAAATGCAAGAGTTATTAAAAATTGAAAATATTGGAAAAACTTTTAAATCTTCTTCTTTATTTTTTCGCAAAAAAGAAAATATTGCATTAAAAAATATTAATTTTTCTATCTATAAAGGTGAAATTTTTGGACTTGTTGGAGAAAGTGGATCTGGAAAAACTACTCTTTCAAATATAATTCTAAGACTTTTAAAAGAAAGTGAAGGCAAAATTTATTTTAAAGGAAAAGATATTTCAAAGTTTTCTAAAGACGAACTATTTAATTATAGAAAAGAAGTTCAGATAGTTTTTCAAAATCCTTATTCTGCACTGAACCCCAAAAAGACAATTGGATTTTCACTAAAAGAGATTTTAAATATTCATAATTTATACACTGAAGAAGAAAGAGATAAAAAAGTTTTAAAAATTTTAAAAGATATTGAGTTAGAAGAAGATGTCTTAGAACAATATCCAAGCAGTCTTTCTGGTGGTCAAAAACAGAGAATTGCCATTGGACAAGCTTTAATTATTAATCCAGAATTTCTAATAATAGACGAAGGAGTTTCGGCACTAGATGTAAGCATACAAGCACAAATTTTAAATTTAATAAAATCTTTGCAAGAGAAATATAACTTTACTTGTCTTTTTATTTCTCACGATTTAAATGTTATTTCTTATTTGTGTGACAGAATTGGAGTACTTCTAAATGGAGAACTTGTAGATTTATTTCAAACTGAAGATTTAAAAAATTCTAATCGAAATGAATACACAAAAAAACTTTTTTCTTCAATAAAATTTGATTAATAAAAAATAAAGCTGCAAATAACATTATTACTTACAGCTTTATTTTTATTTTAAAAATTCTCTTATTCCTCTATTATTTCTTCTTCTAATTTTATTTATTTCTCTTCTACTTTCATATCCTTCAATTATTTTTTTCTCTTCAAGAGTTTCAGGTTCAATAAGAGGTATCTTACCAGCTTCAGTCCCCTTGCACTTAAAAGTTAAAAAACAAAATGCTGCAAGTTCCATCTCTCCTGTCATTGATTCTTCTTTTACAAATTTTGTAAATACTTCTACAGAAGTATTGCCAACACCTGATATATATGTTGTCGCCGTTAAAAAATCACCTTGATTTATTGGTCTAACAAAATTAAAACTATCACATGAAATAGTTGCAACTTTTCCTCTAGTATGCCTTATTGCACAAGTTCCAGAACTGTGATCTGCAATTTCAAAAAGTCTAGGACCGTACATTGTGCCACCAGTATTTAAATCAGTAGGCATAACTCCATAGGTAAAAACAACCTTTGACTCTGAAACTTTTTTTGAATTAGTAAAGGTATTTTGCAACTTCAGCACCTAACCTTGCGTTATTTTTTACTAAAGCAATATTTGATTCAAGAGATTTTCCATCAGTTACCTCCAAAACTTTTGATAATAAAAAAGGTGTTGTTTCTTTTCCATGAATTTCCTTTTCTTCTGCCTCTACAAGAGCTTTTTCTATTGCTTCATTAATTTTTTCTTCATCCATAGAATCTTTTTCTGGGATTGGATTTGTAAGAAGTATTCCACCACTTAGTCCAAGATTCCATTGTGTATTTGCCACATCTGCTGCTTCCTTTGGATTTTTTATATTATAATCAACTTTGAATTCACTTTTTCTTGTAAAGAAAGCAGGCATATAATCTGTTTGATATCCAAATACTGGCACACCCTTTGTTTCAAGATACTCAAGTGTATGACCAATGTCAAGGATTGATTTACAACCTGCGCATACAATCATTATGTCATTTGACGCAAGTTCTTCAAGATCTCTTGAAATATCAAAGGTAACCTCTGCATTTCTGTGAACTCCTCCAAGTCCACCTGTCACAAAAATCTTAATTCCAGCAAGTCTTGATGCAATAATTGTTGATGCAACAGTTGTAGCTCCATTTAGTCCCTTAGATACAATATATGCAAAATCTCTTCTTGATGTTTTTATAATATCCTCTGATGTTGCCATGAATTCTAATTCTTCATCTGTTAATCCAATTTTTATTTTTCCGCCAATAATAGCAGTTGTTGCAGGAACAGCACCATTTTCTCTAATAATTTCTTCACAAGCTTTTGCCGTTTCAATATTTTGTGGATATGGCATTCCATGTGAAATAATTGTAGATTCAAGAGCAACTATTGGCACTCCATCTTCTCTTGCCTTTTTAACTTCATCACTGTATTCAACATATTTTTTTAACATTTCACTATTCATCATGCATCTCTCCCTTTAAATTATTTTCATTTAACTCTCTTGAACATGAATTATGACTTTTAAGTGTAATTCTAGCTGCACACTCTGCAGATAATAATCTCTTTTCAGTTTCAAAATTATTGTAGAGTCCATAGGAATACCCTGCCATGAAGGCATCACCTGCTCCACTTGCACTTACAACATCAACTTTTTTTGACTCTTTTTTAGTCTTAAAATTCTTATCAAAATAATAAGAACCATTGCTTCCATTAGTTATAACAAGACTGTTAAGACCCTCATTTAACAAAGAATCTCCTAATTTTTCAATTTCTCTTGTTTCAATTCCAACCAAAGCTTGTGCTTCATAAATATTTACTTTTAAAAAATAAATTTTGTCCAGTAAATTTTTTATTTTCATCACTTTTCTTGTGGAAACTCCATCAATTAAAAACTTGCCTTCTATATTTGTTAGCAAATAATTTAAAGTTTCTTCCTCTAAATTTGTATCTACAATTGTAAATTTTGCATTCTCTATTATCTTTTTATTTTTATCGATGTAATTTTTATCTATATTTTTTATTAGATCCATATCGCTTACAGCAACATACATATCTTTAGATTCATCTAAAATTGCAAGATAATGTGGTGTAATACCTTCAGTTATCAAAACTTTGGATACATCTACATTTAATGAATTAAGTTCTGACAAAATATTTTTTCCTGCATCATCTTTCCCAAGAACAGAAAGAAAAGTTGTACTCACACCCAATCTAGTAAGATTCTCACAAATATTTCTTCCAACTCCACCACTTGAATATTTAATTTTTCCAGGATTAGAATCCTTTCCTCTTAAAATATCAAAGGAGTAGCCTGTTATATCCATGTTACATCCGCCAAGGATTGCTACATAATTATCCTCTCTTAAAATATAACCCCTGCCAAGAATATAACCTGATGTGACCAAATTATTTATATGAGCAGAAACTCCAGGCCTTGTTATATTAAGTTCATCAGCAATTTCTTGTTGTGATATTCTTGGATTTTTCTTTATTAAATTTATAATTTCCCTTTCCCTTGGTGTCAAAAAAATCACCTCTAATCATTTAATTAGATTGTAATCAAAAGATTAGAGGTTGTCAATAATTTATAAAAATTTTTCTTGATTTTCTTTTAATTTATCTTCGTGAATCGCTTCAATATAACAATTTCTACAAAGTGGTTCATATTCTTCAACAGCTCCAAGTTCAACTCTCTTGTCGCTTTTTATTTTTCTATGAGAAACCCATGCATCTGTTCCGCATCTTTTGCATACTGCATGATGCTTATTTAAATAATCAACCTTAGGCATTATCTCTTTTACAATTTCAAAAGGTCTTGCCATGTAATCCATATCAAGTCCTGCCATTACAACAGTAATACCCATTGAAAGTATTTTTTCTAAATTTTTAATAACGACTTCTGGCTCGTCATTTAAAAATTGTATCTCGTCAATTCCTATTACTTCAGGTAAATTTTTCTTTGCAAAATCTAAAATTTCTCCAATTGATTCAACTTCAATAGCATCTAAAGAAATTTTATCATGAGTAACTATTTCAGACTTTGCGTATCTTTTATCCACAATCGGTTTAAAAGCAACTACTTTATAATTTGCAATAGAAAATCTTTTTAAGTCTTTTTCAAGAGAACTAGTTTTACCCGAAAACATAGAACCTGTGTGTAGAATCATTCTGCCTTTATACTGATGCATATTAACTCTTAGCCTCTATATTCTTCAATTAAAGCTTTTTCTATTACAATATCATCTAGTGGCTTATCCATAAAATCAATTTTTGATTTTGCAATATCGTCAACTACATCCATTCCATCAAAAACTTGTCCAAAAACTGTGTGTTTGCCATCTAGCCAAAATGCTCCTCCAAATTCTTTGTAAGCATTCCTAATTTCCTCTGGAAATCCACTTTTATCACCATCTTCTTCCCATTCAGAAATAATATAATTGGGAATTTTATCTCCTTGAACTATAAAAAATTGTGATCCATTTGTATTTGGTCCAGCATTTGCCATAGAAACAGCTCCCCTAAAATTTCTAAAATTAGGATGGAATTCATCATCAAAAGATTTTTTCCATTTACTTTCTCCGCCACGACCAGTTCCCGTAGGATCTCCACCTTGAATCATAAAATTTTCTATGACTCTATGAAATATAATTTCATCATAATATTTATCTTCTATAAGTGAAATAAAATTTTCTACTGCAAGAGGTGCTGCCTCATCAAATAATCTTATTTTTATATCACCCCTATTAGTTTTAAGAACTGCAACCTTTTCTCCAACTGTAGGTTTTTCAAATTGTTTTAACATTTTTTCTCCTTTCAAACATAAGTCTTCATATCTATTCTAAAACCATCTGTCTTTTTTCGCAAATTTAAATAAATAATTGTCAAAAATATACCTTTCAGTACAGACGACAAACTCATAGCTACCCAAATTCCATTTATCTCTAAATCTGGTATAAGAAAAGTTCTGTTTTTAAAAGAGATTTAAAAATATTTCCCTTTAATAAATTGACCTCTTTCATTTGTTAGCAGTCGCCTTGATCTGTTATTATTATCGGTCCATTCTTTGTTATAGCAAGTTGGTGTTCATATTGTGCAGATAGAGATCCATCCTTTGTCCTGGCAGTCCATCCATTATCATCAATTGTAAGTTCTTTTTTTCCCATATTAATCATTGGTTCAATAGTAAATACCATACCTTCTTGAAGCCTAATGCCACGACCTGGCTTTCCATAGTGAAGAACTTGTGGATCTTCGTGCATTTCCTGTCCTATACCATGTCCAACAAATTCTCTAACAACAGAATATCCATTTTCTTCTGCATGTTTTTGTACAGCTGAACCTATATCTCCAAGTCTATTTCCAATTACAGCTTTTTCAATGCCCTTATACATACATTCTCGTGTCACTCGTAAAAGTTTTTTAGCATCTTCAGAAACTTCGCCTACTTCATAAGACCAAGCAGAATCTGCAAGCCATCCATCAACATTTACAACCATGTCAACTGTGATAATATCTCCATCTTTTAAAACATATTCTGATGGAAATCCATGACAAATTTCATCATTTACTGATGCACAAATTGAATAAGGATATCCTTCGTAACCTTTTTGTTCAGGATATGCTCCTCTTTCCTTTAAATAATTTTCTACAAATCTATCTATCTCAATAGTTTTTACCCCTGGTTTTATAAAGTGTCTAAGTTCGTGATGAACATCTGACAAAACTTTACCAGCTACTTGCATCTTTTTTATTTCTTCTTCTGTTTTAATAATAATCATTTTAACTCCTTTACAATTTCACATAAATCCTCATCTGTCTTTGCCCAAGTATAAGCATCACAATTTATTTCTATCGCCTTTATTAATTCTTCTTTTGCCTCTTTTTTGTAATTTAAAAGTGAAAAAGAACAAGCTTTATTATAGTGTAAATTGACAGAATTAGGAAAATCCATAAGTCCTCTATCTAATATATTTATAGCAGAAAAATAATCTTTTTCTTCAATATATATTGCTGACATATTTAAAAATAAAAATGGATTTTGAAATTTATCAATTGCTTTATAATAATATTCTAGTGCTAAATTATTATCCTTTGATTTTTTTGCCAAAACTCCCATATTATAAAGTGCCCTTCCATAATCAGGTTTTATTTCAAGGGACTTTTTAACAAATTTTTCTGCTAAGTTGTCTTTATTTTTTGCTTCATAAATAGAACCAAGATCATTGTAACTTACAAAATCAAATCTATCTATTTCAATAGTTTTCTTTAAATACTTTATTGCAAGTTCAGTTTCTCCCAATTTGTCATAAGAGTGAGCAAGATAATAATATGC
This sequence comes from Peptoniphilus lacydonensis, assembly GCF_900106515.1. Lineage (GTDB taxonomy): Bacteria > Bacillota > Clostridia > Tissierellales > Peptoniphilaceae > Peptoniphilus_A > Peptoniphilus_A lacydonensis. The sequence continues at coordinate 159,990 of NZ_FNWF01000003.1, forward strand.
TCTGTCATAATTTGGATCTATCTCAATCGCTTTTTTATAATTTTCAACAGAATAAATTAAATTTCCACCTAAAAAATCATTTGTTATAGCAAGCCCATAATATGCTCCAGCAATTTCTTTTATATCTAAAATTTTTATAAAATATTTTTTTGCTTCGTCATAATTTTTTTCTCTCAAATAAATATCAGAAAGCTCAAAATACACAGAAATTTTTTCATTATCTTCTTTTGCAAAATTAAGAGATTTTAAGAGAGTTTCCTTTGCTTTTTTATAATTACCTTCAAGTAAAAAATCTTCTGCTAAAATTAAATAGTTCTTAAATTTTAAGTCCATAAAAAACCTCAATTCTTATTCTATTATATATTATTTTTTAAAATTTCACAGGCATGGAAATAATATTTAAAAGATTATATAATATCTTTGGTGATTAAATGAAAAGATTTCTATCTTTTAACGATTTTTTTTGTGAATATTTTTCTGGAAAAACTGTAAAGCTTTCTCTTGATGGAGGATTTTCATGTCCTAATAGAGATGGAACTCTATCTACATATGGTTGTATTTTTTGTTCAGATAAAGGAAGTGGAGAATTTGCTGCGTCAAGAAACTTTTCTATATCAAATCAAATTGAATTACAAAAATTATTTTTGTCCAAAAAATGGAAAGCAGAGAATTATATAGCTTACTTTCAAAACTTTACAAACACCTATGGCTCTATTGAAAAGATAAAAAAAATTTATGATGAAGTAGCTTCTAGGGATGATATTTCTGCTATTTCAATTGCAACGAGATGCGACTGCCTTGACGATGAAAAAATAAATTATTTAAAAGAAATTTCTAAGAAAAAAACACTTTGGTTAGAACTTGGAATGCAAAGTGTAAGTGAAAATACTATAAAGTTAATAAATCGTGGCTATACTCATAAATTCTTTGATGAAACTATAAATAAACTTAAAGATGCCAATATTTTATTTTTAATTCACACAATTTTTGGACTTCCCTATGAAGATGAAAGAGATTTTACAAATTCTATAAATTATATAAAAAAAATAGTACCCTTCGGTGTTAAATTTCACAACTTGTATATTCTAAAAAATTCTCCGATTTATAAACTTTATAAAAAAAATAATTTTAAAATTTTATCAAAAGAAGAATATATTGAAACTATTATTTACGCTCTTGATAATATAGATAAAAAAACTGTTGTACATAGAATAACAGGCGATCCTCCAAAGAAAAATCTTTATAAACCAAAGTGGTGTTCCGACAAATTATCTGTCATATCAGAAATTGACAAAAATTTAAAAGAATTAAATAAAAGTATAGTCAATGAATCTGAAGTAAAAAAAATTTCAAATTATTGGAAGAAAAAGGATAATTTCTTTATCTGCAATTAATGAAGAAATTAAATATATTTAGTGTATAATGTATACTGTAAATAAAAATTAATAAAAATTAAAATTTATAAAGGAGCAAAATGAAAAACATTTCTAAAGATATAATAAAAAAATTTAAAGTTAAATTTGTAATACTTGGATCCGATGAAAATGCTTATGGAGTTGCTCGTATTCTAAATGACAATTACGGCTTAATATCCACTGTATTCTGTCAAAAACCACTCCCAGCAACTGATAATTCAAAAATTTTAGATAGAAAAATCATAAATAATTTCTCTAATGACAAAGTTTTCGTAGACACTATGATTAATTTTGCAAAGGATAATAATGATTCAGCTCTTATAACAATTCCTTGTGGTGACGAGTATTCAAAGCTACTTAGCAATAATAAAGATAAGATAAAAAAATACTATAAATTTAATACTCCATCTACAAATTTAAATGAGAAACTAGAAAATAAAATAGATTTTTATAAATCTTGTGAAGAAATGGACATCCCTTACCCTAAATTTACAATTATAAATAATTCAAAAGAAATAGAAAATCTAAATTTACAATTTCCACTTATACTTAAACCCAATGATTCAATTTCCTATGTGAAATTATCTTTTCCAAATAAATACAAAGTTTACACTATTTATGATTTTGACGAATTAAAATCTGTCGTTAAAACTATTTATGATGAAAATAATTACGAAGGTACTATGCTTGTTCAAGAATATATACCAGGGCCTGCATCTAACCAAGCTTCTTTTAATGTTTATTGTGATAAAAATGCTAAAGTTAGAATGATGGTATATGGACAAATTTTACTTGCAGATCCCCTTCCTCTTAGAATAGGAAATAATGATGCTATATATACAAAATATATGCCTGAGCTTTTTGACTTTTATAAAGAAAAATTAGAGTCCATCAATTATACTGGTTTTTCAAATATAGATCTCAAATATGATCCTCGTGACAATACTTATAAAGCCTTCGAGATGAACTTAAGATTACCTCAAAGCCATTATTTCATGGCGGCTGGTGGTGTCAATGTACTTGATTTTTATATTAGAGATCTTTTAGATTTAGGATTTGAAGAAGATGTTTATTATCACAAAGAAACCTCAAAAATTTGGATGAATGCTCATCCAAAACTTTTAAAAGAATACACAGATGAAAGATATCATGCCACAATTGACAAACTTTTAAAAAATGGCTATGAGTTCACAATTAATAATAAAAAAGATTTTAGTTTTAGCAGAAAAAAAACTTATTTAAAGAGAAAGTACGGTTCAATTAAACATTATAAAATGTATTATAAATTAGAAAAATAAATAAAAACAAAAACTGGCTAGATTTTACTCTAGTCAGTTTCCATTTTGTACTTTATTATACTATTTTCTTTTGTTGCTTCTTCTCCAGATATTCATCTTTTCTGCATCTTTTATAAGTTCATCTCTAAATTCTGGTGCAGCAATATTAATTATTCCTTCTGCTCTTTCCCAAGTTGATTTACCTTTACAATTAAATTTTCCATATTCAGTTACAATCCAATGTGTGTTTGGTCTTGCAGCTGTTATTGCAGAAAATGTTTCAAAGTTTGGAACTATTCTTGATTCTTCTTTTCCAGTTTTTTTGTTCATAAATTTAGAAGATAGACAGATAAATGATTTTCCGCCCTTAGATAAATATGCACCTAAAACAAAGTCAAGTTGTCCACCTGCTCCAGATATATGTTTTGCCCCAGAAGATTCTGAACTTACTTGTCCAAATAAATCCACATTTACTGCATTATTTATCGAAACAAAATTATCTATTTGTGAAATTACTCTTGAATCATTTGTATAAGAAACTGGTGCTGCCATTGCATCAGAATTAAGATCTAAATATTCATACATTTCCTTTGAACCTGCCGCAAAACCATAAACTTGTCTAAATCTGTCAATATTTTTTTTAGCTCCAGTAATTTTACCTTTTTTAGCCATATCAACAAAAGCATCGACATACATTTCTGTGTGAACTCCAAGATCTTTTAAATCAGAATCTGCTATCATTGATCCAACTGCATTTGGCATACCGCCAATTCCTAGTTGAAGAGTTGCCCCATTTGGTATTTCTTCTACAATTAATTTTGCAACTTTTTCATCAACTTCACCAAAACTTCCCTTTGGAAGAGTAGCAATTTCTGGATTTTCTCCCTCAATAATATAGTCAACATCTTTAATTGAAATTTCATTTTCAAAACCACCAATACAAGTTGGCATATTTTCATTTATTTCAACGATTACTTTATCAGCTACTTCTGTCACTGCTTTTAAATGAGATGCATTTAAACCAAAATTAAAGTTTCCATGTTTATCCATTGGAGGTGTCACTATTAATGCAATATCAACCTTACAATTTTCCCTGTACCATCTTGGAAGTTCTGAATATCTAAGTGGAGCATAAAATCCTCCAGGTGTTTTATTAATTCTTACTCTATCAATTCCACTTGAGTGCCAAGAATTCCAAACAACCTTTTCTCCTTTGGGATCTTTTTTAAATACTTCTGGTTCCCAAAGAAGAACTCCACCTCTTAAATAAATTTCATTTAATTCATCAAGTCTACTTGCAAGTGCTTTATCGAAAGCAACAGGTGTAGTTCCTGCCCAAGCATAATCAATCCACATATTATCCTTAACCATTTCAGCAGCTTCTTTAGCTGTAATTAGTTTTTTCTGATATTCTTTAGAATAATCCATTATTTCCTCCTTAATTATAAATAATCATTATAAAAAGTATGAGTTCTTAAAAATTTAATATAATTTAAAAATCCATTCATTATATTTTTACTTTTTTCTTCATTTATTTCTATAATTATTTTATTTTTACCCCTTAAATCAAAAATATATGCACCCTCTACTTTAACATTATACAGATATTCATAAATTTTTGCATAAATTATTAGTTGATCTTCATAAATTTCTTTAAACCTTTCTATTGAAAGGTTCCCTGTCTTTAAATCCACAATGTAATATTTATCGTAAATTTTTATAACTTGATCTATATATCCCTTAACCAAGAATCCCTCTAAATCATAATAAAATAAAAGTTCCTTTTCCAATATATTATTCTCTTCCATTTCAAGATAATTTAAAGCTAACTTCCTTGCTATATTTAATTTTTCATCATTTATTTCTTCTTCATAAAATTTAAAAATTCCTTTTAGAATCTCATCAATATCTTCATTATCTATATAATTACTTGAGTATTCTTTTGCAAATAAATGGATAATATTTCCAAGTGTTTTTGGATCTATTAATTGATTTTTTCCACTACCTTTAGTGTACTTGTCAATTCCCAAAAAATATTTTTTATAAAAATCCACTGGACTCCTCTTATAATTTATAAAATCTGTCACTGTATAATATTCTCTTATTCTATTTTCAAAACTTATATCTAAATCTAAATAAATTAAATCATTTCTTTCTTCCTTTTTTACCTCAAGATTTTTTGAATTTTTATAATTGTTTGTACAATTATCTTTACCAATTAAATCAAAATATGAAGATTTTTTAGGATTGTCATAGTTTCCAAATAATATTAATTCCCTCTTTGCTCTAGTCATTGCAACATATAAGATTCTCTTTTCCTCTTCACTATAAATATCTTTTATTCTGTTTGAAATTTCCTTATATCTATAATCAGAAAAATCAGATTTTATAGCCAATCCAAGGTCCTTATCCACTATGATTTTTTCCCTAGGGCTGTTATTTTTGCCAACATCCATATGAGAAATAATCACCACATCAAATTCTAAACCTTTCGACTTATGAATAGTTAAAAGATTTATACCTTCTTCTAAATCTTCAAAATTTTGTAAACTGATAAACTTTTCATAATCCCTATAATCATAAGTGTTGTTCTCAAAAAATTCATTAGTAATTTCTTTAAATTTACATAGATATTGGAAATCACTAAGTTTAATAGTATTTAAATTAAAGAAATAAATCATTATCTCATCTATTAATTCATCGATTTGTAAAAATTTAGATTTATTTTTTAATTCTATTAAAAAATTTATAAAATAATTTATATTATCATTGAAACTTTTATGTTCGATTAAATCATTAAAATTTTCTACATTTGCATTTAAAATCTCCGCTAAATCTTTAAACTTAAAATTTAAAATTGGAGAATTAAAAAGAGAAAGAGTCGAAATAAAATCATCTGAACTATATATTGTGGACAAAATATTTTTTGTAACTTTCAAAACTTCAATTTCAGAAACATTTCTAGAACCCTTATTGAACTTTATATTATTTGTAGTTAAAATCTTACTGATTTCGTCTATTTGTGCATTGCTCCTTGATAAAATTGCCACATCTTTTTCTTCATACTTTTTTAAAAGATCTTCTATTAAATTAACAATTTCTTTATTGTCTTCTGAATTATAAAAATATACATCTCCACCACTCTCATAAGAATAATCAATTGAATCGTAAGGTTCAATTAAATTCTCGAAAGTTTTATTTATAAATTTTATTATTTTTCCATCGCTTCTATAATTTTTATTCATATCAAGAGATTTTCCACGATTTTTTATTTTATCAGAAAAATTAAAATAACTTTTAATATCTGTCCCTCTAAATCCATAGATAGATTGTTTGGGATCTCCAACTATAAATAAATTAGAATTTTCAAATGTATTAATAATATTATTTTGCAATTCATTAGTATCCTGATATTCGTCCACAAGTATGTGAGAATATCTATCCTTTAAGCTTTTTTGACAGTATCTATCTTTTAATATGCAATTAGTATATAAAATTATATCATCATAATCTATTACACCAATTTTCTTCTTCTCATTTTGATAGCTTTTGTGAATTTCCTTTAAGATTTTTATGATTATTTTGTAGTAATCTTTATTTTTTTCTTCTAAATTTTTCTTTAGAACTAAAATATATTCTTGAATATCCTCTATTTTTTCTATGTATTTTTTAGAAGTCCCAAGACTTTCTTCTATACAATTTAAAACTTCAAGATTGTAAAATTCCAAACTTTTTAATTCTGAAATATTTTCATCATAAAAATTCTTAAACTTTTTTCCGCTTACTTTTCTGTACTCCTCCAAAAGAATTATTAAATTATTAAAATCACACTTTTCTTTATCAAAATTTAAACTCTTATTTAAAATTTCATCAAAATCAAAATTATTATTTTTAAAGCTTAAATAAAGACTTATGAAAAGATCCTTTTCTTCAAAAGGGCTGGAATTAAAGTCTAACAAATAATTTTTATATTCTAATTCTTCTATACTATTTAATACTTTAATTACAGAATTTTCCAAAATTTCCTTTGACTGATTTTCTTCTAAAATTTTAAAGTTTGGATTAATTCCTAAATTAATAGAATAATCCTTAATAATTTCAGCTCCAAAAGAGTGAATCGTCATTATATTTAAATCTCTCTCGTCAAAGGATATATTTCCCTTTACAAGTTCTTTTGAAATTCTTCCGCGCATCTCTTCTGCAGCTTTTTTTGTAAAAGTAAGTGCCAAAATTTTTTCGGGATTTTTATACTTTTTTACAATATTTATAAATCTACTAGTTAAAACTCTTGTCTTTCCTGTTCCTGCTCCTGCCATTAAAGTTACATCTGTATCAATTGAGTTTACTGCTTCTAATTGAACTTCATTTAATTTCATTTTTTAATTTTTAAAATTTATTTGAATAAAACTTTAGCAAGAGAAATAATCATTTCATCATCCACTTTATAAAATATTTCTGTCCCTCTTCTCTCACTTTTCAAAACTCCAGCTCTTTTTAACTTCCCAAGATGAGATGAAACAGTAGGTTGTGGAATATCAAATTTTTCTTGCATCTTTCCAACATTAGATGGCCCTGTTTCAATTAAATTCTTAATAATTTTTAGCCTTACAGGATGTGCCATAACTTTTAAAACTTCAGCTATTTTTTCTAAACTTTCCATATCTTCTTTCATCAACTACCTCCTAATATGTATTGAAATAAATTAATTATATAATTTATATTCTTTGATTATAATATTGAAAAGTAAAGTCCTTGTCAATTATTTTATATAAATTACATTTTATGTAACTCCTTATAAAAGCTAATTTTAGCCACTTTGTTTTTACACTAAAATCTTAGACTTAATTTAGACATTGCTTTACCACATATTTTTAATAAAACAAAAAAATAAGGCTACTAACCTTATTTTAAATTTTTATAGACTCTATTAAATTATTAATTTGTCTATCAACAGCATCGGGTGCTGGACCTCCATATACCTTTCTATTTTTTAAGGAATTTTCTATTTTTATAAAATTATAGAGATCTTTTTCAAAGACTTTGTGAAAATCTTTATATTTTTCTAAGCTTATATTCTCAAGCTTTTCATTTCTTTCTATTGCATAATTTACAATCTGTCCAACAACACTATAAGCTTCTCTAAATGGCAAACCTTTTAAAACCAAGTAATCAGCTAAATCTGTTGCATTTAAAAATCCCTCCTCAGCAGATTCACGCATTTTTTCTTTGTTAATATAAATAGTTTTTAAAATTCCATTCATAATTTTAAGAGAACTTGTAACTGTCTTTACTGAATCGAAAAGTGGTTCTTTATCTTCTTGAAAATCTTTATTATAAGATAATGGTGTCCCTTTTAAAATTGTAAATAATGTCAATAAATCACCATAACATCTTCCACTTTTGCCACGAACAAGCTCAGCCATATCGGGGTTTTTCTTTTGAGGCATTATACTTGAACCAGTTGAAAATTTTCCAGAAAATTTAATATAACTATATTCACTACTTGAAAAATAAATAAGTTCTTCGCACAACCTTGATAAATGCGTCATAATAACTGAATTATTAAATAAAATTTCAAGTACATAATCTCTATCAGAAACAGAGTCCATTGAATTTTCTGTCGGCTTTTTGAAATTTAAAAGTTCAGTAGTCATAAATCTATCAATATTAAAACTTGTAGTTACAAGTGCACAACTACCAAGAGGATTCTCATCAAGTCTATCAAAAGTTTCAGTAAGTCTATCTAAATCCCTAGAGAGCATTTGCCCATAACTTAAAATATAATGGGCAAAAGTCGTCACCTGTGCGTGTTGCATATGTGTAAAACCTGGCATAATTGTTTCTTTATTTTCTTGTGCAATTTCTATTATCGTTTCAATTAATTTCTTTATTTCAGATTTTATTATAATTAAACTTTTTTTAGAATAAAGTCTTAAATCAAGTGCACATTGATCATTCCTAGATCTCGCTGTGTGAAGCTTTTTTCCAACATCTCCAACTCTTCTTGTAAGTTCATTTTCTACAAAAGAGTGAATATCTTCTTCACCTAAATCAATTTTAAGTTTATTATTTTTTATTTCTTCTAAAATATTTTTTAATTCATTTGAAATAATTTTGCAATCATCTTCTGTTATTATACCAACTTCGCCTAACATTTTTACATGAGCAAGAGATCCCTTTATATCTTCTTCAAATAAAATTTTATCAAAATCAATTGATTTGTTAAATTCATGTGTAAAATTCTCTAAACCTTCTAAGTGACTGCCCCATAAATACATATTAAACTCCTTTATTTACCTTTGCATCTACAAGTGTAGAAAGTGAATACAAATTAATAAATCCATCTGCATCCTTGTGTGAATATAAACTTTCCGCTCCATCTCCAAAAGAAGCCAAGTCCTCACTATAAAGTGAATTTTTTGATGTAACTCCTGCTGGAATTATATTTCCCTTGTAAAGTTTTAACTTAACTATACCTGAAACATCTTTACAAACTTCACCAGCAAAAGCAAGGAGTCCCTTTAAAGAACTTGAATACCACTTACCGTCATATACAAGTTCTCCAAATTTTATTGCCAAATAATCTTTTAAGTGAGCTGAATCCTTATCAAGAGTAATTGATTCTAAAATTTCAAGTGCTTTATATAAAATCGCTCCACCTGGATTTTCATAAACTCCACGACTCTTCATCCCAACAAGACGATTTTCAACTATATCGTCTATTCCTATTCCATTTTCTCCCCCAACCTCATTTAAATATTTCAAAAGATTTGCTGGCGACATTTTTTCTCCATTTACTGCAACAGGTTCTCCACTTTCAAATTCAATTTCAAGATTACAAACCTCATCTTTTGCTTTCATAGGAGATACAGAAAGTTCCAAAATTTTATCAAAATCTGGGTAATTTCCTGGATTTTCTAAATCAAGACCTTCATGTGACAAGTGCATTATATTTAAATCTTTTGAATAATTCGTTTCTCTTGAAATCTTTAGAGGAATATTATGTGCCTCAGCATAATCAATTTCTTCTTCACGAGATTTTATATCCCAAGTTCTCCAAGGTGCAATTATTGGCATATCAGGTGCAAAATGTTTTATTCCCATTTCAAAACGAATTTGATCATTTCCCTTTCCAGTACAACCATGACAAATTGCATCACAATTTTCTTTTTTTGCAATATCAACAAGAGCCTTTGCTATAATTGGTCTTGCGGTTGCAGTTCCAAGTAAATAATTTTTTTCATATTTTGCACCCATCTTTAAAGTAGGGAACACAAAATCTTTTACATATTCTTCTACAAGATCTACAATATAAATTTTTGAAGCACCAGTTTTTATAGCCTTTTCTTCTAAACCTTCAATCTCTTTTGTTTGTCCTACATTTCCTACAACTGCAATAACTTCACAGCCATAATTTTCCTTTAACCACGGTATTATTATTGATGTATCAAGACCACCTGAATAAGCTAGGGCAACTTTTTTATAATTGTTATTTTTCATTTTTCTTCCTCCAAATTTTATCAACTATTTTTTAATAACTTACAAATTGAGACTCAAAAAAAGTATAAAAAAATCGCCCCTATGAAGGGACGAAGAACGTGGTACCACCCAAATTTATATATTTCTATACCTCAAAAACTATAACGCGTAACCGTGCAAATCTAAATTTCGAAATGCAAGCTCCAAGCTCCTTTTCAAATTATCCTCCCTATTTCTTTTCACCAAACAGAAACTCTCTAAAAGTCTCGGATAATTTTACTAGTCTTTTCTTTGCTTATGTTGTTTGATATGCTACCAACATATTTTTCATTTGTCAAGACTTTTTTGAAAATTTTTAGAAGAAATTTATTTTATTTATAAAATAATAAATAAATTCATTGTCGCTAAAAAAATTATTTGTAAAATTCCCAAAAAACACTTGACATTTTAAATTTGTCGTAGTAAAGTTTTTAGAAATCAATGAAGTGGACAAAAAGTATTCTCATAACTTTTTTAGAGAGCAAGATTAGGTGAAAGCTTGCAAAGGAAAAGAATATAATAGAACCACAGAGATTCTACAAGGAAAATAGTATTTGCAGAGGTTAACTGCCTTAAAGTTTTGAGATATCTAAGGATAATTAGAGTGGTACCGCGGACTTCGCCTCTTTCGTAGAGGCGATTTTTTATTTTAAAATGGAGGTAAAAATGAAAAAAATAATAAGTACATCAATAATAATTTTAGCTGCCATAATCTTGGCTTTCACATTATTTTTAAATAAGTCCAAGGATAACTCTAACAGACTAGATGAAATTCAAAAATCTAGAAAAATTGTCATGGGATGTAATGCAAATTATCCACCTTTTGAATTTCACAAAAATATAAATGGAAAAGACGAAATAGTTGGCTTTGATATTTTTATAGCGAAAGAAATTGCAAAAGATTTAGGTGTCAAACTAGAAATATCTGACATGGAATTTTCTTCTGTACTTGCAAGTTTAGACACAGGAGTTATTGATCTTGCAATCTCTGGCATTTCAAAAACTGCTGAAAGAGAAAAATCTATGGCATTTTCAAAAGTTTACTATGAACCTAAAAATTACTTATTAGTTAATTCTAAAGATTTTGGGAAATATAAAAATGAAGATGACGTAAAAAAATTAACTATTGGAGTACAAACTGCAACAGAGCAAGAAGAAATTGCTAAAAATTTAAATATAAAAAATATAGTTTCTCTTCCAAAAACTCCTGACTTAATTGCTCAATTAAATAAGGGGCTTATAGATGGAATTATTGTAGAAAAATGTGTGGGAGATAATTATGAACTCTCAAATAAAAATTTAAAACTTGAAGATAGTTTTTATTTTGAAGCTAACGTTGATGGAACAGCCATTGGACTTAATAAAAATGACGATGAACTTCTTAAAGCTGTAAACAAAACTTTAGATAGGCTTAAAAAAGAAGGCAAAATTGATAAATATTACAACAAAGCCTTGGAACTATCTGTTAAGTAGGTGATCTTATGGAAAATATTTATAAATTAGAAAACAATAAACTTTCTAAAAATAAGATAATTAATATCCTTGTAATTCTAGTATTTATCTTATTAATATTTATTTTTGGAAATCTAATAATAAACTTTTTTGGCACAAGTGCAGAAATTTTTAAGGATTACAGTTCTTATTATTTAAAAGGTCTTGGAGTTACCATTTCACTTTCTTTAATTTCAGTTTTACTTGGGTCAATATTGGGATTTTTTTTATATCTCATGAAATCTTCTGAAATTAAAAGTTTAAATATACTTTCTAATATTTATATAGAAATTGTGAGGGGAACCCCTATGCTAACTCAAGTATTTTTTATATTTTTTGGGCTTGCAACTTTAATTAATTTTAAAGACTTTGGAATTTCAATTTCTACTTTTGCGTATATCACAGGTGTAATCGCTGTGAGTTTAAACTCTGCTGCTTATGTTGCAGAAATTATTAGATCAGGAATAAATGCAATCGACAAAGGTCAATGGGAGGCTTCAATTTCACTTGGAATGAAAAAATCTCTAGTTATGGAAGAAATAATACTACCACAAGCTACAAAAAATATTTTACCAGCTCTTGCCAATGAATTTATAGCAGTAATTAAAGAAACTTCTATTATCTCAACTATTGGTGTTACAGATATTATGTACAATGTAAATTTAGTTAGAGGTTCTTCTTATAAATCTCTAGAACCACTTATTATTGGCTCCCTACTTTATTTTGCAATTACTTTTACTCTTACAAGATTATTAAAATTTGTGGAGGGAAAATATGATAAAAATTGAAAATTTGTATAAATCCTTTGATAACAAAGAAGTGTTAAAAGGAATTAACTTAAACATTAAAAATTCAACGGTAACAACAATTATAGGAGCAAGTGGTTCTGGAAAATCAACACTCCTTCGATGTATTAATCTTCTTGAGAAATGCGACAGTGGAAAAATCTATCTAGATGGATATGAAATTACTGGAGAAAATTCAAACTTAGAAAAAATAAGGCTAAAAATTGGAATGGTTTTTCAAAATTTTAATCTATTTCCTAATAAAACTGTACTAGAAAATATTACTCTAGCTCCCATTAAAGTCAAGGAAGAAGATGAAAAATCTGCAAAAGAAAATGCAATAAAACTTTTACAAAATATGGGCTTAGAAGATAAAAAAGACTCCTATCCTAATTCGCTTTCTGGTGGTCAAAAGCAAAGAGTTGCTATTGCAAGAGCACTTGCAAATAAACCAGATGTGTTATTATTTGATGAACCTACATCTGCACTTGATCCAGAAATGGTAAAAGAGGTATTAAATGTAATAAAAAATCTCTCATATAAAGGGCTTACTATGATAATCGTGACACATGAAATGGGCTTTGCAAAAGAAATATCAGATACAGTTGTATTTATGAAAAATGGAATTATAGAAGATATTGGAAATCCTGAATATATATTTAATACAACGAAAAATAAAAATACACAAAAATTTTTAAATGCCGTACTATAATTTAATTTTTTATAAAAAATTTTATGTTCGCTCATGTTTTATGAAAAATTTCCTAAACAAAAAATCTCTTATCTTTTTATACTAACTTAAAGACAAGAGATTTTTTTACTATTTATTTATTTTTACAGTTTTTGTAACTCCATCCCACTCTATCTTTGCTCCCAAAATTTCTGAAATTGCTCTTAAAGGTACAAAAGTCCTAGAATTTTTTACAACTGCTGGAGAATCAATTGCAATATTTTTTCCATTAGAATCGATTTCTTTTGATCCAATAACAAGACTAGCTTTGTTATCTCCAATTACAACAGTTTTCGTTTCAGATTTCCAATTAACTTTTTCTCCAAGTGCTTCTGAAATAAATCTAAGCGGCACCATAGTCCTTTCATTTTCAATATAAGCTGGTGTTTCTGATTGTATTTCGCTATCATTTACAAAAATTCTTATTTCAGAATTAGTTTCTTTTTTTTTGCTTTCTGTCTTTATTTCAGTTTTAGCTTCTTTATTTTCTAAAGTTTTAGCATTTGCCCAATCAAATTTTAAATAAGCCTTCTGTTCTCCTGAACCTTTTCCTCCACCTGCAATGGAATCCATTGCATCAACCCAAACTGCAACAAGAATTTTTTCTTCTTTTGGATTTTGTCTTTCAAATTCGTGAACCTTGCAATACTCCCCCTCATTTGGAGTTTGTTTTGTCTCAACTCTATTAGAGTTTTCATCTCCTTCGTAGATGAAAAGATTTGTAAGTTCACCCTCCATATTCATAAACTCCATCTTTCTTAAATAAAGTTTGTAAATAAATTTTCCATCTTTTTCTTCTACCTCTGCCATTTGCTTTAATGATGAATTCCCCATAGAGTCCTTTCCAGGTTCTCCATATTTTTCAAGTTTTACTGGAACTTCATATTTTGTTCCAGCTGCAAATATTGAACTTGGAATTAAAGCTAATACTAACATCAATGATAAAATTAATTTTTTCATTTTTAACCTCTTCTTTTCTTTATAAAATAATTAAACTTTTTAGGGACGATCCATAAAGGAAAGTCCCTATCACATATCCCTTAATTATGGTCAATGTTATATAATACTTGTGCAACTTGTGCTCTAGTAAATGCTGATTTTGGTTCAAATTTTCCATCTTCCATTCCACTTACTACTCCAAGTCTTGCCATTTCTTTTACTGATTCTTTTGCCCATGTTGCAATGTTTTTTTCGTCTTTGAATCCATTTTCATTTCCTTTGGCATTTAGATTCTTTCCTGATACTTTTAGAAATTTTGTCATCATAACTGCCATTTCTTCTCTTGTCAGTTCTTTGTCTGGTGCAAATTTTCCTTCTCCTATTCCACTTACTATTCCTTCTTTATTTGCCCATGTAATATATGGACTGTAGTATGTGCTAGCTTTCACATCTTTAAAGTTTTGTGTGTTATAGTCACTTATGTTTATGTTTAACATTCTTCCTAGCACTGTTACGAATTGTCCTCTTGTTATTGATTTATTTGGCCCAAATTCTGTTTCACTAAGTCCTACAAAGTATCCTTTCCCTACTACATAGTCTATTGAATTTTTTGCCCAGTGACCAGATGTATCGTTAAATTTGCTTGTACTTTTGCTAGAATTGTTTTGATTTTGTTGGTTTTGGCTTTGTTGATTTCGTTGATTATGTTGATTATTTTGGTTATTATTTCCACCAGTTCTTGAAACTTCTTTTGCGTTATTCCAGTTAAAAGATAAAACTGCATCTTGTTCTCCCCCTCCTGGACCCTTGCCAGCTATTTCATCCATGGCATCAACCCATACTGATATATTTATTTTGTCATATTTTCCATTCATGACCCATGACCAAATATTTCCACTTGATTGATCTGCTCTATACTTGCTTCCATCATTGATAAATAAATTATATAGATTTCCTGTGAATTGTTTGCCACCAAAATCTCTTTTCATTTGAGTAAATTGAACACTGTAACGGAATTTTCCATCTCTTTCTTCTACTCTAGCTGTATGGTTTATAGCATTGTTAGCCATTGAGTAGCCTGATTGATGTGCATGCAACACTTCTACTGGTACTTCATAAGTTATTGTAACTGGCCCATTGTTTTGGTTGTTGTTATTGTTGTTATTTTGATTGTTGCCCCATGATAATTTATTGCTTACCCAAGAGGAATTATTACTATCACTCCTCCAATTGTTATTCCAACCATTGTTGTTATTATCTCTCCATGATGAATTGTTATCTTCGTTGCTAATCCCATTATTATTTACATTATTAGTATTTTTAACAAGACTTGAGGCTGCAGCATTTAAATTGTCTATAGCAATCTTAATTTCATTTTCAGACACATTGCTCTTAGATAATAAAGCCATAGCCGCATTATAAGCATTTACATATCTCATATTACTTTCATAAGTGTATTGAGAACCTCCTAAGTTTGCAGAATATCTTAAAGCATCTATAAGTTTTTCCTTATTACCTAGATCAGGACTTGATGGAGTTGGAGGTGTAGGAGTGTCTTTTCCAGGAGTCACTTCAGTCATATTAGCCTTGTCAAAAACAAGCCTTGCTTTTTGTGATCCTGCTCCCGGTTCTCCACCTGCTAAACCATCCATAGCATCTACCCAAACTTTTACATAAAGAGCATTATCTTTTAGATTTTCAAATTCGACCTTAGTCATATTAATTCTAAATACCTTTGGAAATTCTTTCTGAGATCCGTCTAAAGATTGATCCATATATTTTTCTATGATTTGGGTTTCAATAGCTTTTCCTCTAGAATTATTTTCTTCAAAAGTAAATAAGTTAGTTAAATGTCCATAAAAACTATTTGCTCCTATTGGTACTTCGATTCCTTTAAAAGTTAAGTCAATAGTTACAAGATCATTCTTTATGCTCACCTTGGCAGGTGATATTAAGGCCTTGTTACCCATAGAATCCTTATCTTCTATAAAATGCATAAGTCTTACTGGAACATTATAAATTTTTTCTTTTTGTTCCTCAGTATTTTTGCCTGTACTATTATTAAAAGTTTCTATTGCAGTATTTAAATTAGTTAAAGCTTCATCTATTTGCTTTTGTTCATTTGCGCTATTTAAAATTGATTCTGCTGAATTTATTGCAATTTGTAGCAATTTAAAGTCATTATCAGTTTTGTTTCCTTGAGTAATTTTTCTAGCTTCTGATATTTTATTTTGAAGTTCATTTTTATTTAGAGAGATTTTTTTATTCTTAAAAGATTCTATTGCAGTATCTAAGTCTTTAACTGCTCTATCTATTTCTTCTTGTTTAGTTGATTCTTCAAGAACTTTTTCTGCAATTTTTATAGCTTCTTTAAGAGTATTAAAATCCGCATCAGATTTATCTCCTTTTTCTATAGATTTTGCTTCTTTTATTTTATTTTGAAGTTCATCTTTTTTTATAGTAGGTTCTGTCTTTTCTAATAAGACCATCTTTTTTATATCAAAATTATTGATGCCATACATATTTTCAATAGGATCATCCCATTCGTTCGGTTTAACCCCAATTGTCATATCACCAGAGTCATTATAACAGCGAGCAAGTCTTGCATTTTCAAGATATATAAATTGATTTAGATCTCCAAGCTTTGACAAAGGTACATTATCCAATCTTATCTTTGTAATTCTCTTTTTATACTTAGTTTTAGCAGGATCTAAAGTAAAGTCTTCTTCTTCCAATATTTCGATAGGTTTTAATTTTCCATCGGCAGTTTTATATCTGATGTCCTTATCTTCATTAATTTTTACTAAACCAAATTCTTCAGGACCGTTTGAGCCTACAACTCCTTTCACATAGGATACTGTAATATTCGCCTTGTTATCTTTAAATTCAACTTCATAATATGGATTAATTCCTATATCAGTATTTAAAAGTTTTGAACTTGATATGGAAGAATCTGCAAGCATATTATTATATTCTTCTTTGGTGTATTTAAACTTTCCATTTTCCCAAAAATTTTTTATACCTTCGTTCATTGTGTCTGTTTCGTCTATAAGAGGCATAGATTCATACTTCCCTGATAGGAGATCTACTTTTTTCAAAGTCATGTCTTTGTGACGCATAAGAAGATTAAATTGAGGATCCATGCTTCCCATTGCATCAACCCTTACGGTAAACATCTTTTGAGATTCATAATTAGTTTTGCCATTAGAATACTCAAGAGGAATTTCAAACTCTTCTGGATAATTATAATATCCTCTGCTATAAGTTGATTTTAAATATTTCTGATCATTTAAAAATATTTTATTTCCTGAAAAATACGTACGGTTATTCATATAATTATTGAAATCATCTATAGAATTATAAGTCCAAAGATCCGTCAAATGTCCTTCTATAGGTTTTGTTGTTCCAGTATATTTTGGATCTGAATTAGTCATTGGCTTAAATTTTATTCTAAGTTTTAAACTTCCATCATTTCCAACTATTAATTTACCTCTGTCGTCTACAGCATCTGATGCCATTGAATACATACCCGGTCTAAAAGCATATCTTATTGATAAAGGTATTTCGTATTCTCCTGCTAATAAGTCTTTAGGTATTGGCTCAGGATGTCCTTGAAATACATATACTCTAAATTTGTCCTTATGAGTACGATCTTTTCCTATTCGCTTAGTTCCTAAATTTACAGAAGCGTAGTAAGCTCTACCGTCAGAACTTGAGTTATAATCTTGTACTAGATAATAATGTTCTTCTGTTTTACAATCATTTGCCTCAACATCATTTTTTACTTTTACATATTTTTTTGGCTCTTCAAATGTATTTGTTGTTTCATCAAATCTTGAAACGTACATTTCAAATTGTTCTGGCCAAATATTGTAAGTGTCTTCATCTCTCTTGTGTTTGCTATTTATAACAAAGTTACCATAACTTCCAGCATTGTCTTTGCAGAATACGTCTATTTCATAGCAATTCCACTCTTCTTTCTGATAAATCATGGAGTCAGCTTCTGCCTTATGTTTTTCTTTAAAATTTTTGAATAGATTATCCTCTTCATTGATTTTTTTTGATTCTACTTTCAACATATCTTCTGAAAAATTGTGCTTTACCTTCCATCTTCTATAATTTTCTGGATGAATATCAAAATATGTCATAGAATCATTTACAGTAGGCACTTCTATAGGAGGTTCCTCTGTTGCAAATATATTTAACGGAATAAATATTAATAATAGTAAAATCGAAAAAAACAATCTGTTTGAATTTTTAAAATTATTTCTCAATTATTATTCTCCTTTTCTAAGTTGAGGAATATTTTTCCTACTTAAACTTTTTATCTTACAAATAATCTGGCATTGCGATTCATCATCTTATCTCCAATTACTCCCAATGCTCCAGAATCTTCAAGATTTGTTTCAAACTTAATTTTAAAATATTGTGAATATCCTCCTAAATTTTGACTGAATAGTGCAGACTTAGGGACTGTTATTGTAAATCCTTCTGGCACCATTTTTTCACTACTTGTAGCTTTTTTAGAACCAAATGGTGTAGCATTTACTTCTTGTCCTTTTATTATAAATTTTAATTCTGTGCAATCGGCCTCATAATACTTTCCAAACATTTTCTTCGTAACTGGTTTAGTGTAAAAAGTGAAAATATAATTATTTTCATCTTGTTCTACAATTGATTTTTCCTTGTCAAAAGCACCATCTGCCATAGATAGCTTTGATTCTTCCCTGTGATATACTGCAAAATCTTCAATTCCAGCTGATCTTAAGCTATAATTTGTTCCAAATATTTCTCTATCTGAATAATCTATTGTTTCTCTAATTTGATCTTCGATAGATTTCATATCTTCTTCTTTTGCCATTGCAAATGATGGCAATAACATCATCAATACAAACATAAGTAGACCTAATTTTTTTATATTTTTCATTTTTTGCTCCTTTGTAATTTGCTTTAGTTACAATCTTACTAATTTTAATATTCCTCTACTTTTTTAATAAATTTATAAAACATTTATGTTTTATGGTTACATTCTTACATAAAAAATAATCTAAATTATTTCTGAAACTTTATTTTTAAAATATTTTTTCTTAATCACCCCTTCTAATTTAATATTTATTTAAAAATCTTTTTCTATGATTTTTAAGTGATTTTTTTTCAAAGCTTTAAGAAAACTCTAAATAATATTAATTGTGGTCAATGTTATATAATACTTGTGCAACTTGTGCTCTAGTAAATGCTGATTTTGGTTCAAATTTTCCATCTTCCATTCCACTTACTACTCCAAGTCTTGCCATTTCTTTTACTGATTCTTTTGCCCATGTTGCAATGTTTTTTTCGTCTTTGAATCCATTTTCATTTCCTTTGGCATTTAGATTCTTTCCTGATACTTTTAGAAATTTTGTCATCATAACTGCCATTTCTTCTCTTGTCAGTTCTTTGTCTGGTGCAAATTTTCCTTCTCCTATTCCACTTACTATTCCTTCTTTATTTGCCCATGTAATATATGGACTGTAGTATGTGCTAGCTTTCACATCTTTAAAGTTTTGTGTGTTATAGTCACTTATGTTTATGTTTAACATTCTTCCTAGCACTGTTACGAATTGTCCTCTTGTTATTGATTTATTTGGCCCAAATTCTGTTTCACTAAGTCCTACAAAGTATCCTTTCCCTACTACATAGTCTATTGAATTTTTTGCCCAGTGATCTTTTGTATCATTAAAATTTTTGTTGATCGTAGACTTTTCAATATTTTTAATTTCTATTTTTTTAGTTTCTTTTTTCTTTTCATCAGTTGATTTATTTGTCTTATTTTTTTCAGTTCTTGAGTGTGTTCTTATTTTAGAATCACTTTCTTCCTTAGGCATTATCTTTTCTTCTGACGTTGGATTTACTTTTTTATCTTCGCTATTTTTAAAGTTTTCTACTGCATTATTTAATGTATTTGTTGCATTGTCTAATTGAGTTTGTTCTGTTGCTTCTTTTAATACTTTTTCTGCTTCTATTATTGCTTCTTTTAATATATTAAAAGATTCCTCTGTCTTTTTGCCTTGTTCTAATTTTTTCGCTTCTTCTATTGTGTTTGTCAAATCTTTTTTGTTTAACTCTTTCTTTGGTTTTTCGACTTCATCTTCTATTAAATCTCCTGTAGGAGTTATTTTTAACCTTGCTCCAGGAGCTGCTCCATTCATTCCGTCATTTGCAACTCTAATGAAAAAAGTATCTTTATCTATTTTTGGCAATTTTATTAATAATTGTTTATCAAATATCCCTACTTTTCCTGAATTTCCAGGCATTATATCGCTATATTTATAAATTGATAAAACATCAAGTTTTTCTCCATCTATTCTATCTTTAAAAACGCTTAATTCCATTAAATGTGCATTTAAAAATCCAGGACTCATAGTTCGTAAATTTAGCAAAATATAATTTCCATTTTCGCCATATAAAATTTTCCCATTTTTCATAAAACATCCACTTGCCATAGATTGTTCATCGTTAGTTTGCTTTTTTATTTCAACTGAAATATTTTTATATGGAAGTGCATATTTTGCATTTTTAAATAGATCATCTAATTTTAAAAGATCTTGTTTTAAGTCTTCTCCTGATTGTAATTTATTCTCTAGTTCATTTTTAATTTCTAAAACTTGGTTATAGAAATCTTTTGTAAAAATTTCTTTATAAATATCACTATTTATACATTTTACTAATTCTTTTGCTAATTCTTGGTTTATTCGAAAGTCAGAATTGTCAGAATTTTTAAGCAAATCAAAATTATAGTCCATTTGATAATTTAAGATTAATGATTTCTCCAAAGATATTTTTTGCATATCTTTTTTTGCTTTTTCAAGCAAATTTCTTAAATTAATCTCAGCTTTAGAATTTCCTTTAATATTATTTTCTATTTCAGACATATTATTATTTAGATGTCCTTTAGCTTCTATTAATTGAATATTATAATCTTTTGCCCCTATCAGATAATAGGACTCTTGATTTTTTATTGACGCTTTTTTCGTAATATTATTAAATGGAACTTGAATTAATTTTGCATTTTTAATTTCATAGATAGCTAAATTTTTATAGAAAGACTTATCAGCACTATCTTTTTCTATTTTTATCTTTACTAAAGGAAAACTATCATTATTCCAAGAATTTTTTATGTCCAAGTTTGCAGGATTTCCCTTGTCAATAAAGGATAATTTATATGCCACAAAATCTGAAAGTTTTTCATCTTTTGCTAATTTATCAAAGGTTTTAAGAATTTCAGGATCTGTTATGTTTTCTACATTTAACTCTGTTGTCTTATTAAAGCAAAATGCTTTATTGCTATCAGCTTTAAAACTTATATTGTTATTTTCATCTCTAACTTCATCAAGCTTGTCATAAGATTCTTTTGCATATGGAATTGTTAATCTTTTTGTATCTGTTGACTTTGTAAAATCCTTGTTATAACCTTTGAAATTAACTTCAAGATTTCCACCAGTTTCTTTTAATCTTTCTACATTATCGTAAGAAATATATATTACAAAATATTTGTCAAACCCTATGCCCGGTTTATTTTCAGTTCTTAAATCAGCCTCTTTTGAATCTTTTGTAGGTTCTAAACCATCCACTGTATATTTTATATGTCTAATATCGTTGAGTAAAAATGAGTTTCTTTTTATTTTTATTGCAACTTCCCCTGACCCATCGTTTATTAATTTAAACTTGCCTTCTTCACTAGATGTATAAGGAGTATATAAATTTCCATCTTTTTCTACATCAAATTCAAATCTTTTTTCTATGGGTTCTTTTTGAGCAAATCCTTTTTGACTAACTATAAAATCATCAATGTTTCCAAAAGTTTTTTCACTTATATCACTATCTTTAACTCTTACAATAGCTTTTCCGGGTATTTTGTTGTCATTATAGGGACTTGCCATAAACTCTCCAAATAGATAAACCTCATCTTTTCCATCAATTGGTATATCTATTTGTGATAGCTCATATTCTCCTGAATTTTTACCTTGTTCGATAATTTTGACACTAGTTTCTAATTTTTCGCTCTTTTCTTCATAAGCATATTTAAGTGTTTTTGTTCCATAATCATATCCATTGCTTCTTTTTTCTACTGAAAAATATGTTAAACGCAAATAATTTTTTCCGTCTATTTTTACTATTTGTCCATAATCATCTAGTATATTTCTTATTTTAGGATCTGTTGGCCCGCCATCTTCCACTTCAAGTTTTACAAACTTTACTAACTCAAAATTTGATTCTTCTTTATCTTTGCTATTTTTAAATGTTTCTACTGCATTATTTAATGCATTTGTTGCATTATCTAATTGAGTTTGTTCTGTTGCTTCTTCTAATACTTTTTCAGCTACTATTATTGCTTCTTTTAATGTATTAAATGCGTCATCTGTTTTTTCCCCTCGTTCTATTTTTTTTGCTTCTTCTATTGTGCTTGTCAAGCTTTCTTTATTTAACTCTGGTTTTATTTCTTCTTTATTTTCTTTATCTATAACTATCTTGGCATTTTGTTCTCCTCCTCCAAGTCCCTTGCCTGCAATTCCATCCATTGCATCTACCCAAACTTTGCACCATAGATAGTCTGACTTTTCAAACAGATCTTTGTCTATAGTAAAAGAAAATACTCTTGGATATTCATTTTCTTTTCCATCTAACCCTGTATCCGTCCAATTTTCTATTATGCTTGTTTCTACTGCTTTACCGTCTTCTGAAGGAGCTTGATTGTTTTCATAATAGAATAAGTTAGTTAAATGTCCCCTCATGTTATATAATGTCATCCCATTAAACGTTAATTCTATTGTTACTTTATCTCCACTATATGTTAATTTTGCAGGAGATACTATTGCTCCATTAGCCATAGATAGCTTTCCTTCTTCGTATGCATGTATTATTTTAACTGGCGCATTGTACACTTTTTTATTTATAAATTGTTCTTTTTTTATACCATTGTTTATATTCTTAATATCAACATTTTCTTCAAAATTTTTAATAATACTTTGTCTATTTGATTGTAATTCTTGTACTTCAAAAGAATCTTTTGCAAATACATTAGCCTGTGATACAAGTGTTATTACTAATACAGTTGAAATAATATTTTTATATTTCTTCATTTTTACTCCTTAATTTTTATATTCACTTAAAAATCTTTTTAAGCCATTCTATTTATTTTTTCCAAAAAGTAGTTTCCTGCACCAATTAATTCTTCTTCTGTTGCCCTCCTTGATTCTAAACTTGTTTTTATCATCTTTTCCTTTACTTTTTTTGGCACTACTTTTCCTGTAATACCTTCTAATTTGTTTATTAAATCAGAATCGACAAGCCCTGGACAAATATACTCTCCTAAAGATTCTTTATTTTTTAAAAGTTCTTTTAAGTTTTTTATTACCTTTTTCCCATGCTCTGAGTCTGGCATTGCTCCAAGAGTAGCGAAAAGTCCTACTTTTTCATTTTCTACTTTTTTCAGAAATTTCATGGCTTTATTGTCTACTGTTCCTTTATCTATCCATGCTCCCAAAAGGACAAATTCATATTCTTTTGTTTCTCTTTCATCTTCGACATCATTTATGTCTTTTATTGTCATCTCATATTTATCTTTTAAAATATCATAAATTTTTTCTGCCATTCTCTTTGTATTTCCAGTTCTTGATGAATAAATTATTATTCCTTTCATTTGTCCTTCTCCTTTAATATTTCTTTAGCCTTCTGCTAATACATACTTCTTATTTTGAAAATCTAAAATTTTTAAATTTGTATCATATATTTTACTAATTTTTTCTGACGTCAAAACCTCTTCTGTTTTTCCGCAAAATTCAATTTTTCCATTCATCATTCCTACAATTGTGTCAGAATATTCTATGGATTCATTTATATCATGAAGAACCATTACTATAGTTTTGCCTAAATTTTTATTTAAATTTCTTACTAAATTCAAAATTTCTATTTGATATTTAATATCTAGATATGTTGTAGGTTCATCTAATAAAAGTATTTCACTATCTTGTGCTATTGCCATTGCAATCCACACTCTTTGAACTTGCCCTCCTGATAATGCATTTACTCTTTCTTTTCTTATATCTTTCAAACCACAAACTTCTAAAGCTCTGTCAACTTTTTCTTTGTCCTCTTTACTTGGCTTTTGCATAAATCCTATATAAGGATTCCTACCATAATAAACAAGTTCTTCTACTTTTATATCTCCAGCTATCTGATTTTTTTGTCTTACAATTGCAACTTTTTTTGCAAAATCTTTTCTATCAAAATTTTTTATATTTTTTCCATCAAGACTTATAATTCCCATTTTTGGTTTTTCTACTCTTGTCATTAATTTAAACAATGTAGATTTTCCACAACCATTTGCCCCTAGAAATGTTGTAACTTTCTTTTTTTCTATTTCTAAATTTAAATCTTTTATTACCATATTTTTTCCATAGGAGAAAAATAAATGTTTAATTTCCATAATCTTTCCCTTCTATTTTTAAAAGTATTATAAAAAATATTCCACCTACAACTGACATAACAACTGATGGTTTTATCTCATAAGGATATGCTATTACACGTCCACAAGTGTCTGACAATAAGAGTGTTATTGCTCCAAGTATCATTGAATAAGGTATTAAATTTTTATGATTTGACCCTATTATTATTCTTGATATATGTGGAACTACAAGTCCCAAGAATCCTATAACACCAACTACTGCTGTAGATACTGATGCAAGTACAACTGCTACAAGTGCCAGCATAAATCTATCTCTATTTACATTTACTCCAAGAGACTTTGCTGTTTGATCTTCTAATTGAAGTAAATTTGCAGTTCTTATTGTAAATAAAGATATTATCAAGAAAATTATTCCATAAACTGCCATTATCTTTACATCTGCCCAAGTTTTTTGTGAAACATTCCCTTCAATTATTGACTGAACATTTGTGAGATTACCTCCCATCATAGATTTTATAGCCTCGTTTATCCCTACAAGAGTCATATTTAATGCTACTCCAACAAGTATTAATTTTATTGGATTACTTCCTCCATTCCATGCAATGGAATAAATTAATAAGTACGCTACTAGTCCTCCCAAAACAGAAAAAAGTGGCGATAAGTAATATAGCGATGGAGATATTATCATTGCAATACTCGCCGATAAACTTGCGGCTGATGATATTCCTATGATCCCAGGATCGACAAGAGGATTTTGCATCACTGCCTGAAGCAAAACTCCTGATATTGATATAGCTGCACCTGCAATAATCGCTATTATTATTCTAGGAAATCTAAGATCATATATTGTCGCTACATCTGAATCATATTTTACAAATAGTCCTTTAATTAATTTTGAAAAAGTCATTTCTATTGAACCTGTTTTTGCTGAGTACAAAATTAAAATTATTAAAACTATTATTGACACTAAATATATTGAGAAGATTTTACTTTTTTTCATCTATTACCTCTCCTCCATTTGATTTTCCCTTTGTACTTTTATCATTTTTGTAAAATATTTTTTCTAAATCATCTAAAGCTTCTTTATAGTTGAACTTTGCACTCATGCCAAACTTTTTGTAGTCTAAGTCATATACTTCATTTTCTTTTACTGCTCTAAAATGCTTCCAAATATCATTTTCTGCAAAATCTTTTTTAAACATTTCCATAACCTCTTCTGGAAGTGCGTGTGCCGTTCTAAGTATTATGTCTGGGTCTTTTTTTAGCATGTCTTCTGTATTAATTGTTATGAATTGTTGATCTGTACCTGCATATACATTTTCCGCCCCTGCAAGTTCTACTAAACTTCCAACATAAGAATTCTCTGTAGCTACTACATAGGATCCAGGAAGTCCCATTAATATTAGCACTTTCGGTGCTTTTTTATCTTTATGCTTTTCTTTATATTCTTTAATAAATTTGTTATAATCATCGACTAATTCTTTTGCTTCTTTTTTTCTATTGAGTAAATCTCCTAAGTCTTTTATTGACTTATACATCCCCTCAATATTGTTCAAGTTCAAAAAACCATAATCTAATCCTGCTGCCTTATACTTAGGAAGCAAATCTGATATTAATGACACTGGAGAAAAAACATAGTCTGGATTTAACTGTTTTAGTTTCTCTACATCAGGTGTCATAGCCATTCCAACTTTAGGGACATCTTTATATCTTTCTGGCATCTTATCTATTTTTGAATCTGGTACCGCCACCAAGTCTACATTTAACTTTTCCATTATATATACTGTCGCCATTGATGTTGCTGCTATTCTAAGTTCTCCTTTATCACTTTTTTTACTTGCTCCTTGGTCGACGCAAGATGAAAATATCAATGCTGATAGAAACAGTATTAGAAGTTTTTTTATTTTATTCATAAGTATTTCTCCTCTTTTCTTCCAGTTCTTCTTCAATTTTATTTTTATAAATATAAGATAATATAGCTAAAACTAAAAATACTGCTGTTAAAATTACTAAAAGAGCTATTAATCCATAAATAAAAGATAGGGTGATTTTCCCTAATTTTGTTTTTCTTTTTTCTGTTTCTTCTTTATTTTCATCTGAATAATAAAGTTTTTTAATTATATCTGAGTCTTTAGTGAGAAGCCCATGACTATATCCAAGGTCTCCTGCTGAAAATTTAGAATTCACTACCTTTTCTTCTACTTTTTCACCTTGATTTGCTTGTAATTTTTCTCCAACTTTCACATTATTCTCTACTGGCTTCAATTCGTCTAAATTTGAAATAGAATTTTGAATTTGTTTTTTTTCTTCTTGCGCTTTATCTTTTTCTGATATTTCTAATTCACTACCTCCATTAGAATAATTTGTACCTTTCATTGAAACAAAATCTGTGTTTCCTTCTACCAAGTCTGAAATTGTGTAATAAAATATTACATCACGTCCCATTGGTCCAACAAAAAAAGTTGCCCTTACTACTACATTTTTACTTGGTATTTCAAATCTATAATCTCTTGTTTCTTCTGTTTGTGCAGTAACTTCTGCTGATACAGAATAGAATCCTTTTTCCCCATAATTTTGAACTGCAAATGTTTCATTTTTTATATAATTTGCTAAATTATAACGGACTGATAAAAATATTCTTCCATCATCTGTCGTTTCTACAAGTGCTTGTGGCGACAATACATTTTCAGTCATCCCTTGACCTATCCCTGGATTATTTCCCGGATCTTCAATTGCCCCAGTTACTGGATGTGCATAATATGGTGTTGTCTTTGCAGTTTCTTCACTATAAGCAAAGGTAACATTAAATAAATTTATAAAAATAATTAAAATCAAGATGAGGCTATTTATTTTATTTTTCATTTTTCTCAAGCCCTCCTAAAAATACTATTTCTTCTCTCATGTCTTTTATTTCTTTTAAGTTTTTCTTAACAAAAACTATGGCAAAAGCATTTAATCCTATAAATATTAATACTATTAGATAAATAATCCTCTTTGATTCTTTTTCTTCTAATTCCTCAGTTTTTTCTAGTGTTTCAGAAGTCGTGTCTATATTTTTAGAATTTAAATTATTTTCTTGGCTTGCTATTTTATTTTGTGACGAATTTTCTACCAACAATGAATTTACTTGTGAATTTTGCTTCTTCTCAGGAATTTTAGTATCTTGTGTTGCAGTAGTCTTTTTTACTTGAGGTTTTCTTACAGATGCCATAAAAGTTTTTCCTCTTTCATCTGCAGTGTTTTTTATTTCTGAAATCTGATTACTGTTTTCTAGATTATTTGATAAAGCTATGTTTTCTCCAGAACTTTTTACTACAATATAAACACCTGAATTTTTTGTCTTTGTTTCTATATAATCGTCTGTTATTTTAAAATCTAATTTTTCTCTATTTCCATCATGTATATAGTAAAGATTTAAATTATCTTCTTTTTTAAATTTTAGAAGCGGAAGTTTTAAATCAAATTCTTTATTTGCATATATCTTTTTTCTTTTTGACTGTATATTTTCTTCCTTTTCTCTTATTTCATCAAGAGGGCCTAAAAATTCAATATTAAATATATTTATTTGATCTAATTTATCAAATTCTTTGGAATATTGTTCTGCTTCCTTGCCAGATAATCTATTTCCATAAAAAGAAAATTCCTCCGAAAAAGTTTCGGGACCATATTTTACTATTAAATTTTTATTTTGCACTTCACCCGAATTTTTCGAATTAAATTCAGGTTTTTTTGCTCCTTCTTTAAATTTCTTTATTAAAATAGAATCATTTCCTGATATCTTTTTTATTTTTTCAAAATCAAGATTTATTCTTGCTCTAATTGGTTCATCTCCCATTGGCTCAACTTTTGGATCTACATAAACCTTTGTCATTTTATCCATATTTAATAAAGAAGTTTTAAAAACCTCTGGTCTCTTGTCTTGTTCCTTTGGAACTTCCAATTCATAACATCCTGGTTCTGCTTTATAATAATTTCCATCTTCCTTTTGGAAATATATATTAATTAGAGAAGCTGTTATAGACATATATTCCATCTTGTCTGATCCTATGTATAAATTGGCCTCTTTGTCTTTTACTTCTATCTCTGCAATTTGTCTTAGTGCCTTATTCCCCATACTTGGTTTTTCTTCAACTGCGTGCCACAGTCTTATTGGAATTTCATAATAACCGTCTTCTAAATCAATTTCTTTTTTTACAGGATTATTTTCATCCTCTGCAAAAACCGTACTAAATAGCGAAATTAAAACAATTATAAATACGTATATTTTTCTATTTCTTATCATAACTACCTCTTTTAATAATTAACATTATTCGTAATAATGATATAACTTATCAATTGGATAGCCTATACAATTATTTAAAATATTTTATTAACTCAAGTTAACAATTTTTTTATTATTTTACTGTAATTGATTTCAATAAAATAAACCCCAGCATTTTGCTAAGGTTTGAAAATATTTTATTTATTTCCTACAAAATAATTTTAACTTTTTAAATTAAACAAAGGTTAACGAGAAACAAAAAATTTGCTTTTTTTTCATGAACTTTCATACCTATTTGAGACTTTATAGTAAAAATTAAAGAAGATTCTAATATTACACCATCGGATGTTGACCAGTAATCTATTATGCTTAATGGGATTTTAAAAACTCTATCTTTAGAATTTATTTCAAACTCTTCACCGTCATGAAAATAAAAAAGTTTTGTCGCTATTCCCTTTCTATAATATCCGTCATTAACTTTTTTTATAGGTTTTGCATAAATTTCTATATATGACTCTTCTTCTATAACTATACTTGCGTTATTCTCAAATCCAAATAAAGCCATGGAATCTTGCATAAAAGACTGTTCTCCAATTTCATCAATTTTTTTTATATTAAAATTTATTTCATAGACTCCATTTCCAAGTAAGGAAGAAATATCTTTAATTTTTTTCCTCTCCTTTATAGTTTTTGATAGGCTTAAAAGTTTATATTTTTTATCAATTGCTTCTTTAAAATTTTCAAATCTTTTTGACAATATTTCAATACTTAAATCTTCTGCTACTTTAGAGTCTAGATCTAAAAATTTTTCAACTATAAATAAATTTTTTTGAAGATTTTCATTGTAATAATCGGCAAGATCTTTACCTATTTTAGTTAATTCATATTCTTTATTTTCTTTGTATAAAACACCTATAATAATCATTCTATCTAATATTTTTTTAGAGTTCACACGAGAGCAATTAAAAAAAATGCTGGCCTCAGTTATAGTCTTAGACCCTTTATAATTTCTTATAAAAAGAAGATAATCTATTTGTATCTTTGTTATATTTAAATCTATCATTATATCTATGACTCCATTTCTCTTTTAACTTCAACTATTTTATTACAAATTCTAAGAGAACTATCTCTGTGAGATGAAATTATTATAGTCTTATCCCCTCTTTCATTATAAAGTGATTTTAAAATTATTCCTTCATTTAATGCATCTATGTTAGCTGTAGGTTCATCTAATAAATAAAGATTTGATTCTCTTAAAAAGATTCTGGCAAGCGAAAGTCTCTGTGCTTGTCCCGTTGAAATTTCATTATTTTCTTTTACAATCTCTGTATCAAATCCATTTTCTAAAGTCATAATAAAATCATAAATATTTGCTTTCTTACAAGCCTTTATCAACTCTTCTTCAGTAACATCTTTTTTTGCTATTTTTAAATTATCCCTTATACTTCCTTTAAACAAATAAGTTTCTTGGCTTAAATAAGAAATATTTTCTCTTAAATTTTTAGTCTTTATATCTTTTACATCTATTTCATTAAAATTAATTTTACCCTCATCTACATCAAAAAACCTCATAATTAATTTTATTAATGTGGATTTTCCACAGCCACTTTTTCCTTTTAAACCTATTATTTGATTTAACTCTACTTTTAAATCAAAATCTTCAATTAATTTTGTGTCATCATAAGAAAATTTTATATTTTCCAAAGAAAGGTTGTCATAAATTATATTTTCGCCTTCCACATTTTCCTTTGTAATTGGCTCTTCTTCTAACAAATCTATAACTCTTTTTCCAGAAGCAAAAGTTAAAACTAAATTATTTGCAAGAGAAGAAAGTGCACTTGTCGGTCCAAAAGATGATATAAATAAAACTGTTGAAAATAAAATACCAAGAATATCTATATTAGAATTTCTATAAAGATATGCTCCTGTTAATATAAATATAAAATCTCCAAATATTATAAAGAAAGAGGACAATGCAAAATTATTCGATGATTTTTCTGATAATTTTTTCGTACACTTATTTAATAGAAAGGACGCTTCTTCTATCTCTTTATATCTATTATCAAAATAGGAAAAGTTAATTATTTCTTTTATTCCCTTAAATGTTTCTAGTATTAAGGAATTCAATGAAGAATATGCTTTTCTCTGTTTCATTCCTATTTTTCCAGCTGACTTTTCTGTAAATATTGGAATGTAAATTGCCAAAATCAAGTGGAAAACTAAAAGTATTAAGCTATATATGGGACTAAACCTCCAGAGCAATATAAATAAAAACAATGTGTGAATTAAAGCTATGCAAACTGGAGAAATAGTATGTGCATAAAATACCTCAAGTAATTCTATATCTGAAGTAATTATTGAAATTAATTCACCCTTATTCTTGCAATCCATTTTTGCAGGTCCTAATTTTCTTAATTTTTTAAAAACTTTATCTCTAATTTCAGCTAAAATTTTAAAAGCGATATAGTGATTTAAAAGCTGTTCAAAATATCTAAACAAAACTCTAAAAATTGCAAGAGAAAAGAGAATATAGACAACTGATTTTAAATTTAACTTTATATTTAAAATTATTTTACAAAGATAATATATTCCAAGAGAAGGCAACAAAGTGGCAAAAATATGTCCAACTGCTCCAAATAATATAGCAAAGATCATTTGAAACTTTAAATTCCTTACAAGTTTAAGCAATTTTTTTATAAGGTTCTTATACTCAATTATTACACTCATTTAAACCCCACATTTCTAAATCTTTTTGATGGTTATAAATTTTTGAAAATTTTTCTTTTTTAAGAATGCTTTCAAAAGTTCCTTCTTCTGCTACATTTTTATTTTCTATATAGTATATATAATCTGCATTTACAACTGTGTTTAACCTATGCGTTATAATTATAATTGTCATTTTTTCTTTTAATTCTTGAATTAGTCCTAAAATTAATTCTTCTGACTCCTTGTCAATATTTGATATAGACTCATCAAGTATTAAAATCTTAGGTTTTCTCAATATAACTCTTGCTAATTGAAGTCTTTGTTTTTGGCCTCCAGATAAATTATTTCCAGAACTTTCTACTTTCGAATCAAGACCGTCTTTATTTGCAAAATAATTGTATAATCCAACTTTTTTAAGTGCATCAATTAACATTTCGTCATTTGCATTTTTATTTGCACACTTCAAATTATATTTTAGACTTTCATTAAAAAAATAAGGTGTATTGTCCACTAACATTATATTTTCATTTAGAGAGTCTTTAGAAACTTCAATTAATTTATTGTAATAGATTTTTCCATTATAATCTTTTAAAAATCCAGCAATCAATTTTGCTATCGTTGATTTTCCGCAACCACTTTTGCCAACAATTGCCGTTATATTTCCATACTTAAATTCCATATTTAGATTTATTAATATTTCTTTATCACCATAAGAAAAATTAAGATCTTTAATATTAATATCAATATTCTCATCTTCTATAATCTTTTTAAAATCTTTAGAATCTTCTATTTCCAATATATCAAATAAAGAATTAGCTGAAGATATTCCATTCATTGCAACATGAAATAAGGAACCTAATTTCCTAAGCGGTAAGAAAAATTCCTGACTCAAAAGAACAAAAGAAAAAGCTGAAAATATACTTAAATCTCCCTTTGAAAAATAAAATATAGATAATGTTATTCCCAAAGCTGATCCTAGATAAGAGATTAAGTCTAAAACTGTAATGTTATTTAACTGAACTGATAATAACTTCATAGTTTTAACTCTAAAATCTTCTGCCTTTTCATTTAACAATTTATTGTATTCTTCATCTGCACTAAATACCTCTAGAGTCGTAATTCCATACAAAAAATCGATAAATACATCAGATAAATTTGTATAAGATTTCCAATAGGTTTTTACAACTTTTTTAGCAATTTTTTGAACAAGTATTATTGCAATAGGTATTAGAGGAATTAACAAAAGCATAATTAAAGCTATTTTAAAATTTAAATACGATAGTATTAAAAACAATATCAATGGAGCAATTAATGCAAATAAAAGTTGAGGTAAAAGTTCTGAATAAAATAAATTTAGCTGCTCTATTCCTTCTACTCCCAAATTTATAACCTCAGATATTGTAACCTTACTTGAATATTCCATTTTAAAAGAAAATACTTTCTTTAAGAGCTTCTCTCTCAAATTATTTTTAACTCTATATGAAACCTTATAAGAAATCTTGGAATAATACTTTGTTAAAATAATATTAATTGCCATTATAAAAAACATTGTCATTACAAACTTTGAAATTTCAAGATTTATTTTATATAAATTTTCCAAAAATTTCCCAATTATAAATATCATGGCAATTTGTGTTAAAAGTTGAAATATCTTGATAACTAAAAGCTTTAAAATTAAAACTTTTTCATCTTTTATTTCATTAAATAATTTTCTGTTAAACATATTTACTCCTCTATTGTCTTTATTTTGAAAATAAAGTATAAATAATGAAAAACAAGTACACCGATTAAACAAATTCTAGCATGTAAATTATTTACTATGTAAAAAGAAATGCTTATAAGGATTGTAACTATCAAAAGAATTTTAACTTTTTTACTCTTTGTAATCCCTCTTTTGCTTTTTATAGGCTCTATATTCTCTTTATATAATTTTGTAGATATAAAATAATTATTGAATTTTTCAGATCCCTTTGCAAAACAATATGATGCAACAAGTAAAAATGGAGTTGTAGGCAATAATGGCAAATAAATACCAACTATCCCTAATCCCAAAAAAATAAATCCAAATATCAAAAATAATATTTTCATTAAAACCTCCTTGATTTTTGAATGTACTAATTTTTTCAAATTAGATACTATCAAAAATATTTCCGTAAGTAAAGTTAAATGATATCAAATATCATTTTTTTGAATTTATTTTTTATTCAAAATATACTTTCAATTATTGTTTTTACAAGAAGTACAGATACGTTAACTGAGGTTAATTTTTTTAATAGAAACAAAAAAATAGTATGCTAGGATTTAATTTCCTAACATACTAACTAACTTTAAATATTAAATTTTTTCAATTTTTATCTTTATATCATGACCATTTAAATTTTCAACTTCTGCATCGTTTTCTTCATTTTTAATTTCAAGAGCAAGAGTTTCTGATTTTATAAATTCTTCATCTGTTGCGATTGCCCTTTCTACTTCTTCATCTGATTTGTAAACTATTTTTATATTGTCCAATATATCTAGGTCTTTTTTCTTTCTAAGTTGTTGAATCTTTGACACAAATTCTCTCACATAGCCTTCTTCCAAAAGTTCTTCTGTAAGTTCTGTATCTAAGATTACAAAAAGATTATTTTCCATTATAACATCGAAGCCCTCTTTTGCACTAATTTTTACTTCAACATAATCTTTTTTTATTCCTGTTTTTTCTCCATCAATTTCGAGATTTACATCTCCCTCATTTAACCTTGCAAGAAAATCTTTTGCATCTATTTTGCTCAATACTTTTCCAAAACTTTTGACTTTTGATCCCAAAATTTTACCACAAACTTTGAAATTTGGTTTTAATTCAAATTCCATATATTCAGAAAGATTTTCTTCAAACTGTACTTCTTTTACATTTAATTCCTCTTTAATAAGCTCTGTCAAATCTCCAATTATTTCTTGGTATTTTCCATCGATTATAACTTTTGAAAGTGGCTGTCTAACTTTAATCTTAGCTTCTTCTCTTGACGCTCTTCCCAAGGTTACAAGATCTCTTACAAGGTCCATTTTTTCTTCAATTTTATCATTAATCATATTTTCATCGTAATTTGGATAATCTACTAAGTGCACTGATTCTTCATCAGATAGTGACTTAAATAGTTCTTCTGAAATAAATGGAACAATTGGTGCAATTAATTTTGTTACGCCAAGCAACACTTCATAAGTTGTTTTATAGACTGTAATCTTTGTATTATCTTTATCCGTTTTCCAAAATCTTCTTCTATTTCTTCTAATATACCAATTTGAAACATCTTCTATTACAAATTCTTGAATTTCTCTTACAACTTTTGTAAGTTCAAATTCATCCATGTCTTGTCTGACATTTTTTACAAGTCTATTGTATTTAGAAAGAAGCCATTTATCTATTTCTTCTAAATCATCATAACTAACTTTAGTTTCTCTTGGATCTATATTATCTGTATTTGCATAAAGACTAAAGAAATTGTAAGTGTTTCTTAGTGATCTAAAAAATTTTGATTCAATTTCACGAAGTCCATCCTCATCAAACTTTGTAGGAGTCCATGGTGGTGACACATAAAGTAAATACCATCTCACAACATCGGCCCCATATTTGTCAAATAGTTCAAATGGAGCGACAGTGTTTCCTCTTGACTTTGACATTTTCTTTCCATCTTTATCAAGGATTAAATCATTTACGAGTACATTTTTATACGGACTTTTGCCAGTCATATAAGTTGAAATTGCAATAAGTGAGTAAAACCATCCTCTAGTTTGATCAATCCCTTCAGAAATAAAATCTGCTGGGAATAATTCATTAAAATTATCTTTATTTTCAAATGGATAATGCCATTGTGCAAAAGGCATTGATCCAGAATCAAACCAAACATCGACTACATCAGGCTCTCTAGTCATTTCGCCACCACATTTTGGGCATCTAAGCTTAATGTCATCTACATATGGTCTATGGAGTTCAACGTCTTCTGGCACATCTGTCGTTGCCTTTTCTCTTAAATCAGCAATTGAACCTACTGATTCAATATGACCACATTCACATCTATAAAGTGGAAGTGGTGTTCCCCAATATCTAGATCTAGAAATTGCCCAGTCATTTAAATTTTCAAGCCAATTCCCAAATCTCTTTTCTCCAACAAAATCTGGGAACCAATTTACGCCATTATTATTTTCAATTAATTTATCCTTAAATTTTGTAACCTCAATATACCATGATGGATGAGCATAATAAATTAGCGGAGTGTGACATCTCCAGCAGTGAGGATAATTGTGTGAAACTTTTTGCTTTGAAAATAATAAATCATTGTCTATTAAATAATGAAGCACATCATGATCAGCATCAATTACAAATTGACCTTTCCAAGGTGTGTCTGTAAATTTCCCCTCTTCATCAACTGGTTTTAACATTGGAAGATCATAACCTCTTGCAGTTTGATAGTCATCTTCACCAAATGCAGGTGCAATATGAACAATCCCTGTACCATCTTCAGTTGTAACATAGTCAGCACAGATTACATAAAAGGCCTTTTTATCTGGATTTAAAAATGTCAAAAGTTGTTCATATTCTAAATACTCTAAATCTTTTCCAAGAAAGGTTTCAACAACTTCATAATCTTCATCTTTTAAAACTTGTTTTGTTAATGATTTCGCAAGATAATAATAATTTCCGTCTGAATATTTTACTTTTACATATTCTACCTTTGGATTTACCGCAAGGGCAACATTTGATGGAAGTGTCCAAGGCGTAGTTGTCCAAGCCAAGAAATATTCATTCTCCTTGTCCTTTAGTTTAAATTTACAAGTTGCAGTAGTTGTCTTTATTTCTTCATAACCTTGTGCAACTTCGTGAGATGCAAGACCAGTTCCACATCTTGGGCAATAAGGTACAATTTTGTGACCTTCATAAATCAATCCGTCTTTGTACATTTTATCTAAAATATTCCAAACTGATTCAATATAATTATTTTCAAGTGTAATGTATGGATGATCTAAATCAATTAAATATCCCATTCTTCTTGTAAGAGTTCTCCACTCTTTTTCATATTCAAATACAGACTCTTTACATTTTTTATTAAAATCTTCTACACCATAAGATTCAATATCTTGCTTGTTGTGAAGTCCAAGTTTTTTTTCAACTTCAATTTCAACTGGAAGACCATGTGTATCCCACCCTGCTTTTCTATTTACTTTATAGCCAAGCATTGTATGATACCTACAAGTCAAATCCTTTAATGTTCTTGCCATTACATGGTGAATGCCTGGTTTTCCATTTGCAGTTGGAGGTCCTTCATAAAAAATATAATTTTCTCCATCTTTTCTCGTTTCAACGGATTTGTGGAGAAGATCAATTTCATCCCAAAATTGAGAGATCTTTTCTTCTCTTACGCTAACCTTATCCCTTGATAATTCTTTAAATTTCTCCATTTAAAACTCCTCATTCTCCCTAATTTATTTATAAAAAAATCCCCTCTCAAAAAAGAGAAGGGACGAACTAACCGCGGTACCACCCTAATTATAGGTAACTATCACTTAAAATTTTAACGCATAAACGCAAAGGCTTTTGACCTTTGAGCTCCGAGGTGATCTGTAAATCATAAAAACACAGTTTCACACCAACCAACTGCTCTCTTAGTTTTTTTTAATTTACCGTCCTCATCAAAGCTTATATAAAATTGTCTATCGTTTGATTTTTAAACATCTTTATTATATCAGATTGCATTAATGCCAAAGATTTATGAAATTTACAATGCCTAAAGTCTTCAGAATTTTTATTGCAATATCCATCACTCTGTAAACATCTATTAATTTCAATAGGTCCATCGACTGCTGTAAGTATATCATACAAAGTAATATCTTCTTTTGGTTTTTTTAAAAAATATCCACCCTTTGAGCCTCTTTTTGCATCAGTTATTCCTGCTAAATTTAATTTTCTAAGTATTCTTAATGTAAATCTCTTTGTGACACCTTCCATTTCTGCAATTTCAGGCGCACCTATTACTTGCCCTTCATGTTTAGCAAGATAGCCTACAATCCTAAAGGCATAATCTGTTTCCTGTGTTATTCTCATATCATCACCTATTTTGTATATTATACCATCTTTATTTACTTTTTGAAATAATCATCTTGTTTTTTTCTAATTTTTACAATTTCCGAATCTTGATTTAAATATAAATCATCATATGTCAAAATACTTCCTTTAGAAATATCTTTTTGTGCATAAGCTCCATCAGTAATAATTCCAATTGGAACGTGATTTCCACAAACTTTTTCTTCTACTTTTTCAAGTGTTCCAAAAATCATCTCTCCGCCAATAGAATCAAATTTTTCACCTTTTTTTATATCTCTTTTTGCAACAGCAACAGTTTCTGCACAAGGTTCTCCAACTGGTGCAATTGAAGAATCTCTAAGTACCACAGCCTTTATTATTGAAATCATAGTTTCAATACTTGTCAAATGATAGGGCCTGTAAATTGCATAATTTGGTCCCTCACCCATGGATAAATATTTCATTTCGGAATCAATTATATCAGATTTAGATTTAACTATTGCAAAAACTCCTGGTGCAATTCCTGTTGCAAAATCTACGACTCCATAAGAATTTAAAATACCGCCGTCTTTTTTTAATTTAAAATCATCTGCAATTTTCTTTGGAACTGTATCTACAAAGTGACAACCTCTAACATCTGGCACAAACCCAATTGCGTTACAAACAGAGTTAAGTTCAATCATAGTATTTGTACCATCTACAAAAGAAGTGAGCATTCTAGGATTAATTCCTCTTTTTATTGCTTCTTCTTTTAAATCTTCTGGCTTTGCATAATTATCTAGTTTATTATTTTTCCCTTTCCCAAGAACTAAAACTTCAAAACCACAATTTTTTGCAAATTCATAAATTTCAACAATTGCCCCTGGTTCATCTCCCTTAGTTCCAGAATAAATAACTCCCTTTTTATCCGCAAGAACTTTTAGATAAGGCCCAACTGTCGCATCCATTTCAACATTTAAACTTACTATATCAACATTATTTTCTATTGCAAGTAGAGATAGTTTTGTTCCTGTTTCTGTATCTCCTGTACAATCAACTAAACAATCCACAAGAGTTGCTGCAATTTTATTATTTGTAGTTGCAATATATTTTTTATCTTTTAAAAGTTTCTTTGCTTTTTCTAAATCGTCAGTGAATGCAAAATCTTTATCATTAATATTTGACGAATTAATAGCTTTTTTTAAAGTTTCTTTATTTCTTGAAGAAAAGACTATGGGATAAAAATTCTCATTTTGGCTTAAAAGCGTAAAGAGCGAGGCACCCATAATACCAGAGCCCACAATTCCAACAGAAATATTACCATATTCCCTTAATTTATTCTGTAAATAAAACATTATTCCTCCAATATTTATGTCACAATTTATAATTTATAAATTTTATTTGCAAAACTATTTTAATCTCAACTTATCTATATTGCAAATTATTTTTGTTAGAAAGTATTTTTCCAAGTCTATACCCACAAGCTATGGCAAAGTGAAGATTGTATCCTCCACAATCGCCATCAATATCTAAGGCTTCTCCAATAACATATAAACCATCAATTTTTTTAACTGAATAATCAAAACTATTTATTTGAGATAATTCCACTCCACCTCTTGTAACCTGTGAATTTTTAAATCCATTTGTTCCAGTAACTTTAAATCTTGATTTTAATAACAAATCCACAATTTTTTCAAACTCTAAAATAGAAATCATATTCATAGCAATCTTTTTATCTAAGTCCAGTGAATCAATTATATAGTGAACAAATTTTTTATCCACTATTCCAATCAAAAACTCTTCCAAAGAAAAATCCGGGAACATATAGTATCTAGAATATAGCATCTCTTTAGTATTTTCATCTACATTGTTAATTATTGGAACTTCAATAAAATTATTTTCAGTAACATTCACAGACAAATCTAAAATAGGCGGACCACTTATTCCATAATTAGTAAAAAGAATTTCTCCACTTCTTTCGTCAATCTTTTTATCTTCTTTATAAAACTTTACATTTCCAATAACCTTAGTTCCACTCAAATGTTTTAAGTATTTTGAATCTAGTTTTATTTGTGTGAGAGCTGGTTTTAAATCTGTAATTTTAACATCAAGATTTTCTAAAATTTTAAAGCTCTTTCCATCGGAACCACTAGAAGGCATTGACTTTGCCCCTGCTGAGAAAATTACTATATCCGCTTTTATGCTTTCTTTATCTGTTAGAACTGTAAAGGTATTTTTATTTTTTTCAACTAATTTTACTTCTGTATTAGTTCTTATATCAATTTCTTTTTTAGAAAGCCAATACATTAATACGGATAAAACTGTATTTGCCTTTAATGTCTTCGGATAAACTCTCTTCCCATCTGTTGTAGATTCAAGCCCTAAAACTTTAAAATAATTAATTAAATCTTCGTTTGAAAAATCTTTCAAAGTATCCTTTACAAAATTAGTATTATTATAATTTTTTCGAGACAACTCTAAATTTGTGTAATTACATCTACCATTACCTGTTGCTAACAATTTTTTTCCTATTCTATCATTTTTTTCAATTAAAATTACATTATTAAATTTATTTTTTGCATTTATAGCAGTAACCATTCCCGCTGGTCCTGCTCCTATTATAACTATATCCATAATATCACTATTAAATTATAGCCTAACTTAATATAAATTTACAAGATTTTAAGAAAACTATGGTATAATATCATGGAATTTGGAGGAATCATGAAAAATAAAACTTATATAACAGGACATAAAAATCCTGATACTGATAGTATTTGTTCTGCCATAGCCCTCGCAGAACTTAAAAATAAAATGGGTGAAGATTCAGAAGCTATAAGGCTTGGGAATTTAAATAGAGAAACAGAATTTGTCTTAAATTACTTCAAAGTAAATAAACCAAGACTTAAAACTTCTATAAAACCTCAAATAAGAGATATTGACTACGATGCAGCTTATTGTGTTAATCCAAACCTTTCTATGGCTTCTGCTATGGATTTAATTCAAAAAAATAATATCAATTCCCTTCCCGTTGTTGATGACGATGACAATCTAATTGGAATTGTCAGCTTATCTAATATTGCCTCATCTTATATGGAAATATGGGACGACTCTATTATTGGAAGAAGCAATACAAGTTTTGAAAATATCTTAGATGTTTTAAGGGGAAAGATTTTATATTTACCAGAAGTTCCTAGAAAATTTTCTGGTAAAATGGCAGTAAAGGCAATAAAAAATCAAGATTTAATTAAAGAAGGAGATATTGTAATTGTTGGCGACGATGTAAATGATCAAGAATCTGTCATAAAAAAGAAAGTTTCTCTTTTAATTTTAACTATTTCTAGTAAACTAGATGATAATTTAATAGAACTTGCAAAAGAAAATAATGTAGCGGTAATTTCTACTGGACTTTCAACTTTTATGGTTGCGAGGATTTTGCCTCAGGCTGTTCCCATTGGATATGTAATGACAAAAGATAATCTTGTTGTATTTCACAAAGATGATTTAATTGACGATGTTAGAGAAATAATGGCACAATCAAGATTTAGATCGTATCCAGTATTAGACAATAAAAATAAGGTTATTGGAAATATTTCAAGATATCATTTAATTTCAAACTTGAAGAAAAAAATAACTTTAGTAGATCACAACGAAAAAAATCAATCTATCGAAGACCTGGATTCTGCAGAAATTGTGCAAATTGTTGATCACCACAGAGTCG
Source organism: Peptoniphilus lacydonensis (assembly GCF_900106515.1). Classification (GTDB taxonomy): domain Bacteria; phylum Bacillota; class Clostridia; order Tissierellales; family Peptoniphilaceae; genus Peptoniphilus_A; species Peptoniphilus_A lacydonensis. Next base: position 201,314 of record NZ_FNWF01000003.1, read on the forward strand.
CCAACATTTCTACTGCTTCTCCAATTTATTTTAGAAATGAACCTGTGGGCTCAACAGCCACTATTATTTCAAAAATGTTTTTTGAAAATGGAATCAAACCTTCAAGACAAATTGCAGGTTTACTTTGTGCAGCAATTATATCTGACACGCTTCTGTTTAGATCTCCAACTTCAACTGAAACTGACAAGTATGTATTAAATAAAATGAAAAAAATTGCAGCTATTGATGTAGATAGTTTTGCAATGGAAATGTTTAAAGCTGGAACAAGCTTGGAGGGGCAAAAGCCTGAAGAACTTTTAAAAAGCGATGTTAAAAACTTTTCTATCGAAGGCGTTAATGTAAGAGTTTGCCAAATATTTACTATGAATTTAGAAAGCACATCCACTGTGGAAAAAGATTTAAAAGATACTATGGAAAATTTCTTAGAAAATTCTGATACTGAAACTTTTGTGCTTATGATTACAGACATTTTTAAAGAAGTTTCAGAAGTTATTATAGTTGGAAATTTTAAAGATGCAATTGCAAAAAAATTTGAAAGTGAAATTTATAATGATAAATTTATATCAGAAGGGCTTTTATCAAGGAAAAAACAACTTATCCCTAAAATTAGTTCAGCTATTTCAGAAGAGTTATCTTAACTTTAAAATTAAAAGGAACTATCATTTTTTATTTGATAAGCTCCTTTTAATTTTAAAAATTTTTAATTATCTCTACTGCAGTCACAATTGTGAGTATGATTATGATGCTCTTGATTATTTTCTCCTTCACTCTCATCCATATACACATTTAAATCTTTTATTCCATAAATACTTTCAAGTTCTTCAGAAAATTTCACAACAGATTTTGCATCAAAATCATAAATATAAACTTCGCTCCCATAGTTTAATATCTCTAATTTTAAAATTCCATCATCGTATAAATTTATTCCCATAAAATTTAGTGCAGAATCACCAATTAAATTATCTAAAATCACTTTTTTAAATTCATCATCTACTATTCCTTGAAAAATAAGCTCATACCCATTTTCATTGGTATAAACTGCAAATTCTTCAACTATTTTCTTTGAATTTATATCTTCTTTTAAACTTTTTATTTGGTAAGAATCACATCTATTTAAAAAGATTTTTAGAATATCATAAATTGGTTTTAAATCAACATCTTCATCTATAAAAACATCTTTTTCAAAATTTATATAATACAACTCATCACCTCTAATTATTTTGTCAAAAAATAAAAATCAATATAGGAATTTTCCAAATTTTCTTCATCAGCAAAATAAATATTTGTAAAAATTATTTTATAACTATCTTCTACTATTGATAAATCCTCAGGACTAATGGACTCCTTAGTTTTTCTAAGTGTCTTAACTTTTTCCTTAAGTTCAGATAAATTAATTGAAAGTTCTAAATTATATTCTTCATCTTCTTTTTTATAAATTTTAATCTTATTTTTTGTCTTTTCAAATTTATAATTTCCAGATGTAACAATATCATCTAAAGAATAAACATAAATTAAATTGCTATAACCACTTATATTTACATCAAAGTTAAGATCATTTCCATTTGATATACTATCGCTATAACTATAACCTATATAAGTATTGTCATCAATTCTATTGCTAAATCCAAATAATTTAGTAAAACTATCTTCATTTAATTTAAAGTCTTTTGGCACGTAGCTTAATTTATCCACTCTATCTTTTTTCACCATATAATTTACTATGTCAATTATCTGATTTTTGTCATCGACTTTAATATTTAAATTTGGCTTTATCTCTTCTCCCACTATCATATTATTTTTATTTAAAAGTTTTTCAAACCTAGAACTTTGTGATTTTATACTTAATTTCGTAGCTGGTGCAGGTCCAACTCCTGATAATAAAATAATAATCGACAAAAAAATTGGAACACTTATATTTGAATTATTTCTATAAAAGATAAAATAAATTAAAGAAATAATAACCCAAACTCCAGCAGCCATTACAAGAAATCTATTTTCTGTCAATCCATATTCTTTTATCCTCAAAAATATCGCAAAAAACATCATTCCCAAAAGTGGAAATAAAGTTATTGGAAAAATTCTTTTAAACTTATTTATAAATTCAATAGAATCTATTCTCGATAAAAAGAATAAATATAATACAGAAAATATAGAAAACCATAATACTAAATTTACAATTAAATTGTTAGGTATTTGCCATAATACTAATATCTTTATAAAATAAGCAAGAAGTATTGCAGTATAAATGATTACAATAGGCGTTATAATGTAGACAAGTAAAATCTTGAAAGCCTTTGGATATTTATAATCTATAAAAGAATCTCTTGCTTTAGGAAAGTCAGAAAAAAAAGTAACTACATTAAATAAAACAAAAGAAAAAATTGCAATTCTAATATAAATACTAGATCCAAAGTCAATTTTAAATAAACTACTTAGTGCAAATATTATTCCACTTAATCCAACAAATACAATAAAACTATATATAATTGAAATTATAAATGCTCTAAAAATTTTTGCAACATATACTACATAGTCCTTATGATAATTAAATTTGCCAATAAAAGAAGAGCCTACAACTAAAAAAGCTAATAAAGTAAAAAATATAAATTTATCATCATAGAACTTTAATGCTCCAGTTTTTTCATAAACAACTTCGTAAATTCCATATAAAATTGGCAAAGTTATTATATAAGATAATACTTTTATTAAATTATTACTTTTTAAATTTTTTAGATCATAATAATTATTAAGCCCTTCGTTAAAAAGACTAATAAAAGAAAAAAGAAATATTCCAAATGCAAAGACAATACCGTAACTTAACATCTTTATATTTGTCGCTTCTGCCTTTTCAAAAGTCCAAAAAATTAAAAAAAATGTGGCAAGTATTGCACTTATAATTGTTAAAGGAAATCTTTTAAAGGTATTTTTTATACTGTTAAAATTAATTAAACTGTAATTAAAAATTCTCATAAATCCTCCTCATCTTAATAATATAATAAATGCCACATTTTTTAAAGTAACTCATTTAAATCTTTATCTTTGTTTCCACTTTGACATATTTTTTTACTTTTTATAAACAACTTTTCCATCTGATATTGTGTACAAAATTTCTCCTCTTAAAACTTTGTCTTTAAATGGTGAATTTGAAGATTTGGATTTAAACTTATTTATCTTATACTCACTTTCTAAATCAATTATCGCAATATCACAATTTTTACCCAAAGCAATTTCTCCTCCATCTAATCCGTAAATTTTTGCAGGATTTGTACTCATTAATTCAATTAATTTCATAAGACTTATATTTTCTTTTAAAACTAAATTTTCATAACAAATCGAAAAAGATGTTTCAAGCCCAATGATGCCTGATGGTGCTTTTGTGATAGGTAGTAATTTTTCTTCAACACTGTGAGGAGCGTGATCAGTTGCAATTATTTCTATTGTTCCTTCTTTTATTCCTTCTATAATTCTAAGTCTATCATTTTCACTTCTAAGAGGAGGATTCATCTTTGCAAGAGCCTTATATTCTAACAAAGCTTTATCATTTAATGATAAGTGATGAGGCGTAACTTCTGCAAAAACATTTGCTCCCATTTTTTTTGCAAGCTTCACAAGTTCTACTCCCACACCAGTTGAAATGTGTTGAATTGAAATTTTTGCTCCAGAATAAATTGCCATTGCAATATCTCTTGCTATAAAAGAAGTTTCTGCAACACTTGGAGAACCATAGATATTTAATTTTTCTGAAATTTCGGAATGATTTATACCATTTTCAGAAATTAAATTTGGGTCTTCTTCGTGAAAAGAAATTATTGCATCAAGTTTTTTTGCTCTTTCCATTGCTTCTAAAATTAATTTTGAATTTCTATTTGGAATTCCATCATCAGTAAAAGCAACAGCTCCAGCTTTATAATTTTTTTCCATATCTACTATTTCTAAATCTCCAAAATTTTTTGTAAGAGCTGAAACAGTAAAAACTTTAAGTGGAAGATCTTTTGTTCTTTTATAATGATCATCTATCTTTTCTTTGGAATCAATTTTTGGAATTGTATTTGCCATTTGAACAACTGTGGTAAATCCTCCTGCAACAGCTGCCTTTGAGCCAGTCTTTAAATTTTCTTTATATGTAGCTCCTGGATCTCTAAAATGAACATGAACATCAACTAATCCTGGAACTACAACTTTACCTGTTGCATCTATAACCTTTTCATCTGAATCTTTATCTACAAAAATATCTTTTTCTATTGCAACAATTTTTTCTTTTGCAACTTTTATATCCAAAATATCGTCTGTCTTTGAGATAGGATCTATGACTCTTCCATTTTTTATAATCATAATTACTCCTTAGAATTTTAAAAAAGACGAGGAATATCCCCGTCTTTAAATTTTATAAAATTATTCTTCTTCTAGTTCTTCTTCGTCTTCATCGAAAATTTCTAAATCATCAAAATCAAAATCATCATCATAAAGATCAAATTCAACATCATCATTGTCATAAACATAATCTTCTAAATCTGAAAGATCTTCTTCAATAATATCGACATAATCCTCAATTTCTTCACGTGATTCTCTCATTTCATCAATGACATCACTTAAAATATCAACAAGTTCTGATATAATTTTCCCTTCATTAGTACTTGTGTCCAAATCATATCCATCACAAAGACCTTGTAAATAAGAAATTCTCTTTAGTAAATATTCCATATTTCCTCCATATTAAACTCTAGACATATATTCTCCATCTCTTGTGTCAATTCTTATAACGTCTGATGTATTTATGAAAAGTGGTACATTAAGAGTGTAACCTGTTTCTACTGTTGCTGGTTTAGTTCCACCGCTTGATGTATCCCCCTTAACACCTGGTTCTGTTTCTGTTACTTCAAGTTCAACAAAGTTTGGAGGTGTCACTCTAAATGCCTTTCCTTTATAAAAGTTAATTGTTGCCATATCATTTTCTTTTATAAAATTTAACGCATCTTCAACCATATCTTTTTCTAGTGGAATTTGTTCATAACTTTCTTGATCCATGAAATAATATAATTCTCCATCTGAATATAAATATTGCATTTCTTTATTTTCAATTACTACTTTTTCAAATTTTTCTGACGGATTAAAAGTTGTATCTTTTATTCCACCAGTAAGTACTGATTTGATTTTACTTCTTACAAAAGCTGCTCCCTTTCCAGGTTTAACATGTTGAAAATCTATTACTTCCCAAACATCTCCGTCCCATTCAAATGTAAGTCCCTTTCTTAAATCTCCTGCTGTTATCATATTTTCCTCCATTTTTAAGTATTGTATTTTAATTATTATAGTTAAGTGAAATTGGCTGAAATTTTATAAAATCAGGCAATACATATCCATACTTTTCTAAGACATAATTATTATATTTAGTATCTATGCCAGAATTCCTATCGTATAAATCTATTAAATATCCATCTAACTTGCAATGATTTGAAATTTCCGCATTTTCATTTAAGACAATTATACCAGATAATTGATTATCATTAAACAATACTTTGTCATTTATTATTAAAATTTGATTTTGACACTCTGATTCCATCTTTAAAGTCCCACTATTTTGAATAATCACATCAATTTTATCGACTTTATAGAGAATATTTCTTCTTACTACAAAATCTTTCAACTCATCATCATATTCTCTTATTTCTTCAAATATAAAATAATTTCCATTTTTCGTGCCAAAAATATAATCACCATCTAATTCAATCACTTTATTATTCTTGGTCCAATCATTATTTTTAAATGAATTTCTTATTTTTTCTAAATCCTCTTTATTCACCTTTCCTGAGTTTAATACTCCATCTTTTTCTTTATAAATTTTATTTATGTAATTCCCTCGAATTTTCGCATCTGTTGATATTTTTTTATATTTTATTTTCGCATTTAACTCTACAATATCATTTATATCGCTATCTTTATTTAATTTCACTTTCCTTAAAAATAATTTTATGATTTCTGTATCTAAAGGTTTTATTTCACAACTCAAATTTTTATATGTATCTTCAGAAAAAATAAAATCTCTCAGTTCTTTTTCAAAACTATCTTCAGAAATTTTTATATTTAAAACAGATTCTGCTGCATAATTTGCCTTAATTCTATCTACCCTATTTAAATTAATGTAAGAAGAATTAGAAATATAAGAATATATAAAATAAAAAAATAAAGAAAGAAGTCCCACTAAAATAATTGTAAAAATATAAATATAACCTCTTTGTTTAAACTTCATAATTCTTTTATCCTTTTCGCGACTTTCATTGTAAGTTCTTCTTTTTCTTTAAACTTTAACTTAACTATAAAGCAGTTTTTATCATCTGTTATTGAAAAATCATCTACTAAATTTGTCAATGAATTTTTTCCTTCACTTTTAAGACTAGAAAATCTTTTTAATTTCGTCACTAAAGAAGAATTTCTATAAACTTGCTTCTGTTCTAAATTAAACCATATGTAGTTAAATTTATTTCCCTCTGTTTGTATAAAATAAATATCATTATTTCCCCTAGTATAATATTCACTTTTCTCTATTTCATTTTTTATGTATTCTAGAGTATAAGAAATATCTGAATTTATATTTTCATTTAAATAAGTTTTATTTAAAGCTTTTTGTGAAATTCCCAATATAGATGTAAAGACCATTGATATAATTAAAATTATAGCAACAGATATAACAAGTTCAATAAGAGTATAGCCCTTTTTGCGATAAGTACACTTCAAACTCAATTTCTTCATCCGAATCACGCCTTTTACCAGAAACCACTATATGATTTAAATTTCCAACTTTATTATTATCTACATTTATAATAAAATCACTATTTCCATCTCTAGTAACATGAAAATCTAAATCTTTACTATCACTATTATTATAAGCTTCTCCAATTATATCTTCCATCTTCGAAAAAACTTCATTTACAAGCATTTCTCTTTCTTTTAGATAATTTTGATTTTCCAAAAGACTTATTATATTTGGCAAAATAATAGATGCAATAATTCCAATGAGTGCTATTGAAAATAGTACTTCAATCATTAAATGTCCACGATTTTTATTTTTCAACTTCATAAAAATTCACCTTGCCAGTAACTGGTTCAATTGTTATTTTATAGAAATACCTACTTTCAATAGAAAACTCAATTGTACCAGAAGAATTAATATTATTTAAAAAAGAAGGTTTGCCACTTTTTGTAAATCTTATATTTTCCAAATTTGTAGACTCAACTTTAACTAGATTATTGAATTTTACCTCTTTACTTTTTTGTCCAAAATTTGTAGAATATCCATCTCTTCTAATTTTTATACTTGTTTCACAATTATTTATCTGAGCATAATGTTTTAGAAATTTCATATCTAAAGCCATCTCTTTGAGTTGATTTTTAGATTCAATTCTATCACGAATATTTAAATTTAAATCACTTATAGAAAGTAAAATCATTATAATCCCTATAACTAAAATCATCTCTATAAGAGTGAAAGCTTTATACTTCTTCATAATATTCAACTTCTTTTGCAAAAAAGAATAAATCTTCGCCTTCTTTTGGAATTAAATAAAAATAACTTATGTCCTCCTCAAAAATATTTACCTTAAACCAATCTGAATTTATAATTTGCCCATTATACGGAATCTTTTCTCCTAATATATTTATAACTCCAAATTCTTTACAAGAATCATAAGGAAAAAATAAATACATGGACATTCCATTGCAGTGCCTATTAACTCCAAGTTTTATTAAATCCTTAACACAATCTTTTTTTACATACACAGATAAAATTTCAGAATTTTCATAATAATTTAATAAAATATCTTCATCACTAACAATAAATTTATCATTTTCTAATTTATTTTCTACACTATCTTCTATGCTCTTATCTAAAAAATCATTCCCTAAAGTAAAAACTTCTTCTTTAATTTTATTTTCACTCACAATATTTTTTTCAATCTTATCTATATTTTTACTTTTAATATTATTATCTTTAATAGAATACTTTTTATTTCCCTCAGAACCTTTTATAGACTCATCTTTTTTATTACTATTTTTAAATTTTACTATTTCATTATCATTTTTTGATTTTTCAATTTCTTTATTTTCTAAAGAAGATTCTAGAACATCATTGTTTTCTTTTTGACTATCTTCTCCAAAATAAGCACTCTTAAGATCTGAATAATAAATGGTTTTTGAAGGCTTTTTGGCCTTAAAAACATATGTAAAATTATCTTCGTCACTTCTATTTAAATCAATATTTGAAAATCCATAGTATTTTGTAAAATCCTTTATATTATCAAAATTAGCCGCATCTATTTGTCCTGAAATAGACAAAACTTCAACATCAGTATGACTTTCTTTTGAAAAATTATCTTCCGTTAAATTTTTTTCTCTTAATATTTTACTTACACTTTCACTAGAAAAATCTCCAAATCCATTATATTTGTAGTCTAAATTTTCTCGATATATACTAGAATTTAGCTCTTTTTCAGAAAGTTCTTCTCTTTCTTTTCGAATTAATAAATTATAAAAAAGAAATTCTATTAAAAGTAAAGTTAAAATAATTAATAATATTTTTTCCCTCTTAGATAAATTTCTATATCCAATTTTTTTACTTAAAATATCAAATATATCCATTTAAATTTTCCTCTAAATATTTTGCAAATTTCTTATGCAGTGTTCTATTAGGGTGAATCCCATCAATTAAGTCATCTTCTATATTAAATTTTTTGGCATAATCATAAAAGGAAATAACTTTAAAATCTTCTGACTTTTCTTTTAAAGACCTATCATAATCTTCAATTTTTTTATTTAAAGATTTAAAATTAATAAAATATTCATAAGACTCGTCTAAATTTTTTGAAGAAGTTAAATAAGGAGAAACAATATAAATTTCACCACCTAAATATCTTAATTTTTTAACAATTTTTTCTATATTTTCTAAAACATGGTCTAGAGAATCACCATTTAAAAAATCATTTAACCCAATATTAACTATATATTTATCATAACTTATCAAACTATTTATAGAACAAAGAAGTTCCCCAGAAGTGAGCCCATTTACACTAAAATTATCTATATCATAACCTTTTCCCACTAAATAATAAATCATGGATTTTCCACCAACTAAAAATCCTTCAAATATAGAATCCCCTAAGGCACAAATTTTCATAAAACCTCCCTAAAATTTCTACAAAAGATTTTCTTCCAAAAAACTAAAATATTTATTATCTCCAATTATTATATGGTCTAAAATTTCTATATCTATAATTTTAGAAGCTTCAACTAAATTATTAGTAAGATTAATATCTTCCTTAGAAGGCCTTGGATCACCTGTTGGATGATTATGTAATAAAATAATACTATGAGCATTATCGCTTATTGCACTTTTAAAAACTTCTCTAGGATGAACAAGAGTCATATTTATTGTTCCTTTAGAAATTTCTCTTACATAATTTATTTCTTTTCTTGTATTAATTGTCATAATTCTAAAGTGTTCTTCTTCCAAAGAACTCATTTCACTTAATACATAATTTGCAGCAATAGAAGGCGATGTTATTCTTATTTTTGAATTATAACTACTATTTGCAAGTCTTACACCAAGTTCAACTGCGGCAATTATCATTGCAGCTTTTGCCTCTCCAATGCCTTCTACCTTCATAAGATTTGCAAAATTTGCATTTTTTAAACTATTTAAACCGTTTTCATCACTTTCTGATTTAATACTTCTCAAAATATTTTTAGCAGTATCAATTGCAGAGTCTCCTTTTTTTGTTCCAGTTCTTATAATTAAAGCAAGAAGTTCAGCGTTAGAAAGATAATTTGCTCCAAACTTCATTAATTTTTCTTGAGGTCTCTCATCTTCTGGCATTTCTTTAATAGTGTATCTTACTACTTCTTCTTTCATAACATCACCACAAACAAAAATCAAATAATTTAATCAAATCTCTATTTATCTTTCCAATAGGAAGACCCACTATATTAAAATAATCTCCATCTATTTTCTCAACTAGTAGAGATCCCCTCCCTTGTATTCCATAAGCTCCTGCTTTATCTTTATACTCTTCAGTATCTAAGTATTTTTCAATTTCATCATCACTTAAATCATAAAATTTTACAAAAGACTTATCATAACTAACGTACTTAATATTTTTAGACTTTTTAAATATGGAGTAACCTGTGTAGACGCTGTGTATTCTTCCGCTTAACATTTTTATCATACTTTTTGCATCTTCTCTACTTTCAGGCTTCCCAAAAAGTTTGCCATCTAATTCAACTAAAGTATCCGCAGAAATTATAATATTGTCCTCATAGTCTTTTGCAACTTCTATCCCCTTCTCAAAAGCAAGAGACATCACAGTTGTCTCAGGTTTAAAAAAATTATCCTTATTTTCTAAGATTTCCTTTGTTACAATTTTAAAATCTATAAAATTTTCTAAAATTTCTCTTCTTCTTGGAGAATTTGAAGCTAAAATAACTTTTTCCATATAAACCTCTTTATTTTAATATATTTGTATTATCCACGATATAAATAGAAGCCAGTCCAACAAAATATCCAGTAAAAATTCCTAAAATAACAAGCAAAGGTAAATAAGCTAAAATAGTAGTAGTTTTCATAATAAAACACGCAACTAAAACTTGGCCTAAATTGTGAAAAAAAGATCCAATTTCGCTTATTCCAATTAAAGAAAGGTACTTCCTCAAAAATTTATGTGCAAGTATCATAGAAATAGAACTTAAAATTGCACCACCTATTGAAAAAAAGAAACTAGATACGGCACCTGTAACAATTCCTAAAATAATAGTTTTAAAAATTGAAACAAAAAAACCTTCCTTATATCCTATGGCCACAATAGTTACAAGAACTACAATATTTGATAGACCAAGTCTCGCTCCTGGGATAGCAACAGGAATTGGTATTACACTTTCAAAAAGTCCAAGAACAATGCCAATAGCAGATAACAATGACAAATAAATAAGTTTTCTATTTTTTTTCATTTTAAAACCATATCCAAACCATCATTATTCTCTTCAGACACAATTTTTACAATTAAACGATTTGGAAGACATACAATAGAATCGCCAACAGTTTTTATTTTTCCCATTTTTACACAAATTTGATATTTACAATCAGAACTGTGCATATGAACTTCACCATTTTCTATATGAATTTTATTTTTTCCATAAATCGTATTTACATCTATATCTTCTTTTATACTATCATCTAGATAAATTTCTTTAAAAGTTTTCCCATCTACTGTTATAACAACTTTTTTTATATTTCCTTCTTTTTCGAAATTTGTTTTATTTGTAAAAAAATAAATAAAACAAGATGCTATTACAATTAAAAAAATTACTAATATATCTGCTTTTTTTAATTTTTCCATAATTTCATTATAGCACAACTTTATAATATGTAGTAATTATAAATAAATAATTAGCCTAGTTTAAATAAATTTAATTTTATAAAAATATTAAATTTGTAAATTTCCAATAAAAAACTACCTGACATTATTAGTCAGATAGTTCTATAAAATGGTGCTAAAGGTGGGACTTGAACCCACACGATCTTGCGACCGCCAGATTTTGAGTCTGGTGCGTCTGCCAATTCCGCCACTCTAGCAAAAAAAAGAAGTGCCCTAGGCACTTTTTATATTGTGGGGTGGATAGTGGGAATCGAACCCACGATCTTCAGGACCACAATCTGACGCCTTAACCAGCTAGGCCATACCCACCACAAACAATAGATACATCTTAACAAATTATAAATTAATTGTCAAGATTTTTTTACAAATTTAAACTCTTAAAGTTCTAAAATTTTATTCTTAAGATTTTCAAGTGCTTTCGCTCTGTGGCTTATTTTATTTTTTTCAGCAACTCCAAGTTCAGCAAAAGTTTTATCAAATCCCCTTGGTATAAAAATACTATCATATCCAAATCCTTGACTGCCCTTTTCTTTTTTTGAAATGCTACCTTCACATATCCCTTCAATTGGAATAATATTTTTGTCTTCATCAATTAAAATTATTTGAGTTTTGAAATATGCACTTCTGTCTTCTTTGTCTTCTAAATTTTTTAAAAGTTTCTCTCTATTTTTTTTATCATCATGCTCTGAAGCATATCTAGCTGAATGAACTCCAGGTTCTCCTCCCAATGCATTTACAAAAAGGCCTGTATCATCAGATAGTACTGCATACTTTGTTCTTTCTGCAATGGCATTAGCCTTTTTTAGAGCATTATCATAGAGCGTTAATCCATCTTCTTCAACTTCAAAATCTAAATCATAAATGTCAGATTTTGCCATGATTTCAATATCTAAATCTCCAAGTATTTCCTTTATTTCTTTTAACTTATTTTTATTATCAGTAGATAAAACTAAAGTCTTCATATATATTTCTCCAAAATATCAAAATACTTAAATATATCACAAATTCCAGTTTTTGCACCTTCTAAAAATTCATTTAATTCATTCATAGAAAAAGTATCCCTTTCTCCAGTACCTTGAATTTCAATAATTTCAAGTTTGTCATTCATAACTACATTTAAATCTACATCAGCATTAGAATCTTCTTTAAAATCTAAATCGACAAGTTTAATTCCATTAACCTTTCCAACACTTATGGCAGCAACTTTTGAATTTATTGGATCTTCTTCAATTTTTCCATCTTCTAAATATTTTTTTATTGCCAATCTAAGAGCAATATAAGATCCTGTTATAGAAGCTGTTCTAGTTCCACCATCTGCAGAAATCACATCACAATCTAACCAAATAGTTCTTTCTCCTATTTTATCCAAATCAATACAAGATCTTAAAGCTCTACCGATTAATCTAGAAATTTCGCTACTTCTACCATCAATTTTACCTTTAGAAATATCTCTAATTTTTCTTGTAGGCGTTGAACCTGGAAGCATTGAATATTCACTTGAAAGCCATCCTTTATTTTTTCCTCTCAAAAATCCAGGGACTTTATTTTCAATCATAGCTGTACAGATTACTTTTGTTTCTCCACATTCAATTAACACTGAACCATCTGGGTGCTCCAGATAATTCGGTGTTATCTTAATAGGTCTTATTTCGTCATTTTGTCTATCTTCTCTCATATTTCCCTTTCTTATTTTACGACATAATTATCCATATAATTTTCTATTCCATTGTAAATTCCTTGTGCCAATTTATCGATATAAGCTAGATTTTTAATTTCTTCTAATTCACTTTCATTTGATAAAAACCCAAGTTCAACTAAAGCTGACACATTTTTAGTTTTGTTAAGAACAATTATTGCTGGTCTATTTTTTATTCCACGATTTGTTGCTCCTGTTTCTTTTATAAGAGCTTGTTGCAAGCAATTTGCAAAGTTCTTTTGTACTGTGTCCTTTATTTTAACATTTTTTTCTGAAGCATAGAGAACTTCTATGCCCTTTGCATCTGTATTATCAGAACTATTGAAGTGAATGGATAAAAATAAATCTGCGTTGCTATCATTTGAAATAGAAGCTCTGTCTAGTAACTTTACATATTCATCTCTAGTTCTTGTTATAGTTGCGTTTATATTCGGATTCGTATTTAATTTTTCCATCAAATTTTCTGCTACTAATAAATTTACATCTTTTTCATAAGTTTCGCCATCTGCTGCAATAGCACCTGAATCTTTTCCGCCATGTCCTGGGTCAATTACTATATTTAGTTTTCCATTTATTTCAATTTTATCTTTTATAACTCTATTTTCTCTATCTTTTAATTTAAGATCTGCTTCTTCAAAAATTTTATCTTCTTTTCCGTCTTTAATTTCATTTTTTATCTTATCTGTTTCTTTTTTTTCAACATTTGACTCAAAATAATTATTATCAAATATTGAATTAGATTTGCTATCTCTGTCCTTATTTTTTTTTATTATCATTTACATCAGTCTTCAATTTCTTGTCTGAGTTTTTTGTAGATTTAGATTCATTTTTTTTCTCTAAAGTTGATTTTGAACTAAAAGTACTTATTTCTGCTCTAACTTCATCATTATTCCAATCAACATTATAGCCAAAAGTTTCTGAAATAAACCTTAGAGGAACCATGGTTTTAGTTTCTTTTCTAGGACTTTTATAGAGTGCAAGTTCTGGTGCTTGAGCCTTGTCTAAATTGACTTTTTTGTTGTTTACATAGACAACTGAACTGTCAATTTGCATCTTAATAACATCGCCATTTAAAGCAATATTAATACTTTGATTTTTCCCATTCCATTTTACATCTGCACCTAATTTCTCTGTGATTTCACGTATTGGTACAAAAGTTCTGCCTTCTTTTATGTATGGGACAAACTCAGTCTTCAAATTTTCATCATTTACTGTTACGCCTGCTTCTTTAACTTTAAAATTACTTCCGCTTATGCTTACATTAAAAATATTTGTCGCAAATACTGGTGTTATTAACACGAGCATAAATAATAATCCAATTTTCAAAAATTTTTTCATTTGATTTCACCTAATTAAAGTTTATATATCTTAAATTTGTTTGTCAATATTGTTACCTAATTGTAATATTTAAGAAATAACTTTGTATAATTCATCAGAATCAGGCTCATTCAAAACTATTTCATCTTTATCTTTTATAACTATACATTTTTTATCTGCGGTAATTTCACCTATTGATGTAACTTTGATATTTTTAGTTTCTGCTTCCTCTTTAAATCTTTTAAAATCGTCTTTATTAAATATCATAAGCATACTTCCACTTGAAATTAATCTGCAAGGATCAATATTATAAAATCTTGAAATCTTTTCTGTAATTTCTAATATAGGTATGTCGCAATAGTCTACTTTTATCCCATGATTTATCGCTATTGTTGTTTCCCATAAAGCTCCAAAAAATCCACCCTCTGTTATATCGTGCATATGTTTTACATTATATTTGGATGCAATTTTCGACTCTTTTAGTACAGAAATTTCTTCTGAGAGTGAATTAGCAAAAGAAACTTCTTCTTCATCTAAAATCTTATTAATTTCATCTTTTTCATTTGAAATAATGCTAGTTCCTTCTATTCCAATATATTTTGAAACTGCTACAATATCTCCCTTCTCAACTTTTTTAACATCAGGTCTTTTATCTCTACTAACTCTTCCCAAAACTGTGGTAGAAATTATTATTTTATTTACAGCATCTGTGATTTCTGTATGACCTCCGACAATATCTAATTTTAATTTTTTACAAGTTTCATTTGCATCTTCTATTATTTCTTTTAAATCATTTATTGTGGCACTTGGAGGAATCAATACAGTTAACAAAACTCCAACAGGATCAGCACATTGACAACTTACATCATTTACTGAAACATTTATTGCTAAAGATCCTAAATTCTTAGATGCTCCTGTGATTGGATCTGTCGATGCTACGATAAGGTCATCTCCAAAATCTAAGAGAGCATTATCGAGCCCTGTACCACTTTTTAAAATAACTTCATCTCTATTTGAACTTAATTTATTAAAAATATATTTTTCTAATAATTCAGTTTTTAACTTTCCAATTTCCAAATTAACACCCCAAAAAAATTTTACTATTATTTTATTTGCATTTCAAATTTGTTGAATCCATCTTCTATATAAAAACTTTTATTTACAATATCAAAATCTTTGAAAATTTCATTAAAATAATTTTCATCCTTAACTATTCCTTTAACAATTATCTTTCCATCTTGAAAGGAATAGGCGGTTATAATTAGCTTATCATTTTCAAGCTCCTGAATTTTCGAAATTTTTTCTAAAAATACTTTATTTCTTTCTTGAAATTTATCGCTAGAATTATCTTCAGATTCGAGTTTAGTATTTTTTGTAGTTAAAATATTTTTTTCCGTATTTTCTACCATTCTTTTAAGATTTGAAAAATAAATTAAATTTGCCATTACTATTCCTAAAGAAAAAACAATTAAAAAAAGATTAATATAATTTACTTTCTTAACTTTTTTCTCTTTTCTTTCAGGAAATTTTATGTGTATATCTTCATCTAATAAATTCCACTTTAAACTACTATAAGTTTTTAAAATTTCTTTTATAATATCTGAATCACAAATATTTCCAAGAAAATAAATTCTATCTCCTTCTGCAAACTTTTCCATTTCATAGATATCATTTATAAAATAATTTTTAAATTTAAAATTAAAGTCCTCATCTATCTTTAATTCTTCTGGATCATATCGAAGATTAATAATATTAGAAGCATTTTTTTCTTCTAGATTATTTTCTTCTACTAATTTCCTTATATTTTCATTATAAATTTTTTTGTAAATATTTACTAAATTATCTTTTACAAAAATGTATTTTACATAGTCAACAGAAATTTCTATATATTTGCCATTTTTTTCAATAGATTGTGCTTCTGGAATAATTTCAAAATTCTCTACTCCAATTTTATCTAAGATTTCTTTAAACTTTAAAATAATTTCTTTTAAAACAAGGTCAATTGAAAGATCTAATATATCTTTCTCCTCCTTATGTCTATAAAAAATCTCATAATCATCAAGTTTAAAATCTCCATAGTCTTCAAGCTCTAGCTTTAAGAAATTCTTTATTTCACTTTCTTTAATTTTAGGAATTTTATAATTTATATGTATAGTTGAAGTGGAGTCAAAAATTAAAATTATGTTATCCCTCTTATTGAAATCAATATTTTCTAGAATCTTATCAAATTTGTAATAAAAATGATGATAGTCTAAAATTTTTCCATCTCTATATATTCTATAAGGAATTGGAATTAATTTGGATTTTTGATTACTCTTATCTTTAAATTCTATATAACCATCATTTATTTTTAACTTTATAATATTTTTATCAAACATAATTCACCTGCATAAAAGGAAAACAACAATAGCAATACTTATAAAAGGTCCAAAAGCAATTGAATCTTTTAGACTTTTTTTATTAAGTATAATTAAAACTAATGAAAAGACGGCAGCACTTATAAAAGAATTTCTAAAAAGTGCAAAAGCGTCAAATAAACTTTCTGCCAGAAATCCCATTACAAAAGAATAATATACATCTCCAAAACCCATCATACCAGTTGTAAAATACAAAAGATAAAAAATAGAACCCATTCCCAAAAAGTATTTTAATGAATTAAAAATGCTCGCTCTTTGAAAAATTTTAAGAACAATTACAAGAATAAGCAAAATAACCAAATCAATATTATAGATATATCCACTTTTGTAATCAATAATCCCAATAAATATCACAACTGTAATTATTCCAATAACCAAGAAAGTTTCAACACTTAAATCATATTTTAAATATATCAAAAGTGACAATATTGACACTGTAAATTCTGTAATAAGTTTGTCCTTTCCGATTTTATTTTTACAAGACGAACATTCTCCTTTAAGAAATATATAGGAAAAAACTGGAATGAGTTCATAAAAATATAACTTTTTGTTGCAAAAATCACAATGACTTCTACCATTTATAAAACTTTCATTCCTTTCCCTTCTATAAACAAATAAATTATAAAAAGAAGAAAAAGTCCCCCCAAGGAAAAATATTAATATCCCCAATAAAACTTTATACAAATTAATTTCCATTATCTAGAACTAAAGATTTATTTTCAACTTTCAAAATTCCTGGACTAACTTCTACATCACCATCATCTTTTGCGGTTACAGTAAATTCTGTTGCGCCTGAATAATGTTTTGCTGGTTTTGGAATTTTATCTCCTTCTAAGTATGGCTTTAAACTATCAACTGATATACTTCCCTTTGTATTAGGATTATCTATTAGATATAAAATACCTGCACTTTTTAATACCTTTACATTTGAGTTGTGAGCTGCAGCTTCTGCGGCTAAATTCGTAGTACTATATCTCATAGCAGCAATGGAAATTAGAATTGCAATAATTGCAATAACTATTACAAGTTCAATTAATGTAAAACCTCTTTTTTTCTTTTTCATTTTAATACCTCCTAAAATTGATTTACCATATCAAAAATTGGGAGTGCAATTGATAGCACTATAAATCCAATTATAATGGACATAATTATTATTAACACTGGTCCGAGAACTCCAAGAAATTTTTTATTGTGGCTACTCAATTCTTCATCATAAAATTTTGACATTGTAGAAAAAATTTCTTTTAAATTAGAAGACTCTTCTCCAACATGAACCATAGATATTAAAATCTGTGGAAATACTTTAGTTTTTTCTATACTTTTAGAAAAACTTTCTCCAGATTTTATATCCTTTAAAATTTTTTCATACTTTTTCTTTAATATCACATTCCTTTCCATATTTGAAATTATTTTTAAACTCTTATCTACTGTGAGCCCTGCACCAAGCAATAAATCCATATTAAATGTAAACTTTAAAGTTTCTTTCATCCTATAATTTTTAAACTTTAAAAAAATTTTATGGAAGAATTCTGGATTTTTCTTATGGTAAATAAATGCAATTAGTATTATCAAAGCTATAATTAAAATTATATGAATATAATTATTATTCAAAAAATTAGAAAAACTTATTAGTATTCTTGTTGGCTTTGGAAGAATATTGTCATTTGAACTAAAAATTTCCTCAAAACTTGGAATAACATTTATTATTAAAAAATTAATTACAAAAACTGCAGTTATAAGTAAAATTATAGGATATGCCATTGTCTCTTGTATTTTTGAAGACATTTCTTTCTTTTTTATGTAATAATTTGATAAATTCTCAAAAATTTTCCCAAGACTCGATGTATTTTCACCCACATAAACCATATTTATTACAAGAATTGGGAAGGCTTTAGTATTTTCCATAGATGAAGAAAGAGATATACCCTGTCTAATATTTCCCTTAATATTTAATAATATTTGCTTTTTTTCTTTTGAGAATTGAGAACTTAATATTTCAAGGGAATTTTCTATATTTATTCCTGAATTTATTAAAAGTGAAAGTTCCCTAAATAAAATATAAAGTTCTTCACTTTTAAATTTTTCTCCAAATTTAAAAGTATTTGCTGACTCAATATTTTCTTCTATGTTTATCGGTCTAAGTCCATCTTTTTTTAATTTTTCTTTAGCTTCTTTAATATCTTTAGCATCAACATTTCCCTTTACTATTTCCTTCCCTTTAAATGCCTTATACCTATAAATCATAATTCACCAACAGTATGAACATTTTTATAAAATTCTTCAAAGGTCGTTTCTCCATTTTCTATTAAATTTAAAATTTCATGAGATAATGTATTCATTCCCTTTTTAATTGAAACTTCTTTTATTTTTGCTACACTTTCTCTATTAGTTATCATCTGTCTTATTTCACTATCAACTATCATTATTTCAAATACTGCAATTCTTCCACTATAACCAGAATTACACTTTTCACATCCAGAAGCTCTGTAAACATATTTTGAATTAACAAGTGGATTCGTATTTTTAATTTTTTCTTTGCAATGTGGGCAAAGTTTTCTAATTAATCTTTGTGAAATTACTCCAATAAGACCAGCAGAAATTAAATAAGGTTCGATTCCCATGTCAATTAGTCTTCCAATTGATGCCGGAGAACTTTCAGTGTGAAGTGTAGATAAAACTAAGTGTCCTGTTATTGAAGAAGATATGGCAATATGTGCTGTATCTTCATTTCTAATTTCACCAATCATTACTTTATCTGGATCCATTCTTAAAATTGCCTTTAATCCCTTTTCAAAAGTAAGCCCTGTATTTGGATTTACTTCAATTTGATTTATTCCATCAATTTTATACTCAATAGGATCTTCAATTGTCATTATATTTATATCATCTTTTTGAATCTTTCTAAGAATAGTATATAAACTAGAAGTTTTGCCACTTGAAGTGGGACCGCAGCAAAGTATTAATCCTGAAGGCTGACTTATTAAATTCATAACTTTATCCAAGTTTTCTCCACTTAATCCAATTCCCTCTGGAGTATAAGAAATTCTTTGTACATCTAAAATTCTAAGTACAATTTTTTCTCCTGTTCCCGTTGGCGTCGTGGCAACTCTTATATCTATATCTTCATTTTTAAATTTAAAACTAAATCTTCCATCTTGAGGAAGTCTTTTTTCAGAAATATCTAACTTAGATAAAATTTTTATTCTAGTTACAAGATGTGGATAAATATTTTTTGGCAATCTCATCAATTCATTTAGAGCTCCATCTATTCTTATTCTAACTACTATATCTTGAAATCTTGGTTCTATATGAATGTCACTTGCGTTTCTAATTATACTTTGTCTAATTATGTAATCAAGAACTCTAACTGCTGGAGAATCCTCTTTTTCATTTTCTTTTAATGTTATGTCATCTTTATATCTTAAATTAATATCTCTTAATATATTGTACTTTTCTTCATCTCTATATATTTTATCTATTTCATCAATAACTTTTTCTTCTGACTTAATTTCAAATAGAACTTTCTTCTGTAATTTTTGTTCCAAATTATATTTTAAAAGTTCATCATTATGTAAAGAGTAGAAGACAAAACAATCATCTTCTTCTCTAGCTGGAGCAATAAAATTTTTGCGACAATAATTTTCGCCAAACTTATCCTTTATTTCAAAAGAAAATTTATTCACTTTCCTCTCTCCTATAATCACAAGTATTATTACTGCACTTTATTATTTTTTTACCTTTGGAATTCATTTCAGTTAAAATATTTCCACACTTTGGACATTTTTCATCAATTGGCTTATTCCACGAAACGAAATCACACTTTGGATAATTGTCACACCCATAAAATTTTCTTCCTTTTTTACTTCTTTTTACTACAATTTCTCCATCTTCACATTTTGGACACTTTACACCAATTTTTTCAACAAGAGGTTTTGTATTTCTACATTCTGGAAAACCTGGGCAAGCCAAAAATTTTCCATATCTTCCCATTTTTATTACCATATTTCTTCCACATTTATCGCAAATAACATCTGTTACAGGATCTTCTATTTCAACTTTTTCTATATTTTCATAAGCCTTATCTAAATCTTCTTTCAAATCTTTATAAAAAGATCTAACAAGTTCTTTCCACATTTTTTTACCAGCAGCAATTTCATCAAGTTCATTTTCCATTTGTGCTGTGAATTTTTTGTCAACTAAATCGTCAAAATTCTCTACTAAGATTTCGTTTACTGTAACTCCCAACTCCGTAGGTACAAACTTTTTTTCTTCCAACACCACATAGTATCTACTTTGAAGAGTTGATATTGTGGGAGAATATGTCGACGGTCTTCCAACTCCAAGGTCCTCAAGTTCTTTTATAAGAGAAGCTTCGTTATATCTTGGAGGAGGATTTGTAAAATGTTGTTCCTTTTTTACATCTTTAAATTTTAAAATTTGATTTTCTTCAAGGGATGGCAATTCCTTAGATTTTTCAGTATTATAATCATAGACTCTTAAAAAACCATCAAATGCCATATTCGATCCAGAAACTCTAAATACTTCATTATTTGAAATAATATCTGCAGAAATGGTATTGTAAATTGCACTTGCCATAAGCGATGCCACAAATCTTTTCCAAATTAAAGAATACAGTTTAAATTGATCCTTTGAAAGCGAATCTTTTATTGAATAGGGAGTCTTTGTAACATCAGTTGGCCTAATACACTCGTGAGCATCTTGGATTTTTTCACTTTTCTTAGTGCTTGCAATTTTTTTCTTTCCAAGATATTCTTTTCCATAATCTTTTTCTATAAATTTTAAACAAGCATCTTGTGCTTCAAGAGATATTCTCGTTGAATCTGTTCTCATATAGGTTATTAAACCAACAGAGCCTTCTTTTGGAAGTTTTACACCTTCATAAAGACTTTGTGCAACCATCATAGTCTTCCGAGTAGAAAAATTTATTCTTCTAGAACTTTCTTGCTGCATTGTAGATGTTGTAAAAGGATTCGGAGATTTCCTATTTCTTCTTCCCTTTTTTACAGAATCAACTACAAATTTTTCTTTATCTATATTTTTTATAACCTTATCAGCGTCATCTTCCGATTTTAATTCTACTTTTTTTATTTTATCATTCTCTTTTATTCCATAATAATCTGCCAAAAGTTTCTTTCTTCCTGCTCTAAGATCTGCTTCAATAGTCCAATATTCTTCTGGAATAAAATTATTTATCTCATCTTCTCTGTCACAAATTAACTTTAAAACAGCAGACTGAACACGACCAGCAGAAAGACCAGCCTTTACCTTTTTCCACAATAGAGGAGAAATTTTATATCCTGCAAGCCTATCTAGTTCACGTCTAGCTTGTTGTGCATCAACAAGATCCATATCAATCTTTCTAGGGTTTTTTATCTCTCTTTTTACTGTATCTTTAGTAATTTCATTAAAAGTTACCCTATTTTTATCTTCTGGATCCATTTCCAAAATATGTGAAAGATGCCAAGAAATCGCCTCTCCTTCTCTATCAGGGTCAGTTGCAAGTATTACATTATCTGCTTTTCTTGCTTCTTTTTTTATATCTTTAATAAGTGATCCTTTGCCATATATATTCATATACTGTGGTTCAAAGTCATTTTCTATATCAATGCCAAGCTTTGATTTTGGTAAATCTCTAATATGTCCAACAGAAGCAATCACATTATAATTTCTGCCAAGCATCTTTTTTATTGTCTTTGCCTTTGTAGGCGACTCGACAATCACAAGATTTTTTGCCAAAATAACATCTCCTTCTTCCTAAAATTTATTTTAATATTTGAAATTCATTCATTGAAATTTTCTCAACTATACCCTTCAATTCCAACTTTGTTAGTATCTTATTTATATAAAATACCTCATTATTTAAATTATTGCAAATATCATTAATATTAATTATTCCCTTTTCTATCAAATTATAGACGAGTATTTCATCTGCACTCAACTCAAAACTTTCTTTTTGAGAATCTTTCATAATAAGGTCTGGGTAATAATCTAAAATATCCTTTGTTTCAATTAAAGGCATGGCTCCATCTCTTATCAGCTTATTAGTACCAATAGAATAAATTGAAGTAATATTTCCTGGAACAGCAAAAATTTCTTTTCCTTGCTCTGCTGCAAGTCTTGCTGTTATTAAACTTCCACTTTTATCCTTTGCTTCTACCACAACTACAGCCCTTGAAAGTCCAGAAATAATTCTATTTCTCATAGGAAAAGTAAACTTATTTGCACCTGTGCCAAGAGAAAATTCACTTATCACAGCGCCCCTTTCACAAATTTCATCATATAAACTTTGATTTGACTTTGGATAAACTACATCTATTCCAGTTCCCAAAACTGCAATTGTATTTAAATTATTTAAAATAGCCCTTTTATGTGCCAGAGAATCAATTCCGTAGGCCATTCCACTTACAATAGTAAAATTATAATTTTTTATAGAATCTATTATTTTATTGACAGCCATCTTGCCATAAGTTGAATGACTTCTTGCACCTACAAAAGCAATTGGATTATATATTTTTAAGTCACCTTTTATATATAAAACTATTGGTGGATTTTCAATATATCTAAGAGATTCTGGAAAATCATTATCTAAAATTGTAATTACTTTGACATCAAGTTTGTTAGTTCTAATATTTATCTTTTCAATTATTAAATCGAAATCTTTGGATCTTTGTTTTAACTTATCATAACTTCTTTTAGTTAAAATCTTTTCTTCTAAAAAATTAACTTTATCAAAATCTTCAATTGAAATATTATTGTCAATCAAATAGTTTAAAATTTTTAGAGAATTCTCGCTGCTAAAATTTATACAATTTAAAAAAATAAGTAAATCTCTCTTATTCATTTAATTCCCCCAAAATTTTTTATCCATAGTTCTATACTGAATGCTCTCTAAAACATGATCTTCCTTAATATTTTCGCAATGGTCCATATCTGCAATAGTCCTTGCAATCTTTAAAATCTTATTATAAGTCCTTGCGCTCATAGAATATTTTTGAAAAGCAAGTTCCAAAATTTTTTCAGAATTTTTATCAAGAAAACAATATTTTTTTAATTTTTTTTCTGGTATTTCTGAATTATACTTAAACTTTTCTTCTTTAAATCTGTCCTTTTGTATTTCTCTAACATATTTAACTCTTTCTCTTATAATGTCAGAACTTTCTCCAGATCTTTCAGATGAAATTTCTTTATAATCTACTTCTTCTACCTCAAGATGAATATCAATTCTATCTAAAAGAGGATGAGAAATTTTAGATAGGTATCTTTGTATTTCGTATGGAGAACAATTACACTCATGAGTTTTTGAATTGTGATAACCACATGGACAAGGATTTAATGCAACAACAAGTTGAAAATCAGCAGGATACTTAACATTGGCATTTGCACGAGAAATAATTATATCCTTTGATTCCATAGGCTGACGAAGAACTTCTAAAACTGATTTAGAAAATTCTGGAAGTTCATCTAGGAACAATACTCCCTTATGTGCCAGAGAAATTTCTCCAGGTTTTGGAATCTTTCCACCTCCTATTAATGAAACAGCCGATGCTGTATGATGAGGAGATCTGAATGGTGGCTTTGTTATAAGAGCATTATCATCTAAAAGACCTGAAACAGAATAAATCTTTGTAACTTCAATTGCTTCTTCAAAATCTAGTTTCGGCAAAATTGTTGGAAACCTCTTTGCTGCCATAGTTTTTCCCGAGCCTGGAGAACCTAAAATCAAAATATTAGACTTTGCACAGGCAGAAATCTCTAATGCTCTTTTCAAATTTTCTTGTCCTTTAATATCAGAAAAATCAACATCATAATAAACTTTTTCCTTTTGAAAACTCCCCAAAGACCTTTTAATTTGAATTTCTCCTCTTAGAAAAGAAATCACCTCTTCCAAATTTTTTACTGGATAAATTTCAACATCACTAATAATTGAACACTCTTTTCTATTTCCGTAAGGAACAATAAATTTTCTATAGCCTTTTTCACGCATTGAAATAATCATTGGAAGAGCACCTTGAATTTTATTAACTTTTCCATCAAGAGTAAGTTCCCCCAAATATACATAAGGTGAATAATTTAGTCGAAGATTTTCGTCACAACTCAAAAGACTAACTGCAATTGCAAGGTCAAGCTGTGTTCCGTCCTTTTTAAGATTAGCAGGAGCAAGGTTTATTGTAATCCTTTTCTTTGGAAAATTATATCCAGAATTTTTTATTGCAGATTTTACTCTTTCAGTGGATTCTTTTACAGCTGTGTCTGCAAGTCCAACAATAATAATTTTTGGCATCCCATTTGAAAGGTCAACTTCCACGTCCACAGGATAACCATTTAATCCTGTTAAAGTACAAGTTTTTGTGCAAGAATACATAATCCCTCCTAATATATTTTATTATTTTCCATCTTTAATATTTTATTACTTTATTATATTCTAACAGATTTATAATATTTAGTTCAATTATTTGCAATTTAAAAGCCAGACAAAATATCTGGCTAAATAAATAAACATTTTTAATTGATCTTAAATAACAAAATTTCCTTCTTTAAAAATTTGAACTTCTTCTCCATCTTCCTTTACACCAACAATCTCTGTTGTAGCATCTCCAACCATAAAATCAACATGAACAAGAGAATCGTTCATTCCACGTTTTTTAAGTTCTTCTTCGCTTAATTTTTCTCCACCTTTGATACAACTTGGATAAGATTTGCCTAATGCAAAGTGACATGAAGCATTTTCATCATAAAGTGTATTGTAGTATAAAACTTTTCTCATAGAAATTGGTGTGTTATGTGAAACAAGAGCAACTTCTCCAAGCCTTTTTGATCCTTCATCTGTTTCAATGATATTTTTCAAATATTCTTTACCATTTTTTGCTTCATAATCTACAACTTCTCCATCTTTAAAAACTAGATAAAAATCTTCAATTAAATTTCCATTATAGTTAAGTGGCATTGTGCTGTAAATTTTTCCATTTACACCATCAAGTCTTGGTGCAGAAAAAACTTCTTCGCTTGGCATATTTGCAACAAATTCTTCTCCACTGCTATTTACATCAGTTGAAGCTGAGAAAATATATTCATCAGGAAGTTCTACATCTAAATCTGTTCCCTTTTCTGATTTATAATGTAATTTTTTAAATCTATTTTCATTTAAAAATTTGCTATATCTATCTAAATTATTTACGTGATTTTCTAAAGCCTTTTCAGGATCATCTTCAAAAAGTCTTACAGAATTAAAAATTTCAAACCAAAGTTTTTTAACTGCTTCATTTTCATCTACATCTGGGAAAACTTTTGTAGCCCATGAAGGTATACTTGCCCCTGCAACAATCCATGAAACATAATTGGCCATCATCTTAGCAGAAAAATCTTTCAATGCTTTTGAATTTGCAAGATTTGATTTAAACAATTTTTCTGAATCAACACCTTTAAATGCATCTGGGTCAGAACCTGTAATAGAAAGATACTTTGCCTTTTTATCCATGTAATAATTTTCTTTGTCTACTTTGTGCTTAGGGACATCTGTCAACACTTCTACACTTTCATTTTCATATTTAAGTCTTGAAATAAGAGGATCTCTATAATCCATAACCACTTCTTTTGCACCAAGTTCATAGGCAATTTTTGTACAAATAATTGCAAAATCTCTTGCTTCAATTGGACATCTAACCACAAGTGTGTCGTCTTTTTTTATTTTTAGTCCATCTTTTAAAATTAATTTTGCATAAATTTCCAAATAATCTTCTACATTAAAATTTTTGTATTCCATATTTACTACACCTCTTTTTAAGAAAAAGATATCCTAAATAAAAATATTTGTCAAATAATATATTAAAATATTTTTTCCAAATTTTAATTAAATTAAACTAAAAATTTATAATTTGATTTTTATGTGTTTAATTTTATACATTATTTTGTTATAATTTTAAGTAACAATAATTACTAAAAAGTTTGCTTAGAAATTATTTTTTTATCAGCAGACAATTTTAGGTAACTTAAAGGAGGATTTATAATGAAAAAGAAAACGTTATTGTTAGCTTTGCTTTTATGCCTTTTTACTTTCACAGCATGTGGCAAAGGCGAAGAAAAAAAAGCTGAAAATGGAAAACCAGCAGCTGAATCTGGTGAAGCTTCACTTGACAAGGACCAATACTACATGGGCCACATTGGTGCAGAACCTGTTACTCTTGATGCTCAAGTAGGACAAGACTCTTATAGTAAAAATATAATTTCAAATGTATATGAACCATTAGTTCAAATTCATGAAGTTGAAGAAAATAAACTTGAAGTTGAACCAGCTGGTGCTGAAAGCTATGATGTATCAGATGATGGTTTAGTTTATACTTTCCACTTAAGAGATTTTGAATGGGAAGATGGCCAAGCTGTTACTGCAGGCGACTATGAATATGGAATCAAAAGAGCAGCTGACCCTGATACTGCTGCACAAGCTGCTTTCTTATTAGACCCTATTAAAAACTTTAAAGCAGTTAATAGTGGTGAAATGGCAGTTGACGAATTAGGAGTTAAAGCTGTTGATGATAAAACTCTAGAAATTACTTTAGAAGCTCCTGCTGAATATTTCATCAAAATTGTCCCTTATAGAGTAATGTACCCTCAACGTAAAGATATGGTTGAAAAATATGGTGACTCTTTCGGATCAAGTACTGATGGAATTATAAGTTGTGGACCTTTCAAAGTTACTGATTGGACTCACAACTCTGAAGTAAATTTAGTTAAAAATGATACTTATTGGAATAAAGATAATATCAAATTAGAAAAAATTAATTATAGAATTTTAAACGACATAAATACTGTAGGTAATGCATTTGATGTTGGAGAAATTGACTCAATGTCTACTTCTATTAAGGAATGGACAGACAAACTTGATGACAAAGAAGGTGTCCACTGGTATCCTTTCATAAGACCTACTCTTGATTTTATGACTATTAATACAGAAAATAAACTTATGTCAAATAAAAAAATCCGTCAAGCTATCCAAGTTGGACTTGATAGAGATGGACTTAATAAACAAGTTTACTCTGGTGTAAATACTGACTGTACAGGTTGGGTTCCTCCTACTATAAACTTAGGAGAAAAACCATATTCTGAACAAATTGGTTTCAAACCTTTAGACGATCTTATTGACTCAGTAGATGATCCTAAGGAATTATTTATCGAAGGACTAAAAGAACTTGGCATGGATCCAGATCCATCAAAAGTTACTTTAGAATATAAAGTTTCAAACACAGCTGACTTAAAAGGTGCTAATGAATATATTCAAGCTAATCTAAAAGAAGCTCTTGGAGTAAATGTTGATATCGTTACTCTTGAATGGCCAGTTTTATCAAATGCTATGGATAAAGGAGATTTCCAAATTTCCTACTCTGCATGGTCTACAGATTATGACGATCCTTACGCAATGTTAAGTATGTTCTTAACAGATGCAGGAGTTATAACTACTAACTGGTCAAATCCTGAATATGACAAATTAGTCAAAGAAGCTTCTGAAACAACTGATACAAAAGAAGCTGCTGAAAAATATGGAGAAGCTGAAAAAATATTAATTGAAGAATCTCCTGTTATTCCAATCGCAAATGTAACTCACCACAAATTTAGATATGATTATCTAAAAGGACTTCCGGTATCAGAATTAGACACAACTGGGCTTAGATATGTTTACACTTCAGGTAGAAACTAAATAATTAAAATTAAGGGGGCCTAAGTTGCCCCCATATTACACTAAAAGGAGATGAATGAAGTGTTAAAATATATTGGTAAAAGGTTAATTTATATGATTATTACTTTATTTATAATTACTACAATAACCTTTTATATGATGCACAGCATCCAAGGCGATCCTCTTACTGCAATGGGAAGGACACTGCCAGAGCAAACAAGAGAAAATTACAAAAAGAAATATGGTCTAGATAAACCAACTTCTGAACAATATAAAATATTCTTAAAAAATGCAGTTGTAAATCATGATTTAGGATCTTCTTATAAATATCCAGGTAGAGAAGTTACTACAACAATTAAAGAAACTGCTCCTGTATCTGGAAGAATAGGTGGTCAAGCTATGCTTATAGGATTAGTTATAGGTCTTGTACTAGGAATAGTAGCCGCTTTAAATCGTTCTAGATTACCTGACAGTATTATAAGAGTTGTTGCAATACTTGGAATTACAATACCTGTTTTTATAATGGGTGCTCTGTTGCAGTACTTTTTTGCTGCCAAACTTAGATGGTTCCCAACTTCCGGTTGGGGTGGTGGAAGTTTTAAAAACACAGTTCTTCCATCAATCGCTATGTGCTTTGGATCAATAGCTACATATGCCAGATATATGAGAAGTAATGTACTAGAAGTTTTAAATCAAGATTATATACTCACAGCACAAGCTAAAGGTGTTTCTAGATTTAACATAATAAGAAAACATGTGCTTAGAAATGCAATTTTACCTGTTATAACAATAATTGGTCCACAAATTGTAGGTATCTTTATAGGTTCTTTCATCATTGAAAATATGTTTAGTATACCGGGACTAGGCTTTTATTTTGTAAGTTCTATTCAAAATAGAGATTATCCTATGATTATTGGAAATACAATTTTCTATGCATTTTTATTCTTAGTAATTCAACTTGTAGTAGACATCGTTTACGGATTAGTAGATCCACGAATTAAATTCACGGAGTAATATTATGGAAAATACAAAACATACTTTAAATAGAGATGACTTTAAAAAAATTTCAAATGAAGAAAAAAATTCCGAATTTATAGGACGTCCAGTGGTAACCTATTGGTCTGATGCGTGGAGAAGATTTAAGAAAAATAAATTAGCTTTATTTTCACTTGCTTTATTAGGTATTATAACTATTCTCGTTATTGTCGGCCCATATATCAATAGTTACGAATTTGACCAAGTTGTTGGTATAAGTAATACTAAGCCTAATTCAGAATTTTGGTTTGGAACTGACGATATTGGACGTGATATATTCACAAGGTTATGGAAAGGTGGACGTGTTTCTATTGTAATAGGAATTGTAGGTGCATTAATAGGAACTATTGTAGGTGGAATTTATGGTGCCATATCCGGTTATTTTGGTGGCAAAGTTGACACCATAATGATGAGAATTGTTGAAATACTATATTCAATTCCCTACTTACTTCTTGTAATCATAATTAGACTTGCAATCAAAGACACAGGTTATGGAGCCTTAATACTAGCTATGACTATCACAGGATGGTGTGGTCTTGCAAGACTTGTTAGAGGTCAAATTCTATCTTTAAAAGAGCAAGACTTTGTCCTTGCAGCTAAAGCTCTTGGTGTTTCAGATAAAGATATTATATTAAAGCATTTGCTACCCAACACTTTAAATGTAATTTTAGTTTCAATTTCTTTTGATGTTCCAGGTTACATTTTTAGTGAAGCATTCTTGAGTTATCTAGGACTTGGAGTACAACCCCCTAATACTTCTTGGGGTGCTATGGCGGCAGCTGCACAAACTAAATTTTTATTTTATCCTTACCAATTATTTTTCCCTGGACTTTTAATCGCAATAACTATGCTATGCTTTACATTAATTGGTGACGGATTAAGGGACGCACTAGATCCAAGTTTAAGAGATTAAGGAGGTAATTATGACTAATATAAACGATGAAAAAAAAGTTTTAGATGTTCAAAATCTCCATGTATCTTTTAACACTTATCTTGGAGAGGTAAAAGCAGTTAGAGGAATTTCTTTCAACCTTAAAGAGAAAGAAACTCTCGCACTTGTTGGAGAAAGTGGATGTGGCAAAACAGTTTGTTCAAAAGCTATTTTACAAATTCTTCCTAAACACACTTCTGAAATAAAAGAAGATTCTAAAATATTTTTTAATGGCGAAGATGTTTTAAAAATGAAAAAAAATAGACTTAAAGATTATAGAGGATCTGATGTTTCTATGATATTTCAAGATCCTATGACATCATTAAATCCAACAACAAAAATAGGCAAACAAATTACAGAATCCCTTCTTCTTCATACTGACATGAATAAACAAGAAGCCAATGAAGAAGCTATAAAATTATTAGAACTTGTAAATATTCCAAACCCAAAAGAAAGAATTAATCAATACCCCTTTGAACTTTCTGGAGGACTTAGACAACGTGTTATGATTGCCATCGCCCTAGCTTGTAATCCAAAAATTCTACTTGCTGACGAACCTACAACTGCCCTTGATGTTACTGTCCAAGCACAAATACTTGAACTCCTTTCTGAACTAAAGGAAAAGAAAAATACTGCAATAGTATTGGTAACTCATGATCTCGGTGTTGTTGCGGATTTTGCAGACAGGATTCTTATAATGTATGCTGGAGAAGTTATGGAAGAAGGAAAAGTTAGAGAAATATTTAAAACTCCAAATCACCCTTACACTGAAGCACTTTTAAAATCAGTTCCAAGGCTCGACACTGAGTCCAAAGAAGAACTTTATTCTTTGGGAGGAACACCACCTGACTTACTTTTGGAAATAAAAGGATGTCCCTTTGTCGACAGATGCAAGTATGCAATGAAAATCTGTAGAAAACAAAAACCAGAAAAAACTGTAATTTCACCAACGCACAGATCTTATTGTTGGAGAAATCATCCTTACGCAAAAGAGGCTCAAGAAGATTTAGGGGGTGAACTATGAATAATAAAGAAGTTTTGATAAAAGTTGATCATCTTGAAAAGAAATTTAATATTGGAAAAAATAAAAAATTAACAGCAGTTGATAATGTAAGTTTTAATATATATAAAACTGAAACCCTTGGTCTTGTAGGTGAAAGTGGATGTGGAAAAACAACTTGTGGAAGAACGATCATTGGTCTTCATAAAAAAACTGGCGGAAGTGTTTATTATGATGGAGTCGAAGTTTCTGAAATCAAATCTAAAAAAGATTTAAAAAAATTTAAGAAAAAAGCCCAAATAATTTTTCAAGACCCCTACTCTTCTCTAGATCCACGTATGACTATTGGAGATATAATAGCTGAAGGTATGAGAGTTCACTTCCCCGAAAAAACAGAAAAAGAAATACACAACAGAGTTTCCGAACTTTTAAAGATGGTCGGCCTTAATGCAGAACATGGTGCAAGATTTCCAAGAGAACTATCTGGTGGTCAAAGACAACGTATAGGCATAGCTAGAGCTCTTGCAGTTGAACCTGAATTTATAGTTTGCGATGAACCTATATCTGCACTTGATGTTTCTATACAAGCACAAGTAGTAAATCTACTTATAAAATTGCAGAGAGAATTAGGTCTTACCTATTTATTTATTTCACATGACCTATCAATGGTAAAACACATATCAGATAGAATTGGAGTAATGTATTTAGGATCAATTGTGGAACTTGCTGACAAAGAAAATATATATGAAAATCCACTTCATCCTTATACACAAGCACTTATTTCAGTTATACCAATTCCCGATCCTGATGCTGGAATAAAAAATAGAACTCCACTTAAAGGTGAAATTCCTTCCCCTATCGATTTACCAGTCGGTTGTAAATTTCAATCAAGATGCGAAAAATGTTTTGAAAAATGTCGTAAAATTGAACCTGAATTAAGAGAAGTAAAACCAGGACATTTCGTTGCTTGCCATTTATACGATTAATTTAATTTAGGATCTAAGAAAAGTGACTCTATTACAATATAGGGTCACTTTTTATTTTGTTGAGAAAATAAAGAGATACTACTAGAAAATCTAATAGTATCTAAAATTTATTTATTATATTTTTTCTTTAAAAAATCTTTTGCAACTTGTGGAAATAAAGCATAAGTTAATACATCTTCTTCGCTCTTTGCAAGATCTCCAATTTCTTGTTTGTATTTATCAAGAGCTGGATCAAGATGATTTGCAGGCCTATCCGTAATAACCTCTGCATCTTTTATAATTGATTTTCTAAATTCAGAATCAACTTCAACTGGACTCTTTCCATAGTTTCCCTTTAAATAGTCCTTAATTTCATTTGGAACCATTTTATATCTACTTCCCGTCATGACATTGAAAGAAGCTTGTGTCCCCACCATTTGACTCATTGGTGTAACAAGTGGTGGATAACCCATATCTTTTCTAACATTTGGCACCTCTGCAAGAACTTTATCAAATAAATGCTCTTGTTTTGCTGCAGAAAGTTGAGAATTTAAGTTTGAAAGCATACCACCTGGCACTTGATAAATAAGTCCCTTTGGATCAACTTGCATCATTTTAACTCTCATTGTCCCATTATTTAAATATTTATTTTTAACTTCTTGGAAGTATGGAGCAATTTCATTTAAAATATCTAGATTGAGGTCTACTTTATATCCTGCTTCTCTTAAAATAATGGCAAGAGTTTCCGTTGGCGGTTGACTTGTGCCACCTGAAAATGGTGAAAGAGCCGTATCTAAAATATTTGCGCCCTTTTCAACACCTTTTAAATAAGTCATAGACCCACAACCCGTAGTTTCATGTGTGTGAAGTTCTATTGGAATATCTATTTCTTTTCTCAATGATTTAACTAAATCTCTTGAGCTATAAGGAGTTAAAATACCCGCCATATCTTTTATTGCAATAGAGTCCGCTCCCATATCTTGAATCTTTTTTGCAAGATCAGTAAAATATTTTATTGTATGAACTTTAGAAGTAGTATAACAAATTGCAACTTGTGCTTCTGCCCCAGATTTTTTAGTAGCTTTAAGCGCTGTTTCTACATTTCTCATATCATTAAGTGCATCAAAAATTCTTACAATATCAACACCATTTTTCACAGAAAGCTCTACAAACTTTTCTACTACATCATCTGGATAATTTTTATATCCCAAAAGATTTTGACCTCTTAAAAGCATTTGTGTTTTTGTATTCTTTAAATGAGATTTTATATTTCTAATTCTTTGCCAAGGATCTTCGTCTAAATATCTTATGCAAGAATCAAAAGTAGCCCCTCCCCAACATTCAAGTGCTCTATATCCAACTTTATCAAGTTTATCTAGGGCAGGTTCCATATCTTTATAGGTCATCCTAGTTGCCATAAGTGATTGATGTGCATCTCGAAGAACAGTATCAACAAAATCTATCTTTTTCATAACTCCTCCAGAATATACAAATATTTTATTAATAAATTTATTCCTACTTATTTTAGTATAACATAACTTTTTAAAATTTTTTCATATAAGAAAACTATTTCTGATAAATTATATTTATTCCCTTGTAAAGTATTTTAACTATTTTTTAACTTTACAAATTACCACATTTCTAGTATAATGCTATCGGCTTATAAATTATCGCGGCGAAAATTTATAGGAGTTTGATAAAAATGGCAAAAATGATGGATCCAAAGTTCAAGCAATCAAGAAGACTTGGACTAAATGTATGTGGTCACCCAAAGGCTATGAAAAAAGCTACAAGGGGTACTGCAAGAAGCGATAAAAAACTTACTGAATATGGTAAGCAACTTTTAGAAAAACAAAGACTTAGAGCATATTATGGTGTTCTTGAAAAACAATTTGTTAATCTATTTAAAGAAGCTCAAAGAACTCAAGGCCAAACTGGTCCTAATCTTGTAACATTCCTTGAAAGACGTCTTGATAGCTTATGTTACAGAATGGGCTTTGCATCTTCAATTAGACAAGCTAGACAAATGGTTACTCACGGTCATTTAACTGTAAATGGAAAAAAAGTTAATATTCCATCTTATAGATGTGAAGCTGGTGATGTAATTGCACTTTCTACTAAAGGAAGAAAAGTTGAATTATTTAAAGAAAATTACAACACTAATCTTGTTGTAAATTATCCTTATATCTCTAAGGATGAAGACTTTAAAGCAACTTTAGTTTCTCTACCAAATAGAGAAGATGTTCCAATAGAAATTGAAGACCAATTAATCGTTGAATTTTATTCAAAGAATATGTAATGAAAACGAAAAAGACCCTTTCTGGGGTCTTTTTTTGGTTCTATGTTTTATTATTATACTTCATTTGAAATAGTATTTAAAATATTTAATTCTTCTTTTCTATACCCTAATAAGAAAAGATCACTATATATTCTGTCCATAAGTTTTAAAAATTCATCTTTATTTTTCTTAGAAAAAAATATAATAGTTACATTCAAATTATTCCCTTCTTTAGAATATACTTTGGATTTATTTATTTTTAATTCTTCTCTTAACTTTCTTAAAACATATTCATCTTTTGTATCTAAAAAAGCATAGGATACTTTAAAAGGATTTACAACTTTTAATTCTAACAAAAAATTATCCATAATAAATCACCTCATAAAAAATAAAATCTTTATAATTTACATAAAAAATTTAATTTAAATACTAAAGAAAAATAAGCCGAAGAAATTTATCCATGCGACTTATTTTTTATAAATTTTTTATTTTATAAATTGACTTAAAAATATTATCACAATAACAACTGGTGATATATATTTTATACTTACATTCATCCAAGTTCTAATAAATTTATTTTTTATATTTGCTGCTTCAAATACATTTTCCATTTTCCATGCTCTTGCTGAGAATAGT
The DNA here is from genome assembly GCF_900106515.1 of Peptoniphilus lacydonensis. Taxonomy (GTDB): domain Bacteria; phylum Bacillota; class Clostridia; order Tissierellales; family Peptoniphilaceae; genus Peptoniphilus_A; species Peptoniphilus_A lacydonensis. The sequence goes on from NZ_FNWF01000003.1 coordinate 236,698, forward strand.
GCAATTAATAGACATCCAATAACCAAAATATAATTACTTTCTAAATTATCTATAAATGCAAATGCTGGATCGATAAAAATTGAAATAGCTGCTATTATAATTATTATAATATTTGCAAAAATAAGTGCCTTTACTCTTTCAAGTTTAAATCTTTCCATAAATTGCCCTACAATTGCTTCTAATACTCCAACTGACGATGTAAAAGCTGCTATATAAAAACCAAAATAAAATAATACAGACAAAATTCTTCCAAAAGGTACAACATTAAATGCAAGTGGAAGAGTTAAAAATGTAAGTCCTACCCCTTCTCCTGGTGTAAGACCAGTTGCAAAAACTATTGGCAAAATCATAAGTCCTGATAAAATTCCTGCAAATACAAGTGCAATGCAAATTACAGAAGAGTCTTTAAATATATTTTCATTTTTTTCTTTAATATAAGATCCAAATACCATAGATCCCAGCATGGCAAGTCCAAGAGCAAAAAAAGCTTGACCTAGACAAATTATGATTGAATTTAATGAAAATTTAGAAGGGTCTGGTTTAAATAAAAATTCAATTCCATCCTTTGCTCCAGGAAGTCTAAGTCCAAATATTATTATTACAATCATTATTACAAATAAAATCGGAATTAAAATTTTTGAAACCCTTTCTATACCCTTTTGTACTCCTAAAATGATTACAGCATCATTCAATATAAAATTAATTAAGAAAAATAAAAATACAATTGGTTTATTTGCGTTAAAACCATCAAAATAAGCTTGAATCCCTTCACTAGTAAGTCCAATAAAATCACCAGAAAAAGCACCTCCAATATATTTTATAATCCATGCATATATAACTGATGTGTAACCAACAATTATTAGTGCTGCCACTGTGTGAAGATATCCTGCTAGATACCACTTAGTATTAGGCTTTAGAACTTTATAAGCGTCTATCGCAGCATTACCAGTAGCATAACCTATCGTAACTTCACAAGTCATAAGAGGAATTCCTATAACTAAAATAATTAAAATATATAAAAATATAAAAATTGCTCCACCATTTTCTCCAACTACATATGGAAACCTCCATAAAGTTCCTATACCAAGAGCGAGTCCAATGGCAACCATAATAAATCCAATTATCGATGAAAATCCTTCATTTTGTTTTGACATATGTTACCTCCTTTTTTTATATTACTAAAAATATTATCACAAAATTCCTTTTTTTTAAATAGATAAAGTAATCTAATCCTATATTTTATGTTTCTTAAACTTAAATATTTTTAAAAAATACTAATTCAATTCATGATATAATTTATTTAGGTGATAATATGAAAAAAGATATTGAATATGTAAAACTTGTAAGTTCAACTAATAAGCTTATATTTGACGAAGTCTGTGCTTTTTTAGAGGACAATAAAATACCTTATTTTGTAAAAGACGAAGGTGATTTTATGAGAATTATTTCAGGTTTTTCGATTTATGAAAAAGGAATATACGTTTCTGAAAAAGATTTTGAAAGTGCAAATGAACTTTTAGTTTATTTTATGAAAGATAATGAAGATACAGATGGATTAAATTTTGATTAGAAAAATCCCTGCTTTTAAATAATCATTAATAAAGATTACTTAAAAGCAGGGATTTATTGTTAATAATATTTTTCGTTTATATAATGGTCTATTATTGATGTCTTCATTTCATCTTCAAAAACACTTTCCTTCTTTAAAATTTCTAAAAGCCAAGGTGCTTTTGAATGAAATATTGCTTCTTTCTTATCTTCCAATACTATCTCGTAAAGTTCATTTCTAAGAGATTTCGATTCACAATTGATAAAATAAGCCCTTACATTTTTAAAATCCTGTATATATAAAATGTCTAAGACCGATTCATCTTTTAAATCATAATATTTATTTGTTAAATTTAAATAATAATTATAATATTTTGAATGTTTTTTCGTATTTTTTACATCTTTAGAAAGAGATCTGTAATATTTCGCCATTACATTATAATATTGATAGTTATACATTCCCTTTTCATAAGAATCCACTTTTATATAGGGCTTTGCATTTCTAATTGCAAAGTAATCAAAATTTTTCTGCAAAAATTCTCTCTTTGAAAGATCTCCATTAGTATATTGCATAATTAAATAAGACCTATGTTCAAAAAAATCTTCAAAAAGTCCTTTCCTTCTTTTAAACTCCACAAGGCACCATTAAATTACACTTAGAAACACTGGAATTATCATTGCAATTACAAGTATAATCGCAATAATTCTAGCAATAAGTTTTCTATCCACAATTAACACCTTATTTATAAGTTACTTCTAAAGAGTGATCTCTTAGGGATTCTGGCATATCTTCTTTTACATAATCAACATTTATATAAATTTCTTTATTTTCAGCATCAGGAATTTTAGAAATTTTATTATAAAGATGTTCTAAATCTTCAACATTAAGTGAAAGTACTTTGTAAATTCCGTCAACATAAATTTTGTGTAGATCATAGTCCATTGCAAGAAGTCCACAAATAAAACCATAAAAGCTATCAATGGAATTTAATCTATATTCAGTTGCATTAATAAGTCTTACATTGTAATCTAAACTAAAAATATGGTCGTCATCAACTTCAACAAAGGCAATATTTCCATCACCCTTTTTCATATCTTCATTTGCACTGTCAATTAACCATCTTGTCTTTCCAGCGCCTTTACTTCCTAAAATATACTTTATCATAGTATTTCTCCTTTCACTAGATCACCCTGAGTGTATCCATTTTCTTGCATTTTCATAACTATTTCATCTCTAATTTTCCACCATGAAGTATTCCAATTACAAAAAAGAGAATTTTCATAAGGTGCTCTTCCTATTATTCTTTCTACTATTATATCATCTTTGAGATTTCTTAAAAAGAGTATAACTTTATTCTCATAATCTTTTAAAGAAATTGGTTTTATTTCCTCTTTTTCATACATATCTCCAAGAGCAGTGTCTTTTAAAATATAAAGAGCGTGAATCTTTACTTCATCAATATCAAGAACATTTAAAATCTTCGCACACTCAACAATATCTAAGTTATCGTCCCAAGGAAGGCCTATTATAATGTGAGTACAGACATTAATATTTCTTTTTTTTAATTTTAAAACTGCATCAATAAATTCCGAAAGGCCATGACCTCTATTTAACTTTTTTAAACTGTGATAATTTGGAGTTTGGAGTCCAATTTCAACTGTCACAAAATATTCTTTACTTAACTCTTCCAAATAATCTAAATGTCTTTGTGGAAGATAGTCTGGTCTTGTAGAAATGCTCACACCAACAACATCTTCTATAAGGGATTCTTCTATCACTTTTTTAAAATCATCAAATTCCATATAAGTATTTGTAAAATTTTGAAAATAAGCAATATATTTATTGGCCTTGTATTTCTTTTTTATATGCTCCTTATTTTGTAAAAGTTGCTCTCTTACACTTCCATTATTATTTTCAAAGCTTCCGCCTTCTTCTCCACAAAAAATACATCCACCAAATCCACAGGTTCCATCTCTATTAGGACAAGTTAAATCAAGTTTAACCGGAAGTTTATAGACTTTTTCACCAAATTTTTCTCTTAAAAAGTCAGAATACTTTCTGTAAATCATCTAGAAAATTATTCTTCATCCCCATCATCAAGAAGCTCTTCAAAAGTTTTTGAAACTTTTTCAAATTCTTCTTCTGATTCGATAATATCAAGTTCAACTTCCTCTTCGTCAATTTCTTTATATTTGTAGATAAATACATCTTCGCCATCTTCTTCATCTTCAGGAAGAAGAGCAATGTATTCCTCATTTTCACATTCAAAAATTCCAAGAACTATGCACACCATTTCACTGTCATCATCAAGTGTAAGTGTAATAGTTTGATAACCTTCTTCTTCATGTTCGTGATCTAATCCACATTCACAATTTTCGTCGTGTTCATGTAATTTTTTTTCTTCGTTATTCATAATTCCTCCAAAATTTATTTTAAATTTTCTAATATTTTAATTAAAAATTCAAATGTCCTTTTTGTAGATGATATTGAAAGATGTTCTCCAGGTGCGTGAACTCCCCCCATATTTGGTCCTATGGAAAGCATATCTATATCACCAATAGTTTCTACAAAAATACCACATTCAAGGCCTGCATGAATTGCTTCTAATTTAAATTCCTTTCCGCTCACTTCCTTGTAAGCTTCTTTTGCAACATCTCTTAAAGGAGAGTTTTCTTTGTATTCCCATGCAGGATATTTTGTAATTATTTCAAAATCTGCACCAAGATTTTTTGTTGCAATTTTATTAATTTCTCCGACATATTCTTTTGCAGAAGAAACAGATGATCTAATATTTGAAATAATATTTACAGAATCTTTAACATTTTCAATTACTCCAACATTTACAGAAGTTTCAACTAAGCCATGTATGTTCTTACTCATGCTTATTACCCCATTTGGAAGTAAATTTAAAAGGTTCACAATATTATTTTTTAATTCATCAGAAAAAGCTTTGTCAAAAGAATCTCTTGATTTTTCAAAATTAAGTCTAACATCAGGATCAACTTTTCCAATTTCTGTGACAAAATCTGAATTTAATTCTACAATTATATCTTGAATTTCTTTTATATCTTCTTCATTTACAGCTATAATAGCTCTTGAATATCTTGGGATAGCATTTGGCTTTGCTCCGCCTTCAATTTCTATTAAATCAGCATCAACTTTTTCAAAAATCTTGTAAAGACTTCTACCCAAAAGTTTTATAGCATTTCCAAGTCCAACTTGAATTTCTTGACCAGAATGTCCGCCCTTTAATCCATTTACAATTATCTCATAAAAACTCTTATTTTTATTTAAATTTTTGTAATCTTTTTTTAAAATTATTTTATCTCTTTCTGCACCTGCGCAGGAAATACATCCCACTCCTTCTGTCTCAGAGTCAACATTTAAAAGTCTATTTGAAGTAACCATTCCCTTTCCAAGATTTGCTGCTCCAGTCATTCCACTTTCTTCGTTTACTGTAAAAAGAGCTTCAATTTTTGGATGTTTATATTCATCTGATTCCAAAATTGCAAGAATCATGGCAACAGCAATCCCATTATCTGCACCAAGAGTTGTTTCTTTTGCAATTATATTGTCGCCTTCAATTTCATATTTTATAGGATCCTTTGAAAAATTAATTTGACATTCAGGAGTTTTTTCACAAACCATGTCCATGTGTCCTTGTAAAATTACACTATCCACACTTTCATAGTCTTTTGTTGCTTCTTTAATTATAACAACATTTCCAATCTCATCTGTCTTATATTCTAGATTATGTTCCTTTGCAAAATTAATTAAATACTCTCTAATTTTTTCCTCTTCACAAGAACATCTAGGGATTTTTGTCAATTTATCAAAGTAATAAAAAGTTCTATTCTCTAATAAAGAATTTGTTTCTTTCATTTAAACCTCCTAGGTCTATTATACATAAGTCAGAAGAATATTTATAGTTTAAAAAGTATAATTATCTTTAAATATTTTCAATATCTTTTCTTCACTTGTTGCATCACTTTTTCCTATTTCTAAAAGCACAAAATTAAATTTTTTAATGGACTTGTCTAACAAAAAGTCAACAGAAGGCTTTTCTCTAAACTCATCAATTACAATTGAAAGTATTTCATTTTCCAGTCTTTCGCAGGATTCTTTGTCTAACTTTTTATCTTCAAAAAGTTTATATAAACAAGAAGTATAATCATATCTTACAAAAATTATAAATTCTGTAAAAATTTCTCCATAGGATTCTTGAGAGATTAACTTTATCATTTTAAATAGAATATTCCATTCTAAATCATTATTTAAAACTTTTCCCAAGATTTCTGTTATTCCCTTTGAGAAAGAGTCATAATATTTTGGATTATTTCTAAAAACTATGTACTCTTCAACATCCATCTCATTCCCAGAAACTGAGTTAATTTTATTTATTAAATCAATAAAATTTTCACCATAACTCAAATCTTTGTTCTTAGAAGATTTCATAAATAAAAAATCAACAACTACATCTGTTATTGTCTTAATATTAATAAATAATCCCAACTCATCGTGAATTTTTCTAGAGAAAACATCATGAAGAATCTTTGAAAGCAATGCTTTTAGTTGACTCTCTGCAGAAATAACTTCAGAAGCATCTTGTTTTTTCACGTGATCATATAGAATCATAAGTTGTTTATCTATCATTTTTAGATTATCATTTATAGAATTCATTATTTCCCTAAAAAATCCTTCTGTAATTATATAATTGTAATTTTTGTAGAGAAGTTTGTGATCAATTTCTCCCCAAAACACATTTACAAAAGACTTTATCTGAAGTTCGAAACAATAAATAAAGGATCCAGTATCATACTCTCCATCAAGTTTATACATTGTGAAACCATTTGCAAGAGTTTGAGGCTGAGGATCATCTAGTTTAAGTCTTATCTTTTTATTTTTATTTGACTTATAATATCCTCTTTCAGCCTTTATAGTAAAATCTTCTATAATTTTTTTGTATAAATCTTCTTCATCTTTTATAAAGCGGCACTCAATTCTTATTCCAACAAGATCCTGAATTTGTTTGAACCCGCGAACGGGGTCAGGAAATCTCATAAAAAAATTTCTCCTAATTAATTTTTCCCTTAGAGATTCCTGAGTTTTCATTCTTGTAGTTATATTAGTAAATCTGTCATCATTTTCTAGTAATTCAGAAAAATATTTTTTAAGCTCTTTATTAACTCCGGCAAGTTCTATCTTGTGATAATCAAAAAGATTCATTACATCATCGATGTAATCAAAAAGCTCAAGTTTCATATTTCACCTATACATTCATTTTGACATCATATTTTTCTTTTAATTCTTCAATTTTTTTGTTGTAAAGATCTTGTTCTTTTTGTCTTTTAAGTTGAGAAAAAATCTTGTCTTTTACTTCATCAAATTCTAAATCTCTACCTTCATTTTTTTCATTTATTTTTATAATGTGATAACCAAATTGTGTTTTTACAGGTTCAGTTACAGTTCCAACTTCATTTTCAAAAACTGCATCTTCAAACTCTTTTACCATTTGACCTCTAGTAAAAGTGCCAAGATCTCCACCCTTTTCCTTTGAAGGGCAAGTTGAGTTTTTCTTAGCAAGAGTTTCAAAGTCTTCCCCATCTTTTACTTTTTCATAAATTTCTCTTGCCTTATCTTCTTCACTAACTAAAATATGAGAAGCATTTGCACTTTCTTTTTCTTTAAAAGCTTCTTTATTTTCTTCATAGAATTTTTTTACTTCATCTTCTGTAACATCAACAGTTGCAAGAAGTTTTCCAAGAGCATAATTTTTTAACATACTTTCCTTGGTTTTCTCAACAACTTGTAAAAATTCTTCGTCTTTGTCCATTCCTTTAGCAATAGCATCCTCGTATAAAAGAGCTTGATAAATAAGTTCGTTTATAATTTCTTTATTCATATCTTCGCCAGCAAAATATTGTTTTATTTGTGGATTTAGAGAATCTAAAAATAAATTATAATCAACACCTGTGATTTCTTTGCCATTTACTGTCGCTAAAATTTTATCTTTATCCATAACTAATACCTCCATTTATACTTAAATAATTCAAATTTTCTATAACTCATGTTACCATCTCAAAAAAATTTTTTCAACTAATTAACATTAGCCCATATTCTAGCATACATCTCACTACTATCCTCATTTCTGAAGAAAAAATAAAATTCATCCTTTTCTAAATAAACATCAATAACAACTCTATCACCTAAGACTAATTCTTTCATATAATTTATATTTATTTCAGAAAATTTTATTTCAGAGTAAATTTCTGGCAATGATTCAAATAAAAGTTCCGCATAGATACTGTTGTTAACGTGATTATTTATGTCTATATCCCTTTTCATTATTTTGTAATTAGCTTCATTAAGTACTTTCTCATCTTTTTTTAAATTTATTCTTTTTATTTTTTCAAAATATTTTTCTTCCTTTATTCCAAATCTTTCTGCAAAATACTCAGGTATTACAACAGGTTTTCTCTTGTTCAATTCTATTAACAAAAAAATAGATGAAGCGTATGCAATTTTTTCATCATCTAAATACATTTCAAATTCACGCTCTGCATTTAACCCTTTAAATCCACTTGCCCAAGTTTTCACTTTTATTTTGTCAAAGACTTTTGGATATTTTAAAATCTTTATTCTCCACTTATAAATCATCCATGTATAATTATTTTCCATTAACTCCCTACTTGAAAGTCCAACTGAAAGTGAATGCAAATTAGAAGTTTCAATAAAATAATTAATTATATTTTTTAAAGTCAGTTCCCCATTTTTACATAGAAAATCGTAAACTGTAAATTCTTTTTCGTAAATCATAATACCTCCAAATTTAATTTTATCATAAAAAGTTTAATTTGATTTTTATAAAAAATTTTACATAAATATCATGTCTTTCAAAAAGTTTACTTTAAATTACCATTATGATAAAATCACTTAAAGAGATAAAAATTATTTAAGCGCCTGAGCCCAAGTGGCTGACGAGGTATAGAGTCATCGAATTTCGGCGGATGCTCTGGAGGTTTCACAGCCTAAGCATTTTACAAAAAGTAAAAGAAATTTTACAACAAAATAAATGCAGTGAATCTCTAATAAATTTGGAGGTAGAAATATGTGCGGAATAGTAGGCTATATTGGAAAAAATAACGCACCTAAATTGGTGCTAGAAGGTTTAAAAAAATTAGAATATAGAGGTTACGACTCTGCGGGACTTTCCTTTGTAAGTGAGAATAAATTAAAAACTTTTAAAAAGAAGGGACGCATAAAAAATTTAGAAGATTCCTTTAATTTAGATGATTTTCATTCTAATATTTGCATTGGTCACACTAGATGGGCAACTCATGGAGAACCAAGTGAAATAAATGCTCATCCTCATTTATCAAGTGACGGAAAAATTTCTGTTGTTCACAATGGAATAATTGAAAATTATCTTGAACTTAGAAACAATTTAATTGACAAAGGATACAATTTTCTTTCACAAACTGATACAGAGGTAATACCAAATATAATTTCTTATAATTACAATGAAGATATTTTAGAAGCTGTCTTTAAATCCACAAAAGTTTTAAGAGGAGCATACAGTCTTGGAATAATTGACGAAAATGAACCCAATAGGCTAATTGCTGTTAGAAATTCTTCTCCTCTTCTCTTTGCAATTTGTGAAGATGGTTATTTCATTGCAAGCGACATAACTTCTGTAATCGAACACACAAATAAAGTTATTTATTTAGAAGATGGCGATACTTTAGATATGAGATTGAATTCTTACACAATATATGATAAAAATCACAAAAAAGTAGAAAGAGAAGTAACTGAAGTTAAAATTTCTCCCGATGCTGCTTCAAAGGAAGATTACGATCATTTTTTAATTAAAGAAATTCACGAACAACCTCGTGTTTTAAAAGATGTTATTTCCATTAAACATAAAGATTATAAAGTCGATCTTCCATCTGAAGGAAGTTTTTCACTTGAAGAATTAAAAGACATAAATAAAATATATGTAACTGCCTGTGGAACTGCTTTTCATGCTGGAGAAGCTGGCAAATTTGCAATTGAAAAACTTGCAAAAATTCCTGTAATTTCTGAAATTGCATCGGAGTTTAGATATAAGAATATGTTTTTAGATGACAAATCTCTAGTTATTTTTGTATCTCAATCTGGTGAAACAGCAGACACATTAGCTGCACTTAAAGAAGCAAAACGCTGTGGAGCAAAAACTCTTGCAGTTACAAATGTTGTTGGCTCAACTATTTCTAGAGAAGCAGACAAGGTAATCTATTGTTATGCAGGCCCAGAAATTTCTGTTGCATCAACTAAGGCTTACACAACTCAAATTATTTCACTTTACTTCTTGGCAATGGACATCGCTCTTAAATTAAATAAAATTTCAGAAAATGAAGTAAAAGAAATCATTGAAAATATGGAAAAAATTCCTTCACAAATAGAAGAAATTTTAAAACATAAAGATGAATTTGAAAATATTGCATATTCAATTAAAGATGCCAAATCAATTTTTTACACAGGTAGATCACTTGATTTTATAACAGCAAAAGAAGGAGCTTTGAAGTTAAAAGAAATTTCTTATATTCACACTGAAGCCTTCCCTTCTGGTGAATTAAAACACGGATCAATTGCCCTCATAGAAGAAGGTACACCTGTTGTTTCTGTTGCTACTCAAGAATCCATTCTAGAAAAGACTATTTCAAACAATCAGGAACTAATTGCTAGGGGTGCAATAGTTATTTCAATAACAGAAGAAAAAAATAAATTTGTAAATGATTCTTGCGATGTTGTAATTGAAATACCAAACACAATTGATCTTTTGACTCCACTTCTTGCCGTAATACCTGAGCAATTACTTGCTTATTACTCTTCAGTTCTTTTAGGAAATGATGTAGACAAACCTAGAAATCTAGCAAAATCAGTAACTGTTGAATAATGAATTTAAAGCTGCCTATGGGCGGCTTTTTTGTTTTTATCAAAAATTTTTAGGGTATATATTTTTTAAATGGAGTTGAATTTTAAATGACTGAATACATATATTTGACAATATCTTTTTTAGCACTTTATTTTTCCTATTTGTTCACACTAATAGAAAATGCCTACCTGACTCTTAGCCCTGCTAAAATTTCTAAACTTGAAGATTTAGAAATAGAAAATCTATCTATAATAAAAAAACTTGTGGAAAAAGGAAATATTTTTTCTTCAATGCTTATTCTAGATTATTTTTGTAATTCTTTAGTTGTAATTTTTATGTCATTATTTTTCTTTAATAAGTGGAATTACCTTGGAATAATTATTGGAATAATAATTTCAACAATTATAGTAATACTTTTTGGAGAAAGTTTGCCACGAACTTTAGGAAAAAATAATTATGAAAAAATTGTGCCAAAATATGCAAAATTTTTACAATTTCTTATTATCTTTATAAGACCTCTTTCAATGTTTATAACTTTTTTATCTCAAAATATAATTAAAATTGCAACAAAAGAAAAAACTTACAAAGATTCAATCATAACAGAAGATGATTTAATAGACGCAATGGATCTTGGAATTGAAGAAGGGATAATAAATAAAAATGAGTCTATAATGATTCAAAATGTTATTGGATTTAAGGACAATTATGCAAAGGACATAATGACTCCACGAACTGACATAATTGCCATTGATATAGAAGACGATTATGCTGAGATTTTTGAAAAAATTTCTGAATATTCTTATTCACGAATGCCCGTATATGAAGACAGCTTAGATAATATAATTGGAATTTTAAATGTGAAAGATATTTTCCGCATGGACAAATCCAAAACTTTATCAGAAAATAAAGATTATTTTAAAAAACCTTTTTTCACTTTTCAATACAAACCCACAGGTAAACTTTTCAATGAAATGAGGCAAAATAAACTTTCTGTTGCAATTGTAACTGACGAATACGGAGGAACAGAAGGCATGATAACTTTTGAAGACATTATCGAAAAAATTGTTGGACAAATCTCTGACGAATATGACACCGAAGAAGATCAAGACATTGTAAAAGTTGCACAAGACAAATATTTAATTGACGGATCTGTAAATATTGACGAAATAAATATAAGACTTGGGACTGAACTTAAGTGTCATGAATTTGATTCTGTTGGAGGATTTATAATTGAAAAGTTAGACAGATTTCCCAAACCAAATGAAGTTATAGAAATTGATAATCTAAAATTTACTATAATGAAAAGTAAAAAAAATAGAATAGAAAAGATCCTTTTAGAACTTCAAAATAAATAAAAAAATCCCTATTAATTCTTCTGTCAAAGTTTTAATAGGAATTTTTAATAAGCACAAGTTTATAAAAAAATAGAGTAAGCAAAAACTCACTCCATTTAAATTATTACATTCCACTAACTATTTTACCAAAGAAAGATAAGAAAAGTGGATTATAAATATCATCAATTATTACTGCAAAAGATGGATACAATACCCAAGCTATATTGTTATAACCATAAGTGTCCATTACAGCTTTTGTATTTGCAACTGCATTTGGTCCAGAGCCACAACCCCAACCGCAGTTTCCAGCTGCCATTACAGCTGCGCCATAATTTCTTCCAAATAAATTATAAGAAACTAGAATTGTAAATAGTGCAATTAAAATTGCTTGAGTTAACAAAACTATTCCCATTTGTCCTAAATGGCTTAAAAGTTTTGTTATATCTATTGTCATTAAAACTAGTGCAAGATAAAGTTCCAAAAACATATGCTCAATTGCACTTATTTCTGCTACATAAGTATCCTTTCCTCTTTTTTCAATAATATTTCTTGCAATTGCTCCAGCAAATAAACATCCTATAAACTTAGGCATTTCAATTCCAGGGATACTATCAAGTAAGAAATATATAGGCATTCCTAATGCTGAAACTAAAAGAACCATTGCAAAAGCAACAATCATTCTCCCGTCATTTAATGCATGAACTTCATTTTTAAGTTCAGATTCTGGTCTATCATTTGGATCAGCTTTTAAATTATTTTTTCTAATTAAAAATGCTGCAACAGGTCCACCAATTAATGATCCCATAATATTTCCCATAGTTCCTGCTGCAACACCTATTTCCGTTATTCCTTCAGGTGCTCCCCATTTTTCAAAAATAGGTCCAAAGGCAGATGCTGTTCCAACCCCACCAGACATTGCTGCTGAAGAACATTGGAGTGCAAATAATGGATGCATTCCTATTGCCCTTCCAACTAAAACGCCAACAATATCTTGTAAAGTAATCAATAAACAAGCTGCAAAAGCTATGTTAAAAATAAGTTTTCCACCAGCTTTTTTAAATAAAGATGCGGAAAACCCATATCCAACTGTCAAGAAAAATACATTTTGTGCAAGATCTTTCGTAATCTTTGCATCAAAACTAAAGGCTATAAGTCCTGATAATTTTATTATTGCAATAATTACAGAAAATATAAGTCCTGAAACAACTGGTGCAGGTATTGCATACTTTTTAAGAGCAACTGAGTGACTTACGCACCATCTTCCTGCAAAAATTATCAAAGCTGCTATCCCAAGAGTACACAAATACTCAAACTCAAATGATGCAACTCCTCCATTTTCGCCAGGAGTGTAAGTTCCAAAATAATTTAGTACACTTTCTAGTGTCATAAAAACCCCCTTAATATAATTAGACATAACTTCATATTATAATTATAAGTATCGTCTTTATTTACATTATAGCACAGATAATATTATTGTATAAAAACTTTTCTTTAATGAATTACTTTTTTACTTAATTAATAATTATTACATTATTTGCATCTGAAATTTTTCGATGTGGAATTAAATAATAGAAAAATTCCCTAATCTAAATATTAGGGAACATCTTACAAAATTCTTCAATTTTAAACTTCTACTACTTGAATATTTGAATCTTTCCAACTTGCATCTTTGCCGAGTCTTTCCACAATATCTATCAAAGTTTCATCATCTTCTTGATCTTCTGAAATAGGAATAACTCTCATATCGTAGTTGTGGGGTATACTTTCCACCTCATTTCCAAGATCAACTTTTAACATTACTCTGTTTTTTAAATTTTTAAGTTCGTCGCTATCTTCTACTTTTATGTACTTTCCATCTCTTCTAGTGTAGAAAAAAATATCTTCGCCATATTTTTCCCTATAATAAATCATATAAGTCTCACAAGAAAATTGAAAACTTCCAAGTGGACTAATGTCAAAAATTACTTTTTTCATTAACTCACCTTGAAAGTATTATAACATAATTATTTAATTTTATATACAAATTAAATATATTTGTAAAATTTCTGTTAAATATTACGCACAATAGAAGAAATAACTTCTTCTCTTTTCATTTCATTTTTAGGATTAAATTTTTTATTTGAATCCAAATTTAAATAATTTCCACTTATAGATTTGTTGACAGAATCCTTTGCGTAATTAGAAATATTTTTTTCATCCTCTATTTTTATATTTTTACTCTCCTTTAAATTAAATAAATTGGAAATTACAACTGCATAATCTTCTCTTGTTATGTGAGCTTTGGGCAAAAACTTTCCATCACTTTTCCCCTTCATAAGTCCAAGATCATAAGCCATATTTACATATTTATTGTCAGTATCTGCAAAATGTTTTACAGAACCTTGTGCACTTCTCTTATACTTTGTTTCATAAGTTTTTACAACAATTTCTGCAAGCTCTTCTCTAGTTATTTTTTCCTTTGCATTTGAAAAAGTATCTTTAGATAAAATCTTTAAATTTTGTGCCTTTAAAAGATCTTCATAAGCCCAAGAACTATAATTTCTAAATACAGTTGCCTTTCCCAAATGAAGTGGACCTGTAAAATTAGAACTATTATCTCCCTTTGCAAATCTAAGTCTAAAACTATATCCGCTTGAAGGTCCAACTAAATTATCAAGTTCACTTTGAGAAATGGAGATATACTTCTTATTATTCTTTTCAGATATGTTTTTTATTAATTTTGATTTTTTATTTGAATTTACTACGCTTGTAACTTCCACTTCTATTTGATCATTTTTATTTGCATTTTTAACTTCAAAAGTATAATTTTCCTTTTCCTTTATAGCACTCACATTTAATGGAATTGCAATTTCCTTTGATGCAAAAACACTAAAAGGTAGCATAATTAAAACTATTATAACTATAAATATTTTTTTCATTTTTCACCTCGAGGATTAATAATAACAAAAATCCTTGGAAAAATCTTTAAATTTTATAATTTGTAATAATTTTGTAATCTTTATATTCCCAAATCTCTCATTAATTTTTCTTTTTCAAAATTATTTTTCATTTCTTCATCAATTCTCTTTTTTAAATCCATTGCAACTTTTTTCTTTATATCTTCAGGTAGATTTTTTAGAGCAAAGGGGTAGACAACTTCATTTTCTTTCTCTGCGTGGTTTCGAAGAAGAGTGACATAACTCATCGCACTTGTTATTATATAAAGTTTATTCTTTTCACAACTATATCTTTTAAAATCATCTAAACTCTTCTCAAGTTCTGTCACATAATTTCTAGCCATTTGATGTTCCACAAGCATTCCACCACGCACAACTTTTTCCGCAACTGGTCCCAGATTTTCTAGCATCGCTTTAAATAAAATGTCCTCTTCCTTTTTATGATGTCTTCCATCTGCATAATTTCTTATAAAAACTATTGCCTTATTAAAAAATTCTTCATCCACATTTCCATTTAAAACTTCAATACATTTTTCTTCCATTTTGTCACAAAAACTAAGTATCTCTTCATGTTCTTTTTCCAAATAATCGATTTCATTTTTTAAAATTTTCATTTTATCACCTACCTAATGACGTAATCTCCATTAATGTTTTCGAAGTTTAATTTTGAATCAACCAAACTTCCTTTAATGAATTCATCGCGAAGTGTCCAATAAATTTCTGGATCAACAAATTTTTGCCAAATTTCTTTGTGCACATCGCTTATTACCCTAAAAATTAATTCATCCTCATCATCTTTAATTATCGTAAGAGCGTGGTCGCAAGGCATTCCATCTAAAAATTTAGAAGTAATAAATTGAAAAACTTCCATGGGGAAATTCCCTGCGTCATAATTTTTCCCAAATTCAAAATATCTTTTCTTTAATTCTTCTAGATCAAAGTCTTTAAGTAGAATTGAAACAGCTTTCGCCAGTCTATTTTCACTTCTATTTACTCTATCATTTAACCAGCCGTGAATGTTGTTTTCATCAATAATATTTTTTAAATCTCCTTTTTCAATAGGAAAATCATTATCAAGTTCTTCCAAAATGTTTTCTTTGTCCTTTGATAAATCTAATAAATAATCTAAAATTTCTTCTTGAAAAATGATTTTATTATACATCATATAGTGTATATGTCCTAAAAATAAACTCATCTTATCCCTCTTTTCTAATAAAATAATAACATTTAGAACAAAAAAATAATGTGACATTTATCACATAATAAAAAAAATATATAAAAAAAAGCGAGACCTGAGTCTCACTTTCACTTTGTTATTCTGCTTCTGCAATAATTTCTTTGCCTGCATAGTGTCCACAATTAGGACAAACTCTATGAGGTAATTTCATTTCATGGCAGTTAGGACATTCAACTACTGTCGCTTTATTTAATCTGTAAGAAGATGCTCTTCTCTTATTCTTTCTTTGTTTTGAAGTTTTTCTCTTTGGTACGGCCATTTTTACACCTCCTCATCTTTAAATAAATCTAATAACTTTCCAAATCTTGGATCTATTTCCTCTTCATTAAGACTATGATCATGCACCTTACAATTACATGGTCCCTCATTTAAATTTTTGCCACATCGTGGACAAAGACCCTTGCAATCTTCACTACACAAATTTTTTCCACCAATAGATGTAATTATTTGGGAGAAAATAATTTCGGAAAGATCTATTGAATCTTCTTCAACTTTAAAATACTCATCTACTGAATCTCTATCATATAAACTTGTATCCTTAAAATTGTAACCCTTGTAATTAGTCTTTTTTTCATTAATAAAAGGTGAAAGACATCTGTCACAAGTTGTCTTAAATTTGTAGGAAATATTTAGACAAAGTTCTAACTCCCCTGTCAAATCATGAATATATCCATTGTACTCTACGGGATAAATGAGATTTAGATCTTCTAAATTTAAATCTGTATCATTATCAGTTAAATTTCCTTCAAAATCTAATCTAACATCGTTAGACGACAAAAAAGAGCTTAGATCTAATTTCATATACTCACCTCAAAAATACATACAAATAATTATAACTTTCAAAAAAGAAATTGTCAATAGAATATTAAAATTTATGCGTTGACAAGTTCCTTAGTATCTCTTGCAATCATAAGCTCTTCATTAGTTGGAATAACAAGAACTTTAATAGAAGAATCGTCAGAAGAAATAAGTTTGTCTTCTCCTCTTACATTATTTCTTTCTGGATCAATTTTAATTCCAAGAGAAGATAAGCCATTTACAATTGATTCTCTCATTTCAACTGAGTTTTCACCAACTCCTGCTGTGAATACAATACCGTCTACATGGTCAAGTTCTGTCATGTATGATCCAATATATCCGCGAACCCTTTTTTCAAAAATATCAAGTGCAAGCTTTGCTCTTTCATTTCCTTCATCTCTTGCAGTTTCAATATCTCTAAAGTCACTTGATACTCCAGAAATTCCAAGAACCCCAGATTTTTTATTCATAAGTGTATTTAATTCTTCAGCAGAAAGATTTTCTTTTTCCATTAAAAATGGAAGAATAGCTGGATCTAAATCTCCACATCTAGTTCCCATTGCAAGTCCTTCAAGTGGTGTGAATCCCATTGATGTATCAATTGACTTACCATTTTTAACTGCACAAATACTTGAACCATTCCCAAGGTGACAAGTAATTAAATTAACTTCATTTACATCTTTTCCAAGCATTTCTGCTGCCCTATTTGTGATGTATTTGTGGCTAGTTCCATGGAAACCAAATCTTCTAATTTTATATTTTTCATAATATTCGTAAGGAAGTGCATAGATATAGCTTTCGCGGGGCATAGTTTGATGGAAAGCTGTATCAAATACTGCAACTTGTTTAACATTTGGAAGAAGTCTTTGACAAGCTTTAATTCCCATAATATTCGGTGGATTGTGAAGAGGAGCTATCTCAACATTATCTTCTATTCCTTTTAAAACTTTTTCATCTATAATTACAGACTTAGCGAAATCTTCGCCGCCGTGAACTACTCTGTGACCCACTGCGTCAATTTCATCAAGAGATTTAATTGCACCATATTCTTCATTAGTTAAAGATTCCATAACAAGTTCCAATGCTCTTTTGTGATCTTGCATTGCTGTTTCAATAGTTTTCTTTTCCTTTCCTATTGTTTCATGCTTAATTCTTGAACCTTCAATCCCAATTCTTTCAACTAGACCCTTTGCCATCAATTCTTCAGTTTCCATATCAATAAGTTGATATTTTAAAGAAGACGATCCGCAATTAATTACTAATATCTTCATATTTCCTCCTCATATTTTTTTTATTTATTAAATATAGTATAATATCTAATAATAATATTATAACAGATGAAGATTTTAGTCAATAATTGGAGTTTTAAAATATGAAAATTGCTTCTATAATAGCGGAATACAATCCCTTTCACAATGGTCACGCATACCAAATACAAAAAATCAAAAATGAATACAGCGACTATATAGTAGTTATAATGAGCGGAAACTTTGTACAAAGAGGAGAACCTGCAATTATAAATAAATATGAAAGAGCTAAAATTGCAGTGGATAATGGTGCGAGCATTGTTCTAGAAAATCCTGTAATTTATTCCACATCAAATGCAGAAATATTTGCTCGTGGTGGAATTAATATTTTAAACTCCATGAGAATTGTTAATAGACTTTACTTTGGAAGCGAAGATAATTTTAAAACTCTAGAAAAATTGCAAAATAAAATAGATGAAAACTTTGACGACGGAAAAATTAAAAATTTTCTACATAAAGGTAATTCTTACATTAAATCTCGCGAACTTGCTATGGATTTTTTAACTTTTGAAGAAAAAGAAATTTTAAAGAAACCAAATAATATTTTGGGTCTTGAATATATAAAAAATCTAAAAAAATTAAATTCAAGTATAGAGCCACATTCAATTCCAAGAAAAAGTGTAAATCACGATGATAATTTTTCTTATGAAGATTTTGCCTCTGCATCTTTTATAAGAAATAGAATTTATAAAGGTATAAATGTAGAAAAGTTTATCCCAAATTATAAAATAATTCCAGAAAACAATCTAGAAAATTACTTTGAAATTTTTAAATACAAAATCATTTCAGAAAAAATAAATTTTTTAGATTACTTTGACTACGAAGTTGGACTAGAAAACAGAATTTTAGAAAATTTAGATGCCAAAAACTTTGAAGATTTTATAGAAAAAGTTTATTCCAAAAGGCATAGTCGCTCGAGAATAAAAAGACTTTTATTAGAAATTTTATTAGATATAAAAAAAGATTTGATAAAAAAATCCTTTGAGTATCCCTATACAAGAGTGCTTGCTTGCGATAAAAATGGCATAGAAATTTTAAAAAAATCACAAAATATAAATAAAATTTATTCTCTTAAAAAATACTACGAGAATTCAGATGGAATAATAAAAGAGATGCTTGAAAAAGAAATATATGCAAGTAATTTATATAATATAAAAAAAGGAAAAATAAAAACAGATTTTGCTACAAAAGTTTACAAAAAATAAAACACCGGAAAAATATCCAGTGTTTTATTTTTAATTTTATTTTCTGTTTATTCTTAAGAAAGATGGGATTTTAAGTTCTCCATTATCATCTTCATCTTCAGAAAGATTTGATTCAATGGGCGATTTTGCATTTGATTCAACCTTATTTTCCTTTTTATCTTTTTTGTCATCTTTATATTGATCAAACTCAGTTGCAATAACTGTTATCTTAACTTCATCCTTAAGGGATTCATCAATTCCAGCACCAAATATAATATTTGCATCTTCAGATACACAATCTCTAATTAAATCAGCCGCTTCATTAACTTCAAATATACCAAGATCGGAACCTGCAGTAATATTAAGTAAAACTGATTTTGCCCCTTGTATAGATGTTTCTAATAGAGGAGAATTTATTGCAAGTTTTGCTGCTTCAGTAGCTCTCTCATCTCCAGATGCACGACCAATACCCATATGTGCAACGCCTTTGTCGTACATAATAGTTTTCACGTCTGCAAAGTCTAAGTTTATTAAATTTGGTACAGAAATTAAATCTGAAATACCTTGAATACCTTGTTTTAAAATATCGTCTGCCATTTCAAATGCTTGTGAGAAGCTAGTTTTTTTATCTGCAATACTTAAAAGTCTGTCATTTGGAATTATAACTAATGTATCAACTTTTCCTTTTAGAGCATTTATACCTGATTCAGCAGATTTTGCTCTCTTTCTTCCTTCAAATGTAAATGGTTTTGTAACAACACCAACAGTTAAAAGGCCCAATTCTTTTGCAACATCTGCAATAACAGGAGCTGCACCGGTACCAGTACCTCCGCCCATTCCTGCAGTAATAAATACCATGTCTGCACCTTCAAGGGCTTCCCTAATTTCATCAATTGACTCTTCTGCTGCTTGTTCTCCAACTTCTGGATTTGCACCTGCACCAAGTCCCTTAGTTATTTTTTCGCCAAGTTGCACTTTTGTTTCAGCAAGTGAATTTTTAAGTGCTTGTTTATCAGTATTAAATACTAAAAATTCAACGCCCTTAACACCAGCGTCAATCATTCTATTTACAGCATTGTTTCCGCCGCCACCAACGCCAACTACTTTAATTTTGGCAAATTCATCTTGGTCCATATCGAATTCCAACATAAACATCCTCCTCGTATACTAATTAATTAATTTTATATTCATTACTCTTATTTTATAGAAAGTCTGGCAATTAGTCAATATATAAAGGTCAATTGCTAATCTTTATTTATAATGTATCAATTTTTTTCTACTTCTCTATAAGATTTATCTTTTTCTTCTTTTTTACTTTTATTATCTTCTTCTCCATCTGTTATTAAAATTGGACTATCTCCTTTTTCCATTTGAATTAGAATTGCATTCTTATTTGTCTTCTTAATATCGTCTAAAATTAAAGAAAGCATTTTTAATTTATAAGAAGTGTTACTATATGATCCAAACTCAACTTTTATGCCTTCAACTGTTGTGAAAGTCGCTATTGAATCTAAAAGTTCTATATCTCTGATATTGCCGTGAAGAGAATATTCTTCACTTCTAAGTTCCATTAAAAGATCTCTTTTTTCTTTATCTTCTTTATTACTTAAAATATAACTTCCTGGCTCAGAATTTTCCACATTAAATCCCATTAAATTCACCAGATTCTCTTCTTTTTTATCTAATTTAGCAATTATCCTAAAATTTTCATCCACTATTAAATATTCATTCGATTCAATTTGGTAATAAGCCGTTCTCTCACTTACAACAACCTTCACTCTCCCAGTTATATTGTAAGATATTTTTGCATCCTTTATGTAAGGAATTGATTTTATTTTTTTCAATCTTTCTCTTTTAGATATATAAAAATATTTATTTCCTTTTTTTAGGCCTGAAACTTTCTTTATTGTATCAACACTAACTACTTTATTACCTTCAACTACAACATTTTTTATACTAAAAATGTTAGAATTCTTGATAGCAAACACTAATAAAAAAATGAAGGAAAAAAATATAAAAAATCTACTAAAAATTTTAAAATATTTCTTCTTTTTATTCAATTTTCTTTTTTTCTTTTCCGACTTTTTCATAAAATCACTTTAAAATTATTTTAATAATAAATCAACTATCTTTGAAACTGCATCTGGGCTTGCCAGTTTCTTAGAATTTTCTGCCATAATCGACCTATCTTCATTGTTCTCTAAAATTTTATTTATATTTGATAGCAAAATTTCACCATTTAAATTTTCTTCTTCTATTACTACACTTGCACCCATATTGCTATAACTCTTTGCATTAAAATACTGATGATTTCCAGCCGTATATGCTTTTGGAATTAATAAGGATGCAATTCCTATCGCAGAAATTTCTGCCAAGGTCATAGCAGAAGATGATGCAATTACAAGATCTGCACTTGACAAATAGTCATAAACTTTGTGAGTATAATCAAGTATCTCTACATTTTCTGGAACCTTTTCGACTTTTCTCATAAAATATTCATAGTGTTCTCTTCCAGTTACATGAGTTAACCTAAAGGGCAACTTTTCATTTTTATTTAAAATCTCTATTATTGCATCATTTGTGGATTCTTGACCTCCACTGCCTCCAAAAGAAAAGACAAATTTTTCTTTAGTATTTATATTTAATGATTTTCTAGATTCTTCTCTATCAACATGAGAAAAAATATCTCTAACAGGATTTCCTGTAAATATTATATTTTCATTATCTAAATACTTCTTTGCTTCCATAAAATTTATAAAGACAAAATCAGCCTTTTTTGCCAAAATTTTATTTGTCTTTCCAGGATAAGCATTTTGCTCTTGAATCACTGTTTTTATCTTTTTTTGTTGTGCTTTAAATACAATAGGACCACATACATATCCACCAGTGCCTATTACAATATCTGGCTTAAATTTGTCTAGAATTTTTGTGCATTGGTTTAAACCCTTCATTAAATTAAAAAAAGTTATAACTGTGTCTTTATTTAATTTTTTCCTTGGAAGTCCTGATACGTCTATTCCTTCAAAATCAAAATTATATTTCTTTGCAAGTTCTTCTTCTAAAGAATCTTTTTTGCCAACATATAAAATTTGTGCTCTTTTATCTTTCTTTTTTATTTCTTCACCAATTGCCAGTGCTGGATAAATATGTCCCCCAGTCCCACCACCAGATAAAATATATTTCATGCTATGCCTTCTTTCGAAATTTTAAGTAAAATCGCCGTAGATGCAATTGCCATTACTAGTGCAGTACCTCCATAAGATATAAAAGGAAGTGTAATTCCTGTTACTGGAAGTAATTTTGCACAAACGCCCATATTAAAAAATGACTGTATTCCTATATAAGTCGTAAGGCCAATTGCAGTAAATTTATCAAAATAATTGTTTGTTTTAAATGCAATCATGTATCCTCTATAAATATAAGTCACAAAAAGTATTATAATTACTAAAACACCAAAAAAGCCAAATTCTTCTGCTATTACAGAAAAAATAAAATCTGTATACGCTTCTGGTAAATTTGTGTATTTTTGTCTTGACCTAAAAAGCCCAACTCCAGAGTACCCTCCAAGAGCTATCGCATAAAGAGATTGTCTGGCTTGATAAAGATCTGCAGACTGATAATCTGTAGATTCTGATACAAAGCCAAAAATTCTATTTAGTCTAAATTTATTTTCTGGATCCTTTAATACAATCCAAATAAGAATTACACCAAGTAAAACTAAAAATAAAAACTGTTTCTTATTGATTCCTGCGGCAAGAAGTATTGCAAATAAAGAAACTCCAATTACTACTGCAGTTGAAAAGTCCTTTATCATTATAGGTCCAACTGAAATACCCATAATAGCAACAGCAGTCAAAAAAGTTTTAGGATTTTTTAGTGTATAAACATTTCTGGACAAATACTTTGAAAAATAAATTATAGAAGAAATTTTTAAAATATCTGAAGGTTGAAAATTAATGCCAATACCTGGAATTCTAATCCATCTAACCTGTCCATTTCTGTGAACTCCAAGACTAGTCCATAATAATAGAATTAAAACTATACTCATCCAAAATATCCACGAAATATTCTTATATATTACAGCTCTTGGAACTTTTAAAATAAAAAATAAAATGAATACACCAAGGATTAGAAAAACTCCCTGTCTTATTAAGTAATAAAAACTATTTAAATTATCTTTTTTGGCAGCGGGAAAGGATGCAGATGTAACAGCAATAAGTCCAATGATTATTAAGAAAATCATACTTATTAAAAGAACTAAATCAACACCCTTTATTTCCCTTCTAAATTTCATCTATACCAACTCTCTAACTAAATCTTTGAAATGTCTTCCTCTCACTTCGTAATCTCTATACATATCCCAGGATGCACATGCAGGTGAAAGAAGCACGTCTTCCCCATTTTCTGCAATCTTATTTGCAAGCTCAACAGCTTTACCTAAATCCCTTACTATATAAAATTCCACGCCGAATTTTTTACACGATTTTGAAAATTTCTCTGCAGTTTCTCCAAACAAAATTACATCTTTTAATTTGTTTTTTGATTTTTCTACAAGGTCATCAAAATTTGCGCCTTTATCATAACCACCTGCAATTAAAATTACGTCGCCTTCCATAGCAGCTACTGCAACTTCAGTTGAATCTGGATTAGTCCCCTTTGAATCATTATAATATTTTACTCCAGCAACTTCTCTTACAAACTCAATTCTATGCTCTACACCTGTAAAGGACTTAATGCTATTTATTATAATTTCGTCATCAATATTTAAAAGTCTAGCTACTATTATTGCAGCCATAATATTTTTTATATTATGTTCTCCTAAAATCTTTATTTGATTAGTATCTACTATCTCGCAGACTCTATTGCCATCATTAAAATATATCTTTCCATTTTCAACATAGGCGCCCTTTTCGTCAATTTTTTCCATAGAAAAATAATATTTTTGGCTCTTTATATTATAACTTTCTGCAAGTTTTTTGTCTTCGTAATTTAAGATTGCATAGTCAAATTCATCTTGATTTGCAAAAATTTTAAATTTTGCATCTACATAATTTTCTACACTTTTATGCCAATCTAAATGATCACTTGTCACATAAGTTAATACTCCTATATGAGGCTTAAAAGTTTCTGTATCGTCAAGCTGAAAAGATGATGCTTCAATCACTACATAATCTTTTTCCTTTGCTTCTTCAGTTATTTCTAAAATCCCAAGTCCAATATTTCCTACTACATAAGTATTTCCCACTCTTCTTAAAATATCACCAATAACTGTAGTAGTTGTAGTTTTCCCATTCGTACCTGTAACTGATACAATATTTTTTGTTTTTAAATTTCTATAACTAAGTTCAATATCTGAAATTATTTCAATGTTTTTTTTGCGTGCATTAACTAGAATTTCATGATCTGGATAAATACCAGGACTTTTTATTATTAAGTCAATTTTTTCCAAATCCTCTTCTTTAAATATTATGAAATCTTCATCAATGTTTAAATTCTCAAGTTTTACATTCCCATCATAAATATAAATTTTACATGGATAGTTTTTCAAAAATTTTAGAGCTGCTCTTCCAGTTACTCCAAAACCCATAATCAATATATTTTTATTTTCTAACATATTTATCACCTAAAATAAAATCAAATATGAAATTACACAAAGTATAATTTCAATTACACAAAATACTGCAACTATTTTTGTTTCATGCCATCCCTTTTGTTCATAGTGATGATGAAGTGGTGCCATTAAAAAAACTCTTTTTTCCCTTGTCTTGAAACTCACAACTTGGATAATAACTGAGAGAGTTTCTATAAAATAAATCCCACCTGCAATTGGCAAAATTAGTGGCACATTTAAAAGAAGCGCAATAGCAGAAATTGCTCCACCAAGAGCTAATGACCCTGTGTCCCCCATAAAAACTTTTGCTGGATATTTATTAAAAACTAAAAATCCAAGTAAAGAAGCTGCAAGAGTCATCGAAAAAATTGCAATTTCTGGTTTATTTAACTTATTTGCACATATAACAAAAAAGAGTAGACAAATAATAGTCACACTAGATGACAGTCCATCAAGACCATCCGTTAAATTTACAGAATTTACAGTTCCAACTATTACAAAAATAATAAAAGGAATATAAAAAATACCAAAAGAACGGTAATCTTTTAAAAATGGAATATATACATCTGTGACCATGTTTTTAGAATTGTATTGATAGATAATTAATACTACAGCAACAATTATTTGTAAAATTAACTTCTGATATGCACGCAGACCTAAATTTCTCTTTTTCACAACCTTAATATAATCATCAATAAATCCAACTGCACCAAAGGCAAAAGTTGAAAAAATTATCATAAAAACAGAAACTTTTAAATTTTTTATTAGAAAAGTTGTAATAAGTGTGGAAGACAAAAATATTATCCCTCCAATTGTAGGAGTTCCACTTTTTATCAAATGACTCTGTGGCCCGTCTTCTCTTATACTTTGTCCTGCATTAAGTCTTTTCAAAATTGGAATTAAAATTTTTCCAAATATTAATGAAAAAATTAATCCCAATAATATATTAATTAAATAATCCATCTCTACTCCATTATTTTAATTTTTTGTACTATTTTTTATTTTATTTCTTCTAGAATTTTCTTTTTTATTTATTTTATTAGTATTATTTTCTTCTGAATTTTTATTTACTTCTTCTAATTTATTATTAGCGTCAAATCTATCTTCATCACTTTTAGAATAATTAATTATGACACTTTTATCACCAATTATTTTAGAACCAGCACTAGGACTTTGTGATATAAAGTCGCCATTTCCTTTGATATTATACTCTATATTCATAGAATTTAAAATAGATATACTTTCTTTTCTAGTCTTTTTACTTAGGTCTGGCATAATTAACATCCCACTATCTTTATCATTTACTGCAAGATCAATAATTGTATCTGATAACACAGATGAACCAGCTGAAGGACTTTGATTTATTACAACAGAATAGTTTTCCACATTTTCTGAATTAGTATTAAATTTTAATCCTTCCTTTAATAAAATTTTGCCAGCATCTTCCAAAAGAAGACCTTCAACATTTGGAACTGAAACATAGTTTTCTTTTTCATCAACTTCTTCAGTTTTTGGAATTTTCATATAATTTAATGACTTTTCTAAAATTTCTTGAACTATTGGAGCAGCTACTGCTCCTCCAAGTATTCCTCCCTTAGGATTATTCACCACAACTAAGACAGTAAGTCTTGGATCATTTAAAGGGGCAACACCTACAAAGGAAGAGTTGTAAGCTTCAATATAACCTGTTGGCGTTGCAATGTTTGCTGTACCTGACTTTCCACCAACTTGATATCCCGGAACTTGTGCAAGTTTTCCTGTCCCACTTTCCACAACTCGTTTCATCATATGTTTCATCTTATCAGAAGTTTCTTCAGATATTACCCTTCTTTTAAGCTCAGTTCTCTTTTTTTCTATTACATTTCCATTAGAATCTACTATTTCTTTTATTAAAGTTGGCTTGTTTAGATATCCTCCATTAGAAATTGCACTGACAGCATTTACAAGTTGAATCGGAGAAACAGCAATAGAATGACCATAAGACATTGTTGCAAGTTTGACTCTATTTATTTCTTCGCTTGAACTTGGAATGATTCCTGTCGATTCGCCATAAAGTTCTATTCCAGTCTTTTGACCAAACCCAAAAGCTTTTATATATCTTAAAAATTCTTCTTTCCCAAGATTTTGACCAACTTGTACAAGCGTCATATTGCAAGACTCCTCAATTGCTTTTGCAAGAGTTTTACTACCTCTAGTTACACTAGTACAGGTTAATTTTCTATCTCCAACTTTCATTGTTCCAGCACACGTATATTGAGAATCAGGTTGAGAAGTATTTTGCTCAATAGCAGCAGCTGCTGTTATAAGTTTAAATGTAGAGCCTGGTTCATATTGATCATTTACATTAAAATCTCTCCAATTAGAATACAAGACTTCCATTTTTTCGTCATTATCTAACTTATCCCACTCTTCTTCTTGTTTATCATTTATGGGAGATTTTGGATTATTTAAATTATAATCATCTTTTGTAGTCATTGCCAAAATTTCGCCAGTCATTGTATCTTGAACTATTACAGAAACTTTATCTGCATCATGTTCTTTTTTTGCATTGATAGCCGCAGTTTCTGCAAATTGTTGAATATTTGAATCAATAGAAAGAACAATAGAATAACCTTCCTTTGGTGCATAAGTTTCTTCATCTGTAAGTGGAATTTTGTTTGAAGCATTGTCTTTTAAAGAAACATTTTTACCAGATATCCCTGTCAGTTCCTCATCATAGCTTGCTTCAATTCCATATTGTCCAACATTTTCATCATTTGTAAAACCAATTACATAAGAAGCAAGATTGTTAAAAGGATAAAGCCTTCTAGTAACATCATCTATGGAAAGAGCGTAGAGATTATTTTTTCTGTTTTCCTTTTTACTTTTATTTTCTTCAATAATTTTTGTTCTCAACTCTTTAAGTTTATTGGCCTTATTTCTATCTACATTAGTAGCTAATCTAACTACCTTATCACCCTTCATCTTGTCTTTTATTTCATCATAATCAATTTCTATTACATCTGAAATAATCTTGGCATCTTCACTATATAACTTTTCCTTTCTCTTTTCGAACTCTTTATCACTTTCTTTTTTATTTTGTTTTAAATAATCCATGTTATAAAAAACATTGCACTTAGTTATATTAATTGCCATTTCTTTTTTATTTCTGTCATAAATTATACCTCTATTAGAATTTATGACTTCAGTTCTTGTGAGCTGATTTAATGCAGAAATAGTTAACTCTTCCGATTGAACTATTTGAATGTACAAAAGTTTTCCCACTAATATTACAAATAAAAAAGCTAGAAAGATAAAAAATATAAATATGAATTTATTGGCATTTTGATTTCGCCCTTTAAATCCACTTTTGATCTTTCTATCTCTAGCTTTATTTTTATCATTTTTCAATTATATCCTCCTAATCTCTTGTAAAAGATCTGAGAACAGAAACAATAGGACTCAAAAATACATTATAATTAATATCCTTTCGATTCTCCTCTTCTCCAGAATCAATATAAATAATTTGATCTTCAGAAGGATAGACCATACCAAGTTTATACATAGCCTCTTCAGCAATTTGAGAAGAAGATTTTACGGCTTTAATTTCTCCTACAAGAGTCGTCTTAGTTTTATTTAATTCTTCAATTTCATTTTTTTGACTTAAAATTTCCCTATCAAGGCCCGCAATTTGTGAATACAAAATTAAAATAGAGATTAAAATAATTACTACAATTGTCACAGTAAAAATAAACGGCTTATTATTTAAAAGTTTAGTCTTATATCTATTATAACTTTTATTTGAAATTTTAGTTAATCTTTTTGCCATTTCACACCTCTATTTTTTCGGCAACTCTAAGTTTCGCTGAATGCGACCTATTATTTTCACAAAGTTCTCTATCACTTGCAGTAATAGGCTTTCTTGTAATTATCTTTATTTCTCTTTTCTTGTCACAAGTACAAATTGGTGAACTAGGTGGACATATACAATCCTTTTCTAAATATTTAAAAGAATTTTTTACAATTCTATCCTCTAGCGAATGAAAAGTTATTATTGCAATTCTTCCACCAGGATTTAATTTTTTTACAAATTTTTCAATAGAATTTTCTAAAACATCAAGTTCTTTATTGACTTCAATCCTAAGTGCTTGAAAAGTTTTCTTAGCAGGATGATGCCCATTCCTTCTCGCTCCAATGGGTATCGCTTTTTTTATAATTTCAACAAGCTCAAATGTCGTGTCTATATCTTTTACTTTTCTATCTTCCACAATAAATTTCGCAATTCGAGAAGCCCACTTTTCTTCTCCATAATCTTTAATAATTTTAGTTATTTCACTTTCACTATATGTATTTACAATATCTCTTGCAGAAATATCTAAATTTTGATCCATTCTCATGTCAAGTGGTGCATCAAATCTATAAGAAAAACCTCTCTGTGGATTATCAAATTGATAGGAAGAAACTCCAATATCTAAAAGAATTCCATCTACTTTTTCTATTCCAAGTTCATCTAATGCTTTTTCAAAATCTACATAATTCAAATTAAAAAATTTAACATTTTCAAACTGAGAAAGTTTGCTTTTGGCAGCATCGAGAGCTTCCTTATCTTGATCTATTCCAATTAAAAGACCTGTCCCTTTTAATTTTTTTAAAATTTCAAAGCTATGTCCTGCTCCGCCTAAAGTTCCATCAATATAAATTTTTCCTTCTCTTACATTTAGTTCTTCAATTGTTTCCTCTAAAAGAACACTCTTATGTTCAAAATCCATTATATTCCCAACTCCGACATTTTTTCTGCAAGTTCCTCATAAGAAAGTGCTTCTTCTTCATTGTATTTGTTCCAATTTTCTTCAGACCAAATTTCACAGCGATTTGAAAGACCAATTATCACACATTTATCTTCAAGAGAAGCATATTCCCTTAAATTTTCAGCTATCAATACTCTTCCTTGTTTATCTAAAACACAATCAACTGCACCAGAGAAAAATGTTCTCACAAAAGACCTAACGGCTCTATTTGTCATAGGAAGTTCTTTTAATTTATTTTCAATCTTTTCCCACTGTTCCTTTGGATATAAAAATAGACAGTCATCTAGACCTTTAGTCATCACAAAAACTGAAAGATCTTCTCTAAACTTTGATGGAATTGTAATTCTTCCCTTGGGATCTAAATTGTGTTTGAACTCCCCTATCAACATTTTATTCTCCACTTTATTCCATTTATATTAATTTTTGAACCACTTTGCTCCACTTAAGTTAATTTTACTACATAAACATTTCTTCTTCTAGTATTTTAACTAGTTTTTAAAAAATAGGACTATGGGCCTTATTTTTTAATTTGCATGAAACAGCTTAATAAAAACTATAATTTTTAACTTAAATAATATTAAATTATTAGGAATTTCAATTTTACAAAAAAAATCGACTATCTCTAGCCGATTAATTTTTTTATTTAATTTTAAACCAAAAGATTAACAAATATTAACATATCAGTAATTATTTTGTTCCTATAAAATAAAAATCAGATCCTTCATTTATTTTTGAATTAACTCCATACTCAAAATTATGAAGCTCTAAAATAGTCTTTACAATATAAAGACCAAGTCCTGTTCCAATTTCTGGTCTTGTATGATTATCTCTAACTCTATAAAATCTATCCCAAATTTCTTCAATATCTTCTTCTCTTATACCTATTCCTTTATCAATACAATGAAACTCTGTTATATTTTCATCTCCCGAAATTATAATTTTTATATTTTTATTATCTGGAGAATAATTTATAGCATTGTTTATTAAATTATAAATTACTTGCTTTATCTTAGATTTATCTCCTTTTATTTTTGTATTGCCCTTTGATTCAACTATAAATTTATAATCAGAACAGTTTTTATTTATTTTAAATCTGTCTAAAACTTCACCTAAAGAATCATTCAAATCAAATTCCTCTTTTTTTATTTCTTCAAGATTTGATTCAATTTTAGAAAGATCTAATAAATCATTTACTAAGTCTGTCAAATTATCTGCTTCACTTATAATAGTTTCTAAATGTCTATTCCTAAGTTCTTCATTTGGTCCAGAAATATCTCTAATCATTTCTCCATAGGATTTTATAACTGTTAGAGGTGTTTTTAAATCGTGACTTACATTTGCAACTAAATCCTTTCTCATCTCAATCGTCTTCGTAAGTTCATTTTTCGCATAATTAAGAGTGTTTGACAAATTATCAATTTCTGTATACTCGCCCTTTTTAAACTTAACTTTATAATCGCCTGCTGCAAGTTCTTTTGCAGTATTGGACATTCTCACAAGAGGTCTAGAAAGTCTTTTTGAAACAAAATAAGCTGTTATTGACGCAAAAATAAGGGACAAAAAAGAAATTATAATAAGCATCCTTCTAATAACATCTACAGTTGCATCTACTGGCTTTAATACAGAATTAATGTAAAGATAATAATCTTCTCCATCAGTGTTTCCCAAGTAACCTGCATAAATTATAGAGGGATCTTTTAAGTTTTCATATTTTACCGTATAAATTTTGTAAGTCCTGTTATCCCTTTTAAGAGATCCAAAAAATTTATCAAAATTTTCCCAAATCATTCTTGGTCTCTCAACAAATTCGTCAAATAATCTAAGAGGAAAAACCCAAGCTCCATTTTCATCCAAAACTTTAATCTCAAGGCCTTTAGTATTCGCATAATTAGAAAGTTTAGTTTCAAAATCAGAAGATTCATATTCATTCCTAAGCTCATTGCCGACTTTTGTTACTTCTCTTATTTTCATAGTTTCATAAAAGCTGGACAAAAAAACAGTTTGAAAAAGCCAAATAGAAATTAAAATTAGTCCAGCAAAAATTACAAAATATTCCCAAAGCTTAAATAAGATGCTATTTTTGTCGATTTTAATTTTTTTTATTTCTTTAATTTCTTGTGTCAAACTTATATCCTACTCCTCTAACGGTAACAATAAATTTTCTATACTCTTTAATAGAATTTCTAAGCATTTTTATGTGAGTATCAACAGTCCTATCTTCTCCATAAAAATCATATCCCCAAACTTGATTTAAAAGTTTATCTCTTGACAATGCGATATTTTTATTCTTTACCATATAAACTAAAAGATCATATTCCTTTGGAGTAAGTTCAACGATTTCATTATCTACAAAGACTACCCTTCCATCTAAATCAATTTTTAAACCTTCAAATTCCATTTTATTATTTTCTTCAATCTTATTATTTCTGTTTACAATAACATTTAATCTTGCCATAAGTTCTTTTGGAGAGAAAGGTTTTGTAACATAATCATCAATTCCTATTTCAAATCCAAATAACTTATCATACTCTTCTCCCCTTGCTGAGAGCATCAAAACAGGAATATCTTTTAATTTTCTTATTTCTTTGTAAGAAGAAAATCCATCAAGTTTTGGCATCATAATATCCATTACAATTACATCAAAATCTTCTTCTTTTACTCTATCTATTGCTTCAAGACCATCAGATGCTTCTACAACTTCATGACCTTCGAATTCTGCATAAGTTCTTATAACTTCTCTTATACTTTTTTCATCATCGACAACTAAAATTTTAAACATTTTATCACCTGCTTTATTATAATTAAAATTTGTGAATAATTTATGACAAATAAATTAATTGTAATTAGCTTTCACAAAACTTTTAAGTCTAATTTAAAAAATTTAATTCTTTTCTTAATTATATCAATACTAATATAAATTTGTAAAAATCTTTACGTTATATAAAAAAAAGATGCCCAATGGACACCTTAAATTTTAATTTTATTTAAGATAAAATAAATTATCTCTTATTCATTTTATTTACAAGCATTTCATTTGCAACTTTTGGATTGGCCTTTCCTCGTGACTTCTTCATAACTTGCCCTACCAAAAATCCAAGAGCTCTATCTTTTCCTTCTTTAAAATCAATTATAGATTGTTCATTTTCGGATAAAACCTCATCTACAATTTTCTCTATTGCAGATAAATCTGTCATTTGAACAAGACCTAGCCTTTCTATAATTTCATTGGCTCCATCACCTGTTTCAAACATTTCCCTTAAAACTTTTTTGCCGGCATTGTTGCTAATTTTTTCACTCTTAATTGCATTTAAAAGTTTGATAAATTCTTTATTTTCAAAAGGAAGTTCAAAAATTTCATCATCAGAAATTTCTATTCTTCTTAATATTTCTGTTTGAATCCAATTGGACAACAAGGTATAATCTGAAAAATCACTTGCTACATCTTCAAAGAATTTTGCAAGTTCTCTTGATGAAGTTAAAACTAAGGCATCTTCTCTTGTTATTTTGTAATCTCTTACAAATCTTTCTACCATAGCTTCTGGAAGTTCAGGCATACTCTCTACAATATTTTTAATTTCATCATCTGTTATATGAATTATTGGAAGGTCTCCTTCAGGTGCAAATCTATAATCATTTGCAGTGTATTTAACCCTCATTAAAACTGTTTCATTTTTTGCGTCATCCCATCTTCTCGTAGTCTTAATCTCTTCTTCGTGATTTTCAAGAAGTTTTATATGTCTTTCAACTTCAAAATCAATTGCTTTCTCAACACCTCTAAAAGAATTTAAATTTTTTACTTCTGTTATTTGTGTTTTTTCTCCAGTTTCTAAATCTTTTACATTTACATTAACATCACATCTAAGAGATCCCTCTTCCATTTTGCAGTCAGAAATACCCAAAAATCTTAAAGTTGATTTTAATTTTTCCAAAAACTCACGTGCTTCTTTTCCACTTGAAATATCTGGTTTAGTAACAATTTCAATTAGTGGAACTCCACATCTATTGTAGTCCATTAGCGTTTCATTTTCTTCTGTATGAAGACTTTTGGCTGTATCTTCTTCCATTTGAATTTGAAAAAGGCCAATTTTTTTCTTGCCATCTTCACTTTCAATTTCAAGATAACCATCTGTGCAAATTGGACTGTCATTTTGTGTTATTTGAAATCCCTTTGTCAAATCTGGATAAAAATAATTTTTTCTATCAAACTTTGATTTATTATTTATTTTGCAATTAAAAGCAGTTCCTGCCATAACTGTATAATTTATTACATTTCTATTTAAAACAGGCATTCCTCCAGGAAGAGCCAAGCACACTGGACACACATTTGTATTCGGTTCATCTCCAAAGGAGTTTTTGCATGAACAAAAGGCCTTTGTATTTGTTGAAAGTTCAACGTGAATTTCCAAACCTACAATTGTTTTATATTTCATTTATTTAAACTCCTTTCAAAAGCAAGTGCTGCTTGAAGTAAATCTTTATCTTTAAATCTCTTCGCAGTAAATTCAATTCCAACAGAAAGACCATCATCACCTACTGGCATTGGAAGTGAAATAGATGGAGAACCCACCATATTTGCAGGAATTGTAAATAAATCTGCTTGATACATTTCTACTGGACTCATATCATCATCAATTCTAAAAGGAAGAGATGGGAATGTTGGACAAATCATAAAATCATAATCCTTAAACATTCTATCCATATCTTTTTTAATAAGACCCCTGACCTTTAAAGCTTTATAATAAAAATCATCTGCATTATCCATTGACAATATATGTGTGCCAATCATTATTCTTCTTTTCACTTCATCTCCAAAGCCTTCACTTCTTGATGCACGGTACATCTCCTCAATTGTTTCAAACTTTTTATCAGTTCTGTGACCAAATCTTATTGAATCAAACCTTGCCATATTAGATGCAATTTCACCATTTACTAAAATATTATAAGTTTCAATTGTGTGATTAAGTGATTCAATATCATAGTCTTCTACAATTGCACCATTTTCTTTTAAAATTTCAATTGCCTTTTCAAGTTCTTCTCTAACTCTTTTTTCTAAATCCATTTCAAGATATATTTTTGGAATCGCAAATTTTCTACCTTCTAAATTTTTTATAGCGTCATCTGAAAAATCAAAAGAAAAATTCAATCCAGGATTGCCCACAGATGTTGCATCTCTTTCATCTTTTCCTTCAATGACATTAAACATCATGGTCAAATCTCTAACATCATTTGCAATCACACCTGGCGAATCAAAAGTATTTGCCATAGAAGAAATTCCATATCTAGATATTGAACCATAAGTCGGTTTCATTCCCACAGTTTTACAAAAACTTGAAGGCTGTCTAACTGATCCACCAGTATCTGTACCAATTGAAATAGCAGCCATATTTGCACTTACAGAAGCTGCAGATCCTCCTGAGGATCCTCCTGAAACTCTATTAAAATCCAAAGGGTTTTTTGTAACGCCAAAATAAGAAGTCCTAGTTGAAGCTCCCATTGCAAACTCATCCATATTGACTTTACCAAGGATAACTCCATCATTGTTTTTGATTTTTTCAACAAGAGCTGCATCATAAGGCGAAATATAATTTTCTAG
The DNA here is from genome assembly GCF_900106515.1 of Peptoniphilus lacydonensis. Classification (GTDB taxonomy): domain Bacteria; phylum Bacillota; class Clostridia; order Tissierellales; family Peptoniphilaceae; genus Peptoniphilus_A; species Peptoniphilus_A lacydonensis. The sequence continues at coordinate 271,948 of NZ_FNWF01000003.1, forward strand.
CATTCTTGAGCCACAAGTCATCTTGACATCTTTTACAGAAACATTATCTTTTATTGAAATCGGAATACCTGCAAGTTCTGATAATTCTTCTCTATTTTGAAATTTTTCATCAACTTTTTTGGCATTTTCCATAGCAATATCTTCTGTGACAATTATATAAGAATTAATTTCTCCATCTTTTTCTTTTATATTTTCCAAAAATTCTCTTGTAACTTCTTCACAAGAAAAATCTCTATTTCTATATCCTTGGGCAATCTCCCAAGCTTTTAAATTAGTAAAAGTCATTGGTCCTCCTAGTCTACAAATTTTATAAGTTTAAAATAACCGTATTTTTTAGTAGCAGCATTTTCTAATGCCTCTTCTTGTGAAAAAGACTTTTTTTCTTTATCTTCACGAATATTATTTTCTGTGCCATTTACTTGGAAAACTTTATCAACATCTTCTGTGTCAATATCTTTTATTTTATTTACAAGCTCAACATTTTCTTCAAAAGTCGGTGCAAATTTTTCTAGCTCTTCATCAGAAAAATCAATTTGTGCAATATTTGCAATGTGCTTTATATCTTCTTTATTCATTTAAACCCCCTACTAATTTTTTAAGTTCTTCTAAATTTAAAATTTCTATTCCCAAAGACTGAGCCTTTTTATATTTTGAACCAGGATTTTCTCCAGCGACTACAAAATCTGTATTTTTACTTACAGATCCAGTCACCTTTGCTCCATAAGAAATTAACTTCTCTTCTAATTCTTTTCTTGGAATCTCAAGAGTGCCCGTAATTACAACTTTCTTATCTAAAAGTGGCTTTCGACTATTATCTTCATGAAATTTTGGACTTACTCCAAGTTCGAAAAGTTCATCGACAGAAGAATTTATTCTCTCATCATTAAAAAACTTTACAATCTCTCTAGCAGTTATTTCTCCAATATCTCCAATAGAAATTAATTCTTCCTCATTAGAATTTTTTAATTTATTAAAACTTTTAAAATGATTGGAAAGATCTCTTGCTGTTTTTATGCCAACATTTGGAATTCCAAGTGCATAAATAAAATTTTCAAGATTAGGATTTTTTGAGTTTCCAATTGCTTTTAAAAGGTTATGTGTTCTCTTTTCCTTGAACCCTTCTATTTTAATTATATCATCATATTTCAACTTGTAGATATCTGGAATTTCCTTTAAATCAACTGTCGACATTAATTTTTCAATAGTCTTCTCACTAAAACCATCTATATCCATTGCATCTCTTGATGCAAAATGAGTAAGTCTTGAAACAAGTTGTGGCACACATGAAAGTGTATTTGGACAAAATATATGAACTCCATCTTGATATAAATGTGACCCACAATAAGGACAGATTTTGGGCTTTTCTATATCGCAAGTCTTTTCTGTACTTGGAAGTGTACCCAAAATTTCTGGTATTACATCATTAGACCTTCTAATTAAAACCCTTGAACCAATCTTTACTTTCTTTCTCAAAATGTCGTCATAATTATTTAAAGTAGCTCTTTTTACAGTTACGCCACCAATATCTACTGGTTCAAGTATAGCAGAAGGCGTTACTTTTGCAGTTCTTCCAACGTTCCATATCACATCCAAAAGTTTTGTGGAAATTTCTTCTGCTTCAAATTTATAAGCCACTGCCCACCTTGGAAATTTATTTGTATATCCCAAAGCTTTTCTCGTTTCAATGTCATTTACTTTTATAGTTACACCATCGATTAAAATATCTAAATTATTTCTATTTTCTTCAATCTTTTTTATTTTATCAAGAATCTCAGAAAATTGTTTAACTTTAAAATTATATTTTGAAACTCTAAAATTATTTTTTCTCAAAAAATTTTTTATATCATCATCAGATTTAAAAATTTCTTCTTCAATGTATCCAACATTATAGAAAAAAGCTGTCAGATTTCTTTTTTTGGTAACTTTTGGATCTAAATTTCTAAGAGCGCCAGCTGCTGCATTTCTTGCATTTTTTAATTTTTCATCATTTATTTCATTATACTTTTGAAGTTCAGAAAGCGGCATAAGACCTTCTCCCTGCACTTCAATTTTTCCAGGATAATTGATGCGAAGTGGCACAGAATAAATTGTCTTAACTTGTTCTAATATCTCTTCTCCAATTATTCCATTTCCTCTAGTTGAAGCCATAATAAGATTTTTATTTTCATAAGTCAAATTAATCGTGAGTCCATCAAACTTTAATTCAACAATAAATTCTGGCTCTGGCAATTTATTTATATTTGAATTATTATAATTTTCTACAAATCTTTCTATTCTTTCATACCACGTTTTAAGTTCATCTTCGCTCTGAGCCTTATCCATGGAATAAAGTCTATTGAGATGTGTGTGCTTTTCAAATTTATCTAAAATAGCACCTCCAACTCTTGTTGTAGGAGAGTAGGATAAAATTGTACCTGTTTCGTTTTCAAGATTCACAAGTCTGTCATAAAGTTTGTCATATTCTCCATCAGACAAAAGTGGATCGTCCAAAGTATAATAATGATAATTTAATCTATCTATTTCAGTAATCAAATCATCCATTTCTTTTATTTTAGAATCCATTTTTTCACCAACTAATCAACTAATTTTATAGGAGCAACAGAAAGCATAAGTCTTTTTAAGCCTTTCTTTTCAAAGGAAATTACCACTTCATAATCTCCATTTTTCTCTTTCTTTTGAACTACCATGCCCTTTCCAAATATTTTATGTTTAACAGTATCTCCAACATTTATATTCTTATCTACACTATTCTTTTTAGATACATTTTCTTTTTTATCAATCCCAACAAATTTTGCAGGTCTTTTATAATAATTATTTTTTTCATTGTAATCTCTTACTTCAAGTAGTTCTCTATTTTTGTCTTCTATTATTTCAATTGTGTCGCCCATTTCATCAATGAATCTACTTCTTCTAGCAGGAGTTAATTTTCCATACATAGATCTAGTTCTTGAAGATGAAATAAATAAATTATCACAAGCACGAGTTACTCCAACATAGCAAAGTCTTCTTTCTTCTTCAACCTCTTCTTCACTTTCAAGAGATCTACTAGTAGGAAAAAGTCCTTCTTCAAGACCAACTAAAAACACAGTTCCAAATTCAAGACCCTTAGCTGCGTGCATTGTCATAAGATTAACTCCACTGTCTTCTGAAGTTTTATCTACATCAGATAAAAGTGAAAGTGTATTTAAATACTCAGAAAGTTCCACCCCTTCTCTGTCATATTCCATAATATTTGAATGAAGCTCTTCTATGTTTTCTAGTCTAGTCTTCGATTCAATTGTATTTTGATTTTTTAAATCAAGAGCATATCCACTTTCGTATAAAACGTCTTCAAAAAGTTTTCCAATAGAAAATTCTTTAGATCTATCTTTTAAAATTTTTAAAATGCTTCCAAATTCTTTGATATTTTTTCTTGCTCTTAAATTTAAATCATCAAATTTATCAATATTTGTTACAACATCATAGAGCGATAGATTATTTTTATCAGCATAATCTAACATATCTGCTAAGGAAGTATCTCCTATTCCTCTCTTTGGTCTATTTATTATTCTTGCAAGACTAACATTGTCATCAGGATTATTAATTACACGAAGGTAAGCTAAAACATCTTTAACTTCCATTCTGTCATAGAATTTAAGTCCCCCAACAATTTTATATGGAATTCTTTCTCTTATAAGTGCCTCTTCAAAACCCCTCGACTGGGTATTTGTCCTATAAAGTATTGCCATATTCTTAAATTCTTCGCCCTTATAATTTAGGCCAATAATTTTATTAATGACTCCATACTCTTCTTCATTGGAGTGAGGAAATTCTTTGTATAGAACATTTTTCCCTTCGTCCCTTGCAGTCCAAAGATTCTTATCAATTCTAGAATCATTATTTTCAATAACTTTATTCGCAACATCTAAGATTTTTTGAGTTGAACGGTAATTTTGTTCAAGTTTAACAATTTTTGCACCAGGAAAATCCTTGTGAAAATTTAAAATATTATTTATATCAGCACCACGCCATTTATATATAGACTGATCATTGTCACCAACAACAGTTAGATTTGGATTTTCTCCTGCAATTAATTTTACAAACTCATATTGAATTTTATTAGTGTCTTGATACTCATCGACAAAAATATACTGAAACTTATCTCTATAAAAATTTCTAGTGTAATCCTCACTTTTTAAAATATTTACAGTTTTTATTAAAAGATCATCAAAATCAAGTGCATTATTACTTCTAAGTTTTTTTTCGTAGATATCATAAATTTTCCCAAGATTCTCTTTATAAAAATTATCCTTATTTAAATCTAAATACTCAATTGGTGTTAATCCATCGCTTTTAATATTTGAAATATCATTTATAATAGCTCTTGGTTTATAAATATCTCTATCTAAATTTAATTCAGCAATAGCTTCTTTAACAACAGTTATTTGATCATCTCTATCATAGATTGTAAAATTGGAACTGTATCCAATACTTTCAATATTTTTTCTAAGTATTCTAACACATATAGAGTGAAAAGTTCCTATCCACATTGAGGAGATGTCCCTATCTATTAAATTTGCAACTCTATCCTTCATTTCCTTTGCAGCTTTATTAGTAAAAGTAATAGCCAAAATTTTCCATGAAGGAACTTTTAATTCTTCAATTAAATATGCAATTTTTGAAGTTACAACTTTTGTCTTTCCACTTCCAGCCCCTGCCAAAATAAGTAGAGGTCCTTCTGTTGCAAGAAGTGCCTCTCTTTGTTTATCGTTTAATGTATTTATATCCATGACTTCTCCTTACTGCTAAATATTATATGTTTTTTTCTCAATCATTTCAACTTTTTAAAATATCAGAAACTATGTATGAAGCTAAAACCATGCCACAGACAGGTGGAACAAAAGAAATTGAACCCGGTGTTCTATCGTGAGTCTTTATAGGAATTTCCTTTGAACAAACTACTTTTAATTTTTTTATGCCCATCTCTTTTAATTTTTTCCTCATAACTCTGGCAACAGGATCATTCTTTGTCTTATAGATATCAATTATTTCAAATTTAGTGGGATCAAGTCTATTACCTGCTCCCATTGCAGAAATTAATTTTATATTTTTTTCATCTGCCTCTTTTATAATTAAAAGTTTTGAAGTTATCGTGTCAATTGCATCTACAACATAATCATAATTTTCAAAATCAATCTCTTGTATATTTTCTTCTGTAACAAAAAAATCATATTTTTTAATTTCAACATCTGAATTTATTTCTAAAATTCTTTCCTTTGCAGCATCAACTTTTCTCATCCCAATTGTTTTTGTTGTAGCAAAAATTTGTCTATTTACATTTGTAATTTCATATTCATCGCCATCAACTAATCCAACTTTTCCAATTCCTGCTCTTACCAAAGATTCTACACAAGAACCACCAACTCCTCCAAGTCCAAAAATTAAAACAGACTTAGAATTAATATTCTTTATTTCATCTATTGAAATCATTTTCTCAGTTCTACTTAAAAATTCCACTTTTCCTCCATTTTAAAAGGCTGTCGTATAACAGCCCTAATTATTATTTCAATTTTATGTCTAAAAGACTATTTTCGCCGAGAGTTCCGCTACCCTCAACAACATCATTTAATTTGTGACTTCTAAAAGTATTAATAGTTACAACATTTCCTTCCTTAAATTTATCAGAATCTGTCTGTGTTATTTTTACTTTTATAAAATTAACATTTCCTTCATTTAGAACATCAATAACTTCTCCTTTAAAATTTACACTCTTAATTTCTGCCTCTTCTAAGCTTGTTTCTTCGATATCAAGATTATTTTCTCCATTAGTATTTGAACCATTGTCTACAACATTTTCATTAAAAATAGAATTATTTTCAACTATATTTTCTTCATCAATTTTTTTATTTGCATTTTGATTTTTATCTAAAGGCATATTATTTTTTAGTTTATCTTTATTTACATCAGCATATTTAAGTCCATTAGAAGTTATAACTGCAATTTCACTTCTTTTTATTGCAAAATTTCCATTGAACTTGCCTTCAGAACCTGTGCTTGTAAAAATATTATTATTTACAAGATTTGGCAAATATTCCAAAGTAAGCGGATTTATCTTATCCTTATCTTTATATTTTAAATTTGACGCATCACTATTTTTTTCTATACCAAGGGCTCTTGCAAAATAAACAGCAATAGTATTTCTATTTGGATAAACTTTGTTTTCCAAAAATCCCCTTTCATGAGCAGCTCTAAGTGTATTTTCAGTAATTGTCCCATGGTAAAGATTGTAGCAAACAGAATCCTTTGCCCAATCCATGACACCATTTGAATTTACAATTTCCATATAAGCACTTCTTGCCGAACTTAATTCTTCTTCGCTTGGATTTATAACAGTCCTTAAAATCTGCATAATTTCCAAAAAACTCACAGGATTATTTGGTTTAAAACTTCCATCTTCATATCCATTTAAAATGTTTTTGTTTGAAAGTTCGTCAACATATTTATATGCCCAAGCACTATTTCCATCTTTTTTAACATCTCTAAAAGATTTCGCAAAAATACTTACAGGTGCAAAAAACATCGCTAAAATTAAATTTATCGCTATAATTTTTTTCTTCATGTAATCACTCCAGAATAAATTATAACATAATTTTAGGCAAAAAAATAGAAACCACAGAGGGCTTCTACTTTTATTATTTCATTAAGAAAAACTATTTATATCTCTACTATAATAGTTATCTCTTCCATTATAACCTTTATTATCTTTTATAACTTCATCATATGTCCTAAATCTTCCACTTTCATTTATGCGATAAAGATCTCTTAATTCACTTTCTGCTCTTCCTTCTTCTTTTATATTGAATAAAGCTGACACATTATTATTAGTATCTAAATAACCATCACAAGTTAATACTTTATATCTATCAAAGGTATAAGCATTACTCATAATAAAAGTTTCTCCAATTTTAAGCTTTTTATTATCTGATTGAATAACTTTTAGTGTAATTTCATTAGAATAAATATTTCTAAATCCACTACTATTTCTAACGTCAATAACTTGTAACATAGCCTTAAATTGAGAGTTCTTATCCACAAGTCTTATAGTTTCAACTTCTCCATAATTATTAAATTCAAGAATTGCATATTTACCTTCTAAATCTCTTGAACTTTGGCTGGACAATTGTAGACTTTTTTCTCTATCATAAAACTTAGTATCATAAGCAAGTCTGTAATATTTTATATTTCTATCAGACAATCTAATTCCAATCTCATCATCATTCTTCTTAAAATATTGAATTTCACCCATTACTTGAGTGTCATTTTCATAAGAAGATGCAAGACCCATTGCAACTTTATAATTTACATATAAATTTACTTCATCGTTAAGAGTTATTTTATCTAAATCCCTTGAATCTTTTGTGATATAAAATTCATAGTCTTTATTGTCTTTAAGTCTTAACTTTATAGATGCTTTATTACTATTTGAAGTGTCAAGATAAACAACTTTACCACTTATATTAGCTTCTTTAGGAAAAACTGTAATTTCTGTAATTTTGTTGTCATTATCAGTTTTAAATTCAACTAAGTCATCAACCTTAATATCGTCAAGTTTTAAATCTTTGCCATAAGCTTTTATCTTTGCGTTATCGGCAAGTTTAAATGTCTTTGTATCAGATGTTGAAATTTTTGAAGTAGTTCTAAAGTCAATTGTATCTGAGTTATCTCTGTATCTTAGAGTAATTTCGCTATCTTTCTTAGAATTCACATATCCAACCATATCAAGCATTGCATTTGTAACATTAATAGTTTTTGCAGTTCCTTCTCTATCACTATTGTTACTCTTTACATATTCAATTTCTACTTCTTGACCAGCTTTTATATCATCAAGTTTAATATCCTTATCTTTTAATTTATATTTTGTATTGTTGTCAATATCAAAAGAATATTTTTGTTTGTCAGATTCAATTATAACTACATTTACATTATTTAGTTTAGATGAAAGAATTACAGTACCTTTTTTCTTTTCAACTTTAGACTCAACCTTATTGTTGGAAGCATAATCGAAAGAAGATTTCGTAATTATCGCAGTTTCTGCACGAGTTATAGGTCTATCCCCTTCAAAAGATCCATCTGAACCAGTTGATGTGAAAATTTTTGCATCAACTAGAGATGCCAAATAACCTTTTAAATTTTCTCCCATTTTATTTACATCTTTGTGTTTTAATAAACTTTTATCTCCATTTGCGTCAAGGTTTAATGCTCTTGCAAAAAAGATAGCAATATCTCCTCTACTAGGGTAGGATCTATTTTCTATTTTCATAAATCCCATTTCAGAAGCTTTTTTTAAAGCTGATTCATTTAAATAACCTCTATGAAGTGCCAAGCAAATTGCATCTTCTGCCCAAGAATTAACTCCATTATCTTTTGCAACTTTTTGATACTTTTCACGAGCTGTCTTAAGTTCATCAGAACTTGGATTTAATATTTGTTTTAAAAGTTGCATAAGTTCTTCAAAAGATACATTGTCCCCTGGTTTAAAATTCCCATCTGGGTGACCACTAATTACATTTTTGTCACTTAAAACATCAATGGCATTATATGCCCATGAATATTTATTATCCTTTTTTACATCCTTAAATTCTTTTGCAAAAGTTGCACTTGGCATTAACATTATAGACGCTAAACCAACTGATACTACTCTTCTCAAATCTTTAGATTTCATTATAAAACCTCCAATTTTATTAACACTACCTATTACTTTAATTATAACACAAATTAAATATTTTATATTTTATAAATATTACAATTCTATTAAATAAACAAATAGATTTTTTTATACTGTAATACTTGCATAATTATCTAATATATTTGGTATAATTAAAATAGTATTACATAATTTACTGTAATTTATATTTTATAAAGGAGTGATTATTATGCGTTACCTTCCAGTTAGTCTAGATACTTATGAAAAAAAGTTTCTAATTTTAGGCGGAGGTTTTCTTGCTTTATCTGCACTAAAATCTATTATAGACACTGAAGCAGAAATTTATATGATTGCAGATAGTTTTACAAAAGATATCGTAAAAAAATCAGAAGAGTCAAATGGCAAAATAAAATTAAAAGAACACGAGCTTACAGAAGATTTTATTTTCATGGGCTACGATTATATTTTAATTGCAACAGAAAACTTTGAACTAAATGAAGCTCTTGAAAAGAGAGCTCATTCAAGAAATATGATCTACGAAAGATTTGATATTTTATCAAAATCACTTATATCTATTAATAAATCTCTAGAAAGAGGTCCTCTAACTTTTTCACTTAATAGTTCAAGGATAAATCCAACTATAACAGATATAATTTTTGAAGATTTAGAAGATTTTTCAAAAAGTTATAATTTAGAAAAATTAAATATCTTAAGTGAAATAAGATCAGAACTTGTTCGTAAAAATTCTCAAAATATTGATGAAATTATTAGAAATTTATACGAAAGCGAAACCATAAACCTTTCTACTTTCTTAGAAACTATGCCAAAATATAAAATTGAAGATTTAAAATCTTCTGAGAAACTTTTAAATCAAATTGAAAAAGGCGATGAAATAAATTTAGAAAAAGAAAGCACCCTAAACGATGAAAAATTAATTGAAAAAAGAATTGATGAAGCAAAAAATTTATCAAAAAATATAGATAATGATTTAAATTTAGAAAAATTTCATGATTTAGATAAAAATTAAAAAAGGAGTTTTTAAATGTTTGGTTATGTAGGAAGTATGCCCGGAAAAGTTTTTAGTGAAGAAGAATTTACTTTAATTAAAAAAGTACTAGCTTCAGGTGAAAATATTGAAAAGCACAATCATCCTGGCTACACTGTTCTTATAACTGTTGTAAAAGGAAATATAAAAGTTATATTAAATAATGAAGAAGATAGACTTTTTGAGCCTGGTCAAGTTTTAAAATTTAGTGGAGAAAATTTCGTAGAAATTGAAGCTCTTAAACCTAGTGAATTTTTTGTAACTTTGATAAAAAAGGAAAACTAAATTGCAAGTTGAAATTACAGAAGATGCACTAAATTTTTTATTAGATAAAAATGCAAATGAGATAACAATTGACTATGTAAATTCAAAACAATGTTGTGGAAGTGGATTACCTTCTTCTGATACTTATATTGGTCCCTCCAAAAGAAGAAAACATGAATATAAAGTAATTAATTGTGATAACTTTAAGGTTAATGTTGATAAGCTTTTAATTTTTAAAGAGGATATTATAAAAATTGATTTAATTAAATTTGCTTTTACTAAAACTTTGACTTCAAATTTTTTAGACTATAATAAACTAATATAAAATTTTACATTTTAAAAGGATCTCACATTTTGATGAGATCCTCTTCTATTTAATTTATTACATTTGTCTAAGTTTTTTTAATATTATTTTTTGTTCAACACTTGCAACAAGTCTTCTTGTGTATTCAACTGTGTCAGGATTTACAGACATAGATGTTATTCCACATTCAACTAAAAATTCTGCAAGTTCTGGATATTGACTTGGCCCTTGTCCACAAATTGAACAAGTAATTCCCTTTTTATTTGCTGCATCAATAATTGCCTTTAATGCAATTTTTACTGCATCATTTCTTTCATCAAAATAACCCATATTGTTTAATATTCCAGAATCTCTATCTGCACCCATTACAAGTTGAGTTAAATCATTTGATCCAATGGAAAATCCATCAACTAATTCTGCAAATTCTTCTGCTTGAAGAACAACAGCTGGCACTTCTGCCATTATCCAAATTTTAAAGTTTTTAGATTGAACAAGTCCTTCTTCTGCCATTATTCCTTTTACAACTTTAAGCTCTTCAGGAGTTCTAACAAAAGGAAGCATTACAATTACATTTGTAAGTCCATATTCTTCTCTAACTTTTTTTATCGCTTTACATTCTAGTCTAAATCCTTTTTCATATTCAGGAGAAATATATCTTGATACACCTCTCCAACCTATCATTGGATTTGCTTCAATTGGTTCAACTTCGTCGCCACCTTTAAGTCCTCTAAATTCATTAGTTCTGAAGTCACTTGTCCTTACAACTAAATTTTTAGGGTAAATTGCTTGTGCAACTTTTGAAATTCCTTCAGCAAGTTTTTCTACCATCATGTCACCTTGACCAGTCTTTACTAAATACATTGGATGAGCACCAATCATATTTGTAAAAATAAATTCTGTTCTCATAAGTCCAATTCCATCAATAGGAAGATCTTTATATCTTTCTATTAATTCTGGTTCTCCAAGATTCATATAAATTTTTGTTGCAGTTGTAGGAGCAAATAAGTTTCTAAGTTCATCTAAATTGGCAAGGCTTGATACATTTGGAGCATCAGAAGATTTCTTTTCTTCTTTTTCTTTTAAAACTTCGCCTTCATATACAATTCCTCTAACTGCATCAACTGTAACAGTATCTCCTGTTTTTAAAGTTTTTGTAGCAGTCTTTGCTCCAACTATACATGGAATTTGAAGTTCTCTTGAAACAATAGCTGCATGGCAAGTCCTTCCACCTTCATCAGTTACAACTCCAGCACATTTTCTCATTGCAGGAATCATATCCGGATTAGTCATTGCAGTTACAAGAACATCTCCTTCGTTAACTTTATTAATTTCAGAAATATCTTTAATTAATTTTACTTTTCCTCTTCCAATACCTGGAGAAGCAGGAAGTCCCTTTACAAGATTAATTAGTTTTTCTTCCTTTTCTTCTTTGTCACCTGCAAGAGTTGTGATTGGTCTTGATTGTAAGAAATAAAATTCTTTTGTATCTTTGTCAAATCCCCATTCAGTATCTTGAACAGAACCATATAGCTTTTCAACTTTTAATCCTCTTTCGATTAAAGTATTTAATTCATCTTCAGATAAAGCTTCTGCTTTAATAGCATCTTCACCCAAAATATCTTTTACATTTACAGTTCTAGTCCCAACTCCATTTTCATTTTTAATTACCATGTATTCTTTTTCAGAAATGTTTTTTTCTATTACTTTTTTAGTCTTTTTGTCAATAATATATTCATCAGGAGTTACAATCCCAGATACAACAGCTTCACCAAGTCCATAACTTGCGTTTATCATCATTTCATCAGAACTATTGTTAATAGGATTTGCCGTAAACATTACTCCAGACTTTTCTGAATTAACCATCTTTTGAATAACAACAGAAAGAGCAACATCAAAGTGATCATAATTTTGCTTTTCTCTATAATAAATTGCTCTTGAAGTCCAAAGTGATGCAAAACAATCTCTGATATGACTTAAAAGTTCTTCCTCACCGCTTATGTGCAAATAAGTATCTTGCTGCCCAGCAAAGGATGCATCTGGCAAATCTTCTGCAGTTGCAGAAGACCTAACGGCAACTTCTGGATCTTTAAGTCCAATATTTTCTGAAAATTCTCTATAAGCACTTAAAATTTCTTCTTTAAGTTCAGGATCAAATTCTTTTTCCTTAATTTTAGTTTGAATTTCCTTTGAAGCATTTGTAAGTTCATCTACATCTTCAACATCAACTGCTTCCATTAAAAGTTTTACAACTTCGTCAAGTTCCGCATATTTTATAAACTTTGTATATCCTGATGCAGTAACACAAAATCCCGGAGGAACAGGTAGTCCAAAACTTGTGAGTTCTCCTAAGTTTGCACCTTTTCCTCCAACAATTCCTACATCGCCTTTACCAATTTCATCAAACCATTTAATATAATTATACTTAGACATAAGTACCTCCTTGTTTGCTAAAAATATTATAACACAATTATTATATATGTCACACTATTTTTTCAAAGATTTTCTAAGTTCATCAATTGACATTGTAGACACACTTTCTCTATTAATTCCAAGTTTATCTACGAGAGAATATATTTCTTCCATACTAGGAGCTTCTATTTCAACATAAGGTTTTGGATAAGTTTTTTTATCCCAAGTGTCAATATCTATTATAAGTCCATTTAATGTATACTTTTTTCTATTCTTAAATCCCTTGTGGAATTTGTCATATCCAAGGCACTTTAATATATTTATTAAATCTTCTACATTGCTTACTTCGGTTGTATGCTCTATATTATCTCTTACTTTTATATTGGAAATATTTTCTTTAAATGTAAAATACTTTTTTTCTCCTTCTTCTGATTTTGCAATTCTAATTCTAAGGTATCCATCTTTTTTATAAATTTTATGTGCTGTTGAATTTATTGTAATATTTGTTTGTTCTTCTTCTCTTACAAATTCTGCACCCAGTGCTTTAATTTTTTCTTCAAAATTTTCTATATCAATATCAAGAAGCTTTACTTCAATCTCTCTTTCCATTAATCCTCCCCTATTTTTTTTAGTTTAAAATCTAAAAAATCACTTGCAACAAATTTATAATTCACTCCAAGCATATCACCTTCATAAGAATACTTGTGTCCCTTTCCATGGAGATGCCCATAGACACATTTTTGGACTCCATAATCTGCCAAAATTTTGGAAAATTCATTTGGCTCTAAATTCTGATTAAAAGGTGGATAGTGAATCATTGCAATTATTTTTTTATTTTTGCAAGTTTCAAGTGAATTCTTTAGTCTTTGAACTTCTCTTAAATAAATTTTTTCATCATTCTCTGAAAACTCAAAAGAATCACGAGAAGCCCAACCTCTCGTGCCACAAATAGAATAATCTTTGTACTCAAAAGAATTATTGTAAATAAAATCTATTGTATTTAATTTCAAATTATTCATCTTACTTAAAGAAGACCACCAATAGTCATGATTGCCCTTAGAAATTATCTTTCTGCCAGGCAGATCATCAATCCTTTTTAAATCAAAAAAAGCAGAATTAAGTTTTAAAGCCCATGAAATATCTCCAGGCAAAAGAACTAAATCATTATCACTTACAACTTCTTTCCAATTTTCAATTATCTTTTCTTCGTGATTCTCCCAATTATTCCCAAAGACATCCATGGGTTTTTCTTCTGTATAATCGAAATGAAGATCTCCTATTGCGAATATCATATTCACCTCAAAGTCTTATCAAATTATATGTCATATTATTTCTATCTAAAATTTCTTTTTCTCTATTAGAACTTGTGAATATTAAAACTTGTTCTTCCTCATCTAGAACTCTAAGAGTATTACTAAGTCTAATATCATCATAACTGTCAAAGTGACTATCAAGCACTAGAGGAATTTTTTTGTCAGTAATAATCTTTGAAATAGCAAGTCTAAAAGCTAGATAAATCTCGTCAATTGTCCCAAGACTTAAATTCTCAAAGTCAATATAATCTTTAACATTTTTATCATATACCTTAATATTAAATCTGTCATCAATTAAAATTTCTGTATATTTTGAAGAAGTTATATCGCTTAAATAATTTGAAATATTTTCTTTTAATTTTGGAATTGTATCTCTGCGTCTATACTTTATAAAATCTTCAAACTTATTTATAGATATTTCTAACAAACTTCTTTTATATTTTAGTTTTTGTAATTTTTCCTCTAGCATAGAAGTTTCTTCTTCTAAAATTCTTAAATTTTCCATAGAATCTTCTAAAGTTTTTAAAATTCCCTCTAAATTAGAAATCTTTAGTAGACTTTCTCTCATTTCTTTTTCCAACTCAGATAGGCTTTTTTCAGAATAAACTTCTCCACTAAGGTTTTCTTTTTCAAGTTCTTGAATCTTAAATTTTAATTTACTTATCTCTTCAACTTTTTTATCTTTTAAATTATAAAAAACCTCTTTTAATTCTGAAATATTTTTTACATTATACTTATGAAAAATATTTTTTAATTCTTTTTCATATTCAATTATTTTTCCATTAATACTTTCTATTTCTTGAGAACTCTTTTCACTCCAGATTTTATTGTATTCATTTTTAGAAATATTCTTTAAATTTTTATCTCTTTCATTCTCTAAAATTTCTGCAAGTTCATCTATACTATTTGCATCATATTTTTTTATCAATTCTTCAAAAAACTTGTCAAAATCTCTCTTTCTTTTTGTTTTCTCAATAGATTTCTTTTTATAATCTCTTAGTTTACTTTCAAGTCTAAAGAGAAGATCTTTATTTTGTCTAAATTTAACAAATCTAAAATATGCGTATCCAAAAAATATAATTGAAATTAAAGATAACATATGCTTATCATAATAAACTGAGCCAAGGATAATTAGTACTGCCCCAATAAGTGAAAAAATAACTTTTAAAATACAAAATAAAACTACTCTTTTAGTTGATTTAATATCAGACGAAATAATTTCTCTTTCCTTAGAAAAATTATTCTCATCTAATATTTCTATTTCATTTTTTATTTCCTTATACTTCTTATAATCTTTTTCCACTTCATCATTTACTTCAAACTGATAGGTATCATTTCTAGAATTGAGTTCATCTAATTTGTTTAGATAAATTCCAGATGTCCTATTAATTTCAATTGCCTTTTCCAAATCTTTAAAATCAAAACTTTTCTCATCTTCATCTTTTTTATCTGTCAATTTTTCTAATTCTTCTTTTAGTTTCTTAAGTTCAAAGAGTTTCCTTCCCCTTAGTTTATATTCCAAAGATTTAATCTCATTTTTTGCATCACTATAATCGGAAGTAGCCTCTTCGTATTTCTCTTTATCTAAAATTAAATTTGTTTTTTTGGAATTTAAATTTTTTAAATTTTCACTAATTCTTCCAATTTCAGATGTTTTTCGCCTTTCTGTTCCCAAGTCATAGAAATCTGATTTCATCTTTTCTAAAATTTTATTTAAATCAACATTTTCATCTTCCGAAACAGAAAAATTGGCAATTCTATTTCTTAGTTCCTCTGCAGCATCTTTTTCAACCTCTGAAAATCTTTGTGAAATGAAAAAACTAGATTTGTAAAGCTTCCTATTCATATCAAAGAAAAATGATCCTGGCTGAGAAATTCTTGAATATTTATAATTTTTAGCATCTTCACTAAATTCCTCTGAAGTTTCTAATTTTAAAACAGAAACTTCATCTTTTTCGAAATCTCTTGTTACTCTAAATTCATCGCAATCTTTTAAAATTATAAACCCTCTATATAGGCTAGAATCCCACGGTCTAGATTTATAAAATAAGTCGTCTTTTATTTTCTTTGCAAGAGAATCTCTGCTAAATCCATAAAAAATTCCATCAATAAAATTTACAACAGTTGATTTCCCACTCTCATTATCCCCACAAATTAAATTTATTCCACTGTCGAGCTTTATTATCTTATCTTCAAATTTTCCAAAATTTAAAATTCCAAGTTCCTTAAATATCATAATACTGCTCCAAAATGTATTTTTCAGAAAGTTTTCTTGCATCCTTTTCCATATCTTTATCAGAAAAGGAATTTAAAAGTTCCAAAATATGCTTTTCTTCTATCTTAAAATTTTCTAAATCTCTCTCCGGCAAAACTTCATTTTCTAACTCAAAATAAAAAGCATTTAAATTTTCTTCCAAAAAATTTTCTATTTCTATAAAATGTTTGTGACTTCCAACTAATTTAATCCTGTAAAGATTTTCCTTTTCTATCTCACTTTGTACTTTTTTTAAAATTTCAGAAAAGGTCATCTCACTATTTATTTTAATTTCTAAATTTACAAACTTTCTCTTAGAAAAATTTTTAAACTCAATTTCTTTTCTATCATCGTCTAGAAAAATTATCCCATGTTCTCCTTCTTCTTTAAAAGATAAAGGAGTTAGAGAACCACAGTAATAGGCGTTGTCAAAAACTTTCCCCCTCTTATGTATATGTCCAAGTGCAACATAACTAAAATCTTTTAAAAAATCCTCGCTAAGTGGCATATATCTATTGTCACATAAATCAGAATGAAAAAGCCCAATATTTATAAAACTTTTATCGAGATTTATCTCTTGAAATTCTTTTCTAAAATTATAATTATTATAAGAAATTCCATAAACTCTTGTATTTAATTCTTTCAATTCGTAAAAATCCAATTCATCCTTAAAAATATATAAATTTTCTGGAAGATCTACCTTTAAAAACAAATTGTCTTTCGCAAGATAATCGTGATTGCCAAAAACTACAAAGACCTTGGCACTTAAATTCTTTATTAAATCTAAAAGTCTTTCCAAATCTTTTAAATCAAAAAAATCTCTCTCAAATAAATCTCCTGCAATTAAAAAAATATCTGCATCAACTTTATTTGAAAAATCACAAAGACTACTAAAAGAATACCAAATATCTTCTAATAATTTATTTGAAACTTCAAGCGGAACTCTTCCTTTATAGAACTTTTTTAAATGCAAATCTCCTGTATGAATTATCTTCATTTTATCACCAAAATAATTATATCACAGTTTTTTATCAAAAAAAGAGCTTCCAAAATAGGAAACTCTTTAAATAATTATTAAATTATTAATTTTTGTAAAGTTTTAAATTCTTCTGTACCTGCAATCCCAGCAAGATCAAATAAAACTGTCTCTGTATTAGTTATAATCGCACCCATTTCACGAAGCATTTCTATTCCATTTTTTGCATTTTTTTCTGTCCTTGAGCCAACAGCATCTTCTACAATAAAAACTTCATAACCCTCATCTAAAAGAGCTCTTACAGTTTGAAACACACAAATATGGACTTCCATTCCACATAAAATAATTTGTTTTTTATTTAATCTTTCAATTTCTTTTTTTATTTTTTCATCATCGAGAGAATTAAAAGTTAATTTATCAAATTCTTTTTTATCTTTAAGCGGAGCCTTCACTTCTTCATTTGTATAGCCAAGTCCCTTTGGATATTGAACTGTAAAAAGTGATTCTGCTTCAATTATTTTTGCAACATTTGCCAAAACATTTCCGTTTTTCACAATATCTTTGCTATTGTACATTGCCTTTAAAAGTTTGTCCTGAATATCTATAAAAGTAAAAAGTACATCTTCTCTATTTAATTTAAAATTTTTCATTATTCCTCCTAGATTTCTTCAACTTCAACGCTATTCATGATTTTTTTAATAGCACTCATTTCAATTTCATCTTTTCCAACAAAATTTTCCCACACTCCACAAGATATTGCAAGTTTTATTGAAGTTATGAAATCATAATCTCTATCTATTGCAATTGCAAGCCCTGCAAGAGAAAGTTCGTTGTCAAATTTTTCTATAATATTATCTTTTTCTATTTTATCTTTGTTAATATAAGCCCTATAATTTTTATCTTCAGTAGAAATTATCGTGGCTCTCTTACTATTTACAAATACAATTTTTGTGCCTGAATTCACAAACTTTTTATTAAATTCTATAACTTCACCTGTATAATTTAATTTTTTATCTTTTTCTATATTTTTTTTGTCAAACATCAATATATAGGGATTAGTCTTCTCAATTTCATCTAAATTTGTAGGATTTACTGCAACCTTTATATTATTTTTGTAACAAATTTTTATAAATTTTTCATAAACTGATTCATCAAGACCTGTCAGTGCAATTTTGGGAAGAATTACAATATTTTTATTGTATAGAGATCTTTCAAAAGAATTTAAAATATCATTTCTATCCTCCATAGTAATTCTCGGATCTTCTGTGCTGTACTCACTTTTTACATTTTTACCTTTTATTAAAACTTCCTCTACATTTTCATCTTTCAAGCCGGTAAAATTAACATCTATACCAAGTCTACTTAATATTAATGCAATTTCTTTTCCTCTATTACTTCCCTTTAACATAAAAACTTCAGAATCTACTCCAAGTTTTTTAGAAAAGAGTGCCATTTTTATTCCATGACCTGAAGGATAAATTTTTGAACTTTCAATAACATCCTGAGAATCACCCTTTAATTTAAATTCTCTTACAATTTTCGGATTAAAATCACAAAACAATATCATTTCTTCACCTGCTTTCTTTTATTCTTTTCATAATTTCTTTTTTCATAATATTTATCTTATTTACAGATTCGTCTAAACTATCTGAAACTGAATAAGCATAAACTTTAAGTTTTGGTTCAGTTCCAGAAGGTCTAAGGGCAAACCAAGTTTCTTCCCCAAAATAAAACTTCAAAAGATTTTGTGGCTCTTCTTTATCGTCTATAAAATCTACTTTTTTTCCAAATCTTCCAAGTTCTTCAAAATCTTCTACATTTCTAAAATCGTCCATGATTTCTTTCATTACCTTGTTTCCATCTTTTCCTTCAAAATAAGTTGAATCTAAATATTCCTCAAAATAGCCATATTTTTTGTAAATTTCTTCAAGATAATCTTTTATTTTTAAATTTCTCTTTTTAAGATATCCAGCCATCTCTGCAATAATCATTGAAGTTGCAACTGCATCCTTATCTCTAATATTGTCGCCTATTGTATATCCTATTGACTCTTCGTATCCAAAAATAAATTCTTTTTCTTTAGTTTCATCCCAAGTGTTGGCGAGACGACAAATATTCTTAAAACCTGTTAGAGTTTCAAAAACATCAATACCATAATTTTTAGCAATTCTTTTAATTAAATCTCCAGTTACAACAGTCTTTACAATTGCTCCATCATTTAAATCTCCACTTGATCTTTCCAAAATAAAATTTCCAAGAAGAATTCCCATTTGATTTCCAGTAACTTTAAAAAATTCATCTCCACATTCTACTATTGCAACTCTATCTGAGTCAGGATCTGTTGCGATAATTATATCTGCGTTCTCTTTTTTTGCAAGTTCAATTGCCTTATCAAAAGCCCTTATATCTTCTGGATTTGGATTTGTAACATTTTTAAAACTTCCGTCAGGATTTTCCTGTTCAGATACTACCAATACATTTTTAAAACCACGAAGATCTAGAATTTTTCTAACATATTTATTTCCGCAACCACTTAAAGGCGTATAAACAATCTTTATACCTTTATCAATATCGTCAGTTAAGGTTTTCTTTAATGTATTTCTATAAAAAGATTTTGTTACATTATCTCCCAAAAATTTAATATTTTCATATTCGCCTAATTCCTTTAAACTTTTAAAATCATAATTTAAAATATCAATTTTTTGGGACTCTTCTTCCATTTCATCTGCAATATCAGATAAAATTTGTGAACCCTTATCCCAATATAGTTTAAACCCATTGTAATTCTTTGGATTGTGAGATGCTGTAATCATAATTCCAGAAATAGTTTTAAGATATCTTATAGAATATGCAAGTAGTGGTGTTGGAATTATCCCCGGAAATAAATAAACTTTTATACCAGAATCCGCCAATATCTTTGCAGTTAAAATAGAAAATTCATAAGAAAATTTTCTCATATCTCTGCCAATGACCACGCCCCTTTTTTTTGCATCGTCACCAAGATTTTCAATTATATGCGCTAGAGCAATTGCAGTCTTCCCAACAGTCAAATAATTCATTCTATTTGTCCCTGCACCTAAAATTCCACGAAGCCCTGCAGTTCCAAATTCCAAATCTTTGTAAAATCTTTCTTCTATTTCCTCTTCATTATTTTTTATACCTTCAAGCTCACTTTTCAAATTTTCATCTACATTTTTACTTTCAAGCCACTTTTCATAAACTTCTCTATACATAATTACTCCTTCTTTATATCAGAAAATTCTCCATCAATCGCAGAAATAAGTTCTTTTGGATTTAATTTTATTTGCATTCCTACTTTTCCTCCGCTTATATAAAAATAATCTAAATTTTCTGCAGAACTGTCAATAAAAGTTTTAAAAGATTTTTTCATGCCAACAGGAGAACATCCCCCATGGACATACCCTGTAAGAGGCAAAAGTTTTTTCTGTGGAATCATTTCAATTTTTTTAGAACCAGAAACTTTTGCGCCTTTTTTTAAATCCAGTTCACTTAAAACTGGAACTACAAATACATAATTTTCCCCTTCCTTTGACTCTGTCACAAGAGTTTTAAAAACTTTATTCTTATCTTCACCCAATTTTTCTGCAACGTCAGCTCCTCCAATACCATCCTTCGTTGAGTACTCAATAATTTCAAATTTTATATTTTCATTTTCCAAAATTCTCATTGCATTAGTTTTTTTCATAAAATCACCTTTTCATCTATATCAATTTTACAACAAAAAAAGGTTTTGTTCATCTGTTTAATAATATAGAATGTTTTTCTTTTAGTTTTTGTAACTATAATGATAGTTGATATTGTGAAAAAAATACAATACTATATGCATTTCATTTTGCCTTACTTAAAATAGTTTTAAAACATATTGGTAAAATAAATCTCAACTACATCCACATTACAAAAATAAAAAATTATTATAAAAAAAATAAGAGTAGGACAAAATCCTAACTCTCATCTTTTTTTTATGAAAAGTAAAATTATTAAAAAGAAAACTCCAATCAATACAATTGTACCACCTGGTTTTAATCCTACATAAAAAGATAAAAATAATCCAATCATTGTAAAAATAAAGCCAAAAATTGATGCAAGGATCGTCGTCTTTAAATATCCCTTTTTAAATTGCATCGCACAGGCAACGGGCACAACCATTAGTGATGAAATTATTAAAATACCAACTGTCCTTGCAGAAACAGAAATCGTAACTGCTATAAGAATCATAAAAATTAAATTAATTCTATCAACATTTACGCCAGATAACCTAGCTGAAGATTCATCAAAGGAAATATACATTAAATCTGTAAATAAATAAGAAAATAAAATAAAAACAATTATTGAAATAATTAAAATTAAATAAAAATCAAATTTTGGTATTGCAATTATAGATCCAAAAAGATATTCTTCAAAATTCGCAGTAGTTTTTACGAAACCTGAAAAAATTGAAGCAAGCCCAATTCCTGTACTCATTAAAATTGCACTAGATATTTCTTGATACCCAGGGAACTTTGTCCTCACATATTCTAAGAAAATTGAGCCAATAACACATAAAACTAATGCCCCCAAAACTGGCGATGTTGATGTTATAAGACCAAGCATTACCCCTGCAAGAGACACATGAGATAAAGCATCTCCTATCACAGATATTTTTTTATTTACTACAACTACGCCCATACATGGAATAATTATTGACAAAAAAGCTCCAACTATAAGAGCCTTAATCATATATGAATACTGAAAAATTTCCATTATTCCACTTCCCTTATCTTTTTATCTTTTATTTCAAAAACTTTATTTACATTATCTTCTATTTCATCAAGGTCATGAGTAATCATTAAAATTGTAATATTGTGTTCTCTATTTATATGACTTAACAGATGAAAAAGTGACTCCTTAGATTCTTTATCCACTCCAGTCATAGGTTCATCTAAAATTAAAAACTCAGGTGTAGAAACAAGAGTCTTTGCAATTAAAACTCTCTGTCTCTGTCCACCAGAAAGTTCCGTATAAAGTCTATCTCTATACTTTGCCATTCCAACAAGATTTAATGCATTTTCAATTCTCTCTATGTCAAAATCTTTTAGCTTTTTAAATCCTTTATTCCTTGGATAAAGAGAAAGTGACAAAAGCTCTGTCACCGTTATTGGAAATTCTAAACTCGCCGACACAGAAAGCTGGGGAACATAACCAATATCTTTTAAACCATTTTCTATATAAAAAGAAATAGTGCCAAAAAGTGGATTGAGTTGATTTAATATCAACTTAATCAAAGTGGACTTTCCAGCACCATTAGAACCTATAAGGGCAATATAATCGCCCTTATAGACATCAAAATTTATATCATCTAAAATCAAATCGTCGCTATATTTAAAACTTAGATTTTTGATTTCTAATAATTTTTCCTTCACTATTTTAAAGCACCTACTAAATTTTCTAGATTTTGTTCCATGATGCTAAAATATTCTTCATTGTTTTTAATTTGCTCTTCGCTTAAACCTTCAATTGGTGAAAGGACTTTTACATCACAACCTGTTTCATCAGCAATAATTTTTGAAACTTTAGGATCAATTAATTCTTCTGTGAAAATAGTTTTTATATCGTTTTCTTTGATGTAATTAATTATTTCTGCCATTTTCTTTGCATCTGGTTCAGTTTCTGCATTTACACCTTTAATGCCAATTTGAGTTAAACCATAATCCTTACACAAATAACCGTATGCTTCATGACTTACTACAATTGTTTTATTTGGAAGATCTTTTAAAGAGTCATTATATTTTGCATCTAGTTCATCTAACATTTTAGCATATTTTTCATAATTTGACTCGTAATAATCTTTATTTTCTTCATCAAGTTCTGCGAAAGCATTTTTTATATTTTCCATTTCAATTTTTGCGTTTTTTGGTGAAATCCAAACATGTGGATCCATTGGTCCATGATGATGTTCATGTTCATGATCATGGTGTTCTTCATGATTATGATTATTTTCTTCTGCTTCATGATTGTGGTTGTGATTTTCTAAATCATTATTGTGATTATTTTCTTCTGCTTCGTGATTGTGATTGTGTTCTTCTACTGCTTCATGATCATGATCTTCATGTTCATGAGTATGAGTTGATTTTATAAGTTCAACACCTTCTGATGCTTCTACTACTTTTAAATCTTTATTTGAAAGTGAACCAATTACTTTATCAGTCCAAGATTCTAACCCTGCACCATTATAAATAAACATATCTGCACCTTCAAGATTTTTTATTGCCTCAGAATCTGGTTCCCATCCATGTGGCTCAGTACCTTGTGGCATAACCATTTCTACATCAATTTTATCTCCAGCAATTTTTTTTGCAAAATCATATACTGGATAAACTGAAGCGTAAACCTTTAATCCACTTTTCTCATCTGCAACTTCCTTAGCCACATCTTTTGTATCCTGACCTTTAGAACAACCTGATAGTAAAACTATGCCGGCTAATAAAATTAAAAATTTTTTAATATTTTTCATAATTCCTCCTAAATAATAATGATTTCCATTAATTATTATACCACTAATTCTTTATTATAAAAGTAATTTTTTTAATTAATTAAATTTTGATATAATAATAAAATTAGGTGGTGATATTTTGAAAAATTACGAAAACATTTTAAGAAAAAATGATTTAAAAATAACTCACGGTAGAATTGAACTACTTGACTTATTATATAATTCAAAAATTCCAATGAATACAGAAGAAATATATAGTTCTGTTAATAAAAAAATAATTCCAAGCTTTACTTCACTTTATAGAATGTTAAATGAACTATCTGACAAAAATATTTTAAAGAAAAATTTATATCACAATGGACTTTATTATTTTGAATTCAATGATGATAGACACAGACATTATATAGTTTGTGCTAAATGTGGTAAAATTTCTGCAATTGAAAATTGTCCTATTGCAGACTTTGAAAAAATTGCAGAGAAAGAAACTGGCTATACTGTAATAAGCCATATTGTAGAACTTCGTGGAATTTGCCCTGACTGCCAAAAAAATAAAAAAGATTAAATTCACTATGTGAAATGCCATTCGCATTACAAAATTCTTCTTTACTTTTTTTATAATAGAGTTATAATATATTTAGTAAGTTAATATTATTTTATAATATTATTTTGCTAATCCTTTACTTATATTTTGATAAAGAAAATAAAAGAAACTTCTGTCCACCCCGCAGAAGTTTCTTTTATTTTCTTTTAATTTAATTTTTAGTAATAATCTTTTTAAATTAAGGTTGTTATGAAACCACCAATTAAAATTAATGGTATTCCATAAAATGTAAATTGTGGGACACAAGTATCTTTTATATGATCATGTTGACCGTCCACAGAAAGTCCAGATGTTGGTCCAAGAGTTGTGTCTGATGCCGGTGATCCTGCATCTCCACAAACTGCTGCAATTGTTACAAGTAAAATTGTAGCTGGGATTGAATATCCAAGGCTAACTGCAATCGGTACATATATAGCTGAGATAATTGGAACTGTACCAAAAGAAGTTCCTATTCCAAGAGTAATCATTAGTCCTAAAAGAATCATTACATAAGAAGCTACAAGTTTTGAACCATCTAATAAAGATGTAGCATATTGTACCAAAGCATCAACAGAACCTGTCTTTATTAGTACATTTGCATAACCTGCTGCAATTAACATTACAAAAGCTATAAATCCCATCATGTTTATTCCGCCATCAAGCATTTTTTGTATTTCGTCCCATTTTATAACTCTAGTTACTACTATAAAAATAAGACCTACTAACGCACCTAGTGGAAGTGATTCTGTAAATATTTGCACTAAAACAGTTATTACTCCTGATAAAAGTACAAGTATATGTCTTTTTTCCAATTTATCTGGAATTTCTCTTGTTTCTGAATCTTCCACTTCTTTTTCTGCATAATCTCTATCGCGTGAGAAAAATATTAAACCTGCTACTAGACCTACAAACATTATAGCTGCAACTATCCAGTTTGTTGTTATAACATCCTTTCTCACAATAGAAAGCCCTGATCTGTTAAAAGAATCTACTATAAGCCCTTGGAATATTGCACCATAACCAACAGGTATGGCAATATAAGGAGCTTTAAGTCCAAAACCAAAAGAAACAGAAAGCATTTTTCTATTCATCTTCATCTTGTTCATGTGTGAAAGAAGTGGTGGTATCAAGATAGGTATAAAAGCAATGTGAATTGGTATTATAGTTTCTGCTGCAATAGCAATTAAAATTATAATAATACAAAGTAAAATCTTATTGTCTTTTACAAGAGATCCTATTTTTTTTGCCATTATATCTGCTGCACCAGTTTCTTGCATACAAAAAGCAAGCGAACCAAGAAGTATGTAGCTAAGTGCTGTCTCAGCGTTATTGCCCATACCCCCTATTAAAAGTTTCATAGTTTCAGAAATCCCTGTTCCCGAAATAAGTCCTGCACATATTGCTGAAATCATCAGCGAAAAAAATACAGGTACTTTAGCTAAACATAAAGCCGCCAGTATTATTACTGACAGTATAACTGCATTTGAAAGTATCATTATTCTCCCCTTTTCTTTTTTTATATATTTTTTATACCCTAATTATACATTGTAATCTAAAATTTGTATAAAAAAAAGACTTTTCTGTGATTAGAAAAATCTTTTCCGAACTTTAATACTTAATTAACGACTAATTTGCAATTGATTTACACGAAAAATATTATATAAAAATAGTTTTAATCTAAAAACTTTATTCTTTTTTTTCACTTTCAATTTTGTCATCATCTTTATTTGATAACTCTTCTTTTTCTTCATACTCTTTTAAAATATCCATAAATTCTTCACCTGTTATAGTTTCCTGTCTTAAAAGATATTCTGCAATTGCATGAAGTGCTTTTATATTTTCTTTTAAAATCTTTCTAGCTTCCTCATGTGCTCCATCAATTATTTTTTGCACAGCTTCGTCAATTTCATATTGTGTCTGTGGAGAACATTGAAGAGAAGTATCCCCTCCTAGATAGGCATTAGTCATTGATTCTAGTGCTACAAATCCAAATTCATCTGTCATTCCAAATCTTGTAACCATAGCCTTTGCAATCTTTGTTGCCTTTTCAATATCATTTGAAGCTCCACTTGTCCTTATATTAAATATTAATTCTTCTGCTGACCTTCCTCCAGTTAAGGTTACAATGCTATTAATTGCATCCTCTTTTGTCATTAAGAATTTTTCTTCTTCGTCAACTTGCATAGTATATCCAAGTGCACCTGAAGTTCTTGGGATAATTGTAATCTTATGAACTGGAGCAGAATCTTTTTGTTTTGCAGCTACAAGTGCATGCCCCACTTCATGATATGCAATTATTCTTTTTTCACGAGAAGATATGACTGCATTCTTCTTTTCATAACCTGCCAAAACTACTTCTACTGATTCTTCTATATCTCTTTCGCTCATTTTATCTCTGCCTTCACGCACTGCACGAAGAGCTGCTTCATTTACCATATTGGCAAGGTCTGCACCACTTGCTCCAGCAGTCGCACGAGCAATCTTTGAATAATCTATATTTTCTTCTTTTTTTATATCTTTCGCATGAACTTTTAGAATGTCAATTCTTCCACTTAAATCTGGAAGTTCTACTGGTATCCTTCTGTCAAACCTGCCCGGCCTTAAAAGAGCTGGGTCAAGAGAATCTGGCCTATTTGTTGCAGCTAAAATTACTACACCAGCTTTAGCATCAAAACCATCCATCTCTGATAAAAGTTGATTTAATGTTTGTTCTCTTTCATCATTTCCTGAGATGCCAACGCCATCTCTTTTTTTACCAATTGTATCTATTTCGTCTATAAAAATTATACAGGGAGCTTTTTCCACAGCTTGCTTAAATAAATCTCTAACTTTTGCTGCTCCAAGACCTACAAACATTTCTACAAAGGCAGAGCCTGAAATCGAAAAGAAAGGAACTCCTGCTTCACTCGCTACAGCTTTTGCAAGAAGTGTCTTACCAGTTCCTGGAGGCCCAACTAAAAGTGCCCCTTTAGGAAGCTTTGCCCCTATTTCTGTATATTTTTTTGGATTGTGTAAAAAATCAACAAGTTCTGATAAAGCTTCTTTTGCTTCATCTTGTCCTGCTACATTTTCAAACTTTATGCCGTCAGTCGACTCAACATAAATCTTTGCTCCACTTTTCCCAAGATTCATTGGACCAACATCGCCCATTTTTTTGAATAAAACCTTGGATAGAAAAATCCAAAAAGCTATAAAAATTGCAAAAGTTGCAATAGTAGATATTATAAATGAAAGAACTGGATTCATTTCAGTTTTATAAACCTGTGCACTTTTCACATTTGCATCTGCTAATCTATCAACTAAATTAGGATCATACATCCTATTAGTTTCGTACTTTACTTTTTCCCCTTTTTTCTCTACTTCAAAAGCAATAGTTTTATCTCTTACTTCTGCTTTCTTTACCTCACCTTTTTTTACCATATTTACAAAGGATACATAATCAATTTTCTTTATACTTTGATCCTTATTAAGTTTTGGTACAAAAAATATGGTAACTAAATAAAAAATACTTATTACCAATATAACATAAAGAATCTTGGGAATATATTTATTAAAATTATTTTTGTTGTTAGACAAAATTTTCTCCCTTCAAAAAGAAAAATTTTGGAACAAGTCCCAAAATTAATCTAGCCTTCTTCTATTTTGAATCGCTGTTTGAATAGTTATCTCATCATAAAATTCGAGATTTCCACCAACTGGAAGACCATAACCTATTCTAGAAACAGTTACATCATAATCTTCTAGTATATTTTTTATATATCTCGCTGTTGCATCTCCATCAACAGTTGGATTTGTTGCCACAATAACTTCCTCTACATTTCCTTTCTCAACTCTATCTATAAGCTCCTTTACTTTTACATCCTCTGGAGTTTTCCCTTTAAGTGGAGAAATTTCTCCATGTAGCACATGGTACTTCCCACGAAAGCTAAGTGATCTTTCCATTGCTTCAACATCCTTCGGACTTTCAACCACGCATATAACAGAATCATCTCTGGATTTATCAGCACAAATTTCACAAGGATCGCTGTCTGCATAATTCCTACAAATAGAACACTCTACAGTATTCTTATTTGCAGAAACAATAGAATTTGCAATATCAAGTGCCTCGGCTTTATCTAAACCAATAATGTAATAAGCAAGTCTTTGAGCAGTTTTGGAACCAATACCAGGAAGTCTATTTAATTTTTTAATTAAATCCTCAATAGGTCCAATTTCGTTGTTCATTTTATAGTCCTGGTATATTTAATCCACCTGTAAATTTACCCATTTGAGAACTCATTTTGTTATCAGCACTTCTAAGAGCTTCATTTACTGCAGCTACAATTAAATCCTCTAACATTTCAACATCATCAGGATCTACTGCGTCTTTATCAAGTTTAATAGAAATAAGTTCCTTATTTCCATTTACAGTTGCACACACAGCCCCACCACCTGAAGTTGCAGAAATTTCTTCATTAGCTAAATTTTCCTGCATCTCTTCCATTTGTTTTTGAAGCTTTTCAATTTGTTTCATCATATTATTTCTTCCGCCTCCACCTGGGAAGCCATTAAATCCGCCTTTAGCCATATTTCCTCCTAAATATCTTCTATATTATTCTTTCCAAAAATTTCTTCTAGTTTATCTGGACCACCCTTTTTGATATCCATTCTGACATCTATTTTTTCGCCATAAATACTTTCTAATAGATCTGGCAAAATATTTTTGTTTTCTGGGCGAATGCAATAAGAATAAAACAAACTATTTTTTTCTTCAAAAGTAATTTTTAAAATATTGTCATGAAATTCACTAGGCTCTGCAAACTTTACAAAACCAGCAAAACCATTAAATCCCTTAGAAATAAGTTCGTCAATTATTCTTTGCCAATCCATTTTTATTCTTTCAAAGGAAAGTGAACTACAAGAAGCCTCTTCAGCACTCTTAATAATTCCATCTTCCACTTCTCCATTACTCTTTATTATAGCAGAATCATCAAATTTTTCAATTAAGTTATCTTCTACACTTTCTGCAATATTTTCATCATCTTTTGTATGTTTTTTTTGTAAATCATCATAATCCTTATATTCTTTTGAAATATTATTTTTTTTAGTACTTTTATTTATAAAATTCCCGCTTTCAAAAGAGCTTACCTTATCTTCAATGGCTTTTACTCTAAGACATAAGTCATCTTTTGTAACTCTGTTGCAAACTTTTACTGAATTCATTTCAAAGACAACTCTCTTGTTATCTGCATATTTTATTTCATTTGACAAATTTTTCAAAATTTCAATTATAATAAGAAGATCTTCCAAGTCAACTTTTGTCGCCAATTCTTTAAATTCATCTAAATATGTTGTATAGACAATTTTTTTTGGATCACTTAAAGTTTTTACTAATAAAAGATCTCTAAAGTGCTCTAATAACTGCCCCGATAAAGTCGTGAAATCAACTCCTTCTCTATAAATTTCATCAATTGTAAATAAAGAATTACTTATATTTCTTTCTATTAAAAACTTAGAAAGTTCAAATAATAATTTTGAAGAAGAAATTCCCAAAACTTCCATAGCATCTTCTATTTTTATGTGATCAGTTTTTTTCGTCAAAAGTTGATCTAAAATAGAAATCGCATCTCTCATGGCTCCATCAGAGTTTTTTGCAAGAAGAGTAAATACTTCTTCGTCACAAGTTTTGCCCTCAAGTTCCGTTATTCTCTTGAGGTTTCTTTCTATATCTTCTATTGATATTCTCTTAAAATTAAACTTCTGAGATCTGGAAAGTATTGTTGCAGGGATTTTTTCAATTTCAGTTGTAGCAAGAATAAAAATTAAATGTTTTGGAGGCTCTTCTAAAACTTTTAAAAGTGCATTAAACGCTCCTTTTGAAAGCATATGAACTTCGTCAATAATATATACTTTGTATTTTAAAGACTGTGGAGGATAAATTACTTTTTCCTTTAACTCTCTTATGTCGTCGACACCATTATTACTTGCTGCATCCATTTCTACAACATCTAGAACTGATTCTTTTAAAATTTTTTTACAATTCTCACATTCATTGCATGGATTTCCATCTATCGGATTAAGACAATTTACAGCACGAGATAGAATTTTTGCCGCAGAAGTTTTCCCTGTACCTCTAGTCCCTTGGAATATATATGCATGACTTATCTCATTATTTTTTACCTGATTTTTCAACGAAGCAACAACTGCATCTTGTCCATATAATTCATCAAAAGTTTTGGATCTGTATTTTCTATATAAAGCTTTGTACATTTTCTCACCTAAAATAATTATACATGAAAAAACTTTTTTATAAATTATTTTTACAATTTTTAAAACTTCTTTTGAAGAGTTTAATTTTCTATAATTCTATTTCCAAAAATTTTTAACACCATCTTCACATAATTTTCACATGACCAGTATAATATATAGACAAATCAAGAAACAATGTGTTTCAAAAATTAGGAGGATTTATTAAAATGAAAAATTTAAAGAAAATAGCAAGCGTTGGAATGATTTCCGTATTAATGTTAGGTATGGTAGCATGCCAAGGCGCTAATAACAAAAAAGAAGAAGCAGCTAACGCTAAAAACAATGCAGTAGAAGAACAAGCTGAAGCTAACAAAGCTCAAGCAAATGCTAACGAAGCTAAAGCTGAAGCTAACGCTAAAGAAGATGAAGCTAATGCAGCTGTTAACGCTGAACAAGAAAAAGCTGAAGCTAACGCTGATGCTAATGCAGCTACTGAAAACACAAACAACGAAGAAGCTGCAAAATAATTTTAGTTTAAATTATTTAGAAAGCCTTTCGGGGCTTTCTTTTTTTATACTTAAATTTTTAATTAGTTAACGCCATCAAACTTACTTTTTAATTTTTTATTTAATTTGTTCGGTGTAAAAAATATGTTATAATTATAAAATAGAATATATGAAAGAAGGTGTTTTTTTGTTTTGTCCAAAATGTGGAAATCCAGTTTCTAAAGATGATAATTTTTGTGCTTATTGCGGTAAAAATCTAAAGGATGTTCGTATAAATGTAACGTCTGATAATAATAAGGATACCAATAAAATAAAGAAAATAAGTGAAAATACAAGAGTTTTTAATCCTAAATCCTTAGATTCAATAGACACCACAGACGAATTAAAAAATATCATCGAAGAAGTTGACAGAAAGATTTCCAAAAATATTGAAGACCATGAAAAGGGCAATGTCCAAAAGAAATCACCTGAAAGGGAAAATAAAAAAGACAAATTTATTTCAAATAATTTAGAAAAAAATAAAGAATCTAAATTTTCTAAAGAAAATAGAAAAGATAGTCCAGAAAAATTATCAAGCTCTTCGAAAATCTCTGATAAGGATTTCTTAATAGATGATAATTCCAAAAATATCAAGGATAACTTTAACATAAGTCAGAAGGAACTTGTCAAAAGAGTCCAAGAAGAACTAAAAAAATCAAATTACAAAGAAAATTCTTCAAAGTCAACTTTTTCTTCTGCTAATAGGGATTCAAACTCAAATAATTATGAACTTTCTCAAAAAGAACAATATGATTCTTTCACCGAAGATGAAAAATCTAGAAAATTTTCTTTTAAAGAAAAATGGCAAAATTTTATCAATGAAGATGACGATGAGTACTCTATCTTTTCTAATTTAAAAGATGACGATTCTAAAAAAGAAGATACTAGAAATTTAGAAATAAGTAAATCTCTAGAAGATTCTGACAAAAATTTTGAAAATACTCTTAGCACTCCTAAGGTTGATATTGAAGAAGCAATTGTAAAATCTGATAAAGAAAAAGAAAAAAAAGATAATTTAAATAAAAAAAATAGCGATAATAAATCTTTAAAAGATGACTCTGATAAAAAATTTAATTCACCAAATAAAAATATATCGAGTAAAAAAATTTTTAAAGAAAAAAAATCACAAAATCCTAAAAATACAGAGGAGAAAATAAATAAGTCTGAAAAACTTAAGGACTTATTTACTTTTAAGGATAAAGGTGAAAAACCTGTAAAAGAAATTGAAAAATCTGATTCGAAATTTGATAAATCTATCGAAAAAAAATTCTCAAAAAGAGAAAATCAAAAAAATTCAAAATTTTCTAAAACATTACTCGAATGGTTAGATAAAATTTTAGAAAATTTAGATATATTGACTTCTAGAATTTCAAATTATATAGGCGATTTAGGTTCTAGGGAAAGTAAAATCGTAATAGGTATAGGTGCATCTTTGACTGCAATTTCAGTTCTAATTGGAAATGGATCTTTTAGTTTCTTACTTATTTTATTTATAATTCTTAAACTTGTATTTGACTATTTAGAATTTTATATTCCACTAAACATTGCTACTGATAGAGATGATATTGATACTAGCTATTCTGAAGTTAAAAAATTCGCTCTTATAAATTGGATAATTTGTAAAGTATTTTTGTTTATAGGATTTATAATTTCTCCTTATGGAGGATTCCTAAAATATGATATTTTGCAAGCATTGACAGCTATGCCCCTTGCAACACTTCTTGTAATTATTTTATCTCTTTTAATTGCAATTACCCTTTATAATAGAGATTTGGGAGAATCTAAAATTAACTTTATTGGATGGTATGCCATTCCATTTACACTTCTTGAACTTTTATTTAAAATGGTCTGGTTTATAATTAATTTTATATTTGTAACACTTTTTTAAATAGTTTTAAAAAGGAGCTAAAATATCTGTTGGGGATAAAAATATCCCTTAACAGATATTTTTTTGCATACGAATTGCCAAATAAATACAATATCTATGAAAGAAACCAAAATATTACCCTTATTGTGCCGATAAAACTTTCCATTATCTACTTTAAAAAATAAAAAGTATCTAAAAAAAGATTCAGGAATCCTAACAATAGAAGAAAAAATACTGGAAAGAAAAAGTATTAAACTCCTCCTCATTCCTGGATTAATGGATACTTAGAAAGATTATACAATAGAATAGAACCCATAAAAAGAACAAATTTTGGAATGTAAAACTTTAACCATTTCAGAACAAAATATTATTAATAATATCATAAAAAATGGCCTTAGGTCTTGTTTGTGCACCCTAAAATCATAAAAATCAAGTAAATTTAGAATAAAATTAGCTTTATCCCCAAATCAACTTTAAATACATTACATGGATGAGTTGTCCCTAAACTCTTGACAAAGAACAAAAAATACCCTCCTTATTTACTTCATTACAAAATTCATACTAAACAAATTATAAAATATATTAAAAAATCCCAGCAAAATAAAGATTACTTTATTCACTGGGTCTCAAATTGTTTATTGATCTATTGTAATAGCTCATGCAAAATGAAGCAGTTAATATTTATTTGTAAAATAATTTTATAATATATTTAATTCTGTGTCAATAATTTATCTTGATAAAGTTATGGTTTTAGAATTATCCTTTTCCTATTACACATACTTTTACAAAAAAAGACTCTCAACAATTTGTTGAAAGTCCTTTTGTTAATTATTCATATTTTCCGTGACAATTTTTATATTTTTTTCCACTTCCACATGGACATGGATCATTTCTGCCAACTTTCTTTTCTTTTCTCACATAAGGTTTTTTCTTTCCATCATCTGGATTTACAGTTTCCACTTCTTTTGCAACTCTAACTCTCTTAACTTTTTCAGGGTTCGCTACATGGTAGAGCATCTTCACTGTGTCTTCTTTTATAGACTCATTCATAGTTTGAAACATGTCGAAACCTTCTTCAGCATATGCCCTTACTGGGTCAGTTTGTCCAACTGCACGAAGCCCAATTCCCTTTCTAAGTTGATCCATTGCGTCAATATGATCCATCCATTTTTGGTCAACATTTTGAAGTAGTGCAACTCTTTCAATTTCTCTAAATTTTTCTTCTCCAAAGTCTTCTTCTTTTTCTTTATATTTTTCATCAGCAAGTTCTTTTATGAAAGATTTTAAACTTTCTGCTGTTGGATTTTCAATTCCCTTTAAGAAATCTTCTTCAAAGTCAAAAGTACTAACTCCAAAATTTCTAATTGATTCAAAATCTAGATAATTTTTATTGTTGTCATCAAGTTTATTGTAAAAATCTATTGTATTGTCAATAACATCATTTCTCATTTCCATAATGTCATCTTTTAGGTTTTCACCTTCCAAAACTTTTCGTCTTTCAGCATAGATAACTTCTCTTTGTTTATTCATAACATCATCGTATTTTAAAACATTTTTACGAATACTAAAGTTATTGCCTTCAACTTTTCTTTGTGCAGATTCAATTAATCTAGTTAGAATTTTATGTTCAATTGGTTCATCTTCTTCCGGATCAAGCTTTAGCATTGTTTCTTTAAATCTATCTCCAGCAAAAAGTCTAATTAAATCATCATCTGCAGAAATATAGAATCTTGAAAAACCAGGATCTCCTTGACGTCCAGAACGTCCACGAAGTTGGTTGTCAATACGTCTTGACTCATGTCTTTCTGTACCAATTATTCTAAGTCCACCAGCTTTTTTAACTTCTTCTGCTTCTTTGTCAGTTTCTTCCTTGAATTTCTTCACAAGATTTTGATAATCTTCTCTTGCTTTTAAAATTTCTGAATCATCTGTGTTGAAATATGAATCTGCATATTCAAGCATTTCTTCTTCCATACCTTGCTTTTTAAGTTCTTTTTTAGCAAGATACTCTGGATTACCACCAAGTACAATGTCGGTACCACGACCAGCCATATTTGTTGCAATAGTAACTTGACCGAAACGACCAGCTTGTGCAACTATTTCAGACTCTTGTTCGTGTTTCTTAGCATTTAAGACATTGTGCTTTATGCCGGCACGTTTTAAATATTTAGAAAGTGCTTCTGACTTATCAATAGAAATTGTACCAACTAGAACTGGTTGTCCTTTTGCGTGTGCTTCTTCAATTTCTCTTGTAACTGCTTTAAATTTTGCATCCTCATTTATATAAATTTGATCATTATCATCATCCCTTATTACAGGCTTATTTGTAGGAATTTCAACAACGTCAATATTATAAATATCTCTAAATTCGCCTTCTTCTGTCATGGCAGTACCAGTCATCCCAGAAAGCTTTTTATACATTCTAAAATAATTTTGGAACGTAATTGTAGCAAGAGTTTTAGATTCTGCTCTTACTTCTAGACCTTCTTTAGCTTCTATTGCTTGGTGAAGACCTTCAGAATATCTTCTACCATACATTAAACGACCAGTAAATTCATCTACTATTATGATTTCGCCATCTTTTACAACATAATCTATATCATTTTTCATAGTTCCTGCAGCTTTAAGTGCTTGATTGATATGGTGAGAAAGTTCCATATTAGATGCATCTGATAAATTTTCTATTCCAAAATATTTCTCAGCCTTTTCGATACCTTTATCAGTAAGTGTTGCAGTTTTATCTTTTTCATTTATAACGTAATCAACAGTTTCTTCTTCAAATTCTCTATTAAATCTTTCAAGATCAATTTCATCTTGACTCTTAATTCTGTGTGACAAAGTATTTACAAAATCTCTTGCTCTTACATAAAGATCAACGGATTCATCGCCTTGACCAGAAATAATAAGTGGAGTTCTAGCTTCATCAATTAAAATTGAGTCAACTTCATCGACAATACAGAAATGAAGTCCCCTTTGAACCATTTCTTCTTTGTAGATAACCATATTATCTCTTAGATAGTCAAATCCAAATTCATTATTTGTACCGTAAGTAATATCGCAATTGTATGCAATTTTTCTGTCTTCTTGATCCATGTCGTGAATAATACAACCAACGCTTAATCCCAAAAATTCGTAGACCTTGCCCATCCAATCTCTATCACGACTAGCCAAATAATCATTTACTGTTACAATGTGCGTACCCTTTCCTTCAAGTGCATTTAAATATGCAGGAAGAGTTGCAACAAGCGTCTTACCTTCACCAGTTTTC
Source organism: Peptoniphilus lacydonensis (assembly GCF_900106515.1). Classification (GTDB taxonomy): domain Bacteria; phylum Bacillota; class Clostridia; order Tissierellales; family Peptoniphilaceae; genus Peptoniphilus_A; species Peptoniphilus_A lacydonensis. Next base: position 308,174 of record NZ_FNWF01000003.1, read on the forward strand.
ATTTCAGCAATCCTGCCTTGGTGAAGAACAATGCCACCGATTACTTGCACTCTAAAGTGTTTCATTCCAAGAACTCTCCATGCAGCTTCTCTTACCACTGCAAAAGCTTCTGGAAGAATGTCATCAGTTGTTTCACCATTGTTAAGTCTATTTTTAAACTCTTCAGTCTTTGCTTTTAGCTCATTATCAGAAAGTTTTTCCATCTCACCTTCGAGATCCATAACTTTATTTACAAGGGGCTCGATTTTTTTTAATTCCCTATCGCTGTAGGTACCAAAAATCTTTTCCATTAAACCCATTTTACCACTCCTTTTACCTGACGTAATATTTTATCATTAAATGGCATTCTTTACAATAAAAATCAATTTTTTATGTTTCCCTATAAATTATATGTTTACTAATAATTAATGTCAATAAAATTAAGTTAAATACTTCTTTTAAATTAAATTTATACAATAATAGCAACTATACAAAATAAATTTTTTATTATAAAATGTATAAAAAGACGAGGAGGTTTATATGATATTAGTAGTTGACTTTGGCGGCCAATACAATCAGTTGATAGCAAGACGCATAAGAGATCTTAACATCTACTGTGAAGTAGTTCCTTACAACAAAGCCTTAAAAGAAATAGAAAACAGAAAAAATATAGAAGGAATAATATTTACAGGTGGTCCAAATTCTGTCTATGAAGAAAGTGCCCCTAAAATAGAAAGAGAAATCTTCGAAAAAAATATTCCAATCTTGGGACTTTGCTATGGAATGCAAATTATGGCACACATACTTGGTGGAGAAGTTGTAAACGCACCAAAGGAAAGAGAATTTGGAAAAACTAAAATAAAAACAGAAAAATCTGAAATATTTAAAAACTTATCGGATGAAGAAACTATTTGGATGAGTCATGTAGATAGAGTAGAAAAAGTACCAGAAGGATTTAAAATAATTGCCAAAAGTGAAAATTGCCCAGTAGCCGCAATGGAAAATGAAGACAAAAAACTATACGCATTGCAATTTCATCCAGAAGTAAATCATTCAGTTCATGGCAAAGAAATGTTAGAAAACTTTGCCGTAAATATTTGCGGTGCAAAAAAAGATTGGACAATGGAAAATTATGCAAAAAAATCTATTGCAGAGATAAAAGAAAAAGTTGGAGATGGAAAAGTTTTACTAGCTCTATCAGGTGGAGTTGACTCATCTGTCACAGCTTCACTTCTATCCAAAGCAGTTGGAAAAAACTTAACTTGCATCTTTGTAGACCATGGACTATTGCGAAAAAATGAAGGCGACGAAGTAGAAGAAGCCTTTAAAAATTCTGGAATGCACTTTATAAGAGTGGACGCAGAAAAGAGATTTTTAGAAAAATTATCTGGTGTAACAGATCCAGAAAAGAAAAGAAAAATAATTGGCGAAGAATTCATAAGAGTCTTTGAAGAAGAAGGTCAAAAAATAAAATCAGTGGACTTCTTAGCACAAGGAACAATTTATCCAGACGTAATCGAATCAGGTCTTGGCGATTCTGCAGTAATAAAAAGTCACCATAATGTAGGAGGACTTCCTGACTTTGTAGATTTTAAAGAAATAATCGAGCCACTTCGCATGCTATTTAAAGACGAAGTTCGTGAACTTGGACGTGAACTTGGCCTTGCAGATTATTTAGTAGATAGACAACCATTTCCAGGCCCAGGACTTGCAATAAGAGTTATTGGAGAAATCACAAAAGAAAAATTAGATACACTTCGTGACGCAGATAAAATTTTTAGAGACGAACTTGAAAAAGCAAAACTAGAAGACATCAATCAATACTTTGCAGTATTGACAAACAATAAATCAGTAGGAGTAATGGGCGACTTTAGAACTTATGACTACACATTGGCACTAAGAGCAGTGTCAACAACAGACTTTATGACAGCAGACTTTACAAGAATCCCTTGGGAAGTCTTGGACAAAGTTTCCAATAGAATAGTAAACGAAGTAGACCATATAAATAGAATAGTGTACGACATAACAAGTAAACCACCAGCAACTATTGAATGGGAATAAAAGATTATAACTTATAAATAGCTTAAATAAGCCAATCTAAAATCTAAGTGTAACAATATCGTAACAATAATAATTAAAGAGGTTGTTGCAAAAGTCCCCTATATAGAAAAAAGACGAGGAAACATAAAAATCCTCGTCTTTTTTGATACAATGTATTTATGAAAACAACTACAAATACATCACCATTAACTAACTATACACTAGTTAATGATACAATTCAACTAAGATTAAACTTTAATACAGAAATATATATCCAAGATGATGTTAAACTAAGGCTTGTAAAAAATATAATAGAGAGGATGAACTTATCAGAGCTAAAAAAAGTCTATTCATCATTTGGAAGAAAACCCAAAGTAAATCCAGTAACCATGCTAGAAATAATAATATACTGCTATTCAGAAGGAATATTTACATCAAGAGGAATAGAAAAAGCTTGTAAATATGATTTAAGAATTAAGTACTTACTCGATAAAGAACTACCACCAGACCATAGCACAATAAACAGATTTAGACAAAAAATTGTAGAACTAACACCAGATTTACTAAATCAAATAGTTCAAATACTGATAGAAGAAAATCAGATAGACCTATCAAGTATCTATATAGATGGAACAAAGATAGAAGTCTATGCCAACAGATATAGTTTTGTATGGCGAGGAAGTATAGAAAAGTGGCAAGAAAAATTAATAGAGAGGATAAAAGAAGAACTAGGATTAAGTAAAAGTCTAATTCCAGACCAAGTACTTCAAGCAGTAACAACAATCTTTAATCAATTGAGAAAATATTGCAAACAGAAAAAAATAAAATTTGTTTACGGAAAAGGAAAAAGAAAAACAAAAGAACAAAGGGACTATGAACTTTTAAAAGACTGGAAAGAAAAACTAGAAAGCTACAGGAAACATCTAGAAATAATGGGAGACTATAGAAATTCCTATTCAAAAACAGACCATGATGCAACCTTCATGAGAATGAAAGAAGACCACATGAAAAACGGCCAACTAAAACCAGCCTACAATATCCAATTAGCAAGTGCATCAGGCTTCATCATAGGAGAAAACATATCCCATCATCCAAGTGACATGTACACACTAAAACCATTCTTAAAAGACCTTTTAGAAAAATATCCAAATAAACTAAACAGGATAGTCGCAGATGCAGGATACGAAAGCGAAGAAAACTATGTATTCTTAGCAGAAAATAATTTAACATCCTATATAAAACCATCAAACTATGAAAAGTCGAAAACAAGAAAATACAAAAAAGAACAAGAATTTAGGAAAAGCTTAAAATACGATGAAAGACAAGACAAATACATATCACAAGAGGGCAAAGAATTCATAAGATGTAATGACAGATACAGAAAAAGAAAAAGTGGATACGTAACAACAACAAAAGTCTACAGATGTTTCGATTGGAACAAAGAAGGACAAAAAAGCAAGGGAATCTACATAGCAGAAACATTTCAAAAATATAGAGAAGAAACCTTAAAAAACATAATATTCGACCAAGGAATAGAAGAAAGATTAAATAGATCGATTCAAGCCGAAGGAGCATTTTCCAAAATAAAGTCAGGCTTAAACTATAACAGATTCCACCACAGAGGAAAAGAAAACATAATAAGTGAAATATGTCTATTATCAATAGCACTAAACTTAAATACTTGATAAAAAAATGATGTTACAGAGTAGAATCATCTATTCTATAACATCACCTTATTTTATCTGTCATCTCTTTAATTATGGTAAGTCAATAAAGAATTTCCCTAAAGATACGAAAAATATTAATACTATAAATACATATTATGAAGTTTATAAATACCGTAAAATCCTGAAGTTAATTCTCTAATAAATATCAATATGTCTTAGTATCTTTTAAATTTTTAAATAATCTTCCAGTTCTATAGACAGGTTTAACAGACTCTAATTTACAATTCAAAAATCTCATCTGCCACTTCATTTAAAAATTCTATATCATGGGAAACAATAAAAATTATTTTATCTTTAATTCTATATTTTTTAATCAGTTCAGATATTTTTATCATATTAGCATAATCCATGCCGCTAGTGGGCTCATCATAGTAAACAAAAGTAGAGTCTTTACACATTATGGAGGCTATTGCAAGTCTTTGCTTTTGTCCTCCTGACAAACTCATTGGATGCCTTTCTCTAAATTCGTCTAAGCCTAAATCTTTTAAAATGATTTTTGCCTTTTCTTCATCAAAATTCTTTACTCCTATACTAAGCTCTTTGAATTCTTCATCTGTGAATAATTGATGATTTACGTCTTGCATAACAAGTGAAGATTTTTTCAGCCTTTCTTTCTTGGATAGTTTTTCTCCTTTAAAATAAATTTCTTCTTTTGATTTTTTCTCAAGACCTATTAAGCATCTCAAAAGCGTTGACTTTCCTCGTCCATTGGATCCTATTATGCCATAAATTTTTCCAAGCTTAAATGAGATGTCTTTTATACTTAAACACTCATCATCAGTAAATTTGTAGCTAAGATTTTTTATCTGATATTCTCCACCGTCTTTTAAATAAGGAACTTCTAATTTGCTTAATTCTTTATCCCTTAAACTTAAAGCGTTCAATTCATTTTTATCAAACTTTAAAAATTCACTTCTTGTATAAGTTTTTTTAAGTTTGCCTTTATCTATCAAAAATACACGATCAACTATGTCCATCAAATAATAAATTCTATGCTCTGCTACAATTATGCTTATGCCTTTTTCTTTTAGTATTTTAAGCATTTGTGTCAAAACACTTATGCTTTTAATATCCAAATTTGATGAAGGTTCATCCATAACTATTATCTTTGTGCCTGCTATATAAGAAGCGGCAATGCAAAGTATTTGTTTCTCACCGCCGGATAGATTAAATATATCTCTGTTCAAAAGATTTTTTATCGGGAATATCTCAAGCATATCCTTCAAACGCCTGTCCATCTCTTCTCTTGCAAGACCAATATTTTCCAAATAAAATAATAATTCTAACGTAGTATTAACATTAAAGAAATATGTCTTAGGATTTTGAAAAACAGTTGAGACAAGCATTGAGATTTGATAAAGTTCCAAATCTTTTATATTTTTGCCATCAATAACTATTTCGCCCTTTGTCTTTGCATTATCATACCTTACAGCTAGTCCATTGATAGAGTTTATTAAAGATGACTTACCACTTCCACTTTTTCCTGTAAATAGCACGCACTCTCCCTCAGTTAAGGATAGTGATATACCATCTAATATATGTTCTTCGCCATAATTAAGGCTTAAATTTTTAACTTCTACCATATTAAGCCTCCCACAATAAGTCCAGCAACAGCTAAAACATAAACAAAATCAATTAACTGTACTTTTACACGGATATATCTAGTCTTAGCAATTGGATTTTCTATTGCTTTTGTTTCTGCCGCTTTTGCAATGTCATCTGCAATATTAGAAGATATAATTAGCAGTGGCACTGAAACATATTCAAGATATTCGATTGGTTTTTTAAAATTTATCCCTCTTACTCTCATAGCCATTTTGATGTTTTTCTTCTCTTCTTTAAATGATGGAAAAAATCTAAACATAACCGCAATAGGTATGGATACATTCTTTGAGATCTTAAGCTTATCCATTGACGAAATTATTGTACCTACATCAGAGGTCTTTATCATAAAGCTAGCAGCCATAAATGGTAAAATAAACATTCTAATTACAATAGGTATACTCAAAAACATCTTAACTATAGGGTTTAATTCAGATAACACCATAAAATTAGGCAAGGAGTAAAGTATCCCACATAAAATAATCCATTTGAAAAGTGTTTTTTTGTATCTATTCAAATAAAACAAAATTGAAAAAATACAAATTATTGCCAATTCAAAACGGATATTTATGCTATGCATAACAGTTAATCCCGTAAAGAATACAACTAATATCTTACTGATGGGATTTGGATTAAAGGGAGCATTTGAAGAAAAGGTAGGCATTATACAATGCCTGCTTTTTCAAAGTGTTTCTTCAATAGAGCCTTGCCTATATATGCTCCAATTATTCCTCCTAAGAAAGCACCTAAGGCTACTAAAGCCATGTGAGGATAAGTTATCAACTTTTCTAATACATCAACATAATCTTTTCCCATCATTGTCATAGACATTTCCATATATTTTTCTTTTGCTAAAAGCATTTGCATTAAAGAGCTACAAATCCATGTGCTAAATACTGCATAAGCTAACATGTTATATTTAAAGGAATTATAATTTCCAATCTTTCTAATCAACTCAGCTATTATCATTACTATCAATGAAATCACCAGCACTACATAAGTATGTCCCATAGCAAACATCACAAGCGGTGATATCATACCGAATATAAATAACGCCCATGGTTTTTGAACCTTAGTCATAAATAACATAACTACAGTTCCTGCAACTATGGCTAATACTGTCGGGTATATTAAAAACAATATCGGAATCATGCCCATCATGCCAATTCCAAACATCAAGGCGAAATATATTACAGTAAAAACACCAATGCTTACTAAATCTTTTACTTTTAATTTTTTATTATCCATTTTAACCTACTAATAAATAAATTCTTCTGCTATTTTTGTTTTTCTTTTTATTTTATTTTTAATCATTTACATTCATATTTGAAAGAGCCTTTGCTTGCATTGCTAAACCTACCATTATCATAGTAAAATCTACAACTGGTTCTGTCCACCAAACAGCCCCTGCTCCAAATACTCTTGGTAATATAAGTAAGGCTGGAGCAAGTAGTATTAGCTGTCTTAACATTACAATCATTCCAGCTTTTTTTCCATCCCCTATCGCTTGGAAAAAAGTTATTGTCATAATCATAATTCCATAAAGAATAAATACTGAATAGAACATTCTGAAATTATTAACTCCGCTTGAAATTATATCCTGACTTACTTTAAATAAACCAAGTAACTGTTTTGAAAATACTTGTGCTGGTAACCAAAAAATTGCTGCAAGTACTGTTCCTCCTATAGAAAATATCTTCATAGTTTCCTTTACTCTATCGTATTGTTTTGCTCCAAAGTTTGTACCAATAATCGGCTGTAACCCCTGACTCATTCCCCAAATTGGTATAAATGAAAATCCATAAAATCTCAAAGTTGCTGACATTAATATTGCATTTGAATCTCCTCCGTATTTAAAAGCTTGTCTATAAAGCAATGTTTGCTGAACCATGAAAAATACTTGCATAATCATAGCTGATACTCCTACTCCAAACATTTCCTTTGATATATCTTTTTCTTTTTTTATTTTCCCTATTTTTACATTTTCACTTTTATTTTTAAAATAATAAAGAGTAATAATAGCTTGAATTATTTGTGCTGTTACAGTTGCTATAGCTGCTCCCTCAATGGCATAATCACCCATTAATTTCATTAGTATTGGATCAAGAGCTATATTGATAAAGGCACCAAGTCCCATAATAGTCATTGCTCTTTTCATAAGACCTTCACCACGCATTACCATATTAGCTGACTGGGTAAAGTTTACAAATATTGAACCTATAAATATTACTCTTAAATATCTTATTCCTAATGCCTTTATTTCTCCTGTTGCTCCAACTAAATCTAAAAAATATGGTCCTAGAAGTATTCCTCCTATTGTTATAATCGTTGAAAAAAAGATAACCCAATAGATAAGATTTCCCATAAGTTTGTCTATAGTATCATTATCACCTTTTCCCATGGCTCTTGATAAAATGGATGCCGAACCTATCCCTATAAGCGTTGCAATCCCATTATTAAAAAATGTAAGTGGCATAGCTATTGAGCAAGCCGCCATAGCATTCTCACCAATTATTTGTCCAGCAAATATTCCATCCATAAGTGGATATAGGCCTATAACTACCATCCCAATTACTGCTGGTATAGATAATTGAAACATTAAAGACAATGGCTTCTTGGTATATCTTCATAAATTCTTGTTCACCCATCATTGCCCCTAAAATTAAGCCACCAATTATTGTAAGAGCAAGCAAGGTTATGCCAACTCTTATACTTACTATAAAGCCTAGTACAAGGACAAGTATAGGTGTAACTATTGCCTGAGAGCTATCTGGAATCATGTGAGCTACAACCTGATGAGTTTGTGCGGCGTTGTCATCTATTATCTTTCTTATTTGACCAGATGGATTCAAGTCAAAGAACCTAAAACTAGCTTTCTCTAAACCATCGATCCCTCTTTTCCTCAAATTTGTTTCAAGCCTAAATCCCAAGATGTGTGAAAACATTCCTGAAACAAAATAAAATACCGCTCCAATTGTTAGTGTAATAACAGATTTTAATGCTAATCTCTCTGCACCAGATAAATTTGAATTAATTATTAACTTATCTAGAAATTTGTAGATTATATAATATCCATATACCGTAAGCACAGCAGATATAGCAGAAAAAACTATAGCTAAAACCCCAAGATATTTTTTATCCTCTACATAAGCAAATAGTTTTTTGTAAATCTTCATAATCATATCTCCTTTCTTTGATATCCCTTTTAGATATAAATTTCCTTATTTGATAATAAGTATCATTGCTTTCATATTATATATCGGTTATAATTGCTAATACAATAGTTTTGAATTAATAAGGCTAATTGGAATATTGTCTAAAAGGGATAGGTGTATTATGTCATATTATGATTTTGTAAAAGAATATATGAAAGTGGATGAATGTAAAAACAATAAGAAGTATTCAAGTGCAGGGCACACTTTTTGTTGGAGTAAAGATGATTCAACTTATGCAGAAGGGCTTTATTGGTTCTATGAAGAAGATGGATTTATTATTGATGTCCATGATTTTTATATCAGAGAAGAAGTAATTCAAAATAGCACTTATAGCATGGCAGATTATGTTTCAATTTATTCAAGTTACATTGTCAGCGCAAATGGAGAAAAATTTAATCCATATCAAAATCTTACCGCAAACTCTTTATGTACTTTTGACTTTGACAATATAAAAGACGATTTTGTTTTTTTATTACACGAGAATTGTTGTTATCTTGCTGTTTCCATTGGTTTTAAAAAAGAGCTAATAGAAAAACATTTAGCATCTATTAACATTAATCCGGAATCATTTTATTCATCTTTACTTCAACCGAATCAAATAATTCTTACAAAATCCTTAGAAAAAGTGGCAATGGAAATATTAAATTGTAAGATGGACCCTCCTGCCGCTGATTTTTTCTTTAAAGCCAAAGCAAATGAATGGGTAAGTATTGTAATCAATACCTACTTAAATAGGAAAAAATATAAAATTGAATCTGATGATAATAAAGCACTTGAAGATGTGGCAAGATTCTTAGATGATCATTTCGCCATGAATGTAAATCAAGAAACCCTTGAAAAAATATCTAAAATGAGCGGAACAAAATTAAAAAATTTGTTTAAAGAAAAATATGGTCAAAGCATTACAGAATACACCCAAAGAAAAAGAATGAATGTAGCTGAAACTCTTCTCTTAAATACCGAACTACCTATAAAGGAAATATCCGAATCTGTTGGATACACATCCCATAGCAAATTTTCCATTTATTACAAAAGATATAAAGGAAAACTTCCTAGTGAGGTTCGTAGTTTAGCTTGCAAACATCACAATTTAAAATGCGATTATTGTAATTGAAGTAATTTTTACAAGCCATGTTTTTATATGAGTTTAGGTGGATATGCATATATAGTCTGAATAAATTTGATTTGAAAAATCGGCAAAAAATAAAGGCAGTCCTAAGACTGCCGATATTTATCTCTCTGTTGCTTTGCTATGTTCTTTCTTATTTGACTTAACTTTGTCATCTGTCTTAAAGCTTTTTATTTGCCCTAATATGGACTTTTTATCCTTGTCTTTACTCTCTACTTGTTCTTTTGCTTTTAAGAGCTTAGAAGACAAAAAGAGATATTATATTAAAACAATATTTCTCCGGTACTGGGACTGGGACGGGACTAAAAATCTGAAAACGTCCTATAATTAGGTGGATTTAGTGATATTATAAAAAATAGAATCTAGTATTTTGAATGGTTTTGGATATATTGTACGTTTGGAAAAGAAGAATGGGAATAAAATTAATATAAGCTTGCAAGACCTTAGTTAATACTAGGGTCTTTTTTTTGAAAACAACAAATAAAAAAATCGCTTTGCGAAAATATAAAGTTTTAAATTATAAAAAATTTTTTTGAAATCTTAGATATCTAAGAGATTTTAAAATATGATATGATTATTATTAGATGGATATTAATTTTCGAAAAATAAGTACAAGAAAGTTTATTAAAAATTTTAAGATTATTTTTTTTAGATAAGGTTTAAAAAGAAAAGTAAATATAAAATTTTAAAAAGAAAGAGCTATTAAAGGATATTGCTTAATTTTTATAACAAAATTAAATCTAAAAGAACATAAAAAAGTTGTGTCCTGGAACTTAAGTTTTAAAATCTTCTGGAGTATGTGAGGTAATTATGGCAAAGATACAATCGATTGAACCTAATATTGCTGACTTAGTAAATGGTTGGCTAAGAGATTATGGATTAGATTATAAACTAGAGCAAGAAAGTTTAAATGACGAAATAGACAAGGCATTAAATGAATATGCTTCTAAAAGTGGTGGAGCTGGTGGAAATAGACCCGATGCTAAATTATTATTACAAGATGAAGCCTTAAACTATTACCCTATTTTAATTGAATATAAGGGATATAAGGACAAATTAGTTAAACTAAATAAAGATGGAAATGTAGATAACATAACTACTAAAAATACACCAAACTATAAAAATATTAATTCATATGCAGTTAATGGAGCTATTCATTATGCGAACGCAATTCTACACTACACTTCATATACTAACATAATTGCTATTGGTGTTACTGGTTTTAAGAAAATAGATGGATCAATAGAACATTCTATAGGGGTATATTATGTATCCAAAGATAATTTGGGTATAGGTCAAAAAGTTGATGATTACACAGATTTATCTTTCCTTTATAAAGATAACTTTAACGATTTTATAAAAAAAATTAATGAACTTTCTTTATCTAATGATGAGTTAGATAAATTAAGAGAAAAAAGAGAAAAAGAAATTGAGACTTCTCTTACAAAGCTTAACACTGATATCTATAAAGAAGAAAAAGGATTAAGTGAAAATGATAGAGTTTACTTAGTTTCTGCATCTATTATGGCAACTTTAGGCATACCTGGAAAAGTTAGGCCGCTGGAAAAATCAGATCTTCAATCTTCTACTGAAGATGGTAATACAGATGGTGAAATTATTGTAAGAAAAATAGAGGCCTTCCTTAAAAATAAAAATTTACCAGAGAAAAAACAAAATCTCATTGTAAGAACCCTAAAAAATACCTTGTTATCAGAAAATATAAATAAACCCTATAATGGAGAAAGTCAATTAAAGAGAATTTTTTGTAAAATTGTAGATGACTTAGGAATTTATTATAAAATTGGGTTAACGACTGATTTTACGGGAAAGTTATTCAATGAAATGTATTCTTGGCTTGGTTTTAGCCAAGATAAGTTAAATGACGTTGTTCTTACTCCGGCATATGTTGCACATCTACTTGTTAAACTTGCGAGAGTTGATAAAGATTCTTATGTGTGGGATTTTGCAACAGGGTCAGCAGGTCTATTAGTTGCGGCAATGAATGAAATGATGATTGATGCTAAAGAGAAAATCAAATCACCGTTGGAATTAGAGAAAAAAATCGCTAAGATTAAAGCAGAACAATTATTAGGAATAGAGCTCTTACCTAATATTTATATGCTAGCAATACTGAATATGATTCTTATGGGCGATGGTTCATCTAATATTATAAATCAAGATTCTCTTATAGATTTTGATGGTAGATATGGTTTTGACAAGACTGATGAAGAATTCCCTGCTACAGCTTTTGTTTTAAATCCACCATATTCAGCTGATGGTTGTGGAATGATTTTTGTAGAAAAAGCCTTGTCTATGATGAATAAGGGTTATGCTGCGATTATTATTCAGAATTCAGCAGGTAGTGGAAAGGCAAAAGAATATAATAAAAAAATATTGGAAAATAATACGCTACTAGCAAGTATAAGGATGCCAATAGATTTGTTCATAGGTAAATCAAGTGTTCAAACTAATATATATGTATTTAGAGTTGGAGAAGCTCATCAAAAAGATGAAATTGTTAAATTTATAGATTTTGCTAATGATGGTTATACAAGAAGTGATAGAAAAAAATCATCAAACAATTTAAAAGATACAGACAGAGCAAAAGAAAGATATCAAGAAGTCGTAGATCTTGTGAGATTTGGTAAGAGTAAATTAAATATATTTACTGAAAAAGAATACTACGAAGGAAACATTGACCCAGAAAATGGATCGGATTGGAATCAGTCAGCACCTATTGATAAAAGACCGACCCTTAATGATTTCAAAAGAACAGTAGCAGACTTTTTAGCTTGGGAAGTATCAGCTATTATGAAAAATGAAAGTGAGGACAAGTATTTAAAAAAATAGATGCCCTACTCAATGAAAAACTCCAAAATATTGAGTGGGGCGAATATAGGATTGGAGATTTGTTTGATGGTGAATCTGGAGACTTCGATATACAAAAAGATCATATTAACGACTTGGGAGAGTATGTAATAACTGCTGGTTTAACTAATAATGGAGTATTAGGGAAATCTGACGTTAATGCAAAAATTATTGATAGAAATACTATTACAGTTGATATGTTTGGTTATTCTTTCTTTAGACAGTTTAAATATAAAATTGTAACGCACGCTCGAGTATTTGCACTCATCCCTAAGTTTGAAATTAGTAGGAATATAGGGGTTTCAATCACAAGTGCTCTTAGTTATTTACCTAGTTTATTTGGTTATCAAAATATGTGTTCTTGGAACAAAATAAAAGATTTGAAAATAAAACTCCCAAGCAAAAACGGGAAAATAGATTATGATTTTATGGAATCTTTTGTCGCCAAGCTAGAAGCTCAGCGTGTCGCCGAGCTAGAATCTTATCTAAATGTTACAGGATTAAAAGATTATAAACTAAATGATGAAGAAATAAATGCAATTTATAATTTAGAGAAAGTTGAGTGGCATGAATTTAAAATGGGAGATTTATTTGAAAGAATAAAAACAAAAAAATTACCATATAAAGCAAAAGAACTTCCTAAAGAGCCTAAAGATAATTATATACTTCCTCTTTTGACTTCAAGTTTTATGAACCAAGGTCTAAATTATTATGCACCTGAAACAAATGCTACTGTGCTAAAAAATGTAATTTCTATACCTTCTAATAGCGATGTATATAGGTCATATTACCAATCAAGGGAGTTTTCTGTACTATCAGATGCTTACGCTATTGAATGGAAAAATAAAGAAATAGAATTAAGCCCTAATGGTTATTTATTTGCAGTATCTTGCATTAATAAAGTTACTGACCTACCAATATATTCATATAAAAACAAATTAGGTGGATGGAATGTAGTTAAGAATAAATATGTTAAACTTCCTGTAGACTCAAATGGAGAAATTGATTTTAACTATATGGAAAATTTAACACAAGCCATTAAAAAGTTGGTAATAAAAGATGTTGTAATTTATTCGGATAAAAAATCTAAAGTTATAAAAGATGTAATAAGATATACGGAATAATATATTAGAGAGATATTATAAAGGGAGTTAGTTTATGAAAGCTGTAGACTTGCATATTCATACTGTTAAATCAATTAGTGATAGTCAATTTACATTTTCGATGGAATCTTTAATTAGATATGTCGATTCAATGAAATTAGATATAATCGGAATTACAAATCATAATTTATTTGATATTGAGCAATTCAAAGAAATTTGTAATGAATTAGATATTAAAGTTCTTCCAGGAATAGAGATTAATTTTGAAGGTGGACATTTACTACTATTAAGTGAGGATGAAGAATTAGAAGATTTTTCAAGAAAATGTAAAAAGGTTGAAAAAAGAATTGAAAGTTCAAGCGATTATATTTATAAGGATGAATTAGTGGAAATATTTGGAGATTTAGAAAAATACTTATTGATTCCGCATAATCCTAAAAAGCCAAAAGTACCTATTCAAATTATCAAAGAAATGGATAAATATATAGATGCAATAGAAGTATCTAGTATAAAAGATTTTTTAAGGGAATATAAGACCAATGATAATTTTGTCCCAGTTTGGTTTAGTGATATTAGAATTAGCACTGATCTGGATATAAAAAAGAGAGGAAGAATTTATTTAGATATAGATAATGATTCTCTTAACTCAATCAAATTAGCTTTTTCAGATAGAAATAAAGTTAAGTTAACTATTGATGAGTCTAATTCTCTATTTCCGATAAATAATGAATCCTTTCAAGTTTCAACAGGTTTAAATGTATTGTTAGGGGCTAGATCAAGTGGAAAATCTTATTTTTTAAATAAAGTTGAAAGCAGTAATGAAAATGTAAAGTATATTAGACAATTTTCTTTATTAGATAAACAAAATTTGGATAATAAAGAATTCGATGTTCGCTTAAGCAATGAAAATAGCATTCAAGGAGAAAATAGGTTTTTAGATTTTAAAAACTTAATCGAAGAAATATCGAATATTGATTTTAAAAAAATAAAGAAGAATATAGATGAGTATGTAGAGTCTTTATTGAAATTTGCAAATGAAGAAGAAAGAAGAGATGTTTTTTCAAAATCAAAACTCTATACACAGAATTTATATTCCAGAAAAGAAATTAAATCACTAGATAAATTGATTAATAGCGTTGAAAATTTAATTATAAATATAGAGTACAAAGATATAATCGAAAGTCACCTAAATATAATTGATCTTAAAAACCTAGTAATAGAGCTATCTAAATTAGCAAAAAGCATATGTAGAGAAAATATAATAAGACAAAAAGCAAACGAAATAATTGAAGATGTTAAGCCGAAGTTAGAAGTTAAAACCATATCTAATAGAATCGTAGATGTAGGTTTAAAAGAGTATTTAATTTCACAAAGCAAAATAGAAAAATTTAATGATATTTGTGAATTGGTAAAGAAAGAACGAACAATTGAATTAGATAAAATTGGGAAGTTTACATTAATAATGAAAACAGGATATTATAAAAATGTTAGCGAAATAAAAGAACATGCAAAAACTAGTGTTGCTTTAGCTGATATATTTAAGTCTTCATATAAAGATGGTTACAAGTATCTACAAAATTTAAGTGAAGCAAATATTCCAAAAGTTGATTATTGGAAATATTATGTTAATGTAAAGTTTGATATAGTTAATGAATTTAAATTATCAGCATCAGGTGGAGAAAGAACAGAATATAATTTACTTAATGAAATAAAATCAGCTAACGATTATGATATTCTTCTTATTGATGAGCCAGAATCTTCTTTTGATAATATCTTCTTAAATTTAGAAGTTAATAATATGGTAAAAGATATTTCGAAAAAAATGCCGGTTATTTTAGCTACTCATAATAATACAACAGGGTTGTCAATAAAGCCAGATTATATATTGTATACTAAGAGAGAATCGACTAATGAAGATATCAAGTTCAAAATATATAGTGGTAACATAGCTTCAAAAACTTTAACATGTTTTGATAATGATGATGATACTATTGAAACTTATAAAATCTTAATGGATTCACTAGAAGCAGGTGAAGAGGCATATAAGGAAAGAGAGAGCACATATGAATTACACAAAAATTGAAAATAGCAATGTATACTTTAGATTGAGCAGTTCAGATAACTGGAAATTAATTTCGGACATAACAGGTGATGATTTAATAAAACTTATAGAAAAATGTATAGATGAGGATGATTTTGAGTTAGAAGAGTTTGATGATACGCTTATTAAAAATGAAGCTCACAAGATAATTTATAAAAGCATTTATCAGAAGATAAATGATATATATCGAGAAAGAGATAATATAATTGATGAAAATACTCAAAGATACAACGATATAATAGAAAAATACAGTAAATAAGATAAGTATTATTAGAAGTTCTCCGGTACTGGGACTGGGACGGGACTAAAAATCTGAAAACGTCCTATAATTAGGTGGAATTAGTGGTACTCTAAAAAATAGAATCTCGTATTTTGAATGGTTTGGTATATATCGTACGTTTGAAAAAGAAGAATGGGAATAAAAGAAAATGTAGTAAAATTAGCTTGATTAAGCCAATCTAAAATCTAAGTGTAACAATAATCAAAGCACCTTTTAAATTGAGAAACTGTGAATAGCTTGTATATGAACAATCCTCTTGATAATATAGATTCTATAATAAATAGTGTCGGTGGGGAATCATTAGCACTATTTTTGTATGGATATGTATAAAAACCAACTTTCCCATCATCAAAGCAAGTTTTTATGTTAAAGTTTAAACTTAATTACAAAGTTAAACGATTTAAGGTAAGCTTATTTTGATAAATTAATGGATTGTTCATACCTTAATTTTATCGAAACAAAAAAAACGGCTTTCGCCATATTCGAGCCGTTTTTTTGTTTTATTCTATTTTGCAACAGTACCGTAATTTTTATAATTTACTTTACTTCATACTATATACAACTTGTGAAATTTGTGCTCTTGTTAATTTCTCTTTTGGATTAAAGTTTCCATCATCCATTCCCTTTATCAAACCAAGTCTAACCATTTCTTTTACAGAGTCTTTTGCCCAATCTGAAATGTCTTTTTCATCTTTAAAGGAAATATTAATATTTTCTTCTTTGTTATTTAATTTATTAACCTTGTTAAATCTTGATAAAAAGGCACACATTTCTTCTCTAGTAAGTTCTTTGTCTGGTTTAAAGGTATTGTCGCCAAATCCACTTGCTATTTTATTCTTATAAGCCCAATCTATATAAGCTGCATAATATTTATTTTCATCTACATCACTAAATACTTTGTCTTTGTATTTATTTGTGTCTACATTTGCAACTCTTCCAAGTATCGTTACAAATTCTGCCCTAGTTAGATTTCTATCTGGCATAAAATTATTTAATTCTGCAATATTCTTGAAATAATCTTTATTTACTACATAATTAATAGCATCCTTTGCCCAGTGATTTTCTATATTACTTGAATTTGTATCATAAGATGAGAATAAACTTTTAGATTTATCATTTTTGTAAGTCCTTGTATCAACTTTTGTGCTTTTCTTGTGACTTCTACCTGTTTCTTTATTATTCTTTTCATCTTTATTTTTCTTATCAAAAGAATTTTCTTTGGTATCATTAGTATCACTTTCTGTTGACTTTTTATTGTCTAAAGGATTTTCGTCATTTGCTAGTTTTTTATTATCCTTTGGTTTTTCTTCATCTGATGGCCTTTTATTATCTCTTGGATTTTCTTCATTAGATGAATTTTGATCATCTTT
This sequence comes from Peptoniphilus lacydonensis, assembly GCF_900106515.1. Lineage (GTDB taxonomy): Bacteria > Bacillota > Clostridia > Tissierellales > Peptoniphilaceae > Peptoniphilus_A > Peptoniphilus_A lacydonensis. Next base: position 325,588 of record NZ_FNWF01000003.1, read on the forward strand.
TTCTTTTTTGCCACTTACGTCTTTCCAAAGAGCTGTTACAGTTATATCTGAATCAACTTTTATTTTATCTCCTGCATTCTTCTTATCTCTATCGCCTGAAACTATCCAAGCATCAAATATTTTATTCTCTGGTGCATCAAAAGTATTTCGTGGCAATTCTATTTCTTCATTTTCATCTGCAACAATATCTGGGATTTTTCCACTTCCTCCATTTGATTCAAATTTTATAGTATATTTGTTCTGACTAATTTCTTCAAAAACTGGGTCAATTTCAATATCTTCTTGTGCTATAAAAACATGACCTGGCTTTTGTGTAACTCCTCTTACATTCCATCCTGTGAATTTTTTATGACTATCATTTTGTCCAGTAAATTCTGGAAGTACAAAATCCTCTCCCTGTTTTACAAGTTCTTCTTTTCCATTTACTTTTATTTTTACATTTTTATTTTCTACTTCTGAAATTTCATCTGTATCTAAATCTATGTTATAAATTTTTACACTTGTATTTCTTGCATAGTCAGAAGCACTTACTTTTATTTCAACTTTTCCATCTCTTGCATAATTTTCAAGACTTCTATTAAAATCAAATTCTTTACCATTTACATAAATTTTACTTTTTTCTATGCGACCTAGTTTATCTTCATCTCTTTTATCAGAAATATTCAAATAAATTTTTCCTTCTTTATAATTTAATAGAAAGTCATTTTCACCAATCGCATCTTTAGACAACTTAATTTCTGGTTTTACACTGTCCATATAAATTCTATATTGTGAAAGAATTCCATTTTGTGGACTATTTAGCTTATAGTCTTTTGCAGACCAATCCATTACATCATTATCTCTTACATCTAATTTAACTTCAAAATCCTTTGAGTTATCAGATTTTAAATCTCCATAAATTAAATATTGGTCAACCATTGATTCATTTATTCTAAGGTGCCAATTAAATCCACCCTTATCGCCAATCCTTCCTCTCAAAACATATGGACTTTTTCTAACATAAAGCTCACCATTTTCTCCATCACTGTAAGGATTAAATGTATCTGGATCCATATCTAATTTAACTCCATCTCTATCGATGTAAAGACACTTGCCCATTTCCTCAACTAAATTTTCTTCTTTAAATTCTTCACTTCCATCTAATTTATAAATTTCATATCTAATTACATTAAAACCATCTAGACCTTTTATATTTGCATAAACAATTTTTGTGTCTTCGTCATTATTTTTAAAATCTTCAGTGTAATTGGAATCTAAACCAGTCTTGCCAGGATTTCTAGAAATAACTCTAACTCCATAGCCCTTTTCTATTCTAAGTTCGTCCTTTACTCTGTAAAAAATATTTCCATTCTCATCCCTTTCTTCTTTTAATTCTCCACCAAGTTCTGCTTCGCCAAGTTCAATAATACTTTTTTGTGAAGTTAAAAGTTTAGGCTTTTGCTTTTTTTCTACACTTTCATTTATTTCTTTTGGCATTCTTAAAAAAATACTCTTGCTTGTTTTGCCACTGTCTACTACAAATAATTCGATATCTCCTTTGTAGTCAATTCCTTTATTATTGTCTACATCATCCTTATTTCCCCACAAGTTAAATTTAAAACTGTGATTTTCTTCATCATAAGAATAAGGAACTTTTTTCAATTCTTCTCTTTTATTTGTCTTTGACATTCTAGTAGATCTAAAGTAAATTTTTGCATCAGGAGATACATTTCTAACTTCTCCTTCTACATCAAAGCCACCTTTTGAATCTGGGACAATCTTTCCAATATATCCCATGCTCTCTAATGAACTTACATCACTATCTTCAAATTCCATTAAAGATCCATCAGAATATTTAGAAGGAATTCCATATTCATCTACTGATTTAATATCTCCATAGTCATAATCTGTGCTTTCTTCTCCTGTAAATTCATTTGTAACTTTTATTTCCCTTGGTTTTATAATTCTTTTTGTATCTTCTTCAGAAAGTTCTTTTATATAAGAACTATCTTTATTTACACTTATTTCAGGATTTCCATAATTATTGTGAGTTTTGTCTTCTTTATTATTTTCAGAGCTATCTTTTTTATCTTCTTCTTTTATTTCTACATTTTTAAGTTTAGATGCATCAATTTCTCCAAGCTTTTCATCTTCTTTGCCTTCTAAGAAATAAGCTAACTTTCCATCTTTTACTTCGTTGTCAAATTTTATCCTGTAAAGATTTGTAAAGTTTGAGGCTCCATCAAGTGCTGCAATTTCTAAAGTTTTACCGAGAAGATTTTTATTTGCTCCAAGAATTTTATAGACAGAATTTCCATCGCTATCCATTTCAAAGCTTCCATACTTGTCCACTTTTCCCGTATTTATTACTTTTAAATTTTCTTCTATATCTCCATACTCATCTACAAAAGCTGCACCTGCAAACCAAATTTTATTATTTTCTTCTTTAAATTCATTTGGATTTTTTTCTTGATCTCTTGCAAATAAAGTTTTTCCTGGATCATTTTGAACATGATAAGTGTCTTTTACTTTCAAAATAATTTCGTCAGGATTTTCTGCATTTACGCTGACAATTTGTGGAGGAGTTCTGTCAATTTTCACAGGAATATATGAAACTTGATATGGATATTTTGGAGAAAGTCTGTACTGGAATTTATAATAATATTGACCCTCTGCTATGGCATCAAATTTTCCCTCAACATAATTTGGATCAGTTTCGTCTTCTGCGTGAGGATTATAAATTAATCCATCCCATCTCAAATCTCCATCTACTTTTAATTTTGAACTTTTAATTCCCTTTGCATCACTTCTCTTTGAATTTAAAATTCCCTTTATAAAATGATCCACTGTAATAACTTTAAGGTCTTTTTGATTTTTTTCATCCATTGTATTTACAATAGAAATTTTGCAGTCAGATGCTGATCTTAAAATTAGTGGACTTGGAGTAAGTCCTCTGTCAATTTCATTGTTTGAAATAATTTTACTATCACCTGTGGAACTCATTGTAAAATCTTGCGAATTATTAAAAGCAAATAATTCAGGATCTTGGTCTAGAGTTTTATTTTCAGTTTCTCTATTTTGAATTACACCAGCAGGTTTAAATAAATCTATTCCATGTTCTCCACCACGACCTCTATTTAATGTTCCTGGGATTTTTGGATTTCCTTCATCATCATAGCCCACGATTCCCTTGGATCTTGAACCTTCTTCCCAAGCCCATTTATCTACAATTGGTTCTTTATTCCAATCTCCAGCAAAACCCATTACTGGCATTGAAAGTGATGGCTGAGGATTTACTTTGTCCGTTCCTTCTTCTTTTGATTCAAATTTTATAAAAGACTCGACGAACTGATCTTTATTTTTTGCTTCGCCAAGATTTAACGTTGCTCCCAAATCAAAGGATCCCCTTGCAGGAATTGTAATCTCATCTTGTGCAAAAGTTAAACTTGCTCCTGCAACTTCTTTAGGATGAATTTCTGCAACTTCTTTTTTTCCATCTTCACTTTTTTCGTCTTTATATTGTTCGTCCAATTTTTTCTTTGTTATTTCACCATCAGTTGTAACCTTTGATGCACTCACCTTTACAGTTATATCTTTGTCTGAAGGATTATCTATATTAATTGTAAAATCTTTTTTATCTGATTTAATTTCTTTTAGAGAAACAGCACCATAAGAATTCATTTCTCCTTTTGAATCTTCCACTTTATATGAAACAATTAAATTATTCTTTAAAGCTTTTTCAACATTTATAAGTCCTGAACCTTGTTGCCTTGGAGATGCAAATAAATAATTTCCATTTCCATCATCAGTTGTTGGATCAATCATTGGAGTTGATGTATTTTGTAGCATTATCTTTGTAAGTGAAGTAATATCAATTCCTCTAGACTTTATAACTGGTTCTTCTACAAGTTCTTTTACTCTTGGTCTTATTAAAACTGTAGATGCAGAAACAACTGGTGTTGCCATAGAGGTTCCCGACATATATTGATAATTGTCCACTCCATTTATTTTATTTAAAGTTGAATAAATATTTTTACCAGGAGCTGAAACATCTGGCTTTAACATTAAATCAATCCTAGGTCCCCACGAAGTTGAACCAGCAGGTACATTAGTATCTTTCCACGCAATTTTATGGTCTAAAAACTTTAGACTAAGTTCTCTTTCATCTCCAACTTTTGGCTTCTTGGAATTATATTTTTCCATGTCAATTCTATAATCTGCATCTTTTCCCCTAAAATCTTCCTTGTCATCAGGAGTTCTACTGCAAATCATATCCCAAATTAACTTTCCGTCCATTCCTGAAACAGAAAATACTGGCACTTTTGTATTTTCATCTTCTTCATAGCCCATTGCAGGGATATTTTCCCAATCATCTCTATTGTAATAAGATACAGTATTTACTACTATTACGCCCTTTGCACCCTTGTCAAAAACTTTTTTGAAAGAATATTTTAACTCCTTAGTGTAAATTCTATCCATTACAACAATTTTATCTTTTAAATCTTTTCCAGAGATATCATCATCTTGACACTGCCCCAAATAGATAAAATTATATTTACCTTGAGGAAAATTATTTTTATCAAAGAAAGCTCCAATTTGCGAATATCTAAAATCTCTTCCACCAATATTTACACCTTCATAATTGATTTTTGTATTTCTAGACGAAGCAACAGCTATTGCATCTTCATGAGCAGCAGTTCTAGTAACATTTCCTGTATCCGTCATCTTTAAAGAATTATTTGCAAATCTATCCCATGAAGAACTAGAAGATGAAGTTGCATAATTTCCTGTTGCAACACAAATAGGAATACCTGCTTTTCTAAGTGCTCTAATTCCATACCAATATTTTTCTCCAACTAAACCAGTTCCAGTAAATCCAGATGAAACAGAAATTACATCAACATCGTGTTTGATACAGTCTTCAAAGGCGTGAAACATAGTTTCATCCCCAGCAAAACCATCGCTTGCATCAGAGTACATCTTATAAGAAAAAAGTTGTGCATTGGGTGCAATACCTCGTATTCCTTTATGTGCTTCTATGTCTTCTTTAGTATCATTAGCAGCTAAAATTCCTGCAATATGCATACCATGTGGATCATAATAATCTGAACCATCATCATATTTTTCTGTTGTTATCTTCCCGCCATTTAAGTAATTAAAAGAATGAGGAACTTTATCAGATAGCCAAAATTCTTTATCAGAACCCTTTAAATCTTCTTTCTTTATCTTTAAAGATCCTTTTGCATCATCATCAATACGCATAGCTTTGTGAGTAGCATCCATCCCTGTATCTATGTTTGCAATAACCATTCCACGCCCGTCATAATTCTTTCCAAGATTTGCATTTATAGCGTTTAAACTTTTAAGATATTCACTTGCACTATCTACTCCAACAAGTTTTCTTGCATTTTCCATAAGTGGAACTAATTTTCCAGCTCTCTCGACTTCCTTTACTCCCTTGATATTTTTTAAATTATCAAGTTCTTCAGGATAAGTTTCAACAGACACTGCTTTAAACAAAATATCATACTCATACAAAACTTTTAAATCCTTAATTTGTTTTAGTTTCTGTATAACCTCTTCCTTATTAGCATTATCATAAAACTCTACAAAATAAACTACTTTTTCTCTTTTAACCTTTAAACTAGGTTCTTCATTTTCAAAATCTTCAAGTATTTTACTTTTCTTTAAGTTCATTTCCTTTTGATTTCTAACAATTTTTTCAGTTTCACTTAAAGAATCTCTGCCTAGATTGCTTTCAGCAAAAACTCCATTAAATGAACTCATAACAAAAATCATCGACAAACTAAGAGAAGAAAATTTTCTTAAATTTTTACCCATACTACCTCCAAACAATTTTTATTTGATGATAATAATTATCATCATTTTCTTTAACTATTTGAGTTTAGCATTTAAAAATTATTTTTTCAATATACTTTCTTCTATGAATTTTTTTCTTTTTTTGTAAAGCTTAAAATTAAAAATATTAAGATTATTCCCTCGTTCAAATCCCTGTTGTATTCTCGTTTATATAAATAATTTTTAAATTTTTTAATGTCCTCTTTTCATTATTTAAATAAATTTCAGAAATATTTATAAAAATTAATTCAAATAAAATTTTATTGATTTTACTTAAATTAAAATATCCTTTAAAATTAAGTTCTTATTTAATCCTACACACTTATATTCCTACTTTATGTACATTTTGTTCTTTATTTTAAAGGATATTGGAGTACAAGTGTTATTTTTTGCAAAAAAATATCTGTTGAGGAATATTTTTGTATCTCTCAACAGATATTTTAGAACATTTTTAATTTTAAATTATAACACGCGTGTTGCGTTTACGTAAGTATCTTCATAATATTCTTCACTTAGTGAAGAAGTTACTACTTTTCCTTGACCAGAAGAAGCGTGTATAAACTTGCCCCCTCCAATATAAATACCAACATGACTCACACCATTTCCTGTTGTGTTAAAGAAAACTAAATCTCCTTCTTGTAAGTCAGATTTTGATACTTGTTTTCCACAAGTTGATTGTGAAAAAGAAGCTCTTGGAATTGAAATTCCAAGTTCATCATTGTAAATTGAATATACAAGCCCTGAACAATCATATCCTTCCTTGCCAGTATCTCCATAAACATATGTAGAACCAATTTTATTTTCAGCAGACATTATTACCTTTGAAGCAATAGAAGAAGCTGTAGCTGGGAATTTTTGAATTTGTCTTGATTCCTTTTGTCTATCTTTTTCTTGACGTTTTATTGTTTCTTGAATTTCTTTTTCATCATCTCTAAATGTTTCTTCTTCGTTTCTTTCGGCTTTCTTTCCAGAAACAATATTTAAATTTTTAGCATCAACATTGTAAGAATTTCCATTTTCTTCAATTACAAAATTTCCATTGTTGTAATTGACAACATTTACAACTTGATTTTTATTTAAATTTAATTTTTTACCACTGCCATTTTTTGCAACAGTTTTATTTTTAACTTCAACTTCCGTTACATTATTTCTTCTATCAGAAACTTTCTTAAGTGCAGACTTATCTACATTTCCAACAGTGCCATCATTGCATTTAATTTTAACATTATTTCCATTTTCTGAAACAAACACTGCATATTCATCTAGAAAAAGACTTCTAATAATTTTGCCATTGTCATCTAAAATTGGACTTGCTTTAACAACTTTATAAGTAGGAAGATTTACTTCTGTAAGTAAAATTTTATCCTGTGGAACTGTAACTTTTGCTTTGCCTTTAGAAATATAATAATTATCTCCTTTGTTTTCAAGTACTTCTACTTTTTCACCTATTGCAAATTTAATTTCATTTCCACTATATGTTTTTTGTACATGTTCGTTAATAAATACTCCTGTATCTTTCATGCCTACTACTGAAACTGCGCAAAGTGCAACTAAGCCTAGCGGCAATTTATTTTTTAAGGAAAACAATACTAACAACTCCTATACTATCAATTTTATATTCTGTCTAAAAATAGTTAGACCTCTAGCTCAATTTTTATTACTAATTAAGTATAGCAAAGTTATTACAAAAAAACAACAAAAAGTTACAAAAAAGTTAAGAAAATTTTAACTAATTTGTAACTTTTTGTTGTTTATGTAGTAAGCAAATCTATAAGCCGCGTTCTGTTTAATCAACTATCAATCTTAAATTATAGTCGCCTATAATCTTTAGCAACCTACCTACCGGCAGATGCGAGCAACATCTGTTATTCCTATTTGGTCTTGCTCCGAATGGGGTTTACATAGCATTATTATCACTAATAATCTGGTGAGCTCTTACCTCGCCTTTCCACCCTTACCATTATGGCGGTATATCTCTGTTGCACTTGCCTTGGGGTCGCCCCCACTGGTCGTTAACCAGCATCCCTGCTCTATGGAGCGCGGACTTTCCTCACATTTGTGCAGTTGACCAATTTACTTACCAAAATATTTTACCATTTATTTCCTTAAATATCAAGCTCATAGCTATTTCCTTCTTCTATATAAAAATTTAAATTTTTAAAATTTTTTTCAAGATTATTTTTTATCTTTTCAAGTATCATCTTTTCTGAACAAAAATGTCCAACATCAAAAACTAAAATACCATTTTCATAAGCCCTTTGACCGTCATGATACTTTATATCGCCTGTTATAAAAGCATCTGATCCACTTCTTACTGCATCACTTATAAAGTCTGCTCCACTGCCACCAAGAATAGCAACTTTTCTTATATTATTATTCTCTTTCCCATAGATTTTTATTTTCTTATAATCCAAAGAATCTTGTAAAAACTTTTTTAATTTTTCTGTGGTATAACTTTTTGACAAATCTCCAACAAGTCCCATTGATTTTTCTTCTTCACGGGCCAAAACTTTTTTATTCATTAAATTTAATTTTTCAAAAAGTGTATCATTTACACCATTATTTGCAATGTCCATGGAAGTATGGTAGGAGAAAACAGAAATATTGTTTTTTATAAGTTTTATAATATTGTCACCCAAATAAGATCCTTCTATAATACTTTTTGTGCCAGAAAAAAACATTGGATGATGCGTTATAATTAGCTTTGAATTAGTTTCAATAGCTTTTTCAACTAAATTATCCGTTAAATCTAGTCCAAGAACTACAGAATCTGTTTTTTCTTTAAACTCAATTTGGCTCCCTGAATTATCCCAACTAAGTTGATATTCATCTTTTGCCCAATTTTGCATATAATCTTTAATCTCACTTACAGGATATTTCATATATTGCCTCCTCTGTCTTTTTTAGCAAGTAATAGAGTTCTCCTTTTCTTTTTTCCGCTCTTTTATTATTGCAATTAAAACTTTTCATAATATTTTTTATATTCCTTTCTCTTTCTTTTAAAAATTCAAGATAAGTCTTATCTTTTTTTTCAATTAATTTCTCTGAAAAATAAAAATATTCTTCACTGTAAATTTTTCGCTCTCTAGAATATTTTGCAACAATAATCTCAAAAAATCTTTCATCTTCAAATATAATCTCTTCGTCAATAATTTCAAAACCCATTTTAAAAAGTTCTCGTCTTAAAATATTTGTCTTTTGCATAGGTTGTAAGATTAACTTTTCTGCATCTTTAGCAATTTCAAAAGAATCTAAAATAATATCTGCAATTTGAATTCCGCCCAAACCTGCAATTATTATATTTTCACGTTTTTCATTTACTATCCCATTTGCAAGAATATTTTTAATGCACTTTTCATTATTGAGTTTTTTTGTTAATTCAATAGACTTTTCTAGAGAATTCTTTGAAATATCTGTGGCGATTATATCTTTTGAAATATTTTCTTCGCATAAAAAATTGGGCACATAACCATGATCTGTGCCCACATCAATTACCGAAGCTCCAAAATCTACAAGTTCTGCAATTTTCTTTAGCCTGTTCGATAACTTTATCATTCTAAATAATCCTTTAATTTTTTTGATCTACTTGGATGACGCAACTTTCTAAGTGCTTTAGCTTCTATTTGTCTAATCCTTTCACGAGTTACATCAAATTCTTTGCCAACCTCTTCAAGTGTTCTAGCCCTTCCATCTTCAAGTCCAAATCTAAGTGTCAAAACTTTCTTTTCCCTTTCAGTTAAAGTTTCTAAAACTGTGTTTAATTGTTCCTTTAAAAGAGTAAATGTAGCTGCATCTTGTGGCGATAAAATTTCATCGTCAGGTATAAAATCTCCTAGATGAGAGTCTTCTTCCTCTCCAATTGGAGTTTCGAGAGAAACTGGTTCCTGTGCAATTTTTTGAATTTCGCGTACTCTATCAACATCTAAATTCATTTCTGCTGCAATTTCTTCTGGAAGAGGATCTCTACCAAGATCTTGAACAAGTTGTCTTTGAACTCTTACAAGTTTATTAATAGTTTCGACCATGTGAACTGGAATTCTAATAGTTCTTGCTTGGTCAGCAATTGCTCTTGTTATTGCTTGTCTAATCCACCAAGTTGCATAAGTAGAAAATTTAAAACCCTTTGTATAATCAAACTTGTCAACAGCTTTCATAAGTCCAAGATTTCCCTCTTGAATTAAATCTAAAAAGCTCATTCCACGTCCAACATATCTCTTAGCAATAGAAACAACAAGCCTTAGATTTGCTTCTGCGAGTTCTTTTTTTGCAGACTCATCCCCTGCTTCCATTCTCTTGGCAATTTCAACCTCTTCTTCAGCTGTAAGAAGAGAAATTTTTCCAATTTCCTTTAGATACATTCTAACAGGATCGTCAACTGTAACGCCTTTTGGTACAGACAAATCTTCTTTAGTAACATCTACTTCTTCATCATCACCTTTAGAATCTTTTTCGTCAATTAAATGTATACCTTGTTTTTCAAAATTTTTATACATTTCATCTATTTCATCAGAATCCATTGGAACTTTTTCAAAGGCATCACCTATTTCGTCATAAGAGAGTTTTCCTTCTTTTTTGCCTTCTTCTAAAAGTCTTTCCATCACAGATTCAATGGAATCTTTATTTTTTATATCATCGCTCATTATTACCCTCTCCTTTCAACTCATTTAGCTTTAAATTAATCGATTTTAAATCCTTTAAAGCTTCGAGTAAGAGATTTTTATTTTCTTCTCCTTGAAGTTTTCCGATATTTTCGAGGATTTTATTCTTTTCATTCTGCAAATAATTTTTTTCAAGTGTACTTATCAACTCATCAATTATCTTGTAATTTACATTAATTTTTTTTATGAGATCTAAAATAATTTCTACAAAATCTTTTTCTATTAATTTTTTATCAATTAAATCGTATAAAAATTCCCTTATATCCAATTCTTCTTCAAACATTCTAGGAATCTCTTCAAATACAATTCTCGTATTTACATTTGTAAAATAATATACTTCAATTTTATTTTTTATATATTCATAGATATCATTATCCAGTAAAGAATATGACAATAATTCCTCTTGTGCTTTAGTTTTTGTATTTTGCACCACATTAGTATTTTTCTTTACCTTAAATCTATCCTTTCTATTTTCTTTTAACTTATTCCTATTTAAATAATTAATATAATTATTTATAGCATTTATAGAAATATTATAATTTTTAGAAAAATCTTTTACAAAAATATCTCTCTCAATAGGATTTTTTATACTAGAAAAAATCTTAGCAGACTCTATAGTAAAATTGCTAAGTCCTTCATTTTCTTCTAAATTAAAGTTTTCCTTTAATCTTTTGATTTTAAAATCAATATAAGAAATTGCACCTTTGATTTTATTTTCAAAGCCTTCAACGCCATACTTCTTTATAAAATCATCTGGATCTAACCCTCCATCTAATTCAATTATTTTTGGCTTAACAGATATTGAAAGGAATATATCAATGGCTCTTGAAGTCGCATTTATACCTGCGTCATCGCTATCATAGCAAATATAAATATCCCTTGCCATCTTCTTTATAATTTTAGCTTGATCAGCAGTAAGAGAAGTACCAAGGCTTGCTACACTATAATTTATACCACTATTATACAAAGATATAACATCCATATAACCTTCTACTAATATAATTCTTTCTCGAGAAGATTCTTTAGAAATAATATTCATATTAAAAAGATTATTTCCCTTGTGAAATATTGGCGTTTCTTTAGAATTTAAGTACTTTGGCTTTGCATCAAAAAAACCCCTTGCACCAAAGCCTATAACTCTATTGTTCCTATTAATAATTGGAAACATAATTCTATCTCTAAATCTATCAATATAATTTCCATTTTTACTCTTTGAAACTAAATTTAATTCAAAAAGTTCCTCTTCTTCATACCCCAAACTCTTTAAATAATCCAACAAATCTGTCCAAGAATCTTTAGAATAGCCTATTCCATAACTTCTTATTGTTTTTTCATTTAACATTCTATTTTTTAAATAAAGCTTTGCCTTTTTAGAAGAATTTAAATTCTTCCAAAAATAAAGTGCGGCTTCTCTATTAATTTCATAAAACCTATCTCTTTTTTCTCGCACTTCTTTATTTTCATCTTTGTATTCATTTAATCTTATATTGTATTTATCTGCCAAAAACTCAACAGCTTCACGAAAACCTAAGTTTTCTCTTTTCATAATAAATGTTATGACATCTCCTCCAACTCCACATCCAAAACATTTAAAAATGCCTTTAGAAGGTGAAACTGAAAAAGAAGGTGTCTTTTCCGAATGAAAAGGGCAGAGTCCCATATAATTCGAACCTGACCTTTTTAAATCAACATATCCCCCAATTAAATCAACAATATCTGCACGATCTCTTATTTCATCAAGAACATTATCATCAATTACATACAATTAAATGCTCCATCCCTTCGGTATAAAAATATTTTTAAGCTGATTCATTGCATAAGTATCTGTCATACCTGCAATATAATCAGCTACAATATCTTCGTCACTGTGAACTCTACTGTCATAAAGATCTAAATGATTTTTAGGAATTCTATTTAAATCTTCTTCATAATATTTATAAAGTTCACCTAAAAGTCCTTTTATTTTTATTTCTTCACTTTTCACAACAGGATCCATATAGACTTTTTTAAACATATATTTTCTAAGTTCCATAGTCGCCTCATAAACTTCTTCTTCCATTTCCACAATTGGTTTTCCATAGGATTTAGTTACCAAAGCATTTATCATTGTATTTACTCTTTCAGATGAAGTGTTGCCGAGAACTTTTGTAAGTTCCTTAGGCAGTGAATCAGAAGAAATAATTCCAGCTCTAATGGCATCGTCAATATCATGATTTATATAAGCAATTCTATCAGCAAATTTTATAATCTTTCCCTCAAGAGTTTTTGCATTGCCATCTCCTGAATGATTAAGTATTCCATCACGCACTTCTTCTGTAAGATTTAAACCAATTCTCTTATCAGATCTCTCCAAAAAATCTACAACTTTTAAAGATTGTTCTGAATGAATAAAACCACTTTCTTTTAATTCATTTAAAACTGTTTCTCCAGAATGTCCAAAAGGAGTGTGCCCAAGATCATGACCAAGTGCAATCGCTTCAACTAAATCTTCATTGAGTCTAAGTGATCTGGCAATAGTTCTGGCAATTTGACTGACTTCAAGAGTATGAGTGAGCCTTGTTCTAAAATGATCTCCTTCAGGTGAAATAAATACTTGTGTCTTGTGTTTAAGTCTTCTAAAACTTTTTGAATGAATAATTCTATCTCTATCTCTTTGAAATTCAGTTCTAAGATTACATTTTTCTTCTATATTTTTTCTTCCCAAAGTTGAATCTGCAAAAGTTGCAAAATCAAATAACATTTCATGCTCAAGTTCTTCTCTCTCAACTCTAAGATTCATTTAATCACATCCTGGACTCCAAATGATTAATTATAATTTCAGCAGTTTCTTCTATTGCTTTATCAGATACATCTATTACAAAACATCCTAATTCTTCCATAACTTGTTTCGAATAATTAAGTTCTTCTTTTATTCTGGCATAATTAGCATATTTTGCTCCTGAAGTAAGCCCTAAAGACTTTAATCTCTGTTCCCTGACAGAAATAATTTTTTCTGGATTTGCAGTAAGTCCAATAATTCTATCCACATCTTTTTCGTAGACTTCATTTGGCACAGGTACTTCTGGAACTAGAGGTATATTTGCAACTTTATATAATTTATTGGCAAGATACATAGAAAGAGGAGTTTTTGAAGTTCTAGAAATCCCCACAAGACATATATCCGATTTTTTTGCACCACGAGGATCTTTTCCATCATCATACTTAACAGCAAACTCAACGCATTCAACTTTCTTAAAATAATTCTCGTCAAGTCTTCTTATAAGCCCAGGTTCTCTCAAAGGTTCATACCCCAAAATATCTTCAATTTGGCGCATTGGCTCTCCCATTACATCAACTGTATGAAGATTTAGTTCACGAGTTTTTTCTTTTATAAATTCTCTAGTTTCCTTTACAACATTGGTATAGACAATTAAACTATTTTTAATTCTAGATGCCTTCTCAAGGACTGGCTTTATTTGATCAATACTATTGTGATAAGGATATCTAATTATTTCATAATTTTCAGATTCAAATTGCCTCGCAGAACTTTTAGCGATTAACTCTCCAGTTTCTCCAATTGAATCTGAGATAACAAAAATCGTTAGTTGATTATCTCTATTACTCATTTCTCCTCCTTCTAAATTAAAATATTTCTCCGTCACAAACATCTACAAAAAGTCTTGTGACATTTGTCTTCGTAAACCTGCCAACAACTTCAAGATCTTTCTTATTTTTAATCTTTACAACAGGAAGCGAGTCTATTCCCTTTGTCACAATTAACTGTGCAGCTTTATATACACTCTCATCCACTGAAACATAAAAAATATTTGGCATTCTCGTCATAATTACGCTTATAGGAGTTTTTTTTATATCAGCGTCACCTATCATAAATCTAATTAAATCTTTTCTAGATACAATTCCTGTCAAAAATCCATTGTCTGTAATAAACATAGAAGATAAATCTTCCATAAAAAGATCCACAATAACATCATATACAGAAGTCTTTTGATCACATGAAAAAGGAAGGGACATATAATCTTTTAAATTCAATTTTTTTAAATCTTCTGATAGATGTGAAATTATAGATTTACCAGTATAAAAATATCCAAACTTAGGTCTAGCTCCCAAAATATCTATCATAGTGAGAACTGAAAGGTCAGATCTAATTGTTGCTCTGGACAAACCTAATTTTTCTGCAATTTCATCCCCTGTTATGGGACCATTTTCTTTTACAATTTCAATAATTTCAGTCTGCCTATCGCTAAATTTCATTTACTCACCGACCTATTCTACAATATTTTCTATTTTTAATATTTTTTGAATACTCTCCTCAATACTATTTATAAGAGCAAGTCTATTTCCTCTTATTTTTTCATCATCTGTCATTACCATTACATTTTCAAAGAAAGAATCAATATATTCTACTAAATCATTTAATAAATTCATAGCATCTTTGTATTTTCCAGCAGAAATTGCTTCATTAAATTCGTCTTTAATTTTAACAAACTTATTATAAAGATTTTTTTCTGATTCTTCTTTTAGAAGATCTTCATCAATTTCTATGAAATCAACATTTTTCGTCAAATTATTTATTCTATTATAGGAATCCACAAAATTAGTTCTATCACATTCGTTGAACCAACTATTTAATTCACCAGCTTTTTGGAAAATATCATAAATTTCGCTATCAGGAATTAAAATTGAATCAATTATGTCGTACCTAATTCCTTCTTCTTGCAACATTGTCTTGATTCTTCCATAGAAAAATTCTCTGATATTGGAAATAACTTCTTCATGATTAAAAGTAAGTCCCAAGCCGTTAATATATTCATAAAGACTTGACTCAATGGCTTCATCCAATTTAATTTTCCAGCAATTTTCTCTTATAATATTTATTACTCCAATTGCAGACCTTCTAAGTTTAAAAGGATCTGCTGAACCCGTTGGAATTTCATCAATGGCAAAAAGGCCTGCAATAGTATCTAGTTTATCTGCAAGAGAAAAGATAGAACCTACACTCGATTTAGGAAGTTCATCTCCTGCAAATTTAGGAAGATATTGTTCTCTAATCGCTGTTGCAACTATTTCTTTCTCATCAGAATTTAGTGCGTAAATTTCTCCCATTACACCTTGAAGTTCTGTAAACTCAATTACCATTTTTGTTGTCAAATCTGCCTTTGATAAATAGGCAACTCTATCAATAGCATTTATAGCCTCATCTGCAAAAGAAAGTGACTCTGCAATTTTTTTTGCAACAACTCCATCTCTATTTTCTTTTTGAAGCATAGATCCCAATCTATCATGGAATAAAACTCCATTTAAATTCTTTACATAATCTTCTAATGATTTTGAAATATCATCTTCATAGAAAAATTTGGCATCCTCAAGTCTTGCTCCAAGAACTTTTTCATTTCCAGCAATTACAATTTCTTCGTAATCCTTTGTGCCATTTCTAACGGTTATAAAATACGGAAGAAGATCTCCATCTTGTGAATAAACTGGAGTAAATCTCAAATGATCAATCATTGTCGTTGTTACAACTTCCTTAGGAAGAGTCAAATATTTTTCTTTGATGCTACCCTTTATTGGTGTCGGATATTCTACAATATAAGTCAATTCTTCCAAAAGATCTTCATTTTCATGAATTTCTCCACCCAAAGATTTTGCAATCTTAGTTGATTCATATTTAATAATTTCACGTCTTTTATTTTGATCTAAAATTACATAATTTTCTTCTAACAGTTTTTCATAATTTTCTACATTATCAACAATTATTTCAGATGAACCTAAAAATCTATGTCCTTTTGTTTTATTTCCAACTTTAATATTCTCAAATTCAAAATCAACAATTTTGTCATTTAAAAGAGATACTATCCACCTTATTGGTCTTGCAAATCTAATATTTTTGCCACCCCATCTCATATTTTTAGGAAAATTAATATCTCGAATTAATAATGGGATAATTTCCTTTAAAATTTCAGAAGAATCTCTTCCAATTGAAGAAATATTTGCAAAAACATAATCTGTTCCCTTTACTTCTCTTATTTCTATTTCTTCTTCACTAATGTTTTGTGACTTCATAAAACCTAAAAGAGGTTTTGTAGGATTTTTATCCTCGTCGTAGGCAATTTTAACAGCAGGTCCCTTGACTTCTTTTTTAATATCACTTTGTTTCTCAGCAATATCTTCTATTACAAGGCTAAGTCTTCTTGGAGTTGCATAAACTTTTACATCAGCAAATCCAATTTCATTTTCTTGCAATAATTTCTTTGATTTTTCATCTAGTTGTTCTATTGCCATATTGACAAATCTTGATGGCAACTCTTCAACTCCAATTTCAAGTAAATAATTATTCATTTATTTCACCTCTGTCAATAAGTGGGAAATTTAGTTCCTCTCTGTGCTTTAGATGTGTATTTGCAACTAACTTTGCAAGATTTCTAACTCTTTGAATGTAGCTTGTCCTCTCAGAAACTGAAAGTGCTCCTCTAGCATCTAATAAATTAAAAGTATGCGAACATTTAAGAGTGTAGTCATAAGCGTCAATTACTATTCCATCTTCAATTACTCTTTTTGCTTCAGTTTCATACATATCAAATAATTTTCTAAGCATATCTATATCTGCAAGTTCAAAAGCATATTTGGAATGTTCATATTCATTATTTTTAAAAACTTCGCCATAAGTTATATTTTCGTTGTACTGAATATCATAAACTGATTCAACATTTTGAAGATACATTGCAATTCTTTCAAGTCCATAAGTTAATTCTGCACTTTCTAAATCCAAGTTTACTCCGCCAACTTGTTGGAAATAAGTAAATTGTGTGACTTCCATTCCGTCAAGCCAAACTTCCCAACCAAGTCCCCAAGCTCCAAGAGTAGGTGACTCCCAATTGTCTTCTACAAATCTTATGTCATGTTTTTTTGGATCAATTCCAATTGCAAAAAGTGAATCAAGATACAATTGTTGAACATCTTCTGGTGATGGTTTCAATATAACTTGTAATTGGTGATGTTGATAAAGCCTATTTGGATTCTCACCATACCTTCCATCAGCAGGTCTTCTTGATGGTTCAACATATACTACTTTCCATTCTTCTGGTCCAAGTGATCTCAAAAAAGTATTTGGATTCATTGTTCCTGCACCTTTTTCAATATCATAAGGTTGCAAAATAATTGCCCCTTTTTCCTTCCAATAATTTTCCAATGTCATTATCAAATCTTGGAAATACATTTTTTCCTCCTTTAACTAAACAGCTTGTCAGACTTAAAACTGCTTATTTCTAAATTGTATTTTATATAATCTATAAAAACTTTGTGCAAAAATTTTTTTCTATTTTTATCTATATAATCTATATTTTGAATTTCCTCAAGTTTTCCATATAAAAGATTCCTTAAATAATTTAAATCTTTCTTAGTAAAGGAATGAGAATAGGGATCTGCATAATCTATTATACCCTCTCTTATGGAAAAAAAAGTTTTTTCTTTAGAATCTAATTTTGGTCTATACCCAAGAAAGGACAAATATTTTAGCTCAAAAGCAAGAGAAATAGAAATTGGGTCTTTAGTGTCATTAAAAAAATTAATAGTCTTTCTAACTAAATCAAAAATTTTTCTATTGGCCTCTTCGTTTATTGAAGATTTTTCTAAAATTTCTAATATGAAAGAAGCATAAATTAAATTTTCGTAATTTTCTCTAATTTTAAAATTTGATTCTATAATTTTCGCTTCACTAATATAATAAAAACTCTGCCCCTTCTTTAGGAAGTATTCATTTACTCCAAAAATCTGTGACACACTTAGATTTCTTGATCTAGAAGATTTTACTCCCTTTACCATAATAGAAACTTTCCCAAAATCTCTTGTAAAAACTTTTATAATCTTGGAACTTTCCCCAAAATCAATCTCATTTAAAACTATTCCGAGAGTATATTTATCTGTTGTAGCCAAATCTTTTTACCAAATTGTCCTTTTCTCTCCAATTTTTTTGAACTTTTACCCAAATTTGTAAATTAACTTTGGCGTCCAATAGATTTTCAATATCTTCTCTTGATTCAGTTCCAATTCTTTTTAACATTGATCCGCCCCTTCCTATTATTATTTTTTTGTGAGCTTCTCTTTCTACATAAATAATAGCTTCAATGTCATAAAAATTTTTGTCTTTTCTCTTTTTAAATCTCTCAATTGAAATTGCAAGTCCATGAGGAACTTCTTCATTTAAATATCTAAGTCCCTTCTCACGAATTATCTCTGATACAATAAATCTCTCATTTTTATCTGTAATCATATCTTCAGAATAATACATTGGCCCAGGCTTTAAATATTTTTTAAGAGTTTCTAGATAAATATCTATTCCATCATTTTTTATTGCTGAAATAGGAATCAATTCATCAAAAATTCCTTCATTTGAATACATAGATATTATTTCAAGTAATTCTTCTTTTTTAATTTTATCTACCTTATTTATAAGTAAAATTATTGGGATTTGTCCATTGTATTCCTTTAAAATATCTATAATAGATCTTTCCGCTTTTCCTATTCTCTTTGAAACATCTACAATATAAGTTATTATATCAGCTTCTTCAATTCCTTCTTTGGATTCATTTAGCATAAATTCGCCAAGCTTATTTTTTGGTCTTTGAATACCTGGCGTATCTAAAAATATCATTTGAGAATCATCATCTGTGTGTATAAATGTAATATTTTGTCTTGTAGTCTGCGGCTTAGAAGAAATCGCCGAAATTTTTTCCCCTATTATTGAATTAAGTAAAGTCGATTTCCCTACATTTGGTCTTCCAACTACAGATATATATCCCGATTTAAAATTATTTTCTTCCATTTTTATCTCCAACTAAATCTTCTGGGCCAAAAGAATGAGGTAAAATTTCTTCCATCCCATAAATTTTATAATCCTCTTTTGAATTTGCTATTATTATTTCAGGTTTTTTTGAAAATTCGCGAATAACTTGTCTGCAAACTCCACAAGGAAAAGTATAATCACTATCGCCAACAATAGCTATCTTTTTTATTTCTCTTTTTCCATCAGACACCGCCTTAAAAATAGCCGTTCTCTCTGCACAATTTGTTGGAGAATAAGATGCTATTTCTATATTTCCGCCAGTGTAAACTTCTCCATCTTCCATTTCAACTGCACATCCAACATTGAAATGTGAGTATGGTGTATAAGTAGAATTATCTCTAGCATATATTGCAAGTTCAATTAATTTCTCATATTTCATTTAACCAACTACCTTAAAAATAAAAACTGCAACACAAATTCCAAGTATTGCTCCAAATACAACTTCTGAAACTTTGTGAATACCACCTTCAACACGACTTTCTGCAACTAAAAAAGCAAGCCCAAAAGAACATAATGTAACTAATGAATTTTGAGCAATCATTGTAATAATAGTTGCCGCACAAAACGATATTGCAGAGTGTCCGCTAAGACCTCCTCCTTGAAAATACGTGCCTCCACTTTTTTTTGCCATTAAAAACTTTGCTCCAACTGTCGCTATAAGTATTATTAGAAGAGATACAAATGCCAAATGATTTGGCATATTTTTTATTTTAAAAAGAAGTAAATCTCCAAAGGAAGCAAATTTGTCATAAAAAACTAAATAAGCCACGACAACTGCATTTAGAGCTGTGATTAAAACTGCTCCGGCAGAAACGTCCTTTACATATTTTGCAATGGGATTATACTCTTGAACAACTAAATCTACAGTTCTCTCAATGGCTGTGTTTATCATTTCTGCAAATACAACTAAAGTTATTGCAAATAACATTAATAAAAATTCCGTAGAAGAAATATCAAAAAAAAGTGATAAAATTATAACTCCAAAGGCAGCCATAAAATGAAATTTCATATTTTTTTCTGTCTTTAATACAGAAATTATTCCTTGCACTGCATAATTAAAAGAAGATATAAATCGTCCCTTTTTCATAATATCACCTGTAAATAGAAAGTTCTTTCATAGCAAGTTTTTCTCTTTCTCTCATTTCTCTTTTTTCAATCTCATCCATGTGATCATAACCCAAAAGATGTAAAATGCTATGCACCGTTAAATAAGAAAGTTCTCTTTCATTAGTATGTCCTAGTTCACTTGCTTGTTCCATTACTCTTTTTGTATTGATTATAACATCCCCAAGAATTTTATTTTCAATCATAAACTTATCATCAATTGGAAATGACAAAACATCAGTAACTTTGTCTACTCCTCTGAAATCTCTATTTAAACCTTTAATCTCATCATCACCCACAAAAGAAACTGAAACTTCAACATTTTCTTCTAAGTTTTCAATTTTTAAAACAGCTTTTACAGATTTTTTTATTAATTCTCTTATCTCATCTGTGATTTCTATATCTTCTTGCCTATCGTCATAATATATTTTCATTTTGTTTTCCAGTCTTTATATTTGATTTCTTTTCATTTATAATTTTTTTTGCTTTTTCATTTGTCTTTTCATATTTTTCATAAGCATCTATAATTCTTTGAACAAGTGGATGACGCACAATGTCATTTTTATTTAAATAAGTAATCCCAATTCCTTTGACATTTGCCAAAATCCTTAAAACAGTTTTAAGTCCAGACTGTTTTCCTCTTGGAAGGTCAATTTGCGTGACATCACCTGTTATTATCGCCTTAGATCCATAGCCAAGTCTTGTCAAAAACATCTTCATCTGTTCATTAGTAGTATTTTGTGCTTCATCTAAAATTACAAAAGCACTATCTAAAGTTCTTCCTCTCATATAAGCTAAAGGTGCAACTTCGATTAGTCCTTTCTCAAACAAATTATTGTAAGTATCGTGACCAAGTATTTCAAAGAGAGCATCATAAAGTGGTCTCAAATAGGGATCAACTTTATTTTGTAAATCTCCTGGCAAAAATCCCAAGTTTTCTCCAGCTTCAACAGCAGGTCTTGTTAAAATAATTCTATTTACTTCCTTTGCTTTAAAGGCACGAACTGCAGCTGCCATTGCAAGATAAGTCTTTCCAGTTCCAGCAGGCCCAATTCCAAAAACAATGTCATTATCATTAATATTATCAATATATCTTTTTTGACCAAGAGTCTTTGCTCTTATAGGTTTTCCCATAGAAGTATAGACAACTGTATCTTTTAAAAGTTCAGAAACTGGTCTTTTTTCATTGTTTTTTATAAGTGAAATTGCATATCTAACATCAGATAGACTTAAATTTTTTTGTTTTTTTGCAGTGTCTATTAAATTTTTAAGCAAAAGGTCCACATCACAAACTGGATCTTCTTCTCCTATTATCAAAATTTTATCATCCTTAGATTTAATATTAACATTAAATTCTCTTTCAACTAAATTAATATTTTCATCTAATTTTCCAAAGACAACTGACAACAAACTTATATCATTAATTTCAATAGAACTCTCAGTTTTTGCCAAATATATACCCCCTTAAACGTGATTATTATAATACCACAAAAAGGCTCACTTTTCTATATATTATGAAAAGCAAGCCATTATTTATCTAAGACTTAAAGGCTTATCAAAAATTTCTTTATAAATTTGAATTTTTGTTAAATCTTCTTCATTAAAATTCAAAAAATCATCTTCATTTATATTTTCATTTGAACCTTCATCTTCATAAATTACTTCGTTAGATTCACATTCTTTTATAAAATCACTATCTGTAATTTTAAATTTTTTAGTTATATCTGAATTTCGATTAGATCCTTTTATCTCTTTTACTTTTCTATTTTCTGAAATTTTTTCCTTTAATTCTTTTTTTGAAATTTTATGGTCTTTATCTTTTATATTTTTAATTTTAGGATTCTTGTCAATTAAAATATTTTTATTTTCTTTTTTATCTTTCTTTTCCTTCTCTTCTTTAATTATCTTTTTTACTTGATTTATAAAACTATTGGGATCTGATCTTCTATCTTCATATATATTTCTCGAATCATCAAACTCTTCTTCGTGGAAATCTTCTGTTAATTTATTCTTTCCCCTCTGCAAAATCATTATAATTACTCTAAAAATTACAATAAAAATAATTGCAGGTATTAAAGAAAATATGGCAAGAACAATACTAAGACCAGAATCCATTATTTACCTTCCTTTTTTTGATTTTTATCGGAAATTTTTGAAATAGAAGTTCTCATATCTGTATCAGAATTTAAGTTTTTCATTTTATAATAATCAAACACACCTAGATTTCCACTTTTTAATGCTTCTGCCATAGCAATAGGAACTTCTGATTCTGCTTCCACTACTTTTGCTCTCATAGCTTCTACCTCTGCCTTCATTTCTTGTTCTCGGGCAAGAGCCATGGCTCTTCTTTCACTTGCCTTTGCTTCAGAAATTCTCTTGTCAGCTTCAGCTTGATCTGTTTGAAGTCTAGCGCCAATATTTCTTGCAACATCTACATCTGCAATGTCAATTGATAAAATTTCATAAGCAGTACCTGAGTCAAGTCCTTTATCAAGAACAACCTTTGAAATAGCATCTGGGTTCTCTAAAACTTCTTTATAATTTTGAGAAGATCCTACTGTTGTTACAATTCCTTCTCCAACTCTAGCTATAATAGTTTGTTCTCCAGCACCACCAACGAGTCTTTCAATATTTGCTCTGACAGTTACCTTTGCCTTTACAATAACTTCAATCCCATCTTGTGCAACAGCAGAAATATTTGGTGTTTCAATAACTTTTGGATTTACAGAAACTTGAACAGCTTCAAGCACATCTCTACCAGCAAGATCAATTGCTGCAGCTCTCTCAAACTGAAGAGGAATATTTGCTCTTTGTGCAGCTATAAGTGCATCTACAAGTGTATTTACATTTCCACCTGCCAGATAATGAGCTTCAAGACTTGAAATATCAAGATCAAGTCCTGCTTTAGTAGCTTTTATAGCAGGCCTTACAATTCTTGAAGGTTTTACTCTTCTAAGTTTCATTCCAATAAGTTCTGATATTTTAATTTTTACACCAGAAAAAAATGCTGTAATCCAAAGTCCCACAGGTACAAAGGATAAAAATAATGATACTGCTAATACTATAATTACTATGATTACTATACTTCCAATAGGATAACTATTCATAAACCCTCCTAATTAAATTTTTTGACGTAAACTCTTGCGCCACTTACCTTAACTACGACTACATCTTCATCTTTTCCAATAAAACCAACATCTGAAATAACTTCTATTTTTTTATCTTTATTATGTGCATAACCCGTAGGTCTTAAAATTGTATTTGTTTTTAATATGTCTCCAACTTTTACTTCTTCACTTTTTACACCTACATAACCTCTATCAGATGTACTCTTGTTTAAAAGTCTAAGTCTATTTATTATTTCCGAATTGGCTCCTTTTTTTAAGAGTATAAAACCAGATACAATTGAAATTACAAGAGCAATTGCAAGAGAAAAAAGTGCAAAATAAACATCATCCATTGCCATTACAATTGCATAAGAAATGACAATTATTCCTCCAATTCCGCAGACCCCAAAACCTGGAATCATTATCTCAAAGCCAATTAACAAAAGCCCTAAAATAAATAAAAGAATTTCAAAATAATTTGTGTTTCCCAGCGAGATATTCCCCCAAAAGAAAATCACAAAAGCTACAATAGAAATTACGCCCCCTAAGCCAAATCCTGGAGTCAAAATTTCTAAAACTGCACTAGCTAGTGCAACAATAAGTAAAATTGTAAAAATATAATCATTTGAAAAAATATTTTCTGCAAAATTTCCTTGTTCTGCATATACACTATTCATTATACAGAGAAAAATTGGTAAAATATAAAAATTTTTTCTAATTTTTTTCAATTTGACCTCCCCATTTGTATATATTTTTTACCCATCAAATTTTATCAATAATCTAAGAATCCTCTAATTTATTGTAAACTTTTCATTTGATTATGTAAATCTACTTTATTTATTTTTTTACAATATATATGTTTTACTATCATAGAAAATTTTGCAAAATAAAAACCCGGGTAATCCCGAGTCTTAATTTAACAATTCTTTGGCAATTACATTGACTTGTTTGCCGTCTGCTTTGCCTTTAACTAAAGGCATAACATTTTTCATTAATAATCCAATATCCTTCATTGATGTTATATTATTTTCGTCAATTACTTTTTTTATAATTTCTTTTAATTCTTCATCTGATAATTGCTCAGGTAAATATTCAAGTAGTATTTCAATTTCATCATTAGTCTTTTCAACTAAATCTTCTCTATTACCCTTCTTAAATTCTTCAATTGACGCCTTTTTTTCTTTTAACTGTTTTGAAATAATATTCTCAATATCAGCATCTTCTAGTTCTACTCGCTCATCTACTTCTTTTTGTTTTACAGATGCTCGAACCATGGTGATAACATCTTTTCGAAGTTTATCTTTTTCTTTCATAGCAGTCTTAAGATCTGCCATTAGTCTCTCTTTTAGAGACATAAGAACACCCTCTTTTTAATATCTGTGTTTTTTTCTGCGTGCCTCTTCAGATTTCTTCTTTCTTCTAACACTTGGTTTTTCATAATGTTCTCTTTTTCTTACTTCTTTGAGAACTCCACTTGTGGCACATTGTCTTTTAAATCTTTTAAGAGCATTGTCTAAAGATTCATTTTCACCAACCCTGATTTCGGACATTTTTTAACCTCCTCTCGTAGAAAAGAGTAGCCTTGCGGCCAATGTAGATTCATTATATCTCATAAATCCCAAAACTTCAATAATATTTTTACTTTTTAGAATTTTTACCTTTATTTACACGATAAGTTATAGCAATAACTGAAGCGGAAATGGCAATTTTTATTAAAAGTAAAACTATAAATTGCCATGAAAATGGATTTAAAATTACATCGCCAAGAAGTGTATTTGTTATTACTCCAATGGAACAACCTAAAAGCGCAGATGTTATGTATTTTAAATAATTAGTTTTACACGCTCCAAAATAAAAACTCAAAACATCACAAGGAAACCATCCAATTAGTCTAATTACAAAACTTGCTAAAAATTCATTTCTCTCCTGCATTTCTATAACTTTTTCTATTTTGGGATATTTCTTTTTAATATACTCCATCTCTTCTGCACCAGACCATCTTCCCAAGATAAAGGGAATCGTGAGTGTAATTGCAAGACCCAAATAACTAACAAGAACTGCTTTAAGTGGCGAAAATAGTATTCCACTTGCAACATAAAGTGAGGGCAAAGGTATTACAATTGTCAAACTTTTAATTGCAAATAAAAACATTAGAGATACAATAGACTTTCTTGAATCTCCCTGTGCATTTTCTGTTATTGATTCTATACTTACATTTCCACTTCTTGTAAGTAAAATTACAACTAAAGCAGACACAAAGCAAACTAATGCCACTATTTGAATTTTCTTTACTCTCTTTGAAACTTTCTCATCTGACTCATTTAAAACAATATCTTCATTTTTCTCAAATATTTTATCTTTGTAAAATTTTATTTTATTCTTAACTTTTCCCATAAATCCTCCTTCCTCTATATTACTTTTTAAAGTCTATTTATATTTTCTTTTGTTAACAAATTCTTCGCATCTTCTTTTCCCATTTCATATAACTTTTCAAGTTCTTTATGATCTTGGGTAAGGGTCTTTAAATTTGATGTATCACATGGTGCTACTATAATTACTTTATTTTTCTTTTCAAGTTCCAGTATTTCCTTTAAAGATTTATTGTAAACTTTCGCTCTATCTTCAAGAGCTCCCGCAGCTTCTGGATATTTTCTTTTTAAAATTTTCACAAATTTTTTGTCTTTTTTTGGATTTCTAAAATAATTTTTTGGCCTTGTTAAAACTATAATTACTTTGTCGCAACCTGCTTCAAAAGCTTTTTTATATGGGATTGGATCGCTTAGACCTCCATCAAAATAAAGAGCATTATTTATCTTATAAGGCTCACATAAAACTGGAACACAACAAGATGCTTTTATGGGATCATAATTATCTTGTGAGAGATCTTCTTTATCAAAATAAACAGGATTTCCTGTAAGCGCATTTGTTGCAACAATCTTAAATTCTGTTTTATTTTCAACTATTTTTTTATAATCTAAAGGGTTTTCTCCATCCTTTTTGCTTAAAGTGTAATAAACATATTCGAGATCAAGATAAGAACCTTCTTTTATAAAGTTTCTTATACTCATGTATTCTTTTCTAAAAGCATAGTCATTATAAAAAACAAAATTTCTGCCTCTTTGATTTGCAAGAAAAGAAGCTCCATTAGCTGCACCTGCCGACACTCCAATAAAATAATCTCCCTCTATGCATTTATCCATTAAGTAATCAAAGACTCCAGCGCCATATATTCCTCTAGTGCCTCCTCCTACATCTACGAACCCTAACTTCATAACATCATCCTTTAAATAAAATATATCAAATAAAAAATTTTCTTATGAAAAATTTTCAGTTTTAAAAAATTTTTACATTATATATGTTTTCATTATAATAATATTGCATATTATTTTCAACAAAGGCAATAAAAAAGCTATGAGTTTTCCCATAGCTTTAGTCTATATTTTTATTTTTATCAACCTGGTGGCCAATTTAAACTTCTTCCTCCAAGAACATGAAAGTGAAGATGTTCTACTGTCTGTCCCCCGTCTTCTTTACAATTATTTACAATTCTATATCCCTTAGTTAATCCTTCTTCTGCACAAATCTTTTTTGCTACTAAAAATACATGACCAATTAAATCTTTATGTCTTTCTTCTAAATTATCTGCTGAAGGAATGTGTTCTTTTGGCACAATTAAAAAATGTGTAGGTGCCTTAGGGTCTATATCTCTAAATACATATACAAGTTCATCCTCATAAAGTTTTTCCGAAGGAATTTCTCCATTAATTATTTTACAAAATAAACAGTCCATGCTACCTCCTTTTCAATTCAACATCTTTGCAAAGATTATTCCACTGACAATCTCCACAAATCATTTCACGATTATCCTTTTTAAATATTATATCACAGGAAGCTCTTCTAATGTCTATCCATGAATAAATTTCATTTTCATTTAAGTTTAAAATTTCTAAAATTTTTTGGTCGTAATATTTTACTTTTTCATCTTCCTTACAAACTTTTCCAAGATTATCTGGACAATTTTTACAAATATCATCAAGATCTTTTATTAACATAACTTTAGGATTTTCTTGCAATTTTTTTATAATTTCAGTCATATTTTTCGAAAAATCATCGCTATAACCTTCACCAACAAAATTTTTTGTACACATTATGTGATGAGCCCTTATCTTTAACATTTAATCACCAATTATTTCACAATTTGCAATCTCACCAGTGTCCAAAATTTTTACATTTTTTATTTTATTTTTAATGTCAATATCACTATTTGCTTTTACTCTGATGTAATTTGTTGTGTATCCATAATACTCTTTGTCATGTTCTTCTTCAAATAAAACTGACTTTGGAGTCTTCATATTTTCTCTCTCAAAGATTTTTTGATATTCTTCTCCCAGAGCAATTAATTTTTCCGATCTTTCCTTTTTAATATTGCCGTCAATTTGGTTTTTCATTGCAGCAGCCTTTGTATTTTTTCTCTTAGAATATTTAAAGACGTGAATCCTTGAAAAACCAACTTTTCTTACAATACTCATTGAATCTTCAAAATCTTCTTCGCTCTCTCCAGGAAATCCAACTATAATATCAGTAGTAAGTCCTGCATAAGGCATATATTTTCTAATTATATTTGCCTTTTCAATATATTCTTCACGAGTGTAGCGTCTATTCATAGCCTTTAAAATATTATTTGAACCGCTTTGTAATGACAAATGAAAGTGATCACATAATTTTTCTGTTTTTAAAGATCTTTCCATAAATTCATCTGTGATAATTATCGGTTCAACTGAAGAAAGTCTGATTCTTTTAATTCCATCAATCTCTGCAATATTTTCAATTAAATCAATTAATCTCATATCACCCATATCCATTCCAAAGGATCCAATGTGAATTCCAGTTAACACAATTTCTTTAAAACCATTGTCAGCAAGAATCCTAGCTTCTCTCACTGCATCGTCTATCTCTCTTGACCTAATTGGGCCTCTTGCAAATGGTATTATGCAATAAGTGCAGAATCTGTTACACCCGTCTTGCACTTTCATGTAAGCTCTAGTTCTATTGTTGTTATCAAAGTTCGTAGTATTTGCAAATTCACGTACATCTTTTAAATCTTTTACAATATTTATTTTTTTGTGAGAATCTTTAAACTCCTCAATTAAATCTACGATTTTATTCCTCTCAGTAGTCCCTATTACAACATCAACGCCTTCAATATTTTTAACTTCTTCAGGGCTAACTTGTGAATAGCAACCTACAACTGCCACAACAGAATCAGGATTTTTCTTTTTTGATTTTCTAATAAATTGTCTTGATTTTCTATCTGACAAATTTGTAACTGTGCAAGTATTTACAATATATACGTCGCTAAATTCGTCATTATCAACTTCCTTGTAACCTCTTTTTTCAAAAAGTTCGCTCATTGCTTCTGATTCATATTGATTTACTTTGCAACCAAGAGTTAAAATTGAAAAAGTTTTTGCCATTACTCACACTCCTTTGCGTGTATTATATAAAAAGATGTCACAATTGCCGCTGTTTCTGCACGCAAAATTCTGCTTCCAAGACCAACCTTTTTTACATCTTTTAAAATTTCAAGTTCTCTATTTGATATTCCACCTTCTGGTCCAATTACAAGTCCAATTTTGTTAGAAAGCTTTGGTATAATTTCTCCAAGTTGTGTTCTTTTTTCATCCTCATAACAGAGTACAAGATCCCCATCAAAATTTAATATATCTTCACTTTTTATTATATCATGAACCATAGGAATAATATCTCTCTTTGACTGTTTCGCCGCAGACTCCACAATTTTCTGGTATCTTTCTTTCTTCTTTTCCTTCTTTTTTGAAATATCTGAAACACTTCTATCCATTAAAACAGGATAAAAATCACTTACTCCTATTTCTGTTGCATGTCTCAACACATCTTCTGACTTATTATTTTTCAAAACTCCAAAGAAAAGTGACAGATGCACCTTCGACTCATTATTTTTTTTCACTTTTCCAATCTTTTTAATCTTTCCATTAAAATATGCAAAGGAAAAAATCCCATCATCAAAGACAACTTGAAACTCTTCTCCATCTTCTACCCTAATTACATTTTTTAAATGATGGATTGTTTCCTCTTTTAAATCTGTATTTTCCTCAAAATTTCTATTTTCAAAAAATCTATACATTTAATTTTCCCACAATTGCAACCCAATTATTTTTTTCAAGTTCATCAATAATGTCAAATCCATTTTCAGCAAGAGCGTCAATTACCATTTGTCTTCTCTCTTTTATAATTCCTGATGTTATAAAAATTCCACCACTATCCATATGATTCTTTAAATTTTTAATTTCATCTACAATTATTTCTGCAATAATATTTGAAACAATTAAATCAGCTCTACCCTTTACAACATCTAAGAGATTGCCTTTTTTAATTTCAATTTTATCTTCTAAATTATTTAATTTCGCATTTTCAAAAGAAGCATCAATACATTTTTCATCAATATCAATAGCAAGAGCTTTTTTTGCTCCAAGTTTTAATGATGCAATGGCAAGTATGCCCGAACCACAACCTATGTCAAAAATTTCATCCCCATCACGCACATATTTTTCTAAAAGTTCAAGGCACATATAAGTAGATTCGTGAGTCCCCGTTCCAAAAGCCATCCCAGGGTTTATTTTTATAATTTCTCTATTTCCTTTGTTTTCGTAATCTTCCCATTCTGGTACAATTGCAATCTTTTTTCCAATTTCTAATGGTTTATAATATTTTTTCCAATTGTTTGCCCAATCTTCATCATCCTTTTCTTCAACAATACATTGTCCAAGTTTTTTTTCTTCAAGTTCAATTTTTAATTTCTTTGCATCGGAAATATTTTCTGGATAAACTTTTAATGCAAAAATATTCTCGCCTAAATTTATAAGAGGATAGTCTATAAAGTCCCAATCTTTTTCATTTTGATCTAGTTCGTCAACTAAATCACTAGAAACTTCTTCGCAGTTATAAATTCCGTAGTCAAAAAGGATTCCTTCTATTAAATTTTTTTTATCTTTTGATGTATTTATTGTCATTTCAATGTATTTCATCTAATCACCTTTTTTAATTATATATTACCTCAAATTTTTATACAATTTAAAAAATGCGAATCAAAGATCCGCATTAATCAAATAAACCCTTTAACTTGTCTAAAAATGTCTTTTTATGTTCTTCAACTTCTGTTTCAGTTTCTCTTAATTCTTCCAAAAGTTTCTTTTGCTCTTCTGTAACTTTTTTTGGAATAATTATATCTACTTTAAAGAACAAATCTCCTCTTTGATTTTCTCTATTGACATAAGGAACTCCTTCGCCTTTTAGCCTAAAGACTGTTCCACCAGTTGTGCCCTTTGGAATATCATAATCAACAAGTTTTTTTAGTGTAGGAACTTTAATTGTAGCTCCAAGAACTGCATCTGGATAAGATATTGGCACATTTAAATAAATATCGTTTCCTTCTCTTTTAAAGACTGCATCAGATCTAACTCTAATATAAACAAACACATCTCCATTTTCTCCGCCATTTTCTCCAACAGAACCTTGTCCTTTTAAAGAAATAATATTTCCAGAGTCCACACCTTTGGGAATTTTTACTTTTAATTTTTTGCTCTTCGAAACTTTTCCCTTACCATGGCAAACTTTACATGGCTTTTCAATTACTTCACCTGTTCCATCACATTTGTCACAAGTTGAAGTTCTAACAAATCTTCCAAAAGGAGTGTTTTGTTCTGAAGTAACTTCACCAGTACCATGACACTTGTCACATTCATGTTTTTCTGTTCCGGGTTCCATTTTGCTTCCGTGACAGTGTTCACATTCCTCTTGTACTTTTACAGAAATTTCTTTTTCAGCGCCAAAGATTGCTTCAAAAAAATCAAGTGTTACATCAACTCTAGTGTCAGGCCCCTTTCTAGGCATATCTTTTCTACTTCTAGAATCATATCGACTAGATTTTGATCCGCCAAAAATATCAAATATATCATCAAAAATATCAGAGAAGCCACCAAAGCCGCTTCCACCAGCACCCATATTTCCTTTAAGTCCTTCTTCTCCATAGACATCATAAATTTGTCTTTTTTCATCGTCAGAAAGAACTTCATAAGCATAGGAAATCTCTTTAAACTTTGCCTCTGCCACTTCGTCCCCTGGATTTAAGTCTGGGTGATATTTTTTTGCAAGTTTTTTATAGGATTTTTTTAAATCATCTTTGTTTGCATTTTTTTCAACTTCAAGAATCTCATAAAAATTTCTCATCTTCCACCTCAATAGTTTTATATTCTAATATAAATCGTAAAAAAAATAAAGCATATTTATTTTAGTTATTCATTAATTTTAAAACATAAAATATTACATAAAAAAAGTTGCAGCCGAAACTGCAACAATTTTATTTAATTATTATTCTTCGTCGTCATCTACAACTTCATAGTCAGCATCAACTACATCATCGTCTTGATTTGAATTATCTGCTCCAGTTTCTCCTGCTTGTTCTTGTTGTTGCTTGTAAATTTCTTCAGAAATTGAATAGAAAGCTTGAGTAAGTTCTTCTGTCTTAGATTTTATAGCTTCTAAATCTTCGCCATCTTTTACATCTTTAAGACCTTTAATTGCTTCTTCAATTTTATTTTTATCTGCATCAGAGATCTTTCCTTCAACATCTTTCAAAGTATTTTCTGATTGATAAATCATTGAATCGGCATTGTTCTTAGCTTCGATTAGATCCTTTTTCTTAGCGTCTTCTTGTGCATACATTTCAGCTTCTTTAACTTTCTTTTCAATTTCTTCTTCATTTAAGTTAGTAGAAGATGTGATTGTAATATGTTGTTCCTTACCTGTTCCAAGATCTTTTGCATTTACATTTACAATACCATTTGCGTCAATATCAAATGTTACTTCAATTTGTGGAACTCCTCTTCTTGCTGGAGCAATTCCATCAAGCGTAAATCTTCCAAGAGTAACATTGTCCTTTGCCATTTGTCTTTCGCCTTGAAGTACGTGAATTTCTACAGACGTTTGATTGTCTGCTGCAGTTGTAAAAACTTGTGACTTCTTAGTTGGAATAGTTGTATTTCTTTCAATAAGTCTTGTTGTAATATTACCCATTGTTTCAATTCCAAGGGAAAGTGGTGTTACATCAAGTAGTAATAAATCTTTTACATCTCCTGAAAGAACTCCACCTTGAATAGCTGCACCAAGAGCGACACATTCATCTGGGTTAATATCTTTTTGTGGTTGTTTTCCAGTTAATTTTTTAATACATTCTTGTACTGCTGGGATTCTTGTTGAACCACCAACTAAAAGAACTTTATCTATATCATTTGCAGAAAGTCCTGCATCTTTTAAAGCATCTTTAACAGGTCCTTCAGTCATTTTAACCAAATCAGCAGTAAGTTCATCAAACTTAGAACGAGTTATATCCATATTTAAGTGAAGTGGACCAGATGCTGAAGCTGTAATAAATGGAAGATTTATATTTGTTGACATTGTAGAAGAAAGTTCCTTCTTAGCTTTTTCAGCTGCTTCTTTTAATCTTTGAAGACTCATCTTATCAGCTTTTAAATCAACACCATTTTCTTTTTTGAATTCTTCTGCAATATAATCAATTAATCTATTGTCAAAGTCATCTCCACCAAGTTTATTGTTCCCACGAGTTGCGTGTACTTCAAAAACTCCATCAGAAAGTTCAAGAATTGAAACGTCAAAAGTACCACCGCCAAGGTCATATACCATAACAGTTTGTGCCTTGCCATCTTTATCTTCTCCATAAGCAAGAGCTGCTGCAGTTGGTTCATTTACAATTCTCTTTACATCAAGTCCTGCAATTCTTCCTGCGTCTTTAGTTGCTTGTCTTTGAGCATCTGTAAAATAAGCTGGAACAGTTATAACAGCTTCTGTAATTTTTTCTCCAAGATAGGATTCTGCATCAGATTTTAATTTTTGTAAAATCATTGCTGAAATATCTTGTGGTGTATAAGTTTTTGAATCTATTTTTACATTAAAATCAGAACCCATGTGTCTTTTAATTGAAGAAACAGTTCTATCTGGATTTGTTATAGCTTGTCTTTTAGCAGTTTCTCCTACTAATCTTTCGCCATCTTTTGTGAAAGCTACAACAGATGGAGTAGTTCTATTACCTTCTATATTTGGAATTATTACAGAGTCTCCACCTTCCATTACTGCTACTGCAGAGTTAGTTGTTCCTAAATCAATACCAATTATTTTTCCCATTTAAATTTCCTCCTAAATAAACTAAATTATTGTGAAACCTTAACCATTGCTGGTCTTAACGTCTTATCATCAATTAAATAACCTTTTTGTAAAACTTCAATTACATAGCCACTTTCATATTCATCAGAATCTTCAGTTAGCACTGCATGGTGATACATTGGGTCGAATTCTTCGCCCAGTGCTTTCATTTCTACTATACCTTCGTTCTTAAGAACATCAGTAAGTTGATCTTTTATCATTCTTATCCCGTCATAAGTTGAATCCTTATCACCAATAGAATCCATAGCTCTTTCAAAATTGTCAATAACAGGAAGTAAATCATTTACTATTTTTTTTACACCAAGTTCAACAAACTCAGATTTTTGAGTTTCAGTCCTCCTCTTATAATTTGAAAAGTCGGCTTGAAGTCTCATAAATTTGTCCATTAAATTTTTATATTTTTCATCTTCATCTGAAGCTTCTTCTTTTACTTCTTCAGAACCTTCTTCGTTTTCTATTTCTTCTGTTTCATCTTTTTCTAAATTTTCTTCATCTAAAACATCTTCTTTTTTTATATCATCATTTGTCATGTACTCCCTCACATTTCTTCTAATCCACTTTTAACAGCATCGCTAAAAACTTTTACGACTTTAACCAATCTCATATAGTCAATTCTAACAGGTCCAATAAGACCAATGCTCCCATAAATTCCATAACTTGTAGTAAAGGGTGCTCTTATAATAGTATTCTCTTTCATAAGATTGGCACTATTTTCTGAACCAATAATAACCTCAACATCACTTGTAAAGTTATCCTCTTTTAGAATTTGAAATAAACTATCTCTGTCCTCAACTAAATTCATAAAATCTTTAGCTTTCTCAAGATCTTTGTATTCATCAAAATTCAAAATATTAGTGAGGCCGTCATAATAAATCTCAATGGAAGATACTTTTTTATTAAAATTACTTGCAATTTTTATAATATTTGAAATAAAAGCTGCATGTCTTACCATATTATCAGAAAGAGAAATCTTTAACGATTCAATCTTATCAAAATCAATTCCTGAAACTTTCTCATTTAAAACTCTCTCAATATAATAAAAATCATCATTGGGAATATTTTCTATGTCTAGAAAATATCTTTCCATAACTCCTCTATCTCCTATTAAGACAAGGAGCGCAGTTTTTTCATCAATTTTTACAAGAGTGAGCCTTTTTATTTTTTTGTCAGCTTTTTCTGGTGCAATTAAATATGCAGTGCAATTGCTAATGCTGGCAAGTAAACTCACAGTGTTTTTATAAAAATCTTCTAAATTGCTTGAATTATATAAAATTTTATCCTTGATTTTAAGTGATGCTTCCATGTCGTGAAAAGTACTAAAATTTTTAAAAATTTCATCAACATAAAATCTATAAGCCTTGTCGGAAGGAATTCTTCCTGCTGATTGATGAGGCTTATTTAAAAAACCAAGGTCTTCAAGATCTGCCATTTCATTTCTTATAGTCGCAGAACTCACTCCTAGATTGTACTCCTTGGAAAGAGTTCTGGAACCGACGGGAGTAGGCATATCAATATATGCTTCAATTATGGCATTTAAAATATTCATTTTACGATCATCCATAATTTTCCTCCTTTTTGTTAGCACTCATTTGTATCGAGTGCTAACTTACATATATAGTACTCCCTCCTTGTAACTTTGTCAAGGAATTTTAAAATTTTTTTTATTTTATCTTTCTTTTTCTAAATCAAAATAAATTTCTTACAAAAATTAAATTCAAATTTTTTAAAATACATTTATTTATTAAACTTAAAAATTTTTCCAATCTTCACTCTCTTTGTGTTAAAATTAATATTTGGAGATGATTACTTTGAAAAAAAATGAAACACTATCCTTTGTTCTTACAATTGTAATTGCAGTTTTAATTGCACTTTTTGTTAGAAACTTTATTTTTAATATAGCTGTTGTAAATGGAGAATCTATGAATCCAACTTTAAATGAAAAAGACAAATTAATTTGCCTTTCCTATAAAAGATTTAAAGATCTTCCTCGTGGTGAAATTGTTGTAATTGATGCACCCAATGATAGTAGAAATTATATCAAGAGAATTATAGCAAAAGGTGGCGACACTATTGAATTTAAAGATGGAAAAGTTATTTTAAATGGAAAAGTCCTAGAAGAAAATTATACTTCAAGTGATTATACTGAGTCCTCAATAGAAAAATTAACTCTCAAAGAAGATGAGTACTTCGTTATGGGCGACAATAGACTTCCTAAGATGAGCGTTGACTCCAGATACTTCGGCCCAATTAATAAAAAAAGAATTAAATCTGCTGCTGTATATAGAATGTTCCCTGTTAAAGACAAAGGATCCCTTGAACTTGAAAGTAAAAATAAAAATTAATAAAATTTTATATTTATTTAATAGATAAAATCCCCTAGAACTTTGGAGGTATAATTTGAGAAATCAAAAAAATATTAGAAATTTTTCAATAATTGCACATATTGACCACGGAAAATCTACTCTTGCCGACAGACTTATTGAATCTACAGGAATGTTAACAAAAAGAGAAATGGACGAACAAGTCTTGGATTCAATGGAACTTGAGCGTGAGAGGGGAATCACAATTAAACTAAAGGCAATAAGACTTATTTATAAAGATGACAGAGATGGAGAAGAATACATTTTTAATTTAATAGACACTCCTGGTCATGTTGATTTTAACTACGAAGTTTCCCGCTCTCTTGCAGCTTGCGAAGGTGCGATTGTAGTTGTTGATGCTGCACAAGGTGTTGAAGCACAAACTCTTGCCAATGTATATCTTGCCATTGATCAAGATCTTGAACTTGTTCCAGTAATAAATAAAATTGATCTTCCAAGTGCAAGACCTGATGAAATAAAAGAAGAAATAGAAGATATAATTGGAATTGAAACAGAAGGCATTCCTCTTATTTCTGCAAAAGAAGGGATAGGAATAGAAGATGTGCTTCATGAAATTGTGGATAAAGTTCCTGCACCAAGTGGCGATCACGATGCACCTCTAAAAGCACTTATTTTTGATTCCATTTACGACTCTTACAGAGGTGTAGTATGTCATGTTAGAATAATTGATGGTTCTGTGAAACCTGGCGATGAAATACTTATGATGGCAACTGGAAAAACTTTTGAAGTAGTAGAAGTTGGTGTGACATCAAATGGTCATATAGCCCTTGACTCGCTAAGTGCTGGCGAAGTTGGTTATATAACAGCTTCAATTAAGAATGTAAAAGATGCAAGAGTTGGCGACACAATAACTCTTAAAAATAATAAAACTTCAGAACCAATGCCTGGCTACAAAAAAGTTGTTCCAATGGTATTCTGCGGGGTCTATCCTGGCGAAGGAGAAGAGTATAATAACGTCCGTGAAGCATTAGAAAAATTGCAAGTAAATGATGCAGCCCTTGACTTTGAGGCAGAAACTTCTGTCGCTCTTGGTTTTGGATTTAGGTGTGGATTCTTGGGACTTCTTCACATGGAAATTATTCAAGAAAGGCTTGAAAGAGAATTTAATTTAAATATTGTCACGACAGCCCCTTCTGTTATTTACAATGTTATGAAAAAAGATAGAACAATGATTTCTATTCAAAATCCATCAAATCTTCCTGACCAAAATGAAATTGAATACATGGAAGAACCAATTGTAAAAGCAGAAATTATGACACCAACAGATTACGTAGGTCAAGTTATGGAGCTTTGCCAAAATAGGCGTGGTATCTTTAAGGATATGCAGTATCTCGAAGAAACAAGAGCACTTATAACTTATCACATGCCACTAAACGAAGTCATTTACGATTTTTTTGATGCTTTAAAATCAAAAACTCGTGGCTACGCATCCTACGATTATGAATTAATTGGCTACGAAAAATCTGATCTTGTAAAACTTGATATCCTAATAAACGAAGAACTCGTAGATGCCTTCTCATTAATTGTCCATGAATCAAATGCCTACACTCGTGCAAGAAAAGTCTGCGAAAAATTAAAAGATGTAATTCCAAGGCACCAATTTGCAGTGCCAATTCAAGCTGCCATAGGCAACAAAATTATTGCAAGGGAAACTATTCGTGCCCTTAGAAAAGATGTTCTTGCAAAATGTTATGGCGGAGATATTACGAGAAAAAGAAAACTTCTTGAAAAACAAAAGGAAGGAAAAAAGAGAATGCGTACTGTTGGAAATGTTGATATTCCACAAGATGCTTTCTTGTCAGTTTTAAAATATGATGAAGAAAAATAAGATTTCGATTTATATTCACATACCATTTTGCGAGAGTAGATGTCACTATTGTGACTTCTGCTCTTCTCTTTTAAATAGAGAAAATGTTGAAAAATATTTTTTATATTTAGAAAGAGAAATAAAATTATATGAAAATTTTTTAAAAAATAAAATAATTGACACTATTTTTATTGGAGGCGGAACCCCAACTTCTGTTGATGCAAAATTTATTGTGAGGATTTTAAAAATTTTAAAAAATTTTGAATTTTCAGAAAATATTGAAATTACCATTGAATCAAATCCAAATTCTCTTACAAGTGAAAAGACAAAAATTTATTTTGAAAGCGGAATTAATAGAATATCTATTGGTGCTCAATCCTTCAACGACAAAATTTTAAAAGAAATTGGAAGAATTCACAAATCTTCTGACATTTATAATGCAGTTGAAAATGCAAAATCTGCTGGATTTAAAAATATAAATTTAGATCTGATGCTTGCACTTCCTCACCAAAAATTTTCTGATATAGAAAAATCAATTAATTGCATAGAAGAACTAAAAATTCCTCACACATCTTATTATTCACTAATTTTAGAAGAAGATACCCAGCTTTACGAAATGCATAAAAAAAGTCCTCTATCTTTTCCCACAGAAGATGAAGATAGAAAAATGTACCATTATATGACTTATTCTCTTTCAAAATTAGAGATAAATCAATATGAAATTTCAAATTTTTCCAAAAATGGATATGAGTGTAGACACAATTTAAATTATTGGAAACTAAAAGATTATATTTCCTTTGGATTAAGTTCTTCATCTAGTGTTGGAAATCTTAGATATACAAATACTTTTCATTTTAAAAACTATTTCGACTCAATAGATAAAAATGAAAAACCAATAGATTTTTTTGAAAATTTATCAAAAAAGGATCGAATGAACGAGTTTATAATGATGGGACTAAGACTCAACTGTGGGATTAGCTTAGATGAATTTGATTTAAGATTTGAAGAAAATTTTATAAGGTTCTATAAAAATGAAATTGAAAAAAATATCGAATTAGGATTAATTGAATTAAAAGAAAATAGAATTTATTTAACAAAAAAGGGACGAGATTTATCAAATCAAGTGGAGCTTAATTTTTTCAGATAAAGTAAAAATAAGAGGTAGGTAAATCATCTACCCCTTTATCTTAAAAAAAAAGAGAGAAACTTTCCCGGGAAAATTTCTCTTAGTTAGCCATTTCAGCTGTCTTATCATTTAACTTCTTAGCTAGTCGACTTAGCTTTCTAGAAGCTTGATTTTTATGAATTATATTTTTATTAGCAGCTTTCTTTAATTTTTTATCTGCAACGATTAAAAGTTCCTTTGCATCATCAATTCTATCTTCATCAATAGCTTTATTAAAATTTCTAATTGCATTTTTCATTTCTGTTCTAACTGGTTTATTGTTATCAGAATTTCTTTTTGCTACATCAATTCTTTTAATTGCTGATTTTATATTTGCCATTATTTCACCTCCACAATTAACGCTTTTGCTATTTTACCACGAATTTACATTGATTGCAAGGGCATTTTTAACATCTGTGAGAGAAATTAAAATCATTGCAATACTTAATTACCAAAGTTTCCATAATAATTTTTTCGTCAATAGAAGATGTTTTTAACATTTGGTCTGCATCTATAAGTTCTTCATAAAAGTTTGTCAAAAATTCTTTAGTAAAATTTCTATGTGTGCTTTGAATTTTTCCATATTCATATTTTTTTACGTCCATTTTTCTAATAATTTCGCTTTGACTCATTTTCTTTACTGAAAGTATTTTGTAGGAAAGAAAATTTTTAACTTGCCTAATTATCATTGTAAAAATTTTTAAACTTGGCTCATTTAATTTGTATAGATTATTTAACTCAATTATTGCTCTTTCGCTATTTCTATTCATCATTGCATCTAAAAATTTAAAAATATTTGAGTCAATATTTTCTGTAATTGACTTTTCAATATCATCTCTTTTTATTCTCTTTTCACCTGAAAGAGAAACGATCTTATCCATTTCCGTTTTTAAATCTAAAAGGCTCATGTCCTCATTTTTAGAATTATAACCACTTTCTGCAATAAAAAAAGAAGTTTCACTTGGCCCTATTTCTTTGCCCTTTCTTATAAAATATCCCTTTACAAAATTATTTAAGTCCACTTGGCTCAATTTTCCAAACTCTATGTCCCTATCTTTTTTCTTAAATTCTTTATAAAATTTTGTAGTCTTTTTTATATTTGCAGTATCCCAAAAAATTAAAATTACAAAATCAGAAATATTGTCCAAAAAATCGTAAAATGAATTTTTAATATTGTTTTCACTTAAAAAATCGCAGACATCACGCACAATCACAATTTTTTTCTCGTTCATGACAGGATAAGTTTCGCAAGCAGATATTATATCCTCTGGTTTTACCTCTGAGCCTTTAAATTTTGTATAATTAAAAGCTTCTGTACCCTTTACATATTTATTTATCAAATATATCACTGCATTTTCAATTAAATATTTTTCTTTGCCATAAAATAAATATGCACCACTATGCTCTTTATCTTTGTAAATCTTTTTGTAATTCATAATTTTCCCTCGCTACCATATAAAGTAAAATTGTATTTAAAACCACAAGACAAAAGTAAAATTTATAATCTTCTTTTTCTAATTTTTTCTTAACATTTAATTTACTTTTATAAATTTTAAAATCAATTTCACCATCTCTCGATGTGACATAATATATAATATCATGTTTTTTAAGCTTATCTAAAGTTTCTTTGTGCGGATGTCCATAGGAATTATGTGCTCCCGCAGAAATAACTGCATATCTTGGACTTGTATTTTCCAAAAATTTCTCGCTTGTGGAAGTTTTTGAACCATGGTGAGAAACCTTTAGCAAATCTACCCTCGTATTTATTTTTTCTTCAACATCTTTTGAAATGTCGCCAGTATATAAAGTTTTAAAACCTTTGTGACTTAAAAGAACCACCATGGAATTGTCATTTTCATTATTCCTATTTTCCTTATCGGACAAAATTTCAGCATAAGTGTCTTCACAAATTTTTACTTTGTCACCCTTTTCAAGCATTATTATTTTTGAAAACTTAGATGCATCTCTCAAAATTTCTCTATCTTTTGGCAAGTGATTTATAAAAATATTATCTATCTCATAATTTTTCAATAATTTGCTTAAATTTCCACAATGGTCTTCATCAAAGTGAGATATAAAAACTCCATCAATTTTTGAAATTCCAGCATTATTTAAAGCGGAAAACAAATACTTTTCTGCAATTTTATTTTCAAATCTTGCACCTCCTGTGTCTACTAGATAATTTTTTCCACGAATACTTATAATTGTGCAGTCGCCTTGATCCACATAAATGTGCCTTTCATTATAAGTATTGTAATCTTTTAAAACGCCAAGAACTGCTACAAAAAATACAAAAATTAAATAAATTTCTATAACCTTTAAATTTGGTCTTATTATTTCTTTTAATTTATTTCTATTTAAAATTGCAATCAAAATCAAATAATATATAAAAATATACTCCAATTTAAAAAACTTTAAAGATAAAAAAATACTCCCTTTTGAAGAAAAAATACTTTCAATCCCATAAGTTGCATCCATTAAAATATTTAAAAATTTTCCAACAGATGGAAAAATTCCAAAACCCATTACGAATCCAAAAGAAATTATAACAAAATAAATTGGCACAATTAATAAGTTTGCAATAAAAACTAAAATGGAAACTCCATAAAAATAATAATTTAAAATTGGAAAAAGTGAAATAAGTACAGAAGCCGTACAGACAATTGATTTTGTAAAAATACTCTTACTAGAGAGCTTACTAATTAAAGCTGGAAAAATAAAGATAATCCCAAAAATTGCAGTATATGACATAATCAGTGAAATAGAATAAATTGCCATTGGATTTATAAATAAAATTATACCAAGACTTGTGAAAAAAACTTTTTTAGGCGTAAAATCGATTCTCATATAAAAATTTGCTTTATAAAGTATATAAAATAGAAAAGCACGAATTGCAGATATTGGAAGCCCTATTGAAACTATGTAAAATAAAATTATTGCCAT
Source organism: Peptoniphilus lacydonensis (assembly GCF_900106515.1). Classification (GTDB taxonomy): domain Bacteria; phylum Bacillota; class Clostridia; order Tissierellales; family Peptoniphilaceae; genus Peptoniphilus_A; species Peptoniphilus_A lacydonensis. Next base: position 367,705 of record NZ_FNWF01000003.1, read on the forward strand.
CACAAAAATATCTGTCAACTTCTTGTTTTTTGTAATTTTTAGAAAAATAAAATTTAAAAATACAGCAAGAACACCTATGTGAAGACCAGATACAGCCAAAATATGATTAATCCCAAGTGTATCGAAATTTTCTATATCTTCATCTTCTAAAAAAGACTTGTCTGCAAGAACAACTCCCTTTAATAAATTTGAATTTCTCTTATTTAAATTTTTGTCATAAATATTTTTTGATCTATCTATAAAAAAGTTTGAAAATCTGTAAAAAGAATTGGCATCATAAACTTTTTTAATGCTTTCAATTTTTCCAAGAGAATAAATCCCCTGAGATTTATAATTTTTTTCAAAATCAAAATTACCATAATTCATTGCAGGAAGTGGAGAATTGTAATTGCCTTTGATCTTATAATTTGCCCCTCTATCTAGCTTTTCATAAAACAAAATTTTAGTTCTATATTTTTTCCCATTAATAGTATCAGTTCTAAGAATAGATTTATTTTCCTTTGCATATACAACTTTACCTGTTACTTCTCCTGAAAAATCCTTTAATTTATAATCTCTAAAACTAAAATTTAAAAATACTAAAAAAATAATTAAGGGAAATATCAAAAACTTTTTATCCACTTTATTAATCAAAATAAAAATGGAAATTAAAATTAAAATAATTGAAATTATCCAATAAGATTTTATGTAAATTGAAAATAAAATTCCCAAAATTACTGCAAAAAATAAATACATTATGACCCCTCTTTATTATATATCTTTTTAAAGCGTGAAGCCACGAAATATGATAATATATTACAGGAGGTAATTATGAATTCTAAATACAAAAATCCTTACAAAAAAAATTACAAATTACAAATAATTGATAAAATAAATCGCAATGGTATAAATTATGGAAAAATAGAAGATGTTCCTTTCTTTTTAGGAAATGAAAAAGTCTGTGGAGATGAAGTGAAAATAAATGGAAAACCTATAGAATTTTTATCTGGCAACAGGAGTTATATTAAGCTTTTAGAAGATAAAGACTCAATAGAATTAGAAATAAATTGGAAAAACAGGCTTTTACTCATGCAAGAAAACTTGGGAAACGCCCTTGTTAGACATTTTTTAAACGCAAACACAAATTTTAAAATTTTAAATTACAAAGTTAATAGAAATTCATCCTACATTGACATTGAAGCAAAAGACTTTAAATTTATGACAGTAAAAAATCTTGAATCTCTAGTAAACTATGCAGTTTTTTCAAATCTTGAAATCACAAATTATGAAGATCACATTTCTATAGAAAGGCTTGCTAATATAGAATACTTCGGCCCATCTCTAAAAAGAACTGGTGAAATTGGAATTGTGCTTATAACTTCTGTTGACAAAATAAATTCGGCAATAAGGCTCAATATTTTTTCAGGAGAAAATGGCTACAAAATAGCAAGAAATTCGCTAAATCTTTTAAATAATATTAAAATGTATTTAAATAGTGACAGTATCGAAGATGTTTTTTCTGATATAAAAAAATTAAAATCAAAAAATTTATCTAGAGAAAATAACTTTGCAAAAGACAAAAATCTTGAAAAAGCTCAAAAAGTTGAATCTTTAGAAAAACTTCCTAAAACTGAAAAACTTCCTAAACTCGAGAAAATTTTTGAAAAAGAAAAAAATAATACAGACTCAAAGGAAAATGAAATTCCTACAATTAAAGACTTTAGAAATATTAAAAATAACACTTCTCCTGAAAAATCTCCACTATTTTACCAAGTAGTAGAAAGTTTCAAAAGATACGCCACAGAAGTTTCTGGAATAAATTACATCTACAAGATTTTAAAAGACGTCAATTTAAAAGAATTAAGAGAAATTTCAAATCACATATTAAAAGAAGAAAATTACATCCAAATTTACGGACTTCAAAATGGAAACAGGTCAAAGATTTTAATTCTACGTTCTCAAAATCTAAACTTTGACTTGAAGAAAATTTTTAAAAAATTAAAAGAACATTTTGAGTTTACAGGAACTGGAAATATGTTCACGTTAGAACTAGAATGCAAAGAAAAAGACATCACTAGAATAATGGAAAGTTTTTTAATAGAAATAAAAAGAGAAGTATAAATATGAATTAAACTGAATCCCCGTTCCAACCATGGGTATTCTAATAAAAAAAAGACGGCATAATATTGTCGTCTAAATAATTTTATTTTTCTAAAAGTTTTATAGCTATTTCTACATTTTCTTTGGATGCAGATCTCATTTTTTCAGTTTCTTCTTCCAAAATTATCTTTCTCTCTTCTATCGAGTTTAAGGCTTTTCTTATCTCTTCATAAAGTTCTTCTGCAGAAAAATCTTCTACGTCTACATACTCTTTTATTCCAAGCTCTTTTACCATTGCCTCTACTTTTGGATCGTAGATTATTCCAACCATGGGAAGATTTACACTTGCTGCGTAAATCAAAGAATGAAGTCTCATTGCTGCTAATAATTCTAATTTTTTAAATATGCCCATTAGCTCGCCTGCCGAATAAGTATTTTTTATGAGTTTCACTTTGTCTTTATGCACACACTTCTCTGCAACTTCTTGTGAATAGACATTATCTCTTGGTGTATGAAAGGGCACTAGTAAAATATCATAACCACTTTCTATTAATAGGTCTATGGCCTTTGCAAATTTTTCTTTTATTGATTCATCTTTTTTGTAATCTCTTATACAAAATCCTATGGTATTTTCTTTTATCTCGATGTTTTCTATTTTTAAAATTTCTGCAACTCTATCCTCATCTTCTGATTTAAGTGTAAAAACTGGATCTGATGTCACCTTTATATTTTCATTTTTGACGCCAAGTTCTTTTACAAACTCATAGGACAGTTCGTCACGAAGTGTGATGTAATCAACTTTATTTAAAACTCTTCTTGTCAATAATTTCCCTATTTTCTTTTCAATTGGACCTATTCCATTGGCATATACATACACTTTTTTATGAAAAAACTTTGCAATTTTTATCACTGTCAGGTAATAAATTATTGACCTAGTTGATGTAACATCTTGAAGTAGCGAGCCTCCTCCTGAGAGCAATATATCTGACTCTTTCAATGTCTTTATAAGCTTAGGTATTGAAAATCGATCTACTGCATCTATGCCATAGATCTTTTTTGTCTTCTCAGGATTTTTAGAAAGTGCTGTTATTTTTATTTCTTTATTTAATTTTTTAAAATCTTCTACCATGGCTTTTAATATGGCATCATCACCTGAGTTATCAAAGCCAAAGTAACCTGATACTACAATTTTTTTCATACCATTCAACCATCACTCTGCTATTATTTTTATTTCTAAATCTTTGTCTTTTGATTCTAACTTTTTTGAAGTTTTATTTTCTAGATTTTTTGATTTTTCTCTTTCCGACTTTTTTATTCTTATTGCCGTCATTGTAATTCCTATTATTATCCAAAATGTGAAAATTATTCTTGGAATGTAGAGAAAATGTTCTACAAGTCCATGACCCATGATACCAATTATACTGGCATAAAGCCCTGCTCCGAGATATCTGTAATACTTATCTTCTGACTTAATTAAATTTACATAGTTGTATTTAAGTACAGAGAACAACAATAGCATAAAAAATATAAATCCAATTAACCCAATTTCTGCGGCAACCTCTAAATAAGTGTTGTGTGCGTGATAAATTGGCATAGTTCTTATATATTTTTCAAAAGTTTCTTTAAAAGGTGTATACCCAAATCCAACTCCTGCTATTAAATTATCTCTTATTACGTCTTTTGTGATTTTCCAAATTTTTATTCTGTATAAATTTGATGAATCTACTGTGGAACCGATAGATATAATTCTGTCTAACACTTTTTGTGGCAAAGCGTAGAATACACCTAATACAATTGGTATGGCAATTAAAATAAGCCTTTTGTCAACTAAGAGTACAAATGCAAGAGCTGCCAGTGCTATACCAACCCATCCACCTCTTGAAAGTGTCATAACTAGGCAAATTAATAAAACTGCTGTCGATGCCAAAAATAAAAATTTTTTTCTCATGCTCTTTGTGTACCAAGTCATTCCAACTGCCAATGGAGTCATAAGAACTAGATATTCTGCCAAAATATTTGGATTTAAAAATACTGAATAAACTCTCACTGCAATATCTGTATTATTTTCTGTGTCAAGCCATTCTGGTCTCATTTCAACTCCTGTGAAATATTGAAATACTCCAAGAAGTGCAACTACAAGAGAGGAAAATAAAAGAACTGATACAAATGTGTTTAAATCTTTCTTTGTCTTTATAGAATTTGTCATAGCAAACACAAAGGAAATTCCAGCTGCATTTAGTGCAAGGTCACGAACTGAACCCGATGGATCTATCGAAGTTATTGTGGAAAAAATAGCAATAAATGCAAAGATTCCAATGGGAACGCCCATATCTGTTACCGAGAAATTTTCTTTGTAAAGCATTGCCTTTAACAGTACAAAAAATCCCATAGAAAGAAGCATTATAAGACCAAGTGCGTCAGGCACAAATGGATATAAAAATGCACTTGCAAATAGTCCTATTTTTATGTCATAAATAACAAGTAATATTCCACAAATTCCAACAAAAGCTGTCAAAAAAATTTTTGTGCCAAAAAAATAATAAGTTAATGAAAGAAAAACTGCCGATAATAATATATAATTAATTTTTTTTGATCTTACCACCAGTTTTCACCACCTTCATCTAATTTAAAAAAACTTGTAAAAAATTCTAACACTTTTGATCCCTTTATTATGTCCATATATTTTCCTTTTAATAATGACAATAAAATTCCCAAAATTGTTAAAACTACTGGAATTTTTAGTGTTGCCTTTAATGCCACTGAAATAACAAGGGTAAGTAATCCTGAATAAAACATTATGTTTGATATTATTCCTGCTATTTCATCAAAAGATTCCAATGATTTTGGCAAAGCTCCTAAAAAGAAAGAATCTTTTATAAGTGGTACAAAAACTCTTCCCAGAAATCCCATAAATTTTTCTATTAAGTTGAAAAATCCTCTGTAAATTTTATAAATAAAAGTATTTGCAAATAAAATTTTATCGCCGGCAAAGACTTTTCTAGTATTTGAATTTGCAAAATTTTTTTCTATTGGTCTTGTTATAAAATTTCTAACTTTTTTAGTAAATGAATCTTTATAACATTCACTTAAAAAAAGGTGAATTTTATTTAAAAACCTTATGGTAAATGAATTAATATGGATCACCTTAGTTCTTTACTTCTACTCCAAGTATCGTCATAAATACAGCTACTTTTTTATTTTTTATTCTCATCTCTTGTCCAATTCTTATTTGCTCTGTGCCAACTTGATAAAAATCTTCTGTTTCTTTTATATCAGCATCAATTGTCATAGTAACTCTGTATTTATTTGGCACTTCTGCATTTATAAATTTACCTTGATATTCTGTTTCGTCTGTATATGGTTCAACTTCCGCTTTTGCAATTTTTCCAAGATAAGTTCCCTTGTCATAATCGTAAATTGGATCTCCTTCTTTAATATTATTTGCTGTGACATCTCTAACATCTTTTACCTCAGCTGTAATTACTCCCTTAGAAGTAGTAGCTTCACCAACAGCAGATTTTGTTCCAAATCTTTTTACTCCCACAGACACAAGTGCAATAATTAAAATTAAGACTATTAAATCTACAATATTAATTAGACCAAAAAGTCTTCCTTTTTTATCAATTACCTTCATTACTTCCTCCATTTAATATCTCTTCATAAATTTCACACTGTCTATTCCCCATTGATACATGAGAATAATTTTCTATTACTCTTTTATTTATATTTTCTCCAAGACTCTCCAATAATTTTCTATCGTCATAAAGACTTAGAATATATCTCGATAAAACTTTGTACTTTCCTACTGGAAAAAGATATCCTGTTTCATCATCCTTTACAATCTCAGATATTCCTCCAGTTTTTGTAGAAATTGTTGGGACTTTCAAAAGAGCTGCTTCCAAAATTACATATGGAAAAGACTCTGAAATACTTGTAAGTACATTTATATCTATTGCATTAAAAAAGGAATACTTATCCTTTACAAAACCTAGAAAATAAATATTTTTATCTATTTTATATTCCCTTGCCAATTCTTCTAGGTTTTTCCTCTCGTCACCTTCTCCTGCTATTAGAAAAATTATATCTGGATTTACTTCTAAAGTTTCCTTTGCGGCCTTTATAAAAGTTTCATGATCCTTTACTTTATCAAGTCTTGCAGCTATTCCAACTAAAAGCTCTCCATTGTAATTTATTTTATATTTTTCCAAAAATACTTCTTTAGGAATGTAGTCAATCTTTTCATCAGTTTCAATTCCATTGTAAAGAACGTGAATTTTATCTCTGTCAAAACCTCTATCAATTAACATTTTTTTAAAATTATCACTTACACATATATAATGGTCAAATTTTTTTAGTGCTCTTTTATTTAATGTTGTATAGATTAAATTTTTGTAAAAACTATCCTTGAAGTCAAGCATATAGTCTGAATGTATTGTCGTAACCATGGGAACATTTATTTTCTTTTTTAAAAACATGGCAATAAAATTAGCCCTAGCACCATGTGCGTGAACTAAATCATAGTTTCCATTATTTATTTCGTCACTTAATTTAGAAACAACGGAAAGATCTGATCTTTTCTCCTGTGGATAAACTTCTATGTCGATACCCTCTTCCCTTGCTTCAGCATAAAAAGTATCTTTTATAAAGCAAATTATCTTTGTATCTACTCTTCCACTTAGACCTTTCATCAGAGTAAAGATATGTGTCTTTGCTCCTCCTGTATCGCCGCCACTAATTAAGTGGAGAACTTTTATCATAACTTCTCCTCCTTACTCTCTAAAGTATACAATAAATTTATTATAATTTGAATACTTATTTACTCTGTGAAATTTTTGAAAAAATTTTTTTAAAATGCTTGCATTTTTTTTCAAAAAGTGATTTAATGATAAAGATAAAAAAATAAAAAATCAGTCCAAGGACTGAATAAAATCATGTCCTTGTGCATGATTTTTTTTTGAGCAAATTTAATACCTTAAATTTTTTTTGCCCATTTTTAGGAATGTTTGATCTTTTATGCGAAAAAGGAGAAAAAAATGCCAAGAGATAATGAAATTAAAAAGACACTTGTAATAGGATCTGGACCAATTGTAATTGGACAAGCTGCTGAATTTGACTACTCAGGTACGCAAGCTTGTGAAACGCTAAAGGCAAATGGTGTTAAGACTATTCTTGTCAATTCAAATCCTGCTACGATTATGACTGACAAGGAAGTTGCAGACAAAATCTACATCGAACCAATTACTATTTCCTTTATAGAAAAAATTATTGAAAAAGAAAGGCCTGACTCTCTTATTGCAGGGATGGGTGGACAAACTGGTCTAAATATGACACTCGAGCTTGCTGAAAATGGAATTTTAGATAAATATGGAATAAAAGTTATTGGCACTGACATAGAAGCAATTAAAAAGGGTGAAGACAGGGATATCTTTAGAAATACTATGAAAAAAATCGGTGAACCAATCATAGAATCTGAAATTGCAACTACTTTGGAAGAAGGCAAAAAAATTGCTAAAGAAATTGGCTACCCTTTAGTTATAAGACCTGCTTACACTTTAGGCGGAACTGGTGGCGGCTTTGCCTATGATGAGGAAGAATTAGTTGAAGTTTTATCTCATGGTCTATCTCTTAGTCCAGTAAATGAATGCCTTCTTGAAAAATCTATTCGTGGTTGGATGGAAATTGAATTTGAAGTAATAAGAGATGCTTCGGGGAAAAAAATAATCGTATGCGACATGGAAAATGTAGACCCCGTTGGTGTCCATACTGGTGATTCAATAGTTGTAGCTCCTTGTCAAAGTCTTGATAAAGATGTTTTACAAAAACTAAAAAATGCTGCACTTAATATTGTAGAAAATGTAAATGTAGTTGGAGCTTGTAATGTTCAACTTGCACTTAATCCTGAAACTTTTGAATACGCAGTTATAGAAATAAATCCTAGAGTTTCTCGTTCATCTGCACTTGCATCAAAGGCAACTGGATACCCAATTGCAAGAATTGCCACAAAAATTGCACTTGGTCTAAATCTTTCTGAAATTAAAAACGAAACAACTGGAGAAAGTATTGAATACTATGAACCTAAGTGTAATTATGTAGTCGTGAAAATTCCTAAATGGCCTTTTGATAAATTTAAATTTGCAAATAGAAAACTTGGTACAAAGATGATGGCAACTGGCGAAGTCATGGCAATTGGTTCTTCCTTTGAAGAAGCACTTTTAAAGGGGATAAGATCTCTTGAAATTTCAAAATTTTCTCTTGAATCAAAATTTTCTGAAAATAGAACTACCGAAGAACTTAAAAAGAGAATTAAATTTCCTGATGATGAAAGACTCTTTGATGTTGCAGAAATTATAAGACGTGGACTTTCCACTAAAATGATTCACGACATAACTGGAATTGACCTCTATTTCTTAGAAAAAATTGAGAACATAGTTCGTGAAGAAGAAAATCTTAAAAATTTAAAAATTGAAACAATTTCAAATGAAGAACTTTCAAAATTAAAGAAACTTGGCTTTTCCGACAAAACTATTGCAAAATCCCTTAAAGTTTCCATTGATAAAATAATAGAACTTCGTGAAAAAAATAATATAATTCCTAATTATAGAAGAGTTGACACTTCTCCTTTTAGAAAAAATGGTGCTTATTACTACTCAACTTATGAAAAAAATGACGAAAATATTGTTACAGACAACAAAAAAATTATTGTAATTGGATCTGGTCCTATTAGAATTGGTCAAGGAATTGAATTTGACTATTGCAGTGTTCACGCAATCAAAGCACTTATAAACCTTGGCATTGAAACAATTACTATTAATAACAACCCAGAAACTGTTTCAACAGATTTTGACACATCAGACAAATTGTATTTCGAACCACTTACTGAAGAAGAAGTAAAAAGTATTATTGAAATAGAAAAACCAATGGGAGTAATCCTTGCCTTTGGTGGTCAAACTGCAATTAAACTTGCAAAATATCTTCACTCTCAAAAAATAAATATTTTGGGAACAGATTTCGAAGACATCGACAGAGCAGAAGACAGAGAAAAATTTGACGAAATGCTTGAAGAATTAAATATAAATAGACCAAAAGGCCATGGAGTTTTCACTTTGGACGAAGGGCTAAAAGCTGCAAAAGAACTTGGCTATCCTCTCCTTGTAAGGCCTTCTTATGTTCTTGGTGGACAAGGAATGCAAATAACTTACGACGAAGAGAGTCTTACAACTTATTTAAGGGGAGCCTTCGAAAGGGACCCAGAAAATCCTGTTTTAATTGACAAGTATTTAATAGGTCGTGAAATTGAAGTTGACGCAATATCAGATGGCAAAGACGTTTTAATCCCAGGAATTATGGAACATCTTGAGAGAGCAGGAGTTCACTCTGGCGATTCAATTACAATTTATCCAAGCATAAATATTTCTGATAAAATAAAAGAAAAAATCCTAGACTACACTAAAAAAATTGCAAAAGCCCTTCACGTTAAAGGAATGATAAATATTCAGTTCATTGAATACAAAAATGAACTATATATTATAGAAGTAAATCCTCGTGCATCAAGAACTGTGCCATATATTTCAAAAGTTTCTGGCGTGCCAATAGTTGATCTTGCAACAAAAACTATGCTTGGCGAAAAATTATCTGACCTTGGATATGGAATAGAAATATATAAAGAACCTAATCTTGTAGCTGTAAAAGTTCCAGTATTTTCAATGTCAAAATTAAATCGTGTAGAAATTTCTCTTGGACCTGAAATGAAATCTACTGGCGAAGTTTTGGGCGTTGGCAAAAATATTGAAGAAGCACTATTTAAAGGATTTTTGGCATCAGGCTCTGCAATAGAAGATAAAGATCCAGTAGTTTTGGCGACAGTAAATGACAATGACAAAAAAGAATTTTTAGAAATTGCAAAAACTATGAATGAGATGGGCTACAAATTTATTGCAACTAAGGGAACTTCAAAACTTCTAGAAGAAAAAGGAATTAAAGCAAGAGAAATTGGAAAAATAAATGATCCAAGACCAAATATCTTAGATGTAATAAGAAATGGAGAAATTGACATAGTAATTAACACACCAACAAGAGGTGGCGACTCTACAAGAGATGGCTTTAAAATAAGAAGAATGGCAACAGAATATGGAATTGACATAGTTACAAGCCTTGATACACTTGCTGCCAGAGTAGCTGTAAAAAATAAAAAATTCCACGAAGAAAATATGGATATATATGATATTTCACAATTTTAATTTATAAAATTTATATTTTTAAAAACGGTGCAAACTTTTATTGTATCGTTTTTTTTATAAAGTAATAACCTCCATGCAATGCACAGAGGTTATATTTATTTTAAATTTAATTTTTCTTTTAAGTCATTTATATCCTTATCAAGCCTTTTCTCATCTAACTCCTTGTTTTTATTTTCTATTGCCCTTTCAACTAAACTCATTAGTTCATCATCTTCTGTGTTTTTCAACCTATCAAGTGCAATTTTTACAAGTCCGCCAAGTTCTTTAAACTTCATCATCATTCTGTGTTCGTCTGCTATATGACCCATTAAATATGAAAAAGTCCAATTAGAATTTGTCTTTGTAAAAACACATTTGTTATCAACTGTCACTCCTTCATTTCTGAGCGAAATTAAAAAATCTCTCAAAATATTTCTGTCAAAATCAGAGAATACCATTAGTTTTTCTTTGCCTTTGTCTTTTTCCACTTCACCTTTACTTAAATCCATTTCAAAAAGCTCACCAACTTTTTTGTCAAGCTCATTTTTTGTTATTTTATTTATTTCAATTTCAAATTCCCTTGCAACTTTCTCCACTATTTTTGTTTTTTCAATATCTAGTCCATACAATAAAATTTTTTTCACTTTAACACCTCAATTTTATTGTACCATATTTAAAAATATTTATTGGGTATATTAATTATGAGGTGCTTTTATGAAATTAAATAAAGATGATGAAGTTATTTATGAAAGAATTTTTACAGAAAAAGATGTGTATGACTACGCAAAAAATGCAAATTTTTGGGGAAAACATCACAAAGGTCCAAATGAAAAGGGTGAATATCTTTTACAGGGACTTTTAACTGCAAGCCTTACAAATAAAATTGGCGGCGACTACGACATTTTAATGTATAAAATGGAATTTGATTTTTTGAAAAAAGCTTATACTGGAAGAAAGATTAAAAGTATAAATGTTGTGGATAATATAGAAAATAAAAAAGATAGAAACTTTATAGACATAACTTCTGATGTCTATGATGAAAATGGAGATCACCTTCTCCATGGAATTTTAAGAGGTATATTATTAGACTAAGTTTAAATCTTTCCTAAACTCTTATTTATACTATAAAGTAGAAAAACCACATCACATTGATGTGGAATTTTTTTATTATTTTTCGCCTATTACTTCAATTTTATAACCATCTGGATCTTTTACAAAAAAGTAGGAATCTGAATTGTCTGAAAGCGATTTTAATTCTGTCACATCATAACCTTTATTTTTTAACTCTTCTCTAAATGCCTTTATATCTTTATGAGATACTGCAATGTGACCATAACCATCGCCCACTGTGTAATCTCTTCCATCATAATTATATGTCAGCTCAAGTTCATATGGTGAACCCTCAAGCTTTAAATATAAAAGTGTAAATTCATCTTCTGGGAAGTCTTTACGTCTACTTTCAACAAATCCCAAAGATTCTTTATAAAACTTTTCAGATTTCTCCAAGTCTTTTACTCTAATCATTGTGTGTAAAAATTTCATAATATCCCTCCATTTTACTTATACCAATAATTTATACTTATTACACACTTTAACTTGTTGTGTTTAAATTAAAAATAGATATTCCCAAAAATTTAGAAAAATACACATCAAATAATAATTAATCTTTATAATCAGAAATCTTTTAATTCAGGTTTTCTTTTTTCTGAAAATGCTGTTAGACCTTCTTTTTTATCATTAGTAGAAAATACCAAACCCAATAAGTTCGCTTCCAATTGAAGTCCATCTTCTAAACTCATTTCCATTCCAATATTTATAGCTTGTTTTGCAATAGAAATTGCATATGATCCTTTCTCAATAATCTTTTCAGCTATTTCTTTACAATAATCTAGAAGACTATCTTGATCTACAACCTTATTTACAAGTCCAATCCTATAAGCTTCTGCTGCATCAATTTTATCAGTAGTAAATATTAATTCTTTTGCTCTTCCTTTTCCTATTAATCTAGGCAACCTTTGCGTTCCACCAAATCCTGGAATGATTCCTAATCCCACTTCTGGCTGAGCAAATATTGCATTTTCAGATGCTATTCTAAAATCACATGCCATACACAGTTCGCATCCCCCTCCTAAGGCAAATCCATTTACAGCTGCAATCGTAACTTGTGGTATTTCTTCTATTTTTTTAAAAGTATCAAAGGCTAAAAGTCCAAAGTCTCTACCTTCTTTTGGACTTAATTTCAACATTTCATAAATATCTGCCCCTGCAACAAATGATTTTTCTCCTTTACCTGTTATTATTACAACTTTTATGTCCTTCCTTTTTCCTATGTTTGTAAAAATTTCATTCATTTCCTTTAGAGTTTCAGAGTTAAGAGAATTTAACGTTTTTGTTCGATTAATACTTACAACCGCAATTTCATTCTCAATTTCAATTAACAAGTTCTTCATAATTTCTCCATTCTTAACATAAATGATATATAAAACATATAACATTTTATAAATTTTCCAATGTCTAAAGCTTATTTGTTAATTACCGTATAAATAATTTTTTTATACTCTTTATAATTATTATTATTTATATCTATAATTTTATTTTTAATTATATATTTTCCAATTTCTGCACATTTTATAGAACAACCTGATACTAATAATAAATAATCATATGATTTTTTATCCTCTACAAAAGAATAATCAAATTCTTGAAAATCTTTAATTATATTCTTTACTATCTCTCCTCTATCATATTGACTTTGGCATCCTCCACAATATTTTATCCCTACAAAAATACGTTCTTTGATAAAATCATCCTTTCGTTATTAAATAACTAATTTAAGCATACAATCTTCTAATTTAAGATTTTTATTAAAAGATTAGTCTAAAATTAATTAACTTTATAGCTTTATTTTTTAATTTATGATTGATGAAAACCTTTCTTTTCTGTCAATAGGAAATATAATATTAATCCAATAGCTAATCCCCATGCTGCACCTCTTGAAGCAATAACTGCTCCCATGACTCCTGCTATTCCTTTGTCCACATCTGAAATTGTTAAATCAATAGCAAGTCTTACACATATATATCCTTGTACTAAAAGAGTCATGCTTAATGCTGCAGGTAAAATTGGTTGAACAAATCCAACTATAGGAACTATAGCAACTGCTAAAAATGTTGACCACCTAAATGTTCCTACCCCTGAAAAAATACTTTCCATCTTTTCTGGACCATCTTTATATCTTTCTGCAACTGATGCTGTCACAGCTGCCCAAAGTGGTCCTGCTAAAGTTGGGTAAGCACAAAATAGTCCTTCTATTAAATTTCTAACTCCACTTATTAAATTTGATCTATTTGCATCAAATACTATTTTCTCGTCTTTTCTAATTTCATCTGCTTCATTAAGTAAAGCTTCTGATGTTACAAAATCTCCAAAAGCTATTATATAAATAACTATTGCCATTGGAACTGCCTTTGCAAACATTTCTGCACTTGGCCATCCTATAAAAAATGGACTTACTGTGTAAAGAATCTCGCTAAAATCAGGTATTTTTATGAATGGCCAAAAGTTTACTTTTGGTATTACATATTCTCCTACAATTGGTCCTATTATAACAGCTAAAATTATAGCTGGTAACATTCCATATCCGCTAACAGTATCCCAAAATTTACTTTTTTTCCTTAATCTTTTAAATTTTGAAGAAAAAAGTAAAAAGAATGCAATTAATGCACCAATTCCAATTGTTATTGGTGTTTGATCAAACCTTTTACCTTTTCCTACCTCTCCAATTACAGCTGCAAACCCTGCACCCATAAGTATTCCAGCTTTTATAGATTCTGGAACAAGTCCTAATAATTTTGATGCTATACCTGTTATTCCCATAATTATAAATATTAATGCTACTAGTAATTGAAGTGCTATAAGAGCTTGAATCCTGGTTTCACCAATTGGAAATCCTGCAAGAAATACTAATGTTAAAGGTATAGACGGTGTTATCCAACCAGGTACAACTGGATCGCCCCAAGTTGAATGTAGCGTGTATAAAAATCCGTTAATTATTACCATGTCCCACGCTAAATCAAATGGTATTCCTAAATTTTCTGTCATTACAGGAATAGCTCCCAAACATGTTGCACACATTAATAAAGCTTGTAAAAACTCAGATTTTTCGAATCTATAATGTACAAATGGAAATCTAAATACAAACATACCCATTTTTATACCAGGTTGTTCAGCCCCATATTCTCTTTTCATATGTTCTCTCCTTGTCTTTATTTATCTCCAAATTTCTTATTATGATATTCCAAAAGTTCATCTCTAAAATCAGGATGAGCTATATTTATTAATGCTAAAGATCTTTCTCTCAATGTTTTTCCTCTGAGATGGGCTATTCCATATTCTGTTATTACATAGTCCACATCATTTCTTGAAGTTGTAACTACAGAGTAGTCATCAAGTTTAGTAACTATCTTTGACAATTTCCCTTTTACAGTTGAAGGCATTGCTATAATCGATCTACCATTTTTGGCCATGGAAGCTCCTCTTATAAAATCAACTTGTCCACCTGTTCCACTTATTTGAGTTTCACCTATTGTTTCTGATGCTACCTGTCCCATTAAATCAATTTGCACACAAGAATTTATTGAAACTATATTGTCTTCTTGCATTATTACTGTTGGATTATTTACATAATCCACAGGCATAAACATAACACTTGGATTATCATCCAAAAAGTCGTATAATTCTCTAGTTCCCATTGAAAAAGTAACAACCATCTTTCCAGGGTCAAGTTTTTTCCTTTTATTTGTTATAATTCCTTCTTTGACGAGTTCAGCTACACCATCCGCAACCATTTCAGAGTGTATTCCTAAATCTTTTTTATCTTTCAAAAATGTAAGAACAGCATCGGGTATAGCTCCAATTCCTAATTGAAGAGTATCTCCATCATTTATTAACGATGCACAATATCTCCCAATTTCTTTTTCAACTTCTCCTATTTTTGCCTTTGGAAGTTCAATTATTGGTTCATTTTTTTCAACTATATAGTCTATATCACTTATATGTAAAAAAGAATCTCCAAAAGTCTTTGGCATATTTTCATTTACTTGTGCAATAACTATCTTTGCAACTTCACAAGCACTTTTAGTATAATCTACAGAAATTCCAAGACTTACATAACCATTTTTATCAGGTTTACTTACTTGAATTAGAGCCACATCTACAGGAAGACTGGTTCTAAATAGATCTGGAACTTTATAAAAAAATGTAGGTGTGAAATCCCCTCTTCCACTTTTTATTGCTTCTCTAGTACTTCCTCCTACAAAAAGAGAATTGTGTCTAAAATTATCTTTATATTTTTCCTGACAGTATTTTGCATGACCCATGGCTACCATATGAACTATTTCAACATTTTTAACTCCTTCTAATTCTACAAGTCTATCTGTTAAGTATACAGGTTCACCACAAGCATGACTAATCACTACTCTATCATTGCTTTTTATATTTTCTAAAGCCTCTTTCGCTGTTACTAATTTTTTATTATACTCATCTTTCCAATTCATTTTCTTTACCTCTTAATAATTCTTTTGCAAAATCCCAAATTTGATCGTCTATATCTTGGTATACTTTTACTCCTCTTATTTCATCCCCAAGTTTTTCTTTAAGCTTCTCTTTAACAATCTCTTCTGCGGTTATTTGTGCTGAAATGCAGCCATTACAATTACCCCCAAGGGTAATTGTAACAACTCCATCTTTTAAAGATTTAAACTTAATAAATCCACCATGTGCTTTTATTTTTGGGGATATATAATTGTTGATAACATGGATAATTTTTTTCCTTAAATCTTCTTGACTCTCCATTTATTTACCTCTTAAACTTTAGAAATTATCTTTTGATACATCTAAATGTGCAATCTTTCTTGCCATTTCTTTTTTTGATTCTAAATTTCCTTGTCTTGCTATCATAATTCTTTGTGCTTGGGGCGATCCTGCTCCATGCATTGATTCAGTTCTATAACCTACCGCAGCTGTCCCAAGAGTTATATTTTCAATAAGTCTCAATACTCTCATCCTATTTTCAGTATCTGCTCCTATTTTACCTTTTAAAAACTTTTCAACCCAAGGTCCTGTAAAATTACCTTTTAAGTCTTTTTCCGAAGGCATTGTTACCATTAAACCACCTGCTATATCTTCCGCAAGCCTTGCTATATCATAAGGAAATCTTGTAACATTTTGTTTACACACATTTGCAAGAAGTAAATCAATTAGATAACCTCCTGATTCTGTTTTAACTCCTTCATAAGAACAAGCTAATGAACAAGCCCACATAGTTTCATTAAGATGTTGCATTTCAATAATTTTATCTTTAATATGACTCGCTTTAGGTACTCCATTATAATCTGCTGCTAAAGCTGCCGCTCCGATTAATACATCGCCCACTCCCGTTTTGCAAGCATAAGATTGTCTATGATATCCTGCAAATCTTTCAACTAACATTCCTGAATATTCCCATTCTTTACACATAAATATTCTTTCATTAGGAACAAATACATCATCAAATATTACAAGTGCTTCTTGACCACCAAAAGTATTGTTTCCAAGATCAATATCAGCATCATCTTCCAACTTTCTTGTATCACAAGATTGCCTTCCGTAAATCATGAAGACACCTTTAGCATCTGTAGGAACAGCAAAACTTACTGCATATGCCGCATCTTCTTCTCTCATTGCTATTGTAGGCATTATTAAGTGCTCATGGGAATTTATTGATCCTGTTTGATGAGCTTTTGCTCCTCTTACAACTATTCCATCTTCTCTTATTTCTTTGATATGAACATACATATCTGGATCTTCTTGTTGTGATGGAGATAATCCTCTGTCTCCTTTTGGATCTGTCATAGCCCCGTCAACAACAAGATCGTTATCTTGACAATAAACTAAATATTTTTTAAATCTTTCATGATAGTTTGTTCCTTTTTCCTTATCAATTTCATATGTAGTTGAATAAATCGCATTAAATGCATCCATGCCTACACACCTTTGAAAACAACTTGCAGTTTTTTGCCCCATCAATCTTTGCATTTTAATTTTCTTTACTAAATCCTCTTTACTTTGATGAATATGACAAAATCTATTGATTCTATTTCCCGTTAAATGGCTTGTTGTAGTCATCAAATCCTCATATTCTGGATCGTGTGCCAAGTCATAAGTCATTGCAACAGAATTAATAGATGGTCTAATTATTGGATTGTCCACTGGATTTTCAACTTTTTCTCCAAACATATAAACCTTGATATCTAAGTTTCTTAAACTTTCAACATACTCTTTACCTGTCATTAATGTCATAAAATTATACACTCCTTCTTAATATTTACATAGTTTTAAACTTACACTTATATATAACGCAAAAATTATGCCAAATTTTATTTTTAAAAGACTGCATTTTACAATATATAAAGTTGGTCAAAAAAATAAACAAGCTCTAAATTGTACTTTGACAATTCTACTGCTTGCTTACTTCTTATATTCTTTCAATTTTAACACTTTAATCTATTTTACATTTATTGCAACATTGCAATTTGTTGACAAGATGCAATATTCATTTTTGTGAATACTAATTTAATTACGGATAATTTTTTAATTAATATTCTTTTCTTAAGTTTGATGGTAAAATTCCAAGTTTATCTCTATATTTCGCAACTGTTCTTCTTTTTATATCTACGCCATAAATTTTTAATATTTCTAAAACCTTTTGATCTGAATAAGGCTTTCTTATATCCTCTTCTTTTATAACTTTTTCTATTAACTTTAAGATCTCGTCCTTTGAAATGTCATTTTGCCCAACTCCAGATACCAAAAAATATTTTAATGGAAAAACTCCTCTTTTAGAGTGAACATACTTTCCTTTTATTGCTCTCGAAATTGTAGACTCTGATAAGTCTAATCTTTCTGACAAAATCTTTAAATTGCAAACTTTTAAATTATAACCCTTTAAAAAAAATTCTCTTTGTATACTAACTATTGCATTAGCAATCTTCCTAATAGTTGCTCTTCTTTTTGCTATAGCTTCTAAAAAAAATATAGCTCTATCATATTTTTCCATTAAATAGCTTTTAATTTCTTCATCTTTTGTACTTTCCAATAAAGACATATAATATTCGTTAAAACTCAATTGATTTTCTCTCGAATCAATTACTTTTACTTCTAACTCAGAGTTTCTTTCTAAAATAAAAATCTCTGGATGTATATAAGGTGTATTTTCATTCGAATTTTCTCCTGAACTTGGAATTGGCTCTAAATCTTGCATTCTTTTGCATAAAGTTTTAACATCTTCTATAGAAATGTTCATACTTTTAGCGATATTATTTAACTTATTCTTAGCCAAATCCTCTAAATGAATATTAATAAAATCATAAAGAATATCTTTATTTTCTATCTGAATTAAAAGACATTCTTTTAAATTTTTTGAAGCGAAACCCTTTCTATCAATTAATTTTATTTTTTCTCTCACTTCTTCTACAAAACCTTCACTTACTTCGAATTTTTTAGAAACTTCTAAAATATCTAAATCTAAATAACCATCATCTCTCAAATTATTTATCAAATATTTTCCAATCGCTTCTTCTTTCTTCGATAACTTATAAGTTAAAAAATCCTTTTCTAAAGTCTTCCTAAAGTCTTCTTTATATGTAAACGGCAAGCTAGAATAATCTTTATCTTCTGTAATATAACTATTATATTCTCTATTTTTATTATATAAATTTAATAAATTATCTATACTTATACTATTTTCTCTTTTACTATAATCTAAAATTACATTTTCACAAACCTCTTCAGTAATTACTTTATCAAGTTCAATTGCGTTTAATTCTAAGAGTTCTATGGAATAAATTTGCTCTCTAGTTATTTTTAACTCTAAACTTTGTTTTTGTTCAAATTTCATATCCACACATATAACCCCATTTCTTAAACATGTAATTTCAACTCAAAAATTCTTCCAAATTACATATTAAAATTTTTATATTCCATATTTCTGCCTTTTCCTTGTTAATGTAGATGGATCTATATTTAAAATTTCTGCTGCCTTTTTATTATTCTTACTAGTTGATAAAGCATCTTCAATTAAAAGTTTTTCAAATTTCTCCATGGATTCATATAAATTCAAATCCTTAAACTCTTTAAACCTATCGGAAACGATTTCATTAGTCAAATTTTTGGGTAAATCAGATTTTTTTATATGAGAATTTTTACTTAAAATATAAGTCCTCTCAACTACATTTTTCAGTTCTCTTATATTTCCATGCCAAGAATAATTATATAAAACTTCAAGTGCATCCTCATCAAAAAACTTTTCTTGATTATAACTATTTATAAGTTTATTTAAGAAATAATCTATTAAAACCGGAATGTCTTCCTTTCTTTCTCTCAAAGGAGGCACATATATGGGAATTACATTTAATCTATAAAATAAATCTTCTCTAAACTTTCCTTCTTTAACCATCTTATAAAGATCTCTATTTGTTGCAGAAATTATATTAACATCTATATTTATAAATTTATTCCCTCCAACTCTATATAACTTCTTATCCTGAATCACTTTAAGAAGTTTTGTTTGCATATCAAGAGATAGTTCTCCTATTTCATCAAGAAAGATAGTACCGCCATTAGCTATTTCAAAAAAACCTTTTTTCCCTTTTTTAGATGCTCCTGTAAAAGATCCAGGCTCATACCCAAACAATTCTGACTCCATAAGATTCGTTGGAATAGCAGCACAATTAACCTCAACAAAAGCTTTATCTTTCCTTAATCCAAACTTATGAATCAACTTTGCTATTAAATCTTTCCCAACTCCTGTTTCTCCATTAATTAGTATCGTTGTATTATACTCAGCTGCTTTTAATGCTGTATTCACAACATCTTCCATAACTCCAGATCTGTAAATTATATCGCCATCTCGTTCCAAAACCAACATTAGATTATTTATTCTCTTTTCTTTTAGCGCTAATTCCTCTTGCATATCTTTTAGCCGAGTAACATCTCTTAAAATTGTAACTACCATTTTTATGCTATTATCTTTGGCAAAAATCGGAGATGAAGTAATTAAAACTTTCCTTCCATTCTTCAAAGTTTGATTCATTGTAACTTCTTCTCCATTTTCCAAAACTTTAAGGCTTGCAGAATCATCTATTAAATTATCTTCAACAATATCCTCCATATTTCTATCTAAAAATAGGATTCTATTACCACCACTGATATTTTCATAAGCCTTATTTATAAATAAGGTTTTTGCATTTCCATCAGTTAAATATATTCCATCTCCTACATTTTCTAAAACATGAATTAAGTCTTCTTTGTCATAAACTTTTTCATTTATTGTCATTTTAAAGCCCCCTTCCTTAAAATACTAAAATAATAAACAAATCAAGTTTATTTTCAACTCATCTTATCTTTTAAGAATCCTATTTTGGCTCTATACTATCTTCTATAAGTCAAGACTTACTAGATAATATAGAGCCAAAGTGTTTTTATAAGTTGTTATAGAAAAATTCAATGTTTGTCAAATATTCTAAATAGTTAATTGAATCTTCTTTCCTATCATCTTCTGATATTCCTTTATACAGAAAAATTTCTTCAAAAATAATATGTTGATCTATGCTAAAATATTGTGTATTTTTTTCGAATACAAGATAATAATAATCTGATTTGTTATAAGTTTCATTTTCTAAAAAATAAATTTCTGTCTTTTCATTTTTAGGTATTTTATATATAACAATTTCTAAAATTTCATCAGAAAATTTGTAAGTGTATGGATGATTTATAAGATTCATTAAAATAAATTTAAATCCTACTCTATTGTTCTTTATATATTCTGAAAAGCTAATTTTATAAGCATCATATCTATCTTCTATCCAAGTTAAAATCTCATCAGATGATTTTTTTCTAGGTAATTTGAATTTTATAAATTTTTCCTTTATAGTTTCAGCTTGATTCATTTCTTTACTACCCCTGATCCTATTGGATCACTAGCGACATACCACCATAATTTAATATATATTTTTTAATTTGAGTACAATCTACTCTAACTTTATCAAATTTTTTTGGTAAACTTATTTATCCTATTTTAAAATATACAAGTGTATTCGCATGCTCCTTAATGAACGCATGAGGTATTTCTGCCAATATCTTTTGATTCAAAAAATTAGAATCTTTAACAATAAAATTCTTTACTTCTAAAATATTAGCTGAATCTGTCCCATCATTTAGCCTAATAAATACAGGTTCTAATGTTGATATTTTTCCTAATGAGTAAGGAACAATTTCATACGGATTTTCTTCTTCATACTGATCTAAACTATCATATATTTTAAAAGTAACATATTCTTTATCCTCAGTTGTTTCTTGATAAGCAAAAACATTAATATTAATAATAAAGAATGTAATTATTAATATTAAAATTGTTTTTTTATTTTTTACATTATTAATATCTCCTTTAATTCAATCTATTTTAGAGATACAAGTTCTGCATTTACTTTTTCAGACTTTTCTTCTTTCATTTCATCCTTTGAAATAATGTCCTTTACTTTCATTAGCCTTGTTATATTTGCTCTTTCACTTTCATCAAGTTTTGAGCGAATATATTTTATTGTTTCTTCTAAGTCAGGAATTGTTTTATACTCTAGGGCATTTACTCTTCTTCTTGTTTTTTCAATTTCATTTGCCATAAGTTGAGCTGCTTTTTCCTTTTGGGTAAGTTTCAAAAGTTCTTCCATAACTTCTGTTAAATTATCTATTGCATAGTCAAGATCAGATGTAGTCTGTGCATATCCGTAAGGATATCGTGATGTCCCTTCTGATGTTTTCTTAGTAATAAATTCCATCTCTGGAACATCAACAGACATTACATTTTTCTTTTTAATATCTACTAATGTCTTCATAGTTGGAAGTGAGATAGCCTCTTCAAGCATTTCAGGACTCATAGCAGCTGATGCCATAAGAAATGCACTAAAAGAATTTTGTAATTTATCTTCTACTTCAAGTCTAAGTTTTTTATTTTCCTTTATGAGCGCTATAAATTGTCTCATAAGTTCATCTTGTTTGTCCTTTAAGAGTTTGTGTCCCCTTGTAGCATTTTCTAATTTAGACTTTAGAATAGACAAATTCATTCTAGTGGGATTTATTTTTAATCTCGTCATTATTATCCCTCATTTTCTAAATTTTGAGAGTCTTTTGACTCACTTTCAGAATCTTCTAAATCCTTATCTTCATTTTCCTTTTCCCCCAAATACTTTTCTATTAATTTATCATCAATTCTCTTGAGTTCAGTCTTTGGAATTATTGAAAGTAATTCCCATCCTAAATTCAAAGTATCTTCAATTGATCTATTAGTTTCAAACCCTTGTGATACATATTGTTTCTCAAACATCTCTGCAAATCTTGCAAAGGCCTTATCTGTTTCAGATAGTGCAGTTTCTCCAAGTATTGCAGAAAGCTCCTTTGCTTCTTTACCTGCAGTGTAAGCTGCATAAATTTGATTCATTGTATCAGCATGGTCTTCACGAGTTTTTCCATCTCCAATACCTTTATCTTTAAGTCTTGAAAGTGAAGGTATTGCATTAATTGGCGGTTCTAATCCTTGTTTATATAATTCTGTTGATAAAATTATTTGCCCTTCTGTTATATATCCTGTCAAGTCTGGGATTGGGTGAGTAATATCTCCTTCTGGCATTGTCAAAATAGGTATCTGTGTGATAGAACCCTCTTTACCTTTTATTCTTCCAGCTCTTTCATATATACCTGCTAAATCTGTGTATAAATAACCCGGGTATCCACGTCTACCTGGTACTTCTTTTCTTGCTGCGGACACTTCTCTAAGTGCTTCTGCGTAATTTGTCATATCTGTCAAAATAACAAGAACGTGTTTACCAAGTTCAAATGCTAAATATTCTGCTGCCGTAAGTGCCATTTTGGGTGTTGCAAGTCTTTCAATTGCTGGGTCATTTGCAAGATTCATAAATAAAACTGCTCTGTCAATGGCACCAGTTTTTGTAAAGTCATCAATGAAGTATTGTGCTTCTTCAAAAGTAATGCCCATTGCTGCAAATACTACGGCAAAATCTCCACCAGAAAGTACTGTTGATTGTCTTGCAATTTGTGCTGCAAGTTCGTTGTGTGGAAGACCTGCTTCTGAAAATATTGGAAGTTTTTGTCCCCTTACAAGAGTGTTAAGTCCATCAATTACAGACACTCCTGTTTGAATAAATTCTGAAGGATAATCTCTTGAAACTGGATTGATTGCAGTTCCATTTATATCAATTTTTTCTTCAGGAATAATTTTTGGACCGCCGTCAATTGGTTCTCCTAGTCCATCGAAGACTCTTCCTATCATATCTGGAGATACACCAAGTTCAAGAGGTTTTCCAAGAAATCTAACACTTGTGTCCATTAAGTTAATTCCACTAGAGCCTTCAAAAATTTGAACCATGGCTTTGTCGCCTTCAATTTCAATTACACGACCTCGCCTTTTTTCGCCGGTTTGAAGTTCGATATCAACAAGTTCTTCGTAGGCTGCTCCTTCTACTCCCTCAACAGTCATAAGAGGTCCTACAACTTCTGTTACTGATTTATATTCTTTAAGCATCTACATCACCGACCTCTTCTAATTTTTTAAGTTGACTATCAATCTTTTCCTTAATTGCATCAATTTTTTCTAGTTCATCATTTGGAACATATTTCATTCTTGCTATATCTTCTTTTACATCGAGTTCTTCAATTTCGGAGAAATAAACTCCCTTTTCTAATGATTCTTGTGACTTGTAATAGAAATACAAAATTGTATCTAACATTTTAAATTGTTTCTCTAGTGGACAAAATGTATCTACATCGTGAAAAGCATTTTGTTGCAAAAAGTCTTCACGAATTGACTTCGTTGAATTTAGCTTTACTTGATCTTCGTCAGAAAGTGTATCACGTCCAACAAGTCTTACAACTTCAAGAAGTGATGTTTCTTCTTGTAACAGTGCCATTGCTCTTTTCCTAAGTTTAGAAAAGTTTTTATCTACATTTTCGTCTAAATATTTATCGATTTTTGCTTGATATAGTGAATAAGAATCAATCCAATTAATCGCTGGGAAGTGTCTTTGGTATGAAAGGTCATAGTCAAGCTTCCAGAAAATTTTTACAATTCTAAGGGTATTTTGTGTAACTGGCTCAGAAATATCTCCACCTGGAGGTGAAACTGCTCCTATAACAGATAGCGCTCCTTCTCTTTCTTCGCTTCCATTTACAATTACACGACCTGCTCTTTCATAAAACTCTGCAATTCTTGAAGATAAATATGCAGGATAACCTTCATCACCAGGCATCTCTTCAAGACGACCAGACATTTCACGAAGTGCTTCTGCCCAACGAGAAGTTGAGTCAGCCATCATTGCAACAGAATAACCCATATCTCTAAAATACTCAGAGATTGTAATACCTGTATAAATTGACGCTTCACGAGCAGCTACTGGCATATTTGAAGTATTTGCAATAAGAACTGTCCTCTTCATAATTGACTCTCCAGTTGTTGGATCCATAAGTTCTGGAAATTCCATAAGTACATCTGTCATTTCATTTCCACGTTCACCACAACCAACATAAACTACAATTTGTGCATCTGCCCATTTTGCAAGTTGATGTTGTACAACTGTCTTTCCTGAACCAAAAGGTCCTGGTATTGCAGCTGTTCCTCCCTTAGTAATTGGGAAGAATGTGTCAATAACTCTTTGACCTGTTACAAGAGGTTCCTTTGGATCAATTTTTTTCGCAAAAGGTCTTCCACGTCTTACTGGCCATTTTTGCATCATTGTGAGATTTTTATCTCCATCTTCTGTTTCGATAACTGCAATAGTATCTTCAACAGTAAATGTACCTTCTTTTATATCTTTTAATTTTCCTTTAACTCCATTGGGAACCATAATTTTATGAGTTACAACGGCAGTTTCTTCAACAGTTCCAAGAATATCTCCTGTAACTAATTTATCACCAATATTTGCAACTTTTTTAAATTCCCATTTTTTTTCTCTATCTAGGGGATTTACTGTAACTCCTCTTTTTAAAAAGTCTCCAGCTTCATCTCTAAGTCCAACAAGAGGTCTTTGTATTCCGTCAAACATTTGCTCAATCATTCCAGGACCAAGCTCAACAGAAAGCGGTGCTCCAGTTGTATAAACTTCATCTCCAGGTCCAATACCTGTAGTTTCTTCATAAACTTGAATGGAAGCTTTATCGCCTCTCATTTCAATTACTTCACCTATTAATTTGTCCTTAGAAACTTCTACCACATCATATACATTGGCATCTTCCATGCCGCTTGCAACAACTAATGGTCCGGATACTTTAATTATCTTTCCTGATTTCAATAAAGCTCCTCCTTTATAATAAAGTGAAACTAATCACCTAATATATTTGCTCCAACTGCTTTCTCAACATTTTCATTTAATTTCTTCATTCCAATGCCAAGTGTTCCCTTATTTGAAGGAATCACAATAATAGCTGGAACTAATTTGTTATTATATCTCTCAATTGTATCTGGTATTTTTGAAGCAAGCTCTTCTGTAATATAGATTACACCATAATCTTTTTTAGCAAGATTATCCACTTCTCTTCTCGCCTCGATGTCTTTATATGCCACAAAAACATCAATACCAATTGCTCTAAAAGAAAGGACAGAATCCTTATCTCCAATAACTGCAATTTTATACATAACTATCACGCAACTTTTCTCTAATAAATTCACTACTAAGTCCATTTAACTTAGAAACTAAAATAATTCTAAGATTTTTAATTTCCATTTCCTTTGCCAAAGCATTAGCAAAAATTACCTCAGGACCATAAGTGATATACTTTACATCTTTAATCAAATCTATAAAATAGTTGTCCATCTCTTTTTCAAAATTTGAAAGATTTCCTTTATCTTTGAAATCGTCAAGAGCATCTTTTATATATTTATAAATACCAAGTCTTTTAAAAATTTCTGTATCTGAACTTATATCTTTATTTAGTAAATCTAAATAAATTGACTCTTTAATATTACCTCCAGGTACAATCACATGTCGGAAAAATTCCACATCTTTTTCTTGTTTTTTTGCTCTCAATAGAGTTCTAACATTAGTAAAATCAATTAAATTTTTCGCATAATCTATAAACAAATCTACTTCTGATTCTTCTGCAATTGAAAGTAACTCTTTAAAATAAAAATTGTCAATATAAATATCAATAATTTGTGGATCTTTTTTCTCTTCATAGAGATCTTTAACCCTTTCTATAAGTTCAAAATACTTATTTTTTTTGCTCCCCTTTGAAATTCCATCTCTGTATTCCTTGATATCAAAATCTCCAAGATTGACATATAACTCAGTTAAATCTTTTTCTCCAATATACTCTTTTACTAGAACTTTTAAATTGTGATAAAAGTATTTCAAAGTTACCATATCAATGGGTATTGTAGATGGTGAAATGTCATAAAGTTCTTTATAAAATCTTATAAGTTCTTCCTTTAAAACTACTTCATATTCTGTTGGAGAAGATATTTTATTTATAAACTTGTTGTAAACTGTATCAGATAGAGATCTAAGTGCGTCTTCCAAAGTATCTGACTCAGAAATTCTTACAAAGTTTTCATTTTTTAAAAGTTCCTTTTCCAAAACTCTGAGCCTTGTAGAACTTTGGATAAATTTACTTCTATCCATTTAATCACCTTTTCCAATTATCCAAAAAGTTTTTCTGCTAAAAATTGTTCTAAATCTTCTCTTTCGGATTTCACAATCGACTTAAAATTGCCATTGTAATTTAAATTATTGTTATGAAGTATAAAGCCTCTCTCGACATCTTTATCAGAAATTTGAAATCCTAAATCAGCTTTTTTTATTGCATCTCTGTATTTATCGGGAACATCTAAAACTGAATCCTCATTTTCAATTCCCTCTACGTTGTTTCTAACATACTTTACAAAATCTTCTTCTGATAAGTTGTCAAGTTCTTTTATCGCTAATTCTAAAATTTCATCAATCTTCTTGTGTTTTTCAGATAAAATTTTATCTCTAGCTTCTAATTCTGCACCTGACTTTGCTCTTTTTAAAATATCTTCTCTCTCTTTTTTTGATACTTCATAAAGTTTATCAGATAGTTTTTTTGCATCGTCTTCTCTATTTTCTATAATCTTTATTTTTTTATCTTCTGCTTCTTTTATAATTTCTTCAGCTTTTTTTTCAGCATCCTCAGTTATTTTATTTAAAATATTTTCAAGTCCTGCCATAGTATCACCTTAGGCTCTAGATAAAATAAAGAATGAAATTGCAAATGCTAAGATTGCATAAAGTTCAACCATTACTGCAAAGATAATACCTTTTGCTTGTTGTTCTTCATTTTTTGCCAAAATATTAATACCTGCAACAGAAACTTTGCCTTGTGAAATTGCAGAAATAAGACCAGCAAGTCCAACTACTGCACCACTTACCATATACATAAATCCAGTATTTACTGGTGTATCTGTTTTAAGCCTAAATAAAATAAATAGTCCAATTACGAATCCATAAAGACCTTGAGTACCTGGCAACAATTGTAGCACAAGTGATTTACCAAATTTTTCTGGCTCATCAATCACAACTCCTGCCGCAGCTTCACCAGCCATACCAACTCCCTTTGCAGAGCCTGCACCTGCAAGAGCAACTGCAAAAAAGATCCCAATAGATCCAAAAATTAATCCACCATATTGTCCCATAACTTCTTTTAACATATTTTTCCTCCTAGTCTATATTAAAATAATCTGAATTTTCTATCATTTTTTTGAAAGGTATTCCTCCACCTTCATAAAATTTATTAAACATTTCTACATAAGTTAGCCTTGCAGTGTGAACATAAGCTGACAAATAACATAAAAATGCGTTAAATAATTGAAATACTACAAAAACTACTATCGCAAAGATTTTTCCAAGTATATTTGATTCAAATAACATTCCTGCAATCATGTTAATTGCAAGTCCCAAGAATGAACCTGAAAGCACAAGTGCCATCATTCTAAGATATGATACAAAATCCCCAAGATAAGAGGAAATTCCGTATAAGGAATAAATTCCCCAACCTATCTTCTCTCCTGTCGTCTTTTCTTCACGACCACCTGTTGCAACTATTCCAATCATTCCAAGTATCATTACTACTAAAAATACATTTTTATATGGTGCTAAGTTCTCTAGTTTAATTTGAAGAAGTAAACCAATGATTCCTATTAAAGCCATATACCAAAATCCAACATCATAAAGTGCGTCCTTTGGCTTACCGTCACGAATGTCCATATATGCCTTTATTCCAAGAGCAAAGAATATATGAATCCCCCCAAGTATTA
Source organism: Peptoniphilus lacydonensis (assembly GCF_900106515.1). Classification (GTDB taxonomy): domain Bacteria; phylum Bacillota; class Clostridia; order Tissierellales; family Peptoniphilaceae; genus Peptoniphilus_A; species Peptoniphilus_A lacydonensis. The sequence continues at coordinate 396,373 of NZ_FNWF01000003.1, forward strand.
AAGACAATATAACGAGAAGAGTAGAATCTTCCGCTGGATCTATTAAACTTGGTAATTCTATAATTCCACCAAAGAAAGAACCAAATACAAGTCCAAATATAATAGTAGAAATAGAAAGATAATTAAAAAACTTTAAAAATCTCCTTTTTTTATCTGTCAAATTAAACTTTTTAAGTGCAAAAAGCGTACCTAAAAATACAAGAAGTCCGTATCCAAAATCTCCTACCATTATTCCTGCAAATATAAAATAAAATGGTGCAAAAAAAGGCGTGGGGTCAATTTCATTATATCTTGGCATAGCATACATTTCTGTCATAAGCTCAAAAGGTTTCACAAAAGAGTTGTTTTCCAGAAGAATTGGAACCTCATTTGAATCCCTATTGGCATCATAAGAACTTAAATAATAATTGTCGCCACATACTTTTTTAACTTCCTTTTCAAAATTAGAAAGTTTTTCATTGGGAACATAACCTTCAATCATATCTACTTTTGTAGTTTTTAAAAATTTCCTCTGTGACATTATCTTAACTTTTTCATTACGATAAAATTCATAGGAATATTTTAAATCGTCAAGATACTTTAAATATTTTTTTAAATTTTCTTCTATATCTTTATTTTCTTCAAATAAAAGCTCTTTATCTTTTTCATAAGAATTTATTTTATCTTCTACCTTTTTATCGGCCTTAATGTTTATAGGCGTAAATCCATAACTTGAGAAAATATCTTTGACTTCATTGTCTACGGATTTCTCCACGATGATTAGATAATAGCGAAAGTTTTTATCTTGTGAAACTCTTTCAATATAAATAAGCTCATTTTCCAAAAACTCTCTCTCAAATTTGTCTGCATAATTTGCAGCAACTGTACCTGTGTAAACATTTACAGAGTCCATAGAACTTGTGCCCTCCAAAGAAGAAGAAAGGCCTCTCCACGGTTTTAATTCAAATATTTTAGAATCAATATTTTGAACTTTGCTATTGTTTTTGTCCTTTTGATTAACTAAAGACCTTATTTCCTTATCAATCTTTTCAAAGGGAAATCTCAAAGCTCTATCAGCAAGCTCTTCAAGAGTAATATTTTCCACTCCATCTTTTAAACTTTTTATAGCACTTTCTTTTTCTTTAAATTTAAGTAATAAGTCAATATCATCTTTAGATCTTTTAATTTTGTCATCAATTTCAATTAAATCATCTAAAGACTTAGGCCTTGCAAAGTCGTCTTCTATATATTCGTCTTTATCAAAATCAGACTCTACAATATGAACATAATTAAATTTTTGAAATCTATCGATTAACTTTTCTCTACTGTCATCAAAGATAAAGAGTTTGAATTCCTTCATATTAACTATTGCCATTATTCACAATCCTCTCTACCACTGACTTTACAATTTCAGCTTCCTTGTCCTTGGAAATATTTGAAATTTCAGCAACATCTTTTTTTGACTTATCTTTTATAGGTTTTACAGATTCTTCTCCTTCTTTTTTAGCCTTTTCGAGAAGCTCATCTTTTTCATCCTTTGCCCTTTGGACAATTTCCCTATAAGAAACTTCTGCCTGAGATTTTGCATCTTCAATAATTTCCTCAGCCCTTACTTTTGCATCATCGACAATTTGTTTTGCCTTTGCTTCAGTGTCCTTAACTTTTTTTAATGCATCATCTGACACTAAATCACCTCCAGTGTAAAATCATTTCTTAAGTTAATTATATCACTTGTTAAATTATTATTTAACTATAATATTAAAAAAATAATATAGTTATAAATTATATTTTAAATGAGCTATGGTTATATGATACCCTCTCTTATATTTTTTATTTAAAATTTTGATAAAAAAATAAATTTTTATCAAATTTTACTTTTAAAATCAACATAAAATTGCCCTTAATTTTCTATTTATTCCTTTGATTTCAATAAAAAAATGCTTCAATCAAGCACTTTTGATTGAAACATTTTCATTTTTTCAGAATATTTTGAAAACTTTTCATATTGTATATTTTAGAAACTAATAAAATTGAAATTAATTTATCTGCATAATCTGTAATAATTTGCACTACAAATACAATTACAAAATCCGATAAATCTAAAATTGCACGAAGTGCTTGAACAATATAGCTTGATCCCGCTGTTGTCACAGTTCCAAATAAATATGTCGCAATAAGAGATGAAGATATTGCTACCGGAATTGACATCGCCAGTGTAAGATAAAATTTCGATTTAAAATTATCCTTCTTCAAAAAACCAAAATAACCAGAAGTAAAACCAACTATAATTTGAGTTGGCATAAAATAAATAGCGATTGAATCACCTATGCTATTTACAAAAGCAGAAATAACACCTGTCAAAACACCAAAAGCTGGTCCAAAAGAAAAACCCGCCATAATAGTTCCTATTGAATCTAAATAAACTGGAAGCTTTAGCGAAAAAGCAAACCACGCACTTACACAATTAATTGCCACACATAACGCAACGAAAGTAACTTTTTTAGAACCAAACTTCATATTAGTTCCCCTAAAATATTTTCATCTACATTTGCATTAGTAATTATTTCTATAAAATCTCTCCACACTTCTTTTAACATTAAATCTTCATACAAAATTATATTTTTATCTTTTCCTAAAAAATCCATGGAATCTACCATTAGCATGCCCCTAGCAGGACCATCTATTATACATTCTGCATAATAAGAATTAGATCCAAAATATTCTTTATGTCTATCAACTAAAATTACAAGCGGATCATTTATCACAGATCCAATAATTTTTTCATATTCCCAGTGAAAATCCATATAGAAATTTGTGATTTCTTCTATAAAATCTCCCATTTCTTTATTTAATCTTTTAATGTATCCTAAAATATTGGGTGTAAGTACAAACTTTCTAGTCACATCTAGTGGCACAATCTCTAGTTTATTAGGTGCATTCTTTATAACATAATTAGCTGCATCTGGATCTACATAAAAATTAAATTCAGAAACTGGACTCATATTCCCATAAGACTTAAAACTCCCACCCATTGCAATTATTCGAGTATCTTTAAAGGCATCTCTATTTTTTTCTAGAGCCATTGCAATATTTGTAAGCGGCCCCAGTGCAAAAATTGTTAGATTTCCACTTTGTGCTTTTCCGATTAAAAAGTCCACTGCATCTCCTTTCGTTTTTTTCTTTTCGTAATCCAAATAAGTTTCGCCTAGTCCATCTCTACCATGCGTATCTTCTGCATTTATATATTCCTTATAAAGTGGTTTATCACTTCCAATATAAATATTAAAATCTCTATCTAAAAATTTTGAGAGTCTTAAGATATTTTTGCATCCTTTATTAACATTTACATTTCCTGCAACTAAAGAAATCCCAAGAATATCATATTCTTTTGCCAAGCTCGCTAAAATTATAGCAATTGAATCATCTATCCCGGGATCTGCGTCAATAATTAATTTTTTCATTATAAAAACCTCCATTCTTTGGAGAACAATTAGTTTTTTATACTTGGAGTTCTCGAACAAGTGTGATTAATTATACCCCATTTTTTTCGAATAGACAAGCTTTTATGTTTCAAGTATAATTAATTTAGAAAATTTAAAATTTAAACAGGAGTGATTACATGAAAAAAGTTTCTAAAATACTTATTCTATTTGCAATTGCACTTACTTTCTTTGGATGCAATAAAAAAAATAATGAAAATGTTCAAAACACTGATGAAAATTCTTCTCAGAAAACTGCATCTGCAATAGAACTTGAAGAAATGCCTATCGACAACTTTGACTTTCACACTATCGATATAGTTGACGGCAAAGTTATTAAATCAGAAGATTTTTACAAAGAAAAACCTATAACACTAGTTAATATATGGGGTACTTTCTGTGGCCCATGCAAGGAAGAAATGCCTGATCTTGCAAAGTTACATGAAAAATACAAAGATAAAATTAACTTCCTTGGAGTTGTAGTCGACACCAACGCAAACATGGACACAAATGTGGAAGAAGCAAAGAAAATTATAAAAGATTCTGGTGTAAACTATATAAATATTATGCCAAATCCAACTACGGAAGATAATTTAGTCAATATAACTGCAATACCAACAACATTCTTCGTAAATAGCGAAGGGAAAATTTTAGGGGGCTTTGTTGGAAAGTTCGAAAAAGAAAAACTTGAAAAAACTTTAGATAAACTTATAGACGAAAATAAATAGTTTTAAGGTGGATTTTGAAATCCATCTTTTTTTGTGTAATTTTTTTAATTCTGGGTAATCTGTTTGTATAAAATTTTTAGGAGGCAATATGATTTACGATTATAAAGTTGAAAAACAAAATGGAAGTTTTTTAGATTTAAGTGAACTAAAGGGTAAAGTTATCTTAATAGTTAATACAGCTACAAAATGTGGTTTTACACCGCAATATGAAGACCTTGAAAATTTATACGAAAAATATCACGATAAAGGTTTAGAAATAATTGATATTCCTTGCAATCAATTTAAAGATCAAGCTCCAGAAAGTGATGAAGAAATCACTAAATTCTGCCAATTGAACTATGATATAAAATTTCCTCAAATGAAAAAAGCCGATGTCAACGGCGAAAATGAAATAAAACTTTACAAATTTTTAAAATCAAAAAAATCCTTTGAAGGATTTGGAAAAGGCCCAAAAGCTATTGCTATGAGTGCAATGCTGAAAAAAATCGACCCAGATTACAAAAACAATTCGGATATCAAATGGAATTTTACAAAATTTCTAGTTGATAGAGATGGTAATGTTGTAGAAAGATTTGAACCAACTGAAAAAATGGACAAAATTGATAAAAAAATAGAAGAACTAATATAACTTTTCTAAGTTTATTAGAATTCAAAAAATTTTTTTAATGGTGCAAGTATTTATTGTGCCATTTTTTATTTTCTAAAAAAACTCACAAAAATAGGGACAGTTCCCTGCCCCATATCTTATGCTTATATTTAAAGGATTAGTCAATAATTTTAGATACAACACCAGATGCTACTGTTCTACCACCTTCACGAATGGCAAATCTTAGTCCTTCGTCCATTGCGATTGGTGTGATTAGTGTTACTGTGAACGTTGAGTTATCTCCTGGCATTACCATTTCTACGCCTTCTGCTAATTGGATATCTCCTGTTACGTCTGTTGTTCTGAAGTAGAATTGTGGTCTGTATCCGTTGAAGAATGGTGTGTGTCTTCCTCCTTCTTCTTTTGTCAATACATATACTTCTGCTTCAATTTTTTTGTGTGGGTGTATTGTTCCTGGTGCTGCTAGTACTTGTCCTCTTTGGATTTCTTCTCTTTGTACTCCTCTTAGTAGGGCTCCTATGTTGTCTCCTGCTTCTGCTTGGTCAAGTTGTTTTCTGAACATTTCTACTCCAGTTACTACTACTTGTCTTTTTTCGTCTGTTAGACCTACTACTTCTACTGTGTCCCCTACTTTTACTACTCCTTGTTCTACTCTTCCTGTTGCTACTGTTCCTCTTCCTGTGATTGAGAAGATGTCTTCTATTGGCATTAGGAATGGGTTATCTGTATCTCTTGTTGGTGTTGGAATGTATGCGTCTACTTCTTCCATTAGTTTTGCTACTTTATCTCCCCATTCTCCGTCTGGATCGTCTAGGGCTTTTAGTGCACTTCCTACTACGATTGGTGTGTTATCTCCGTCAAAGTCGTATTCTGATAGTAAATCTCTTACTTCCATTTCTACTAATTCGATTAGTTCTGGATCATCTACTTGGTCTTCTTTGTTTAGGAATACACAAATTTTTGGAACGCCTACTTGTCTTGCTAATAGTATGTGTTCTCTTGTTTGTGGCATTGGTCCGTCTGCTGCTGATACTACTAGGATTGCTCCGTCCATTTGTGCTGCTCCTGTAATCATATTCTTTACATAGTCAGCGTGTCCTGGGCAGTCTACGTGTGCGTAGTGTCTGTTTTCTGTTTCGTATTCTACGTGAGATGTTGAGATTGTGATTCCTCTTTCTCTTTCTTCTGGAGCCTTGTCTATGTGTGCGTAGTCTACGAATTCTCCTCCGCCATATCTTTTATTCATTACTAGTGTAATTGCTGCTGTTAATGTTGTCTTGCCGTGGTCAACGTGACCTATTGTTCCAATGTTTACATGTGGTTTATTTCTTTCAAATTTTGCTTTAGCCATTATATTTCCTCCTAATTTTAATTTTGTTTTTTATCTCCAACTACTTCGTCTGCAATTGATTGAGGCACTTCTTCGTAGTGGTCAAATTGCATTGAGTAATTTGCTCTTCCTTGTGTATTTGAACGAAGACTAGTTGCGTAACCAAACATTTCTGCTAGTGGCACATAAGCTGTAACAATTTGTGCTCCAGCTACAAGTTCCATACCTTCCATTCTTCCACGCCTTGAATTGATATCTCCAATTACATCTCCCATGTATTCTTCTGGAGTTGTAACTTCTACTTTCATCATTGGTTCAAGAAGAACTGGATCTGCTTTTGCAAGAGCATCTCTAACTGCCATAGAACCTGCTATCTTAAATGCCATTTCAGAAGAGTCGACTTCGTGGTAAGAACCATCGTAAAGAGTTACTTTAACATCTAGTACTTCATATCCACCAACAATACCTGATTGAAGTGCTTCTTCAATACCTTGTTGAGTAGGTCCGATAAATTCCTTAGGAATTGCACCACCGACAATTGCATTTTCAAATACAAACCCTTCGCCTGGTTTATTAGGTTCAATCTTAATTTTAGCGTGACCATATTGTCCACGACCACCTGATTGACGAGCATATTTTGCTTCACCATCAGCACCCTTCTTAATACCTTCTCTGTAAGATACTTGAGGGTTACCTATATTAGCTTCTACTTTAAATTCTCTTAGAAGTCTGTCAACAATAATATCAAGATGAAGTTCTCCCATTCCAGCAATAATTGTTTGTCCAGTTTCATCATCAGTATAAGTTCTGAAAGTTGGATCTTCCTCAGCAAGTTTTGCAAGTGCAAGAGCCATCTTATCTTGAGATGCTTTTGTCTTAGGTTCAATTGCTACTGAAATAACCGGTTCTGGGAATTCCATATTTTCAAGAATAACTTGTTCTTTTTCATCGCAAAGAGTATCTCCTGTTGTAGTATCTTTAAGACCTACAGCTGCAGCAATTTCTCCTGCATGGATTTCTTCAATTTCTTCTCTCTTATTTGCGTGCATTTGAAGAATTCTTCCGATTCTTTCACGCTTACCTTTTGTAGAGTTCATTACATAAGAACCTGCCTTTAAAACTCCAGAGTAAACTCTAAAGTATGCAAGCTTACCTACATATGGGTCAGTTACAATTTTAAATGCAAGTGCTGAGAAAGGCTCATCATCTGATGAATGTCTTTTAACTTCATTTTCATCTAAGTCAATACCTTCAATAGCTGGTACATCTAATGGTGATGGTAGATAATCAATAATAGCATCAAGAAGAAGTTGAACACCTTTGTTCTTGTAAGAAGAACCACAAGATACTGGAGTGATTTCAACTGCAAGAGTACCTTTTCTAATAGCTTTCTTAAGGAGTTCATTATCTATTTCTTCTCCTTCAAGATAAGCCATCATTAAATCTTCATCAAATTCTGAAGCTACTTCAATTAAATTTTCTCTATATTTATTAGCAAGGTCCAAATACTCTTCAGGAACATCAGTAATTTCAATTTCCTTACCAAGTTCGTCCTTGTAAATCTCTGCTTTCATTTCAATAAGGTCAATCATTCCTATGAAAGTATCTTCTGCTCCCATTGGGATTTGAATTGGAACAGGATTGCCGTGTAATTTTTTATCAATTGTATCAACTGATCTAAAGAAATCAGCCCCTGTAACGTCCATCTTATTAATATGTGCAATTCTTGGAACATGATATTTATCTGCTTGTCTCCAAACAGTTTCTGATTGAGGTTCTACACCACTTTTTGCATCAAAAAGTGCAACAGCACCGTCAAGTACTCTAAGAGATCTCTCTACTTCAACAGTAAAATCAACGTGTCCAGGAGTATCTATAATATTAAGTCTGTAACCTTTCCAGTGAGCAGTTGTAGCTGCAGAAGTAATAGTAATACCTCTTTCTTGTTCTTGTTCCATCCAGTCCATTTGTGCTGCACCTTCGTGAGTTTCACCAATCTTGTGAATCTTACCGGCGTAGAAAAGAATACGTTCAGTAGTAGTAGTCTTTCCAGCATCAATATGGGCCATAATACCAATATTTCTATATTTTTCTAATGGTATTTCGCGAGCCATAAATTCCTCCCCTTATTACCATCTATAGTGAGCAAAGGCTTTGTTAGCTTCTGCTGTTCTATGCATTTCATCTTTTCTCTTAACACTTCCACCAAGGCCATTAGATGCATCAAGTATTTCTTTAGCAAGTCTTTCGTCCATTGTCTTTTCTCCTCTAGCCCTTGCATATCTAACTAACCATCTTAGTCCTAGTGTTTGGCGTCTTTCCGGTCTAACTTCCATTGGAACTTGGTAAGTAGCCCCGCCAATTCTTCTTCCCTTTACTTCAAGTACAGGCATTACATTATTAAGTGCCTTATAAAATACTTCAAGTGCGTCTTCTCCAGTCTGTTCTGCAACAGTTTCAAGTGCTCCATAAACAATTCTTTGAGCAGTACCTTTTTTACCGTCAAGCATAACATTATTTATAAGTTTAGTGATTACAACATCGCTATATACTGGATCAGCCATAACTTCACGTTTTTGGATATGTCCTTTTCTTGGCATAACTTCCCTCCTTAACTATTTTCAGTCGATTCATTGGTACTCAGGTTGAGCCCGTAAGCCAAAAATCTATAAATTCTTTAAAAAATTCTATCAATTTTTAGGTTTCTTAGTACCATATTTAGATCTAGATTGTTTTCTATCAGTTACTCCAGCTGTATCAAGAGTACCTCTTACGATATGGTATCTAACACCTGGTAAATCCTTAACTCTTCCACCACGGATTAGAACAACACTGTGTTCTTGTAAATTATGTCCGATTCCTGGAATATAAGCCATAACTTCATATCCATTTGTCAAACGAACTCTGGCAACTTTTCTAAGAGCTGAATTCGGTTTTTTAGGTGTTACTGTTCTTACTGCAACACATACTCCTCTTTTTTGTGGAGAATTAACTTCAGTTTCAACTTTTTTAAGTGTGTCATAATTTACATCAAGAGCTGGCGATTTAGATTTTGTGTGAATTTTCTTTCTACCATTTCTTACTAATTGGTTAATTGTAGGCATTAATTGCACCTCCTGTTTTAATAATAATATTTGACAATTCAAAGACTACCCACTATTAGGTAGTCTTTACATTTCAAATACTCATCAATTCTATCATTACAAAGCTATTAAGTCAATAAAAAATATTAGAAACTAGCTAATTCTTCATATATTTTCATATTTATGACTTTATTTTAAAATTATGTAAATATTTTTTATTATTTGATAAGTTGTAAAACTGTCCAAATAAAAATCAAAACGATTAACATTTACTAAATTATAAACAACAAATAAAAGCGACAATAAAAATAATTTTAAAATATGATAAGTTGTAAAAATTAAGCAAATCAAGATAGTATATATATTTTTAAACAATTATAAAATACTTAAAACTCAATTTAATTATATCAAAAATCTCCCTTATGTTAGGAGATTTTTGATTAATATTTTAACTATTATAAAAACTATCTTTATCTATTTTAAGATAACTAAAGAGTCTATCTTCATTATTGTCAAAATTTACTATATGTTCTTTTGGAAAGTCTAATTCTTCTATAAGATTTACTGCTCTTTTAAAATCACCTACTTGGTAGTCTACATGAGCATCTGAATTAATTATTATATCTACTTTGTGTTTCTGGCAAAATTCTAAAATTTCTATATTATTTTCTCTTGCATTTTTTCTTGAACTATTTTTTGCCAGTGAAGAATTGTTAAGTTCTATTAATATTCCTTTTTCTTTTGCAGAAAGTACAAGACTTTCTCTATCTATAGGATATCTATCATCATCAGGATGACCTATTATTCTAACCTTTTGTCCATCCATGGCTTTTATTAAAGCTTCAGTGTTATTTGTAATACCTCCATTTCTTATGCAAGTTGTATGAAGTGATGCTATGATATAATCTAGATTTCTTATGTGTTTTTCTTCTGTAAGATCAAGTTCTCCCGAATAATTCATTATATTTGCTTCAGCACCTCTTAACAAAAAAATCCCATCAAAATCTCTTTTTAATATTTTCATATTGTAAAAGTAAACATTGTTACAAGATCCAGGCATCTTTTGAGAATGTTCACTTGTTCCCAAAAGTTTAAGTCCCTTTTTCTTTCCTTCTTCTATATTTTCCTTTAAAGTTGAGTAAGCATGACCACTTATTATTGTGTGAGTATGAAGGTCACATAGCATTTTTATAAACTTCCTCCTTCGTTACTTTTACTTCTTCACCAGGTCTATATATTGAACTTTTGCTGTGTACATTTAATATTCCATGTTTAGATTCTAGTTTATATTCGTACCCTGTTCCCATATATTCAATGGATAATATTCTTGCACTTATACCAGATCCACCCTTAGATATATAAAGCTCATCTGGTTTTATTGGATATAGGTTTTTATTCGAAAAGTTTTCTTTTACTGACTTGTTTCGAAAGAAAATATCAGAATCTTCTACTACAAATAAATCTCCTTGCCACTTTCCTCTTATTAAATTTGATTTACCTACAAATTTTGCTACGTATTCTGTTTTAGGATTTTCGTATATTTCATAAGGACTTCCTTCTTGCTCAACAACTCCATCCTTTATAATGACAATTCTATCACTCATTGCTAAAGCTTCATCTTGATCATGAGTTACATAAATTATCGTAGTTTTAAATTTCATATGAATTTCCTTTATAAATTTACGCATCTCAATTTTTAAATTTGCATCAAGGGCTGATAACGGTTCGTCCATAAGAAGCATTTCTGGTTTTGTTATCAAAGCTCTTGCCAAGGCAACTCTTTGTTTTTGTCCACCTGAAAGGTCTTCGGGATAGGAGTCTTCAAATCCACTTAGTCCCACTATTTCAAGCATATACTTTATATCTTCATCTGCATTTATATTTTTATTTCTCCCATTAAGTGCATACTCAAGATGTTTTTTTACATTCATATGTGGCCAAAGAGCAAACTGTTGAAATACCATATTTAGACTTCTATCCTGTGGGGGAAGAAAAATTTTATTATCACTTATAAAAACTCTATCATCTTTTGTAATCTCTCCAGAGTCAACCCTTTCAAATCCTGCAATGATTTTTAATAGTGTAGTTTTACCACATCCACTCGCTCCAAGAAGAGATACAAACTCTCCGTCTTTAATTTCTAAGTTTATATTTTTTAGAACTATTTTATCTCCAAAACTTTTATAAATGTTATTAATTTTTAAGCTCATTTTTTCCCCCTGCATTTATTTTTTCTATTATAATATACATTATTAATAGGACTATTAACACCAATGTTGACATTGCATAAGCCAAATTATAATCACCTGATTGTTGTAAGTTAAAAATGAAAAGTCCAATAGTCTTTGTAAATGGCCCTGATAATATGGCAGACAGACTAAGTTCTGATATAGAATATACAAAAATCAATAAACTTGATGTTAAAATATATCTGTAAATTAATGGCAAAAATATTTTTGTCCATTTTTTTAACTTGGAACCATTTGATAGATCTGCGGCATATTCTAAGCTTGTTGATATAGATGAAAAACCTTGATATGCCGACTTCATATCTATAATTAAAAATCTACTTACATAGGCAATTAAAATTATTATTGGACTAGCATAAAAACCAATATTAAGTCCAGGAATTGGTTTTGCCCAGTGAAATATCATGCAAAGTGCAAATACCATACCTGGTAAGGAGTATGAAATACTTGTGGCCTTCTCCAGTAAAGATATACTTATATTGAATCTCTTTTTCCATTTAAAATAAGCATAAATAATCGATAAAATTGCACACAACACTACCGTTATAATTGCATAGGTTATACTATTTGTAATGGACATCTTAATTGAAGATATTGAAAATAGTAATCTATAATTTTTTAGGCTAAAGTTTGAAAAAGAAAATCCACTCACATAATTTACTACAAGTGAAGAATAAATCATAAAACTTATTGGTACAATGTTTATAAATATAAATATTACAAAAGTTAAAACTTCTACAACTTTTCTAACACCTGGTTTAAAGGAGTATCTTATACTTGTATCTTCTGATGAGTCTTTACTCGTTCTCGATCTCTTAATTATGGATGATTCAATACCAGAAGCTGAAACGGAAATTATAAATAAAAGTGCCGATAAAACAGCAGGATCAGTAAAACCTCCCGTTGATATAGATATTGTCTTTTCATAAATTAAAGTAGATAGAACAGAAATACCTGCTGGAACTCCTAAAAATGCTGGAATTGAAAAATTATCTAAACTTGATAGAAATACAAGGACAAAAGTACTTACTAAAGTTGGCGTAATTTGTTTTAAATTTATATTTTTAAAAGTTTCAAAACTTCCATAGTTTAATAATTTTGATGCATATTCGTGACTTTGTGGAACTTTAATTAGACTCCTGTAAACACTTAAATAGGCAAAGGGTGTATAGCAAATAATCATAAGAAAAATTATGCCACCTATTGAATACAGGTTTATTGATTTTAACCCTAGAGCAGTTAGTAATTTTGTAACAATCCCAACACTTGATGTTATATTTGTCCAAGCAAGTGTCATAATATAACTTGGCACAATAAAAGGAAGGTACACTAATATTTTTAAAATACTTTTAAATCTAATATTAGTATAAGCTATTATAAGTGCCAGATAAGACCCCACTACTAAAGTTAAAAAAGAAGATATTATCCCTATAATAAATGTATTTATTATTCCCTTTATAATTCTTTTGTCTGAAAATATTCTACTATAGTTGATAATAAGACCATTCTCTCCAAAACTTCTAATAAAAAGCTTTACAAATGGGATGACAAATACAAATAAAACTACAATGGCTATTAAATAGTCTAGTACTTTATCTCTTTTCAAGGTTTATTCCTCTTATTGAAATAGTTTTGAAAATTCTTCTTTGTCAGTTTCTCTATTATCTAATAATTCTTTATTATTTCCTGTTAAAATATTTAATTCATTAGATGATTTAAGCCCTTCAGGTGCCTTTACATCTCCTCTTATTGGAGTATAACCCATTGCAGATGCAAGTTCTTGACCATCTTTTGAAATTATATAATCATAAAAAGCTTCAGCTGTATCAATATTTTTGCTTCCCTTTACAATTCCCACTGGTTCTGTAACTATTGGAGATCCTTCTTCTGGATATATAAATTCAACTGGTGCACCTTCATTTTTTGAACGATTTGCCATATAGTCTACAATAATACCAAGTCCCTTTTGACCTGCTACAACAGATTTTTGAACTGCACCATTTCCCTTATCAACTAAAATGTTATTTTCCTTAAGTCCATTATAAAATTCCCAACCAATTCCTTCTGTTCTTGTTAGAAGTGATAAGTTATAAGCGGCTGCTCCAGAATATAAAGGAGATGGCATAATAGTTTGTGATTTTGTTTCTTCTTTGATTAAGTCATTAAATCCTTTTACTTCACCTTTATACACATCTGTATTTTGGATAATTCCTGTTGAAATTACTTTTGTTCCTGCATAGTAGTTTTCTTCATCGTAGAATTTTTTATCAATGCCTTCAAGCTCTGGCGAAACATATTTCTCTAGGATATCTTTTGATTTTAAAATTTCAAAAGTAACAGTATCTGCAACTAATACAACATCAGCTTGTAGTGCATTAACTTCTTTTTCAGATAGAATTTTAGAAACAAGTTCTTCTGTTCCTGATCTAAAAACTACAACATCAGCTTCTGGGTAGACTTTCTTAAATCCGTCAATTAATTTTTTTGCGTCCTCTTCTGGTTGTGAAGTATATAATGTTATAGTTCCTTTTACATCTTTTCCTTCCTTTTCTATACTTGCAGTCTTGTTATTTTTATTGGCACTTGATGGATTTTCTCTTGCAACTTCACTAGAATTTGATGAGCAAGCTACAAGAGTGAGAGCTATTAAAATTACAGCGAATATTCTTTTCATAATAAATTTTTCTCCTTTAAATATCTAATATTTTTATCCAATAAAGTCGTACTTCTACCTATTTCCATACCCTCTATTACCATAGGAATATTTTTCTCTCCTATTTTAAAAATAATTTCTTCCATTGGAAAAATTCCTCTTGCAAGCTCAGTGTGATATTTATTTTCTAATCTATTGCTAATATGGCACTTAGATATATTTTTAATATTATCCAAATTAAAATATATCTCTTCTAAAGAATCACAATGAGATATATCAAGAGTATATTTAAAATCTTCGTAATTATTTCCCATAAGTTTTTTTAAAGATTTGAGATCTATAATAAATTCATTTTTTGTTTTCTCCATTACTTCTATTGAAACATTTATATTTTTCTTTGTAGAATAATCTAAAATGGTATGTAAACTTTCTTTTAAAAATTTATAATAAAATTCCTTATTAAAACTCACTGAAAATCTACCCGGATGAATTGTAATTTCTTTTGCTCCAATATTTCTTGCTAAATCTATATCATCTAAAATCTCTTTAAGGCTTACTTCTCTAATTCTTTCATTAATAGAAGCTAGGTTTAAATCCCAACTTTTAGCATGAAGTGTTAGGTCTAGGTTAAATTTTTTTGACAAATCTCTTAATTTTTTAGTGGATAAGTTTTTATCTTCTATTTGTTGAGACCAGAACTCTATACCCGAAATTTTATTGTTATAGGCATATCCAAAAATCTCTCCTCCAGAAAAATCCCACATAAGAGAAGATGAAATAAAAATTTTATATATATTAATCACCTCTTATATAATTTAAATCCTTTATGTGTATATAATGTTATTTAAAATTAAATTTGTTGTAAATTTTATAAAAGAATTTTTATAATTTTAGATATTAGAGAACTTATTTTAAAGGATATAGGGTGCAAGTGTTATTTCTTTGCAAAAAAATATCTGTTAAAGGATATTTTTACCCCCTAACAGATATTATAGAACTTATTTTCGTTTCACTCAGTTCATCATGTCATGACTTTTATAAAATTATTACTCTTCTTTTACAGTTTCAAGTTCAAGTTTCACATCATCACTTGTTATTACTTCAGAATTTTCAAGAATATTGTAATCTTCTTTTAAACTTTCGTCTATTCCTATTTGAACACGTGAGTTTATACGTGCACCTGTACCTGCCGGTATAAGTTGTCCAATTATAATATTTTCTTTCAACCCTTCAAGCATATCTTCTTTGCCCTTTATTGCTGCATCGGTAAGAACTCTAGTTGTTTCTTGGAAAGATGCCGCTGATAGGAAAGAATCTGTCGCAAGAGATGCTTTTGTAATTCCAAGTAAATTCACTTTACCAACCGCTGGTTCTTTACCTACATCTATTGCTTCTTTGTTAGCTTCTTTATAGTCAACAACATTTACAAGAGAGCCTGGAAGTAATTCTGTATCCCCTGCATCTTCTATTTTGCACTTTGATAGCATTTGTCTTACTATTATTTCAATGTGCTTATCGTTTATGTCTACACCTTGAAGCCTATAAACTCTTTGGACTTCTTTTACAATATATTCTTGTACACCCTTTTCACCTTTTACACGAAGTAAATCTTGTGGATACACAGAACCTTGTGTAAGTTCGTCCCCAGCTTCTATTTCATCGCCTTGCTTAACTTTTAATCTCGATCCGTAGACAATATTATAAGAATCTACTGTTCCGTCTTCTGCTGTTACAAGAACTTCTCTTTTCTTGTTGTTTTCTTTTATATCAACAATTCCACCACGTTCTGCTATAATTGCAAGTCCCTTTGGCTTTCTAGCTTCAAAAAGTTCTTCAACTCTTGGAAGACCTTGTGTAATATCTGCTGCTGCAGCTACACCACCTGTGTGGAATGTTCTCATTGTAAGTTGTGTACCTGGTTCCCCAATTGATTGTGCTGCAATTACGCCAACAGCTTCTCCGATTCCAATTTTTGAACCCGTTGCAAGATTCTTTCCATAGCAGTGAGCACAAACTCCATTTTTAGTCTTGCATCCAAGAACAGATCTAACTTTTACTTCTTTAATTCCAAGTGACTCAATGAGTACTGCATCATCATCTGAGATAACTTCATTTGCACCTACAATAGTTTCTCCCGTTTCTGGATTAACTATGTCTTCGAAGGAATATCTTCCTTCTATTCTATCTGCCAAGGATTCGATTAATTCTTTTCCATCTTTAAAGGCTCTAGCTACTAAATATTCATCAGTTCCACAATCTTCTTCTGATACTATAACTTGTTGTGATACATCTACAAGTCTTCTTGTCAAATATCCTGAGTCAGCTGTTCTTAGTGCAGTATCAGCTAGTCCCTTTCTGGAACCATGGGCTGACATGTAAAACTCAAGTACAGAAAGACCTTCTCTAAAGTTTGAAGTAATTGGGACTTCAATAGTTCTTCCTGATGGTGATGCCATAAGTCCACGCATACCTGCAAGTTGTCTAATTTGGTTCTTTGAACCTCTGGCTCCTGAGTCTGCCATGATGTAGATATTATTAAGAGCATCAAAGCCGTCCATT
Source organism: Peptoniphilus lacydonensis (assembly GCF_900106515.1). GTDB lineage: Bacteria > Bacillota > Clostridia > Tissierellales > Peptoniphilaceae > Peptoniphilus_A > Peptoniphilus_A lacydonensis. The sequence goes on from NZ_FNWF01000003.1 coordinate 413,040, forward strand.
ACATCGTCAGTTAAGTCGTCAGTTGCCTTGTTCCAAATTTCTATTACTTTTTCATATCTTTCTTCGTCAGATATTAAACCTCTTCTAAAGGCTTTTTCATATTTAGCAACTTCTTTTTCGGCATTCGCCAAAAGTTCTGGTTTTGTATCAGGAATTTCTACATCACCCATTGAAATTGAAACTGCTCCAATGGTTGAGTAGTGATATCCAGTTGCCTTAATATTATCTAAAAGCTCTGCGGTCCTTATATTTCCATGTTTTTTATAAGTCTTTTCAATTATTTTGCCAAGTAATTTTTTGTCCACAACTTGATCAATTTCGAGAGAATATTTGTCTTCATCTCTATTTACAAATCCTAAATCTTGAGGAATAAATTCATTTACAATAAATCTCCCAACAGTTGATGGAACAATTTTACCTCTCTTGTCATTTTCATCTGCATATCTTCTCACAGATACATGAGATTGTAGGTGTAAAAATCCTGATTCATAAGCGTGGAACATTTCATCAAAATTTCTGTAAACTGAGCCATCGCCCTTTAATTTGTCCTTTCTATCAAGTGTCAAATAATAAGATCCTAATACCATGTCTTGAGTTGGAGTTGTAATCGGTTTTCCATCTTTAAGTGCTAAAATATTATTTGTAGATAGCATTAAAAGTCTTGCTTCAGCTTGAGCTTCTGTTGATAGTGGCAAATGGACTGCCATTTGGTCACCGTCAAAATCGGCGTTATATGCTGTACAAGAAAGTGGATGAAGTTTAATAGCCTTTCCCTCTACTAAGACTGGTTCAAATGCTTGAATACCAAGTCTGTGAAGTGTCGGTGCACGGTTGAGAAGAACTGGGTGATCCTTTATAACATCTTCAAGAACGTCCCAAACTTCATCTCTTCCTCTTTCTACCATTCTCTTTGCAGATTTTATATTGTAAGTGAGTTCTCTTTTTACAAGTTCTCTCATTACAAAAGGTTTAAAGAGTTCTAACGCCATATTCTTTGGAAGACCACATTGATAAAACTTAAGATCTGGCCCAACAACAATTACAGAACGTCCAGAGTAGTCAACTCTCTTTCCAAGTAGATTTTGACGAAAACGTCCTTGTTTACCCTTTAACATTTCTGATAAAGATTTTAACGGTCTATTTCCAGGACCAGTTACAGGCCTTCCACGTCTTCCATTATCAATAAGAGCATCAACAGACTCTTGAAGCATTCTCTTTTCATTTCTTACAATAATATCTGGAGCATTGATGTCCATCAACTTCTTAAGTCTATTATTTCTATTTACAATCCTTCTATAAAGATCATTTAAATCACTTGTTGCAAATCTACCACCGTCAAGTTGTACCATAGGTCTAAGATCAGGTGGAATTACTGGAATTGCATCAAGTATCATCCATTCAGGTTTGTTATCTGATTGGATAAAAGCATCTATTACTTCAAGTCTTCTAGTTATTCTAATTTTCTTTTGACCTGTTGCATCTTGTAATTCTTCTGTTAGTTCATCATTTTCTTTTTGCAAATCAACTTTTACAAGAAGATCTCTAATGGCTTCTGCACCCATTTTTGCAGTAAACTTATCTCCATATTCTCTCTTTAACTCTCTATATTCAATTTCTGAGAGAAGTTGCTTTTCATAAAGAGTTGTTTCGCCTGGTTCAACATACGTTACTACATAAGATGCAAAATAAAGAACTTTTTCAAGTGCTCTTGGACTCATATCAAGTACAAGACCCATTCTTGAAGGTATTCCTTTAAAATACCAAATATGTGATACTGGAGCAGCTAGTTCAATATGACCCATTCTTTCACGACGAACCTTTGCTTTTGTGACTTCAACGCCACACTTTTCGCAGACTACTCCCTTATATCTTACTCTTTTATACTTTCCACAGGAGCATTCCCAATCCTTCGTAGGTCCAAATATTTTTTCACAAAATAGGCCTTCCTTTTCAGGTTTTAATGTCCTGTAATTTATGGTTTCCGGTTTTTTTACTTCACCATAAGACCATGATCTTATTTTTTGAGGTGAAGCAAGTCCAATTTTTATTGAATGGAATAATTCATGTTCGCTCAAGGAGCACTTCTCCTTTCATACAAGTTAAAATATAACTAATTAATCTTCAGATTCATCGGATTCATCATCAGAATCTACATCTTCTAATTCGCCATCCTCATCTTCATAGTAGTGGCTTTTTTCAAAAGATTCAACTTCATCATTTGAAATTGTTCTGATTCCTATGTTTCCAGTTCCTGTGTGTTCAATAAGTTCCTTTATATCATCTTCTGATTCAGAACTTTTATCATCTATATTGTCAATTTTTGTAAGTTCATCTTCATCAACTTCAAGATCTACTTCATTTCCATTTTCATCTAATACTTGAATTTCAAGCGCCAATGCTTGCAATTCTTTTATTAAAACCTTAAATGATTCAGGAACTCCTGGTTGCGGAATATTTTCACCCTTTACAATTGCTTCATAAGTCTTAACACGACCAACTATATCATCAGACTTAACTGTAAGCATTTCTTGTAATGTATGGCTGGCACCATAAGCTTCAAGGGCCCAAACTTCCATTTCTCCAAATCTTTGTCCACCAAATTGTGCTTTACCACCAAGAGGTTGTTGTGTTACAAGTGAATAAGGTCCAGTAGAACGAGCATGGATCTTTTCATCAACTAAATGGTGAAGTTTTAACATATACATATAACCAACTGTCACTGGGTGGTCAAATTCTTCTCCAGTCCTACCATCCCTAAGTTGAATTTTGCCATCTCTTGAATATCCTGCTTCTTCTAAAGTATCTAAGATGTCATTTTCATTTGCACCATCAAATACCGGAGTAGCAACATGCCATCCCAGCTTTTTTGCGGCAAGTCCCAAGTGAACTTCAAGAACTTGTCCAAGGTTCATACGAGAAGGAACCCCTAGTGGATTTAGAACAATTTGAATAGGTGTACCATCTGGCATATAAGGCATATCTTCCTTAGGCATTACTCTAGAAATAACCCCTTTATTACCATGACGACCACACATTTTATCTCCAACTTGAATTTTTCTTTTTGTTGCAACGAAAACTCTAACCATTTCATTTACGCCTGGTTGGAGTTCATCTCCATCTGCTCTATTAAATGTTTTTACATCTACAACAATACCATGTTCTCCATGTGGGAGTCTAAGAGATGTATCTCTTACTTCTCTTGCTTTTTCACCAAAGATTGAACGAAGAAGTCTTTCTTCTGCAGAAAGTTCAGTTTCACCCTTAGGAGTGACTTTTCCAACTAATATATCTCCTGGCTTTACTTCTGCTCCAATTCTAATTATTCCTCTGCTATCTAGATCTTTTAGCATATCCTCGCCAACATTTGGAATATCTCTTGTGATTTCTTCTGGCCCAAGTTTTGTATCTCTTGCTTCTGACTCGTATTCTTCAATATGAAGTGAAGTGAGTACATCATCAATAACAAGTTCTTGACTTACAAGCATTGCATCTTCGTAATTATATCCTTCCCAGTTCATAAAAGCTATTAGAATATTTTTACCTAGTGCCATTTCGCCCTGGTCAGTACTTGGACCGTCAGCAATAATTTCGCCTTCATCTACAACATCACCTGCATTTACAATAGGCCTTTGATTAATTGTAGTTCCTTGGTTTCCACCCATAAATTTGTGAAGTTTATAGTGGTCTATTCCCTTGTCTGATTTTCTTTCGATTTCAATATGAACTGCATCAACTTTTTTAACAGTTCCTGCATTTTTAGCTACTATAACTACACCAGAATCCTTTGCGGCTCTGTATTCAATACCAGTTCCAACAACAGGTGCTTCTGTTTTTAAAAGAGGCACTGCTTGACGCTGCATATTGGCACCCATTAGGGCTCTGTTGGCATCATCATTTTCCAAGAAAGGAATCATAGAAGTACCAACTGCAACAATTTGTTGAGGTGAAACGTCCATATAGTTTACATCTTTAATGTCAAATATATCTGCATTTCCGCCATGACCCCTTGCTGCAATTCTGTCTTCTACAAATTTATTATTTTCATCAAGCCTTTCATCAGCTTGTGCAATAATTTGTTCGTATTCAACATCTGCTGTCAAATAATCAATTTGATCAGTTACAACTCCGTCAACAACTTTTCTATATGGAGTTTCGATAAAACCATAATCGTTAATTCTTGCATAAGTTGTAAGTGATGTTATAAGACCAATGTTTGGCCCTTCAGGAGTTTCAATGGGGCACATTCTTCCATAGTGTGAATTATGGACATCACGCACTTCAAATCCAGCTCTATCTCTACTCAACCCACCAGGTCCAAGTGCAGATAACCTTCTTTTGTGTGTTAATTCTGATAGAGGATTGTTTTGGTCCATAAATTGTGAAAGTTGTGAAGAACCGAAAAATTCTTTTATAGCTGCCGTTACAGGTCTTATATTTATAAGCGATTGTGGCGTTGTAGCATCAACATCTTGAACTGTCATTCTTTCACGAATAACTCTTTCCATTCTAGAAATACCTATTCTAAATTGATTTTGTAAAAGTTCTCCAACTGATCTTATTCTTCTATTGCCTAAATGGTCAATATCGTCAACCTCTCCAACATTATTCATTAGTCCAAATTCATAATTAATTCCAGCAATAATATCATCAATTAAAATATGTTTTGGAGAAAGTTCTCTATGTGCCTTTATAAGTTCTTTTTTAAAATTTTCTGTATCTTCAGAATATTCTTCATAAAGTTCATCAAAAAGTGGTCTGTACACTTTTTCTTTAAAACCAAGTTCTTCCATATCAAAATCGAGATCATATGCATCTACAAAAGAAAAATTGTTTCCTATAACAATTGTATTTTCAGTTGCGTTTTCATAATTCTCATCAGTTTTTAAAATAACTTGGTTAACTCCAGCAGCCTCAATTTTTTCAGCCTTTGCTCTTGTAAGAAGCTCACCCTCTTCTGCTAATATTTCTCCAGTCATAGGGTCAACAATGTCTTCTGCTGGAATATTATTTTCAATTCTAGCACTTATCCCAAGTTTTTTATTAAATTTATATCTTCCAACTTTTGCAAGATCATATCTTCTATCGTCGAAAAACATATTTTCAAAAAGTGACTGTGCAGAATCAATAGTAGGGGGTTCCCCTGGTCTAAGTTTTTTATAAATTTCAAGAAGTGCTTCATTTTTGTTAGTCGTCAAGTCTTTTTCTATTGTCTTTAATAAAGCTTCACTTTCGCCTAGCATGTCAATTATTTCTTGATTCGATTCAACTCCTATTGCTCTTAAAAGTATTGTAATAGGAATTTTTCTAGTTCTATCAATTCTTACATTTATAACACCTTGAGCATCAGTTTCAAATTCTAGCCAAGCACCTCTATTTGGTATAAGAGTCGCCGAATAAATCTTTTTACCTGTCTTATCTCTTTCTTCTTTGTAATAAGCTCCTGGACTTCTGACAAGTTGTGAAACTACTACACGCTCTGCTCCATTTATTACAAATGTACCAGTGGGCGTCATAAGAGGAAGATCTCCCATGAAAACTTCTTGTTCTTTTACTTCGCCAGTTTCAGTATTTATAAGTCTTACTTTTGCCTTTAAGGGAGCACAATAATTTGTATCCCTTTGTTTTGATTCATCTATATCATATTTTATCTCGTCAGATAAATGATAATCGACAAATTCTAAAATTAAATTTCCAGAGTAATCCTCGATTGGTGAGACGTCATCGAAAACTTCTTTCAATCCTTCTTCAATTAACCACTTATATGAAGAAGTCTGCACGTCAAGAAGATTTGGAAGTGACATTACTTCATCTACACGAGAAAAACTCATTCTCTCACGTTTCCCATATTTTACAGGATGTACCATTAATTTTTCACCCTAGCCTTTCAAATGAATGGATCGAATTAGAGTAAAATGCACCACTCTAATTATTATTATGCAAATAGGTATTTTATCATTTTTAATAACAATTTTCAAGGTGCATAATAAAAAAATTCCACCAAATGGCAGAATTTTAAAAAATTAAAGTCTAATATATGCATATCCTTCATTTTGAAGTTGTACAATTTTTGTTATAACTAAGTCTTCAACCTTGATGCTAGAAGGAATTAATTCCTTTGTAAGTCTATTTTCTTCCAAAGCTTTCTTTCCAATTGTAATATTTACTTTAGGATTTCCCATTACACCCTCAAAATCAACACCAGAATATCTATTAAAAAGTGATGCTGCCTTTGACATTACAATTATCTCTATTTTTATATCATCAATATTATTTAATAAATCCTTTACATTTGAAATTACGTCATCCCACTTGTCCGCTTCAACTACATGAAAAATTACTTTCATCAATATCACTCCTTTACTACCATTTTACACTATTAAAGAGCAAAATAAAAGGAGCTTTTAATTTACTAAATTACTTTTTTAAAACCTTCTTTAAAATATCACTTAACTCATCTACTTTAAAAATGATTAGACAAATTAAATAAATAATTGCTGCAATTACTATTGAAATCAATAGAGATAAATTCATTCCAAATTTATTTAACAAAATATCATAGAAAAATTTAGAACCATAAGCCATTGCAACAGAAGATAATGTAATTTTTATTATATTTGTAAATAACTTTTTATCAAATACATTTCCAATTAATTTTATTGAAGGAATGTAAAGAGTTATAGCGCCAACAATAAAAGAAATTGAAGTTGCAAGAGCAATCCCTTCTATTCCGATAACTCTTGAAAGCATTATTGAAAGAAAAACATTTATAGCTACAATTAAAACAGAATTTACAACAGGAGTCTTGTTATCACCAAGAGAATAAAAAACTCTTGAAATAATTTCACGTACACCTATACCAATTACACCAAAGGCAAAAAAAGACAGTACAACTGCTGTGACTTTAGCATCTGCAACAGAAAATTCTCCACCAACAAATAACAAATTTACAATTGGAAAAGAATAAACAAAAAGTCCAAAAGCCGCAGGTACAACTAATAAAAGCATATTTGAAAGCCCTTCTGAGAGCGACGATTTTAAATTTAGATAATCTTTCTTAGAGCCAAAACTTGCAAGTTTTGGATATGTTGCAGTAATTATTGAAGTTACAACAATCCCTGTTACAAAACTTTGAAGCTTATAAGCATAATTTAAAATAGAAATTCCTCCAGATGAAACTCCTGAAGCAATAGATCTCGAAACCATAAAATTAATTTCAATAGCCGAAGTTGAAATTAAAATGGGAACAATTGATACAAACATCGCCTTCATATCTTCATTAAAATCAATTTTTAAACTGTGTCTATATCCAAGTTTTTTAATTGGCATAATAAAAATTGAATACTGAAATACAAACGCCACTAAAATTCCAATTGCAAGATAATTTATCCCTTTTTTATAAGAAATAGCCATTGAAATAATTATTATTACATTCATTAAAATAGAATGTAAAACTGAAACTATAAACTTTTCATGAATTTGCAGATAAGCCTTATAAATCGAACTTACAGCGGTAACAGCAATGGAAAGCATTGCAACTCTAGAAACAAAAATTGCAGTTTCAAGTTTTTCACCAGTGAACCCCTCTGCCATTAGTTTGACAAGAGGTCTTGCAAAAATAATCGATAAAATCGTAATAATCGAAAAAACAATTAAAATAATATTTGAAAGATTTGCAGTAAAAATATCTGCACTCTTTTTATTTTCTCTTTCTTTTATCTTATCATACATTGGGATATAGCCATTGGCTACCGCACCGCTTATTACATTTGTAAAAGTCATAGGAAGTTGAAAAGCGATAAGAAAAATATCAGCTACCATTCCAACGCCAAAAAAATATGCAAGAGCCTTTTCTCTAACAAGACCAAAAACTTTTGAAATTATTGTGATTGCCATTAATATATAGGAAGTCTTCATTTTTTCTCCTTAAAAATCTATTTGATTACCTCAAGTATTATATATTTATTGAATAATTATTACAAGTTTCAAATCTTAAAGAAATTATTACAAGATTTTTACTATTCTTTATAAAATATATTTTTAAGAAAGATTGTAAAATGAAGTTAGCCATATACAATAAAAAAATCAGCCCACTTGGAGCTGAAATTTACTTTTATTTATTAAGTTCAACTAAATTAATGCTTCCCCTTGAAATAATTTTCATCTCACCAGTTAATTGGTAAATCCAATTTGATATAAAAGGTTCATGTGAAATAAAAATATAGTTTTTATCTTCATCTAAAGTTCTTAAAATGTCATCTATTCTTCCGCCAGCCAAATAATCCTTTACTTCATATTTCAAATCTAAATGTCTTGCTAAAATTTCTGCAGTTTCCTTTGCTCTTTCAAGAGGAGAAGAATAAATTACAAAAGAATTTTTATTTTCCAAATTATTTGTAAAGGCTTTGAACGATTCTTCCAACTTTCTTTTTCCCAAAGTTGTAAGTTTTCTCTTAAAGTCATCTTCTGCATAAATTTCTGCTTCGCCATGTCTTATAAAATATATTTTCATTTTATATTTTTTAAATTGTAAAAAGCATCAAATCCAAGATAATTTGAAAAGTCTTCTAATTCATCTTCAATGCGAAGGAGTTCATTATATTTTGCAACTCTCTCACTTCTTGCTGGCGCTCCAGTTTTTATAAATCCTGCGTTAGTTGCAACTGCAAGATCTGCAATTGTTGAATCTTCACTTTCTCCAGATCTGTGAGAAATTATTGCTGTGTAATTGTGCCTTTTTGCAAGTTCAATTGCATCTAATGTTTCAGTAATTGTTCCAATTTGATTTAATTTAATCAAAATTGAATTTGCAGAATTAGCATCAATTCCTTTTTGAAGTCTTTTAGTATTTGTAACGAAGAAATCATCTCCAACTAATTGAACCTTTTCTCCAAGAAGTTCTGTTAGATTCCTCCAGCCTTCCCAATCATCTTCTGCTAGTCCATCTTCAATCGAATAAATTGGATATTCATTTACGAGTTTTTCATAAAACTTTGAAAGTTCTTTGGAACTAAATTCACGTCCTTCACCTTCAAGAATATATTTCTTCTTGTCTTCATCATAAAATTCTGAAGCTGCTGCATCAATTGCAAGTACAATATCTTTTCCTGGTTCATATCCTGCAACTTTCACTGCTTCAATTATGCAATCAAAAGCTTTTTTATTTGATTCAAGATTTGGTGCAAAACCACCTTCATCGCCAACACCAGTTGAAAGTCCCTTGTCCCTTAAAACTTTTTTAAGTGCATGATAAACTTCTGAACCCATTCTAAGTGCTTCTTTAAAAGATTCTGCTCCTATTGGCATAATCATAAATTCTTGAATGTCCACATTGTTGTCAGCGTGCTCTCCACCATTTATTATATTCATCATTGGAATTGGCATTGTCTTTGCATTTACTCCGCCAAGATATTGATATAGCGGAAGACCCGCTTCATTTGCTGCTGCCCTTGCAACTGCTACTGAAACTCCCAAAATTGCATTGGCACCAAGTTCACCTTTGTTTTCTGTTCCATCAAGTTCTATTAACATTTTGTCAATTCCAAGTTGATCAAAAACATCAAAATAGATTAATTCTTCTGCAATTTTTCCATTTACATTTTGGATAGCCTTTTCTACACCTTTGCCATTATATCTATCTTCACCATCACGTAGTTCTACGGCTTCGTGAACACCTGTTGATGCCCCACTTGGCACGATTGCTGATCCAAATCCACCATTTACTGTTGCAACCTCAACTTCAACAGTTGGATTTCCCCTTGAATCAAGAACTTCTCTTGCATAAACATAATCAATTAAACTCATAATTCCTCCTAAAATAAACTTTCTCCAGTCATAAGTTCTGGCTTTTCTATATCTAAAATTTTTAAAATTGTAGGCGATAAATCGCAAAGTGCTCCGCCACTTCTAAGTTTTACATCCTTATTAAATACAAAAACTGGAACGGGATTTGTACTATGACTTGTCACAATATTTCCCTTTTCGTCAATCATGTATTCACAATTTCCATGATCAGCAGTAATTATTGCCACGCCATCCTTTTCTTTTAAAACTTTTAGAATTCTCCCTAAATCTCTATCAACTGTTTCAACTGCTCTTATAGCAGCTTTTAAATCTCCTGTATGTCCAACCATATCTGGATTTGCAAAATTTAAAATTATTACACCATATTTATCTTCATTTAATTCTTCTATTACAGCGTCAGTCACCTCATCTGCACTCATCTCTGGTTTTAAGTCATAAGTTGCAACCTTTGGTGATGGAATTAGGATTCTATCTTCCAACTCAAATGGCTTTTCACGTCCACCATTAAAGAAAAATGTAACATGAGCATACTTTTCAGTTTCTGCAATTCTAAGTTGGTTTATTTTATTTTTTTCTAAAACTTCTCCCAAAGTGTCCCTTGGAATTTCATCCTTAAAAGCGACAAACTTATTTTTTATATTTTTGTCATACTCCGTCATTGTAACAAGGGTTATATTTATTTTCTTCCTTTCAAATCCTCTAAAGTCGTCATCAACTAATGCCCTTGTAATTTGTCTAACTCTATCTGGTCTAAAGTTAAAAATTATAACAGAATCATTTTCTTCAATTTCAGAATTTTTTACAAATTTTGCAGGTTCTAAAAATTCATCAGTAATTTCTCTGTCGTAGGAATCTTTTATATAATCTAAAATATCTTCTTCTATAAAATCAATATCAGTTGTCAAATTATCATAATATTTTTTCGTTCTTTCCCATCTGTTGTCACGATCCATTGCATAATATCTTCCAGAAATAGTGGCAATTTCTCCATTGCCAACTTTTTTTAATTCCTCTTGAAATTCTCCAATATCATCAATTGCAGCATAAGGCGAAACATCACGTCCATCAGTGATTGCATGGATGTAAGTTTTTTCAACGCCTTCTTCTGCCATTAACTTGACAAGTGCCTTTAGATGATCAAAATGTGAGTGAACTCCACCTTTTGAAAGAAGTCCTACTAAATGCATTTTGGAATTATTTATTTTCGCATTTTCTATGGCTTTTATAAATTCAGGATTTTGGAAAAAATCGCCAGATTTTATTGACTCTGTAATCTTAGTCAAATTTTGATAAATTACTCTTCCTGCACCAATATTTAAGTGACCTACTTCAGAATTTCCCATTTGCCCATGAGGAAGTCCAACATATTCTTCACTTGCAAAAATTTCTGTATAAGGTGAGTTTTTATAAAGTCTATCGATTGTGGGAGTATTTGCTAGCTTCGCTGCATTTCCCACTTCACTTTTATTTATCCCAAAACCATCTAAGATTATTAACATTGTAGGTTTCATAAACTTTCACCACATTTAATTATTTCTATAAAATCATCTGCATTAAGACTTGCCCCACCCACTAGAACTCCGTCAATATTTTCCATGGATAGAATTTCTTTTGCATTAGATGGTTTTACTGATCCTCCGTATAAAATTCTAATTTTTTTAGAAATTTCTCCATAATTTTTATCAATTATTTTTCTAATTTCACTGCACATTTTTTCTGCATCTTCTTGTGAACAAGTCTTTCCAGTTCCAATTGCCCAAATAGGTTCATAGGCAATAGTTATATTTCCTAAATTTTCTATTCCCTTTAAAGAATTTAAAAGTTCTTCCTTTACAAAACTTAATTCCTCATTTTTTTCCTTTACTTCTAAAGGTTCACCGACACAAAGAATTACAGAAAGTTCATCTCCTAATGCTTTTTTTACTTTTGAACTTATAATATTATCATCTTCAGAAAAAATTCCTCTTCTCTCAGAATGGCCAATAATCACATCTTTTATTTGAATATCCTTTAGCATATTTGTAGAAACTTCTCCTGTATATGCACCATTATCAAACTCAGAAATATTTTGTGCAGCAACTTTTATTTCACTTTTTACATTTTTTCTAAGACTTTCAAGAGTTACAAAACTCGGTGCAATTAGCACGTCAACATTTCTAAACTCCAAATTATTCATTTTTTTTGCAAATTCAAGTGCTTCACTAGAAGTTTTATTCATTTTCCAGTTTCCGCAAATATATTTTTTTCTCATGCTTCTTCAACCGCCTCAATTCCAGGAAGTTTTTTACCTTCGAGCATCTCAAGACTTGCACCGCCACCAGTTGAAATGTGTGTTAATTTATCAGCAACTTCTGCTTTTTCAACTGCTGAAACAGAATCTCCCCCTCCAACAATTACAGTTACGTCAAGTTCTGCCAAAATTTTTGCAAGCTCAATTGTTCCACTAGAAAATTCTTCAATTTCAAAAACTCCACAAGGTCCATTTAATACAACTGTATTTGCACCTTTAAGTGCAGATTCAATATTTTTTAAACTTTCACTGCCAAGATCAAGAATCATATCATCTTCATCCACATCTTCCACATATTTATGCGTGCCCTTTGCATCTTCAGAAACTTCAGGCGCAACAATTACATCTATTGGCAAAATTAAATCAACATGATTTTCTATTGCCTTAGCCATGATTCTCCTTGCAAGATCTAACTTGTCATCTTCTACAAGAGATTTTCCAACTTCAAAACCCTTAGACTTTAAGAAAGTATTTGCCATCGCACCAACAATAACAAGTTTATCGACTTTTTCAAGCAAATTTTCAATTACGCCAATCTTATCAGAAACCTTTGATCCCCCAAGAATTGCAGCAAAAGGTTTCTCAGGATTTTTTAGTGCATCTTCAAAATATTTAATTTCTTTTTCAACTAAAAGACCTACACAAGATGGCAAAAATTCTGTAATTCCAACATTTGATGCATGTGCTCTATGTGCAGTCCCAAAGGCATCATTTACAAAAATATCTCCAAGAGATGCAAGTTTTTTTGCAAATTCAGCATCATTTTTTTCTTCGCCCTTTACGAATCTAAGGTTTTCAAGAAGAGCAATATCACCTTTTTTTAAATTTGAAACTTCTTTTACAACTTCTTCATCAACAACTTCCCTTGACGAAATAAATTTAACATCTCTTTTTAATAATTCAGATGCTCTTTTCGCAACAGGTTCAAGAGAAAGTTCTTCTTTGTACTCTCCCTTAGGTCTTCCAAGATGACTCATAAGAATAACTTTGGCACCATTTTCCAATAAATAATCAATAGTTGGGATAGCCTTTATAATTCTATCATCACCAGTAACTTTTCCATCTTTAAGAGGAACATTAAAATCCACTCTCACAACTGCAACTTTATCATTAAAATCAAAATCTCTAATAGTTTTTTTCACATTACACCTCTTAATTTCGAATTTTATTAGCCTTAATATTTAAATTATACCATAAATTAAATTATAGAGAGTTGAAGTTTATATAATATGAATATACTTTTATTTTTGATAACTAAAATTTATTATTTTCTTAAAATTAAAAAAGACTACCAATAAGCTAAGGTAGTCCTTTTAAAAATTTTATCAATTTTTATTCTTTAAAGAGAATTTTTTATTTTTTCTGCTCTTTCAATAAGCTTATCTTTTCCTAAAAGATAAAGAATATTTTGCATTTCTGGACCATGAACATTTCCTGAAATTGCTGCTCTAGTTGGCATATAAAGTTTTTTGCCCTTAATTCCAGAGTCTTTTTGAACTTCTTTCATTAATCCCTTTGCTGTTTCCATGTCAATTTCATCATGAGATTTTACAATTTTTATAAAAGAATCCAAAAGTTCTTTCACGTGTTCTTGTGCCAATTCTTCTTTTGCAGCTTCCTCTGTTATTTCAATATCTCCAAATAAGAATGAAATGTGTTCTGGAATATCTTCTAATTTGTCAACTGCTTCTCTAACTGTGTCAATCAAAACTTTGTACCATTCAAAGTTTTCTCTTATTTCTTCTTCTGTCAAAAGTCCTGATTTTGTTACAAAAGGTATGGAAAGTTCAGATAATTTATCTAAATCATAGGATTTAATGTAGTGAGCATTTACCCAGTTTAGTTTATCTGTGTCAAAAATTCCACCACTCTTTCCAACTCTTTCAAAGCTAAACTTTTCCACCATTTCATCAAGACTCATAATTTCTTCTCCATCTTCTGGTGACCAACCTACAAGAGCAAGATAATTTATAAGACCTTCTGGAAGATATCCTCTTTTTCTAAAATCTTCGACAGAAACGTCCCCTTGTCTTTTTGAAAGTTTTTTTCTATCTTTATTTAAAACCGTTGGAAGATGAACAAATTCTGGTGCTTCCCAACCAAAACATTCATACATAAAAACGTGTTTTGGAGTAGAAGGAAGCCATTCCTCTCCTCTTACAATGTGAGTGATTCCCATTAAGTGATCATCTACAATTACTGCCAAGTGATATGTTGGAAAACCATCTGACTTCATCAAAACTTGATCATCAATTTCATCTGTGTTTATTGTAACTTTTCCACGAACTGCATCGTGAAAAGTTATGTCTTTGTTTTTTGGAAGCTTTAATCTTATAACATAATCTTCACCGGCAGCAACTCTTTTCTTTGCTTCTTCAAGAGGAATTCCACGACAAAGACCATCATACTTAGGAACTTTTCCCTTAATTCTTTGTTCTTCTCTTAAATTATCTAGTCTTTCTTTGGAACAAAAACAATAATAAGCATATCCCTTTTCGATTAATTCATCTACATATTTTTTATAAATATCAAGTCTATTTGATTGAATATAAGGACCGCAATCTCCAACTTCTGTTATCTCTCCGTCTTTAACAACTACACCTTCGTCATGAGTTACTCCAGACCATTCAAGAGATTCAATTAAGTTTTCTATGGCACCTTCAACATATCTAGTTCTATCTGTATCTTCTATTCTTAAGACAAATTTGCCATCATTTTTCTTTGCAAACAAATAATTATAAAGAGCTGTTCTAAGTCCTCCAATGTGAAGGTATCCAGTTGGTGATGGTGCAAATCTTACTTTAATATCTGACATTTATATTTCATCCTTTCTACTTTGCCGTAATTTCTATAATTTGATAGTAAGCCCAGTGATCTCTTTTTAAATCATCAAATGGGTTCTTTGAATATTTATCTAAGAAAGATTTATTTATCTTTCTATCCAAAACTTTATTAAAAATAGTTGCAGCTTCTGCTCTTGTTATTTTATCATTAGGTTTAAATTCATCTTTAGACTTTCCAACCATTATACCATGACTTGACAAAGTGTTAATAGCATCTTTTGCCCAATAATTTTCCTTTACATCTTTAAAATCAATTGGATTATTGCCTTCTTCTAATTTTAAATAATTTGCCATCATACTTGCAAATTGAGCTCTAGTCATCGCTTCATTTGGTTTAAAAGTACCATCCTCATAGCCAGATATAAGGCCCTCTTTTTCTATAAAAACTAAATCGTCATAGTACCAAGCATCTTCTCTTACATCTTTAAAAGAAGAAAAATCATTGGCATTTGACTTTTCATCAATCACTCTTTTTAAAACAGATGCAGCCTCTGCTCTTGTTATTTTTTCATTGGGATAAAATTTATTTTCTGATACACCAGCCATATAAGGTTTTCGTACGACTTCAACTGATTTTACAAGTTCTTCCAAAGACTTCTCTATTTCATCAGAAGAAACTTCACTTTTTACAACAACATATTCAGCAGATGCGATTGCAGCACGAATTCGCTTTTCATTTTGATCTCCTGCCTTTGCAGTTGAAAGATTTTTTGCGAAATCCACATAATCATTTAACTTATCGAGAGTTTTTACTGTGCTGTAAAGTTCCTTCTCATCATTATTTTCATTTACAAGTTCTTCTGACTTCTTTGACTCAACGCTTGGTTTTACAATATAATCAAGACTTGCCTTTTTGTCATCAGTTTCAGATGCAATCCTAATGTAAGATCCCTCTTTTAAATTTAAATTATCTACTTTAAAATTCCCATTAGCATCAGAAACCACATTGGCAACAACTTTTTTATCTAATGCAACTCTAACTTTTGCATTTTTCTCAGTCTTTCCTACAATTTCGCTTGAACCATCATAGACATCTGTAATAGAAAGAGCTCCATTTTGAGTCTTAGTAGAAGATTCTAAATTTTTTTGGTCACTTTTAGTTTCTCCAGCCTTGTCAACATAACTTAACACAAAGGAATTTTTTAAATTAGAACTAGCTCCAACATCACTTTTTACTTTCGTTTCAATTTCAAGATTTAAGTTGTCCCCTTCTATAACTGAAAGATCATTTGCATTAATTGTAACAATATTTTGTTCTTTTCCCTTTATAGAAGTAGTCCTTATATCTAATTTCCCCTGAGATTCCTTTCCATTTAAAAGCTTAGTGTTTTTAACCTCAATTGATTTATCTAAAAGAAGAGTAACAGAAAAAGAAGAATATTTACTTTTATAATCCTTTGGAAGATTTATAATTAAATTATACTTAAGTGTATCGCCATTTTTTGCCTCAGAAACAGCAGGCTGCTCTAATACAACTTGAATATCCTCCGCAGCAAAAACATTTACAAAAAGTGTAAAAGCCATAACTATGTATAAAAATATTTTTTTCATAAAAAAGCCCCCTTAATATATTAATTATACTAAAGGGGCTTTGACAATTCAATAAATGAGTATTTTTAAATTCTATCTCCATTAGTCTCCTTTGAATTTATGAAATAAAACATAAATATTGAAACTAATGCCGAATTCAAAAATGCCATTGGCAAGGTGTAAATATTAAGACTATAAATATATCTTTTTAAAAAGGTAAAATTGGTCTTAAATATCTTAGTGTAAAAATAATTGCCAATATATACATTACAGGGCTAACTTCCTTTGCTCGACCTGTTGTTACTTTTAAAATAACATAAGAAATCATTCCAACAGAAATACCTTCTGCAATTGAATAAGCAAAGGGCATTGTTGCCATTGTTAAAAATGCTGGCACCGATTCTGTGTAATCATCTAATTTTATTTGATTTATTGGACTGATCATAAAAAGTCCTACCATTACAAGTGCTGCCGATGTCGCTTGTGCTGGCACAATTGAAAATATCGGGAATAAAAATAGTGAAAGTAAAAAGAAAAAGGCACATGATATTGATGTAAGTCCAGTTCTTCCTCCATCTGCAACTCCTGATGCTGACTCAACAAAAGTTGTAACTGTACTTGTCCCAAGAAGTGCTCCCACAACTGTTCCCACTGCATCTGACAAAAGAGCACGACCAACACCTGGTAAATTTCCATCCTTATCAATTAAATCTGCTTTAGTTGCAACACCAGTTAAAGTTCCTACTGTGTCAAATAAATCTACAAATAAAAATGTAAACATTACAGAAAACATATCAAATGTAAATAAATCTCCCCAGTGAAGTTTAAAGGCAACAGGTTTAAGTGATGGTGGAAGTGAAAAAATCATTCCATCTGGTAGATGTGTAACCCCTAAAATAAGTGCAAGTATTGTGCCAGTTACAATTCCGTATAAAAGTGCTCCTTTAACATTTTTTGCAGTTAAAAGTGCCATTACCATAAGTGACACTATAAACACAAAGGATGGCCTTGATGCAATTTCTCCAAGAGCTACTAAAGTCGCATCATTGTCAACTATAATACCAGCTGAAGTAAGCCCTACTAAAGTTATAAATAGTCCAATACCCACTGACACTGCATTTTTAAGTGACATTGGTATTGATGTAAATATTGCCTCACGAACATTAAAAAAGCTCATCACTATAAAGATTATACCTTCCAAAAATACCGCTGTTAGTGCATAAGACCAATCGTGACCCATGGAGAGTACAACTGTGTAAGTGAAAAAGGCATTTAGCCCCATCCCTGCTGAAAGTGCAAAAGGCAAGTTAGCAAATAATCCCATAAAAATCATTGCAATGATTGACGAAATAATAGTCGCAGTGAAAACTCCACCCTTGTCCATTCCAGTCTCAGATAACATATTTGGATTTACAACTAGAATATATGACATTGTCATAAAAGTTGTAAGTCCTGCCAAAAATTCTGTTTTGGCATTTGTCTTTCTCTCATTAAGAGAAAAAGTCTTTTCTAAAAAACTTGAATTTGTTTCCATTTTTCCTCCTCATATAATATAAATTCAGTTTTTATTTTATCACATATATAAAAATTTGACATAAGGACTTATAATTTTAAACTATTTTATAAAGACAATTTAAAATAAAAAGACTCTTGAAAAATCAAAAGTCCTTTAAGTCTATGAATATTTAAAAATCTTTTCTCTCGGCTAAAATTCTTGAAATGATATAAATTATTAAGATGAAAATAATTAAAGATGAAAATAAAACTAAGCTGCTTCTTCCTTCAATTACTTCAATAAAAAATCTTGATGGATTCTTTCCAATTGAGCCTAACAATGGAAGAAATGCTGGCAAGCTTGTGAAAATTGTCCCAACGCCACTATTTTGACCAAAGTAAAGATAAATTGGAATATTTATAAGATAATAAGCCATTATAAAAAGCACAAAGAAAAATCCAACCTTAAATTCTTTGCCTTTCATTTCAACATTTTGCAAAACATATGCAATTAAAAAAGCATCTATTATAAAAATCATTAAAACTTTTAGAAACTTTTCATTTATTATGTCCCTTCGTGATGTGCCAAGACTTAAAAAATATGGCTTGCTCTTGTCCACTACCACTCCTTCGCTAGATATTATATATAGCACATAGTGAACTAGTATGACTGCCACAAATAATATGGCAAAAGCTTTATCTGCAAATAAACTAAACTCCTGTGAAAAAAGTCCAAGACTCTTTAAGGCAAAAACTATCCCTATAAATATGAAATAGGAAATAATAAATTTTTTTCTAATTTTAAAATTATTTAATAAAAGTATTTTCATATTATGTGCCCCTCCCTCAGATATTTTGTAGAGTATTTGTAGTCCAAATAAAAAGATCCACAGATAATTATTATTGATCCTATTATTAAGGAAAGTTTGTAGTTCACCAAACTTTCATAATAGGCTGCATAAGTCATGGCAAAAAATATTCCTAATCCTATAAACAAAAGGGCGTAAATGAAAACCACAATTCCCCTTGCATACTTTGTCTTTAAAATATGGCTAAAGCTGAGGCTTAAAAAATCTATGGCTATAAATACATTTACATACATATTTATGAAAAGTTCCTTGTCCTCTCCATTGCTAAAAATTAGTCCAATTAAAAATATAATTGATGTAATGAGAAATGTTATTAGATTTTTTATAATTTTAGCAAGAGAATAATCCTCTATCGAAACTGGCATAGTCATAAACTTTTCAAAATCCTTAAAATTATCTCCGAATGCAACTTGCGCCCTAATAGTAAATACCAAAGTAAATGCCCATTGAACAAAAAACTTATTAGAAATTTCTCTTGTAATCACCACACTCAAAGCAAGAATTACTCCAATAAAAATTGCAAAGGGAAGTGCCATCTTCTTTACAAGCTTAAAGTCGTTTAATAAAACTGCCTTCATTTTGCACCTCTTGATAAAAATATCATTATATCCTCTACATTAACTCTATCTACAATTTCATTTGGATAAAATTCTTTAAATACGTCAACATTTTTTATAAGTGCCTCTGTGGAATACTTATTTTTTCTTGTTCTTAAAATAAAGTCGCCGTAATCTTCTAAATTTTCTTCAGTCGTTTTTAATATTCCATAATTTTCTATTAAAGTATCCTTTTCATCGTAGAAAATTATTTCTCCATCACGAATGTAAATAATGTAATCCGCAATTTTTTCTATGTCAGACAAAATATGTGAAGAAAATAAAACTGTCCTATCGTCATTTCTTATATAGTCAAATAAAAATTCTATTATTTCATCGCGAATCACTGGATCAAGACCAGATGTTGGCTCGTCTAGAATTAAAAGGTCTGGCTTATGGCAAATTGCAGAAATTATTTTTAATTTCATTAGATTTCCTGTGGAAAGTTCCTTTAACTTTTTATTTTTTGGCATTTTAAATCTATTTACACAGTCATAAAACATTTTTTCATCAAAATTTTTATAAGCAACCTTTAAAATATCAACAACATCTTTTACTTTGAAATTATCGCTGAAAAAAGAGTTAGAAAGAACTACACCAATTTCTTCAAAACTTTCTTTGTGTACTTTTTCTCCAAAAATTTTTATTTCACCATCGTATTTATACAAATCTAAAATACATTTTAAAAATGTAGTTTTTCCTGCACCATTTTCACCAATTAGACCAATAACTGCACCCTTAGGAATTTCTAAATTTTCTATATTAAGTTCAAAATCCTTAAATTCTTTATTTAAATTTTTTATTTCTATACTATTCATAGTTCACCCACTTCATCTAATGTTTTTAAAATCTCTTGCAATTCATCTAATTTGATTCCTGCCATTTTTGCAACTGTCATAGCATCATAAAAATGTCTTTCGATTTCTGTAATTGCATTCTCTCTCACCATTTCTCCATTTAATCTTTTTACGAAAGAACCTTTCCCCGTCATAGAATAAATGTATCCCTCTTGCTCCAAGTCATTATAAGCTCGCTTTGTCGTTATAACAGAAACTTTTAAATCACTGGCAAGAGTTCTCATTCCGGGAAGAGATTCATCTTCCTTTAAATCTCCAGAAATAATTTGAGCTTTGATTTGATTTTTTATCTGCTCATAAATTGGAAGGCCGCTATCATTTGAAATAATAATTTTCATATCACACCACCCTTAAGTGTATGTACTTTATATCTACACTATAAACCCAGTGAATAATTTTGTCAAGATTTTTATTAAACTAATTTATGAACTATAAACTTTTTTCTTTATTTACTTAATTATGGTTGCCTATATTAATTTATGAGTTGACAATGTTTGAGTTTTATGATATCTTTATGGTGTGAAATATGTAGCTACACTCACAATTATATTTACAATAGTTTTCAATACATAGGAGGAAACTTATGAAAAAACAAATTAAATTGATAGCTTCAACTTTAGTTTTTACAACATTATTAACAGCCAATACTTTCGCAATATCCAATAATTCAAAAAATGAAAGTATTTTTGATAATAATAAAGTAGGCACATTTTATTTTAAGGATAGCGCTAAAGCTATGAATAATCCTTTTTTCTATGAAACTGAACAAGACCCTTGGTCATATCAAGGAAGTCAAAGAATAAGTCAAAAAGATGCTTCCAATCAAAGTTTTATTTATTCAATTGTTTCAAGCTTTGTTGGCATTGGTGCTATAATTCCGGGATTTGTAATGATAATACTTGGTAAAATTAACAATGTTGGAGAAGCTGGAACCGTGGAATTTTGGAAATCCGAAAAAAGACAATATAAAACTTCTCAAATAACAGGTGAAAGACAGCTCAATGCTAAATGGGCTTTGTATCGTATGCGCTTAACAAGTACGGATGGAGAAGTGTTAAGTGATACAACTCGTTCTTTTAAAACCTACTAATTTCTTAGAAAGCAGTGTAATTTTATGAAACTAAATAGAAAACTAGATATATTCTTAGAAAAAAATATTAAAAAATTTTATACTAATATAGACATAGATGGAGGAACTTTTTTTGTGGTAAAAAACTCTGCTAAGATGTGTATTTTTTCTATAATTTTTGCTATAACTTTTTTTATTTTATCTAGTTTTAAAAATTCAAATTATTTTTTGGGAATGAATATTATTAGTACTTCTAAATCTTTTTTAACTTTAGCTATATTTTCACTTGTTATTAATTTTTGTATATTTATTTTTCAAAAAGTTAAAAAATAAAAATACCGGCAGAGAATTTCTCTGTCGGATTTTAACATGAATTTTATTTATTTTTTCTAAATCTTATTTTCTTTTGTATTTCTCCAGCTAAAAGTGGTATTACTGCTGATCCTAGTACAACTCCAATTTCTTTTAGTCCTAAATCCATTAATTCAAAGGCATCATTTAATACTGGCACATAGATTACTACAAGCATTAGTATAAACGAAAATGCTGTTGCCATTACTAATTTTTTGTTTGTGAAAACTCCAATTTCAAAAACTGTCTTGTCAACTGATCTTGATGTATAGGCTCTTAAAAGTTCACAGATTATTAATGATGAAAACGCCATTGTTCTAGCATGGGCAATTCCTTCACCTATTCCGTACCATTTAAGACCAACTAGATATGCGATAAGTGTTGCTACAGTTATTGCAATGGATTGTATTGCAACTGTAATTTTTATTTCTTTATCAAGTATTGGCTCATTTGGGTCACGAGGCTTTTCATTCATTATGTCTGATTCTCCTCTTTCAACTCCAAGTGCAAGTGCTGGGAATGAATCTGTCACTAGGTTAAGCCACAATAATTGAATCGGAACAAGTGGAACTGGCAAATTCATTAAAATAGAAATTAAAACTATAAAGACTTCGCCCAAGTTACATGAAAGAAGATATGAAACGAATTTTTTAATATTTGAATAAATAATTCTACCTTCTTCAACTGCATTTACAATTGTGGCAAAATTATCATCTGTCAAAATTACTTCAGCAGTATTTTTAGCAACGTCTGTACCTGTTATTCCCATGGCAATACCAATATCTGCCCTCTTTATTGCAGGTGCGTCATTAACTCCGTCACCTGTCATCGCTGCGATATGTCCATTTTGTTTTAGTGCAGTTACAATTTGAACTTTATTTTCAGGAGAAACTCTTGTGAAGACAGATTTTTCTTTTACAATTTCTCTAAGTTCTTCTTCGCTCATTTCATTTAATTCTCTTCCCATTATTGCTTCATCATCTGATGTTGCAATACCGAGATCTTTTGCAATTGCAAGTCCTGTTTCAAGATAGTCACCTGTAATCATTATAGGCTTTATCCCTGCTGTTTTACATTCTTCTATTGCAGATCTAACTTCTGGCCTTGCTGGGTCAATCATACCAGTAAGTCCTACAAAAATCATATCCTTTTCAATATTTTCAGAACTTATTTCTTTTGGAATATCTCTATGTTTTTTATAAGCATAGCCCAAACATCTAAGTGCAGATCTTGCAAACTCATTATTTTTATCTAAAACTTCTTTTTTGAGTCTATCATCTAATGGAACTTCTTTTCCATCAATTAAAATTTTGTCACATCTATTTAATACAATATCTGGTGCACCTTTTGTGAAAGATGCAATATCGTCAAAATAATTATTGTGAAAAGTTGTCATCATCTTTCTTTCAGAATCAAAAGGAATTTCCTCTATCCTTTCAAAATTTTCATAAAGATTTTTTGTAGAATGACCTGCCTTTTCTGCAAAAGTTAGAAGTGCTCCCTCTGTTGGATCTCCTGTGATTGATGCTTCGCTTCCCTTAACTTTCAATTTTGAATCATTAGTTAGTGCTGCGATTGATGATAAAAGTTTCAAGTTTTCATCTTCATCTACATGAGTTTTTTTGTCATCTTTTATGACTTCTCCCTTTGGTAAATAACCTGTTCCTGAAACTTCATATACATTTCCATCAGTAAATACTTTTGTAACTGTCATTTCATTTTGTGTAAGTGTACCAGTCTTATCTGAACAAATTACTGTTGTAGTTCCAAGAGTTTCCACTGCTAAAAGTTTTTTTACTATGGCATTTTTTTCTGCCATTTTTCCCATTCCAATTGAAAGTACAATTGTAACAATAGCTGGAAGCCCTTCTGGTACTGCTGCAACTGCAAGAGATATCGCAGTCATAAACATATCGAGAGGATCGTGTTTATAAATTAGTCCTACAACCATTACAATAGCACAAATAACTATTACTAAAATTCCAAGTGTTTTTGAAAGTTTTGCAAGTTTTTTTTGTAAAGGAGTTTGCTCATCGGAAACTGTAGCAATTGATGTCGCAATTTTACCAATTTCTGTATTGTGCCCAGTTTCTACAACAACTCCCTCTCCTCGTCCATAGGTCACAATAGTCGAAGAGTATGCTAGATTTTCTCTATCCCCAATTTCCATTTTGCCATCATAAACTTTATCATAAAATTTTTCAACAGAAACAGATTCTCCAGTAAGAGATGATTCATCAATTTTTAAATTTGATGATTCAATAAGTCTTAAATCTGCTGGGACAATATCTCCCGTTTCTAAAACAATAATATCCCCTGGCACAATTGTGTTAGAATCAACTTCCATGTGCTCGCCATCTCTTATTACCTTTGCCTTTGGTGAAGACATTTTTTGAAGAGCTGCTATGGCTTCTTCTGCCTTTCCCTCTTGGCGAATTGAAAGTATTGCATTTACAATTACAATTGCGATAATAATTCCTGCATCAAGTGCTTCTCCAATAAAAATAGATATAATTGATGCTGCAATTAAAATTATTATCATCGGATCTAAAAATTGTTCCTTTAACTTTTCTCCAAAAGATTTTTTCTTTTCTTCTTCTAAAGCATTCTCTCCATATTCTTGAAGTCTTTTTTTTGCATCATCTTCTGTCAGTCCACTCTCCTTAGTTGTTGAAAGGTTTTTTAACGTTTCTTCAGGCGACTGATTGTACCAATTTTTCTCCATAATTCCCCCTATTCTAAAATTTAAAAAAAGACCGCATATATATATAATATACATCGGTCTCACATACTTAATAATAAGCTTTCCAGCCGGGCAATGCCGTAATGACGACTGAAAATTTAAAAGTTACTCCCCAAAGTGAATAAATTATATCAAATTATTCTAATAAAAACAATTTTTTTGTCTAAATAATTTATAAAAATATTACTCAAAAATTTTAATCCAAATTATTTTTTTGGAACAATTTTTTCCATTCCACCCATATACATTTGAAGTGGCTTAGGAATTTTAACACTGCCATCCTCTTGAAGAAGATTTTCTAAAAATGCAATTAACATTCTTGGCGGTGCAACAACTGTGTTGTTAAGTGTATGTGCAAGGTAAGTTCCATCTTTGCCACGAAGTTTAATATTAAGCCTTCTTGCTTGTGCATCTCCAAGGTTTGAACAAGATCCAACTTCAAAATATTTATTTTGTCTTGGAGAGAATGCTTCAACATCAAGAGATTTGACCTTTAAATCTGCCAAATCACCTGAACAACATTCCAAAGTTCTCACAGGAATTTCAAGTGAACGGAAAAAGTCAACTGTGTTTTGCCACAATTTTAC
Organism: Peptoniphilus lacydonensis; assembly: GCF_900106515.1. Taxonomy (GTDB): domain Bacteria; phylum Bacillota; class Clostridia; order Tissierellales; family Peptoniphilaceae; genus Peptoniphilus_A; species Peptoniphilus_A lacydonensis. The sequence goes on from NZ_FNWF01000003.1 coordinate 438,070, forward strand.
AAACCAATCCTTTGAATCTTCTGGTTTACAAATTACAACCATCTCTTGCTTTTCAAATTGGTGAATTCTATAAACTCCTCTTTCTTCGATTCCATGTGCTCCAACTTCTTTTCTAAAACATGGAGAGTAAGAAGTCATTGCAAGGGGCATATTTTCCTCTGGGGTAATTGTGTTTATATATTTACCAATCATTGAATGCTCTGAAGTCCCAATTAAATAAAGATCTTCACCTTCAATCTTATACATCATATTTTCCATTTCAGCAAAACTCATTACACCAGTAACAACATCTGAACGAATCATAAATGGTGGGATGTGATATTCAAAACCACGATCAATCATAAAATCTCTTGCATAAGATAAAATTGCAGAGTGAAGTCTTGCAATATCACCCTTTAAATAATAAAAACCTGAACCAGAAGTATTTCTAGCAGAATCTAAATCAATTCCGTCAAAAGTTTCCATAATATCAACATGATAAGGAATTTCATAATCAGGGATAACTGGTTCTCCAAACTTTTCAATTTCCACATTTTCACTGTCATCTTTTCCTATCGGTACACTTTTATCAATCATTTGTGGAATTACTTGCATTCTCTTTTTAAGCTCTTCAGCAAGATTTCTTTCAGATTCTTCTAATCCTGTTATTTCTTCATTTATTTCAGCAACTCTTTTTTTAGCATCCTCCGCTTTATCTTTTTCACCCTTTTGCATAAAACTTCCAATTTCCTTTGACGTTTTATTTTTTTCTGCACGAAGATTATCTCCCTTAGTTTTTGCATCTCTAAGTTCTTCATCTATCTTTATAACTTCATCAACAAGTGGAAGCTTATCTTCTTGAAATTTTTTTTTAATATTTTCTCTTACAGCTTCTGGGTTTTCTCTTACAAATTTAATATCTAACATATATCCTCCCTTAAATTAAAAAAAGTCCCTCAATCCCTAAAGGGACGAGAAACCCGCGTTGCCACCCTAATTAACCTAATGGTTCACTTAAAATTAAATAGACTATGAGGTGGATTCGTTTTAAAAATTTTACAGATTTACACCAAACATCTGCTCTCTAAAAAACTTTTTAAAATTACTATTCTCAGTTATTGTCCTTTGTAGTTTTTTTCATTATATCATAAGAAAAAATTTTTTCAAATACTTTTAAATTTTATTTCTCTTTCAAATACTTTATAAGTGCAAGTATAGCTAATATTACAAGTATAAAAATTGCAATTTCAAAAATTATATAAAAAACTGATGCCATCATCATTTTGCTTGAAATTTCCATAAAACACTTCCCCTCGTTATTTTTTCAAATACTTTATAAGTGCTAGTATTGCCAAAATTATAAGTACAAAGATCGCTACATAAAGAACAATTCCAAAAATTGCCATTCCATTTGCAATTGCCATAAAATACACCTTCCTCTATCAAATTGTACCACATAAACAAATCATATCAAAATATTTCATTATATATATAAATTTTTGTTATAATACACTAGAGGTGATGAAATGAGAGAGTTTTTACTTTCCCAAGGCATTTCAAAAGAACTACTAAATGATGTAGATGAATTTATAGAAACACATGACTTAAATAAAAATTTTGAATATAGAATTCCAAAAATAAAATATAAATACTACGGCAAAAAAACTTGGGAGAAGGCAATTGTAGCAATTTTATCTGGAGAAAATATACTTCTATCTGGTCCAAAAGCAACTGGAAAAAATGTACTTGCAGAAAATTTAGCATACCTTTTTAAAAGACCCCTTTGGACAATTTCCCTTAATATCTCCTCTGATCCAGCAAATTTAATTGGATCAGATACTTTCAAAAATAACGAAGTTACTTTAAAAAAAGGACCAGTCTATGAAGCAGCAGAGCAAGGTGGCTTTGCAGTTTTTGACGAAATAAACATGGCAAAAAATGAAGCCCTTTCTGTTGTGCACTCAACTCTCGATTATAGAAGAGTCTTGGATATTTCAGGATATGATAGATTAAATCTTCACGATGCGACAAGATTTATTGCGACAATGAACTACGGATACATTGGCACTCGAGATTTAAACGAAGCACTTGTTTCAAGATTTTTAGTAATTGATATGCCAACTATTTCTGAAAATGACTTGGCAAAATTATTTAAAGAAAATACAAAATTAAATAATGGTGCAATAAAAATCTTTACAAAATTATTTTTAGATTTACAAGAAAAATCTTTAAATTCAGAAATTTCTTCCAAATCAATTGACCTTCGTGGACTTCTTTCTTCCATAGAACTTATGAATAGAGGTCTTGATATAAAAGACTCCCTTGAACTCGGCATCGTAGACAAAACCTTTGATGATTACGAAAGAGAAATTGTTACAGATGTAATTGACACTCTCTTTTCAAAAAATATGGATAGAGCTGATTTATTTGAATGATGAAGATAGACTGAAAAATATTTTTTGGACTGTATCTGATTTTTATGAATATGACATCTTTAGCTTTTCATTAAAACCTATTGACTCCTATGAAGCCGCCATACTGGGTTATGCCATTAATTACTTCGATTTTTATGTAGTAGATGATTTCTTCAAAAAGTTTGTAAATAATTTAAATAATAAAAAAGATTTGTGGGAAATTTCAAAATTAATTTTAGAAAATATTTTTTCAGAAGAAATGATTATAGAAAGACCAGGAACAGCCGACTTCAAAATATATCACTTTAACAAAATTTTGAAAAATTTAAGCCGAAAAGAAATAATTTTAACAACAGAACTTAAAATTGGATATATCCAAAAAGAAAGAGGAATGTACCCCAAAGTTCAAAAAATTTTGGAAGAAATGTTAAATGAAATCTGTAATTTTAAATCAAAGAACACCTGTGAATATTTAGACTTTTTAAAATATATCTTTAAAAAATATTTTCATATAAATAAAGACCTCTCAAATAACTGGGACATGGATTATGAAGAATTTAAAAAGGAAATAAAATCAAATTCATCTTCTAAAAAAAATAAACCTTACAAAAGAAAAAAATTTATAGACAACACCTTTTTAGAAAAATACAATATCGAATCAGCAGAGTTTACATTTTTTAACGACGACTTTAGAGATGTAAATGTTAAGGAAGACTCTTCTCCAAAAAATTTTAGTGACCAAAACATTTACAAATCTCTACAAAAACGCTATGGAAAGGAAAATATAAATAGATACATTCCAGATAAAATAGAAGAGGAAATTTCAACAGGAATTCACAATGACATTAAATTTTATTTTCCAAGTGGCGAATTTGGAAATAAAATTTCCTATTATGCTGAAGAAGAAAAAAATAATTATCTCGATAACTTAAAATTTTACGAAGAAAATAAATTACAAAATCAAAGGGCGATAAGAGAACTATCTGCCACAATAAAAAATTCTCTACTAAAAGAATCAGAAGATGAAATAATAAAATCGACTTCAGGAAAAATTATTCCATCAGAAATTTGGAAAGCTAAAGAGCTAAATCAGAATAAAATTTTTAGAAAAATAAATAGAAAGAATTCCAATGAAATTTTTGTGGACATTCTCCTTGACTCATCAGCATCACAGAATAATAGAAAGGAAATCGTGGCAACAGAAAGTTATATTATAGCAGAAGCACTGACAAGCTTAAATATAAAGACTAGAATTTTTTCTTACAATAATTTTTACAATTATATTGTTATAAAAAAATATAGGGACTACAATGACCCATCTTCAAAAAACAAAAATATCTTTAAATACTCACCAAGTGGATCAAACAGGGACGGACTTGCAATAAAATTTATGCGTCACTTGATTTCAAAAAATTATGACTCAAGAAGATTTTTAATAATCCTAACCGATGGACTTCCCTTTGATGAAATTGACATTGGAATAGTAGGTGCCTCAAAGATTCCTGGAGAAAATTATAAAGATGAAGCTGCGGTAATGGATACGTCAAAGGAGATACTCCTTACAAAACTAAAAGGTATAAACACCTTTGGAGTTTTCACCGGAAAAGAATCAGAAAGTTCAAATATAAAAAAAATCTACGGCAACGATTATGCCTATATAACCGATGTCGCAAGATTTCACAAAATCGTGGGAATATTTCTAAAAACATATGCAAATAAAATAGAGTAGATAAAGTAAAAAGCCCTCATTACTGGCTTATGCAGTAATAAGTGGCTTTTTAATATTATTTCTATTTTAAATCCTAATTTTACTAGACTTATTGAATAAATTAAATTTTCATTATTTGAAAGTCTTTAAAGCAACACTGATACAATTTCAAAGATAATTCTAATTAATCTAATTGTCATCATCTTATTCATTTTGCAACTCAACTATCAACATAAAAATCTTATTTACTCATAAAATGCTTGCAGGCTTTTTCCATCCTCTTTAGCCCTTCTACAATATCATCATAACTACTTGCATAAGAAAATCTAATAAAGCCTTCTCCTGCTGTTCCAAATACTGTACCTGGAACAACAGCTACACACTCTTCATTTAAAAGGTACTCACAAAATTCTTCTGCACTCACACCTACACCTTTTATATTTATAAAGGCATAAAATGCACCGTCAGGATTATTCAAACTAAGACCCTCAATTGAATTTACCTTTTCTACAATATAATCACGTCTTCTCTTATATTCTTTTACCATTTTCTCTACATCATCTTCTGCATCCTTAAGAGCAGTTACACCTGCGTGTTGAACAAAGGATGTTGCACAAGATGTATTGTGTTGATGAATAATATTTAATGTTTTAATAAAATCTTCTGATGCTGCAATATATGCAAGACGAAAACCAGTCATGGAAAAAGTTTTTGAAAAACCATTTATTGTAATAGTTCTTTCTTTCATTCCATCAACAGATGCAATTGAAAAATGTTCCCTATCACCATAAATAATCTTTTCATAAATCTCATCAGAAATCACAAGCAGATCCTTTTCTTTTGCAAAATCTGCTAGTTTTTCAATAGTTTCTCTTGTAAGCATTGATCCAATTGGATTAGATGGTGTAATAATTACAATTGCCTTAGTTTTTTCTGATACAAGATTTTCCAATTCCTTAAAATCTATTTGAAAGTCATTTTCTTCTGAAAGATTATAAGACTTTGGTTCTGCTCCCATTATATGAGCTGTATTTATATAATTTGGCCAACATGGATTTGGAAGTAAAATTTCATCTCCATCTTCCAAAATTAATGAATATGAATCATAAATTGCCTCACTTGCACCAGCTGTTATTAAAATTTCTTTTGCAGAATAATCTAAATTATTTTCATTTCTAAGTTTATCTGCAACAGCTTCTCTAAGATCCATTATTCCAAAATTAGAAGTATAAAAAACTTCTCCTCTCTCAATGCTCTTTATAGTTGCTTCTTTTATAACCTGTGGAGTATCAAAGTCAGGTCTTCCAACTTCAAAGTGATAAACTCTCTTTCCATCTCTTTCCATTTCAAGAGTCTTTTCATTTATCTTTCTAATTCCTGACGGCGCTACTTTATTAAACTTTTCACAAATAAAATTTTTCATACTTCCCTCCAACATTATGAATTAATTATTTTCTCAACAGAGCTTCCTTCTATATTTCCACCTGTCACTATTAATACTAACTTATCTCTTTCATCATACTTTATTTTACCTTCCAAAATTGCACCAAGTCCAATTGCAGAAGAAGGCTCAACAATTAATTTTTCTTTATTATACAACAAATCAAGAGCTTTTTTAATATTTTCATCTTCACAAGTTACAACATCATCTACTAAATCCCTTACAATGGAAAAAACTTTGTCGCCTGGTTTAATTGACTGAAGTCCATCGGCAAGAGTCTTTCCTTTTTTTACTTCAGTTGGTCTATTTTCTTTTAAAGATCTAGTGTATCTAGCTATATTAACTGGCTCAACACCAATTACCTCACTCCACCTTGTTACACCCTTTGTGTACATTGCTATACCTGAAATAAGACCACCTCCTCCAATTGGAACAATCATTTTTAAATGATCCATTTTATTTAAAATTTCAACAGCAATAGTACCTTGACCTTTCAAAATATCTTCGTCATCATAAGGATGAATAAAAGTCATATTTTCTTTTTTAGCAATTTCATTTGCAACTATAAATCTCTCTTCAACACTTGAAATAATTACTTCAGCGCCTAAATCTTTTATCATTTTTCTTTTTATTTCAGTCGCAGTATCAGGGAGAATGATTTTTGCAGGAATGCCAAGCATCTTTGCACAAGTTGCAACACCTTTTCCATGATTTCCACTAGAAGCAGTTATCACTCCACCCTTTAACTCATCATTAGAAAGCTTTTTAATTTTATTTAGAGCACCTCTAATTTTAAAAGAATTTGTCTTTTGCATATTTTCAAGTTTTGCATACACGCTTGTCCCAAGATATTCTGAAACATAATTAAGTCTAACAAGAGGTGTTTCATAAATATCATCTCTAATTCTCTCTCTAGCCTTTAAAATATCTTTATAACCATTTCTATAATCCAAAATTTTCCTCCCTTTTAAAATCTTTTACATTGCTAATTTTTTATATTATAAAAATTATAATATGATAAAGAGAATTTGTAAAATCATATTTTAATATATCATCAAACTAATTTATCTAAGATTACAACAAATAAAAAAGAACTCCAAATTTTAAAATGAAGTTCTCAAAAAAGTTCTTTATACTTTATACTAAAATAAATAGTTCTAAAATATTTGTTGGTGATAAAAAATATTCTTTAACAGATATTTCTTTGAATAAAAAAATGGTGACCCATGCGCGATTCGAACGCGCGACACCTTGATTAAAAGTCAAGTGCTCTACCGACTGAGCTAATGGGTCACATAAAACAAATATATAAAATTTTCAACAAAAAATCTGTGACATTCACAGATTAAAAATGGCGGAGAGGAAGGGATTCGAACCCTTGTGGGCTTGCACCCTAACGGTTTTCAAGACCGCCCCGTTATGACCACTTCGGTACCTCTCCACAAATATAAAATTTTAAAATGGTGACCCATGCGCGATTCGAACGCGCGACACCTTGATTAAAAGTCAAGTGCTCTACCGACTGAGCTAATGGGTCATATTATTAAATTGGCTGGGGTGGCAGGACTCGAACCTACGCATGCCAGAGTCAAAGTCTGGTGCCTTACCGACTTGGCTACACCCCAATGCTTTTTAGGTTTGGCGCACCTAGGAGGATTCGAACCCCCGGCACATGGATTAGAAGTCCATTGCTCTATCCTACTGAGCTATAGGTGCTTATATGGAGCGGGTGAAGGGAATCGAACCCTCGCAACCAGCTTGGAAGGCTGGGGCTCTACCACTGAGCTACACCCGCATAAATAATTTTATTAAGTTATTTGGTGGAGGAGAGTGGATTTGAACCACTGAAAGCTAAGCTAACGGATTTACAGTCCGTCCCCTTTGGCCAACTCGGGAACTCCTCCATGTGATTTCCCATAAGTTTTATTGGAGCTGGTGGGAGGACTTGAACCCCTAACCTACTGATTACAAGTCAGTTGCTCTACCAATTGAGCTACACCAGCTTAATTAGTTGCATTTTTTATACTTACTAATTTTTATTGGCGACCTGGATCGGGTTCGAACCGACGACCTCCAGCGTGACAGGCTGGCATTCTAACCAACTGAACTACCAGGCCATTTCTTGGTGGACACAATAGGGCTCGAACCTATGACCCCCTGCTTGTAAGGCAGATGCTCTCCCAACTGAGCTATGCGTCCATTCTGGTGACCCTGCCGAGAATCGAACTCGGGATACCACCGTGAAAGGGTGGTGTCTTAACCGCTTGACCACAGGGCCTTATTTGGTAGCGGTTCATGTAACACAAACCGTATTTTAAATGGTAGCGGCGAAGAGATTTGAACTCCTGACACTACGGGTATGAACCGTATGCTCTAGCCAACTGAGCTACGCCGCCATAATTTTTTATGGTAGCGGGAGAAGGATTTGAACCTCCGACCTTCGGGTTATGAGCCCGACGAGCTACCAAACTGCTCCATCCCGCGTCATTTTCACCCGGCTTTTTTATTGGTGCCGAGAATCGGAATCGAACCGATACGGTGTTTAACCACCGCAGGATTTTAAGTCCTGTGCGTCTGCCAGTTCCGCCACCCCGGCTTACTTTTTTTCTGGCTCTCAGGGTGGGACTCGAACCCACAGCCTACCGGTTAACAGCCGGTTGCTCCACCATTGAGCTACCTAAGATTATTTGAGGCTCTTTAGCCTCTAAACTGGCGATAACTTACTCTCCCAGGTCGTTGCCAACCAAGTACCATCAGCGGACTAATGCTTAACTTCTGTGTTCGGTATGGGTACAGGTGTGTCCATTGTCCTATTCTCACCAGATTAACTTAAAAAACTAATCTACTCTTCTTTCTCTTGGTCAAGTCTTCGACCTATTAGTACTCGCTAGCTGAATGTATTGCTACACTTACACCTTGAGCCTATCTACCTAATTTTCTTCTAGGGGTCTTATCTTTCGAGGGAAATCTCATCTCGAGGGGGGCTTCGGGCTTAGATGCCTTCAGCTCTTATCCCTTCCAAACTTAGCTTCCCAGCTATGCACTTGGCAGTACAACTGGTGCACCAGCGGTTTGTCCATCCCGGTCCTCTCGTACTAAGGACAGCTCCTCTCAAATTTCCTACGCCCACGACGGATAGGGACCGAACTGTCTCGCGACGTTCTGAACCCAGCTCGCGTGCCTCTTTAATGGGCGAACAGCCCAACCCTTGGGACCTACTTCAGCCCCAGGATGAGACGAGCCGACATCGAGGTGCCAAACCTCCCCGTCGATGTGGACTCTTGGGGGAGATAAGCCTGTTATCCCCGGGGTAGCTTTTATCCGTTGAGCGATGGCCCTTCCACTCGGTACCACCGGATCACTAAGTCCTGCTTTCGCATCTGCTCGACTTGTTGGTCTCGCAGTTAAGCTCCCTTCTGCCTTTATACTCTTCGCACGATTTCCGTCCGTGCTGAGGGAACCTTTGAACGCCTCCGTTACTCTTTCGGAGGCGACCGCCCCAGTCAAACTGTCCAACTGAGAGTGTCCCTTCCCCAGTTTCATGGGGTTAGGTTAGAATTCTAGCATTAAAAGAGTGGTATCCCAACGGTGACTCCTAAGATACTGGCGTACCTTATTCTTCGTCTCCCACCTATTCTGTACGTTTAATCCCAAAATTCAATCTCAGCCTACAGTAAAGCTCCACGGGGTCTTTCCGTCCTGTCGTGGGTAAGCGGCATCTTTACCGCTACTACAATTTCACCGGATCCTTTGTTGAGACAGTGCCCAAATCGTTACACCTTTCGTGCGGGTCGGAACTTACCCGACAAGGAATTTCGCTACCTTAGGACCGTTATAGTTACGGCCGCCGTTTACTGGGGCTTCAGTTCTAAGCTTCGCTTATGCTAACTTTTTCCCTTAACCTTCCAGCACCGGGCAGGTGTCAGCTCCTATACTTCGTCTTTCGACTTCGCAGAAACTTGTGTTTTTGGTAAACAGTCGCTTGGGCCTTTTCACTGCGGCCCCCTTTTACAGGGGCTCCCCTTCTCCCGAAGTTACGGGGTCATTTTGCCGAGTTCCTTAACAAAGGTTTTTCCGCTCGTCTTAGGATTCTCTCCTCACCTACCTGTGTCGGTTTGCGGTACGGGCGATACTTCTCTTGTAGTGGCTTTTCTTGGCAGTGTGGAGTTATAAGCTTCTCTACTTGTTTTCGATCCGCATCACGCTTTAGACTTCTCGGAAAGCGGATTTGCCTACTTCCCATCCTTTGCGCTTGCACGCCTCACCAACTGGGCGCTCTTATTATCCTTCTGCGTCCCCACTTCCTCACTGATTGTATCGGTACAGGATTTTCAACCTGTTGTCCATCGACTACGCTTTTCAGCCTCGCCTTAGGTCCCGACTTACCCTGAGTGGACGAGCCTTGCTCAGGAATCCTTAGGTTTTCGACGGGTGAGATTCTCACTCACCTCTCGCTACTCATGCCAGCATTCTCTCTTGTATGATGTCCACAGTGCTTTTCAACTTCTGCTTCTTCCTTCATACATTGCTCCTCTACCAACGTTTTTCGTTCCATAGCTTCGGTATATAGTTTAGCCCCGGTTATCTTCGGCGCAGAGTCACTTGACTAGTGAGCTATTACGCACTCTTTAAATGAGTGGCTGCTTCTAAGCCAACATCCTAGTTGTCTCAGTAACTCCACATCCTTTCCCACTTAACTATAATTTTGGGACCTTAGCTGATGGTCTGGGCTCTTTCCCTTTCGACTATGAAGCTCATCCCCCATAGTCTGACTCCCTAGCGTATGATTTGGTATTCGGAGTTTGATAGGTCTCGGTAACATATGCATGCCCCTTGACCAGTCAGTGCTCTACCCCCTTTTCATTCTTGCTAGAGGCTAGCCCTAAAGCTATTTCGAGGAGAACCAGCTATCTCCGTGTTCGTTTGGCTTTTCACCCCTATCCACAAGTCATCCGATAGCTTTTAAACGCTACCCGGTTCGAGCCTCCATTGAATTTTACTTCAACTTCACTCTGCTCATGGATAGATCACACGGTTTCGGGTCTACGACTACTAACTTTTGCCCTCTTTAGACTCGCTTTCGCTTCGGCTCCACATCTTTAATGTTTAACCTTGCTTGTAATCGTAACTCGCTGGCCCGTTCTACAAAAAGTACACGATCGTGGCTTTTGCCACTTTCGCTGCTTGTAAACACTAGGTTTCAGATTCTATTTCACTCCCCTCCCGGGGTTCTTTTCACCTTTCCCTCACGGTACTTGTTCGCTATCGGTCACCAAGTAGTATTTAGCCTTAGGGGGTGGTCCCCCTGTATTCCCACTGAATTTCTCGTGTTCCGTGGTACTCTTTTGTGTCGGATATCTTCGCCTTCGTCTACGGGACTGTTACCTTCTTTGGTTCGTCTTCCCAGATGATTCGACTGGCTATTTTCTCTTTTTACACGTTTGGGCTCTTCCCTGTTCGCTCGCCGCTACTTTGGGAATCGAGTTTTCTTTCTCTTCCTCAGGTTACTTAGATGTTTCAGTTCACCTGGTTCGCTTCCTATAGTTATTTATTGGCTATAGGATTCCTCTTTTGAGGTGGGTTTCCCCATTCGGATATCTGAGGCTTGGCTTATTTGCAGCTAACCTCAGCTTTTCGCAGCTTGTCACGTCCTTCTTCGCCTCTTGGTGCCTAGGCATTCTCCTAGTGCTCTTTTTAACTTGACCTTTGTTAATAAACATTTCTGTTTATTTCCAGTTTAATTGTTCTTTTTAGAAATTTTGATTAGTTTTTTAGTTGTTATGGTTCAAAACTTAGTATAACTAAGTTATGGTGGACCTGGGTGGACTCGAACCACCGACCTCACGCTTATCAGGCGTGCGCTCTAACCAGCTGAGCTACAGGTCCATATATAATTAAAATAGTGTGAAGATTCATTTTCCTTAGAAAGGAGGTGATCCAGCCGCACCTTCCGATACGGCTACCTTGTTACGACTTCACCCCAGTCACTTATCCTACCTTCGACTGCTGCTACCTTACGGTTTGCTCACAGGCTTCGGGTATTACAAGCTCCCATGGTGTGACGGGCGGTGTGTACAAGACCCGGGAACGCATTCACCGCAGCATTCTGATCTGCGATTACTAGCAACTCCATCTTCATGTACTCGAGTTGCAGAGTACAATCCGAACTGGGAAAGGCTTTTTGAGGTTTGCTTGAGATCACTCTGTTGCTTCCCTTTGTACCTTCCATTGTAGCACGTGTGTAGCCCAGGGCATATAGGGCATGATGATTTGACGTCATCCCCACCTTCCTCCGATTTATCATCGGCAGTCTCTTTAGAGTTCCCATCTTATATGCTGGCAACTAAAGATAGGGGTTGCGCTCGTTGCGGGACTTAACCCAACATCTCACGACACGAGCTGACGACAACCATGCACCACCTGTATTGAGGCTTCCGAAGAAGTATACTTATCTCTAAGTACGTCCTCAGTATGTCAAGCCCTGGTAAGGTTCTTCGCGTTGCTTCGAATTAAACCACATGCTCCGCTGCTTGTGCGGGTCCCCGTCAATTCCTTTGAGTTTCATGCTTGCGCACGTACTCCCCAGGCGGAGTGCTTATTGTGTTAACTGCGGCACCGACATTCGCCGACACCTAGCACTCATCGTTTACAGCGTGGACTACCAGGGTATCTAATCCTGTTTGCTACCCACGCTTTCGTTCCTCAGCGTCAGAATGAGCCCAGTAAGTCGCCTTCGCCACCGGTATTCTTTTTAATATCTACGCATTTCACCGCTACACTAAAAATTCCACTTACCTCTACTCTTCTCAAGATATGCAGTTTCAAATGCTTACAGTAGTTAAGCTACTGCCTTTTACATCTGACTTGCATTTCCGCCTGCGAACCCTTTACGCCCAGTGATTCCGGACAACGCTAGCCCCCTACGTATTACCGCGGCTGCTGGCACGTAGTTAGCCGGGGCTTTTTCTTATGGTACCGTCATTATCTTCCCATATAAAAGAACTTTACGACTCGAAAGCCTTCTTCGTTCACGCGGCGTCGCTGCATCAGAGTTCCCTCCATTGTGCAATATTCCCCACTGCTGCCTCCCGTAGGAGTTTGGACCGTTTCTCAGTTCCAATGTGGCCGTTCACCCTCTCAGGCCGGCTACCCATCGTCGCCTTGGTAGGCTTTTACTCTACCAACTAGCTAATGGGACGCGAGTCCATCTTAGACCACCGGAGTTTTGATCGTTATGACATGTGTCATTATGATTTTATTTGGTATTAATCCCGGTTTCCCGAGGCTATCCCAATGTCTAAGGCAGGTTACTCACGTGTTACTCACCCGTCCGCCGCTAATCCACTTTATCTTCGCCCCGAAGGGTTCTGTTAAAGTTTCATCGCTCGACTTGCATGTGTTAAGCGCGCCGCCAGCGTTCGTCCTGAGCCAGGATCAAACTCTCAATTAAAAAATTTGTATGACTCATTAGTTTTATCAAACTAAACGAATTTCTGGTTTGCTTTTGTGATTTTATCACGATTTTTTGATTCTTTATGAATCTTTCTATCTTCACACTATTTAATTATCATTGTTCTTGCTACTCTTGAAGTAGCTTTTTTATTATACTCTTGTATTTTTTTCTTGTCAAGTATTTTTTACAACTTTTTTGTTTTATTTTTACTTAACTTTTACAAAAGTTTTGTTGCCTTAGTTGACAACTATTATAGTTTAGCATTTTATTGTTTTACTGTCAACTGTTTTTTTTATTTTTTTCCGTATTTTTTTGTTTTTTATTTAAAAAATAACAGCTACTTTTGTTGTAGCTGTTATATATTACTATTTTTGTTTTTCTTTGTCAAGTATTTTATACGGCTTTTATATTAAAATTTAATTTTTCTAATGTTTCTATATCCTCTTCTATTGAAGGTCCTTCTGTTGTAAGAAGAACTCCTGATATAGTTGCATTTGCTCCGCTTCTAAAGGCAGACTTTCCAAATCCATCCATTAGGGCTCTTCCTCCAGCTAATCTTATGAAGGCATCTTTTAATATAAACCTGTATGTGGCACATGTCCTATTTACTTCTTCCATAGATAATTTTTCATTATTTTCTAGTGGTGTGTTTTTTACTGGGTTAAGTAAATTTACAGGCACTGATTTTATATTTAAATCTCTAAGCTCTAATGCCATATCTATTCTATCTATAAAACTTTCCCCTAATCCTATTAGTCCACCTGAGCAAATTTCCATTCCTGAAGCTTGTGCTGCTTTTATTGTGTTTATTTTTTGATCATAACTGTGCGTTGTGCATATTTCTTTAAAATAATTTCTAGATGTTTCTAAGTTGTTGTGCACTCTTTTTATTCCAGCATCTTTTAACTTTTTAAATCCTTCTTGAGATATTAATCCTCCTGAAAGGCATACTCTTATCCCTGGTGCTCTTTTATATATTTCTCTTGTTATGTCACAAATCTTTTCTATGTCATCTTCAGTGAGAGATTTGCCACTTGCTACCATAGAAAATCTTGGAACTCCTCTATTATATTTGTCTACTGCATCTTCGACTATTGTTTCTTTATCCAAAAGATCATATTCTTTTACTCTTGTTTTGTAGTGAGAAGACTGTGCACAAAATTTACAATTTTCAGAACACTTTCCACTCTTTGCATTTATTATGGTACAAATGTCAAAATCATTGCCACAAAAATATTCTCGAAGTTCATTTGCTGCTGAGGTTAGTTTTTCATAATCACTTTTATAAATTTCTATGGCTTCTTCCCTTGTCACTTCATATCCATTTTTAACTTTTTCTTTTAATTCAAAAATATCCATCTCTTCAACTCCTAGAAGTTATTATATATTTCTGAACTTTTATTGTCAATTATTTTATAATTTTAGTTAACGTAATATTCAAATACACCAAATTTAATTTCTTCGCCTAATTTTCTAAACTTATTTTCATATTCTGTGACAATATTTTCTGGATAATCTTCTAATTTCATATCAAAGTCATATATTAAAATGGAAAATCCTTCATCTATAAAATAATCCAAACTTTCTTCGAACAGTTCTAAGTCATCTGTTTTAAAAAATATTTGAGATTTTGGTTTTAAAATCACTTTATATTTTTCAAGTAACCTTGGATAAGTTAGTCTCCTTTTTTTGTGTTTCGATTTTGGCCATGGATTACAAAAATTTATATATATTCTATTGATTTCGTCTTTGTCAAAATAGTCCAATATGTTCTCTGCATTTATTGGCATAGCCCTAACATTAGTTAAATCTTCTTCTAATATTTTTCTTGTTGCATATATTAATGCATTTGTTTCAATATCTACCATTATATAATTAATATTTTTATTTCTTTTTGCTGACTCTATTGTAAATTTTCCTTTACCTGCCCCTATTTCAAGATAAATCGGATTGTCATTTCCAAAAATTTCTTTCCACTTTCCTTTGTTCTCTTCTCCGTTAAAAAATACGTATGGGTTTTTACGCATTTCAGGTATAGCAAAATGTTTTTTCCTAAGTCTCATAAGCATTCTCCTTTTTAGCTTATGGTATTATAACACATGATTTCCCCCTGTCAACAAATCTAATTAATTTTTATAATTTTATTTATTATAAGATAAATGGGAAAATAATAGTTACAATTTATACTACTTTATTTTGATATTAATTTTTTGCTCTTTTCGTTCTACCAGTTTTATAATCTATGTCTACGCCTTCTTCTATATTTTTTGCAAAAACTCTAAACTTTATTTTTTTTCCATTGTCTTCAATACTATAAGCTTCAATTATAACTCCTCTTGCAACTAATTCATCCCCTACAAAAATTGGCGTTACTCTATATCTCACCTTTTTGCCAGTGTTTTTTATATATTCTGCCACTACATTTTCGAAAGGAAGCATTCCTTTTGTATTAAATGATCTTGTCCCCGTCATTAGATTTTTCCAATTGTCATTTTCTCCAGTTAATTGATACGCAATTAAGTGACACCTATTATAAACTGCTCCTCCGTCTACAAACTTATAAAATTTTTGGTTCCAACCGCTGGGATAGACTTTCGAAATATCTCCCCTTGCCTTTTTAGGTAAACTTTCTGGTCCAATTAATGCATTAGCAGGACCTACTCTATTTAAGTTATCCAGCTCTGAAAATTCTTGATAATCTGGAGCCATTTGCAAATCTTCATTAGAAAATTGTGGAGGATTTTTATCTATTTCATAGTAGATGCTCTTTCCCTTTACTTCATATTCATTTTGAAATATTTCTAAAATTTCTTCTGCTATATTTATAAAATTCTTATTTTTATAATTTTTATCAAAGTCTTGTAAGTTATCTATTCCAAACAAAACTCCAATAATAGTGAGTATAAGTGCTGTTATAATTTTTGTATTTTTATTTTTCTTCAATGATACTCCTCTTTCTAAAAAGACAAATCCAAACTGCTTTATTTTGGAACACTACTTGATGTTTCTCATGGGCTTTTATTTCTAAAAAATCTCCTTCTTCTAATTTCAATATTTTTCCTTTTATAAATTTAATTTTTGCACTACCACTTATTAGAAAAACCAATTCTATCTCTTTTTGATCATAAACTTGTGTAACTTGATTTAAAGACATTGTTCTCAAAATTTTAATATCTCTATCTTCATAAATAATTTCTTCTAATTCTCTATCTTCTGAAAATTTTATATTTTTATAAATGTTAAATATTTCTTTATTCATGACAATATTATATAAGATTATCTTTCTATATGAAACTACAAATGAAACGTATTTTACTTTAATAACAAAATACCATTTTAAATTAAAATTACTTCACAAACTTAATTTTAAATATTATAATTGATATAAATATAAAACTTATTTTTTATATAGACAAACGATATCATAGACTATATAAGTTTTTTCAGTTATAATTTTATGAGCGTATTTTACTTTATTAAAAATTTAAGAAAGGTTGTGATGATTTTATTATTTATCAATTAATAAATAAAGATTTTTGTTTTATTCAAGGAGGTTTTTTATGGAAAACAAAAATTTAAAACCTAAAGCAAATGGTGCAGCACTTCTTCCTTTTATAACTTTTGTCCTTGTATATCTTTTAACTGGACTAATTTTAAATAATATGGGGATCGAGATGGCATTCTATCAAGTCGCTGCTCCTGTATGTATTTTGCCAGCTATTATTTTAGCATTTATTATGTTTGATGGATCTATGGATGACAAATTTAATGACTTTGTAAGAGGCTGCGGAGATGAAAACATAATTATAATGTGTCTTATATACATATTGGCTGGAGCCTTTGCCACAGTGTCCAAAGCTTCCGGAGGAGTTGACTCTGTTGTAAACTTTGCTCTGTCTTTAATTCCTGTTCAATATATTACAGCTGGAATTTTTTTGATTGGATGTTTTATCTCTATTTCAACAGGGACTTCAGTAGGAACAATTTCTGCAGTAGGACCTATTGCAGTTGGTGTAGCAACTAAGGGAAATCTTCCGCTTACACTTGTAATTGGATCTCTAGTTGGGGGAGCTATGTTTGGAGATAACTTGTCTGTTATATCTGATACTACAATTGCTGCAACTAGAACTCAAAATGTAGATATGAAAGACAAATTCAGAGCAAATATAAAAATCGCACTTCCTGCAGCTATCATCACTTTTATTATCTTATTGATTGTAGGAAAACCAGAGGGCGAAGTTGCACTTGATGATCTTTATTACAATTTTGTTCTTATAATTCCTTATCTTTTTGTTCTAATTACAGCTCTTATAGGTATGAATGTCTTTTTAGTTTTAACTAGTGGAATTGTTCTATCTGGAATTATAGGAATAATAACTGGCGGTCTAACTATGATGACTTTTGCACAAAATATTTTTGAAGGTTTTAGTGGAATGTTTGAAATCTTCTTATTGTCACTATTAACAGGCGGCCTTTCCTATATGGTTTCTAGCAATGGCGGGATAGCATGGCTTGTGCAAAAAATCAGTGGTTTTGCAAAAGATGTTAAGTCTGCAGAAATTTCAATTGCTCTACTTACACTTTTAACAGATGCTGCAACTGCAAATAACACTGTTGCAATAATAATTGGCGGCCCTGTTGCAAAAGAAATATCAAATGATTTTAATGTCGACCCAAGAAGATCTGCTTCTTTCTTGGATACTTTCTCCTGTGTGATGCAAGGTATTATTCCTTATGGTGCTCAAATTTTAATAGCAGCAGGTCTAACTAAAGAACTAGGAACTCAGGCTATTTCTCCTATTGAGATAATACCATTTTTATGGTATCAAGGTTTTCTTTTCTTGTTTGCAATTCTTTCCATATTTATAAGATTTGCAGACCCAAAAGGCAAATGGAATTTTGAACTAGATATTCCACAAGAAGAAGTCAATCAAAATTTAAAATAATTATTTTATTTTTTAAGGAGGTATTTTATGAATAGTAAAGATGAAATTAAAAAAATGCACTTTGAAACTAAAGCTATACATGGTGGATATGAAAAAAACAAATATGGTGCTTTAGCCACTCCTATCTATCAAACTTCTACATTTATTTTCGATTCTGCAGAACAAGGTGGAAATAGATTTGCTCTTGAAGAAGATGGCTACATATATTCAAGACTTGGAAATCCAACTAATACTCAGCTTGAAGAAAAAGTTGCACTTCTTGAAGAAGGTGAGGCTTGTGTTTCTACTGCTTCTGGTATGGGTGCTATAACTTCTACCTTTTGGCCTTTCATCAAATGTGGCGATCACGTTATAGCTGCAAAAACTCTTTACGGCTGTACTTTTGCATTTTTAGAACACTCCGTATCAAAAATGGGTGTTGAGGTTGACTTTGTAGATATTACAAATGTGGATAATATCTTAAATTCAATAAAAGAAAATACAAAAATTGTCTACTTAGAAACTCCAGCGAACCCTAATATGGATATGTGCGACATAAAACTTGTCGCTACAAAAGTTCACGAAATAAACAAGGACTGTCTTGTAATCGTAGATAACACTTATTGCACTCCTTATATTCAAAGACCACTAACACTCGGTGCAGATATTGTGGTTCACTCTGCAACAAAATACTTAAATGGTCACGGTGATGTTATTGCTGGATTTGCTGTTGGCAGAAAAGAATTAATTGATCAGATTAGACTCGTTGGCGTTAAAGATTGTACTGGAGCAGTGCTTGCACCTTTTAATGCCTATTTAGTTTTAAGAGGAATGAAAACTCTTCAAATTAGAATGGAAAAGCACTGCCAAAATGCAATGAAAGTTGCAGAATTTTTGGAAAAACATCCAAAAGTTAAAAATATTGAATATCCAGGTCTTAAATCTTTTAAATATTACGAAATTGCTAAAAAACAAATGAATCTTCCTGGTGCAATGATTGCTTTTGAAATTGAAGGTGGAAAAGAAGCTGGTGTAAAACTTATGAACAGTGTAAAACTTTGCACACTTGCAGTTTCTCTTGGAGATGCAGAAACACTTATCCAACACCCTGCTTCCATGACCCACTCTCCTTACACACCAGAGGAAAGAACTGTGGCAGGAATATCTGAAGGTTTAATAAGACTTTCTGTCGGTCTTGAAAATGCAGATGATATAATAGAAGATTTAAAAAATGCTTTTGATAAAATTTAAAATAAAATTTAATTTTCGGACTATTGCCCCAGCGATAGTCCTTTTATTTTTTAATAAATTTATAAATAAAATCTTACCTTTATTTATAGATTTATTTGTTTTATGATAGAATCAACTTGTGTTTAAGGAGATTTTTATGAAAATTGAAGTAAAAGAAAATAATTATACTATTGATATTGATTATAAAAGTGATTTAAAATTAAAAAACTATTTAAATAAAAATAGAGATGCTAAATATTTAGTTATAACAGATAAAACTGTTTTTGATATCTACAGTGAAAGAATAAATTATATAATGGAAGACCTAAATTTTTTTATTTATAAATTTTCTCCTGGCGAAAATTCTAAATCTATGGAAAACTTTATAAAGATAAATAAATTTTTGTCGGAAAATAATTTTAACAGAGGCGATATTATAATTGCTTTTGGTGGCGGTGTAGTTGGCGACATATCCGGTTTTGTTGCATCAACTTATCTTAGAGGAATAAATTTTATTTCCGTACCCACAACTCTTTTATCCATGATTGATTCTTCTGTTGGTGGCAAAAATGGAATTAATTTTTTAAATTTAAAAAATCAAATAGGAAGTTTTTATTTTCCACAGTATGTGCACATTGACTACAGCTTTCTAGAAACTTTAGATAATAAAAATATAAACAATGGACTCGCAGAAATCTTTAAATATTCTGTATTAAAAGATAGAGAACTATTTGACTACTTAAAAGATTGTGGTTCTCTGGATTATGAAAAAATTATTTATAGGTCATTAAATATAAAATTGGACTTTGTAAGAGATGACGAAAAGGACAAAGGTAAAAGACAAAGATTAAATTTAGGTCACACCATTGGTCATGGAATAGAATCACTTTCAAATTACAATTTAAATCATGGTGAAAGCATTGGAATAGGAACAATTTATATGGCAAGAGCAAGTTATAAAATGGGCCTTTCTGAAGACGATTTTTCAAAAGAGTTGATTTCCACTTTTAAAAAATATGGTCTTCCAACTCAATACGAGTTTAATACAGATGAAATTTTAAAAATTTTAAAACACGACAAGAAGATAAATAAAAACTTAATAAATATTATTCTTCCTATAAAAATCGGTGAAGTAACAAATAAAAAAATTAGCTTTGATGAACTTAGAGAAATAATTGAACTGGGAAAAGAAAATGAATCGAGTTATTGAAAATAAAAAATTAAGTGGAGAAATCCAAGCTATAACATCTAAATCCTATGCCCACAGAGCCCTCTTTTGTGCAGCACTTGCAGAAGGTGAATCTATAATTGAAATAGAAGATATTTCCAAAGATATTGAATCTTCTATAAATTCTATAAGGGCATTGGGTGTAGAAATAATTAAAAAAGACAATAAATTTCATATAAAACCTCCAAAATCTTTTAAGAAAAATGTGACAATAGACGTTTATGAAAGTGGAACTACTTTACGACTTCTACTCCCAATAATTGCAATTCTTGGAATAAGTGCAAAAATAATTAGACATGGTACTTTAATAAATAGAACTAACTCTGTTTATTTCAATTTATTTTCAAAACATGGTGTAAATATTTATGAAAAAAATGAGTGTATTTTCTTAGAAGGAAAACTATTAAATTATAATTTTGAACTCCCTGGAAATATTAGTTCACAATTTATCTCTGGTCTTTTAATTGCATCAGGCTATTCTTCTAAAGATTTTAATATTAGAATTACTACTGAAATAGAATCAAAACCCTACATCTGTATGACTATTGATGTGATGAAAAAATTTGGTGCAAATGTTATTGAAAAAAATAATTTATATATCTGTAAAAATAACTTTAAAGCAACAAATTATATTGTGGAAAGAGATTGGAGCAATGCACTATTTTTCTTGGTAACTGGCATAGAAGTAAAAGGCTTAAACAAAAATTCCAAACAGGGTGACAAAAATGCTTTAAAATTTTTAAAATCCTTGGGCTACGAAAATATTTCTATGGGAAATTTTAAACTTTCAAAAATAAAAGATGCAAAAGAAAGAATTATTTTGGATGCAAAGGATATGCCCGATGTAGTGCCCATTCTCTCTATAATATCTGCACTTTCCAACAAAAAAATAGAAGTAATAAATATAAAAAGATTAAAATTAAAGGAAAGTGACAGGATAAATAGTACAATTGAAATGCTAAATAATTTGGGAATAGCAGTTAATTTATTTGAAAATTCTTTTTCTTTTAATGGACTAGATAATTTTAAAAGCACTACAATCAATTCCTATAATGATCACAGGATTGCTATGGCTGCGAGTATTGCAGCAACTTTTGCAGATGGTCCTATTACAATTATAAATAGCCAATGCGTTGAAAAATCTTATAAAAACTTTTTTCATGATTTTGAATCTTTGGGAGGAATAACACATGTCATATAGTTTTGGAAACAATTTTAAAATTACATTATTTGGTCAGTCCCATTCAAAAGAAATTGGAATTGTCATTGATGGCGTAAAAACAGGTTATAAAATAAATTATGATTTAATAGAAAAAAATTTAGATAGAAGAAGACCTGGTAAAAATAAATTTTCAACTTCAAGAAAAGAATTAGATGAATTTAAAATTGTAAGCGGTGAAGTGGATGGCATAACTTGTGGTGCTCCTTTATCTATAATAATAAAAAATAAAGATCAAAAAAGTGAAGACTATGAAAATTTAAAAGATCATCCTCGCCCATCTCACGCAGATTATCCTGCCTATGTTAAATACAATGGCTACAATGACATTAGAGGTGGTGGACAATTTTCTGGTAGAATGACTGCTCCAATAGTAATTGCCGGTTCCATTGCAGAAGATTTACTTTTGAAAAGAAATATTAAAATCATATCTAAAATTAAAAGTATAGGACAAGTTAATGATGTTGATTTAAACTATGAAGATTTAAATAATGATGAATTCTATAATTTAAAAAACTCTTATTTCCCTGTCTTTGACAAATTTTCAAAAGAAGAAATGCAAAAAGAAATTTTAGATGCAAAGGAAAAAAGTGATTCCATTGGTGGAATTATTGAAACTGCTATTTTAAATATGCCTATTGGAATTGGAGAACCATTTTTTGATTCTATGGAGTCAGTTATATCTCATGCTATCTTTTCTGTGCCAGGAGTTAAGGGCATCGAATTTGGAAGTGGATTTGAAGCAGCAAAAATGTTTGGAAGTTACCACAATGATTCCTACTATTATGATAATGGAAAAGTTAAAACGAAAACAAATAACCATGGAGGTATTATTGGAGGTCTATCCACTTCGATGCCAATAATTTTTAGAACTGCAATAAAACCAACAAGCTCCATTGGAAAAGCTCAAGAAACTATTTCTATTAAAAATAAAAAAGTTGAAAATTTAAAAATAAATGGAAGACATGACCCATCAATTGTCCCAAGAGCAGTTGTGGCACTAGAAACGATGACTGCAATTGCAATTTTAGATCTAGTCATAGAAGGTGAGAAATGGAAAATTTAAAGGAATCAAGAAAAACTTTGGATGAAATTGATTCAAAAATAATTTTACTTTTAGAAGAGCGAATGAATGTTGCAAAAGACATTGGCATCTACAAATTAAATCACAATTTAAACACGACTGATAAAAACCGAGAAAAAGATATAATAGAAAATTTAGAAAGTAAAATTAATCCAGAATTTAAAAATATTGTAATGCCAATTTATAAAGAAATCTTTAGTGAAAGCAAAAAAATTATCTCAAAAGTTAAAGAGGAAAATTTTCATTATGGACTAATCGGCGAAAGCTTATCTCATAGCAAATCAAAAGAGATTCACGAGTCCTTTAGAAAATACAATTATAATTTAAAAAATATTGGAAAAAGTGAACTAAAAGATTTTTTTAAAAAAAGAAATTTCACAGGAATAAATGTTACAATCCCTTACAAGGAAACTTCCTTAAAATATTTAGATAAAATAGACCCCCTTGCAAAAGAAATTGGCGCAGTAAACACAATTATTAACAGAAATGGCAAATTAATTGGATACAACACAGATTATCTTGGATTTTCTTATAGCATTAAACACTTTGGCATAAGTCTTAAAAATAAAAAAGTTTTAATTTTAGGAAGTGGTGGTGCAAGCAAAATGGTCCAAAAATTTGTAGAAAATAATCTTGCGAAAAATGTCACTGTCATAAGCAGAAGTTCTAAGAATAATTATGAAAATTTAAATAAGTTTAAAGATTATAATGTAATAATAAATGCAACTCCTGTTGGAATGTATCCAGATAACTTAGAATGCAAATTGGATTTAAATATTTTTAAAAGTTTAGAGAGCGTAGTAGATTTAATTTACAATCCTCTAAACACAAAATTAATTTTGGATGCAAAAAAGCTCGGTCTAAAAACAATGTCTGGACTATTAATGTTAGTAGCTCAAGCCTTTTACGCAGCAGAAATTTTCCTAAATGAAAAATTAGATGAAAATTTAATAGAAGAAATGTATTCTAAAATAAAAAGAAATATGGAAAATATTATATTAATTGGCATGCCTTCAAGTGGCAAAACTACAATGGGAAGACTTCTTTCAAAAAAATTAAATAGAGAATTTTTTGACACAGATAATTTAATTGAAGAGGAAGAAAATTTATCTGTATCGGAAATATTTGAAAATAAAGGCGAAAAATACTTTAGAGATCTAGAAACAAAAATTTTAGAAGAAGTCAGCAAAAAAAATGGCATAGTAATTGCAACTGGGGGTGGAACTCCTATTAAAGAAGTAAATAGAGATATGATTTTGCAAAATTCCATAGTAATTTATTTGAATAGAAATATTGAAAAACTTGAAACCTTTGGCAGACCTCTATCTAAAAATTTAAAAACTCTAGAAAAAATGTATGACAAAAGAAATCCAATATACAGTGATCTCTCTGACATAAAAATAAATGTAATCGAAGACAAGGAAAAAACTTTGGAATTAATTTTGGAGGAATTTGAAAAATATGAAAATTTTAGTAATTGATGGCCCTAATATAAATATGTTGGGTATAAGAGAAGTCGACATCTATGGCAGTGAAAATTATGAAACCTTACTAAAATCCTTTGACGAAATTTCAGAAATTGAAAATATTGACATTGAACATTTTCAATCAAATCATGAAGGTGAAATAGTTGATGTTATTCAAAAAAGTTACAAAAAAATTGATGGCATAGTTATAAATCCTGCGGCTTACACTCACACAAGTGTGGCAATACTTGACGCACTAAAAACCGTTGACATTCCAACTGTTGAAGTGCACATATCAAAAGTATCTGAAAGAGAAGATTTTAGGCAAATAAATTTTATAAGAAATTTTGCTATAAAATCTTTTGAAGGTTGCGGAATTTTAGGATACAAAAAAGCAATAATATATCTAAAGAATTATTTAAAGGAGCAAAAATGAAATCACTTATAATAGATAATTACGATTCATACACTTATAATCTTTTTCAATTAATTGGAAAAGTCAGCGGGACAGAACCTATTGTAATTAAAAATGATGAAATGACTTATGACGAAATCTTAAATTTAGAATTTGACAATGTAATAATATCCCCTGGCCCTGGCAGTCCAGAAAAAGAAAAAGATTTTGGCGTGTGCAAAGAAATTATAGAAAATTTGGACAAACCAATTTTAGGTATTTGCTTAGGACATCAAGGAATTTATTATTACAATGGTGGCAAAATTTTAAAAGCAGAAATACCAATGCATGGAAGACAAAGTGAAGTAAATCACAACGAAAAAAATTTATTCAAGGGAATAAAAAATAATTTTAAGGTCACAAGATATCATTCACTAACTTGTGAAAACAAAGAACTTGAAAATATAAATATTGATGCAGTGACATCTGATGGCGTAGTAATGGGTATTTCTCACAAAAATAAACCAATTTACGGAGTGCAATTTCACCCTGAATCCATAGCAAGTGAATGTGGAGAAAAATTAATAGAAAATTTTATAAATATTTGTAAAGATTTTTATAATGAAGATGAACTTTACTATGAAATAATCGATAAAATTTTTGATACAAAAGAGATTTACGAAAAGCTTTATAATTACGACAAAAATACTCTTTGGCTCGACAGCAGCAAAGTTGAAGAAGGTCTATCAAGATTTTCTATTTTTGGAATTTGTGGTCCCAAAAGGGGTTACAATCTAAAATACAATGTTAATGATAAAGTTGTAGAAAAAATTAATGAAAACTCTAAAAAAACAGAAAAATATAATGAGGATATTTTCACATTTTTAAAAGAAAATAGAAAAAAATGGAATTATGACAAGTCACTTCCCTTCGACTTTCAACTTGGGTATATTGGCTACTTGGGTTATGAACTAAAAAATGATACAGAAAAAGTTAAAAATAAACACTCTTATAAATATCCAGATGCCTATTTTAAATACTGCGACAGGGCTTTAGTCTACGATCACAAAGATGGCAAACTCTATATCCTTTCTTATAAAGACGACAAGAAATGGTTAAGTGAAGTCAAAAATATTTTAAATAAAAAATTAGAAACAGAAAAAGATAATAAAATAAAAAAAGAATTTCCAAAATTAAAATTTGTAAAAGACAAAGAAACCTATCTAAACGACATAAAAAAAATTAAAGAACTTATTTGCGAAGGAGAAACCTATGAAGTTTGCCTTACTAATAGATTAGATATTTTAGACAATATTGATGGGAAAAAATATTATATGAATTTAAGAGAAAAAAGTCCTGGACAATACAGTGCCTTTCTTCCCTTAGATGAAATTAAAATTGCCTCATCTTCTATGGAAAGATTCTTAAAAGTAGATGAGAATAAAATTGTGACTACTAAACCAATTAAGGGTACAATTAAACGTGGGAATTCAAAAGAAGAAGATCAAAAATTAATAAATGAACTTAGAAATGAAGAAAAGACAAAATCTGAAAATCTTATGATAGTGGATCTCCTCCGAAATGATTTGGGTAAATTCTGTGAAATTGGATCTGTCAATGTCCCAAAATTAATGGACGTAGAAACCTACAAAACTCTTCACCAATTAGTTACAACAGTTTCTGGAAAAATAAAAGAAAATGTTGATGTAATTGATGTCCTAGAAAAAACTTTCCCAGGCGGTTCCATGACAGGTGCTCCCAAAAAAAGAACTCTCGAAATTATAGATGATTTGGAAAATGTCCCTCGCGGAGTTTATTCTGGTACAATTGGATATATTTCAAATAATTCTACAATGGATTTTAATATTGTCATAAGAACTGCTATAATTGAAAAAGATATGACTACAATTGGAGTTGGAGGTGCAATCATACTCCTATCTGATGCTGAAGATGAATTTGACGAAATTGTTTTAAAAGCTAAGGGGGCGCTATTGGCACTTCAGTCTTACTATAACAATTTTGACGAAATAGAAATTGAGGGAAGTCAAGAGGTAAAATGAAAAATAATTTAAGTAAAGGAAAAATTATAAAAGTTAGAGATTTAAATATTGGCGATGGGAGGCCTCTACTTATAGCTGGTCCTTGTTCCATAGAATCTCGCGATCATATAATAAAAGAAGCGAAATCACTAAAAAAAATGGGCGTAGATATTTTAAGAGGAGGTGCCTTTAAACCTAGAACAAGTCCCTACGACTTTCAAGGACTTGGCTTTAAAGGTGTAGAATACCTAAAAGAAGCATCAGAAAAGACAAGTCTTCCAATAGTTACAGAAGTTCTAAGCGAAGACCATGTTGATATGATGAAAGATTATGTAGATATTTTTCAAATAGGTTCTCGAAATATGTACAACTACTCTCTTTTAAAAAAAGTTGGAAAGACTAAAAAACCTGTTATATTAAAAAGAGGTTTTTCTGCAACTCTAAGAGAATGGGAAATGGCTGCAAAATATATTGAACTTGAGGGAAATGAAAATATAATTTTTTGTGAAAGAGGTATTAGAACTTTTGAAACAGAAACAAGAAATACTTTGGACCTTGCTGGAGCATATATATTAAAAGAAAAAACAAGTTATCCTGTGATTATTGACCCAAGCCATGGAACTGGTAAAAGAGAATTAATAGAGCCAATGGTTAAAGCAAGTCTTGCTCTTGATTTTGATGGAGTTATGATAGAAGTTCATCCAAACCCAGATGATTCAAAAAGTGATGCAGCTCAAACTATTGACTATGAAACTTACGAAAAAATTTCAAATTATGTGAGAGATTTTTATGAAAATAGAATTTGACGATGGATATTCTTTTGGAAAAGGTGCTTTCGAAACAATAAAAGTTGTAGATGGAAGACCTCTATTTTTAAAAGAACATATAGAAAGACTTGAAAAAAGTTTAAAATTTTTTGGAATAAATAGAAAAATAGAGTGCGATAAAATTTACGATTATCTATCTAAATCAGAGGAAAAAAATTTTGCACTTAAAATAATTGTTTCAGATGAAAATTTTATTTTGACATCAAGAGAAGACCATTACAAAAATAACTATAAAAAATTTAAACTTAAAATATCTGATGCAAAAAGAAATAGCACCTCTAAAATAATTTACCACAAAAGCCTTTGCTACTATGAAAATATATTAGAGCACAAATTGGCAAATGAAAGTGGCTACGACTCTTCTTTATTTTTTAATGAAAAAAATGAAGTTGCAGAAACTTCTTTTGCAAATATATTTTTCGTAAAAGAAAATAAAATCTATACTCCACCTATTTCTTCAGGCATTTTAAAGGGAACAATGAGAGATTTTTTGTTAGAAACCTATGAAATAAAAGAAAAAGCTATTAATTTTGGAGAACTATCAGACTTTGAAGAATGTTTTATATCAAACTCACTTATGGGAGTTAGAAATGTATCACTAATAAATTGTGAAAAAGAAAAAATAAAATTTAGTGGAGAAGACAACACAAAATTAATTCAAGATAATTTAAAAAAATTTGGATTTTAAAAGGCTGAAAAACTCCAGCCTCATATTTAACTTTCTAATAAATTTATTCAAATTATATAACTACGCATTGTATTCTATATTATTTTCTATTAACTCTCTCCTATTCGCCCTAATATGTGCAAAAATTGAGCCAATTAAATTTTGTATTACAGAAAAAATTGCACCAGGAAGAGCTGCCAATGGATTTAGTGCAAAATTTGTATTTGCCAAGACCACTGCAAGTCCTGAGTTTTGCGTGCCAACTTCTATAGAAAGAGTTGAACTTTTATCATAATCTAGCTTAAATAAATTTGCAACACCTAGCCCCAAAAGAATTCCACAAATATTGTGAATAATAACTACACCAAAAACTAAAAGACCTGATGTCAATATCTTCTCTGAATTTAATCCAACAATTGCAGCAATAATAAGAGCTATTGCAATAGATGAAATAAGAGGAAAAATATAATTGATCTTCTTTATCTCCTTTTTAAAAATAGTATTTGCTATAATTCCAAGGCCAACGGGAAGTACAATAACTTGAACTATTGACATAAACATTGAAAAGAAAGAAACTTCAACAATTGACCCTGCCATTAAATATACAATAAGTGGTGTGACAATAGGTGCAAGAATTGTAGATGCAATAGTCAAAAGAACTGAATAAGCCACATCTCCACCAGAAATATGACTTAAAACATTTGACGCAGTTCCCCCTGGGCAAGCACCAACTAATATCAAGCCTAAACTTATATCCTTTGGAAGTTTAAACAAAATAGACAAAAATAATGCTAAAAGAGGCATAAAAGTGTATTGACAAAGAGCACCCAAAAACATCAATTTTGGCTCCTTTAGTAAACTTTTAAAGTCTTCAACTTCAATGCTCGTTCCCATCCCAAACATTGCAACTGCCAAAAATAAAGAAGTATAATTTGTCATAAATTTAAAATTATTTGGAAATTTCAAAGCAAAAGCAGACAAAATTAAAATTATGATAATCAAATACTTTTCAATGTAATATGAAATTTTTCTAAGCATATTAAACTTCGTAGAAGAAATTATCAATAAGTCTTGTATTTCCAAAATGAACTGCTAAAGCCACAAGAACATCTCTATCAATAATTTCTACATCTTTTATCTCATCAGTATCAACAACTTGTATATATTCAATTTTTGCAAGCTGTTCCTTTTCTATCTCATCCCTAATAATTTTAACTAAATCATCAGACCTCATTCCTTTTTTTATGGAACTCCTTCCTTTTTCCAAAGCCCTATACAAAACAGGCGCTGCTTTTCTTTCCTCTTCTGAAAGATAAACATTTCTAGACGAAATAGCTAGTCCATCATCTTCTCTCTTAATAGGACAGGGAACAATATTAATACCAAAATTAAGATCCTTGACAGTCTTTTTAACAATTAAAAATTGTTGAGCATCTTTTTTACCAAAATAAGCATTAGTTGGTCTAAAAATATTAAATAATTTTGTCAACACAGTTAGAACTCCCCTAAAATGAATAGGTCTAGTCTTTCCACAAAGATTGTCCTTTAAATCCTCAATAGTTACATAAGTCTTGTGATTATCATAAAACTCATTGGCATCAGGCACAAACACAGCATCAACACCAGCATTTTCACAAAGTTTAAAATCACTTTCCTCATCTCTTGGATACTTTTCATAATCCTCATTTGGACCAAATTGAGTTGGATTGACAAAAATTGACACAACAACAATATTGTTATTCTTTCTCGCTTCTTCTATTAATGACCTGTGACCTGCGTGCAAAAATCCCATAGTTGGAACTAAGCCTACAGATTTTTGGTAATTTCCTTTGGTAAATTCCATAGCGTCATCAACATTTCTTAAAATTTTCATTCTTCTCTCCTTATAAATTATTTTAGAGAAATATTTAATAATAAATATTCAAGTACGGTTTAAAAATAATACCGTCTTCTCGAATGATTATAACACTTTTTAAAAAATTATAAAGTGGAAAAAATCTTTCATAATTATATTGTTTAAAAATATGATAATAAATAGGAATTAAGGACTGGATTAACTTTTTAGGAATTTGTCTATTTCTATATTCTTAATTTTTAATAGTCCTCTATAATAAAAAAACCTCGGCAATAAGCCGAGATTTAAATAAATTTTAAAAATTTATCTACTCTTTAATCTTTCTATTTCCTTATTTAGACTATCTATTTTATTTGACATTTTTATTATTTCATCATTTAAATCTCTCACATCGCCCTTATTTGATGGTTCTATAAAATTCATATAATCCATGTTTAATTTAAATAATTCTTCTCGAAGTTTTTTTGTTTCTTCTTCTGCCTTTTTGTAAGCTTCTTTAAATTTGTCTATGTCAAATAATTTTTTGTACTGTTCTTTTGTTTTTTCTTCAAAGAACAAGTAAACTTCTTCTGGATTTTTCTTTTGAGATAATTCTTCTAAATCTTTTTGATATTTTTCAAATGTAAACTCAGATATTTTGACCATTTCTTCATAAATCTCTTTGTAATAACTAATATAAACTTCATAATATTTAATTGATTTTTCTATAAAGCTTTTTTGATATTCAAATATCTTTGAAGTGCTTGCAAGGTAAGGATTATCTCCAAATAGCTTTTTATATTCTTCTAACTTCTTAAACATATCTTGTGAAAATTTTTCCATACTTTTTAAGTAATCTACTTTACCAAAGAAGCTATCTGTCATAAAAAACATATTTCCATGATTTGGATTCATGATATTAAAGTTGTCGAAAAGTTTTTCGTTAAAATTCATTATATCTTTTGCTTTACTTCTCATTGATTCTGGCATAAATATGTTAATATAATTTTCTTGCTGTTTTTTGTAACTATTGAATAAATCATACATAGCACCACTATAATCTTCTAGAAATTTTCCATTTGCACTTAACATTGGGAAATAATTTTTAAAATTATTCATAAATTCATTGCAAATTTTTCCTGGTTCTTTTAAATTATCTGCAAAAAATTTTTGAAAGTCCATAAAATTTTCAAAGTAAGGGTTCATTTCAAAAAAGTTAGTAAAATTTTTTGTGTAATCAATTGAAAATGGATTGTAATTACTCATCATATTCATATAATTTTTTGGTATTTCAGAAACATTATCAATCATCGCTTCGTTAATTCTAGCCATTTCTCTAAAATAATCTTCTAATGTTATTTTTTCCTTTTTATTCTCTTCTCCATTAAAAGACTTAAATAAATTCATCTGTGCATCGTATATATCCTTGTAAAGATTAAACATAATGACCCCTCCTTTTATCTAATAAATTAATACCACAAAAAAGACCTTCCTAAACTAGGAAAGCCCTTAATTATTTTACTTTAATTAAATTAATTTTTTAATGTAATCATTTATATTTTTATTCTTTTCTTCTAAATAGTTTTCAAGATCTCTAATTATTTCATATCCTGCATTTGGATTCATAAAATTATAAGTTCCAACTTCTACTGCACTTGCTCCTGCCATTAAAAATTCTAATACGTCTTTATAATTCGTTATGCCACCCATACCTATAATTGGAATTTCTACATTTTTTGCAACTTGGTGAAGTATCCTAAGTGCTATTGGTTTTACTGCTGCTCCCGAAAGTCCTGCATAAGTATTTTTGAATACTATTTCTTCTCTTTCAAAGTCAATTGCCATTCCAAGAATTGTATTTATTAGTGAAAGTCCATCTGCTCCTTCTGTTTCTACTGCCTTTGCTATTCCCACAATATCGCCTGCATTTGGAGAAAGTTTTACAAAAACTTTTTTATTTGTTACTTTCATAACTTCTCTTACAACTTTTGCGGCAGAATCTTTTTCCATTCCGAATGCCATGCCACCTTCTTTTACATTAGGACAAGATATATTAAGTTCAATTGCAGAAAATTCATAGTCATTTAAAATCTTTGCAGACTCTACGTATTCTTCAATTGTATTGCCACCAAGATTTACAAAAATTTCTGTGCCAAGATTATTCATAGAATTTATTTTTTCTTTTACAAATTCTTCCACTCCTGGATTTTCAAGTCCAATTGAGTTTAAAATCCCTGAAGGTGTTTCCCAAACTCTTATGCCTTCATTCCCCTTTCTGGGAAATCTAGTTATCCCCTTTGAAGCAATTCCTCCAAGAATCTTGGGATCGTAAAAATTCTTAAATTCTTCGCCATATCCATAGGTGCCGCTTGCCATTATTATTGGATTTTTTAATTTTATTCCCGATAAATTTATTTCTGTTCTAGAAGTCAATTAAATCACTCCCCTTAAAAATTGGTCCTTCTTTGCATGATCTTCTTCTTCCATTTTTTGTATCAACGCTACATGAAAGGCAAGCACCAACTCCGCAACCCATTCTCTTTTCAAGAGATACATAGGTTTTACAATCGTAAACTTTCCCCAGTTTCACAACTTTTTTCATCATTATTTCTGGCCCACAAACATAAATTAATGGATGATTTTCAAAATCTATTATATCTGTTATAAATCCTCCTTTTTTTATTTTTATATCGCAATTTACATCTAAAAATGAATTTTCCAGTTCAAGTTCTTCTCTTTCTCCAATATATAGTGTTATTTTTGAATCTGGTTTTAATCTTTTAATTTCTTTTATTAAGTAGTGAAAAGGTGCAACCCCAACTCCACCGCCAACTAGTGCAACTTCATCTACATTTGCGTAAAAGGAATTTCCTAATGGTCCAAATAATTTTATATCGTCACCTTTTTCTAATTTTTCAAGAATTTCTGTGCCTTCTCCTTTTCTTTCAATTAAAAAATCTACACCATCAGTTTTGTCGTAAACTGAAATTGGTCTTGAAAGTGTTGGATAATTTTCCCAAGCTCTTAGCATAAAAAATTGTCCTGGATAAACTTTTACGTCTAAATCTGTTCGCAAAATAAAATAATCTTTGCAAACATCTATATTTTCAATAATCTTTGCCATTTTCACTCTCCATAAGTTGTAACTGTGTCACAATACTCACATTTATATTCTTTCTTATCCCTATTATAGAGATGAAATTTGTGTCCTGCAATTTCTCTCTCGCTATTTGTAATACATCTAGGATTTTTGCAAGTGAGAACTCCTTCCACAACTTCTGGCATTTCCATCCTAATTTTTTTAACTCGCTCGCCATTTTCTATAAAGTTGACTGTGGTGTGAGGTGCGATAAGTCCTAAAACTGTAAAATCTAAATTATAATCTGTTTCTATTTTTATTAAATCTTTTTTCCCCATAGAAGTAGAGAAAATATTTTGCATAAGTACAACTGCATCTGTAACTTCTTCTAATTTTAATGCTCTGTAAAGCACATTTGCACGACCACTTTCAATGTGATCTAGTACAATTCCTTTTTTTATTTTTGAAACATTTATCATTTTGATACCCCCAAAAGTTTCATTATAAGTGCCATCCGCCCATACATTCCAAATTTTGTCTGTTCAAAATAAACTGCTCGTGGGTCTTTATCTACTTCTTTAGAAATTTCATTTACTCTTGGAAGTGGATGCAAGATTATCATATCGTCTTTTGCAAATTTTAATTTTTCTTCTGTCAAAATATAATAATCTTTAAGTCTTTCGTACTCATCTGATGAAACAAACCTCTCCTGTTGAACTCTTGACATATAAAGTATATCTAGACTATCTATTACGCTCATGAGATCTCTAGTTTCAGAATAATTATTTTCATCTATAAAACTCTTAAACTGTTCTGGCATTTTTAATTCATCAGGAGAAATAAATACAAACTTTACATTTTCATATCGATTTAAAGCTCTTACAAGAGAGTGAATTGTCCTTCCAAACTTCAAATCTCCGCAGAGTCCCATTGTTAAATTGTCAAAACTTTTTTTATAATGTCTTATTGTTATTAAATCGGCAAGTGTCTGAGTTGGATGTTGGTGTCCTCCATCTCCTGCATTTATTATGGGCATAGTTGTTACAACTTTTGACGCCAAAAGTGCTGCTCCTTCCTTTGGATGACGCATTGCACAAATATCTGCATAATTTTCTATTACACGAATTGTATCGACTAAAGTTTCTCCCTTTGTAGATGAACTAACTCCCGCATCAGAAAATCCAATTACTCTTCCTCCTAGTCTTAGCATTGCAGTTTCAAAAGAAAGTCTTGTCCTCGTTGATGGCTCAAAAAAAAGACTGGCCAACAACTTATTTTCGCAAACATGAGAATAACTTACAGGGTTTGCAATAATGTCATCAACCAGACTAAAAATTTCTTCGTATTCTTCTATTGTAAAATCTAATGGCTCTATTAAATGCTTCATCATGACCTCCACCTAATTTTTTATCTAATTAATCTTACTTCAAAATTTAAAATTTGTAAAGTATCTCAATTTTTATGTTATACTTGTAATAATGATTTTTAAGGAGCAATTATGATTTATTTAATACTTGGTCACTCTGGTTCTGGAAAAAGCACAATTAGGGATATTTTAACAAGTCATGGTCTTAAAAAAATTGTAACTTATACCACAAGAGAACCCAGGCCAAATGAAATAGATGGCGTTGATTATAATTTTATTAGTTTAGAAAATTTTCAAAAATTTGAAAATAAAAATTTATTTATAGGAACTACTTGTTATGCTGGAAATTTTTACTCTACATTAAAAAAAGATTTAGAAGAAAACAACAATAAAAATAAAAACTGCATAATTATTGTAGATAAAGAAGGTGTAATTGAAATAAAAAAATATTTTCCAAATGCAATTTCTATTTATTTAAAATGTTCCAAAGAAATTTTAATTGCCAGAATGAAAAAAAGAAGGGACAGCAAAAAAGAAATTGAAAAAAGAATTTCTGTTATGGAAGATTTAGATGATTATGCCGATTACATTGTCGATGGTTCTAAGAATATAGACTTGGTCTTGGAAGATTTTCTTAAAATTATTAAAAACTTCCATAAAAATTTTGATTGACAAATACTTGACAAATGTTTTCTTAGTGATATTATAAATTTATAAGTTAATAAAACTCTTCAGGGCGGGGTGCAATTCCCCACCGGCGGTAAAGTCCGCGAGCGAAAGCTGAATTGGTGCAATTCCAATACCGACAGTATAGTCTGGATGAAAGAAGATAATTTTTAAATTTTTGGAGCCCTGCATGGGCTCTTTTTTTATAGGTGATTAAATGTATATTGAAAATTTTAACGACAGCTTTTACATGGAACGTGCCATTGAGCTTGCAAAAAAAGGAATTGGAAAGACAAAGACAAATCCATTAGTTGGCTGTGTAATTGTAAAAGATGAAAAAATAATAGGAGAAGGGGCTCATTTAAAGTTTGGTGAAAATCATGCAGAGATAAATGCAATTGAAGATGCTAAAAATAGAGGAGAAGACGTAAGCGGTGCAACTCTTTATGTAAATCTTGAACCTTGCTCTCACTTTGGAAAAACACCACCCTGTGCAAATAGAATTGTCGAAGAAGGCATAAAAAGAGTTGTAATTGGAACTGCTGATCCTTTTGAAAAAGTTTCTGGAAATGGAATAAAAATTCTAGAAGATGCTGGCATAGAAATTACAGAAAATGTTTGCAGCGAAGAATGTTTAATTTTAAATGAGAGATTTTTTACTTATGTGAAAAATAAAAGACCCTTTGTAGTTTTAAAAGCTGGAATGTCTATTGATGGAAAAATTGCAACAGAAAGCGGAGAATCTAAGTGGATAACATCAGAATTTTCAAGGTCATACTCACATGAACTTCGTGGAAAGTTAGATGCAATAATGGTTGGCATTGGAACAGTTCTATCAGACAATCCAACTTTAAATGTTCGCCATGGCAAATATAAAAATAATCCTATAAGAATTGTCACAGATTCAAAACTTAGAATACCTATCGAGTCAAATCTTTTTCGAGATGATTTAGATTCAATTTCTATAATTGCAACTACAGAAAATTGCGATAAAGAAAAATTAAAAGTATTAAGTGCAAAGAAAAATGTAGAAGTTTTAATTTGCAAGGAAAAAAATGGTAGAGTCGACTTAATAGATTTAATGGATAAATTAAAAGAATATAATATTTCTTCGATTTTACTTGAAGGTGGCAGAACTCTCAATGCAGAGATGTTAAAAAATAATTTAGTAGATAAATTTTATTTCTTTATAGCTCCAATCTTACTTGGCTCTCAAGGTATCCCTGTTATTGGCGATTTAGAAATTGACAAATTAAAAAACTCAATAAAAATTAAAGATATGAAATGTGAAAAATTATTTGATGACATATTAGTTACTGGAAGGTGTGATTGAAATTTTTACAGGAATAATTGAAGAAGTTGGAAAACTTTCTGAAATAAAAAAAGATAGAGATCTTTACACATTAAAAGTTTCTTGCAAAAAAGTTTTAGAAAATATAAAAAAAGGCGACTCTATTGCCACAAATGGAGTTTGTTTAACTGTAACAGAACTTGGAGATGATTTCTACAAAGCAGAAGTCATGGTAGAAACTATAAATTCTACAAATTTTAAAAATTTAAAACCACTTGATAATTTAAACCTAGAAAGAGCACTTAGTCCAAATAAAAGGCTTGATGGTCACATTGTGCAAGGTCACATTGATGGAATTGGAGAAATTATAAATATTCTAAATAGTGGAAATGAAATTGTCTATAAAATAAAGTTTGAAAGTGACAATTTTAAATACATTGTCCAAAAGGGATCTATTGCCCTTGATGGAATAAGCCTCACAGTTTCAAAAGTTTATGAAAATTATTTTGAAGTTTCAATAATTCCAACAACAATTTCTGAAACAAATTTAAAGTATAAAAAAATAGGTGACAAGATAAATATTGAAACTGATATTATTGGCAGATATATTTATAGTTTTGTAAATAAAAAAAATAAGAGCAAAATTACAAGAGAATTTTTAATAGAAAATGGATTTTAATAAGGAGAGAATATGAAAGTTAACACAATAGAAGAAGTTGTAGAATCCCTAAAAAAAGGCGAAATAGTAATTGTAACTGATGAACCTGATAGAGAAAATGAAGGCGACATGATTCAAGCTGCAGAATTTGCAACTGGAAAAAGTTTAAATACTATGGCATCTCTTGCAAAGGGTTTAATATGTATGCCTATGTCAAAAGAATACGCAGAAAAATTAAAATTAAATCAAATGGTGGCAGAAAATACAGATAATCACGAAACTGCCTTTACTGTTTCTGTGGATCATGTGGAAACAACAACAGGAATATCTGCCTGGGAAAGGGCACTGACTGCAAAAAAATTAACTGAAGATGATGCCAAACCAGAAGATTTTAGAAGACCTGGCCATATGTTCCCCCTTGTTGCAAAAAAAGATGGAATTTTTGTTAGACACGGTCACACTGAAGCAACTGTTGATCTCTTAAAAATTGCAGGACTTAAAGAAGTTGGACTTTGCTGTGAAATTATGCAAGATGATGGTCACATGATGCGTGGTGAAGACTTATTTGCTCTTGCCAAAAAACTTGATATGAAAATAACTACTACTGAAGAACTTTTGCTTTACAGAAAAAGACATGAAAAAATTGTAAAAAAAGTTGCAGAGGCAAATCTCCCCACAAAATTTGGGGGTTTTAGAGCTCACGCTTACATTGACAAAGTCACTGGAGAACATCACATTGCCCTTGTCAAAGGCGAAATTGGCGATGGAATGAATGTGCTTACAAGGGTTCACTCTGAATGTTTGACTGGCGACTGTTTTGGCTCTTCAAGATGCGACTGTGGCAATCAACTCCACCTTGCAATGAAACAAATTGATGAAGAAGGTCGAGGAATCCTACTTTATATGCGTCAAGAAGGTCGTGGCATTGGTCTTGTTAATAAAATTAGAGCTTACGCACTTCAAGATGAAGGAATGGACACAGTGGAAGCAAACCTAGCCCTTGGTTTCCCAGAAGATGCAAGAGATTACGCAACTGGTGCACAAATCTTGCAAGACCTCGGCGTAAAGGAACTTAGACTTCTAACTAATAATCCTGACAAAGTCTATTCCCTTCAAGAATTTGGAATGATTATAAAAGAAAGAGTCCCAATTGAAATTCACTCAACTAAGCACGATGAATTTTATTTGAGAACAAAGGCAGAGAAGATGAATCACATTTTATCTGAATTTAGTAAATAAAAAATAATTTTAGTATAAAAATTTTAAGGTTAATGATAGTAATTTAAAAAATAAAAATTGGAGGAAATATGAAAATTTACAGTGCAAATTTAAAATCAGAAGGAAAAAAATATGCAATAGTATTGGCAAGATTTAACGAATTTATAGTTTCAAAACTATTAGATGGTTGTATAGATGGACTAAAAAGACATGGAGTAAATGACGATGAAATTGAGGTTATCTGGGTCCCTGGAAGTTTTGAAATTCCACTTACTGCAAAATCCCTTGCTCTTACAGAAAAATATGACGCTGTAATTGCTCTTGGTGCAGTCATAAGAGGGGCAACAACTCATTACGAACTTGTTTCTGCTGAAGTTGCAAAGGGAATTGCAGCATCTTCTCTCGAAACTGGAGTTCCTATTATATTTGGAGTTATAACTACAGAAAACATTGAACAAGCAATTGAAAGAGCAGGCTCAAAATCTGGCAACAAGGGATTTGACGCAGCCACAACTGCAATTGAAATGGCAAATTTGTTAGGAGAAATTCGTGGATAATATAAAAAGCATAATCTTTGACTTTGACGGCACTCTTCACAACACAATAAAAATTTATTATCCAGCTTTTTCATCTGGCGTAAAAACATTGCAAGCTAAAGGTTTTGCAAATAACTTTGAATTAAACGAAGAAAATGTATCCAAATTTTTGGGAGAAAAACCAAATTATGCCTACGATTTAATAGCAAAGGATGCTGATGAAAATTTAAAAAAAGAAGTAATGCAACAAGTTGGCAAAAATATGGAAAAAAATATGCAAGAAGGTCTAGGCGAATTATATAAAGGTACAACGAAAGTTTTGGAAACTCTTTATAATAATTATGACCTGTATATTTTATCAAATTGTCGTAAAAGGTATCTTGATGTAGCACTAGATGTTTACAATATAAAAAAATATTTTAAAAAATGCTTTGTAGCAGAGAGTTTTGACTACATTCCCAAAAAAGAAATCTTAAAAAAAGTTAGACCAAATATAAAAGAAGAAATTATATTTGTCGGCGACAGATATCACGACATAAATGCCGCCAAAGAAAACAATATAAAAAGCATCTTTGCAACTTACGGTTTTGGACCTATTAGGGAAGGCAAAGACGCCAACTATAAAATAGATTCCATTGAAGAAATTCTAAAAATTTTATAATCTTAAAAATTATAAAATCAGTTGACACTTAGAATTTATAAATTTAATTTAAATTAAAGTAAAAGTTTAAAATCCCAAATATAAAAGGAGGACGCATCAAATTTAATGCATCCTCCTAAAATTTTAGTTATTTTTTAGTTATTTTTATTTTTTGCTTCTTGGCTCTTCTTCCACAATTCATTTGCCTTTTTATTCCAATCTTTTGCATATGGAGTAGTCTTTTCTTGCAATTCTTCAGCACTTTCTGGTGCAATCATGTCAGTGTTCTTTGCTCCTGAATCATTTACTATCTTAGTAAGTCTGCCAGGATTTTCAAGCATTGGGCATGGTTTTAATAAATTTTTATTAAAAGGTTGGTTTTCGTGAAATCCCATGAAAAGTGGACTTTGTAAACATTCCTTTATAGTTTTTTCTCTAATATTGGAATCGGAATAGTGAATAAATACACATGGTTCCATGTCACCCATTGAATTTATATGGAAATAATTCTTTCCACCAGCTATACAACCATTTATAAACTCGCCATCATTTTGGAAGTCAATTGTGTAAATATTTTGTGGGTATTCTCCTGATCTAATTTTTCTTACTTTGTGATATACATGTTCTCTTTGTTCAGGATTTAAAAGTAAACTTACATCCGCATCTTTTCCAACTGGCATGTAGTGGAAGTACCATGCAATTTTACATCCATGATCTACAAGAAGTTTAATAAACTCATCATCAGTTACATATTCATAATTCTTACTTGTATAACAAATTGAAGCACCATATAGAAGTTTATGTTCTTTCATAAGAGACATTGCATTCATAACTTTTTGGAAAACTCCATCACCTCTTCTAAGGTCAGTAGATTCTTCTGTACCTTCAATACTTAGTGCAAAAGAAATATTTCCAGCCTTTCTAACTTCTTCACAAAATTCTGCATCAATTAGAGTTCCATTGGTAAAAACGTGAAATGCACTGTCGTTAAATTCATTTGCAAGTCTTAATATATCGTCTTTTCTAACAAGAGGTTCTCCACCAGTTAAAATAAAGAAATATGCTCCAAGTTCATTTCCTTGTCTTACGATACTTGCCATCTCATCATAAGTCAAATTGTTTTTATATCCATATTCAGCTGCCCAACATCCTGTACATTTTAAGTTACAAGCAGATGTAGGATCAAATAAAATTGTCCAAGGAATATTACAATTATATTCTTTTTGTAATTTATTTCTAAGTGTATTTCCCTTATAAGCTGCATTATATCCAATATTTTTAATTGAAGTTTTTACGATATTTTCGTCAATTCCTTCTACAATATCAGTCCCAAAGGAAACCCATTTAGAATTAGGATCAGCAAGCTCATCTCTTATTCTTTCCAAACCCTTTCTGGCACTGTTATAATCCTTTGAATTTGAAACCAAATATTTGTCAAAAACATTAACTATTTCAAGCATTCCCTTTTGTGGATCTTTCTTAATACGTTTGTACGCCAGGTTGACAGCCATCGAAAACAAAACATCATTTCTTTCTTTATCTTTAAGTAAAGTATTCATCATTAAACCCCCTTGAATTAAAATGTATTAATTATAAAACTAACACAAAATTAACTTTATCAAAACTCTTTAAAACTTCATAAAATTCATAACTTAAAAATTAATTTAAAGTATACTGCAAACTGTATATATGCAAAAAAATTATAAATTCTTAAATTTAAAGATTAAAATTATTTCTTAATAAACAAATTCAAACCCTTTAATAAGATGAAAATAGTTCTTATAAAAATTCAATTTTACAATTACTTAAATTAGAAAATTTACAAATATATTTCTACTTATATCTTCTGAACTTTGTTCATTTTTACCTATATGCTTATTCTACTACACTTTTAAAAATTTTTAAAGATATTTTATAACAATTTTGTATATTTTATAAATTTCTTATATTTCATAAAGAAAATTATATAAATAAATTAAATCTCAAAACAATTACTACAATTTTATCTTTACCCTTTTAATCAAAAGTTATAGCATAAAATTTATAATAATTATTATAAACTATTTAATTTTAAAAAATCATCTAAAAAATTATTTTCTTAAAATTTATTATAACAATATATTCTCTTAAAAATTTATTTTACATTTTATAATTATAACACCTTATTATTTCAATTCAATTGTATTTAATAAAAATAAATATTAACTTAAAAAAGCACCTACCATAGTAGATGCTTTCAAAAAAATTTTAATATTTATAGAATCCTTCACCAGTTTTTCTTCCAAGAAGTCCAGCTCTAACCATTTTCTTAAGAAGTGGATGAGCTCTATATTTTGGATCTCCAAATTCAGTATAAAGAACTTCCATAATCGCAAGCACAACATCAAGTCCAATTAAATCTCCAAGAGCTAGAGGACCCATTGGATGGTTTGCACCAAGTTTCATTGCTGTGTCAATATCTTCAACAGATGCAATTCCCTCTGCATAAATTCCAATTGCTTCATTGATCATTGGAATTAAAATTCTATTTACAACAAATCCTGGAGCTTCTTCTACTTCTACTGGAGTTTTTCCAATTTCCTTTGAAAGTTCCACAATTGTATTCTTAACTTCTGGATCAGTTTTCTTTCCTGAAATAACTTCTACAAGTTTCATTGCTGGAACTGGATTGAAGAAGTGCATTCCGATAACTTTTTCAGGTCTTTTTGTTGCTGCTCCAATATCTGTAATTGAAAGGGATGATGTGTTAGATGCAAGAATTGTTTTTTCTTCACAAGTTTCGCAAAGTTCTGTGAAAATTGCTTTTTTTATCTTTGGATTTTCTGTTGCTGCCTCTATTATAAGGTCACAATCTGCAACATCCTTAATATCAGAAGATGTTGTCAAATTAGAAAGGGCTGTTTCCATTTCTTCTTTTGTCATTCTTTCTTTAGAAACATTTTTTTCATAACCTTTTTTTATTCTTTCCATAGCTTTTTCAAGAGCTTCTGGTGCAATATCTCTAACTATTACTCTATGATATGGTGCAAGTACTTGAGCAATTCCTGCTCCCATAGTACCTGATCCCACTACTGCTATTTTCATTTTTTTCACCTTATTCTCCTTTAAACTCAGTTTTTCCCTTATTTAAAAATGCCTTCATACCTTCTTTTTGGTCGTTTGTTGCAAAGCATAACCCAAAGTGAGTTTTTTCGATTTGCATTGCTGTATCTATATCTGTTTGAGATCCATTAATAATTGATTGTTTAGCATACTCAACAGCTTTCGGTGCATTTTTCACAATTTTTTTTGCCATTTCAATGGATTTGTCAATTAGCTCATCAGGCTCATAGACTCTATTTACAAGACCAATTTCCAAAGCTTTTTGGGCATCAATAGTTTCTGTTGTATAAATTAATTCTTTAGCATATCCAGGTCCAATAGTTCTTGAAAGTCTTTGAGTTCCACCAAATCCTGGTGTAATTCCAAGTCCAACTTCTGGTTGTCCAAATTTTGCCTTTGTTGATGC
Source organism: Peptoniphilus lacydonensis (assembly GCF_900106515.1). Taxonomy (GTDB): domain Bacteria; phylum Bacillota; class Clostridia; order Tissierellales; family Peptoniphilaceae; genus Peptoniphilus_A; species Peptoniphilus_A lacydonensis. Next base: position 480,940 of record NZ_FNWF01000003.1, read on the forward strand.
AATTCTAATATCACAAGCTATGGAGATTTCACATCCTCCACCTAGTGCAAATCCATTTACAGCCGCAATTACAGGAACTCTACATTTTTCTATTTCCATAAATGTATCCATTCCAAGTTTTGCAAAATCATAAGCTTCACTTGCAGAAAAGTTTGCCATTTCACTAATATCTGCACCAGCTACGAAGGATTTTCCTGCACCTGTCACGATTATACATCTGACATCATCATCTATGTGAGAAAAAAATTTGTGAAGTTCATTTAACATCTCAGAATTAAGTGCATTTAAACTTCTTTCTCTGTTTAAAGTTAATAGAACAATACCATCGGATTTTTTTTCTTCAATTAAAAATTTATATTCCATATTGAATTAGTCCCTTCCAACAACAAGGGCAGTTCCCATTCCTCCACCTATACAAAGTGTTGCAAGTCCTTTTTTAGCATCTCTCTTCTTCATTTCAAATAATAGTGTAGTTAAAATTCTAGCACCACTTGCTCCAATAGGGTGGCCAATTGCAATAGCTCCACCATTTACATTTACTTTATCTATATCAAATCCCATAACTTGATTAACTGCACATGCTTGAGCTGCAAAAGCTTCGTTTGCTTCTATTAAATCAAGTTCATCAACTGTAAGTCCAGCAATTTCAAGAGCCTTAGTTGATGATGGAATAGGCCCAGTTCCCATTATTTTAGGATCGACACCTGCTGTTGCATAAGAAATAATATATGCAAGAGGTTCTACACCAAGTTCCTTAGCTTTAGATTCTTTCATTAGTACAAGCATTGCTGCACCGTCATTTATACCTGATGCATTTCCTGCTGTAACTGTACCGCCATCTTTTTTAAATGCAGGTCTTAGTTTTGCAAGGCTTTCTGGTGTAACACCATCTCTAATAAATTCGTCTGTGTCGTATACAGTTACATTTCCTTTTCTATCTTTTACTTCTACTGGAACAATTTCGTCCTTAAATCTTCCTTCTTTTTTTGCTCTTTCGGCATTATTTTGTGATCTTGCTGCAAGTTCATCTTGCATTTCTCTAGTAATTCCATATTTTTCAGCTACATTTTCAGCTGTAATACCCATGTGGTAATCGTTAAAGGCATCCCAAAGTCCATCATTAATCATTGTATCAACAACTTTTTTGTCACCCATTCTTGCTCCCCATCTTTCGTTAGTAAGAGCATAAGGTGCCATTGACATTGATTCAGTACCACCAGCAAGAACAATTTCTGCATCTCCAGCTTTAATAACTTGAGCTGCTAAACTTACTGCACGAAGTCCAGATCCACATACGACATTAATAGTAACTGCTGGAGTTTTGATGTCAATTCCTGCACCAAGAACAACTTGTCTTGCAACATTTTGTCCTTGCGCTGCTTGAAGAACATTGCCAATGTAAGCTTCATCAACCATGTCAGGTTTTACATTTGCTCTTTTTAAAGCTTCTTTTACTGCAACTACTCCAAGATCTACTGCTGAAGTATTTTTAAATTGACCTCCAAAACTTCCCACTGCTGTTCTTGCCGCTGATGCTATAACAATTCTATCTTCCATTTTTTTCCTCCTTATTAATCGCGTGGTGGCATTACAGTTGCCACTCCGTCTAAAACAATTTCTCCCTTTTGATTTGTACAAGTTGTCTTGAGTTTTAAAATTTTATCTTTAATTATCTCAACTGCTTCAACCTTAGCTGTGATTGTGTCCCCAAAATAGACAGGCTTAGTAAACTTCATCTCTTGACCCATATAAATAGTTCCAGGACCAGGAAGTTTCATTCCAAGAACTGCAGAAACAAGTCCTGCTGTTAGCATTCCATGTGCAATTCTAGTTTTAAAATTTCCCTTTCCAGCTTCAACTTCATTAACATGAGCAGGATTTAAATCGCCTGTTATTCCGGCATAAAGATATACATCTGTTTCAGAAATAGTCTTTGTAAATTCGGCAGTATCGCCAATTTTAATTTCCTTAATAGTTTTTCCCATAGATATACCTCCTAAAACCTCTTATTAAAAATATACCCATAATTTAGTGAGATAAATAAATATTTTAATTTAATTCATACCTTCTAAAATATCAACAATTTTTGTCGCAGCATGACCATCGCCATATGGATTTACAGCTTTTGCCATTTGATCATATAATTTTTTATCATCAAGTAATTTTATTATATTTTCATATACATTTTTTGAATCAGTTCCTACAAGCTTAGCTGTTTTCGCTTTTACACCTTCCATCCTTTCTGTTTCATTTCTAAGAACCAAAACAGGCTTTCCTAGCGCTGGAGCTTCTTCTTGAACTCCTCCAGAATCTGTAACTACAAATTTTACTCTAGACATTAAATTTGAAAAAGGCATATATGAAAGAGGTTCTATCATATGAACTCTGTCCAAATCAGAAAAATATTTCTTAGCAGTATTTCTCACAATTGGATTTAAATGAATTGGAAATACAACTTCAAGATTTTCTCTTTCTAAAACAACACGCCTTATTGAAGAAAAAATATTTTCCATTGGTTCTCCCCAATTTTCCCTCCTATGTGCAGTTAAAAGTACTACATCTTTATTATAATCTAAATTATTCAAAATTTCATCGTCAAATACAAAATCTTCTTTAACAGAATACTTCAGTGCATCGATTACAGTATTCCCTGTGATAAAAATATTCTTTTCATCATAGCCTTCTCGAAGTAAATTTTCTTTGTTTGAATTAGTTGGCGCAAAGTGATAATTTGCAATTACACCTGTAAGTTTTCTATTTGCCTCTTCTGGATAAGGTGAATATAAATTCCCAGACCTAAGCCCAGCTTCCACATGCCCAATTTTAATTTTTTTATAAAAAGCTGCAAGTGCTGCTGCAAAAACTGTAGTGGTATCTCCTTGCACAAGTAAAATATCTGGCTTCAATTCATCTAATATTTTTTCAAGACCCTGTAATGTTTTTGTAGTCACATCTGTAAGTGATTGACCCTTTTTAAAAATATTTAAATCATAATCTGGCTTTATGTCAAAAATTTCAAGAACTTGATCTAACATTTCTCTATGCTGACCTGTGACGCAGGTATAACTTTCAATATTGTTTCTCTTTTCAATTTCCTTTATAATTGGTGCCATCTTTATTCCTTCAGGTCTTGTACCAAATACAAATAATACCTTCAATCTACTCCTCCTTGTTTTTTAACATTCCCGCTGCTACTCCAGTTAATAATATTATTACAATAACAGCTATTGAAATAATAAGACCAATTGATGACTGGAATTTTGAAATTACATTTGCAAGTATTCCAAAAATTGCAGATATAGAATATAAAATGACAACAGTTTGTCTTTGATTTAGACCCATATTTAAAAGTCTGTGATGAAGATGGCCCTTGTCCGCTTCAACCATAGACTTTCCAGATAATTTACGTCTTAGCATTGCAAATGCTGTGTCAAAAACTGGGACTCCTAAAATTAAAACTGGGACAAATATTGTAAGTATGGCAGCTTGTTTTAAAAAACCTGAAATACTTATATATGAAAGCATAAAGCCAAGATATAATGCTCCAGTATCTCCCATAAAAATTTTTGCAGGATTAAAATTAAAAGGCAAAAATCCAAGACAAGCTCCTGCAACAAGTGCACAAACTAAACTAACATTTACTCTTCCCATTTCATAAGTTATAAAAAACATAGAAATCGCACAAATCATAGATACTCCCGATGCAAGCCCATCAAGACCATCTATTAAATTAATAGTATTGGTAATTCCACAAACCCAAAATATGGTGACAGGAATTGACAAAATATTTAATATAAAAAGTGCATCATGTGAGTCAAAGGGATTTGTAAAAAATTCTATCTTTATTCCACCAATTATAAGTAATATTGCTGCAATTATTTGAAATACAAATTTTAGTTTTGGACTTAGATCATGCTTATCGTCATAAAGACCTGAGAATGCAATTAAAAGAGAACTTAAAATTGTCATAACAAGTGCCTTTGTCAAAGGTAAAAATACAATCATCAAAATTGTCACAGTTATTACCATGGCAATTCCACCGCCAACTGGAATTGGCTTTTTGTGAACTCTTCTTGTATCCTTTGGCACATCTATAAAACTCCATTTTTTTGCAAGTTTTATGGTTAAGGGCATTTGAACAAATGTCAAGGCAAATGCTGCAAAAAAAGGAATTAAAAATTTATACATATTAACCTCTTACTTCGTTCCAAATAATCTATCTCCTGCATCTCCAAGTCCAGGAACAATGTATCCATCTTCATTTAACTTTTCATCTAATGCTGCAATATAAATATGAACATCTGGATGAGCTTCTTCAACTGCTTTTAATCCTTCAGGTGCTGCTAATAGATTTATAGCTTTAATATTTGTAGCTCCATTTCTCTTGAGTTCATCAATTGCTTCTATAAGTGATCCACCTGTTGCAAGCATTGGGTCAACTATAATCATAAGTCTTGAAGAAATATCTTTTGGAAGTTTTGAATAATAAGTTACTGGTTTTAAAGTTTCTGGATCTCTATACATTCCAATGTGCCCAACTCTTGCGGCTGGCACTATTGTAAGAAGACCTTCTACCATTCCAAGCCCTGCTCTTAATATTGGAACTATCCCAATTTTTTTACCCGAAATCATTTTTCCTGTCGCTTTTGCAATTGGAGTTTCTATTTCAATGTCTTCTGTTTCAAGATCTCTTGTGACTTCATAACCCATAAGAGTTGAAATTTCATTTACAACTTGTCTAAATTCCATAGAGCTAGTTTCTTTCTTCCTTATTATTGTCATTTTGTGATCAATAAGGGGATGATTTATTATAGTATGTGCCATATTATTCCTCCTCGATTTTTTTTACTCTACTTATATGTCTTCCACCTTCAAATTTCTCATTCAAAAAGGCTTCTACTATTTCAATTGCCATATCATGACCAATTAATCTTGCTCCCATTGCAAGCACATTTGCATCATTGTGACGTCTTGCAAGCTTTGCAGAATAAGGTTCAGAACAAAGTGCAGCTCTTATCCCCTTAACTTTATTAGAAGAGATTGAGATTCCAATTCCTGAACCGCATATAACTATTCCAAAATCAAGATTATTGTCAATTACTTCGTGACCTACTGCGTGACCATAGTCTGGGTAATCCACTCGCTTATCATCAAAAGGACCCATGTCAATTACTTCAATATTTTTTTCATCTAAATATTTTTTAATATCTTCTTTTAAATAAAAACCTGCATGATCAGAGCCTATTGCTATCTTCATTTTTCCCTCCTAAATTCTCATTACAACTTTCCCGCTGCACGCCTTGAGAAGTCTATTCATAATACTAAGTCCCATTCCTCTAAGCTCAAAGCCTTCAGCAAAAATTATGTCAACTTCTTCTTCATCACACTTTCTAAGTGCGTCAAAAAGATTTTGTGCAACTTCTTCCAGGTTTTCTCTAGATCCCAAATTTATGAGAAGCTTGACATCTAGATTTTTATACTCATCATAGCTTTCATCTGTTGCAAGTATTGCTATTTTTTTGTCTTTATTTTCCTCTACATTCTTTTTTATTTCAGTTATAACTTTATCAAGTCTTCCACCAAAACAAATTGCATCTGCTTTTGGAGCATAATGTCTATATTTTTGTCCTGGAGATTTTGGCACTTCGCCACTTTTTGAATCAATTGTGGCACTATCAATAGTTATATTCCTATCTATTTCTTGTAAATCTTCTAAAGTAATTTTTCCAGGTCTTAAAATCATTGGTGGATCAACTGTTACATCTAAAACAGTTGATTCAATTCCTACAACAGAATGACCTCCATCTACAATTATATCCACTCGTCCATTTAAATCTTCTATTACGTGTTCAACCTTTGTCGGAGATGGACGTCCAGATAAATTTGCAGAAGGTGCTGCCACTGGAAAATTAACTGATTTCAAAATTTCGTGTGCTATTTTATTACTTGGTTCTCTTATTGCAACTGTGGGAAGTCCACCTGTAGCTTCATCTGGAATTATTTCTGATCTTTTAAAAATAATAGTCAAAGGACCAGGCCAAAACTTATCAATACATTTTTTTGCAACTTCAGGAATTTCTGTTACTAAATCATCAAGTTGTGAATTCTCTGCAATATGTAATATAAGTGGATTGTCACTTGGTCTACCCTTTGCCTCATAAATTTTTTTGCAAGTTCTCTTATTTAAACCATTTCCTCCAAGTCCATACACAGTTTCAGTTGGAAGAACAACAAGACCGCCTTCCCTTAAAGTTTTACTTATCTTTTTTAAATAAACTTTATCTTTTTCCTTTCCTTTAAACTTAATTATATCTGTTTTCAAAAAAAACACCTCTATCCCTAACATTATATCAAGAACAAAAGTGTTTTTTAATAGTTAATCCTTATTTAATTTATTATGGTGTATAATTTTATAATCTTTAATACTTTCTTTGAATTATTTTAAAACTTTTCGCAAATTCCCTACTTCAAAATTCTAATTTCATCTAATCATTTATTCTGTAATATTCATACTTTTTATAATCTTCGTACAAATCTTTAGTTTTGCCATCTACGTTTAGTCTTGAATAAGTATTTTCTCCATCAAAAATAAAATTTCTAGAAATAATTGGAAGTTCCTTTCTAAGTTCTGAATTATACATAAAGAAATTGTCCACTTTGTTGTAACCCAACATATCCAAAATAATAGAAGACAAGTAATTTGCAGAAATAGCATTTCCATCTCTTACTTCAACATTTTCTCTATTTAAAAACTCTCTTCCCCTTTCATTTGCAACAACTACATAGGGAGTTGAGTAAAATTCAATTTCTTTTGCCAAATCATCATGACTCAAATTTATTCCAATTTCATCAAAGGCACTAGGTTCATTCCCAAGTCCTGGCAAATGATCTCCATAAAATACCATAATAGTAGGTTCGTCAAAATTCATCATCATATCATAGACTTCACCAATCATTATGTCCATGTCCTTTACACCCAAGAAGTAGGATCCAAAATTATTTGCAGCTTCTTCTGTCAAATTTACATCGCAACTATATGGTAAATTTTCTCCATACTTGTCATAAAAATATGGCCCATGATTTTGAATGTCAACTGCATAACTTAAAATTGGCTCATCAGAATTCTTTGCCTTTTCCAAAAATCTTTCTCTATAAATTTCTGAGAATTGTTTTTCAGACACATATCCACCTTTCATATCAGGCTTTTCTATATCTTCATAAAAATAATTATCGTCAAGACCAATCTTTGGATAGACATCTTGTCTTCCATAAAACCAAGCATAGCCTGGGTGAAATCCATAAGTCTTATATCCAATTGTCTTTAAGAGGTTTGGCATTGATTTTATATCTCTCTTTATTGCATTAAAAGAAAAACTTTCATCTGGTGCACAATCAACTGTTAAAGTTCCTGTCAAAACATCAAACTCCGTATCGCCAGTACCTCCCCCAAAGGAAGGAGTGACAATTCTTCCATGGATTATAGAATTTTCCTTTAATTTCTTAAAATTATAATTTGGATCATTCCCTTTGCTAAAGGAAAAATGTTGATTTTCAGATAAATCTGTAAAGGCTTCTCCCATTATCCAAATAATATTTGGCCTTTCATTGTATTTTATTACAGAAATTTCTTCTCCATGACTAACTTTGTCCCTCTTTTCCATTTCTTTTTTATCATAACCCTCTGGAGCTCTCACAAAGGATTTTTTTAAATTAAATAAAAAAGTATAATTAAATCCCTTAGAATTAAAATGATCAATTAAATTATAAGTGTTTCCATTTAATGGTAAAGAGTTGTAAATAGCATCTTTTGAATACACAAAATTAAAGAGTAACCCACAAGCTATAACAACAGAAAAAATGGAAATAATTCTGTCTTTTATTCTCAATTTATCATCCATAAAAAATTTAGTAACAGTCATGACCAAAACCAAAACAATCACAAATATAAAAATAGAGTATTTATCTGGAAAATAAGAATTTTTTGACATAGTAGCAGCTTCAAGTCCAAGACTAATATCCGAAACTCTAAAGGGTGCATTTCTATATATTACTTTCGTCCTATGTACAGTGTAGAGTATTAAATAAAAAACCGTATTAAATATCATCGAAAATCTTCGCTTTCCAAAAAGACCTTGAAAAAATATTCCCATTAAAAAAATTGGAATAAAGTTTAAAATTAATACTAAAACATTTTTTTGAATTTTATTTGAAAATCCCGAATTATCAGGAGCTAATAAAAGCATTGTAAAAGTCAATATCAAAGCAAGCACAATATGTGAAATAAAATCAACTTTATTAAAGCTTCTCCTCTTATTATTTTTATTCCTTTTAAACATACAATCACCTTCCAGAAATCCATTATATAATAATTTGTAAATTTTTGGAAAAGTTTTTGTAAATTTATTCATTAAATATTTTACAATTCATATATTTAATTTTAATTGAAATAATTTATCGCAAAATAAAAAGCCCCTATGAGGCTTTTAAATTTTTGGCAAAGTGTCCTTTATAGTTTTTATAGACTTATTCCACTTAACATTTTCTTCTTCATTTAATTTTAGTTCATAATCGCCAAGAACTCCTTCTCGTCCAACAATTGTTGGGTGTCCAATATAACATCCGTCTTTTTTAGAATAAGAAGATACTGGTAAGATGGTTCTGGAATCTTGAAATATTGACTCAATTACAATTGAAGTCGAATTTGCAATTCCATAAGAAGTATATCCCTTGGCTTTTATAGTTTCAAAAGCACGTATTTTAGTTTCTTCTTCAATTTCATCGCAAACATTTTTATCAAAAATTTCAAGAATTGGTTTTGTGGCAATTGACACACTTGACCATGCAACAAATTGACTATTGCCATGTTCTGCTATAACATATCCATCAACACAATTTGGATCAATATTTAGTTTTCTTGCCACAGAATTTTTCATCCTAGCCGTATCCAAAATAGTTCCCGTTCCAATTACTCTTTCTCTAGGAATGCCAGAAAGTTTTTGCAAATACTCCGCTATCACATCGCAAGGGTTTGTTATACTCACAATTATTCCCTTAAAATTAGAATCTTTTATTTTCTTGCCCCATTCTTCTGCACAAGTTTTTGTATATTCAAACTCCTTTAATCTATCATCATTTTTTTGCAAAATGGAAATATCTCCTGGAGCAAAAACTATAATATCTGACTCATCTAGATCTTTCAAATCTCCAGCAACTATATTTATATGCCCATTTCTTCTAACAAATCCATCAGACAAATCACTTACTTCAGCTTCTGCAAGACCTTCTTTTTTGTCAAATAAAAAGAGAGTGTCACAAAGAGATCTTTCAACAATTGTATGTGCAACAGTAGCACCAACATTTCCCAAGCCTATTATAGAAACTTTTCTCATTTTTCCTCCTATTTTTTAATACATCTTGTATAAATTTTATTATCACTTTAAAATTTCTTCTATATGTTATCTATAAAACAAAACTACAAATTTTTCACCTGTAAAAATCTACATTAAATATTTTATAAAAGATTTTTAAGAAAATCAAAACTTTTTATAAAACAAAAAAGACTGCCTATAAGCAGTCCCTTTGTTCTCTTAAAGAGTGAAGATTGGTATAATTTTATTATTAATCTTAGGAGTTAGTTATGGGGTGTCCCAAAATCAAATTTTTGTTAAATGACATTAACTATCATTAACTGTTTTTATTATAATATATGTTTTTTTATTTGTAAAGAGTTTTTGATAAAATTTATCAAAATTTTTATATTTTAATCAAATCTAAAATCCATTTTCAAACTCTTGTCTAAATCTATTGAAAAGTTCTTGTTCTTGTTGTCTTCTTTGTTGTTGTTCTTTTGCTCTTTCTTGTTCTTGAGTCTCAATATCTTTTTGAGCTTCTTTGTCGTTTTCTATTGAATAATCTGTAAAGGTAATATCAGTAGACTCTTCTTTTCCCTTTCTCAAGTAACTTATGTTAACAGTATCGCCCACTTGATACTTATATAAAATTGATTTAAGAGCATTGTTGTCTGTTACTTGATCCTTTCCGATTCTTGTAACTATATCTCCTGCTTTAAGTCCCGCCTTTGCTGCTGGTGAGCCATTATAAACTTTATAAACAAAGATTCCTTTTTCTGTTCCAACTTTGCCATTAAACACTTGAGAAGCTGCATCTAAATTCATTGTCAACATTCCAATAGACATTTCTTTGTAGTCCCCAGTTTCAATAACTTGTTTTACAACTGGCTTTATAAAATTAATTGGAATAGAAAATCCAAGCCCCTCTGCTGATTGAACTTTTACTGTATTAATACCTATTACTTCTCCTTCAGCATTTAAAAGTGGTCCACCAGAATTTCCTCCGTTGATTGAAGCATCTGTTTGAATAAGCCCAGTCATATAGCCTCCGCCACTTACTGCCCCAACATATCTATCAAGACCAGAAATAATGCCTTGAGTTACAGTTTGTGAAAATTGAAGTGAAATCGGATTACCTATTGCTATTGCTGTATCTCCAATTTCAAGTGAATCAGAATCTCCTAAGGTTGCAACATTTAATTTTTCATTTGTGTCTATTTTTACAATTGCAAGGTCAATCATATCATCTGCCCAAATTGTCTTACCTTGAATGTCTTTTTCATTGTTAAGTCTAACCGTAACATCTTTTACAACTTGATTATTTAATTTAACAACATGAGCATTAGTCAAAATGTATCCCTTTGAATCGACAATTACACCAGATCCAACACCTTGCACTTCAACTTGCCCAAAAAAAGATTGTTGTACCCCTTTTGTAGTAATTCCCACTACAGAAGACATTGATTTCTTGGCAACAGCAGATGCAACACTTACATTATCTTTTGCAGAAATTGTAATATTAGAATTATTTCCACTATCACTAGAAGAAGAACTCTTTTGTGGAATCGTTTTGTAACTTGTGATACAAGATCCTATAATTCCTCCAATCATAGAAAAAATAATTGCAATAAGAATTATAATCTTGCCTTCTCCTTTATTCTTTTTATTTATTTTTTTTATCTCATCTTTATCCATAATCTTCCTCCTAACAATTTTATATTCAATTAAATCTTAATTCAGTTTTGTGAAAGATTGATGATTAATTATAAAAATTTTTGATAAAAAAATATCTGTCAGGTATCCCCAACAGATATTAAAATTAATTTCTAAAAAACTGAAACGTAAGCATCTTTTTTATCTAATATCAACATATTTCCAGGTGCATGAGTAATCATAATTTCTGGTTTAGATGCCATTGCCACTGCTTGAGGTGTTACCCCACAAGCCCAAAATACTGGAACTTCCCCTTCTTTTATTTCACTTCTTTCACCAAAATCTGGCTTGTCAATATCTTTTATTCCAATAACAGATGGATCTCCTATATGAATTGGTGCACCATGCGTTGCAGGGAATCTTGCGGTTACAGTTGTAGCCTTTACAATATCTTTGTAAGGAATAGGCCTCATTGAAACAACTGTATTCCCATGAAACATTCCAGCAGGTTCTGTTTCTATATTTGTAATATACATTGGAACATTGTGTTCATCTTCAATATGTCTAACAGGCACATCTGCCTCAAGCATTGCCTTTTCGAAAGAAAAAGAACATCCAATTACAAAAGTCACGAAATCATCTTGCCACACGTCTTTTAAATCCTTAACTTCTTCTACAAATTCTCCATCTTTATAAATCCTATATCTTGGCACATCCGTTCTAATGTCAGCTCCATCAGCCATGATTTTTGTAATAGGACTTCCTTCATCTAAAACTTCAAGAATTGGACAAGGCTTTGGATTTCTTTGAGCAAATAATAAAAAGTCATAAGCGTATTTTTTAGGAAGAATTGCAAGATTTGCTTGCAAATATCCCTCACTCATTCCAGATGTTGGAAGATCAACTTCACCTTTTCTTATGAGATCTCTTACATCTTTTGGATGCATCTTTGCAAGTTCACTTAATTTCATATTATAGACTCCTTCTTCATCTTTTCAAATTTATTTTTATAATCAACTACAAGTCTTTGAGCTTCTTCAATACTAACTTCCTCAAATAAAACTTTGTCCAAAAAAGACATCTGTGCAAGTTTATAAAGATCAGCCGTTATTACATTTCCAATTTTTGTATAACCACCAGTTGTCTGTCTGTCCGCTACTAATATAATTGGCTGTCCATTTGCAGGAACTTGTATTGATCCAAAATTTGTTCCATCAGAAATAATATCTGCTGTTTCTTTGTGTTCTATTGCAGACCCCTTAAGTCTAATTCCCATTCTGTCAAAATCTTTTGTAACTTGATATCCACCAGATCTAAACAAATCGTGTATTCCCTTTTCTGTGAAATAATCATCTTGAGGTCCAAGAACTACTCTCAAAATATTGCAGTGAGAAAATTTTGGAAGATACATATCAGGAATTTTTCTCATAGTTTTATCTTTTGACTTCTTAATGTTAATTTCATCCTTAGATTTTAATGCTCTACCACTCATTCCACCCATCTTTGTCTTTATGTGAGTTGATTTAGAACCATTTACAACAGGAACGTCAATAGAACCTCCAAATGAAATATATCCCCTTACACCTTCATTAACTTTTCCAAATTGAAGAGTGTCACCTGATTTTACTTTTATAGTTTCAAACATTGGAGCAACTTCACCATTTATCTTTGGATTCATATCACTTCCTGTTATTGCAATTGTAAGTTCTTCATTAAATTTAAATGTAGGTCCAAAATAAGTCATCTCAAGCACAGCTTCATCTAGATTATTTCCAACTAAAATATTTGCAAGTCTATAATTGTAATCATCCATGACACCTGATGTTGGAATCCCTAGTTCTTGATAGCCATATCTACCACTATCTTGAATCGTTGTGAGAATCCCACCATTTATTACATCAATACTACTCATGAAGCTCACCTCTCTTTACCCTTTTTATTGAAACTTTGTAAGAATCATTTGCAACTTCTTTTTCTATTTCATCATATTCTTTTCGATCAATCGGCACATATCTAATATAATCCCCTGCTTGAATAAAGACTGGTGGTTCCTTAGTATCATCAAAAAGTTTAAGTGGAGTTCTTCCTATTAATTGCCATCCTCCAGGTGATTCAAGTGGATACATTCCAGTTTGATTTGCTGCAATTCCAACAGAACCTGGCTCAATTTTAAGCCTTGGGCTTTTTAGTCTTGGAGTTGCAATCCTTTCATCAAGGCCTCCAAGATAAGTAAATCCTGGAATAAACCCCATCATATAAACTAAATAATCTGTACCAGAATGAATCTTTATAACTTCATCTTTTGATAATTTTGCATTTTCCGCTACAAAGTCAATATCTGGTCCATACTCACCACCATAAAGTGTAGGAATTTCAATTAACCTAACTTCATCACTTTGTTTACTTGAATCAGCTTTGCTAAGTCCCTTTAGAATGTCAGTCATCTCACCATAAGAAATCTTTACAGGATCATAATTAATTAAAATAGATCTGTAAGTTGGCAAAATATCTAATACTCCATCAATCTCTTTATTTTTTAAATTTCCCACAACTGTTGCGATTTTTGAATTTATTTCTTTTTCAATTGTATCGCCAAATTCCATTACTATTGCAGAATCTCCAGCAGTTAAAAATTTTATTTTATCATACATTTTTTACTCCTAAATATTACTTAATTATATTAGTTATTAAAGTTTGAACTCCCATAAATGCAGTAACTGCAACAACAATCCATCCGAGTACAAAAAGTACCTTTGAGTGAACATAATCACCAACAATTTTTTTCTTTTGAGATGCAACTAAAATTACTGCAAGTGTAATTGGAAGTATAAATCCATTTAATGTTCCCACTACTACAAGTAAAGTTTGTGGTTTTCCAATTAGTATAAATAAAATTGTAGAAATTACAATAAATAAAATAGTAACCATATTTTCATGTTCTTCTACAAATTTAAATAATGTTTTCAAGAAAGATACTGATGTATAAGCAGCACCTACTACAGAAGTGAAGGCTGCTGCTGCAAATACAAATCCAAAAATTTTATATCCCACAACACCACTGGCAGCTAAAAAGGAAGATGCCGCAATATTATCAGGATCAATTTGTGCATTTGCCATTTTTGTAACCCCTAGAATTGCTAAGAAAAGAAGAACTCTCACAATAAAAGCAACAAGCATTCCTAATGAAGCTGATTTATTAACTTGAGATAGATTTTCTTCACCAGTAATTCCAGCATCAATAAGTCTGTGTCCACCTGAAAAAATAATATATCCACCAACAGTTCCACCAATTAAAGTAAGAGTTGGTTGAACTATACTTTTAAATCCTCCTACGGGTGCTACTGCAGTGTGAACAGCTTCTCCCACTGGAGGCTTTGTCTTAACTGCAACAAAAGCAATTAATATAATCATAAGAGCACCTAAAACTTGTGTAACTCTATCCATAATTGAACTTGCTTGTTTAGACGAGAAAAGGATAATACCTATAACTCCACCAATAGCTGCACCAATCTTTACATCAATACCAAAAATTACATTAAGGCCAAGTCCTGCTCCACCAATATTTCCAATATTAAATGCCAAACCACCAATTGCAACTAAAAGTGCAATTAGATATCCAAGCCCTGGAAGTACATTGTTTGCAATATCTTGTCCTCTCATCTTAGAAACTGCAATAACTCTCCACACATTAAGTTGTGCTATGTATGAAAAAATTATTGAAATTAAAATTACTGCTGCAAAATCTGCCCCAATTTTAGTCGTAAATGTAGCGGTTTGCGTCATAAATCCTGGCCCAATAGCAGATGTTGCCATCAAGAACGCTGCCCCTAATAAGACAGATAAATTACTTTTATTTTTTTCCATTTTTATCTCCTTATTTTAAGAAACTAGTTAAAGGTTTCACTATAATACCTTCAGCTTTTAATCCATCTCTAATATTTTTTACAAATTCAAGAGCTTCAGGATTATCACCATGAACACAAATTGAATCTGCAACAATATCAATTTCTTTGCCATCAGCTGTGACAACTTTATTTTCTTTAATCATTTTTACAACTCTTGGTATTGCTTCCTTTGGATCTTTTACAAAAGCTCCTGGAAGGGATCTATTTACAAGAGTTCCATCTTCGTTGTAACCTCTATCAGCAAAAACCTCCTGAGCAACTCTAAGCCCTCTTCTCTTTCCTTCTTTTGCAATATAAGAACCACTAAGTACCATTAAAATTAAATTTTTATCATATTCTTCTACCGCATCTAAAATTGCATTTGCAAGTTTCTCATCATTGCAAGCAGTGTTATAAAATGCACCATGAAGTTTCATATGTTGAAGTTTTTTTCCATGAGCCTTGGCAAAAGCAGCAAGAGCTCCAACTTGGTAAAGCATATAAGCTTTAGCTTCTTCAGGTTTAACATCCATTTTTCTTCTTCCAAATCCCGTCAAATCAGGATATCCAGGATGAGCGCCAATTTCTACACCGTTTTCAGCCGCTGCAGCACAAGTAGCATCCATAATAAGTGGATCCCCTGCGTGATAACCACAAGCACAGTTAATACTTGTTACATATTTTATAATTTCTGAATCCATGCCCATTTTATAAGCACCAAAAGATTCCCCAATATCACTATTTAAATCTACAAAATATTCCATTTCTTCCTCCTGTTACATATAAATTATTGCAATAACGTAATTCAATTATATTAAAAAAATAAAAAACTTGCAAACATTATCACATTGGAAATACAAATTCTATTGTCGCAATTAAAAAGGCTATGACCCTTATATTTCATAACCTCCGATATCTATTTATGTTATAGATTATATCCACAATAAAGATAAAATTTATATCAATATTTTTGTCGTTTTTAGTTTGTATATTTTGATCATAGATGTTGGTTTAAAACAAGCTTAAACAAAATGTGCATTTGCAAGTTATGTCAATTATGAATACAATGCAAATATAATATTAATACTTCTTTTTCTAAAATTATCCAAGTTATAGATTTTTTTGCTTTAACGCTTCCTTGTAAATTCAATATTTGGCAAAAATTTTTCACTTAAATATATATCCCATCTATATAATCTTTTTCTATAATGAACGGAATTTTCACAAAAGTACCACATCTCTAAAACAGAGGCTCTTTATATTCCTAAAAGTTTCTTATAAAATTTTCCTTCTCTTAATAAACTTTCATGATTTCCTCTCTCAATTATTTTTCCATCTTGTAAAATAATAATCTCGTCTACAAAACCTACAATATTTAAAAATTTATGAGCAATTATAATTCCAATTTTATTTTCTAAAATATCTTTATATAAACTTGAAATCTCTCTTTCTGTAATAGAATCCATTGAAGCATTTGGTTCATCTAATATATATAAACTACTTTCTTTTGCAAATGCCCTTGCAAGAGCCACTTTTTGCCACTGACCCATAGATAAATTAATTCCTTCGTCAAACCACATACCTAATTGAGTATCTAGTCTCTTATCATAGGAATTGATTAAATCTAAAAAATTAAATTTATTAGCTATGTTTTTTATTTTCTCATCTTCATTCATAACCTTTAAATTACTATAAGTTATATTTTCTCTAAAGCTGTGGCTGATATAGAATCATGGATGAATCATTACCCTAGAAAGATGTTTAATTATAAATGTCCTTTAGATCTTCCTGAAGTGGCTAACTTATTCTTGTAATTTATATTATACTTTTTATTTAATAAAAACGGAGTATATAAAACTATATTAATTATTACAGATACAAGTAAAAATTCTTTTGTAAAAATAAAATCTTGATTGTATTCTGCACTCGTGAAATTAGTCATAAACATATTGTGCAAAAGATGGATGAAGGTTACCATAATAACACTTCTACTCTCCATGTAGATGAGTCCAAGCACTATCCCAATGGCGATACAAAATACAGTAATTTCTATACCTGCATATATACCTTCTGTTCCAGAATAAAATACCATACAATATAAAGGAAAATGAGTCAAGCCCCACATAAGACCAGTTAACAAAACTCCTATTCTATTACCATATAATGATTGAAGTCTTGTTTGTGAAAAATATCTCCAACCATATTCTTCACCCATAGTAAATATTAAATTAAAGGTTGCAGTAAATAATCCTACTGTAAAGGTCCCAGCTAATCTATTAAGAAGATCAGTAAAATCAACTTCTGATTGAAAATAAAAATTTAATATTCCCAATCTAAACAAATCTATTATAATTACAATAAAAGCCCATTTAAGAAATAAAGAAAAATTAAATTTTCCTCTTAATCTTTTATCATCTATCGTTAATACATAAAGACTAATTAGCCAACCCAAATACACAACAAAATTTATATTATTTAAAACTTTTTCTGAAAAGAATGACAATATGTAAAAAAATATAAATAATATGAAGTATAAGAAATATATCAAACTAAATTTATCTTTAGATAAATCTTTTAACTTAAAATCTTTTTCTAATAAAATTGCAATAAATGCAGGAACTAAACTAATAACAAGTGTTATAACCCCTGTATTATCTGCTTTATAAAAATATTTACATGTAATTCCTATCAAAAAATCCAGAAAAAGAACTATAAATAAGAAATATTTTATTTCTTTTTTTGTACTCATATTAACTCCTCTCTTTATCGTTTTATTAACTCACTCGTTTATTTATATTCACAAAATATCTTATTATTTATTAATCATAATAAAGTACCAATAGTTACTACTAAAGATTATAAATCTTCTAAGCTACTCTATACATCTTTATTGAATCTAAATTATTAAACTTTTTATCCATCTTTATATAAAAATATTGTTTCAAGCTAAAAAAAGAGGTTCCACACCTCCTTTTTCAGATCATATATAAATATTTACAATACTTTTATAGATTATCTAATTTATTTATAATGTATTTTTTATATTTTATAAAATTTTCGTCTTCAAAAAAATTATCATGGAAATTTTCCCTGATATTAATTTCATCAATAATTGTACCAGGATTTTTCCCTAAAATATAAATTCTATCAGCAAGTTTCACTGCTTCTTCTATATCATGAGTTATAAAAATAGTTGAAATTTTCATTTCATTTATAATATTTTTATACCACTTGTGAATTGAAGCTTTTGTTATCGCATCCAATGCACTAAAAGGTTCATCTAAAAGTGTAACTTCACTTCCAAAAACATAAGTCCTTAAAAGAGCTGCACGCTGTGCCATTCCTCCTGAAAGTTGTGATGGATATTTAT
Organism: Peptoniphilus lacydonensis; assembly: GCF_900106515.1. Classification (GTDB taxonomy): domain Bacteria; phylum Bacillota; class Clostridia; order Tissierellales; family Peptoniphilaceae; genus Peptoniphilus_A; species Peptoniphilus_A lacydonensis. The sequence continues at coordinate 499,197 of NZ_FNWF01000003.1, forward strand.
ATTCATTACCCTCTAATCCAAAATCCTTAAACAAATCTTTCACTTTTTCTCTTGCAACTTTTTTCTTATCTCCACGAAGAACAAGTGGAAGAGATACATTATCTATAATGGTCATATATGGAAGTAGAAGATCCTTTTGGAGCATATAAGATACTTTCCCCGCCTTATTTGTAATCTCTTTACCTCTTAAAAAAACTTTTCCACTATCCGGCCCGAGAAGACCTGCTATTATATTAAATAGCGTAGTCTTCCCACTCCCAGATACTCCAACGAAAGACACTAATTCTCCTTTATTTAGTTTAATATTTATATCTTTTAAAATAATCTTATCATCGAAAGATTTGTTAATATTTTCTGTTCTTAAAATCTCTAATTTTTCACTCATTTTAAATTTTCTGGATTTACAAAATCATTGGTGAAACCAAAATCCTTTGGAATTTCATTTTCAATTAGTCCATTTTCAAAGAGCCAAGTATAGAAATCATTCCATCTTTTTGAATCAATTTGACCAAAGTATTCTGCATCATCTTTATATTTATCTTTTAGATATTCCATTCCACCTTTTACAAGATCCTTATCAAGTTCAGGATTTGCCTTTACAAGAATTTCTGCTGCTTCATCAGGGTTTTCAATCGCATATTCGTACCCCTTAACAAAAGCCTTCATAAATCTTTTTGCAACATCTTCTTTATCTTTTAAGAAATCATTATTTGCAATCAAAATAGGTGTGTAATAATCAAAAACAGGACTTATATCTTTAAATGCAAAATAATTTATTGGAACATTTTGATTTTTTGCCAAAACTCCATCTACTTGATAAAAAATCCAAACTGTATCAATATCTCCATTTATCGCTTGCACTGCATTTGTAACATTTTCAGGAATCATTTCTACTTTAGAAAAATCTCCTCCATCATCTTCTACAACTTGTTTTAAAATAGCTTGTTCAATTTCAAGTCCCCATGTTGCATAATTGTGACCTTCCATATCCTTTGGTCTTTCAATATTTTTTTCTTTTAAAGAAATCACACCAGAAGTATTGTGATTAATAATTGCAGCAATTGCTGTAACTGGAAGTGGATCCTTATTTGCAAAAGCTGGTGCAATTGTATCTTGGAAAGAAATCCCTAAATCTGCTTTGCCAGATGCCACAAGAGCTTCTGCCCCATTTGCAGGCGGTTGATTAATTTCTACTTCAATACCTTCATCCTTAAAAAATCCCTTTTCGATTGCAGTGTAAAGACCTGCATGATTTACATTTGGATCCCAATCTAGCAAGAAACTAACTTTTTCTGTTTTTACATCTTCTTTTTCATTTTTATTTTGATTTTTACTTTTTTCGCCGCCATCTCCACAAGCAGTAAGCATGGCACAAGCCAAAAATATAATAAGTACTTTTTTTAAATTTTTCATTTTTCCTCCATCCACGGCATCATTTTCTTTTGAATAAAACTAACGAGTTTCATCAAAATTAATGAAATTGCCGAAATTAAAAATATAACTGCAAACATCTTGTCAAAGGAATAGTTCTTCTGAACTCTTATCATATAAACTCCTAAACCTTTAAAACCTCCAAGCCACTCGGCAATAACTGCACCAACAACAGAATATGAAACCGCAATCTTAAAAGCAGAGAAAAAATTAGAAAGACTTTCTGGAAGTTTTATATATTTATAAATTTCGTATTTACTTGCTCCCATTGCCTTTAAAAGTTTTATCTTATCTTGATCCACTTGCTTAAAAGCCTCGAGAAGAGAAATTGCAACTGGAAAGAATGTCACAATCACAATCAAAGTGATTTTTGGAGCAATCCCATAACCCATCCACAAAACTAAAAGTGGTGCAATTGCAACTGTCGGAACTGTTTGCGTAATTACAAGTATTGGGTAAAGTGCAGAATAAATTGTTTCAGACAAATCCATCAAAAGTGCCACAATAAAACCAAGAGTAACACCAACAAAAAGTCCCCAAAAAGCTTCCGTAAGAGTAGTTCCCAAATGGGACAATATAGTAGAAAAATCATTTACAAAAGCCTTTATAACATCAATTGGTTTTGGCAAAAGATACGGTCCGACTATTCCCTTTGTTGTTACAAATTGCCAAAGAGCTAAAATAATTATTATCAAAGAAGCTGCTGAGATATTATCCTTGATATTTACCTGTTTTTTCTTCAATTGTCAAAATTCCCTTTTCTGAATAAAATATTTTACTATAACAAGCAACCTGTTCTGATAAATCGCCTGCAATTTTTACACAGTTTTTCAAAATTTCAAAAGCCTTATCATAATCATCAAGCTCAATTACAGTTTCAAAAGGTGTAACAACATAATTCACATTTTCATCAATAATATATTCAATTACTTTGTCAACCACAGCAACTACTGATTCAGATGTAGCTTCTTTTGTAGTTGGCAAAACCTGTATTGCCACTGAAATCTTCATATATACCTCCTAAAATAAATTTGTACAAATTTTTGCATAAAAAAATTCCCATAGCGGGAACATACTTTTCCCACGACAGCATTACCTGCCCCGGTCCAAAGGGTTTAAGGATAAACCTAATCTCAGCAAACGCTCCCCTGATATAATTATTATAATAATTAATTTCTCTTTATACAAGATTATTAATAGATAATATTATTCTTATCTTAATCTATAATATTCTCCAAATTAATTAAAAATTTAGAAATTTAATCAAGCCTTATATTTCCATTTACCTTTCCTATTTGTTAAAATTAAATTAGAGGTGCTTTATATGAAGGAAATAAATTATTCTTATTATAGAGAAATTCAAAATAAAAAGTTTGAAATAAAATGTTATGCCTACTATATTGGAGCTTTTAATTATAATTGGCACGAAGATGTGGAATGCCTTATTGTTATTAACGGTTCTTTAGAGGCCTGTGCCAATGGAAAAATCTTTCAACTTTCTAAAAATGACATAATTTTTTTTGATAGCAACGAAGGGCATGCTACTCTCTCTAAGAAAAAAGACACTATAGCCATAGTCCTTCACTTTAGTCCCAAGCTTTTAGACCAATTCGACGTAGTTAGAGATAAATACCATTGGTCAGGTGCAACAGATGAATTAAGTCGTAATAAAAATTTTGCTGTTGAATTAAGAACAAGTATGTCTGAAATCGTCGAATCTTTTTATAATAGTTCTTTTGAAAATAAAATTAAACGATCTATTGCCACTGATAAAATTATTTTAAACTCTATCAAAAATTTTACTAAAAAAGAAGAAAAATGTGAAAATAATAATGTTACATCAAATAAAGATGAAATAATAAAAACTATCATAAATTATCTTGACGCAAACTACATGAAAAAGATAACTCTAGACGATATTGCTACTATTGCAGGTTATCACCCAAATTACACCTCAGAAATTATATCAAAAACTCTTGGAATTTCTTTTACAGAATATTTGCAAAGGAAGAGACTTGCTAAAGCTACAAATGATTTAAAACAGAGTGATAAAAAAATATCTGATATAGCTTTCTATCACGGTTTTTCAAATGTTAGAAGTTTTAACTCCGCATTTAGAGAAAAATTTGGAAGATCTCCTTCTGAATACAGAGAAAGCCTTAATAAAGAAACCCTCGACATAGATTCTCAATTTAAAAAAGTTTTTTTAAATGAAGACAATATACATTGGTTAAGGGTAAAAAGAGAATGGAATTGTGAAAATGAAAAAGATAATTTTAAAGATGCTAAGATAAATCATAAAGAACTTGAAATTGAAATTTACAAAAAAATTATTGACGACTTAGAAAAAAATATGAACAAAATTATTTAAATTTAACTTCGGACTATCCGAAGTCTTTTTATGAAATTTTCTAATAAAAATATGTGAGTTTATCAATATTTTTATTAGAAAATTTTCATATCTTAAAATCTTGACTAGTTATTTTTTAAGATAGAATTTTATAAAAAATTTCACTAGAAATTTGAAGTTACTACTTCAGTATAGATCAAAAAAATTAAGTTGTCATATTTTAAGATTACTAATCTTAATTTTAAATAAAAATAATCTTATAAATAAGATTTTTTGTTTTCACAACAAAATTTTTACTTAATAATGAGATAGACTTCTTAGAGCCCTTTCCATATAATGAAATCAAAATTTACATATGGAGGCTTTTATGAACACACAAACTATCACAATTGGATTTTTACTTTTTGCAATAATAATGTTTGCATGGGAAAAAATCCCACTATGGGTTACAGCTATGATTGTTGCTGTTGGACTTGTACTTACAAAAATATTAGAACCTAAAGAAGCTTTTTCTGGATTTACAGACCCAAATGTGCTACTGTTTATGGCTATGTTTATCATTGGAGCTGCATTTTTTGAAACTGGAATGGCTCAACAAGTTGGTAGTCTAGTTACAAAATTTGCTAAAACCGAAAGGCAACTTATTGCTGCAGTAATGACTATAACGGGGTTAATGTCTGGAATTTTATCAAATACAGGAACTGCAGCAGTTTTAATTCCTGTTCTTATTGGAATTTCACAATCCACAAAATTTCCAAAATCAAAAATTTTACTGCCACTTGTTTTTGCAGCAGCAATGGGTGGAAATTTAAGTTTAATTGGTGCCCCTGGTAATATGATTGCTCAGTCAGGTCTTGAAACAATTGGACTTGAATTTGGATTTTTTGAATACGCAAAAATTGGTCTGCCAGTTTTAATCATAGGTATAATATTTTTTATAACTATTGGTTATAAACTTTTGCCAGACAATGCAGAGAATGAAGATAATGATTCCATTTATTCACAAGAAAAATCCTATGAAGATATTCCAAAATGGAAACAATGGACTTCTCTTATAATATTGATTTTAACAGTACTTTCAATGGTTCTTGAAAAACAAATAGGTATTAAACTTTTTATTTCTGCTTGGGTTGGAGCTTTAATTCTTGTAGTTATGGGAGTTATATCTAGTAAAGATGCAATTAAATCAATTGATATGAACACTATTTTACTTTATGTAGGTTCTCTTGCTCTTGCATCTGCATTAAAGGAAACCGGAACTGGAGACCTTATAGCAACTACAATTGTGTCGAAGCTAGGAGACAATCCATCTCCAACTACACTTCTAATTATAATTTTTATAATTTGTGCAACACTTACAAACTTTATGTCAAATACTGCAACAACTGCACTCATGGTCCCAATTTCGCTTTCAATTTCACAGACCATAGGAGCAGATCCAAGGGCAGTTTTAATGGCAACAGTTATTGGAGGATCAATGGCTTATGCAACGCCTATTGGTATGCCAGCAAATACTATGGTTTATAACATTGGAAAATATAGATTTAAAGACTATGTAAAGTCAGGATTGCCACTTATATTAATTTGTGGAACACTTGCTCTTATTCTTCTTCCTATATTCTTTCCTTTCTTTCCAAATTAAAAAGGAGTAAAAAATGAACAAAGAAAATTTAGAAAAGAAATTTATTGATGAAATGTCATCTTTTATTGGAATTGTCAGCATGAAACTTCCAAAAGATGTTGAAGACAAATTAAAGGACCTTTCAGAAAAAGAAACGAGTCCTCTTGCAAAAACTATTTTTGAAACAATGAAAAAAAATCAAGAACTTGCATGGAAAATGAAAAGACCGAGTTGTCAAGATACTGGTGTATTGCAGTTCTTTTGTGAAGTCGGAGAAGACTTCCCTTTCAAATCAAATTTAGAAAACATTCTAAGAAAAGCAACTTATAAAGCAACAATAGAAATACCACTTAGGCACAATAGCGTTGAAACTTTTAAAGAATATAATACTGGCAAAAACATTGGCAAGGGAACGCCAACAATATTTACAAAACTAGTTCCAGGTTCATCCGCAAAAATTTACACATATATGGCAGGTGGAGGATGTTCACTCCCAGGAGCAGGGATTACTCTTATGCCTGGCGAAGGGTACGAAGCAGTTGTTAAATTCGTTTTAGATAGAATGACTTCTTATGGCTTAAATGCTTGCCCTCCACTTCTCGTTGGAATTGGAATTGGAACATCTATAGAAACAGCTGCTATAAATTCTAAACTTGCCCTTATGAAAAAAGTTGGTGATCACAACAATGATGAAAGAGCAAAAGATTTAGAAAAAAGGCTTGAAGACGGAATTAATAAAATTGGAATCGGTCCACAGGGCTTTGGTGGTGAAAATTCTGTAATGGGTGTAAATATTGTAAATACAGCTAGACATCCAAGTGTTCTTTCAGTTGCACTTAATGTAGGTTGTTGGTCCCACAGAAGAGGAATTATTTTATTAGATAAAGATATGAATTATGAAATACTAAGTCACGAAGGGATAGAGTTATGAGTAAAAAAATTTTAACAACACCGATATCATATGAAGATATCAAGCATTTAAAAATTGGAGATATAATTTATTTATCTGGAAGAATGGTAACTTGTAGAGATGTTGCTCATAGAAGAGTAATAGAAGAAGGACTAGAACTTCCAGTAGATATAAAAGACAAAGCTATACTACACGCAGGACCAATAATATCAGAAAAAAATGGAAAATATGAAATGATTTCTGTTGGCCCCACTACTTCAATGAGAATGGAAAAGTTTGAAGAAAAATTTATAGAAAAGACTGGCGTCAAAATAATAATTGGCAAAGGTGGTATGGGCGAAGGTACTGCCAGAGGTTGTAAAAAAAATAAAGCAATCCATGTTGTTATCCCAGCAGGAAACGCAGTATGGGCAGCTACTAGAGTTAAAGAAATTGTAGATGCAAAGTGGACAGATTTAGGAATGCCCGAAACCCTTTGGGTTTGCGATGTGGAAGAATTTGGTCCATTAATAGTCTCTATTGATAGTAAAGGAAACAATATCTTCGAGCAAAATAAAGTTATTTATAACGAGAGAAAAATGGATGTTTATAAAGATATCACCGAACACGTTCAATATATAAAGTAATTTATAAGAGTATCCGTTAAATAAAGTTCCTGACTTTTCAATTATACATATAAAAATACCCTATATCTCAAAACTAGGAATTTGAAATTGATTTTAACTCACAGAAATAGTTATATTAAAAATTATAAAATTATTTATTATCTTATCTCTTTTAATAATTAATAAATTGGGAAAATATATAATATATAACTTTATTCTAATAAGGGGAATTTATATGCCAAAAAATTATACTAAAGATTTAATACGAAAAGAATTTATAAATCTTTTAAATAAAAAACAATTACATAATATTACTGTAACTGAACTAGCTAAGCAATGTAAAATTGAAAGAAAGACTTTTTATTATCATTATGAAAATTTACCTCAATTGATTAAGGAAATTTTTGATGAAGAACTTGAAAGGGTAATTGAGGAGTTCAATGAGACCTTATCATGGGAAGAGAGTTTTATTTTAGCTGCTAAATTTATTTTAGATAACAAAAAAGTTGTCAAGCATATGTATGAATCTGATTATAAGATTGAATTGGAAAAATATATTTTTTCGATTTCAGGAGAAATAATGAGGAAATATGTAAGAAGAGTTGCTGTGGATACTAAGGCAAAGAAAATTGATATAAAACTAATTGCTTATTTTTATCAATGTGCTCTAAGTTCTTCTTTGATTCAATGGGTAGCGACTGACATGAAGACAGATCCAAAGGCTATTGCACGCAGAATAGGAGAGCTAATGGACGGTAATATTTTGTTATCTTTAAAGAGAAGTGAGAAGCTAAAAGAGTTTACCCAAAACTTTGATGTTGGGTAAAATTACCCCAAATGTCCTCTTTTGAGAGATGATACTTTATCAAAATAATGGTTTAATGAATATAGAAGGAAGATAAAGGACTATATAAGGAGGATGTTATGGAACTTAAAACTCATGATAAAAGACTTAAATTAACTAATGGAGATTTTCAAAGATTAGTTAAAGCTAGAAAACCAGAAGGTATTGAAGAAAAATCTGCATATCTAGTTGGAACAGGAATTGCAGCTTTAACTGCAGCCTGCTTTTTAATTAGAGATGCACATATGGACGGTAAAAAAATTACTTTCTTAGAACAATTAGATATCCCTGGTGGTTCACTTGACGGTGAATACATGGATACTAGAGGATATGTTGCTCGTGGTGGTAGAGAAACTGGAGCTCACTTCGAATGTCTATGGGATATTTGGAGTTCTATCCCAAGCTTAGAAGACCCAGAAATGAGTGTTTTAGACGATTATTTCTACACTAACTACGACGATCCAAACTTTAGTAATTGCCGTATAACTCACAAACAAGGTGAACGTTATGACGATGGTAAATTTAATCTAACTCAAGATCAAGTTAAAGAAATTGCTGAACTTTGCATGACTCAAGATGAACTACTAGAAGATAAGGCTATTGAAGATATTTTTTCAGATGGTCTTCTAAATTCAGATTTCTGGACTTTATGGAGAACAATGTTTGCTTTTGAAAATTGGCACTCTGCTTTAGAAATGAAATTATATTTAAATCGTTTCATCCACCACGTAGGCGGTCTAACTGATTTATCAGCACTTAGAGTTACAAGATATGACCAATACAATTCAATTGTAAAACCTATGGTTAAATATCTTGAAAATCACGGATGTAAATTCCAATACAATATTAAGGTAACTGATGTTGATTTTGATATTTCAGAAAATAAAAAGGTTGCTACAAAAATAATTGCTGAAGATAAAGATGGAAATGATAAGTCAATTGATTTGACAGAAAATGATTTATTATTCATTACAAATGGTTCTATGACTGAAAATTCTAGTTATGGAGATGACAACACAGCAGCTGAACTTTCAGATGAACAAAGTGGTTGTTGGGAAATGTGGAAAAATATTGCTAAAAAATCTGATGATTTTGGACATCCAGAAGTTTTCTGTTCTGATGTAGAAAAGAGTAACTGGGAGTCTTGTACAGTAACTTGTCACGATGAATCAGTTCCAAAATATATTGAAAAAATTACAAAGAGAAGCCCTTATGGTGGAAAAACTGTAACAGGTGGTATTGTAACTTGTGTTGATTCAAGCTGGTTAATGTCTTGGACAATTAATAGACAAGGCCAATATCCAGAACAACCTGAAAATGATGTTTGTGTTTGGATTTACGGATTATTTACAGATGTAGAAGGTGACTTCATCAAAAAGAAAATGAGAGATTGTACTGGTAAAGAAATTACAAAAGAATGGTTATTCCACATTGGTGTACCCGTAAATGAAATTGATGCACTTGCTGAAACATGTACAGCAGTTCCAGTTATGATGCCATATATAACATCACAATTTATGCCTAGAAAATCTGGAGATAGACCATATGTAGTTCCAAAGGGTGGAGTAAACTTTGCATTCTTAGGACAATTTGCAGAAACTCTTGATGCTCCAGGAAGAGATACAGTATTTACAACAGAATATTCTGGAAGAACAGCTATGGAAGCAGTTTATGTTCTTTGCGGAGTAGAAAAAGCTGTACCGGAAGTATTCGCATCAAGATATGATTTAAGATACCTTCTAAATGGAATGGTTTCTTTATCAGATGGTAAAAAACCTGAACTTCCACTTAGCCCATTACAAAAGATGAAAGTTGCAAAACTTATTAAGGGAACAGATATAGAAGAAATGCTAAAAGAATTTAATATAATTTAGTATTATTAAAAATAAAATTGTTGCAGTATAATTACGCTGCCCTATAATCTTAGATTAACTACCAGAGAAATTATAAACTATCTCTGGTAGTTTTTTATCTAAATTTTTATTTTAAGCAAAAGCTTTTTAATTTCTATTTAGCTTTTATTAATTTAATACTATTAGATATACCTATATTTATAAATCTTTTATAAAAAATCGACTTTCAAAAACCAACTTTCGGAAATCAATTCATATTTTCTATTTTAAATTATCCAATTACTTTTAAAATTTTAAAGAATTTTCTGTATTGTGGAATATTTTTTCTTGTCCTTTATAGCATCTCTCTTATAAAAATTAAATCAGTTACTTTGCTTGATAAAATCTATAAAATTTTTCTTCATCACTTTTATATCAAAAGTTTCATTTACTCTAATCTTCCTCCTTTTGTATAAAGGTTGTAATAATAATCTTTTCTATCCATTAACTCTTTATGGCTTCCTCTTTCTATAATTCCATCCTTTGTCATTACAATTATTAAATCTGCATTTTGCACTGTTGTAAGTCTATGTGCAATAGTAATTGTAGTCCTTCCTTTGGAAAGTTTTTCTATGGAATCTTGTACAATTATTTCACTTTTATTGTCTAGAGCAGACGTTGCTTCATCTAAAATTAATATTGGTGGATTTTTTAGAAAAACTCTTGCAATAGAAATTCTTTGTTTTTGTCCTCCTGATAATTTTACACCCCTCTCTCCAACATAGGTGTCAAATCCGTCAGGTAAATTTTTTATAAATTCATAGGCTCCTGCAAGTTTTGCTGCTTCAATTATTTCTCCATCACTTGCGTCACTTTTTCCATATCCAATATTGTCTTTCACAGTTCCTGAAAATAAATATACATCTTGTTGCACTATTCCAATATTTTCTCTTAATGATTTTATTTTTATATCACGTACATCAATACCATCTACATTTACAGAACCACTGTCTACATCATAAAATCTTGGTATTAAATTACAAATTGTAGTCTTTCCTGCTCCACTGGGTCCAACAATTGCAAGCTTTTCTCCAGGAGTTATATCAACACTAAAGTTTTCTAAAACTTTTTCTCCACCTTCTCCATAACTAAAATAAACATTCTTAAAGGAAATTTCTCCTCTCACATTTTTTATTTCTTTTGCATTTTTTCTATCCTTTATGTCAGATTCAACAGACATAATTTCTGCAAACCTTTCAATTCCAGTCATTCCTTTTTGAAACTGTTCTGTGAATTCTATAATTCTTCTCACAGTTGCAAGAAGTGATTGCACATACATTACATAGACAATCAAATCTTCTGGTCCAATTTCCCTCTTCATAAGGAAATATCCGCCACTTGCTATCAGGATAAGATACATCAAACCATCAAAAACTCTGTTAATTGTATTAAATCCTGCCATTGATTTGTAATATCTCTTTTTGATGTTTAAAAATTTATCATTTTCATTCATAAATTTTTCGTTTTCAACATCTTCATTGGCAAAAGATTTTACAACTTTTATTCCTAGTAAAGAGTCTTCTATGGAAGAGTTCAAATGGCCAATGTGAACTCTTTGATCTTTTTGTGCTTCACGCATTTTCTTTCTAAATCTTCCTGAGAAAAATATCATAAGAGGAATCATAATATAAATCAAAAGAGTCATCTTCACATTTATATTTAAAAGAATAATTAAAGATACTAGTATTTTTATTGCCCCAATAAAATATTCTTCTGGACAGTGATGTGCAAATTCTGTTATGTCAAAAAGGTCATTTGTAATTCTTGACATTATAACTCCGACTTTTGTTTCGTTGTAAAAAGTATCAGAAAGAGTTTGAAGATGCGAATATAAATCACGCCTCATATCTGTTTCTATTCTCGCACCCATTATGTGCCCAATACTTGTCATAAAATACTGAGCAATTATTTCCACAATTTTTATTGCAATATATATAAGAGAAAGTTTTAATACAAAATCAAAAGTAATAGATTCTAAATCTTTCATCCCTCTATTTGTAAGTGCTCTTAGAATTAATGGCAAGATCATTTCACTTGCAGTTGTAAAGGCTGCACAAAATAAATCTAAAAACAAAGTCAATTTATACTTATAAAAATATGGCATTACTTTTTTTATTAAATTTCTATTCTTCATTTTTCCTCCTATTTGTAATTTTTTTAATTTTCTATTTTACATTCATAATAACACAAAAAAACTTTTCTTTGAATTAGAAAGAAGCCCTTTACTTGACATAAAATTTTAAACAAATTATAATTTGAGAAGATATAAAGGAGTTTTTAAATTGGAAAATAAAAGTAATACAGGCTCAAAAATTGCAAAGTCAACTCTTGCAATAATAATCTTTTCATTAATAGGAAAACTTTTTGGTTTTTTTAGAGAGTCTTTAACTGCAAATGTCTTTGGTGCAGGAACTGAAATGGACGCCTTTTCTCTTGCACAAGCTGCAACTGCAATGATTGCAGGTTTTGTAACTCAAGCTATTGCAACAACTTATATACCATCAGTTCAAAAAGCTGAACTAGATTATGGTAAAAACCAAAAAAATTATTTTACTAATAATTTATTATCAATTGCCTCACTTGTATCCTTTGTACTTATCATCCTTGGTATAATTTTTCCAAGGCAAATTGCATACTTAACAGCATCCCAAGCTGATAAAGAAACTTATGATATTGTTGTTAAATTAATTCAAGTTGGGATGCCAGTAGTATTATTTTCATCATGGGTTGGGGTAATGGAAGGATATTTGCAACATGGTGGCAAATTTGCTGCAGCTGGTGCAATAGCAATTCCTCTAAACTTAACATATATAATATATTTAGCATTATTTTCTCGTCATGTTGGTATAATAGGGCTTACAATTTCATCTGTACTAGGAATACTTGCAGAATTTTTATTTTTACTTCCTCATGCAATGAAAATCGGTTACAAACCTAAATTTGTCTTGGATTTTAAAGATGAATATGTAAAAGAAGCAATAACTCTTGCTCTTCCTGTTTTTGTTTCTGTATCTATAAATGATATAAACACACTTGTAAATAGATCTTTGGCTTCTGGAATGGGTAGAGGAGCTGCTTCAATTTTATATTATGCGAATAAAATGAACACAATGATTATTGGTATTTTTATAACTGCAATAACTGCAACAATTTTTCCAGTACTAACAAGGACACTTGGTCAGGGAAATATGCGTGACGGAAAAAAAGTTATGAATGCATCAATAAAATCAGTTTTATTTTTAACTGTTCCTGCAACTGTGGGGCTAATAGTATTGGCAAGACCAATTATAGAAATTGCCTTTGTGCGTGGAGCTTTTACTCCAGAAAATGGGATTGCGGCAACTTCTACGCTTAGATTTTATTCACTCTCACTTATTTCTATATCATTAATAAATGTATTAAATAGAATTTATTATTCCGTTGATGACACAAAGACTCCATTTTATGTTGGAGTTGTAAATGTGGCAATAAATGTTGGGCTAAACCTCTTAGTTGCAAGACACTTTGGCACAAATGGACTTGCTGCATCAGTTTCAATTGCAACTATGATAGCAGTTTTTATTTCATTTATACTTTTAAAGAAAAAAATTGGAAATCTTGGAGTAAAATCCTATATAAAAGCACTTGTTAAAGCATTAATGGCATCTTCTGTTATGGGACTTGTTACGCTTGCCTACTTCCCTTATGAAAAATTAATTATTTCTTTTGCTAGTGGTGGTATGCAAACACTTTTGCGTTTGATTCTTTTAATAATTATAGTAGCAATTGCCGCTGTTATTTATTTAATTTGTCTATATTACTTGGGTGTTCGCGAAGTTAGAGATGTTGTGCCTATTTTAAAAGGAAAAATAGAAAATAGGAAACAAAGAAAGTTAGAAAATTAATATTTTGAAAAGAACTTGGGAAACTGAGTTCTTTTTAATTTAAAACTTTTTAATTTTTTAATTAATTAAAGTAGTTATTTTATATTTAAGTGGTATAATATAAATAATTGGAGGTGCTGAAATGCTATATTTTATTTTAATTGTAGTCATTGTCCTTATCTTTTATTTGTGGAAATCTAAAAGTAATAAAAAAGCTCTTCCCGCTAATAAAAAAAATATAAATGAAACTACAAAAAGCTCGGCTAGATTACATAAAGAAGATTCAAAGAAAAATGTAAAAATTTCTAACGAAACTAACCTTAATAGAGAAAAATCTCAAGACAAAAATTTGAAAAAAGAAGGAAATGAACCTTCCCAAGAAAAGCTTCACGATTTGGAAATTAAAAGTCCTGATACAGATAAAAATGTCAAAAAAATAATCAATGAATCCAAAAAAGATGAATCTTCAGAAGAGAATAAAAAAGACAAAACTCCTACAACAAATAAAAAATATGAAGATGTTATAAATTCTTTAAATAATTCTTCAAAAGAAATACAACCAGAAAAATTTTCTATAAAAAAAGAAAATACCAAGACTAAAAAAATTACAGAACTTTATCCAAATCTTTGTGATTCAAAGGAAAAAAACTTTTTAGAAGATATTTCAATTGACAAAATTAAAAATTCTATAAATTCAAATAATTTGGTTGAATTTTTAAATCAAGTTCAAACAAATCCAACAGTTTTAAATAAAAAAGACAAAATTGTATACGAATTTACAACAAAAAATGAAAGTGAAATAGAAATTATAAAAAATAGATATTCACTAAATGATAAAAACTTTGAAAAGGCAACTTCTATGCTGACCTTTTCTAAAGAAAATTTAAAATTAATAGAACTAAGTGATGCTCTTGTTTCTTCTGAAAATAGAATTTATTTTGAATCAAAGTTCTAATAGAAAATAAAAGTCAAAAGTCATAGCAATATGACTTTTGACTTTTATTTTTTTGCAATTTTCTTTAAATTTTAACATAAATTTAGAAAATTTTTTACATTTTTAATCTAAAATAATTTTCGAGGAGAATAAGATGGATAATGAAAAAAGACTTAAAGAAATTATAGAAGAATTAAATAAAAATACTAGATTTTTAAAAACAAAAAATTATATACAGCATGGAAATACAACTGTATACTCTCACGTTATTTCCGTTGCAAAAAAATCTATTGAAATCGCCGAAAAATATAATTTAAATGTAGACATGGATTCTCTAATAAGAGGTGCTCTTCTTCACGATTACTTTTTATACGATTGGCATGACAAAAAACATAAAAAAAGTTTTCATGGCTTTACTCATCCAAAAGAAGCTTACAAAAATGCAAGGAGTGAACTTGATCTAAACAATGTTGAAAAAGATATAATAATAAAGCATATGTTCCCTTTAACTGTAGTTCCACCAAAATATTTGGAATCATGGATTATAACTTATGCAGACAAATGGGTGTCAACAGTTGAAACTGTATCTCATAGATTTGCGAAAGTGAGTTTTGAAAATTTATGAAAATATCAGAATTTTACTTAATATTTTTTATCTATTCATTTTTAGGTTGGTTATGGGAGAGTTTCCCTTGTTCTATCGTTGAACTTGATAAAATTCACAACAGAGGATTTTTGCTAGGACCTTGTTGCCCTATTTATGGCATAGGTGCCACTCTGTCCTACTTCACACTTAAAGGTTTTCAATCAAGCCTATCCATTTTTATATACTCTGCCTTTTTATGTTGCACTGTAGAATATATGATAGGATATTTTCTTGAGAGATTCTTCCACAAGAAATGGTGGGATTATAGCAACTATCCTTTCCAAATCAAAAGTAGAGTCTGCTTATATGGTCTTATAATTTTTGGTTTTGGAAATATTGCAATAGTAAAAAAATTAACCCCAATTATGATTTTTTTCTTATCTATTGCAGACAACAAATTAATAAACTTAATCACCTCTATATTGGGAGTTTTATTTGCAATTGATATACTGCTCACACTAAATAATTTAGCTAAAGCCTCTAAAACTTTAGATAAAATTTACAAGATTCTATCCCAAAAAATTGAAGAAAATTTCAACTACTTAAATGAATCAGAAAAATTTTCTAAAATAAAATTAATGTCAGAATCTAAAAATGTAAAGGTAAAATTAGAAAACTTTAATTCCATTTTAAAGGAAAGAGAAAAAAACATAAAAAAAATAATAGCACAAAAATAAAGATCTCTAAAACATAAATACAAAATGTCTAGAGATCCTTTTTATACAAATTTTTTCTTTTGAATGTCAAACATTTCCTTAAATCTACTATTTTATCTCATAAGATCTTCAAAACTTCCACTTTCTATTATCTCGCCATTTTCTAAAACAAAAATTTTGTCAGAAAATTTTGAACTTATAAGCCTGTGTGAAATAAAAATCGAAGTTTTATTGCGAGTGAACTCTTCTAAACTTTTATAGAAATCCACCTCTGTATATACATCAACAGAAGCAGTTGGCTCATCTAATATTAAAAACTCTCTATCACTGTATAAGGCTCTTATTAAAGTAATTTTTTGTTTTTGCCCCAAAGATAAATCCGTAGATGAAGAATCATAAGCCTTGTACAAATTTTCTTCTAATCCATGTTCCAAACTCTCTATTTTTTCATAAAGGCCAAACTCAGATAATAATTCATTTATCTTTTCCTCATCACATTTATAATTCGTATCTATATTTTCTGATACTGAAAGAGGAAAAATATTAAAGTCTTGGAAAGCTACTCCAAATTTTTTAAATAAATCTTCTTTTTTATAGCTCTCTAAGTCACAACCGTCTATTAATATTCTTCCCTCAGTTGGCTTATAAAGACCTATTAGTAATTTAATAATTGTAGATTTGCCTGCACCATTTGAACCTACCAAGCTAACTCTCTCGTTTTTTCCTATTTTAAAGCTCAAATTCTTTAATGTATATTTATCCTGAGATGGATATTTAAAATATACATTTTCAAATACAATCTTAGAACCTTTTTTATCTAAATTTAAAATATTTTTATTTTTAATTATAATTTCTTTTTCTGAAATATCTAAGTCTAAAAATACAAAATAACTTTCTACATAGCAATTAATTTTACTAATATCTACAATAGCATGACTAATAGTCTTAACTGAATTCAAAAACACGTTCACTGAAACTAAATATGAACTAAAATCTGCTATTGAAAGGCTCTTTTTTGTAAGACCCTCTAATCCCAAATAAAAAACCAAAAAAATTTTAAGTGATTCTAACAAATTATTAAGTATATTATATTTAGAAACAGTTTTTGCCTCATCGCTCATAACTTGATACATATCTTTATTGGTATCTTTTGCAGTATTTCCAAAAAAATCAGATGTATTAAAGATTCTAATATCAGATCCGTTATTAAAATTATACATCAAATCATATACCATTCGAAATTTTCTATTAATTGGAATCCATTTATTCCAATTTTTTATTTCAAAATTCGCTATCAGTTTTTCAATTACAAAATCTAAAATTAAAATCAAAACAAGTGCCAATAAATACCTTATATTAATTCTTGTTATTATATATGTGACACCAAAAATAGAAATAATAGAAGATATAATTTCTATAATTTTTTCATTGTAAATAGATATACTTCCATTATTTACAGAAATTCCTTCAAGTGCCTTATCTTTCATATCAAGTATCTTTGGACTTTCTAAAATTTCATAATCTACTCGCATTATTTTCTTTAGTATATTTAATTCAAACTTTTGATTTAATTCTGTCCCAATATATTCTAATTTATTGTCAAAAATATTTACTAATATTTCTAATAAATACTTTATAAAGATTATAAAAATAATTGTACTTACAACTACTTTAAACCCCTTTCCAGAAGTTATGTTGTCTATAACAATTTTGGGAAATATAACTGTAATTATTGGCAATATACTCTTTATAATTATTAAAATAAGAGAAAAATATAAATATTTTTTAGACATTTCCCATATAGTTTTGTAAATCCTTCTAAACAATTCTTTTCTCCTAATTGTAATCTTAATCTTTTAAATATAGCATCTTCTGGCTCATATACATATTATAAAACTCGCCTTGTTTTTCCATTATTTCGTCAAAATTCCCTTGCTCTTTTATTTTTCCATTTTCAAGTAATATTATTTTGTCACAAAATTTTACTGTTGTGAGTCTGTGCGAAATGTAAATCGTAATTTTATCTATTGAATTTTCGACTATTGTTCTTAACATTCTCTCTTCTGAAAAAGGGTCTAAAAAAGCTGATGGCTCATCTAAAATAAATAAGGGACTTCCTCTATAAAGCGTTCTTGCAAAATTAATTTTTTGACTTTGTCCACCTGAAGGAACATAACCATTGTCATCTATTAATTTTAACATCATCTTACCTACATTTTCATCAAAACCACTAATCACATCATAAATATCTGCTCTCTTTAAAGAAAGAATTACTCGTTCTCTATTAAATTCAGATGCCATAGCTACATTTTGAGCCACAGTAAAAGAATATATAATAGTTTTTTGAAACATTGCAGAAAGTGCAGAATATAAACTCTTTTTCTCAATATTATTTATATCAAACCCATTTATTAAAATTTGACCCTTGCTCGTTTTATATAATCCAAGTAAAAGTTTTATAATTGTACTTTTTCCACTTCCATTTACACCGACAATTGCAAACTTTTCTTTATTAGATAATTTGAAATTAATTCCTTGAAGTACAAAAGGACTTCTATCAGAATATCTAAACCAAACATCTTTAAATTCTATTTCATATATATCTTTAATTTTTATATTACTAATATTACAACCCTTACCTTCTTTTTCAGAATATTTATTAAAAAAAGATAAATAATCTGAAACTTCAATACTATTTTTATAAAGATTGCTAAAATCGTGAATCATCTGGCTCATAGCTTGTCTAAATAAAGAGATTAACATTATTAACATTACAATCGAATTAATGCTTAATTTTCCATTTATATGCAAAATAAAAATATATAAATACGTAGCTATTTCAAATATAAACCAAATTAACCCATTTGAGAAAAATAGTTTATTTTCCTTCGTTAGAATATCTTTCACATTTAAATTAATTTCTTTAAAGATACAATTAAGCTTTCTGACTAATATAGACTCCATTGAAAAAATTCTTATTTCTTTTCCTGTGCTAAAGTCCCATATTGCATCATTAAAATAATTTTCTTTTCTATCGCATTCTTTAATTATATAATTTTCTTTCTCATGAATAAAAAGGCTATTCTTAACACTTTTTTTAAGACTAAATACAAATACAAAAATTGCAGGTGCAATTAAAAATGGCAAATAATATAGCAAGACTGCACCATTTAAAAAAAATCCAACTATTCCCTTTAATATCTTATTTGAATTTAAAACATACCCTGCAAATCCTTTTTGATTGTCAGATGAAGATGACTTTGCAATTTCAAACTCTTCCATCACACTATAATTTTCTAACAGTGAATAATCCATCTTCATCGCAAGTTCTCCCAAATGAGTAAGTTTGCTAAATCGGAATTTTACAACAATTGGCCAAAAAATATTGTAAGAAAAATTCACAACTAAATTTATTGCAAATAATAAAATTGTAAAATACAACAAATATCTAGTTATAAATCTTAAACCTGCACCTCTTTTAAATAAGTCCAATATATTCTTACTTAAAAGTGCTATTAAAAAAGTGGGAAAAGGCTCAAATATAGCATTAACTAAAAGTGCTATATTTCCCTTTTTTGAAAATTTTAAAAATTCCCCAAAAATATAATCAAAATTTTTCTTTATTTCTTTCATAATAACAAGTCCAAATCCTATAAATTCTACCTTACCACTAATTAATTATCTAAAAGGCTTAAAATAAATTTATTATAAACTAAGCAAAAAACAATACTTCTTATAAAAATTTATCTTCTAACAGTTCCATCTATTCCATCAATTGTTATGATATCCCCTGTTTTTATTTTCGCAGTTATATATTTCACTCCAACTATTGCCATTTTATCAAGAGATATTGCAGAAACTGCTCCATTTGATGTGAATCCTGCCTCTTCTGTTACAAATCCTGAAGATCTCTCCATGAAAGGAATCATTTTTTCATTTGTACTCTTGCACACAATAATATCCTTTGTTTCGAAATTTCCTTCCAAATCCTTTATAGAATTTACAACTATGGCTCTAGCCTTCTTTTTCTTTTTTCCAATTGAAGTACCACGTCCCAAGATTTCCGAAACATTTTCTATTTTTAGAAGATTAGTAGATCCAGCAATTCCTGTTGGCACTCCTGCTGTAAGTACAACTAAATCTCCAGATTTTAAATATCTTTTTTTTACAGAAGCTTCCATTGATGCATCGATTAAATTATCTGTATCTTTAAAATTTAAAACTTTTATTGGATTTATGCCCCAAACGATACTAAGTTGATTTTTTATTTTTTCAAAAGGTGTAGATGCAATAATAGGCGTAACTGGTCTAAACTTTGCAATTGCCCTTGATGTATTTCCTGAAGTTGTTGCTGTTATAATTGCCTTAGCATCTAAATCTCTCGCTATTACGCAGGCGCTTCTCCCAATGGAATTAGTCATGGAATTTTCCACAACTTTAATTATATTTTCTAAAATTTCATCGTGATCAATAGTATTTTCTGTGTACTCCAAAATTTTTCGCATAGTTATAACAGATTCTAAGGGATACTTTCCACTTGCAGTTTCACCTGAGAGCATCACTGCACTTGTTCCATCTAAGACAGCATTGGCAACATCATTTGTTTCTGCCCTAGTTGGTCTTGGGTTTCTAATCATTGAATCAAGCATTTGCGTTGCAGTAATTACAGTTTTGCCAGATATATTGCACTTTTTTATAATCTCTTTTTGTACAATTGGAACTTTCTCTGTTTCTATTTCAACGCCAAGATCTCCTCTAGCAACCATTATGCCATCAGATACTTCAATTATTTCGTCAATTAAATCCACTGCACCTTGAGATTCTATTTTTGAAATAATTTTTGTTGTGTAGTCCCTTTCTTCTTCTAAAACTTTTCTTATTTTAAGAACATCTTCTTTACTTCTAACAAAGGATGCGGCAATAAAATCAACATCTTCTTTCACGCCAAATTTTATATCTTCTACATCTCTCTTAGTAAGAGCAGGCAAATTTAAATTTGCTCCCGGCACATTTACTCCTTTGTGGGAAGAAATATATCCAGAATTTAAAACTTCAGTCACTATGTCTTCATCTACAATGGAAACTACTTTTAGTTCCACAAGACCATCATCGATTAAAATTTTACCGCCAACTTCTACATCATTATAAAGTTCTTTATAGGATATTGTAGCAATATTTTTATCGCCCACAATTTCTCTACTTGTAAGGGTAAAGTTTTCTCCAACTTCTAAAAAAATTTCTCCCTCCACATCTCCAAGTCTAATTTCTGGTCCTTTTGTATCAAGCATTATACCAATGGGAAGGTCAAGTTCTTTTCTAATCTTTTTTATTCTATCAATCTTTATTTTATGCTCCTCATGGCTTCCATGAGAAAAATTTAGCCTTGCAACGTTTACTCCTTCTAAAAACAAACTTCTTAAAACTTCTTCACTTTCACTTGAAGGGCCAATTGTTGCTACAATTTTTGTTTTTTTCATTTCACACCTCATATAGAAACTGTCTTTAGTATATCTAATAGATCGTGTCTAAAAACTTTCTTACATTTAAAAATTTCATCATACTCCATTTTTATTACAGATCCATTTTTTACACCAAGGGCAACAGAATTTTCTTTTTTTGCTTCCTTAACTGCAAAATAGCCAAGTTCTGACGATAAAATTCTATCAAAAACACTTGGTGCTCCACCTCTTTGAATATAACCCAAAACAGTTACTTTTGTGTCAATATCTGTCAACTTTTCAAACTTTTCTGCAAAATCAAAGGCATTACCACATCCCTCTGTCATAATTATTATGTGATGTCTTTTACCTCTGTTTTTGCACATAATTGCCTTTTCTGCAATTTCATTTATATTTGTTTCTATTTCTGGTATAAGGATTGACTCTGCACCCGACGAAACACCAGAATAAAGTGCAATATCTCCACACTCACGGCCCATAACTTCAACTACATTTGCACGACCATGAGCTTCAGTGGTATCTCTAATATGACTTACTGCCTCTGTAACAGTTTCAACAGCAGTCATAAATCCAATAGTAAAATCTGTATATGCAAGGTCATTATCTATGGAGCATGGAATTCCAATTACATTAATACCATGATCACAAAGTTTTTTTGCACCTCTAAGAGTTCCATCACCACCTAAAACAATTAAGACATCAATTTCAAAAACTTCAAGCGAAATTAATGCCTTCTTAAATCCTTCTTCTGTCATAAATCTTTCTGACCTAGAAGTTGACAGAATTGTTCCCCCTCTTTGAATTATATCTGCAACAGAAGAAAGATTTAATTTTTCAAATTTTCCATCAATTAGCCCTTCGTAGCCACCATTTATTCCAAAAATTTCTATTCCTTCATATATACAAGTCCTAACTACTGCACGTATTGCGCCGTTCATCCCTGGAGCATCTCCACCACTTGTTAAAATTGCAATTCTCATAGACACCTACTTCTTTTACTTTAATATTATTTTCTCTTTATCATTTTCTGTAAATAATATTAATTTATCCCTAAGTTCTTCAAATAAATTTTCATCTATCCACAAATTATTCTCCGTTCCAAAAGCTTTTTTACTTTCTTCTTCATAAAATATTACTGGAGTATTTCCACTATAATCTTTTAAAATATTTCTTATTTCTCTCAAATTTTTATCTCTCATCGAATTTACTGAAATATATAATTTTTTATTTGTTGGCATTTTAATCTTAGAAACTTTATCTACCAAAATTTTTGGCTCCTCAATTTCTGATTCCTGAAAATGTCCCTCAACAAAAACTACATTTTCATCTTCAATTAGTTCTCTATACTTTGAAAATACATTTGGAAAAATTACAAGTTCAATTGTCCCAAAAAGATCTTCTAATTGTGCAAAGGCCATCATTTTATTTGTCTTTGTAATCATGGTCTTTTTTGCTTTTAAAATTCCGCCAACTTTTACCTTGCTATTATTCAACATATTTTCTCTATACTTTTCAAAAATTTCATTTGTATCTGTATCTGCACTTTTTTCAATTAATTCTCTATATGGATCAAGTGGATGCCCTGAAATATATATTCCTACAACTTCTTTTTCCATATCAAGCTTGTCTTTTTGTGAAAAGTCCTTTAAACTTGGCAAATCTTCTTGAACATCTGAGCTTTCAAAAAGAGAAAATTGTCCAGCAACATTATTTTTTGCAGTATTTGATGAAGATGAAATTACTTTTTCATAAATTGCAAGATACTGTGCTCTATTTCCACTAAAATCATCCATTGCTCCACATCTTATAAGAGATTCAACTGCTCTTTTATTTAAGGCAGACTTATCTATCGCATTAATTCTATCCACAAAATCTTTTAAAGATTTAAACTTTCCATTATCTCTAGCTTTTACAATTACGTCTATTAAATTATTTCCAACATTTTTAACTGCTTTTAACCCAAATCTAATTTTGCCATCTTCAACAGTAAAATTTTTAAAAGAATAATTTATATTTGGCGGAAGAATTTCTATACCAAGTCTTTTTATCTCCTCAATATAAAGACTTACTTGTTTTATATCATTTGTATAGGTAGAAGTTTGTGCAGCCATGAATTCTCTAGGATAATAATATTTTAACCAAGCTGTCCTATAAGCTACAACAGAATAAGCAACAGAGTGAGATTTATTAAATGCATAATCTGCAAAATCTATAATCAAATCATAGATTTCATTAGCAGTTTTTTCATCTACTCCATTTGCAATAGCTCCAGAAACTTCTTCTTCTACATTTCCATAAATAAAATTTTTTCTCTCCTCTTCCATTACCTTCATTTTTTTCTTGGAAATGGCACGTCTAACAATATCTGCCCTACCAAGTGAGTAACCACCAATTTGTTGCACAATTTGCATTACCTGCTCTTGATAAACTATACAACCATAAGTGGATTTGAGTATAGGTTCAAGCTTTGGATGGAGATAAGAAATTTTACTTTTGTCGTGCTTCGACCCAACAAATTTTGGAATTTGCTTCATTGGTCCTGGTCTAAAAAGTGCATTGGCAGCTACAAGATCAGAAAATTCATCAGGCTTTAATTCTTTTAAAAAGGCTCTCATGCCACTTGATTCAAATTGAAAAACCCCAAGAGTATCTGCTCTTGCAAACATCTTTAAAACATCAGGATCATTATAGTCAAATTTCTCAAAAGAAATCTTCTTACCATAATTTTCTTCTATTAAATTTATGGCATCTCTTATAACCGTTAATGTCCTAAGACCCAAAAAATCCATTTTTAGAAGTCCCAACTCTTCCAGTTCAATCATATTAAACTGCGTTGCAATTATTTTATCATTTCTGGTTAATGGAACATATTCTGTCAGCTCATCTTTAGAAATAACAACGCCAGCTGCGTGAGTTGAGGTATGCCTTGGAAGGCCCTCGAGTTTTATAGCCATATCAATTAATTCTTTTGAATCATCCTCCTTTTCGTAAATGCTTTTAAAACTTTCAGATATTTCAAGAGCCTTTTCTATTGTCATATTAAGTGCCTGAGGAATTTGTTTTGCAATATAATCAACTTTTGCATAACTCATGTCGAGAGCTCTGCCAACATCTCTTATGGCATTTCTTGCTGCCATAGTTCCAAAAGTAGCAATTTGTGCAACATGAGAATCTCCATATTTTCTGTTTACATACTCAATTACTTCTTCTCGTCTTTCGTAACAAAAATCTATATCAATATCTGGCATTGAAACTCTCTCTGGATTTAAAAATCTTTCGAAAAGTAAATCAAATTTTAAAGGATCAACATCAGTTATCCCAAGGCAAAAAGAAATCACACTCCCAGCAGCTGATCCTCTTCCCGGTCCAACTTGAATTTCATGTTTTCTAGCGTATCTTATAAAATCCCATACAATTAAAAAATAATCTACGTAACCCATATCTCTAATTGTATTAAATTCAAATTCAAATCTATTTTTTATTTCATCTGTAACATTTTCATAGCGATTATACATCCCTTCAACAGCAAGTTTTTTTAAATACTCTTCGTGGGTGTACTCACTTGGAACAGAAAAATCTGGCAAGTGAAGATCATGAAATTTTATATCCACATTACATCTATTTGCAATTTCAACTGTATTTTCAAGTGCATCTTTATTTTCTGGAAAAAGTGCAGCCATTTCATCGGGAGATTTTAAATAAAACTCATCTGAAGGAAATTTCATTCTATTTTCATCATTTACAGTTTTCCCCGTTTGAATACAAAGTAGCACATCGTGACTTTTCGCATCATCCTTATTTAAATAGTGAACATCATTTGATACAGTAAGAGGTATTTCTAGTTCTTTTGACAAATTTATAAGTTCTCTATTTACCCTAGCTTGCTCTGGCATCCCATGATCTTGAAGTTCTAAGAAAAAATTATTTTCCCCAAAAATTCCTCTATATTCTAAGGCCGATTTTTTTGCAGCCTCAATATCTCTATTTAAAATTAATTTTTGCACTTCGCCACCTAAACAAGCAGAAGTTGCAATTATCCCCTTAGAATATTTTTTTAACACTTCCTTATCTATGCGAGGCTTGTAATAATATCCATCCACAAATCCAATGGATACAATTTTCATAATATTTTTAAAACCCTCATTATTTTCTGCAAGAAGAATTAAATGATATCTTTCGTTTGACTTATCTTTTATTGAAAGATCCTTTTTTGAAATATAAACTTCGCAGCCCAAAATTGGTTTTATTCCCTCATCTTTGCAAGCTTTATAAAAAGCAATAGCACCATACATATTCCCATGATCAGTTAACGCTACTGCATCCATATTAAGTTCCTTAACTTTTTTTGGAAGAAGAGATATTCTCGTAGAACCATCCAAAAGAGAATATTCACTGTGCAAATGTAGATGCACAAAATTATTCATAAAATCATCCTTTAATTTATAACTTTAATTAAAACTTTTTAAATAAAAATTATTTACTTATAACTTATATAGTACATTTTATCAAAGCTATCAAACAAATAAAAGAACATGAAAAAAGAGTTCTGGATAAAACCCAAAACTCTTTAAAAACTATTTATTAAATAAAAAATCATTAAATATTTACAAAATCTTTTTCTACTAAATTAGCAAGTTTATCAACTGCTTCTTCTTCATCTGCACCATCAGCTTCAATTATTATCTTTTCACCGTTAAATGCACCTAGTGACATTATGCCTATAATACTTTTTCCATTTACTTTTTCCCCATGAGCTTCTAAATTTACATCACTTGCAAATTTATTTGCCTCCCTCACAAAAAGAGCCGCTGCCCTCGCATGGAGTCCATCGTTATTGTTAAGTACAACTTCTTTATTTGTCATTTTATACACCCCTCAACTCATTTGCTATCTTTCTAAGTTTTTTAAATCTATAATTAACAGTGGATTTTGATATCTTGGGCTCAAGTGAATTTGCAATATCATTTAAACTCATGGACCTGTTGTGAAGTCTTAAAGTTGCAATATCTCTTAAATCTTCATCTAAACTTTCTATCCCGATCTCTCTATCTATTAATTTAATGTCCTCAACTTGATTGTAACTTGATTTAACTATCTTATTTAAATTTGCAGTTTCACAATTTACAATTCTATTTACATTATTTCTCATTTCTTTTATAACTCTAATATTTTCATATTTTAAAACAGAGTTATAAGCACCTATCAGAGATAAAAAATCAGAAATTTGTTCCGAGTCCTTGATATAAATTATGTGTTTTTCTTTTCTCCTAATAATCTTTGAGGAGAATCCAAATTCATTAATTGTATCTCTTAAAAAATATGCGTTGGATTCGTTTTCAGAAACAAATTCTAAGTGATAAGACTTTTCTGGATTTGTAACAGAGCCTGAACCTAAAAAGGCACCACGTATATAAGCCTTCTTCTGTCTATTATTTTTTATGAGATCAACAGGCGAATAATTTATCATAAATACGCTTGCACCCTTCATATATTTTAACTCATCTAGTAGCAACCTGCAAGACTCATCTTGTGATATATATATAATAAATAAATTCTTTTTAAGTTGAGCAGACTTTGCATTTTTTACTTCAACATCAAAACCAAAGGATCTTCTCAAGAATGTAAAAATTCTCCTAGCAACTGGAGCATTTTCAGTTATATATTCCATAGAAATCTTTTTATTTTTAAAATTCAAAACTGCACACATAGGCGTGATTCCTGCAAGTTCTGAGAGAATAATTTCGTAATCATCTACTTTTATCTTTGCAACCTCATCTTTAACTTGAGAAGAAAAGCTCATAATATCACCTCTACTGCAAAACCATTTTATTTTATTATATCAGATTTATTGATAAATACTTTAATTTTATAATTATTTTAAAAATAATATTTTATGTACACTAAAAATAAAAAGACCTAAGAGATGGCTTACTAAAATTTTAGTTCCCAAGGGTTTTATCATCTCTCAAGTCTTCTTAATTATAAGATAAACAATTTAAATATTCAAATTATTTTGTTTTTTTATTATCTTTTGTATTTTCTTTTGTTGAATTTTTATTTGCATCTTTGTTTGTATTTTCTTTAGCTTCAGATGTTTGTTCTTGTCCTTCTTTTTCAATCCTTCCAAAGTTCTTATATTCTTCAGGAATTTCTACATCTTTTTTAGTATCTACATATTTTTTAATCTTTGCATCTTTTTTTACTTTATCAATATAATCTTTGAATTTTTCTTGTTGAAGATTGGCTTTTACTTCATCTTTAACTTCATCAAACTCACGAGTTTTCTTTTCATCAAGTTTTATAATGTGATATCCAAATTGAGTGTTAATCGGTTCAGAAATCTCTCCTTCTTTCATCTTTGCAATTTGTTCATCAAAAGCTTCCACCATTTGACCATTTGTAAATTCGCCAAGTGATCCACCATTTTTTGCGCTACTTGTGTCCTTTGAATTTTCTTTAGCTACTTTTGCAAAATCTTCACCCTTTAAAATTTTTTTTCTAAGGACATTTGCTTCTTTTAAATCATTAACCAAAATATGAGAAGCTTTTGCTTTAAAGAAAGAATCTTTGTTGTCTTCATAATATTTTTTTACTTCTTCATCAGTCGGTTCTAATTCTTTTAGTTTTGCGTCAGTATATTTCCCAACTAACATCTGATTTTTCATATTTTCTGTTACATAGTCCCTTGGAAGACCATTTTGTTTTAAGAAACTATCAAATTGTTCTTTGCCTCCAAGTTGTTTTTCTATATCAGATATTTTTTTATTTACTTCATCATCTGTAACTGTAATATTTGACTTTTCCGCATCTTGTTTTATAGCTTCAGTTGTTGTCAAATCTTCAAGTGCTTGTTCTCTCAAAAGCTCATCAGTAGATTTCTTTTGCTTGTCATTTTCATTTTTAAGAATATCTTCACCATACATTGAAGTAAGTTGATTTACTCTTGCTGCATAAGATTTATAAAAATCTTCCATTGGAATATCTGTCCCATTAACTTCTGCAGCTACTCCTTCTTTTTTACCACTACAAGCAATAAGTGACCCAGCTAGAGCAACAGCCACTACTACTTTTCCAAATTTTTTAAAACCCATTTTTCTCTCCTTTATTATATTTATTTTTCGTCAATATTTTTATTATACACTAATTTCTAGATGTTTTTGTGTCTTTTTTGTGTAAATACAAAATACTTACAAGTTTTTTAAGTTCATCTAAAGGATATTTTAATTCTGAAATTACAATTTCATTTTCATCACTCATAGAATAAGAAATATTTTCAAATTCATTATTTAACTCCATAATTGTTTCAATTGCAACTTCACCTTCAACTTTTATTCTATACTCGCTATCTTTTTGAGAAATTGAACTTACCCTTGCTATCTGTGCTTTATTTTTTAGAAGTGCAATATCCATCAAATTAGAAACTTCTTCAGGAAAATCAGAAAATCTATCAATTAATTCATCAACTAAATCTGAATAATCTTCTTCAGAATCAATTACAGAAATCTTTTTATAAATTTCAAGCCTAGTTTTGTCATCTTCAATATATTCTTTTGGAATAAAAGAGTCAAGTTTCAAATCAATTGTAGTTTCAATTTTATCTTCAACTTCAATTCCCTTCAATTTCATGATAGCGTCTTTTAAATATTTCATATAAAGATCATAACCAATCTTTTCTATATGCCCTGATTGTCTTGATCCCAAAATTGACCCAGATCCTCTTATCTCCAAATCTCTTTCTGCAATTTTGTGACCAGATCCAAACTCGGTAAATTCTTTTATTGCTTCAAGTCTTTTTTGTGCAACTTCAGAAATAGAAGTAGATCTGTCGTAGGTAAAATAAGCGTAAGCAATCCTTGACGATCTTCCTATTCTTCCACGAAGCTGATAAAGTTGTGAAAGTCCAAGTCTATTTGAATCAGTTATAATCATTGTATTTGCATTGGGAACATCCATACCAGTTTCAATAATTGTAGAACAAACTAATACATCAATATTTCCTTCTATAAAATCAATCATAGTATCTTCCAAAACTTTTTCACTCATTTGACCATTTGCCATAGAAAAGGTTGCTTCAGGCACTAACTTTTTTAACTCTGCTAATTTATTTTCCATATTTGAAACTTTATTATATAGAAAATATACTTGACCATCTCTTTCAATTTCTTTTAAAATTGCCTCACGAACCATTAAATTATTATATTCCAACACATAAGTTTCAACTGGAAATCTCTCTTCTGGTGGCTCATCAATCACAGACATATCTCTTATTCCAATCATAGACATTTGCAAAGTTCTAGGAATTGGTGTCGCCGTCAAAGTCAAAGTGTCTACATTTTCTTTTAACATCCTAAGTTTTTCCTTGTGACGAACACCAAACCTTTGCTCTTCATCTATTATAAGTAAACCTAAATCTTTAAAGTGAACATCCTTTGATAGAAGCCTATGAGTTCCAACAATCATATCTATATTTCCATCTTTAAGTCCTTCAAGATCATTTTTTTGATCTTTTTTACTTCTGAACCTCGATAGAAGACCTATGCCTACTGGAAAATTTTTAAATCTCTCTTTCATGGTATTATAATGTTGTTGTGCCAAAATTGTTGTTGGAACTAAAAAAGCAACTTGCTTTCCATCAAGAATTGCCTTAAAAGCTGCACGAAGGGCAACTTCTGTTTTTCCATATCCAACATCGGCACATAAAAGTCTATCCATAGGCACATTTTTTTCCATATCTTCTTTTATTTCTTCCGATGAAACTAACTGCCCATTTGTTTCCTCATAGATAAAGGCATCTTCAAATTCTCTTTGATACTGATTATCTTCGCTAAAAGCATATCCCTTGGTGTTTTCTCTTGTAGCATAAAGTTTTATAAGTTCTTCTGCCATATCGTCAATAGATTTTTTGGCACGAGCTTTTTTCTTTTTCCAATCCAAAGAATTTAATTTATTTACCTTTGGCTCACTTTTTCCCTCTTGTAAATATTTATAAATTGAGTCCAATGATTCAATTGGAAGAAATAGCTTGTCCTCTCCGCCATATTCTATTACTATATAGTCCTTTTGTATTCCCGAAACAGAAAGTCTAGTTGTGCCCACATATTTCCCAACACCATGTGCTTCATGCACAACATAATCTCCAATTTTTAAATCTTCAAAATTAAGTTCTTTTTTCTTTGGTTTTTTCTTTTTCTTTCTATTTGAAAAAGAACCGTAAATTTCTGAATAATTTATAAATACAACTTTTGAATCAGAAAATTCAATTCCATTATTTAGGGATCCTGTGGTTACAATTAAATTTGAAAACTTTTTTAAATCATCTTTTTCCCTTGCATATTCTGGAGAATATCCCAGCTCCACTAAGTGTTCAAAAAGCCTTTTTGCTCTTTTTTCTGTTGCACCAAGTAAAATCACCTTAAAATTATTATTGCCATAATAATTTAAATCTTCTTTAAATAATTTTATCTTGGACATATAATTTGTGACACTTTTTATTTTCATATTCACTATGTCCTGAGGGCTGAACATCTTCGGTGGCTTTAAAAGAGAATTAAAGGTTACAATTTTATTTTCATTTAATCTTTCTACAATGTATTTATAATCATAAAAAGTTTTTTCATGAGATTTTGTAACTTCTCCCTTTTCTATTAACATAGAAATTTTTTCTCCATTTTGGACAAAAAGTTCATCTTCTCTTTCAATTATTCTACTTGGCTCATCAATTAAAAAAATAAAATTATCAAGATAATCTAAAAAAGATGACAAATCACTTTCTTCAACATAGGGAATAATCAAATCTTTATTTAAAATACTTTCATCATTTTCAAGCCTATCTACATATTTTAAAAACTTTTCTGTCAGTCTATCCTTTTCCTTACCAGTTAATCTTGTCTTTGAAATATCCTTTTTTACTTTTTTTGGAATTTTGTTTTTGTCATCACTTTTTAAGATCAAATCTTCTATCGGAAAAATATTTATCTCATCATACTTTTCAATTGATCTTTGTGTTTCAATATCAAAACTTCTTATTGAATCCACCTCATCGTCAAAGAGTTCAATTCTATAATTTTCATCATAAGTTGCAATATCAATAATTGACCCTCTAATAGAAAATTGTCCCACGCCTTCAACACCTGGAAACCTCTCGTACCCCATCTCCATCAATTTTAATTTTAAATCCTCTATTGAAATTACAGACCCTAATTTAATATTTATTTTGTGACTTGCAAAAACTTCTGGATTTGATACTTTCGCAGTAAGAGCATTTAGAGTTGTCACAACAATTTTGGCATTTCCAGTGGAAACTTCTGCCATTGCTTCAAGCCTTTTTTTAGTATTTTCCTTTGATTTTGAATCTCTGTCATAAAGGAAGACGTCTTTCTCTGGATATATTACACATTCTTCATTGAAAATACTTAGTATATCTTCATAAGTTTTTCTTGCAGTGACCCTATTTTGTGAAATCACACAAACTTTTTTCCCCTGAGATAAAAAAGCTGGTGCAAAAAGAGAAATCACTGCCTCATCAGATCCAAATACAGCAGTGTTTTTAAAATTTTCTATTGAATTTTCAAGTTCTTTAAAAGATTTCAAGTTCTTTACGCTATTTATTAAAAAACTCAATTTGCACCTCAATAAATATTATTATTATAAGAATTCATCGCAACATCAATTCCATCTGTAACAGTTTTTATTATTGATTCAGAACAAGCATCTACTGCATCTTCAATATGTTTTTTATCCCTAGATGGAAAATTAGACAACACAAAACTTGCCAAATCTTCATTTGGATGTTTTTTACCAACACCAATTTTAAATCTGGCAAAATCTTTACTTCCTATTAAATTTACAATTGATTTTAGACCATTGTGTGTTCCAGCAGAACCATTCTTTTTTATTTTAAGCTGTGCAAATTCAATGTCTATATCGTCAACTACTACTAATAAATTTTCTGGTTTTAATTTATAAAAATTTAAAATTTCAACTACGGACTCACCTGAATTATTCATAAAAGTGTGAGGCTTTAAGAGAATAACTTTTTCTCCAGCTATTCTCCCTTCTCCTACAAGCCCCTTAAATTTCATCTTATTAACTTTTATATTTAATTTATCGGCAAGTGCATCAATAGTTTTAAAACCAATATTGTGTCTTGTATCCTCATATTTCTTACCAGGATTTCCTAGACCTACTATTATATACACTCTCTCACCTTATTCAAACATTTCGCTAACTGATGTTGATGTGTTGATTCTTCTAATTGCTGATGCAAAAATTGGTGCAACAGATACAACATCTATTTTATCTATATTTTTTTCTTCTGGAAGTTCTATTGTATCAGTTATTACAAACTTTTCTAGAGATGAATTTTTAATTCTTTCTATGGCAGGGCCAGACAACACTCCATGAGTTGCTGCACCATAAACATATTTTGCACCCTTAGCCTTTAGTGCATCAGCTGCCTGAGTAATAGTACCTGCTGTGTCTGCAATATCATCTACTAAAATTACAGATTTTCCATCAACATCACCAATAATATTCATAACTTCAGATACATTTGCCTTCGGTCTTCTCTTTTCAATAATCGCAATTGGAAGATTTAATTCATTTGCAAACTTCCTTGTTCTTGTAACTCCGCCAAGATCAGGTGAAACTACTACAAAATCATCTTCTTTTACAATATCTTTAAAATATCTTGCAAGATAAGGAACTGCAGTCAAGTGGTCCACAGGAATATCAAAATATCCTTGAATTTGACCTGCGTGAAGATCCATTGCAACAACTCTATCTGCTCCAGCCTTGGTCAAAAGATCTGCAACAAGTTTTGAAGTAATAGGTTCTCTCGCCTTAGTTTTTCTATCTTGTCTTGCATAACCATAATAAGGAATCACTGCATTAATTCTGCCAGCAGATGCTCTTTTAAGTGCATCAATTAAAATTAAAAGTTCCATTAAATTATCATTTACTGGTGAAGAAGTTGATTGAATTATAAAAGCATCCTTACCTCTTACAGAAATTCCTATATCAATAGAAATTTCTCCATCTGAAAATGTAGAAACAGTACACTTTCCCTTGTCAATCCCCAAGTTCTCACATATCTTATCTACAAGACTAGTATTAGAATTTCCTGTAAATACTACAATATCTCCATTAACTGTACTCATTATGTCCTCCTATTTTAAAAATCCTTTACGTTTTACCCAACCATCTATATTTTTTTGAGGTGCCCTCTCAAGAGAAAGCTGTCCCTTTAAAACATCTTTAGTAATTGTAGAGCCTGCTGCAACATAACCATTGTCTTGTACTTCTACTGGGGCAACTAAATTTGCATTTGAACCAATAAATGCATTGTCGCCAACTTTTGATCTAAATTTTTCTTTGCCATTATAATTTACAAAAACAACACCGCATCCGATATTAACGCCACTTCCCACATCAGCATCACCAACATAAGCAAGATGACTCATTTTAGATTTATCTCCAATATTAGAATTTTTAATCTCTACAAAATTTCCAACTTTACAATTTTTGCCCACATTAGAATTTGGTCTAAGATGTGCATAAGGTCCAACTGTTGTACCAGAACCTACCTTTGAATCTTCAATTTCAGAAGATTTTATAGTTACATCTTCTTCTATTGTCGAATTAATTATAGTTGAAGAATAAATACTTGTACCTTCTTTAATTACAGAATTTTTGTCAATGCAAGTGCCAGGATAAATCATAACATCTTTTTCAATCTCTGCGCCCAATTCAATATATGTGGATTTTGGATCTACAATACCAACTCCCTTTAACATATATTCTTTATTTATTTTTTCTTGTAGAATTTCTGCTGCAATGGAAAGCTCATATCTGGAGTTTACACCTAGTATTTCCCTTGTATCTCTAAGCTTAAAAGAATCAACTTTTTCTCCATTTTCTACTAAAATACCAAGAGCATCAGTAATATACATTTCATTTGCAGCATTGTCTGTTTTAATTTGTGAAAGTGCGTACTTAAGAGATTTTCCCTTAAAAGCAAAAATTCCAGAATTAATTTCTCTTATTAATTTCTGTTTTTCACTTGCATCTTTCTCTTCTACAATTGCAACTACCTTTGCATTTCCATCTCTTACAATTCTTCCATAATTTGTTGGATCTTTTAAATCAGCCGAAAGAACTGTTACATCATTATTTCTCTCTTCGTGAAATTTCAAAAAACAAGAAATAGTTGAGTCCGAGATAATAGGAGTATCTCCATTTAAAATTATAACCGTATCTTCATCATTTATTTTATTAATAGCATTCAGTACAGCAAATCCAGTTCCATAAGGCACATCCTTACCAATTGGTTGCTCAATAAATTCTACATTTTCTTCCTCTTCAAAGGCCCCCAGCACTTTTTCTTTATTGTGTCCCACTACTACAATATTTTTTTCTATCTGCGAATGTTTGCAAGAATTCAGGACATAAAAAAGCATAGGTCTTCCAAGAATTTCATGAAGTACCTTAGGTTTTTTGGACTTCATTCTCGTTCCTTCTCCTGCTGCCAGGATAACTGAAACTTTCATAAAACACCTCTTTTTATTTACTTATTACATTATAACTAACAAAGCACTTTATATTCAAGAAAATTTCACAAATTAATTTATTTTTAAACCCTTTGTAAAATTCCATTGTTTCCTTTGAAAATTTTGATTTGTAAAGAAACTTTAAAATTAATTTTTTATTTATTTTTAGTTAATATAATGTTTTTCATCTTCATTAACTAAAATTATCTTTAAATAAAATATAATTTCAAATACTATCTATGAAAAATTTTTCATATGACTTGACAAAACAAAAATTTAATAGTATAGTCGAGTCATATTGAATGAGGTGTATTGAAATGAAAATCTTTAAAAATTTCACAACTCAAGCATTCTGTTGTTGTTCTATAAAAAATTTTATAGAACTTATTTGAATGCGAATCAATATTTAGAATTTTTTAAGGCAAAAGAATTTAGAGAGTATATGATTGCATATACTCTCTTTTTTATTTAGGAGGAAAAAAATGACAAAATTATTAGAAACAATTGGAAAATCAAAACTTGTACAACTTAAAAATATTGGAAATGGAAAAGTTTTTGTAAAGGTTGAAAAATCAAATCCAGCAGGTTCAGTTAAAGATAGAGCCGCACTTTATATGATTAAAGGTGCAATTGAAGATGGCTCTCTTAAAGAAGGAATGGAAATTGTGGAACCTACAAGTGGAAACACTGGTATTGCAATAGCCATGATTGGTAGTGCTTTTGGATACAAAGTAAATATTATAATGCCTTCTTCAATGTCTGTTGAAAGAAGAAATTTAATTGAATCCTTTGGTGCAAATTTAATTTTGACAGGAGAAGGTGGAATGCAAACTGCAGTCGATAAAGCAAAAGAACTTGTAGCAACAGGCAATTATTTTATGCCAAATCAGTTTGAAAATAAGTATAACGCAGTAGCTCACGAAGAAACTACTGGTCCAGAAATTTATAAAGAGTTAAAAGATATCTCTGGATTCATTGCTGGAATTGGAACTGGAGGAACTGTAACCGGTGTTGGAAGATATTTGAAGTCACAAAATAAAGATATAAAAATTTGGGGTCTTGAACCAGAAGAATCTCCACTTCTTACAAAGGGAGAAGCTGGTCCTCACAAAATCCAAGGACTCGGTGCAAACTTTATTCCAAAAGTTTTAGACAAAAAAATTCTTGATAAAACTATTACAGTTCCATCAGAAGAAGCTATAAAAATGGCAAAAAGACTTTCAAGAGAAGAAGGACTTTCAGTGGGAATTTCTAGTGGTGCAAATGTTTTGGGTGCGTTAAAAATGCAAAAAGAAATTGGTGGAAATATAGTAACAGTCGCACCTGATACTGCAGAAAGGTATATGTCAACAGACTTATTTAAGAATGAATAATCTTTTTAAAGAATTACATTCCTATGGAAAATTTATTTTAAAAAAAGATCCTGCCTGTAAAAGTTTATTTGAAGCAATCTTTATGTACCCTATTGTTTCTTGCATGATAAGTCATAGAATTGCACATCACTTTTATAAAAAAGGCCACACAACTTTTGCCAGATGGATTTCGCAAAGGGCTAGAAAAAAAACTGGAATAGAATTACACCCTGGTGCAAAAATTGGAAAAAATCTTTTTATAGATCATGGAATGTCTGTGGTAATTGGAGAAACGGCAGAAATTGGAAATAATTGCCATATGTATCACAACATAACTCTAGGAGGGACTGGCAACGAAAAAGAAATGAAAAGACATCCAACAGTTGGAGATAATGTTATAATTGGTACAGGAGCAACTATACTTGGACCAGTTGTGATTGGCGATGGTGCAAAGATAGGAGCAGGTGCTCTCGTTTTGGAAAATATTCCACCAAATTCAACTGCTGTTGGAGTTCCTGCAAAAGTCGTGAAGTTTCACGATCCAAAAGAAAACAAATTTCACTAAATTTTATTCAGGAGGTAATATGTTTATAATTGGTTCACATCTTTCCACATCAAAGGGCTATGCCAATATGGGCAAAACTGCACTTTCAATTTCTGCCAACACATTTCAATTTTTTACTCGAAATCCACGAGGATCAAAAATGAAAAAATTAGACGAAAGTGATATAAATAAATTAATGGAAATAGCAGAGAAAAATAATTTTGGTCCACTTCTTGCCCATGCACCCTACACGCTAAATCCTTGTTCAAAAACAGAAAGTGTAAGAGAATTTGCAAATATTGTTTTGGCAGAAGATTTAGAAAGGCTAAAATATTTTAAAAACACTTACTACAATCTTCATCCAGGTTCACATACAGGGCTTGGAATAGAAAAGGCAATTGAAATAATTTCTGCACAACTTAACTTTGTCCTTCACGAAGATCAAAATACCATAGTTTTACTCGAAACCATGTCAGGCAAAGGCACAGAAGTTGGCTCCACCTTTGAAGAAATTTCAAAAATAATAGAAGGTGTAAACTTAAAAGAAAAAGTTGGCGTATGCATGGACACTTGCCATATTCACGAAGCAGGCTATGATATAGTAAATGACTTGGATGGAGTTTTAAAAGAATTTGATGAGGTTATAGGACTAGATAAACTCTACGCAATTCATTTAAATGACAGCAAAAATAAAATTGGTGCAAAAAAAGATCGCCACGAAAAAATTGGCGAAGGTAAAATTGGTCTTGACACAATAGAAAAAATTATAAATCACGAAAAATTAAGAAATCTTCCCTTTTATTTAGAAACACCAAATGAACTTGAAGGGCACAAAAGGGAAATAGAACTTTTAAAAAATCTTAGGAAATAAATTTTTGATTATTAGGGGTTGTTGCAAAAGTCCCCTATATAGAAAAAAGACGAGGAAACATAAAAATTCTCGTCTTTTTTGATACAATGTATTTATGAAAACAACTACAAATACATTATCATTAACTAACTATACACTAGTTAATGATACAATTCAACTAAGATTAAACTTTAATACAGAAATATATATCCAAGATGATGTTAAACTAAGGCTTGTAAAAAATATAATAGAGAGGATGAAAGAAGAACTAGGATTAAGTAAAAGTCTAATTCCAGACCAAGTACTTCAAGCAGTAACAACAATCTTTAATCAATTGAGAAAATATTGCAAACAGAAAAAAATAAAATTTGTTTACGGAAAAGGAAAAAGAAAAACAAAAGAACAAAGGGACTATGAACTTTTAAAAGACTGGAAAGAAAAACTAGAAAGCTACAGGAAACATCTAGAAATAATGGGAGACTATAGAAATTTCTATTCAAAAACAGACAAAGATTCTTAACTTCGCTAAAAGACATATAATCACCTTTCTTTATTATACCAAAAATATGGTATACCACATATCTTAATATATTTTTATTCTTACTATAAATTATTAATATAATTTAATTTTCTTATGTACTTTTAAATAACGTTACTATGTGATAGTATATATTTATAATTTATATTTGAGGAGGGTGATTTTATTATTTTTTAACTGTGAAAGCAAATTTTTTTTAGAATTACATAGAAGGTAATATTTTATGAAAAGAAATTTTTTAAAGATTTTATTAACATTTCTAATTTTATTTAGTATTTCAAATGTTTATGCCAATAGTCCAACCGATTTAAATGAAAAAGGAACTTTACCAGAAGAATTACTAAATGATTTAAATTTAGTAAAACTTCAATTATTAGAACAAGATGCTTTAGAACAATATCAAATGTATGAAGATGTCATTATAAACAACTATTTTGATTCTTCTGATAATCAGAAGTCTATTGAAACATTTCAATTAAGAGCTAGTTCTAATAATAAGGTAAGACAATATAGAAAAGACTCTGTAGATATGAGAGAAACTTATTTAACTCCATCAGAAGTAGCACAACTTTATGATGCTTTAAGTGCACCCGACATAAAGAAATCTATTGTTAGTTCACTCATGGGTTCATTCTCATCACCTTTTGGATTAACTGGGATTCTTCAAGATTACACTGTTAGAAAACCTTTATATGACTTAAAAGAAAAAAACTTACCAGGTCTTATAATTGAATCAATTGATAGAAATGATCTTAATAGATATACTATAGTTGTCAGCAGATGGTATGGCTATCCTAAATGGTAACTATCTAAAAGTAGAGAGGTGATTTAGAATGAATTTCAAAACAAAAAATGTCTTAAAATATCTAGCTATTTTTGTAATACTTTATCTACTTTTTAAAGTATCTTATGCAAGCAGAAGTCACATAGTTTTTAATGAATTTGAGGGAAAAAATCATACTCTTAATTATTTCATAAGCTTACTTACATTTAACATAGTGGGAATGTTTTTAATAAAAAAATCAATAATAGGTCATGATTTCTATCTCATCTTAATTTCATTTAATGTCATAGATGCAATAGCTACTGCAGGGGATATTGCTTATTCTCAAAATGACAATTATTTATTTTTTATAATTCCATGTATATTTATCATCTTTGAATGTTTTCAATATTATAAAGAAAACAAAAAATTAAAATCAAAATAAAGTTTTATAAAAAACAAGAGGTTGTTGCAAAAGTCCCCTATATAGAAAAAAGACGAGGAACCATAAAAATCCTCGTCTTTTTTGATATAATGTATTTATGAAAACAACTACAAATACATCATCATTAACTAACTATACACTAGTTAATGATACAATTCAACTAAGATTAAACTTTAATACAGAAATATATATCCAAGATGATGTTAAACTAAGGCTTGTAAAAAATATAATAGAGAGGATGAACTTATCAGAGCTAAAAAAAGTCTATTCATCATTTGGAAGAAAACCTACTGTAAATCCAGTAATTATGCTTCAAATAATAATATCCTGCTATTCAGAAGGAATATTTTCATCAAGAGGAATAGAAAAAGCTTGTAAATATGATTTAAGAATTAAGTACTTACTCGATAAAGAACTACCACCAGACCATAGCACAATAAACAGATTTAGACAAAAAATTGTAGAACTAACACCAGATTTACTAAATCAAATAGTTCAAATACTGATAGAAGAAAATCAGATAGACCTATCAAGTATCTATATAGATGGAACAAAGATAGAAGTCTATGCCAACAGATATAGTTTTGTATGGCGAGGAAGTATAGAAAAGTGGCAAGAAAAATTAATAGAGAGGATGAAAGAAGAACTAGGATTAAGTAAAAGTCTAATTCCAGACCAAGTACTTCAAGCAGTAACAACAATCTTTAATCAATTGAGAAAATATTGCAAACAGAAAAAAATAAAATTTGTTTACGGAAAAGGAAAAAGAAAAACAAAAGAACAAAGGGACTATGAACTTTTAAAAGACTGGAAAGAAAAACTAGAAAGCTACAGGAAACATCTAGAAATAATGGGAGACTATAGAAATTCCTATTCAAAAACAGACCATGATGCAACCTTCATGAGAATGAAAGAAGACCACATGAAAAACGGCCAACTAAAACCAGCCTACAATATCCAATTAGCAAGTGCATCAGGCTTCATCATAGGAGAAAACATATCCCATCATCCAAGTGACATGTACACACTAAAACCATTCTTAAAAGACCTTTTAGAAAAATATCCAAATAAACTAAACAGGATAGTCGCAGATGCAGGATACGAAAGCGAAGAAAACTATGTATTCTTAGCAGAAAATAATTTAACATCCTATATAAAACCATCAAACTATGAAAAGTCGAAAACAAGAAAATACAAAAAAGAACAAGAATTTAGGAAAAGCTTAAAATACGATGAAAGACAAGACAAATACATATCACAAGAGGGCAAAGAATTCATAAGATGTAATGACAGATACAGAAAAAGAAAAAGTGGATACGTAACAACAACAAAAGTCTACAGATGTTTCGATTGGAACAAAGAAGGACAAAAAAGCAAGGGAATCTACATAGCAGAAACATTTCAAAAATATAGAGAAGAAACCTTAAAAAACATAATATTCGACCAAGGAATAGAAGAAAGATTAAATAGATCGATTCAAGCCGAAGGAGCATTTTCCAAAATAAAGTCAGACTTAAACTATAACAGATTCCACCACAGAGGAAAAGAAAACATAATAAGTGAAATATGTCTATTATCAATAGCACTAAACTTAAATAAACTGGCATCAAAAATAGAAAATAAGAATTTAGAAATCATAAAATACAAAGCTGCTTGAGAAAAAATTTTTAAAAGTATAGCTTTATTAAGTGCACTCATTTTTAAGAGAAACAAGAAAAATTTATCTAGAAAATATTTTAAAAGCAAAAAACACAATGGCTAAACTTAAATACTTGATAAAAAAATGATGTCGCAGAGTAGAATCATCTATTCTGCAACATCACCTTTTATATTACAAATCATCTCATAATTGTAATAACTTTATATAATATGTAAAATTTTTTAAATTTATGTTTAAATTATTTTATTATGTGTATTAAATAAATGCAAAAAAGCTTTACTTTATTATTTAAAAGTGCTATTATATTTTATTCTAAGGGGGTTTAGTATGAATGAATTACTAATTATATTTTTAATTATGGTCTTAGGCTATGCCTTTGGTCGTATCAATTTCTTTGGGATTAGATTTGGTGCTTCTGCAATTTTAATTATAGCACTTTTCTTTGGTCACTTTGGCTATACAGTCCCAAAATTTTTGGCAAGTCTTGGTCTTGTGCTTTTCCTTGCACCAATAGGTTTAATGGCTGGACCAACTTTTTCTTCGAACATTAAGAAAAATGGAATTTCATTTATTGCAATTTCACTTATAACTGCAATCATAGGTGGTTTCTTAATAGTATTTATTTCAAAAGTATTTAATATCGAACTTTCACTTTCTATGGGACTTGCAACTGGAGCAATGACTTCAACGTCAATGCTTGGAACTGTAAAAAGTCTTACTACTTCAAATCTTCCAGGCGTTGGATATGGAATTGCTTATGCTTTTGGAGTTGTTGGAGTTGTTCTTATTGTTCAACTTATTCCACGAATTTTAAAAGTAAATGTCGAAGAAGAAAACAACAAGCTAATTCTTCCAGTTAACGACAATGCTGGGGAAAAAATTGAAATTAAAAAATTAATTGACTTTGAAAAAAATGGACTATTTCCAATTGCACTCACATGTGTTTTGGGAATATTATTGGGATCAATAAAAATTCCTATTGGAGATAGTGTAAATCTTTCACTTGGTGCAGGAGGAGGATCACTAATTGCAGGACTAATTCTTGGTCACCATGGAAAAATTGAAAAAATTAATTTATCAGTTTCAAAAGAAAAATTATCACTTGTAAGAGATCTTGGACTTGCATTTTTCCTACTAGAATCAGGAGTAAGTGCAGGAAGTGGATTTGTAGAAGTAGTAACAAAATACGGAGCAAAACTTTTCTTTGCCGGAGTAATTATGACTTTAGTGCCAGCTCTTATTTCCTTTATAATTTCATATAAAGTATTTAAACTGCCACTTTTTGCAGCACTTGGAGCAACAACTGGTGCAATGACATCTGCACCTTCACTTGGAGCACTTCTTCAAGTAACAAATGACGACAAAGTATCATCATTTTATGCTGCAACTCAACCAATCGCAACAGTATTAATGGTATTTTTACCACAGTTTATAAATATTTTCTTCCCTGTGGTTTGAAAATAAGATTATTATAAATAAAGTTTTGAAAAACTCTTAACAATAAAAAAAGTTCTTTTTACTATAAAACTAGCAAAAAGGACTTTTTTAAATAAACTATAAAAATATATCAGTCGTTAATAGATCTTACACATTCATTAAGTTTTTCTACTAAAAAATCTAAATCTTTAATACTGTGTTCTGCCATAGGAGTTACTCTAAGTATAGACTGGTTTCTAGGCACAGCTGGAAATCTAATTATAGATAAAAAAATTCCACTTTCTAATAAATTTTTAAAAATTTTTTGAGCTTTTTCTTCATTTCCTATAAAAATAGGGATTATATGAGAGTTACTCAAAATATCATATCCATTGTCCTTTAATTTTTCTTTAAGATAATCAATATTTTTCATTAATTTTATTATCCTACTATTATTCTCTAAAATATAATTTAAAGATTCCATTGTCATCAAAATATCAAAAGGACTTAAAGAAGTTGAAAATATAAATTCTCTGCTACTATTATAAAGATATTTTCTAATCAAATCAGAACATAAAATAGCTGCCCCACTAGTTCCAATTGCTTTTGAGAAAGTAACTAAAAGTGCATCAGGTAAAGTATCATACATATCCGTAATTCCTAAACCATTTTTTCCCAATACTCCAAAGCCATGTGCATCATCTACATAGCTTATTGCATCGTACTTCTTAGCAATTAAGCAAAATTTATCTAAAGGAAGTATATCTCCATCCATACTAAAAACGCCGTCTGAAACAACAACTTTTCTATTATTTGGATGCTTTTTTAATTTGTTTTCAAGGTCTAAAAAATCAAGATGTTTGTATATCTGAACAGTAGCACCACTTAGTTTTATACCGTCAATTATTGAAGCGTGATTTTTCTCATCTGAAAATACAATTGTATTTTTGTCGCACATTGCACTGAGAAACCCTAAATTTCCCATAAAACCACTTGAATAGAGTAAGCTATTTTCATAACCAATACTACTTGAAAGCATCTTTTCAAGTTCAATATGTAATTTATGAGTACCAGTAGTTAACCTTGATCCCCCACTTCCCATTCCAATATTTTTCATCTTACTTTTTACTATATCCAATATTTCTTCATTTTCCGATAAGGACAGATAATTGCTTGATGAAAATAAAAGATATTCTTTAGATCCTATTTTACTTTTTGGAAGTTGTGGAGTTGAAAATACTCTTTCATCCCTTATTAAGTTTTGTTTTTCAAGTAAATCAAGCTTTTCTTCTAAAAAATCAAATCTATTCATAAACTACCACCAACTGATTTTCTAAATAATTTATAGTATTTTCAATTGTATCCAAACGTGGATCAAAAAGAAAAATGCGTCCTCCCCTGTAGTCGCCTTTTTCTTTTAATTTTGTAATTCTTATGTACTCATTTTTACTTGCAACATAACCTGTTACATAGTTGGGATCATCAGAAATACAAACTTCACCAATTATAGCTTTTGCATTTAATGTTTTTGTAGCTAAACACAAAGCCTCTCTTCTATGATTTTTAACTTCTACATCTTTATTTTTATCATAATCCATATTAGTTACTCTAATCCCTTTTTCGTGATCACTTTCCATTCTTTTAAAATCAAAAATATTTAAGATTATAGCTCCCCTCATATTATTTGTATTTACTAATAAGTCGATTACTTTTTGAGCATCACTTATACCCATTGAAGTTAAAAGATCTCGTACTACACTAAGTCCTTCATTAGAATCTTTGACATCTATAGTTCTTGTTTTTAAAGCTTTAACTTTTATAATATCTTCTTCAAACACTTTATTTATTTTTAAATTTATAAAGTCAGCATCTCCCCTTGAATGATTTAAACCACGCAAAGTAAGTTTGTTTACAACATTTAAAAGTTCACTTTCATCAATAATTTTTTCAGCTCCACCAATGTGCAAATCTTTATCATCAATATTTTTAGAAGCTCTCATTTTTACACTGTACTTCAACTTATTTCCTCCAATTTTATATAATTATTTAAAATCAAATGCAATTTTTCATATAGAAGTCTTGCAAATATTCCCGTTAAAATCATTCCTGGTAAAGCAGGTATAATTAAACTAATAAAAGATACTCCCAATAAATTTGACAATACTATTCTAGATAATATAGATCCAAAGACACCTGAAAAAATTAGACAGATATTTTTATTCTTTATAATCCATATAAATGTAATAACTCCAAATCTAAAAACTAAAACTACAATAATTCCGTAAATATTAGAAATACCTAAGGAAAAGGATAAAAAAGATGCAAGTACTCCTGCAATAATATAAATTTGTGGACCAAATAACATTGCTATAAATACAGAAATTGGTGCAGACATTTGAAATTCTGCCCCCAGAAAAACACTGGGGAGTTTTATTATACTTGAAAGCATAATTATAACTGCCAAAATTGGAATAATAGTAATTTTCTTAATTTTCATTTGTTATCCTATTTATATTTTTAGTTTACTATGTATCTATAAAAAAACTACCTACATCTGATAGGTAGTTTTAA
This sequence comes from Peptoniphilus lacydonensis, assembly GCF_900106515.1. Classification (GTDB taxonomy): domain Bacteria; phylum Bacillota; class Clostridia; order Tissierellales; family Peptoniphilaceae; genus Peptoniphilus_A; species Peptoniphilus_A lacydonensis. The sequence goes on from NZ_FNWF01000003.1 coordinate 544,094, forward strand.
CAAATTAACTTCACATTAATTATTTAACTTCTACAGTTGCTCCAACTTCTTCAAGCTTAGATTTGATTTCTTCAGCTTCGTCTTTTGAAACGCCTTCTTTAACTGCTTTAGGTGCTCCGTCAACTACTGCTTTTGCATCTTTAAGTCCAAGTCCTGTAATATCTTTTACAACTTTTATTACTTTAACTTTTTCTTGTCCAGCTTCAGTGATTACTACATCAAATTCAGATTTTTCTTCTTCTGCTGCTGGTGCTGCTCCGCCTGCTGCTGGTGCTGCTGCAACTGCTGCTGGTGCTGCTGCTGAAACTCCGAATTCTTCTTCAAGAGCTTTAACTACTTCTGATAATTCTAATACTGTAAGTTCTTTAACTTCTTCAATTAATTTTTCTACTTTTTCTGACATTTTATTCCTCCGTTATTTTAATAATCCTAATTTTTTAGCATAATATTATGCTGCTTCTTGTTCTTTTTTATCAGCAATTTGTGCAATAACTCTAGCAAATCCTGACAATGTTCCATTTAATACATTTGCGAATCCTTGGATTGGTGCATTCAAGCCGCCAAGTACTTGTGCAACAAGAACTTCTTTAGATGGTAATTTAGCAAGATCGTCAATTTCAGAAAGTGATAATACTTTTCCATCAACGTAACCTGCTTTAATTTCTAAAGCTTCATGATCTTCTGCAAATTCTGATGAAATTTTAGCTGCACTTGCTGGATCTTCCATACCAAAAGCTACGGCACTTGGTCCCTTTAAAAATTCTTCAAGTCCAGTAATTTCTAATTCTTCAAAAGCACGTTTCATCATTGTATTTTTGTAAACTTTGTAGTCAACATTTGCTTCTCTGTACTTACTTCTAAGTTCAGTTACTTCTTCAACTGTAAGACCTCTGTAATTTACAAGAACTATAGATTGTGCTCCTTGAATTTTTTCCTTAATTTCATCAACTAGGGCTTGTTTTGATTGTAATTTTTCTTCTTTCAATTTGTCACCCCCAAAATAAAAAAATCTCACGCCGCCGTGAGATGTGAAAATCAAATAAATCCGAATTTCAAACCTCGGTAGGACTTATGGCAATGCCACCTACTGTCTGCGGCTTAGTAACATTAGTATTATATATACTTTTATTTAATTTGTCAATATTTTTTTATGTTCTTTGGTGACTAATTTAAATATACAATTTATATTATCTTTTTAATCTGTAACTTACTTTACAAAAGAAGACCAATAACCTATAATTAACTTGCACTAGGGGTGCCATTTGGCTGAGATTATACCCTTAAACCAATCAAGGTAATGCTTGTGGAGGGAAGTGTCTAAACCTCTTTAAGTATGTGCAAAGGAGGTATTTTTTATGCAAAAAATTAATAAAAATTGGACAACAAAAATGTTAGTTGAAGGTTCTGTGTGTATAGCACTCGCCCTTATTCTTCGTACGATTAAAATTTATGAACTACCTAATGGCGGATCTATTTCTCCTGGCAAGATGATTCCTCTAATTATATTTGCTCTTAGGTATGGACCTTCCAAAGGATTTGTAGTTGGTTCAGTTTATGGAGTATTATCTATGATACTCGGCGGAAGTATTTTCCATCCAGTTCAAGCTATTTTAGATTATCCATTGGCATATGGTCTTTTAGGCCTTGCAGGACTTTTTAAGGATGAATTTCAAAAAACTCATTCCATTAAAACAATTTTACTTGGATCACTTGTAGGTGTACTAGGTAGATTTATTTGTCATGTTCTATCTGGAGTAATCTTCTTTAAGCAATATACTCCAGCTGGTATGAACTCATGGGCTTACTCTATAACTTATAATGCATCTTTCTTATCAATTGATTTTGCAGTCACTGTACTAGTTATATTTTTACTAAAAAATTTTCTAACACGTGATTTGCAAAAACTTTAAAACTAAAAAACTTTAAGATTTTCTTAAAAGGTCATAAAAATACCCCTCTTTTAATTTTTGAAATAAGAGGGGTTTATTTTTGGTGTTTTTATTTTTCCATTAATTTAGATCCATTAACTTTAACGCCAGGACCCATTGTTGATGAAACTGTCACTGATTTTAAATAACGACCCTTTGCAGCTGCTGGTTTTGCTTTTATTATAGCATCTGCAATTACTTTGAAGTTTTCAGCAAGTTTATCAACTCCAAAAGAAACTTTTCCGATTGGAACATTAATGATTGCAGCTTTGTCTACTCTATATTCAACTTTACCTGCTTTAGTTTCTTTTACAGCTTGTTCTATATCAAATGTAACTGTACCTGATTTAGGGTTTGGCATAAGTCCCTTTGGTCCAAGAACTCTACCAATCTTACCAACTACGCCCATCATGTCTGGTGTTGCAATAAGTACATCAAAATCAAACCAATTTTCATTTTGAATTTTTTCAACGTATTCTTCTCCACCTGCATAGTCAGCACCTGCTGCTTCAGCTTCTTTAATTTTTTCTCCCTTTGCAAGAACAAGGACTTTAACTTCTTTACCTGTTCCATTAGGAAGTACTACAGTACCTCTTACTTGTTGGTCAGCATGTCTTGGATCTACACCAAGTCTTACTGCAAGTTCAACTGTTTCATCAAAGTTTGCCTTAGCAGTCTTTGTAACTAAGTCAAGAGCTTCATTTACATCATATAAATTTGATTTATCGATTAGCTTTACGCTATCTTGATATTTTTTACCTCTTTTTGGCATATTTACCTCCTTCGTGGTACTTTCGGCTCAGCCTCCCACTTATCTTTCTACTTCTATACCCATACTTCTAGCTGTGCCTGCGATCATTTCCATAGCAGCTTCAACGCTTGCTGCATTGAGATCTGGCATCTTTGTTTTAGCTATCTCTTCAACTTGAGATTTTGTCAATTTTCCAACTTTTTTCTTGTTAGGTTCACCACTTGCTTTAGACATATTAAGAGCTTTCTTAATTAAAACTGCAGCTGGTGGAGTCTTAGTGATAAAAGTGAAAGAACGATCTTGATAAACTGTAAGAACAACAGGAATAATCATACCTGCTTGATCTTGAGTCTTTGCGTTAAATTCCTTTGTGAATTGCATAATATTTACACCATGTGGTCCTAGTGCAGTACCAACTGGTGGTGCTGGTGTCGCTTTTCCTGCAGGAATTTGTAATTTTACTAATGCTATGACTTTTTTTGCCATTTTATTTCCTCCTTGTGGTAATGCGGGTTTACCCTCCCACACATTTACTATTCTTTAATAATTTGATTGAAATCCAATTCAACTATTGTATCTCTTCCAAACATTGAGATACATACCTTAACCTTAGCTTTGTCGTAATTGAAATTGTTAATTTTACCTACCAAATCTTTAAATGGTCCATTAATAACTTTAACAACTTCACCTATCTCGTAGTTATCAAATAATTCCTTATTATCTGTAACTCCAAGAAGTAATACTTCTTCATCAGTTAATGGAACAGGTTTGGATGCAGGCCCAACGAACCCAGTAACACCTCTTGTGTTTCTCACAAGATACCAAGTTTCATCATTCATAATCATATTTACAAGGACATAAGATGGAAACATCTTTCTCTCCTTTGCCTTTGAAATGCCTTCTTTATTTTCAACATATTCTTCCATGGGAATTCTAATGTCAAAAATCAAATCTTCCATTCCACGATTATGAACCATGGCTTCCATATTATCCTTTACCTTTTTTTCATAACCAGAATAGGTGTGAATTACATACCATTTTGAAGCTTCATTGTTATTAAGTTCTTGTGTATCCAATTAAAACACTCCAATCAAAAAATAAAACCAAATAAAAACATTACGATTTTATCATATGCTAATAACAATAATGATGACAAAATAACTGCCACAATTACTATTATTGAATATTTGATTACAGTATCCTTTGTAGGCCATACAACTTTTTTGAATTCAGATTTCACACCTCTAAAGTATCTACCTAAACTGCCTTTTTTCTCTTCAGTCTTAGGTGTAGTTTTAGTAGCCATAAATCCTCCTTATTTAGTTTCTTTGTGAGTTGTATGTTCTTTACAGAATTTACAATACTTCTTTAGTTCCAATCTTTCAGTAGTGTTCTTTTTGTTTTTATATGTCACATAATTTCTGTTTTTACATTGTGTGCACTCAAGAACTACTCTATCTGCCATAAAAACACCTCCAGTGCTAAAAAAAAGAGCCGCCATTGGCTCCTTCTGATTTACTAGCTAATACTACCACAAATGTAGCTATTTGTAAAGCAATTTGCGATAATTTTCTCTACTTTTGTGCAATTTATCCTATTAAAAATTTTCTAACAAATTTATTTGTTCCTTATTTATGCTAAAAAAATTAAAATTTCAAATTTATTTTTGTAAGAAAATAAAAAATCTAAAGAGAAACCCTATATTAAGTGGGAATGCCTTTATAAGTTCAGGTAAATATTTAATCTCTTGCAGTACTTTTTTAAGAGTTTCTTTTTCCCTTTGATTAAAAGTAGCTACAAAATCTTTATTTAATAAAAATTGCCCAATAATTAAAATAAATCCCAAGAGTAAACTTATAAATCCAGTAGTCTTATTTATTTGGGCTAATTCAATGTTATTTACCGCAAAAAGATTTTGACAAAATACTGCAATCCTCATGGATACTGTTGAATTTAAAAAATAGTGAATTATTACGGTATAAGAGATATTTTCTGTTATTGCGTAAATAATTCCTAATGCAATACCAAATAAAAAACCTGATTTATATTTTCCGTAATGAAATAGTCCAAAAACTATTGCCATAACTAGGATTCCATAATCTCTTGAGACGTTCATTAACTTCCTTTGTACTATATATCTAAAGATATACTCTTCAAATAAGACAAATAATATCATTGTAATGCTTACATATAAATCAATAGAACTAGTGGAATCATTGCTCATTTCTTGTAAAGCATCCAAATTTGTTGTTAAAATAATAATTCCCTGATAAATAAAAACATATTTTAAAAATAAAATTAACTCTTGTACTTTTATTTCTTTTATTCCCTTGATTAAATCTTTAAAAAAATCCCTAATATGGATACCAAAGAAACAACTAAATCCAATAAAAATTGAAATAGGATTTAAAAGAGACCTAAATACAAAAAAAGAGTATGAAGTTCCTTTAAATTTAACTGATGCCAAAAAAACAAAAATAATAAAAGAAACTATTACTGCATATCCAATTTTTTCTATAATTTTTTTCCTCTCTAAATTCATTTTAAAAACTCCTCTTTATTCCTTTTGTGACTTTACTTGTCTTTCTCTTCCTCAAATTCTCTTAAGATTTCACTTATTTCAGCCGAGTCCATAAAGTCATAAACTTTCCAGTGATTTGGCAGTAAAAATTTGTAAGGTTCATATGAAAATCTCTTATCTATTAAAAGAACCTTCCCCTTATCATCTTCTGTTCTTATAACTCTTCCTGCAGATTGGACAACTTTTATCATGCCTGGATAGATGTAGGCATACTCGTAACCTTTATTGTACTTTTTTTGGAAGTGAACTTTTAAAATATTTCTTTCATAGGAAAGTCCTGGCAATCCAACAGTTATTATCGCTACACCTTTAAGTCTTTCACCAATTAAATCTATTCCCTCAGAAAAAACTCCACCCATAACTGCAAAGGCTGTTGTATTAGATGAAAATGTAAAATTATTTAAAAATTCTTCTCTTTCCCTTTCTGTCATTTCTCTATTTTGTTTTATTGCGCCTTTATTTTCCTCTATATATTTTTTATAGACGCTTTCCATAAAAGAATATGACGGAAAAAAGAAAATATAATTTCCATCGTCCTCTGTAAAAATTTCTAAATTTTTTACTATTTCATTAATTGCATTTTCTCTATCTCTATATACAGTTGAAATATTTTGATTGCGAAAAACTATTAAATTTTTTGGATCAAAAGGCGATTTTATTTTGTAATAATTTGTATCATTATCTGCTCCAAGGAGTTTACCGTAGTATTTTATTGGACTCAAGGTTGCAGAAAAAAATACAGAAGACTTTGGTACTTTTAAAATATTTTGAAAAATTGGTGCAATGTCGAGAGATTTTATTTTCACGCTCTCTCCACCTTTTATGGATACAAAATCTTCGTTGTAATACTCCAAAATTTTTATATATTTGAAGAGTGAAAAGTAAATGTCAAGCCCCTTTTCATAATTTTCTACCTCCTTATCTTTAGTCAAAAAATCATTCATAGCAAAAACTGTCTTTTCAATCTCTCCATTAAACTTTACAAAGGATTCATAAGAATAAAAAGTTTTATCACCCAAATTTTTAAACTCTTCTATCGCATTATTAAGGTGTTTTCTCGCAGTCTTTCTCTTTTTAGGAAGAATTTCATATAGATTTATTAAATCATCCAAAAAAACTTCCGATGAATACATTTCTCTACCTCTCTCCAATAGATTGTGACTTTCATCTACAAGTAGGGTAAATCTAAGCATTGTATTTTCAAAAAATCTCTTTAAATATACTGTCGGATCAAAAATATAATTATAATCACATACAATAAAATCTGAAAAGTCCAAAAGATCTAACTGATATTCAAAAGGACAAACCATGTGAAGTTTTGCAAATTTTTCAATATTTTCTCTAGAAAAATTATCGCAGGAATCAAATATGTCTATGATTGCATCGTTGACTCTATCAAAATGTCCCTTGGCATAGGGACAGTCCTTGGGATTGCAAGAAACTTTATCATTTAAACAAATTTTATCTTTTGCAGTTACAATTGTAATTTTCACTTTCAATTTTTTGTTTAAAAGTTTCTCGAGGGCATCCTTCGCAGCATTTTTTCCAGTGGACCTTGCTACAAGGTAAAAGGCTTTGTCAATCTTATCCTCTCCCATTGCCTTTATTGTCGGAAAAATTGTAGAAATTGACTTGCCAATTCCTGTTGGTGCTTCTACAAATAATTTATTCTTATCATCAATTGTGTTATAAACTGCAACAGAAAGTTCTCTCTGTCCTTTCCTAAAATTTTTAAATGGGAATTTTAAACTTTTTATGGACTCATCTCTTATTTCCTTCCACTCAACAATTCTTCTTGAAAATTCCAGATATTCCATAAGAGTAGAAATAAAAAAATCTCGAAGTTCGCCAAAACTAAAGGCTCTTTTTATATGAATGACTTCTTCTGTTTCAAGTTGATAGTAAGTGAGCATAACATTTATGTCGTCTAGTCCCTTTTCCTTTGCATATATGTAAGCATAGCACTTTGCCTGTGCCCAATGCATTAGATTTTCTTCTTTTTCAAGTTCTTCTAAATCCCTTGTGGTAGATTTTATTTCATCGATAGTTACAGATTCTGCAACTTCAATGCCATCAGCACGACCCTCTACTGTGAAATTTATATCCTCTATTTCTTCATGAGTTCTTAAAAAAACTTCTGTGAGATAATTTTTTGTGTAAGACTTTTGAATCTTTTGGTGTGCCTTTATTCCCTCGATAGCTCTTTTATTGGAAAAAAATCTCCTGTCAATATCGCCACTTCTTTTGACAAATTCTATTAAATTTCTTACGGAGATTTTTACTTCTTTCACAATAAACCCTCTCTTTTTACAAAATCAAAAACTCTATAAATATAAAAATTTATTCCAAATCTAAAAAATCAAGTTGTCTTAAAGCTTCAAAAAGTATAATATTTGCTGAATTTGACAAGTTTAAACTTCTTCCATAATCTTTTAGCATGGGGATTCTTATTGCATTTTTATAATTCGAAAAAATTAAGTCTTCTGGCAATCCTCTAGTTTCTGGCCCAAAAATAATAAAATCACCATCTTTGTACTTTACATCAGAATATTTTTTCTTTGCCTTCGTACTTGCAAGATAAAAATTGCTATCTGGATATTTTTCTAAAAGTTCATCATAGGAATCATAATAATTTATATCCACTAAGTGCCAATAATCTAGTCCTGCCCTCTTTAAATGTTTGTCATCAACCTTAAATCCAAGTGGTTTAATTAAATGAAGTCTTGTATGAGTAAGTCCACAAGTTCTTGCGATTGCCCCAGTATTAAAGGGAATCTCTGGTTCATAAAATACTATATTTAACATTTTTTATCTCCTTCCAAAATTTCTATTGCACATTTAAGTCCGTCTAGAGCAGAAGAATTTATTCCACCAGAATAACCTGCCCCTTCTCCAATGGGATATAAATTTTTAATTCTTTCACTTCTATAATCTTTTCTCACAATTCTAATTGGAGAAGATGTCCTCGTTTCTACTCCTGTTAATATTGCATCATCATCACAAAAACCATTAACTCTTTTGTCCATTACATTTAGTGCATTTTTTATAGCGTGATTTATGCTATCTGGATAAATATCATTTAAGTTTTTAAAAGTATAATCTGGTTTAAAAGTTGGATTTACTTCTCCAAGTTTTTCTGTCACTCTATTTTCCAAAAAGTCCTTAACTCTTTGCACTGGTGCTTTCCCACATCCAAGTTCATAAGCTCTTTTTTCAATTTCATTTTGAAAATTCATTCCAGCTAAATTTCCCTCGCCAAAAATTTTCGAGTCCACTGTTGCTACAATAGCAGAGTTTGAATTTTCTCCACTCCTGTCGTGATAGCTCATGCCATTGATACATAATTTTCCTTCCATTGAAGACGAGTTAATAACATAACCACCAGGACACATACAAAAAGTATACACTGAATGCTCTTCATCTTTATCTGTGACGTTTAGCTGATAAGTTGCAGATGGAAGTTTTTCTGAAATCATTCCATACTGTGAAAGTTCAATATTTTTTCTCTTATGCTCAATTCTAAAGCCAACTGCAAAGGATTTTTGCTCCACTAAATTATATTTATCGAGCATAACAAAAGTATCTCTCGCAGAATTGCCAATTGCCAAAATATAAACGTCAGCTTGATATTCCCCTTTATCAGTTATAATTTTATCTAGATTTCCATCTGTTATTTTAAAATCAATTAACTTTTCGCTAAATTTATAAATTGCACCACATTTTTCAATTTCAATTCTCATATTTTTTATAACATCGCACAAAATATCTGTACCAATATGAGGCTTTTGTTCGTATAAAATATCTTCTGGTGCACCATTTTTCACAAAAATATCAAATATGTGCGAAACTCTTTTATCCTTCGATCTAGATGTAAGCTTTCCATCAGAGAAAGTCCCAGCACCACCTTCTCCAAACTGCACATTAGAATTCTCATCAAGCTTTCCAATTTTATGAAGAATTTCAATGTCTTTTACTCTCTCATCAACTGGCTTACCTCTCTCAATTAAAGTAACTTCTACGCCACTTTTTGAAAGTGCATAGGCAGCAAAAAGACCTGCAGGTCCAGTCCCAACTATCACTGCAGTTTTTATATTATTTTTGTTTTTAATTTCAAGTTTTTCTTCCTGAAATTCTGCAATATTATTTCTAAGTTTTTTTACAATTTTTTTGTCAATATCCTTTAAATCTAGATCCACAAGAACTTGATATACAAAAAATATTCCTCTCCTTGCATCAATAGACTTTTTATAAATTTTATATTTAAAATTCTTTTTATTTATTTCTCTTTCAATTTTTTCCCTCAAAAAACTTTCGTCTTTATCATAGGGAATCTTTATATTTCTTAAAATTATCATAATTTCACCAAAAACATTATATCACGAAACTTTTGTTGATAAAAAACTAAATAATGAGTATTATAAAAATAGGTGTTTTATGTAGTAGTTATTATGAAAAAACATTTATCGGACTTAAAATTTATAATAATTGCAATATTAATTGCTCTTTTCATTAAAACTTTTTTATTTAATACCGTTAAAGTTCAGCAAACATCAATGTATCCTACATTAAAGCCCAATGATATAATTCTTTCTAGTTCACTTTACAGATTTAAAGGTGACTTTAAAAGAGGAGATATTATTGTTTTTAAATCAGTTAATGAAAATAAGCTTTTAATAAAAAGAATTATTGGACTTCCAGGAGAAGTGGTAGAATTTTATGATGGTACCATTTATATTGATGGTAAAGAATTAGATGAAAAATACTTTGATGAAAAACCCTACACACTTTCAAATACAAATAAATTTGTATTGAAAGATAATGAATTATTTGTATTAGGAGATAACCGGACTCCAAATGGGTCAATGGACTCAAGGGCTTTTGGACCAATTAATATAAAAAGCATAAGATCTCATCCCTTTTATAGATTATTCCCATTAAATTCAGAAAAATTTATTAATGGGAGTTGATAATAATGAATAAAAAAAATTTATTTATACTTTTAGTAATGACTCTATTAATTTTACCTTGTCAAATTTCAGCAAGTTCTATTAAAGAGAATATTAATGACGAGGTTCCTCTTAGAATGGGACTATATAATGTCGTAAAAGATTATAATTTCTACCAAGAAAAAACTGTACCTTGGGGTGTATTCTATACAAAGGATGGATTTAATTATTATAAAGACAATTTACATTTCGTTGGGATGAATGAAATTAAATTTACTTATTATAGATCTATGAATTCTGATCTAAAGGTCTATAAAATTTGCAATGGTTCTGGATTTATGGAGTAGTAAATAATACATAAAATGCCACTTTAAAAAGAGATTCAACATGGAATCTCTTTTTGTATGTCAAAAATGACTATGTATAAATTTCGAAAAAAGCCTCAATAAATATCTTTTATTTTGGGCAAAATTATTTCTACAATAGTTCCAATTTTTTCATTGTTTGCATTTTTATTGTCATAAACTTTTACATCTCCCTTTAATTTTTCCATAATATTTTTCACAAGATTTAGCCCTATGCCATAGCCTCCACTTTTTTTATTTCTCGACTCATCTACTCTGTAAAATAAATCAAAAATCTTTTCCTTGTCCTCATCACTTATGCCAATTCCTGTGTCAACTACTTCAATAAAATAATCTTCCTCATTTTCTTTAAAGTTAAAGGAAAGACTTCCGCCAGAAACATTATAAATTATTCCATTTTTTGCGACATTAAATAGCACTCTTTCCAGCAAAATATCACCGGAATAGATAATCTCACTTTCCACATTTGAAATAATTTTTATATTTTTTTCATCTGCCAAGTCCTCTAAATCTAAAATAACCTCATCAATTAAATCCTTTAAATCAAATTCACTAAAATTCACATTTTCTCTTCTGTTTAAAAATAAAATAGTTTCAATTATACTAGATATTTTATCAGTATTTTCTTCGAAATTATCTAAAAGTTCACGCAAATCCTCATCTTTAACTTTATTTTTCATTAAGTAAATTTCAAGAGATGACTTCATAACGGCAACAGGCGTATTTAACTCATGAGCAATAGAAGATGCCATGGACTTCTCCCTCAAATAACTAGAATAAATCGTGTCAAAAGACTTCTCAAAGGCAAGGGACAGTTCTTCAATTTCCTGTGATTCACCTTTCATACAAATCTCTTCTCTATCTTTTAAATTGTCCATGTCAATCTCAATAACTTTTTCCTTTAATTCATTTAAAGGGCTTATGATTTTTAAAATTACTCTGTAATAAATTAGAGAGCCTATTAAAATTGTAGATACAATTACAATTTTAGAAAAATTTTTTATCTCTTTTGTTGAATTTAGCTTCGCATCTTCAATTACAATAAAAAGATCTTCTCCACTTTTATGAACCTTTTCTTCTTCTATAATATCTTCACCAAGGTCAAGAATTCTCTTCTCTTGATATTTTCCAATAATAAAATTAGATGTTGCTGTCATAATCACAAAAATTAAAATTACAGAAAATAAAAGCTTAAAGACAATAGTTTTTTCAAAATTTTTAAACTTTTTCATTTAATCATATAACCCTTTCCAATTTCATTTACAATAATATTTTTACCAAGTTTTGATTTTAATTTCTTTCTAAGTGCAGACATGTGAACTCTAACTACATTAGAAAATAAATCCACATCGTCATTCCAAATATGTTCAAGTAGCTCTTCTGTTGTTACATACCTTCCAATATTAAAAAATAAATATTCTAAAATCCCCGCTTCCTTTGCAGTAAGTTTTAATCCCTCATCATTTATATAAAAAATTCTTTTTGTAGTATCAAATTTAATCCCCTCTTTTTCAATAATGGAATTTTCTATTGTTGTCTTTCGCCTTAAAAGTGATCTGATTCTAGCTTTTAGTTCTTCAAAATGGAAGGGTTTTATAATATAATCATTTGCACCAAGGTCAAACCCACGCACTCTGTCATCCACATCAGAAAGAGCAGTTAGCATAATTACATTGACTTCACTGTTTTCCCCTCTTATTTCCTTTAGAATTTCAAACCCATCCTTTTTAGGCAAATTTATATCTAAAATAATGAGGTCGTAATCATTGGTAAAGGCCATAAAGGACCCTTCTTCGCCGTCAAGGGCTGTGTCAACAACATAGCCAGAGTGGACCAAGCCCTCTCTTATGGACTCCAAAAGCCTTTCTTCATCTTCAACAACTAAAATTTTCATTTCTTCCTCTTCCAAATTTCATGAAAAACTTTATAATTTGGATCTTCTATTTCAAACTTATCTATAAGTTTAAAATCGTCAAAACTAGGAATAAATTTGTCTGCACCTTCTACAACAGTGTCAACTCTTGTAACTATAAGTTCATCAATTTCATCCCACAAAAGTTTTACAATTTCAGCTCCGCCAATTACAAAAACTTCTTTGTCTTTATATCTATTTGTAATATTATTTAATTTTTCTATGGAATCAACATAATACAAGTCTTCTTCATCTTCTCTATCAGAATGAGTAAAAACGACAGAAATCCTATTTGGAAGTTTCTTTCCAATAGAATCAAAAGTAGTTCTTCCCATTACGATAATATTTCCAGTAGTGTAATTCTTAAACATATGAAGATCATTTTTTACAAATAAAATTTGCTCTCCATCCTTTGCAATTGCATTGTTGTTGTCAACTAAAATTAATAATTTCATTTGAACCTCCAAATTTTTATTTCTTATCTTAATCTAATAATAACTTAGTAAAGACAGTATTCAAAGAGTTTTTGCAATAAATTTATTATTTTAGAAATTTTACATAAATAAAATTGTTGTAAAATTTACTTGTAATTTTTATTATTTTTTGCTATACTAATGTTGTTATGGCGACATAGCCAAGTGGTAAGGCACGGGTCTGCAACACCCTTATCACCGGTTCAAATCCGGTTGTCGCCTCCATAATAATTAATTATCTACTGATTTTGGTCAGTAGATTTTTTTATTTTTGAGTACAAAAAAAGAGAGGTTTCCCTCCCTTTTTTATATTTTAATCAATCAAATCCAAATTTTTCTCTCATTACCTTTAATTCTTCATCTGTCAAGTCGTTCTCGTCTTTTTCTTCTGATTCATTTTCTTTTCTTTCTGCAACGATTTTGTCATGTTCTGCTACGACTTTTTCTACTACGTCTTGTGGAATGTCAATTGATTTCTTTTCTACATCGGATAGTTCAATTTCTCCGCCGACACATAATTTTTTTCCATCTTCAAATTCATAGACAAAAACTTCTAGTTCACCAGCTGGATTCTTTATTGATATTTTGTAATCTTCATCAAGTGATTTTATATCCTCTTCTAAGAAATTAACAACAGCTGCTGTCCCTGATCCACAAGATCCTTCTCTGAAAAGTGTTTGAGTTTCTTCAACAAATACATAGGGAACAATTTCTAATTTTTCTCTATTTAAAAAGATAACTGCATAGGCTTCAGATTTATAATTTTCTTTTAGAATCTTTAGAGCTTCTTCTACAAATTCTTCGTCTTCCTTTTCTTCTACAATTAGATGACTTATGCCTGGTAATTCTATAAGTTTATATTCCTTATCTTTTACCTTAACTGTTTTTTTATCTAGAGGTTCTTCCATCGCCACATAAGCTTTTTTATTCTTTACATCTGCTATTACATCTGTTGTTCCTTCTTTTCCGCTTACATAAACTTCTATATCAACAGGACCATCTGTGTCATAAAAACTTGCTGAATAAAGTCCATAGGCTCTTGTCGCATTTGCACAAAATTCGCCACCCATCATATCCATTCTAAGTGGTGCCCCTTCATAAGCTGGAGATATAAAACCAACTTGTTCAACTTCTTTATCAATTTGATTTATTATACAGTCAGTGTAAGCTTTTCTATATCCTGGATAAACTGGTGCAACAACAAATCCAGTTATATTACCACATGGGTTTGCTCTAAAATAATTAAAACTTTTCCTCATAATCATCCTCTTCTCTTCTATTTCTCAAAACTTTCTCAATATATTATAACATATTAAGATAGTGTTTTTTCTCGGCTAATTATTTTCTACCCGATTTTGCTCTTTTAATTCACTATAAATTTATTTTAAATATTTTTTAAGAGTTTCTACCCTATCTGTCTTTTCCCATGGTAAGTCAATATCTGTTCTTCCAAAGTGACCATAAGCTGCTGTTTGTCTATAAATTGGTCTTAATAAATCTAGCTCACGTATAATTGCAGCTGGCCTCATATCGAAATTTTCCATAATTATTTTTTCAATTTCTTCATCTGATAGTTTACCTGTACCAAAAGTTTCTACATATACTGAAGTTGGTCTTGCTATTCCAATTGCATAAGCAAGTCCAATTTCAACCTTGTCTGCTAAACCTGCTGCTACAATATTTTTTGCAATATATCTTGCATAATATGCTCCAGATCTATCTACTTTTGTTGGATCTTTACCAGAAAAAGCTCCACCGCCATGTCTTCCAAATCCACCATAAGTGTCTACAATTATTTTTCTTCCTGTTAATCCTGCATCTGCCATTGGTCCACCAATTACAAATCTGCCAGTTGGATTAATAAAGAATTCTGTCTTATCATCTATTAATTCCTTTGGAACAACTTTTTCCACAACTTCTCTTATAATATCTTCTCTTATTTGTTCCATTGGAACTTCTTTTGAATGTTGTGATGATACAATTACATTTTTAAGTCTAACAGGTTTGTCTTCTTCATATTCAACAGTAACTTGTGTCTTTCCATCTGGCCTTAAATAATCCAACGTTCCATCTTTTCTAACTTCTGTAAGTCTTATTGCAAGTTTATGTGCAAGTGAAATTGGAAGTGGCATAAGTTCTTCTGTTTCATTACAAGCAAATCCAAACATAATACCTTGATCGCCTGCTCCAAAAGAGTCTAGTTCATCTATGCCTTCTTCTTTGAATCTGTCCACTCCCATTGCAATATCAGATGATTGTTCTTTTATTGCTGATAGTACAGCACAAGTCTTTCCATCAAAACCATATTTTGCTCTATTATATCCAATTTCATCTAGAACTTCTCTTGCAGTTTTTTCAAAATCTACATAAGTGTCTGTTGAAATTTCTCCAGTTATAACTATCATGCCTGTGGAAGCCATAGTTTCACAAGCTACTCTTGCGTTTTTATCTTCTGCCAAAATTTTATCTAATATGGCATCTGATATCTGATCGCAAACTTTGTCAGGATGTCCTTCTGTTACGGACTCTGAACTAAATTGCCATTTTTTCATTTTTTTCATTCCTCCATTTTTTATAATACCCCTTAGATTTAATTTTATGAATTTATTTTACTTTTTATATTTTTATTTGTGATTTTAAACTTTTATGATTTTTATAAGATTGTAAAAATTTAAAATTCACGCAATAACATTTTTAATTCATAAAAAAATCCTCACAAAAAAAGCGAGGACCCTTAAACCTCATCTTTCAGATAAAAAAATCTGTGGGATTTAGCACCAACTAGGTTGCTGGGTTTCAAAGTGCCCATTCACTCCACCACTCTCAATAAGGTATTCTTTTTTTTAGTTGTAATGTGATTATAGCACTTATAATTTTTTAGTGCAACAAATTAAAATAATTCATAAGAGATATCCCAACAGGATAAGTAACTATACTCATTATAAAACTAAGAGTTATTATCTTTGAAGCAAATTCATAATCTGAATTCATTTGCCTTGTAAAAATAAAACAGTTTGCTGCACAAGGAGTTGCCCAAAAAACGTAAGCTATTCCCAACTCCATATTTGTAAATCCAAGCCACTTTCCTGTTGGAATTAAAATTAATGGTGCAAGAACAGTTTTTATAAATGCTGATAAGAACATCAATTTAAAATCACTCTTTGAACTTTCAAAATTTAAACTTGCTCCTATAAGTATTAAAGACATTGGAGTTGAAATTTTTGAAACCATTTCAATTGCCTTATCAACGCCAGAATAAACTGGTATGTGAAGAAAATTAAATAATGCTCCAAAAACAACTCCAATAATCATTGGATTTTTTATAATTTTTACAATTATATCTAAGAAAGATATTCTTTTTTCTTCTGATTCGCTATAATATGTCAAAAGTATTATTGCAGAGATATTGTAAAGAGTTAGACCAAAGGAAACTATAACTATCATATGTTCCATTGATGGTGCGCCATTATACAATATATCAAGTATAGGAAAACCAACATAGACAAAGTTTGATCTATAAGCACAGTGCACAAACGCAGAAAGTTTTCTCTTGTCTTTTATTCCTATTACTTTTCCTATTATTAACGATAAAAAAATTACAAATATTACTCCCAAAAGTATGTATAAAACATACTTAGGATGAAGAGATTCTATTCTAGCATTTTTTATATCGTAAAATAATTTAAAGGGCAGCGCCAAGTAAAACACTATCCAAGTTCCCTTATCTACAAAATTATCATCTATATGTCCTCTTTGTTTTGCAAAATATCCCAGCAAAAGTACTAAAAAAACTGGAGAAACTATATTAAATCCCATAAGTAAATTTTCCATTTAATCACCTATTAAAATTATATGTGAAACTTTTTCTCTTGTCGAGAACTATGTTTTAAAATACAATAGTCATAGGAGGTTATATTATGAAAAAATTTATTGGCGTTGCTGTTACTTCTCTAATCTTATTTTCAAGTGTAAATGTTTTTGCAAGTGCAAAAGTTTCTAGTCAAAGTATTGTTCTAGATGGTAAAGATACTGGCATAAAGGGCTACAACATAAAGGACAACAATTATTTTAAGCTTCGTGATGTTGCCGCTCTTTTAGATGGCAAAGATGCCGAGTTTAGTGTGAATTATGATGAAAATAGATCTGCTGTCATGATTAATAGCAAATCTGATTACAAAAAAGGTGAAAAAGATTTAATTCCACTTAAAGACACTGATTCTGAAATAAAAAAATCTAGTCACAATGTTTTTGTAAATGGAGTTAGACATTCCTTTAGTGTCTACACTATTGATGGCTACAATTACTTTAATCTTCGTGAACTTGGAAAAACTATTGGGTTTGACGTTACTTTTGACGAGAAAAATAATAATGTTCTAATTGATTCAAAGGCTATAGATGGGAAATCTCTTGTAAACAATCAAGTTGAAATCAAAATAGTCGATTATAAAACTAGTTACGATGAAAGCAATCTGGATATAATTAAAAATCCTAAATTAGATATAAATAAATTTTTCTCAAATGTTAAAAACAACATCCTTGCCACTCAAAATGAGGGGCAAATTACTTCTGAGGCCACTTATGTGAAATCAGAAAATATTGTAGAAATTATTCCAAAATCAACTAAGTACAGCGGAAAATTTTCTTATAAACCTTATATAGAAATTACTCAAGGTGATAAGTCTGAAACTTTCCCATACTCTGGCGAATTTGAAGTTGCAAAAACTTTAACTTCAAAGGGTTTTGATTCTACAAAAGAATTTGAAATTAGTTTAGGTTCAAAAAAAGAAGATAATTTTATTAAATACTCATCTTTTAATTACGAATAATTTTGGGTATAATGTCAACAGGAGGTGTTAAAGTGGAAATAAAAAAAGATATGTTAATCGGAGAAATTCTTTCTAAGAAACCCGAATCCATTGGCACTCTTATGAGTTTTGGAATGGGATGTATAATGTGCCCTTCTTCTCAAATGGAAACTCTTGAAGAAGCTGCTATGGTTCATGGTATAGATCCTAATATTATAGTAGCTGCTCTCAATAAAGATGATAAGGAAGAAGCAGAAGCTTAATACTTTGAAGAGGCAGTTGGCCTCTTCTTTTTTTACATATTTTATATGCGAGGAGAAATTATGAAAAATAAAAACTTAATTGTTGCTACATCAGTTTTATTACTTCTATCACCTGTATATGCAAGTGAACTAAATAAAAATAGCAATGCGATGCCTGATGAAGCAATTTCAGTTGAAATTACTGCAAAGGAAAAAGAAAAAGTAAAAAAGATAAAAGAAATATTTAATATTACAGAAAACTATGAAAATTTCACAATTTTAAAGGAACCTGTTGATGGCGACACTGGAAGTGATTATTTAAACAAACTTGTAAAGGACAAATACATTGAAATGTATAAATGGAGCGATGAAAATCTAGGTGGAATTGACGTTTCATTTAATAGTGACGGTGAATTTATTTCTTACTCAAAATGGAAAAATGAACCAGAAAAAAGTACAAAGACTCTTTCTAAGGTTGAAGCACAAAAAATGACTGAAGAACTTTTGCAAAAATTAATAAAAGATTTTGACAAAAAATATACTTTCTGTGACTATGAAGTTTTTAAAGGAAGTAATGACATAAATATTACTTATCAAAGAGTTATAAATGGAGTTCCTCTTGCTGATACCTTTATGACTGTAAATATTGACTCTCGCTTTGGAGAAGTTAGTGATATCTATTCTTTGGGAGCAAATTCTAATGCATACTCTTTTCTAAAAAATTCTGATTTTAAAAAAGACAATAAAATAAGTTTAGATGAAGCTAAAAAAATATTTTTGGAAAAATCTCCCCTTGTTCTTTCCTATAAAATTAATGAGAAAGATGACAGCGTAGAAAAAGTTTACCACACAAAAGTAGCAGACATTGACGCAAAAACAGGAGATATTGTAAAAGAAAAAACAGATTTAAACTTTATGCCTTATGGAGGAGTAGAAGAAGCAAAAGATTCCAGTGATTTAACTAAAACTGAAATTAAAAAAATTGATGGACTTAAAAATATTAAATCTAAAAATGCAGCAAAGAAAAAAGCAATTGAGATTGTAGGAGAAGATTTCGAAATATCAAATATTTCTCTCTACTCTGACAAAAAAGATTATTATTACAGAATGAATCTTGAAAAAGAAAAAAATGGAGGACAAATTGTTTTAAATGCAGAGAATCTAAATTTAATAAACCTTGACACTTGGTCTGACAAAAAAGAATATAATAACAATGTTAAAGAAAAAGATGCAATAAAAATTGCAAAAAACTTCCTTGAAAAGTATGGCGACAAGAGCGAATTAAATTTAGAAAAAATTATAGTTGAAAAATCTCAAATGGGCACAAATGTCTTTTTCCCTAGATATGTAAATAAAATTCCTGTAATTGATGAAGGCGCTAGGATTTTTGTAGATGATGAAAAAATAGTAACTACTTATGATAGAACTTCATCTGAACATGACTTTAAAAAGGTAGAAGAAATTAATCTAACAAAAGAAGAGGCAAATCAAATATATTTAAATTCCAAAAATTTTGGCTTAAAATATGAAATTTCTGACAAAGGTCCAAAACTCTTATATGGAACCGTAAAAAAAATAGAGCCCATCATTGGAAAAGATAGAATTTTGAGAGATTCCTTTGGAGAAATAGTTAATTTTAAAGAACAAATTAATTACCAAGATTTTGACAATGCAAAAAATAAAGAAGCTCTAAATTCTTTAAAAGAAATGGGCATTGGATTAATTGGAAAAAATCTATCTGACAAAGTAACTTATGAAGAATTTTATTCTCTCATAGGGGAAGACTTGGGAAAAGATATTTATTATAAATCTAGATTTGGCATTGATATAGAAAATTTAAAAAATAAAAATATTTTACAAAAAGACGTGATAAAGGGCCTTGTGATAAATAATGATTTAGAAAAATTTACAGAAGCCAAAGATATTTTTAAAGAAGACTTATTTAAAAATAAAGGAGAATTAAAAGATTACGAAAAATATTATATTGTGGCAAAGGGCTTTGGATTTTTAAATTGTGATGTTGATCCAGACTCTCAGCCAAATCTTGAAGATGTTTTATATATTATCTATGATTCTATAAATAAATTGTAATTCTTTTGTAATTGCAACTTAGATTCCTGTGATGTATATTATCATAGGGAGGTACTATGAACGATTCAAACTACGATAGAAGAAAAAGAATTAGAAGACAAAAGGCAAGAAGAAGAAAGAGAATTAGACAAATTATTTCCCTTTCTCTTCTGGCAATTGTCATAATTTTTACTTTTTCAAAAATTCTTTCTTCTAAAAAACCTGCAAAAGAAATTTCACCATCTATTATGTGGTATTATACAAATGAAATCTGGCCAGATAGACCGAAAAAATATTTTTACGACAGCGACTATATCTCTAACCAAGCTCTAGAACCTTTTAGAGATATTCGAAAAGAATTTATAGTAAAAGGATCAAATCACCTTCAAAAAGTCGATAAATATGCTTACGATGCTAAGGAAATTAGAGAATATATAAAGAAAAATAATTATAAAGGTGATAAAAAAATTGTATTCTTAACTTTTGACGATGGTCCAAATAATGTAATTACTCCACAAATTTTGGATATATTAAAAGAAGAAGATGTTCGTGCTACTTTCTTTTTAGTTGGAAAATCTATTGGCGACAAAACTTCTCAACGAGTACGTGAAATTTTATCTAATGGAAATGCTATTGCAACTCATTCCTTTAGTCATGATTACGACTATTTATATCCAAATAGAACTGTAAATGGCACAAGAGTTTATGAAGAAATAGAAAAAACCAATGGCAGACTAAAAAATATTTTGGGCGATAACTTTCATTCCAGTGTATTTAGATACCCTGGCGGAGAAATGTCTTGGAATAATACAATTGCTTCCAATTCATTAATAGAATCTAATGGAATTCACTGGATTGACTGGAACTGTTTAGTCGGCGATGCAGAAAGAAAGTCTGTTAGACCAACTACAGTTGAAGGATTTGTAAACTACCTCGACAAAAGTTTAAACCAAAATAAAAATACAAAAATTGCCGTTGTTCTAGCACACGATGCTAAAAACAAACAGCTAACTGCCGATTCTCTAAGAGATGTAATAAAATATTTTAAAGATAGAGGCTATGAATTTGGAATTTTAAAATAAAACTTTAAAGATATAAAGATTAAGCTGCAGAAATGCAGCTTTTTCATATAGTTATAAATTCTTCAAAAAACTTATCTTTTAAATATCTTTCAATATGTGTATTTTATCTTTGATAAAATCATAAACTCAATATATTTATTATTACTATATTAATGTTTAAACTAAAATATTTTTAAACTATTTTTGTAACATACATTAAATTTTTCTAAAATAAATAAAAAGCCGCAACTACAAGCTGCGACTTTTATCTTCATTTTTTGTAAAATTTATTTACAGAACAGATTAATACCATCCTCTAAGTTTCATTGCTTTGTCAATTGATTGAATAGCGTACATGTAAACTCCTTCTCTAGGAACTACATCGTATTCGTCACAAATTCCAAATACACCTTCGATAGCTTTCATCATATCTGCTTCTTGTTTTTCTTCTACATCTGCTTCTGTCCAGTACATTCCGTATTGATTTTGAACCCATTCGTAATAAGAAACTAGAACTCCACCAGAGTTAGTTAAGATATCTGGAGTTAGAGGAATTCCTCTTTCCATAAGAGCTTTATCTCCTTCTGGAGTAGTAGGACCATTTGCTGCTTCACAAACTAATTTAACATTAAGTTTTTTAGCAACGTCACCTGTGATTACATTTTCAAGAGCTGCTGGAATTAAGATATCCCATTCGCCTGTCCAAAAATCTTCTTCAGAAATTTTTTCTGCTCCTGGGAATCCAATAAGAGTTTTGTGTTCATTCTTATAAGCAAGAAGTTCTTTGAAATCTAATCCTTTTTCAGAATATAGAGCATAGTTTCCTTCTTTTTTATCCCATTCAGCTAATGCATAAACTTTTCCGCCTTGTCTTTCAATATTCTTAACTGTGAAAGATCCAACATTACCAAAACCTTGAACTGCAATTTTTGCTGTTGCAAAGTCAATTCCTTCACGTTTTGCAGCTTCTCTAGTTACTACTGCAACACCAAAGCCTGTTGCTTCGTTTCTTCCTTCAGATCCGCCAAGTCCAACTGGTTTACCTGTGAAAGTTCCTATGTCTTGTCTATCTCCATTTAATTTGATGTATTCGTCAATAAACCAAGACATAATTTGACCATTAGTATTAACATCTGGTGCTGGAATATCAATTCTTTCTCCAAGATACTTATAAATACCTCTTACATATCCTCTTGAAAGTTGTTCTAATTCTCTATCGGATAATTCAGATGGGTCTACACAAATACCACCTTTTCCTCCACCATATGGAAGACCTAGTGCTCCACCTTTGAATGTCATCCAAAGCGAAAGAGCCTTAACTTCGTCAAGGTTTACATTTGGATGGAATCTACATCCACCTTTTGAAGGCCCAACTGCTGTTGAGTGAGCTGATCTCCAAGCTTTAAAAGACTTAACTGAACCATCATCCATTTTTACTGGAATAGAAATTTCAATAACTCTTTCAGGTTCTTTTAAAATTTCATAAACTGCTGGGTCACAACCTAGTTTGTCACATGCAGCCTTAACTTTTTGTTGAGCTGCTACCAATGGATTTAAAGTATCTGTCATTTTTAACACTCTCCTTTATGTATAATCATGATAACCATTTCTTACAACAATAATTATACCAAATACTTTTATTAAGTTCAAGCCATCAATTTATTTTTAACTAATTGTTTACATTTTCATTATTTATATTTTTTTCATATTTTTTTTAATTATTTTAATTTCAGATAGTAACAAAACTTAATGCATAAAACTCTTAAAAAGATCATTTTAAACCTCATAACCACTACAATATTAAAAAACAAAAAACTAGTAGAAACTAAATAACACAAGTGAATTTTATAAAGATTCTATAATAACTGTTGGGATAAAAAATATACTTCAACATATATTACTAGAACCAATGAAAAGTCTAGACCTTCTATAAGTATTATGTATAGACGAATTTAAAGAATCTATTTGCAAAGAAAAATATCAAGTAAACCTATCAGATTAAAAAGCACAAATATAGTAGCCATATTATTATCTAGGATTGTGGAATAGTTTGTATATGAATAATCCTCCTGATAGTATAATAATAAGCAGGAGGATTTTAAAATGCCAAGAAAAAGACCAGAAACCAAATTAAACAAAATATCCAAGATATTAACTTAAAAATATCATCCAGAAACAGTTGAGAACCTATAAAAAGCTTTGGAAGACCTTCTAGGCGACACAATGGAATAAATATTAAAAGCAGAGTTAGATGAATATCCAGATTATGAATATGGTGAAAAACTACTATCATTAAACACAAGAAATGGATCAAGTAAGAAAACAGTTAAATCATCATA
This sequence comes from Peptoniphilus lacydonensis, assembly GCF_900106515.1. GTDB lineage: Bacteria > Bacillota > Clostridia > Tissierellales > Peptoniphilaceae > Peptoniphilus_A > Peptoniphilus_A lacydonensis. The sequence continues at coordinate 567,567 of NZ_FNWF01000003.1, forward strand.
CGGAAACATAGACCTAAACATTTCATGATATAGAGAAGATCCTTTGAACCACAAGCATTGAAAAATATCAAAGAGACATATCAAACATAGAAAACCAAAAAGTTCATATAATATAGAGATACAAAAGAACTAATGAAAAACTTAAAAAACAGTATACAAAGCATCAACAGAAAAACTAATACCAAATAATCTAGATATATTTGAAGAAAAATGGGGCAAAAAATACCCAACGTGCGTAAATTCATGGAGAAACAACTGGACTGAATTATCAACGTATTTTAAATACCCAGAAGGAATAAGAAAACTAATATATACAACAACTACCATAGAAAATTTTAATATACAGCTTAGAAAAGTAACTAAAAACAAAACAATATTTCCAAACGACTACGCACTACAAAAAAGCTTGTATCTAGCGATGGTAGATGCTTCAAGTAAATAGATAAGTAGAATAAGAGGATGAGATCAAATATTATCACAACTATAAATATTTTTTGAATGCAGAATCTAAATTTTGCCATTAGCATAATAAAAAATTTGAAGATATACAATTAGCAAAAAGGAAGATTTTTAGAAAAATTTTGACCTTCTAGTTTAATTGTACCAAAATTAGGTTACAAATATCTGAACTATCAGAATTTAGTAATAAAAGTATATTAAAAAAAAACAAAAAAATATCAGCTCACAACCTATCAGGCGGAGCTGATACACAAAACTCTTCACATAACCAGTCTAGACTACTGAACTTTGTATATACGTTTATGTTTATAAAATACCATGAAGAGCTCCTTTTATTTTAACTTTACCTCATTAAATGTTTTATCAATTTTATTAACTATAACAGTTTGAACAACTGATTTGAATTTGTCAATATCTTTAGTTGAATAAAAGTCAATTCTAGGCCTTTCTTCTTCATTTAATAAATCCTTTTGGTCTAATATTTCTTTTAAGTCAATTGCTGTTCTTTTAGCTGGATCTATTAATTCAACACTTTTATTCATCTCTTTTAAGACCTTCTTGAAAGCTCCTCTAGCAAGTGGAAAATGTGTGCATCCTAATATTAATGTATCATAATCAAAATCTTCTAATCCATTTAAATAATTTGATATAGTTCTTTCTACAATTTCATTATTTAAGTTTCCATTTTCAACATCCAAAACTAATTGCGGGGCACCTATGCTCTTCAATTCTATGTCTTTATTAAATTCTTTAATAGTTTCATCATAAACATTGGATTTTACTGTTCCTTCTGTAGCAATTAAAGCAACTTTATTATTTTTGGTAACCAATGTGGCATACCTACAAGCTGGTTCTACTACTCCTATCACTGGAAAATCTAAATTTTTTTTAGCATTTTTGAGTCCATAACAAGTTGCTGTATTGCAAGCTATTACTGCTGCTTTAACGTCATTTTTTCCTAAAAATTTCAAGCATTCAAAAGTGGAATCTTTAACATCTTCTGGGCTTCTCACTCCATAAGGCATTCTAAGAGTATCTCCTATATACTTAAAATTTTCATTAGGAAATACTTTTAATAATTCTCTTAGAACAGATAATCCCCCTACTCCACTATCAAAAACTCCTATCGGATCTTTTTTTTTCATCTTTACTCCTTCTTAATTTTTAAAAAGCATCAGATATTATCTGATGCTTTTTATTCATTCTAGCTAAGCAAATATTCCTAAGAATATTGTTATTATTAAAACATTTGTGAAATCAATAAACATTCCACCAACTATTGGTAATACAAAAAATGCCATCTTTGAATAAACGAATTTATCACAAATAGATTCCATATTAGCGACACCATTAGGTGTGGCTCCCATACCAAATCCACAGTGTCCACCAGCTATTACAGCAGAGTCATAATTATTTCCCATAACTTTATATGTTACAAAATAAGCAAATAGTGCCATTAAAATTGTTTGTGCTAATAAAAGTATAAGCATTGGAACTGCTAGCTCAACTAATTCCCATAATTTTAATGTCATTAAAGCCATTGATAGAAACAAGTTAAGACCTAATTCTCCAGCAATTGAAATCTCTTCATTTGGAAGAAAGTTCGAACCTCTATCAGATATATATCTAAAAAGTATTCCAAGCAACATAGGTCCAATATAAATTGGTAAAGCTGCTTTATCTGTGAGTTTTGCAATTTGACCATTAAAGAACTTTGATATGTAAACTCCAATTCCCATCGCAACTAAAATAGCAAAAAACCCTAATTGAATCTTCTTACCATCTAAAACCTTTTCTTCTTCTTTTAAAATTGACTCATCCACAACAACTTCTTCTTCATTCTTCTTCTTTTCAAGAAGATTATTTTTAAGTATAAGTTTATTAGCTAATGGTCCTCCCATCAACGAACCTACTACCAATCCAAAAGTCGCTGCTGAATAAGCCACTGTTTCTGCTCCCACAACTCCAGATGCTTCAACTAGCGGTGCTATACCTGCACTTGTTCCATGTCCTCCTGTCATAGGTGTAGATCCTGTCATAAGTGCCAAACCTGGTTCTACTCCCACAGGTCTAGCTAATCCTACAGCTAAGAAATTTTGCAAAACGCAAAGAATACTAGCCAAAAGTAAAAATTTGATTACTTTCGGTCCACCAATTTTCAGAATCTTAATACTTGCCCCAAAACCAATACTTGTGAAGAATATTGTCATGAAAAACGATTGTAGTGTTGTGTCAAACTCAAACGCTGCTGTATTAGTTAATCTTAAAATCAAGTGAATTATTGCAAATAAAAATCCACCAATCACAGCTGCTGGAATAGCAAATTTTTGAAAGAAATAAATTTTGCTTCTCAAATACCTTCCTATTAGCAATAATATTACTGCTAACCCAATTGTCTGGATCATGTCCATTTCAATTGTCATAAATATCACCTCTTTATATTTTTATATCTATATTATATCAAAATGTTTTCATTTTTCAAATATAATTTTATTATTTTAATTAGGAAATAATTTATAACAGTAAATTATTCAATTTAAATTCATCAAATAGATATTCACAATTATTTAGAAATAAATTTTATTTTCTTTTAGTTTAACTATTTATAAATACTTTTCTTTTAGTTTTAATTTACTTACACAGTAATCGTTTTCAATTGGTTTTATCTTTAGTTAATTATATTTCCAGCAGTTATATAAAGTCCTATTAAACTCCAATCGTATATTATGTGAATTAAATAGGTCACTGTCAGATTCTTTGAAAACACATAAGACATTGACAGGCCTGCTCGTATTATTGAAATTATCAAAACCGCTTGCAAAATGTTAAAATTATAAGTTGTAATGTGCATTGCTCCAAAAATTACTGAAGATAAAATTATTGCACATATATTTTTAAATGTTTCATTTTCTGTTTTCATTTTATTTATTACAAAAAGAAAGGGAATTATAAAAATTATTTCTTCTGCAATAAACTGTATAATTGTGGAAACAAAAAAGTCTTTAAAGTTATCTGGATTTAAGCTTTCAAAAATAGGATTTGTATTTCCTTCTATTCCAAATTGTTGCATCACTATGCTCGATATTACAATAGCTACTGCACAAAACAAAAGACCCAAAATTATATAAAATATGTCCTTTTTTTTCATAGGCAAAAATATTTTCTTTATAAAATCTCTATCTACAATTAAAAGAGATAATAAACATAGTGCACTCACTGCTACTGCACCTAATATTTCGCTTTTTATATTAAATACATAGAAAATTATTCCTACTCCATAAAAAGATGCAATTGAAACTAATAGTGCTAAAATCCATTTATATGTTTTGGCTTCAATTTTAGGATAAACTCTATTCATTTTATTTGTCAAATTTTTCAAACCCTTCATCTGTCAAAAGATAATCTAATTTTTTGTCATAATCTTCGTGAATTACTTTATCGACTTTCTGATCAGAATATCCTATTCCCATTTTTATTGTATCTACTTTTTCAAAAAACCTGTCGTAAAATCCTCCGCCATATCCAAGGCGATATCCCTCTTTATCAAAAGCAAGACCTGGTGTTATTGTAAGATCAACATCTATTTCTTCTTTTCCTTCCTTTGGTTCAAGTATTCCCATTTTATTTGGCTCTAGATCTTCAATCCCTTCTACTTCTACTGCGATCATTTCTTTTCCCTTAACAAGTGGCACCAAAAGTTTTTTGCCATCTTCTTTTATCATTTCAATTATTTTTAATGTGTCAACTTCTGTTCTATAAGAAATAAAAACAAAAACTGATTTTGCATTCTTATAAATTTCTAAGTTCTTTAAATTTTCTCTAATTTTTTCATCTTTTTCTTTCTTATTTTTTATTTTTGATCTTATTTTTGTATATTTCTTTCTAAGTTCTTTTTTATCCATTTTAATTCTCCTTATTTTCGCAAATTTCTTTATAATTGCAATTTTTACATTTGCTATCTGAATTATAATTGCCACTTTTTATATTAGATACCATGGAAATAATTTCATCTTCTACTCTCTTTAGCAGGTCTTGCAATTCTTCTTCAGTAAAATAATACTTTTTATTATCATCTTTTGGAAGTATATCTGAATTCTTTATTACTGTAACAATTTCTGCTCTTTTCACAGATCCATAATTTGCACTCGCTATTTTCTTACCCTTTTTTACCCTCGATATAGCATAAATTGGCATCTGAAAAGATTTTAAATCTTCAATTTCTTTTTTATTTTTTACAGATGACCTCTTATAATCAATTAAAATTTCTTCATCGGATCTAGCATCAATTCTGTCAATTCTTCCCTTTATCTTTATTCCCGAAACTTCCGTTACAAAACTTTCTTCAAAATATTTTGGCACAAATCCGTACTTTCTCTGTTCTATTAAGTCTTTTTCTATATATCTTTTTAAAATATTAAAAGTATTTATTACAGAAATTTTTTGAAGAAAATTAAGACTTTCAAAATCTCCCAAATTTTCTTCTTCTAAAATAATTTCCTTCAATGTTTTTTCTCTAAAATCTTTTTCTCTTTTAAAATATTTTTCTAAAATATGATGATATTTATCTCCCATGTTTAGATAAAATTTTTCATCATACTTTCTGCTAAATTCCTCAATTTTATAAATTCTCTCAAAAAGAAATTTTCTGGGACAATCTTTTAAAATATCAAAATCTGTCGCAGAATAAACTCTACTACAAATTTTATCATTTATTCTACTAATATATTCTGCACCTAAGTTATAATCATGCTTTGAATTTTCTAACTTCTCTTTTAATTTTAAAGTTTTATATGTTAACTCTCTTTTTTCTATATCTAAATTTAAATCAAAAATTAAAGTATTTAAAAGTTTTGAAAATCCCTTTTCTTCATCTTCATTCAATATAAAAATTTTATCAGCTAAAATTAAATCATATATCAAGTAAATATAATCTCTTTGGAAATTGTCCTTTATAAGTCCAATTTTTGTCATGTACCCTTCTGTTTCTAGTTTATAAATAAAATTACTTTTCATATTATTTTCAAAATTGTGGTCAAATCCTATTAGAAATAGATTACTAAAATATCCAAAATAATTTGACCTGTAATCAGAAATTTCTATTCCTTCTAGATTTTGAACTTCTTCAGTCTTGAAATTCTCAATATATTTTTTAATAATCAATACAAATTCTTCTAAAGTTATTTGGCGATAAAATTCCTCAAGTCTTTTTACTTTATCAAAACTTTCTCTAAGTTTTTTTATAAATCTCAATTCTCTGAAAAGTATAAAATTTAGACTTTCTTCAAGCTGTGAATTTATAACCTCTTCTGCATCTTTTAAATATTTAGAAAAAAATTCTGTATAATAATCAATGCTATTTTTCTTTTCTATTTTTTCAGACTTTAAAAAATCTACACCATATAAAAAATCGACTAAATTTTCATCCTCTATGCTTAAATTTTTTATGTTGTCAAAATTTATTTCATCTAAATTTTTAAAATTAAAGGATATTAGAACAGATTCCAGTTTGTTTTCATTCACAGGTAATTTAAAATAATTGAGTTTCACTCTTTTTATTGTATTAGTTTTGTCTTTTAATACAAAATAATCCATTAAATTTATAAATTCCCTACACAAAAGAGAATTTTCCTTTTTCTTAAAATTAAATTCAAGCTTTTCAAAACTCTCGCGATTTTTTATGCCATCAGCAAGTTTTTTGGATCCTGTTAAAATTTTTACATCAGAAACTTTTTCCTCAAGAAGAGTTAATTTTAACTGAGAAAAAAATAAATTATAAAAATCATCTTTTGTAGATATGGCCTCTATTTTTTTATCCTTTAAATACTCTCGATAATTTAAAAAATTATCCTCACAGACTTCAAATCCAACATTTTTTAGACTATCTATTGTATCTTTTATTAAATCACTTTTGATGAAATTAAAAGGAAAATCTACATAAATATTTCTGTTAGAATTTGAGAGTTCCTCTATTAAATCCATTTCACTCTTTCTAAATTCCAAAAATCCAGAAATTATAATGCTGTCAAATTTACTTTTTTCTAAAAATTCTTTGTCCACATAATCATATAGTTCGTAAGACCTCTTTTCAAAAAATCTTTTATATTGCAAAAAAACTTCTGAAAGTTTTTCAAATAAATCTCCTTCTATTTTTAGGATATCTTCACTTCCTAAATTTTTTTCAACTATATCGTCAAAAAAATCTAGGACAATATCAATAGTTTCAGGAAAAATTTCTTTTTCTTGAAATCTTTCCTTTAAAATCTTTGAAAGCACTATGTATTTTAAAATCGTATCTGGTTTTTTTCTCTTAGCTTTTCCTTTAATTCCATCGAATGTTTCAAATTCTGTCTTAGTTATATCAACGGAATTTTTTAACATATCTCTTATATAAAAATTTATTGCAGCTTGAGATGGCAAGATAACAAGTGTATTCTCTCCCTTCAATTTTTTTAAATCTAGCCTCTTTTTTGGATTTCTAAAAATTATCTTTCTCATTTAATTTTTCACCTAGATCTATTTCAAAAATATTTTCTGCAATATCCATCATTTTTTTGTTAGGCAGATATATAAATTCCCTTCCCTTTAAATTCGGAAATTTTTCTGTTTCAAATACAATTTTATAATTGTGAAGGTACTGACTATCTAAACCTAATTCCCTAAATTTTTTATTAATCCTTTCATCTCCGTATTTTCTGTCACCAATTATAAATAGATCTTTTTCTTTTAGAGATACTCTAATTTGATGAGTCCTTCCCGTTATCAAATTTACAGATAGAAGAGAATAGCCCTTTATATTTTTTAATAAGTGGAATTCTGTCAAAGATTTCTTCCCTTCATTTTTTGTAGTCTTTTTCACAACATTATTTTTGTCTTTTTTTAAATTAATATCCACAGAAAAATCATCTTTTACATTTCCAGACACAATAGTTAGATAATATTTTTTTATCTCTCTATTTTTTATTGCCTCATTTAAATTTTGTAAAGTTTTTAAATTTTTTGCGCCAATTAAAATTCCCGAGGTATTTCTGTCAAGGCGATTTACAAAAGCAGGTCTAAAGGATTTTTCAAGTCTTGGGGAATATTCTTTTTTATAAATCAAATAATCCACCATCCTGTCAAGAGCGTTATCCTTATATATATTACTATCATTGTGAGTGAGCATATTTACAGGTTTTTTTACTAAAATAATATCTTCATCTTCATACAAAATATCTGGAAATTTTGAATGCTTTGATTTTTTAATTTTCTTTTTAAATTTATTTATTGTATCTTCTGAAAGAAATAGTTTTATAATATCTCCTTCATTTATAATATCCTCTGGTTTCGCTTTTTTTCCATTTAAGACAATATTTTTTTTCCTCAAATTTTTATAAATAAAAGATAACGGTGCTTTTTCAAAATAAATTTTCAAAAATCTGTCAAGTCTTCTTCCCTCGTCATTTTTATTAACAATTATTTCTCTCATTGATCTCTCCAAACTTTCCATTTTTTAACTTTACTGATATAATTATATCAAAACGAGATGAAAAGAGGTTTATTTTGAAAAATTTTAACAGAGGCAAACTTTTTTTAATTAAATTTTTGCAAGTTCTATTTTCTATTTTATTTTTATTTGCCTTAATCTTTGTCGTAAAATGGAGAATTGACTCTCTTTATTTAAATTCAATATCACATAAAGATTTAAAAATTGGAGTAACTGACGAATTTAAAAAAATAAGAGATGAAATTTTCGCGACTACTGGTCTTAAAGAAAAAGAATCAGTAAAGCCCATTGTCATATTAGATGAAGATAAAGAAAATAAAAAAGACAAAGAAGAAAATTTAAATGTAAATAAAATAACAATTCCTGAAGGTACAAATGTAGAAACTTTGGGAGAAATTTTGCTTTCAAATAATTTAATAAAAGATGTAAATGCCTATAAATACTTAGTTGATGACATGCAAATAGAAAATTCAATTGTACCAGGAACTTACAACTTTGAAAAAGGTTTGACAGTTAGAGAAATATTGGCAAAAATTTCTAACACCGAACTTAAAAAGTACAATATAAATATTTCTGAAGGTGCAACTCCAAATGATGTGGCAAATTCACTAAAAACCCTTGGAGTAATAAAATCTCCTGAAGATTTCGTAGCAGCTTGCAACAATTTAGGAGTTACAAACTTTGCCCCAGGAGAACATGAAATTATAATGCCGTCAAAGGTTAATAATATAATTAGAACACTTTCAGTAAATGAAGAAAACATCGAAAATAATACGAATTAAAAAAAACTGTGATTCACACCACAGTTAAAAATCAATTTTATCAAGTATCCCTTTAAAATATGCAATTGCAATTCCATAATTTGTAATAGGGATGCTTTTTTCTTTTGCAATTTTTATTCTATTTTTTATATTTTTTGAATTTAACATACATCCGCCACACTGTATTATTAAATCGTAATCAGAGATATTATCTGGAAAGACCGCCCCACTACTTACATCAACTTTTATATTTTCACCAAACTTTTTTTTAATCATATTTGGAATTTTTATTCTTCCAATGTCCTCTTCTGCTGGTGCATGGGTGCAACATTCTGCAATTAAAATTTTGGAATCTTCTTTTAAATTTTTAATTGCACTAGCACCACTTACATACTCTCCTATATCTCCCTTTAACTTCGCAAATAAAATTGAAAAAGATGTCAGTTTTACATCTTTTGGCTTCTTTTCATAAACTTCTAGAAATACTGATGAGTCTGCAACTATTAAATCTGGATTTTTATTTAAAAGCAAAAGTACATCGGAAAGTTCTTCTAGTTTAACCATAGTTACAATTGAATTTTTATCTAAAAGTTCTCTTATGGATTGCACTTGAGGCAAAATCAATCTGTTTTTTGGAGCTGCGATATCCTGTGGAATTACTAATAATACTAAATCTTTTTCTTTTACCATGCCATCAAAAAGTTTTTCTTCTCTTTCTGGTTTAAACTTCAAAAGTTCTTCTAAGAATAAATCTAGACCAAGTTTTTTAAGTGCCGAAACTTCTACAATGGAATAATTTTTAAAATCATCTTTTATTTTTTTTATTTCACTACAGCTCAAGATGTCAATTTTATTTATAACTACAATAATTGGAGTATCTTTAAAACTTTTTATTAAATTTTTTCATCTTTAGTTTCTGTATCAGAGATAACTATTACTGCTATGTCTGTTTTCAAAATCACATCTTCAGTTCTCTTTAGCCTCTTTTCTGCCAATTCTGTATTATCAATTATCCCTGGAGTATCCATCAATAGACAAGGCCCTAGGCTTTTTATTTCCATTGATTTATATACAGGATCAGTCGTCGTTCCTTCTTTACTCGACACAATAGATATATCCCTATCTGCAAAGGCATTTATTAAAGAACTTTTCCCTGAATTTACTTTTCCAAAAAAGCCTATGTGAATTCTATTTCCAGAATTTGTCTTGTTTAGCTCCATCAAAATCTAAAATCTCTCTTTCCAACGGATTCCATTTCATTTATATATTCTGTTGCCTTCCCCTTTACAACTTTATCTGGAATTTTTTTAAGTTCTTCTTCTATTAATTTGTCGCTTAATTCTTTTGTCCTATCATTTCCATAATCTAACATATATTCTTTTAAAGTCATAAGAGCATTTGGTTGACAACAATTTAAAATTTGTCCAGATTTACAAAGTTGCATAAATCTATCTCCAGTTCGTCCTGCTCTATAACAAGCTGTGCAAAAACTTGGAATATATCCCAGTTCTATTAGCCAATCTATTACTTCTTCTAAAGTTCTATTATCTGCAACATCAAATTGGGCCGAATTATCTTCTTTCTTTTCTTCCTCTACGTAACCACCAACAGACGTTTTTGATCCTCCTGATATTTGACTGACTCCAAGTTCAAGTGCACGTTCTCTTACTCTTTTTGATTCTCTAGTTGAAATAATCATGCCAGTGTAAGGTACAGAAACTCTTATAAGTGCAATTAATCTTTCAAAAATATCGTCTGCAAGTTCATTTTTAAATTCACTTGGATCAATATCATCAGCTGGTTGAATCCTTGGAACAGAAATTGTATGAGGTCCCACTCCAAAAGTCGCCTCCAAATGTTCTGCGTGCATTAAAAGTCCAACAAGTTCATATTTATAAGTTTCAAGACCAAATAAAACGCCAATTCCCACATCATCAATTCCTGCTTCCATTGCTCTATCCATTGCCTCTGTGTGATAAGCGTAATTGTGTTTAGGCCCTGTTGGGTGAAGTTCTTCGTAGGATTTTTTGTTGTAAGTTTCCTGGAAAAGTATATAAGTTCCAATTTCAGCCGCTTTTAATTTTTTATAATTTTCCACAGTTGTAGCTGCAATATTTATATTCACTCTTCTTATCTGTCCATTTTTATGTTTTATTGAATAAATAGTTTTTATGGACTCTAAGATGTATTCCATAGTATTATTTACAGGATCTTCCCCAAGTTCAATTGCAAGCCTTTTGTGACCCATGTCTTGAAGTGCAATTACTTCATTTTTTATTTCTTCTTGAGTTAATTTTTTTCTTCTAATATTCTTATTTTTTGCATGATATGGACAATAAACACAACCATTTACACAGTAGTTTGAAAGATAAAGTGGTGCAAATAAAACAATTCTATTGCCATAATGATCTTCTTTTATTTTTCTAGCAAGTTTATAAATTTCTCTTTGAACTTCTTTATCTTCAGTAAATAAAAGTACAGCTGCTTCTCTGTGACTTAGTCCCTTTTCTATTTTTGCTTTTTCTAAAATTTTATCCAAAACTTCTTTATTATTTTTATTTTTTTCCGCAAAATCAAGTGTATCCAAAATTTCTTCGTGATTTATAAATTCTTCTGCAACTCTTGAATCTTTTTTATACATCTTATCCTTCTTTCTCACCTGTAATCTCCCCTATATGGAGAAATTTCATAGCCAATCTTTTTAAGTTTTTCTTCTAAGCCTTTAAAATCGTCAGAATTTTCAACTTCTGTCCCAATTTTATTGTCATACAATTTATAATTTTTCCTAAGTTTCTTTGCACCTACATTTGGCATAAGTACATTTGCCCCTGCGAGAATTCCATTTTCACGTCCAAATTCATCAATACTTCCAAGAGCAGTAGTTGCTGGAAGAAGTATTTTTTCATCTGATATTCTAACAATTGATAAAATTTTTAGAACATCAGATAAATTTCCTCTTTTATAATTTCTAAAAGGTGTATCCTTGTGCGGAATAAATGGTCCCAATCCAACCATTTGAGGTTTTAATTCTAAAATAAAATTCAAATCATCATACAAATTATCATAAGTTTGAAAAGGCGATCCTATCATCATTCCACATCCTGTTTGAAATCCAATTTCTTTTAATTTAAAAATAGAATCAATCCTATTTTTAAAACTCATTGAATTTGGATGAAGTTTCTCGTAATGACTTTTTGAATAAGTTTCGTGTCGAAGTAAGTACCTGTCAGCTCCAATATTTTTAAGTTCTTCAAAATCAGAAAAATCTCTTTCGCCAAGTGACAAAGTAATTGCAGTATCTTCAAATTTATTTTTTATACCTTCAATGATCTTCTTCAAATAATCTAAGGTATAAAAATCATCTTCCCCACCTTGAAGGACAATAGTTTTTATGCCCAAATCCACAGAATGCTCTGCCAAATTTAAAATATCATCTTTAGATAGCCTAACTCTACTAACTTTTTCATTTGCATTTCTAAGACCACAATAAAAGCAATTATTTTTGCAATATGTACTTATCTCTATAAGACCTCTTATATAAATTTTATTTTCAAAATTTTTAATAGTCAAATCTCTTGCAAATTTGTAAAGTTTTTCAGCGTCTTCCTCTTCCAATTTCATGAGATATAAAAAATCATCATAAGAAATATTTTTAGTTTTATAAAATTTTTCACAAATATTTAGTGTTCTGTCCATAAAGTTCCTATCATTTATTAAAAAGAGTAAAAATCTCACAATTTATTATAATACTTATAGATATATAATCAAATATTATAATAATGTCTTCCTAATTTTTGTGTTTTCTTATTTTTTAAAGTACAATATTATTGATTGTATTATAAAAATATTTACTAATTAATAGTAACACGAATTAATAATTTTTTAAAATAATTATATGGAATGATTCAAAGGTGAAAAGTAAATCAATATCAAATATTGAAAAAAATTTAATGACAGAGGGTAACATTTGGAAAACAATTTTATTATTTTCAATCCCTCTAATTTTTGGAAATCTATTGCAACAAACTTATAATACTGTTGACTCAATGATTGTAGGAAATTATGTGGGCGGCAATGCACTTGCAGCTGTTGGATCAAGCACAGCTTTAATTAATTTATTAATATCTTTTAGCCAAGGTATCGCAGTAGGATGTGGCATAATAGTAGCTCAATCCATGGGAAGCGATAAACAAAAAGATATTAGGACTTCAGTTCACACTTCAATAGCAATTTCAATTGTACTTGGTCTTCTAATATCTATTTTGGGATATTTTCTTGCGCCATTTCTTTTAAAGAGTATGAACACACCAAAAGGAGTCATGAAAGAATCCATTAGTTACCTTAGAACATTTTCTTTTGGACTTGTGTTTAATATTATTTATAATATGGAAGCAGGGATTCTTAATGCAGTAGGTAATTCAAAAAGATCTCTTTTATATCTTTTTATAGCTTCTTTTGTAAATATAATACTAGATCTTTTATTTATTAAAAAGCTCGGTTATGGAGTTAAGGGTGCAGCTGTGGCAACAAATATAAGCCAAGCAATTTCTTCTATACTTGCTCTTTTATTTTTGATGAGAGTTCCACAAATTTATAAAGTTCGCCTTTCAAAAATAAAAATACACAAGAAAATGGCCCTTAAAATAATAAAAGTGGGAATTCCCACAGCAATACAAAACACAGTCATATCACTTTCCAATGTAATCATGCAATCTAGTGTAAATGTATTTGGAGCTTTTTCCATGGCAGGATTTGGCGCATTTATAAAAATAGACGGTTTTAATATTTTGCCTGTAATGAGTTTAAGTATGGCAATAACAACATTCTCAGGACAAAATTATGGTGCATCAAAATTTGAAAGAGTAAAAAAAGGAATGTGGATTACTTTAATTATGAGCATTATTTATACGATAATAACTGGAACATTACTTTACAAATTTGCCCCAAATGTAATATCACTTTTTACAAAAGAAACAAAGGTAATAGAATCAGGAGTCCTCGCCGCTAAATTTTTCTGTCCATTTTATTTTCTTTTGGCAATTATGCACTCACTTGCCGGTACAGTTAGAGGAACAGGAAGAACAGTTCCGCCAATGATAATACTCTTAGTGTCACTTTGTGCTTTTAGAATTCTCGCAGTTAAATTTATAATTCCAAACTATAACACAATTGAAAATGTATATATGTTATATCCAATATCATGGGCTATAGGAACAATTTTAATGATTATATACACTGTCAAGGTGGATTGGATGAAACACATTTAAATTAAAAAGTAAAACTTAACTTTTATATAAAAAACATTGCTTTAGGTGATTTTAAACACCAGCAATGTTTTTTTTACAATTTATTTACTTTCTTTAAAACCTTCGTAGAGATTTCCCTCTTCTTCATCAATATATTTCTGTGCATTCATAGCTGCAACTGCACCATCTCCTGCTGCATTTATAACTTGTCGAACACTTTTCTTTCTAATGTCCCCTGCTGCAAAAACTCCCTTTACGTTTGTTTTCATCTCTTCATCAGTCTTTACATAGCCATCTTCTGTTAGTTCAACTTTTCCGTTAAACAAATCTGTCTTAGGAATATAACCAATAAACACAAAAATTCCAAATGGATCATCTGATTTAATTGATCTAATTTCACCTGTCTTTGTATCTTTTAAAATCATTTCATTTACAATTTTATCGCCCTTTATTTCTTCAACAGTTGTATTCCAAATAAAATCAATTTTTTCGTTGTTAAAAGCTTTTTCTTGCAAAACTTTTGATGCTCTAAGTTCATCTCTTCTGTGAATTATAAAAACTTTTTTTGCAAAATTCGTAATAAAAATTGCTTCTTGAACAGCAGAATCTCCGCCTCCAACTACATAAACTGTTTCATCTTCATAAAAAGCTGCATCACAAGTTGAGCAATAACTTACACCACGTCCCTTGTATTCCTTTTCTCCTGGTGCTCCAATCTCTCTTGGAGATGCTCCAGTTGCAATAATAACAGCCTTAGCTTCATAATTATCAACTTGACCCTTTATTTTCTTAATATCTCCACCAAGCTCAAGGTCAGTAACTTCATCCATTACAATTTCTGCACCAAATTTCTTAGCTTGATCTGCCATTTTCTTCCCAAGTTCTACTCCGTCTATTGTGTCGATTCCTGGATAATTTTCAACTTGAGTAGTTTCTGCAATTTGTCCGCCCTCGATTCCCTTTTCTATTATTAAAGTTTTCTTTTTACTTCTAGCTGCATAAAGACCTGCAGTGAGTCCTGCTGGCCCTCCTCCAATTATTATAATATCGTACATTAAATCCCTCCAATATATTTATTATACCCAAAATTACTTTTTTGTATATAATAGTATATGGTGATTAAATGAATTTAAAAATGAATTTTAGCAGTACATATTTTTTATTTGTAAATATTATTTTAATAATTTTATCTATAATTATGATTACTATTTTAAAAAATAAAAAAGTAAAAAATATTAAAGACAGCTCTATAAATTTAAAATATTATGAAAAGGGCTACTTATATAAAGGTGCTAATTTTATATACAATACAATTATTGCTATGATTTTAAAAATTTATGGCGAAGGAAATCTCAAAATAGAAAAAAATAATTATGTTACAAAAAGTGGAGAAAATAAAAAAGAATATCTTTTAAAAAATGTAAAAAAATCTAATCTTTGTGATGCAGAGAAAAAAATTATAGACATCTTATTTTCCTTTGGAAATGGTGAAATTTCAACAAGAACTCTTGACAAAATAAGAAGAACTGAACCAGATAGTTACAACAAAAAATTTAATGATTTTATCTATTTTATGGAAAACAAAATGGTGGAGAAAAAACTTTTTTCCAAGGAAAAGAAAACTTTTAAAATGTTTTTAGCTTTTGTAATTTTTTCACTTTTGTTTTTCACTGGAACTGTCACAGTTTATAACGAAAATTTTTGGGGTGCCATTAGTATAATTTTCTCAATAATTTGCTACGCCTTTTTTGTAACAAGCTTTTCAAAAATGACAGAACTTGGCAATCAAAAATTTAGAGAACTTGAAAAAATTGAAAAAGATCTTTTAAATTGCAAAGTCAATGTAGAAGATGCAACTATCCTCGCAATATCTTTTGGGCTTACAACTGAAAATATTAAAAAAATTTATGAGAACTCTAAGGAAAGTGGATATGAAATATTTTTTGAAGATGACTTTTACAAAACCTTTAAAACTTCATTTGTCGGCGATAGTCTTCTCACAAGAAATTAGCTAAAACAAAAATAGAGCTGTGATTTTTATTTCACAACTCTATTTTGTCTAAATAGTTAATCTATTAAATTAAAATTCACAAATTATAATTTTGCCCTTTCCCTTTATTTCAATCTTTTCATCTTCAAGATAAATTGCAGAAAACTTTTCAAACTTATTTCCATCAACTTCTAAATCTGATTCGTAATTGAAGATTACAGATTTATTTTCTGATTTAAAAACAAAATTATTGATATTAAGTGAGTACATCTTGGCATCAAGACCTTTTTTGTAAATTAAGTTAAAATCTCTCACATCTCCTGAAGATTTTGTTTCGTCATCTCCATTGAAAAACAAAACTTCAAAGGGATTTAGTCTAAATTTTTCTTCGCCAGTTTCAATATTCATCACATTGTTAATTGGTGTGATATATCTATTAAATCCTGTGTAAGGTGTATAATTTGAAACTTTTTCATTGCAAGTTGCAGTAGAAATTCTAAAATCAAAATTTTTTTCTCCTACACTTGCATCCTCTGGATATATAAAAACTTCCGTAGTAACTCCTGCTGACCACTTTGAATCTTTAAATTCATTTTTCTTTATAAATTTCATTTAGCCCTCCAATAATTCTTTTAATTTTCCAGTAACTTTATAATCTACTTTTTGAAGTTCAGAAATATTTTTAGCACCATTTAAAACCATTAGCATTTTTGTTTTTTCTATCAGTCCGTCAATATATCTTAGCGTGTAATCATATCCACCACGAACTATATACGCAAGGATCTCACCACTAATCGCAGTCATGGAAGCACCAATTGCAAGGCTCTTTACTATGTCCATTGAATTTTTTACTCCACCTGCTGAAATAATATATAAATCATCTAAATTTAAACTTTTTGCTTCAATTATAGAAAGTGATGTTGGAATTCCCCACGAAAAAAGATCAGAGAAATCTGTATTTGGATCTCTTAAATTTTCTATTTCAAAAAAGTTAGAACCTCCATATCCAGATACATCTACATTTCTCACTCCTATATCATAAAGAGTCTTTACAGTTTTCTTAGACATTCCAAAACCAACTTCTTTTACTATAACTGGGACTCCAGATTTTTTTACAATTTCTTCAATATTTTTTAAAATTCCACAAAAATTTCTTTCACCCTCAATTTGTACAAGTTCTTGCGCAGGATTTAAGTGAATTTGAATTGCATCTGCATTCAAAAGATCAACTGCTTTTTTGGCATCTTCTGCATTTGAAAAACCACTTAAATTTGAAATTACTATTCCTTCTTTTATAATTTCTCTTACAATCTCAAAGGATTTCCTTGAATCTTCATCTTCAAGGGCAATAGATTGAGATCCAACTGCCATAGGTAAATCAAATTCAAGAGCAACGCTTGCAAGACCTTTATTTATTTCTTCGGAAAGACTGCTGCCACCTGTCATTGCGTTTATCATAAGTGGGAATTTTATTTTTTTATTTAAAAAATCAACGCTTGTATCAATTTCATTATAATCTATTTCTGGAATAGAATCATTGTACAAAAAGATGTCAGAAAAAAGTGCGTCGCCAACATAAGTTGAACGAAGAAAATTTTCTATATGTTCTGTCTTTCTATACTTTCTCATTTAATCCGCTCCTTTAACAAATAAATAATATCATTTTTAAAATTTTTTTACAACAAAGGAGTTTCAAAAATATGCGCTCCTATTTTCCTGCCATCGTGCCTTATCAGACCATCTTTGATTTCGACAAAATTCCCCTCAGTTAATCTTATATTCTTTTCTTTAAAATATTTTCTATCTTCTTCTTCTACAAAAATAGGACTTGACTCTTCTTCATTATAATAATTTTTATATTTCTCTTTATCATTTTCAAAGTCATTTGCGATTACCTCATCAATAAATTCAAATTGTGAGTGCCTAAAAATTGCATCCACATGATCTTTTAGAGAATAATTTTTTGTTTCTCCTCTTTGAGTAGTTGCATTTGCAATATAGATAACCTTTGCCCTAGTCTTATAAAGAGCTTCATTTATCCCTTTAATCAAAAAATTTGGAATTATAGAAGTATAGAGAGATCCTGGACCAATTATAACTATATCCGCATCCAAAATTGCCTCTAGAGCCTCTTTATTTGCATTAGGATAGTGAGGAATCATACTCATTTTTTCAATTTTTGTATTCAATCTGTAACACATTTTTGGAATGTAAGATTCACCAACTACTTTATCCTTTGAGAGAAATTCTGCAACTAAATTAGTTTCGTCTAAAGTTACAGGAATAATCTTTCCAGTTACATTAAAAACATTACTCATCTCTATTACAGCTTTATCAAAGGATCCAGCTATGTCAGTGAGTGCCGCAATTAAAATATTACCCACATTCTGATTGTCAAGACTCCCAGAACTAAACCTATAATTTAACAAATCCTTTAAAGTCTTATCTGTATTAGAAAGAGCTATTAAACATCTTCTCACATCTCCTGGAGGAAGTATTTTTAACTCTTCCCTGAGAATTCCACTTCCCCCTCCATCATCTGACATAGATACAATTGCAGAAATATCTTTTGTGTAATATTTAAGTCCCCGTAAAATCGTAGATATCCCTGTACCTCCACCCAATACCGCTATCTTTTTTTCCATAAATTTTTCTCCATATCTCTGTGAGTAACATAGGTGGATTTATACTCTTCTCTTAAAATTTTTCCAATCTCTTCTGCTATTACAACAGATCTATGAAAGCCTCCTGTACAACCAATTCCAATTGTAAGAACTCTCTTCTGTTCTGCCATATAATTTGGAATTAAGAATTTAAGAAGATCTATTATTTTTTCTAGAAATTCCTCTGTAAGGTCCCACTTCATTACATAATTTTTAACTTCTTCAGTTTTTCCATTTAAATGCTTTAACTCCTTTATATAGAAAGGATTTGGCAAAAATCTAACGTCAAAAACTAAATCTGCATCTCTCAAAATTCCATTTTTATATCCAAAACTTGTAACTTCAATAGCAAATTTGTCCTTTTCTTCATAAGATACAAATGCCATAAGTTGAGTCCTCAAATTTCTAGTAGAAAGACCTGTGGTGTCAATAACAAAATCTGCCTCTTTTTTTATTTTTTCAAGAGTTTTTTCTTCAAATTTATATCCTTCAACTATGGAGCTATTCATTGGATGAGGTCGTCTAAGTTCCTTGTATCTTGCAATTATAGCTTCCATATCTGCATATAAAAATAAAAGTTTTATTTTTACATTCATTCCCTTTAAATCTTCATACGCAGAATAAAAGGAATTAAAAAATTCTCTGCTTCTTAAATCAACGACAACTGCAACTTTGTCAAAATTTTTACTTTTGGCATCAAGCGCCATTTCGCAAAACTTTGGAAGAAGTGCTGGTGCAAGATTATCCATTGCATAATACCCTAAATCTTCAAAAACATCTAAAGCAAAGGACTTTCCAGACCCACTCATTCCTGTAATTATAATAAGTTCCATTTAATCACCAAATATTTATTATTCTCCGATAATCTTTACTTCTCTTTCTAGCTTAACATTAAATTTATCTTGGACAACTTTTTGCACAATCTCAATTGTTTCTAAAACATCACTTGCAGTGGCATTATTTTTATTTACAACAAATCCACAGTGTTTCTCGCTAATACCAGCTCCATTGTGGGTAAAACCCCTAAGTCCAGAATCATCAATTAATTTCCCTGCAAAATATCCAGTAGGTCTTTTAAAAGTTGAACCAGCAGAAGGCAAATCTAAAGGTTGTTTTTCTTCTCGCCTTCTGTCAAATTCTTCATACTTTTCTCTGATTTCAGTTTTATCTCCATAGCTAAGAGAAAAAGTTGCACCAAGTACAATTAAATTTTTCTCTTGCACAAGAGAATTCCTGTAAGAAAAATTCATACCATCACAGGAAACCTCAATTATATTTAAGTCTTCATCAAGGAGTCTAACACTTTTAATTACATTTTTCATCTCTCCATCGTATGCACCTGCGTTCATAGTAACTCCACCACCAAGAGAACCTGGAATACCATGACAAAACTCAAGACCTGTAAGAGAATTTTCCATTGCAAATTCACTAACTTTTTTAAGACTCACACCAGCACCTGCATAAATATCTGTATCAGAAACTAATTTTAAATCATTTAAATTGTTCTTTAATTTAATAATAATTCCATCGAAACCATTATCTCTAACAATTACATTAGTACAATTGCCCAATACATAATAATTGTAATTATTTTTTTTAATTTCTTTTAAAATTTTTATAAGAGAATCCTCATCTTTTGGTTTAATTAAAAGTTTACAAGGACCACCAACATTAAAAGATGTGTGATTTTTCATAGGTTCATCATAATAAAATTCGCCCAAATTTTTATATATATCAAAGTCATTAAAATTCATATAACACCTCAGTTTATTATCACCTTTATTATATCATTAAAAAGATTAAAGAAAAATAACACAAAAAAGGTACTGTTGCAAAATAGAATAAACCAAAAAAACGGCTCGCATATGCGAAAACCATTTTTTTGATAAAATTAAGGTATGAACAATCCATTAACTTATCAAAATAATAATTAGGCAGATGTATAATCTTGTCTATAAAATTTTTTATCTTCGCATAAATCCCAAATGATTTCTTCTTTATATTATAAAACAATATTTTTTGTCCACTTTTATATTTAACACTAGCTATAGTAAAATTATTCAATACGATGCAGTATTTTTCATAAATATATTTTATTAAAAAGACGAGGAAAATAAAAACCCTCGCCTTGTAATTTAAATTAAATTTTTATTAGCTTTTAAAAAATATTATTTGTAAGCACAATACTCAAGATAATATATAGTTATAAATTTTATTATCTTATACCTGAAAATATTATTCTTCCACCACTAACAACATTAAAATCTCCTCTACCAAGTGTTATTCTTCCTATGTCATAAGGTTTAGAAAAGACATTATACGCATTAGATTTACCGAACGCATAATCTTTCACAGGATAATAAGCCCCTTCAATATTATAAGTATTTAGGCTATCTATAACTCCTTGTTGATGTACATCAGAATAAGACCCTCTTAAATTGCTTTGATAGCCTCCATAAGCTGCAACTCCTATGTCACCAACATCAAAGCCTACCGTATACCTAAAGCGATCTCTTATTTCATGAAATGAGTTTCCTAAAGGCAATATATTTGATTTAGAATATAAATTTGTGGTTAAATCATCCTTACTTAAATCACGTTTGGGATAATATACACTTATTATTAAATCTCCATCTATAAAATTATCTGCATTCATTTTTACTTTATACTTACTGTCATCTTCCATAATTTCCTCGCACTTTTGTTTCAGAATTTGATCAATTTCATCAAGCGATTTATCCCCAAATATTTTTTCTTTATCTTTTAATGAATAACCAACTGTAACAATTTTACTCACTTTCTTATCTTTTAAATCTTTATCCTCTTTTGCTAAAATAATAGATGGTATTAAAATTAAAGTTAACAACAACATTATACTAATATGCTTTTTCATAAAATCCCTCCTGATTGTAACTATATTATACACTACAATTAAAACTTAACCATTGGAATCACCACCTATAATATATTAGTCTAATGTTTAACACCGTTAACTTGAAAACCTTTTAAATACTTTTGTAATTTTTTAAATTCTTCTTCATCATTTCTATAATATTCTACACTCTTTTTAGATTTCGTATTAATTATCATATCTACAATTTCATAATCTATAGAGAAAAATAGGTTTTCATCATATAAGTAGTCTACATTTTGTGCATCTGTCAATATAATTAAGTTTATTGCATTTACTACAAAATTCTTTGCATTTTTTAAATCATAATCTTCGTAGTCCTTTGACATAGTAATTGCTATATTTTTGCCCTTGACTTCAAAATCTTTTACCTTATCTCCGTCCCAATCCATTTGAGAGATTATATTCTCCACACCCTCTCTATCTGATAGGTTGGTTTTTAATTGATATAGGTTTCTATTTGCACATGCAGTAGTAAAAGTTATGAGTAATAGCAAAATACATACTATTTTCTTAACTCCTCTTGAAAGTATAAACATCTTAACTCACCTCGATTTTATTATAATGATAATACCCTTGATAACGTTTCTATAAAAAGTTTAATTTCTAATGCTTAAATAATAAAAAAATATATATCCCGTCAAAATCAAATTGTAGATGTTAATTTGACAAATAATATAAACTTTATAATAAAAAAAATAATACTATTTTAGCAGTTATTAAAAACTGTATAAAAATTTATAATACCTATATATTATATGTTATATCATCTAACTACAAAAATAAAAGATTTGGTAGTGTCAAGTTTTTTGTGTAAACTCTTTTAAATCTCTTGTAAAAGTAAGCAGTAAATATATTTTAATTTAATAATAAACTAACTGATTAAGTCAAGAAAAGTTTACACGGGTGTGTGTCAGAATAATTGAATTCTGACACACACCCGTTTTTTGTAATTCAAGCCATATAAAAAATACCTCTCTCGATGTATCTTTTGTAAAACTTTAAGTTATATTATATATTATCTTTTTGCAAGTTCTGCATCAAAGATATAAAGTCCAGACCAGCTTTCGTCAATTCTTTCAAGTCTTTCAATTATATTTCTAAATGTGTCTTCTTCTTCAACTTGTTCATCAACATACCATTGTAGTAATGATGTTGCTCTTTGGTCATCATCTTCTACTGCAAGATTAACTAAATTATGAATTCTCTTAGAAACTTCTTTTTCGTGTTCTAATGCAAATTTAAATGTTTCTGTAAAATTTCCAAATTCTTCTTGTGGTTTTGGAAGTTCTCTAAGAACTGGTTTTTCATCTATTTGGAATAAGAAGTTTCTCAATTTTTCTGCATGTCCAAATTCTTCATAAGCTTGTTTGTAAAAGAAATTTGCAAATCCGTCCATTCCTTTGTCTTTTACATAATGTCCCATAGATATATAAATATATCCTGATTCAATTTCAAAGTTATATTGTTCATTAAGTCCTTTTAATAACTTACTTTCCATAAATATATTCCTCCTAAGATTATTTATAATTATATTAGCAATAAATTCTATTTGCTTACGTAAATATGTTACCCTCTTTTTTATTTTTAAAACAATTAACTGGACAATCCTAAATTATCTATTGAAATTTTTATATTACCTGTAAATTTAAATTCAATTTTATTTATTTCTTCCAAATTTAAATTATTATTTTTAGCTTTAAAATCATCTAGAGGAATTATTACTGTCTGAGGTGCAAATCTCTTTACAAAATCATCAGTCAAGTAATCAGTCTTATAGATAAAGGATTTTGTCATTGGAGTTAAATTCTTATACTTATTTAAATTTAAATTTGCACTATTTCCCCAAGTATCTTGAACTTCAATATTTATTTCATCTGAAACTTCTTGATAATTTAAATTTTCTATATCAAATTGCAAATACTTTTTATTTGGAATTTTTTCTGTAAATCTTATCCCATAATTAGAATCTTTTTTTGATTTTACAAAAACTGCAGTTGTATCTGAACTGCTATTTCCATAGTCGTGACTATATTCATAAATTTCATTTAAATTAGAAAAATTTATAAGACTGCCTTTGATAGAGCCTGTTGTTAAATCATAGTCTTCTTCATAATCTGCCAATTTTATAAAATTTGAATCCATATATCTACTGTAATAATTTGTTTCTAGAAGATCTTTATATTTTTCTGGCCCTTCTTTAAAAATTTCTCTATTATAAGTTTTTCCAAAGGAATTTTCTAAAAAGTTATAAACATAGGTGCAAAGTATTTCTCTTTGCTTTTCACCATCCAAAAGTTCTTTTCTATTTAAGAAAAATCCTTCTGCTGGATCTAAATCATAATTCCCCCAAAGAGAATTAAAATTCCCATGATTTGCATATCCTATGTAGAGTGCAGCTTTAAATTTGTCTTTTTCACCTGTGAAAAATACATTGTCATAAAGTAACATCCCTTCAAATCCTTTAACATCTGCATCATTTGTCCCCCCAAGTGACAAATAATCTACATCTTTTAAAACAATATTTTTATCAGCTGGAGAATATTGATCATACGTTGGTGAAATAGTAATCACAGCTGATATATTAAATTTATACTTATGAGAAATATTTCCATCGTCTGGATGGAGATTTAATTCATTAAAATTATATGCGATGGCAGCTGCTTCTCCACCACGAGAATGTCCCAAAAGTGCAATCTTCTCTGGGTCAAATCTGTTAAATAGAATGCTATTTTTATTTTTATTCCTAGAAACAATATTTTGTATATTTTCAAGAAATAAAACTGCTCTTGCATCATTTTCGTTTGAAAGTCCATACTTCATAAATCCATTTAACATATTCATATCAACTGAAACAACAGCTATACCTCTTTTTGCAAGATACTTGCCAAGATAATCATATCCAAGATAATTTTTTGTTGTGAATCTATGATTTCCATGGGCTACAAAAAGTACGGGAGCCTTCTCTAAATTTTTTGGTGCATAAATTCTTCCCTTTACTTCAGTTTCATTAAGGCTTCTTCCAAAGAATTTATCTCTGATTTTCTTTTTTCTCCCGCTATAACTTACAAAATCCGTCAAATCAGCTGAATTTGCTTCGTAATCTATTATCTCAACTTTGTATTTCTCAGGTTTATTTGCAATTTTATTCCTTTCTAAATCTAAACTATAAATTTCAGAGCCATTAAATCCACTAAAAAGCATAAAATAAATTGATGCTCCAACAACAAGTGTACTTGGTATTAAAAATATTAGGGCTTTTTTCCTTTTATTTTTTGTAAAACTTATAAGTGACTTCGAAAAAATAATAATTATAAGAAATGTTACAACAATAAAAATTATTTCGAAGTGATTAATATCAACATAATAAAGACATTCATCATAGAAATACTTTATCCCATAGAGCAAAATTCCGTAAATTGCCATATTTTTTGCCCTAATTCTCTTTATTAAAGTAAAAATATATTTTAAAAAGAAATACAATACAAAATATCCCACAAAAAAAATAAGTGTCGAAATAATAAAAGCTAATATCTTTGGCACATTTAAATCTGAAATATAGTAATAAAAAAATATAGCCGAAAATAGTGACATTATAAATATTGTCACTATTCTAAATTCACTTGCTCTTCCAAAATGCTTTTTAAAAAATTCATTTAATTTATTTGAAATCTTTATTAAAAAATTATTTATTTTCATAACAATGGGATAAGCCCTAAACTTATCCCTAATCCCTCTCTAATTCTACTAATTCACTCTCGTCATATTCTTCAACATTTAAAGACCTAGACTCATTTATAAAAGTTTTATTAAATTCATAAGTTCTTTTAACTTCAGAAAGCTCAAAATAAGCAGTTTCTTTTTCATCTTCAATTTCGTAGATGACTTTTACAAGCTCTTGTATTGTGTAAGTTGAAATTACTGTTGCTTTTCCTATTTCAGTCTTTACAATTTCTCCAAGTCTAGGCATTTTTTTATTTATGCATTCATAACCGTCCTGTTCATACTTTAAACAACACATAAGTCTTCCACATATTCCGGAAATTTTTGCAGGATTCAGGCTTAAATTTTGATCCTTTGCCATTTTTATTGAAACTGGAGAAAATTCGCTTAAAAATGTGGAACAACAAGTTGCTCTTCCACAACAACCAAGGCCCCCAACATACTTTGCTTCATCACGCACGCCAATTTGTCTAAGCTCAATTCTAGTTTTGAAAATCGCAGCCAAATCTCTTACTAATTCTCTAAAATCAACTCTTCCATCTGCTGTAAAATAAAACAATAATTTAGAACGATCAAAGGTATATTCGCAGGAAATTAATTTCATATCTAGCCCATGTTCTTCAACTTTTTGCTCGCAAATTATTATTGCTTCTTTTGCTTTATTTCTATTCTCCACATTGATATTTTTATCTTCTTCGGTAGCAAGACGTATTACAGGTTTTAATTCTCCCTTTATAATTTCTTCATCTATTTCTTTTACAATCTCAACTCTTCCAAATTCAAGACCTCTTATAGTTTCTACAATTACGTAATCACGAGTTTTTATATCTATATCAACGGGATCGAAATAATAGATTTTGCCAGTCCTCTTAAACCTAACTCCAGCTATTTTTAGCATCTCATTCCCCCAATTCCATCAACAAGTTTTCTATATTTAAATCAAAATTAATATTATTTTCACTTCTTTTAATTGCATTTATTATTGCATCATAGGACTTCAAAGCTCTTTGTATACTAACATCCTGAAGTTTCAAAAGATCTAATTTGTCGACATTTACAATATTATCTTCTCTTCCACTTTTTAAGTAAATAAGATCCAAATACCAAATCAGCATAAAATTTAAAATATCTCTAAAATCATCTTTATTTTCCTTAAAAAAATTCATCTCATCAAAGATAAATTCACTTCTTCTAATAATTTCGTCTAAAGCTCTTATAATCTCTTCTCTCTTTGACAAAAGTTCTGGATCTTCTGAATATTTAAGGGCAAGACTTACATTTCCATTGGACAGCCTTGAAAATAGTTTGGCATTTTTTTCTGAAATATTTTTAGAAATTAAAAATTTTTCAATTCTATTTTCTGAAATATCTGAAAATTTTAAAACTCTACATCTTGAAATAATTGTGGGAAGAATTTTTTTCACTGTACTTGATATTAAAATAAGTATCAGGTAATCCATAGGTTCTTCCAAAGTCTTCAAAAGTGCATTTTGCCCCTCAACTGTCACTTTATCAAAATCATCTATAATTACAACTTTATAATTTCCAGAATAGGGCTTTGAAAAAGAATCTTCAATTATCTCTTCAATTTCTTGTTTTTTTATACTGTCTTTACTTTTTACCACTAATAAATCAGTATCTTCATACTCATCAATCCCATTAAAAAATCTAAGAGTCTCTGGATCTTCTTTTAAAATCGCTCTTGCAAAATTTTTTGCATGAGAAAATTTTCCTATTCCCTTGGTTCCACAAAAAAGATAAGCATGGCTAAAGGATTTATTTTTTAAATCCACTTCCAAGCTATCTATTGCCCTTCTATTTTCTAAAAACATCAAATTCTCTTTGATTCTTCCAAATCAACAACAAAAATTGTAGCTCCAGAAACTTTGAAATCTCCCTCTTCTCTGTGAATATCTTCTGGCTCAGTTAATTCTTTAAATATTTCATAAATCTTTTCAAGTTCGCTTTCTTTACAACCCAATAAAAGAGTTGTATTACCTGACTTAAAAAAACCACCAGTAGAAGACAATCTAGTAACATAAATATCTTCATCTAAAAATCTATCTATTATCGCATCTGTATACTTCTCTTGCACTATTGCTATCATCATTTTCGTATTCATAATATCACCTAAAACTTTTTAAAATCAAAAACATCAATTACAAAAATAGTCGCTCCCCCAACTTTTACTGTTATTGGGACTGGAATCATGGCTTGCCCAGGAATATTTATAGGTTGAATTGTCCTTCTTACTTCTCTAGTCTTTGAATTTTCTTCGATTATATCCATGAACTTGTCGTGGTCTTCATCTTCTATTCCTGAAAGAAGAGTTACATTCCCAGCTTTTAAAAATCCACCAGTAGAACTTATCTTTGTAACTTTAAAATCATTTCCGTTAAGAATTTTTACTAATCTTTCGCTGTCCTCATCTTGAACTATTGCGATTACAAGTTTCACACAATCATCCTTTCTTTAAGAACTTTCATGCAGTCGCAAAAAACTTCTTCAATACTTTTACTAACATCTATAAAATAAAAATTATCCTCTTTTTCCAGATTATTGTAATACTCTCTGACCTTTTTGTGAAATTCATCTGATTCTCTTTCCAATCTGTCATAAGAATTTTTGTCTTTTCTAAGAAGAGTTTTTTTATCTGTCCTAAAAATAAAAACAATATCTGGCTTAATATTTCCTGTTGCAAAATTATTTATCGCCATTATATCTTCTAAATCCTGTCCTCTTGCAAAACCTTGATAAGCTAGAGAGGACAGCACATATCTTTCACACAAAACTATATAGCTATCCCTTAAAGCAGGAACTATTTTTTCATAAGTGTGCTGAGCTCTCGCAGCAGAATACAAAAGAGCCTCAGTTCTTTTATCCATCTCTTCTAAATCTTTATCTAAAATAAGTTCTCTTATTTTTTCACTTATTCTAGTGCCTCCAGGCTCTCTTGTCTTTAAAACCTTTTTATTTTTTTTTAGAATTTCTTCATAAACTAAATTTGCAATTGTCGACTTCCCAGAACCATCTGGCCCTTCAAAAGTTATAAATGCACTCATTTAACTACCTCAATTTTTTTGTCTAAAAGACCAATTACTTCAATGCCTTCACTCAAAAATTTATCTATACTTTCTATTATATCTTTATTAATAACTTCACCAAAACTAACCAAAGGAACTCCTGGTGGATAAGCAGCAATAATAGTTTTCGCAACTCTTCCACAAGCATTTCTATAATCTACATATTCCCCCTCACTTAAAAATGCTTCTTTAGGAAACATTTCTCTTTTGGGTATCTCAAAATTTATAGGAAAAATTTTTCTGCATTCGTTTATGTCATAACTTAAGATTGCCTCTTTTAATTTTTTTATTTCCTTACTAGTATTTATCGGGGAGATTATTGCGAGGGCATAGTATAAATCACCCATTTCAAGTCGTATGTTTTTATTTATTAAAAAATCCTCCACAATTTCTTTTCCTGTCATATTAGGAATTCTGAATAAAAATTTCATTGGGTCATTTGCTATTATAGATTCATGGCTTAAATTTAAATTATAATTAATTTCATTTTTTAGTTCTTCTAAATCTAAGATTCTATTTTTTATTTCACTTCTTCCAATTTCGTCCATATATTTTAGTCCAGCTTCCATTGAAAGCATGAGTAAATACGAAGGCGAAGTTGTGTTATAAATATTAATATATTTTAAAAGATCTTCATGAGAAAACCTATCTGTTCCTCTGTGTATAATTGCACTTTGTGTTAGAGATGGAATCATCTTGTGTGTAGAGTTTATGACAAGATCTGCCCCAGCATCTAGTGCAGAATATTTTTTTAAATCTGAGAAATAAAGGTGAGTTCCATGAGCTTCATCAACTATTACTACAATATTTTTGTCATGCAAAATACGTATAATTTCTCTTAATTTTAAGATTCCTCCAAAATAATTTGGACTTACCAGTACACAAGCCTTTATATCATTATCATTTATTTTTTTCAAAAATTCCCTTTTATCTATTCCAAAATACATTCCACGATTTTTATCATAAATGGTGTTTAAATAAATTGGATCAAGATCATTTAATAAAAGTGCGTTATAAATTGACTTGTGAGCATTCCTCTGAATTAAAATTTTATCTTTTGGTTTTGTCACCATAGAAATAGCAATATGAAGTGCCCCAGTGGAACCATTGGTTGTCATGAAAGATTCCTTAGATTCAAAAAGATTTTTTATCTCTTTGTGAAGATCTGCTATTGATCCCTCTGGATTTAATAAATTATCTGTCCCCAAAATTTCTGTCAAATCCATCTCCTCTGACAGATCAAAAAATTTATTTCCTTTATGCCCTGGCATTCCAAAAGATATTTTATTTTTTACTTTTTCAATTTCATCTCTCAATGGAGTGTTCATCTTTTCCCTCTAAATCTTACAATTAATTATACTATAACTTTTTATCATTTAAAAGTTAGCCCTATCTATAAAAATCTCCTTTTATGGAAACTTCTCCACTGGATAAAGTTAATTTTTCCTCTCCAGTGTCTACAATTAAGTTGCCTTTTTTATTTATATCAATTCCCTTTGCAAAATATTTTTTCCCATTTAATTCAAAGCTAAGTTCTCTTCCAATTACAAGGGAATGTTTCTTATAATAATCAATCACATCTTCTTCTTTTTTTACAAAATTATTTTCATAAAAAGAATTTAAAATACTTGATAAAATTTCATTTCTTATAGTATCTGTGTCAATATATCCAGCAATATCTTTTAAATCCTTGAAGCTATCATCTTCTGGTTCATTTACATTTATTCCAATTCCAACTATTACAGAATTAACTTTTCTAGATTCAAAATCTGCATCAAGTTCAGAAAGAATTCCGCAAATCTTTTTGCCCTTCATAAATAAATCATTTACCCATTTTATCTCTGCCTGTTTTCCAGTGGCATTTTTTATACCTTCTGCAACTGATACAGCTGCCTTTACAGTGATTAAATCAAAATATGAAAAGTCAAAATAATCCTCTGGGTGTAAAATTATACTAAAATAAATTCCACTCCCCCTTGGCGATTCAAAAGTTTTTCCTGTCCTTCCACGTCCACCTTTTTGCATATCAGAAACTATTACTGTAAAATCCTTGACATTTTCTGAATAAAGTCTTCTTTTTGCCTCTGTATTTGTAGAATCTATTTCGTCAAAAACAATTACGTCTATATCTTTTAATTCATCTCGAAGACCCTTTTTTATACCTTCGCTAGACAACTTATCGTCACTTTCTATCAATCTATACCCTAGTTTTGTCTGAGATTCAATTTGAAACCCACTTTCTTTTAAACTATTTATAGCTTTCCAAATTGCAGTCCTTGAAATATTTAACCTTTCTGCAAGTTCTTGTCCTGAAATATAATTTGCCCTATTTCTTTCTAATTCTTTTAAAACAATATCTTTAGTTTTCAATTTATCACCTTATTCTTGACTTTTTATTAAATCTACTGTAAAATTATTTTCTAGACTGTGGAGAGATGTCCGAGAGGTTGAAGGAGCCCGCCTGGAAAGCGAGTATACATGCAAATGTATCGGGGGTTCGAATCCCCCTCTCTCCGCCACTGCCATGCTAAGCGGGAAATTAGCGATGTCCTGTACCTGCAATTCGCTAGAGCAGGGCTGAATTCTCTGTCGAGGATTTTATTTTTGCAGACTGCCCCTTATAAGTGGTGTTGATAATTGGGTCCTGCGCAACAGAAACTTATGAACCGTGTCAGGTCCTGATCGAAGCAGCACTAAGTAAGATCTTTTGTGTGCCGCAAGGGTAGCCTAGTTTGAGCTAACTGTAAGGGTACCGTGTGAAACTAACTTTCGACACAGAGTGCATGGCTACATATTGTCCCATTTATTGGGACTTTTTTTATTGTCTTTTTTTAATAATTTAGAAACATTTAAAATTTCATTTCTCTTTAAAATATTTTTCTCCCTTAAATATTTTTCACCACGAGAATAAAATCCCCGTTTTGAATATGTCACATAAAAATAATCTCTAATATAATTTTCCTTTCTATACTCATAATCTTCCAAAATTGCATCTGTATTTGAAAAAATTTCCTTATCACAAAAATAATTTTTAAAAAAATCTTTCTTTAAATGCAGACCACTTGATGCCAAAAAAATCAAATCATAGTTTTTTAAATCTACTTTACAAAAATATTCATCGCAAATCTTTCTCACAATTTCATCAGCAACACCGTCATTTGAAGCATTTATCAAAATTGGAACACTTATATAATCAACTTTCCCATTGGAAAAATAGTCTAAAGATTTCTCGAAAAAAGTAAGAGGCGTGGAAAGGCATAAGACTTTTTTGTCCTTTAAATTTTTCCTAAGAGAACTTTCTCCGAATTCTGCTTTACTAGAATTTTTAAAAAAATTTATTGCATCAAAGTCCATTACATAAATCTTTTTATCTTTTTTGAAAAAACTTTTTAAAAATTCTATTCTGTCATTTACATCTTTTCTCTTATAAAGTCCATAATATTCAAATTTATCATCTACATAATAATTTAAATTATCAATGTGCTTTTCATATAAACCCACAATACCAGGTCCTGTGTCAAAAACAGCCAAAATCTTCACCTACCCTCACTTTAAAAGTATTCTCATACTTATCTCTAAAAAATAAAAATGCCTCTTCTAAATCATATTTATTTTCAAAAATCCCAAAAACTGTGGCACCACTCCCACTCATAAGCGCTGCCGAATTAAAAGAAATCAATTTTTCTTTTATTTTTTTTATTTCTGGATACATAGAAAATACAACTTCTTCCATTTTATTTTCAAGACAATCATTTAATTTTTCTATATCTAAAGA
Organism: Peptoniphilus lacydonensis; assembly: GCF_900106515.1. Lineage (GTDB taxonomy): Bacteria > Bacillota > Clostridia > Tissierellales > Peptoniphilaceae > Peptoniphilus_A > Peptoniphilus_A lacydonensis. The sequence goes on from NZ_FNWF01000003.1 coordinate 599,661, forward strand.
GTAAATAGAATTCAAAATTCTATCAAATTGAATTCTACTTTTATCAACTTTCATCCTATCGTAAACATATTTTGTAGAAATTCCAAATCCAGGATTTACAATAAGCACGTTTTCTAATTCTATATTTGGCACATCTTCTAAAATATCTCCAATTCCTTTTGCAATCTTACTTTTTCCAGTCATCATATATGTAAAATCTGCACCAATGCATTTGGACATTTCTATTAAATTATCCTTGGGTATTTTTAAATCATAAAGCTCATTTAAAGCATAAAAAGTCGCCGCACCATTAGAAGTACCCCCTGCAAGTCCTGCTGCTATGGGGATTTTCTTATTTATATCTACTCTAAAAGGAAGGTCAAAACCCACTTCAGTTTTTAAAACCTCATAAGATTTGTATATCAAATTATCTTTTATATCAAAATCAAAATTCGGAAAAATCTCAACTTTGTCATTTTTAACAAATTTCATTTCATCATATAAACTCGTCATAACCATTAAAGTTTTTATTTCATGATAATTATCTTCCCTCTTTTTTAAAATATCTAGAGATAAATTCAATTTGGCATGTGCCTTTTTTATAATCATAAAACACCTCAAGATAATTATAATTCATAAATAAATTTTTTGCATCTTAACTCTTTTCTATTTTTTTATTTATTTTAACCAAATCTAAAACTAATTTATTTTTACAATTATTAACTTAAATAAATTTCTGAAATTAATCTGTAAATCTTAAATTAATTAAATATTTTTTTAACTTAACTATATAAATTTGTGCAAAAAAATAAGCTGCCTAAGCAGCTATCTTTATGAAATCATCTTTGCATCCTTATAACTAACATCTTCATCCAAAACTGTAACTCTAACAGTTGAAGTCAAAACATCTGAATAAGTATAACTTGCTGTTACAAGTTCTTCTCCATTAAAGACTTCAAGTACAAAAAGACTTGGATAAATTGCCTTCAAAATTCCTTTTCTAGTGACAATTTTTTTTCTACCCTTATTGGCTTTTACAATCACTTTTTTCCCAATATGGTTCTCCAGCTCTCTCTTTATTAATTCCATTTGATTCATATGCTATCAATTCCTTCCAAAGACTTTTAATACATAATTATTATACATTAAAAATCTTCTCTTGTCAAATAAATCTATAATTTTACTCTATATTTTTTTCTTTGTCAATATTTTTTATAATTTTTTTGTAGTTTTATAAATTTAAAAATTTTTAACTTATATTTATAATTTTTCGCATAATTATTTTTTCTTAAACTTGCTTGTAAGCTTAGTTTTATGAAATAAGGGTGGATTTTTTGGTACAACTATTGTATAATTATGTATTGTTATTGAGTGGATTGGAGGTATTGATGCAAACAAACAAAAAAGTCATTCTAGGAATGAGCGGCGGTGTTGATTCTTCTGTTGCTGCTATTCTCTTAAAAGAAGCTGGCTATGATGTCACTGCTGTTTTTATGAGAAACTGGGCTGAAGATGATGGAATGTGCACCGCAAGAGAAGATTACATTGATGTAGTTTCTGTTTGTTCACAACTTAATATAAAATATTTTACTGTCAATTTTGAAAAAGAATATAGAGATAGAGTTTTCTCTTATTTTTTAAGTGAATATAAAAAAGGCAGAACTCCAAATCCCGATGTCATGTGCAATACTGAAATTAAATTCAAAGCTTTTCTAGATTATGCGATGGACTTTGATGCTGATTATATTGCAATGGGTCATTATGCTAGGACTAAAAAAATTGATGGAAAAACTTACCTTTTAAAGGGGATTGATTCAAACAAGGATCAATCCTATTTCCTATCACGAGTTAAATCTGATGCACTTTCAAAGACCCTCTTTCCAGTTGGTGATTTAAATAAAAACGAGGTTAGAGATATTGCAAAAAAATACAATCTATCTACTGCTTCAAAAAAAGATTCTACTGGGATCTGCTTTATTGGTGAAAGAGATTTTAATGAATTTTTAGATCAGTTTCTTTTTACTAAGCCTGGAAAAATTGTGGACGAAAAGGGCAATGTAATTGGAGAACATTCCGGTCTTATGCACTATACAATTGGTCAAAGACGTGGAATTGGAATTGGAGGCGTAGGAAGTGGAGAGCCCTTTTTTGTCGCCGACAAAGATTTAAAAAATAATCTTTTAATTGTCGCACAAGGCATTAATAATCCTGTTCTTTATAGGGATGAGTTTGAAGTTGAAGATGTTTTTTGGATTACAGAAATCCCCTCTCTTCCTTTAGATTTATCTGTTAAAATAAGATATAGAGCTAAGGATGAAGATGCGACTTTAGAAATTAAAAATAATAAATATGTTGTAAAACTGAAAAATCCACTAAAGGGTGTTACACCTGGTCAAGTGTGTGTTTTTTATCAAGATGATGTCTGTCTTGGTTCAGGTATTATAAAATAATTAATAAATTTTGGAGGTTTATATGAAATTAGTTTTAAACAAAAGAGATTCTAAGGGTAAAAATAAAGTTGATAAACTTAGAGCTAATGGCGAAATTCCTGGAGTTCTTTACTCTAAAGGAGAAGACGCAAAATTATTAAGTGGTCTTGAAAAAGATTTATTGAAAGCTTTTTCTGAAGAAGGATACTCAAATATTTTTGAAATCGAAGTTGATGGAGAAACTATATCCGTTCTTTTCAAAGAAGTTCAAATGCACCACATTAAAAATTCAATGGTTCACTTTGACCTATATGAAGTTGATATGAATTCTGAACTTACTGTTGAAGTTCCAGTTATTCTTGAAGGTAGAGATGACATTAGAGTTCAACCATCATCATTAATTCAAGTATTAAATGAAGTTGAAGTAACTTGTCTTCCTAAATATCTTCCATCTGAAGCTGTTGTAAATGTTATTGATATGCAAATTGGCGATGTTGTAACTGTTGCTGACTTAGACATTTACGGCAATGAAAATATTAAAATTGACCTTGCTAGTGAAGAAACAGTTGCAACTCTTGTTGAACCAACAGAAGAAAAAGAACCAGAAGAAACAGGTGAAGAAGCTTCTGCAGAAGTTCCTACTGTTTCAGAAAGTGAAGAGAAAGAAGAAACTGAAGAATAATTTATATTTAAAAAGGGCTTTTTGAGCCCTTTTATTTTTTATTACGAAAACTTTATATAAAATTTAAAACTTCCATTGGATTTTCTACAATATTTTCTGTGTATTCTTCCAACATTTCCTTTGAACCTGTGCCGCAGAGCACTCCTACCTTTATAGTGTCCTTTCCAAATATCATATCAACTTTAGAATCTCCCACTATCATAATCTCTTTATCTCTTAAATTGTACTTTTCTTTAAAAATTTCAAGCCCTTCAGTATCTGGTTTCTTTTTATACAAATCAGCAGCTGCATAAAAATCTATAAAACTGTCTACTTTCAAATACTCCATAGAAAATTTTGCCTGTCTATAATTGTCCGATGTAAAAATGCCTATTATTATATTTTTACTTTTTAAATATTCAAACAATTTTTTTAAATCACAAGTTTCTTTTATTTCACTTTTACTATTTTTTAAAAAATCTAATAGATAATTATCTAATTCTTTATAAATTTTTTCTTCGTCTTCTTTTATAAATTCTGAAAATATCTCTGCCAAATCTCTCGCTGTTTCTGATGAAAGTATGGAATTTTCTTCTACTTTATTATTTTCATTTATTCCAACTTTTTTATATAAACTTCTTCTATCTTCTTCTGTCAAATCTTTCTCTTTTAAAAATCCTATGACAGAATCTATCCACAAGTCTGAAAATTCAAGAAGAGTCCCATCTTTATCAAATAATACTGCTTTTATCATTTACTAATTTCCTCAATTCCTTCCAAGTTTTTATTTTTTTAGAACTCTTATCTAAATTATAAAAATAGGGATTCGTAAATCCATAGAGTTCTCCATCTTCGCATCTAACATTTACTCTTGCATAATGATAATTTTCATCTAAATCAAGCTTTATGTTTAAAGATTTTTCACAAGTCTTTAATATTTTTCCATCTAATATAAATTCTATAAAAAGTTTTTTATTGTGAAAAGTATTTTCTTCTAATTTCATAAAAAATTCACAATCTTCTATTTCTTTTAGCTCAATTAACTTTTCCCTAGATACAGAAATTTTCCCAGATAACATACCATCTTTTAACTTATCCTTTGAAAGATTTTTTGAATATACAAATGTCTTAGGATCTCCAAGTAAAGAGGGATAATTTGAATTTTCATATTTTTCATCTGGATAAAGATGGGAATCGCTTCCGCCCAGTCCATAGACTTCATAGCCATTTTGTAAAAGTATATCCCATGCAAAAAGTGCCTTTTCCATGGCGTCAACAGAAGTCATATATGTTGGATCATTTATTATTTCCATAAATTTCAAATTTTTTAAATTATAATCATCTACTAAAAATTCAAAAGTTTCCATAAATGGATGATTTATAGAATAAATTTCTCCATCCAAACTTTCAAGTATCTTTAAAAGTCCCTCTTCCGTGTTTAAAATCTCAAGAGAAAACTTATCAAATATAGATTGATTCGTAAAAAATATATTTATGTGACCAAAACTTGATGTTACTTCCGTTCCTTCTATTATTAAAAGCTCGCTTTCTGGAAATTTTGTGTGATTAAAGTTGTGATCTGTTGGCGAAAAAAATGATAACTCCTTCTTTTTTGCTACTTCTATATTTTCTTCTGGGGACAATTTCCCATCAGAATAAAATGTGTGAGTGTGGAAATCTCCTGCATACCACTTTTCTTCCTTTGATTTAACTTCTGAAGATTCTATATCAATTTCATTTTTTGAATTGACTTCACTTTTCTTTTCTCCGATGGTCAAAGTAACATCACTTTTTTTATATAGAAGATAAGAAATTTTGTAATCTCCGCTTTCAAGACTTTTAAATCCATCTGAAGATTTTAAAATGTCCTTTGACATAAATCTATTTACACTTCTATTAGTTGTAATACTGCCACAAATTTTTTCATCTTTATAAATAAACAAACTTATAAAAAATTCTTCGCCACAAATTTTTATTTCAATGGAATCTTCTTTCACGTCATTCTTACTTATTCTTAAATCAATTTCATTGTATCCATCTTTTAGATTTTCTATAATATTTTCCATAATTCTCCTTAAAAAAAGCTTTGAGTGTAATGTGTCCCAAAGCTAATTTTTTATAAAATTTTATTTGTTAATTGCATCTAGTGCTTCTTGAGCAGTCTTTGCTGCTTCATCAAGAGCTTCTTTTGCATCAATATTTTGAAGTTCAACTTTGTCAGCTGCAATACTTAATGCATCTGTAATCTTTCCATCAGTTGGATCTATAAATGCAGGTGAAGCGTGCATTGCTTGTTCATAAGGCACATTTGCATATGGATTTTCTTCTATAAATTTTTTGTAGTCATCTACTTCTGCGGCACTCTTTCTCACTGGAATATATCCAATCTTTTTAGACCACTTTGCAGAAACTTCTGGGCTTGTAAAATAAGCAATCCATTCGTAAGCTGCTTTTTGTTGCTCTTTTGTTGCAGCAGCTGGAACTAAAAGTGAATGTGCCCCTGCTACTGGCTTTCCTGGATTTCCATTTAATCCTGGTTGTGGAAGTGATGAAATTTTTGTAAAATCAAGGTCTCCCTTGTCACCTGATGAACCTGTGTAGGACATTGCATCTCCATTCATTACATCATCAATAGTTCTGTACCAATATTCCCAACCTTGTCCACCTGATTCAATTTTCGTAGTTTTGTCATCAAAAATTTGCTTTCTCACAAAATTCCAAGCATCAATCCACTCTTTGCTATTAATTAAAACTTTCTTGCCATCGTCAGAAAGTATTTTTCCACCATTTGAAAGTGCCATATCAATTAAATTTTCGTGATTATACATAACAAGATGTCCATAGTCTGCAATTTTCTTGTCTTGAATTTCTTTTGAATATTTAAAAACATCTTCCCAAGTATCGTAAACTTTTTTTGGATCAAGTCCTGCTTTATCAAGTAAATCTTTTCTATAATAAATTACTTGAGTAGTTCCATAAGCAGGAAATCCATAAATTTTTCCATCTATCACTTCTGGTTTCATAAATACATCTAAGTAATCATCTAGTGGAGTCTTTTTATCGTCAATATATTCTGATAAATCTGCAAGCATTCCATCTTTAACTCTAAGTTCAACATTTGAACCAATATAAACTGCTGGCGGTTTTTTTGCTGCAACAGCAGCTTGAACCTTTTGGAAAGTTTCTGCATAATCAGCTTGTTGTACACCTACAACTTTCACCTTGTCTTGAGATTCATTAAATTCTTTTATGATTTCTTCCATAGTTTCTCCAGCAACTGAACCTAGACCATACCAAAATTCAATTTCAGTTGGCCCATCACCATTTTCCTTTTGGTCATCTTCTTTCATTGCTGTTTTTGATGCATTTGAGCAACCTGTAAATAGCATTAGAGCACACAAAATAATTAATAATCTTTTTGTAATTTTCTTCATTTTTTCTCCTTTTTAACTTTTTATTTTTATAAATATAATTCTTATCCCTTTATTCCACTGTCAGATATTCCTTTTATAAACCACTTTTGTAGGACTACAAAAAGTATTAAAAGTGGCAATACAGATATAGTGTTTCCTGCCATAAGAAGAGGCAAATTTTCTCCAAAATTTCCCTGTGATGTGAAAAACTTATTTAGTCCAACGCTTATCAAATATTTTGATTTTGAATTGGTAATAAGAGATGGCCACATATAATTGTTATACATTGTTACAAATTGTATAAGGGCACTAGTAAGTATTGTTGATTTTGAAATGGGAAGTATTACTTTTAAAAGTATATCTCTGTCACTTGCACCATCCATTTCTGCCGCTTCAATTAACTCTTTTGGGACTTCTTTAAAGGTATTGTAAAGCATATAGATTGTAAAAACTGCAACTGCATTTGAAATAATAATTCCTGTCAAAGTATCTATTAAACCCATCTTTGCAATTATTACATAGCTTGGAACATAAGTTGTGGCAGCAGGTAACATATAAGTTAAAAGAATGCCCTTAAACAAAACTCCTCTAGCTTTAAAAGAAAATCTATACATCCCATAAGCAAGTAAAACTCCTGTAATAATTTGTAAAACTACAATTATTATAGATGTCACAATTGAATTTATAATATATAAATCAAAGGGTGCCAAATTTAATGCTCCAGCAAAATTTCTAAAATCCAAAAAATCCGGCACAAAACTAAGAGGCTTTCGCATAATAGATTCTGTCGTCTTAAAAGAATTTGAAATCATCCACAAAAGTGGAAAGAAGGTTATTATGGATAGAATTATTAAAATAATATGTCTAAATATTTTCTTCATCATGCATCCAACCTCTTTTTCATATGAATCATAAATAGAGATAATATTGCAGTTATTATTACTATAATTAAAGATATTGCACTTGCACTTCCCATGTTAAATTCTTCAAAGGCTTTTTGATAAAACAAGTATAGGAGCGTTCTAGTTGAGCCTGCAGGCCCACCTCTTGTCAAAACTGAAAATTGATCGTAAGCCTGAATTGATGTAATTAAATTCATAATTAATAGAAAAAAAGTTGTCCTCTTAGTCATGGGAAAATAAATATATTTTATTTTTTCAAAAGTATTTATTCCTTCGACCTCTCCAACTTCAAATAAACTTTTTGGAATTTTACTCATTGCATCTGTATAAAATAACATTGCCCAGCCAGCATTTTTCCAAATAGTTACCATTATAACAGCAAACATCGCCGTCTTCTCATTGGAGAGCCACTCTGGTCCATTAATTCCAAAAATTTCAAGTATTCTATTTATAAGACCCACATCCCCTCTAAGCATCCAAGACCATACAATAGACATAGCAACCATTGGAGTTACCCAAGGGGAAAATAGAAATCCTTGATATATAACTTTTCCCTTTATATTTCCTTGTAACAAGAGCGCAAATATAAACCCAAAAAATAAAACTGGCACAACAGTCCCAACTCCAAAAATAATAGTATTTTTAAAAGCTTGCCAAAAAAATTCATCTTGCAAAATACCTTTATAATTGTCTATTCCAACAACATCAAAATTTGGGCTTACATAATTCCAATTTGTAAAAGAAATTAAAATAGAAGTAATCATAGGCAAAAACCAAAAAATTATTAATGGTGTCAAAGGAACTAAAAAATAAATTAAAAATTCTTTTAGTCCCAACTTCCTCTTATAACTTTTTTTACAATTACTCTTCATGATTTTCACCTGTAAAAATTCTATTGCCAGTATCTTTATCAAAAAAATATATTTTTTCTCTTGGTAATTTTACGAATAAAGGACCATTATCTCTAGGATTTTTTTCAAGATCGCATTTTAAAATTATCTTATTTCTATAAAGTTTACCTGATATATTGTAATCAGATCCCAAAAGTTCAATTAAATTTATGTCAAAATCAAACCCTTCATCTCTAGAAAGCTCAATAGATTCCGGCCTTATTCCAAGAATAACTTCGCCATCAGAAATATTTATCTTCTCAACTAATTTATTTTTATTGTCGTCATAGAATATTCCATCTTTTATTTTGCCTTCTATAAAATTCATAGATGGAGATCCTAAAAATCCAGCTACAAAAGCATTAATTGGATTGGTGTAAAGTTCCTTTGGCGTTCCAATTTGTTGAATTACTCCTTCATTTAAACAAACTATTCTTGTTGCCATAGTCATGGCCTCTGTTTGATCGTGAGTCACATATATTACAGTTGAACCTAGTCTATTTTTTAGATTTAAAATTTCCTCACGCATTTCAGCCCTAAGTTTTGCATCTAAATTTGACAAAGGTTCATCCATTAAAAAGATGTCACTCTCTTTTACAATTGCCCTTCCCAAAGCAACTCTTTGCATCTGACCTCCAGATAAATCCTTAGGCTTTCTATTTAAGTAATTAGTAAGATTTAACATTTCAGCTGTATCCCTTACTTTTTTATCAATTATATTTTTGTCAAATTTTCTTATTTTTAATCCAAAAGCTATATTATCGTAGACAGATAAATGAGGATAAAGTGCATAAGATTGAAATACCATGGCGATATTTCTATCTTTTGGTGCTAGTTCATTGGATAATTTTCCATCAATATAAAGTTCCCCACTTGTTATATCTTCAAGCCCTGCAATCATCCTTAAACTTGTCGATTTTCCACAACCAGATGGCCCTACAAAAACTATAAATTCATTTTCTCTTATATCTATGGAAAAATCCTTTACAGAATATTCCTCATTGTCTTCATATTTTTTGCATATATTTTTTAAGCTAATTTTGGACAATTTCTCTCCTCCCTCTACCTGAACTATTCTACTTATAAATTAAATAGAAAAAATATATAATTCGTAAAAAATTTGTAAATCAAATTTTATTTTATAATTCAATTTGATAATATTTTTTTAATGACAGTATTATATAATATTATGTATTTATAACTTATATTCTGGGATGGTTATTTTATTGATTAGTTTTAAGTTATGAAAACAAGTAGTTTATTTAAAATCTAAATTGAAATATATTAAGATAAATTATGAATGCCAAAAGCAAAAAAATTTTAAAATATGTATCTATTTTTGCCATACTCTATATACTTTTTCAAGTATCTCTTTCAAGTAGAAGTCACATTGCCTTTAACAAGTTTACCAAAAATAACCAAACTCTTAGTTATTTCATAAGTCTACTTACATTTAATATACTGGGAATATTTTTAATAAAAAAATCTATAATAGGATTTAATTTCTATCTCATTTTAATTTCATTTAATGTTATAGATGCAGTAGCTACGTCAGGTGATATTGCCAATTCTCTAAATGATAATTATTTTTTTATAATTCCATCTATATTTATCTTAATTGAGTGTTTTTTATTTTATAAAGAAAGAAAAAATTAAATATATAAAAAATAAGACAGGAACTCAATACATGAGCTCTTGCCTTATTTTCTTATCAACTTCTTTTTTCTTCATTGTTTCTCTTTTGTCCCAAAGTTTTTTACCCTTTGCCTTTGCTATTAAGACCTTTACTTTTCCCCTCTTGAGGTAGACCTTTAGTGGAATAATTGTATAGCCATCTTGAGTCTTTACTTTTTCAAGACGTAGGATTTCACTTTTGTGCATCAAAAGTTTTCTCTTTCTCATTGGATCTACATTATGAATGTTTCCTTGTTCGTAAGGACTTATATGCATTCCATGAATAAAAATTTCTCCATTATTTATATCGCAGTAAGAATCTTTTATATTAACTTGTCCTGCTCTAATTGATTTTACTTCTGTGCCAAAAAGTTCTATGCCTGTTTCATAAGTGTCTTCAATAAAATAAAGATGGCTCGCCTTTTTATTATTTGCAATTGCATTATCTTTTTCCTTACTCATCTTTATCACCTACTAATTTAAAATCAATATTTCCCATATTTAAATCTACATTTACAACTTCAACTTTCACTTCATCGCCAATATGAAATTCATTTTTTGTTTCATAGTCCACAGCTTTATAGTGATCTACATCAAATTCATAATAGTCATCCATGGATTTGTAACTCACAAGCCCCTCTATTAAATTATCAAGTTCTACAAAAATACCAAAATTTGTAATACTTGAAACACGCCCATTGTAAACTTCTCCAATTCTCTCAGACATATACTCTGCCATTTTTATATCTTCAACTTGTCTTTCTGCATCTTGGGCAATCTTTTCTGTCTTCGAAACTTGCTCTGCAATCTCTGGCAAAACCACCTTTAAGCTTTTCACTATTCCCTTTGAAAGTTTTCCCTTTAAATACCTTTTTATAATTCTGTGAATTGTCAAATCCGCATATCTTCTTATAGGAGATGTGAAATGTGAATAATGCTCAAATGCAAGTCCAAAGTGAATATCATTTACTTCAGAATATTTTGCTTTTGTCATAGAGCGAAGTGTAAGTGTTGATATAAACATTTCTTCTTTTGTTCCCTTTGCTTTTTCAAGAACTTTTTGCACATCAACTGGTTCCACTTTTTCATCATAATTTATCACGTATCCCAGTGGTCTTAAATAAGAATTAAGTTCAGAAATTTTTTCTTCCTTAGGTCTTTCGTGAATTCTATATAAAAATGGAACCTTCTTAAAAAAATATTCTTTTGCAACACAGACATTTGCAAGTAGCATAAAATCTTCTATTAATTTATTAGCAGATCTTCTATCCCTTTTGTGGATATCCTTTGGCCATCCTTTTTCATCTGCATCTATTACAACCTCTGGAATGTCAAAATCTATTGCTCCGCCCTCTTCTCTCTTTTTTTGCAAAAGTTTAGAAAGCTCATACATATTGTCCAAAATGTTTTCAATTCCACGAAGTGATTCATGCACAACTCCATTTTCTAAATAATCAGAAACATCATCATAGACAAGTCTTTTGTGAGAATTTATTACAGATTCTTTGATATTATATTTTACAACTTCGCCTTCTCTATTTACTTCCATAATACAAGATAAAGTCAGTCTATCCACACCTTCATTTAGTGAACATATTCCATTGGAAAGTTCAAAGGGAAGCATCGGTATCACTTTATTTAAAAGATAAATAGAATTTCCTCTTTTAAAAGCCTCTTCATCAATCGCACCATATTCTTCAACATAATGTGCCACATCAGCAATGTGAACTCCCAAAATATAATTTCCCTCATCAGATATTTCAAGAGAAATTGCATCGTCAAAATCCTTAGAATCTCTTCCGTCAATTGTAAATGTAATTAAATCTCTTAAATCAAGCCTTCCAATTATTTCTTCTTCAGAAACTTTTTGTGGAAGATTTTTTGCTTGAGATTTAACTGCCTTGTTAAACTCCATGGGAATATCAAGTGACTTTGCAACAGACATCACATCTACATGAGGATCATTTGGATAACCTAAAATTTCAATTATCCTGCCCTCAGGCTTTTTATTTTCTTCTGGCCATTTTTCTATTTTAACGACGACCTTTTGACCATTTCTTGCTCCATTTATTTTTTTCTTTGGAATGTAAATGTCCATAGTCATTTTTTCTTCATCAGCTATTACAAAGCCAAAATCTTTTTTCTTTTGAAATACACCTACAAACTTAGTGTTGCCCCTCTTGGCAATGGAAATAACTTTGCCCTCTGGCTTATCTCCTGAAGAATCATTGTATCTTTTAACAACTACTTCATCACCATTTAATGCTGAGTTTAAATTATTCCTTGAGATATAAATATCTTCATCAAGATTTTCAGTTATCAAAAATCCAAAACCCTTTGCATTTGTCTGAAGTTTTCCATAAAAATATCTTTCATTGTCGACGACTCTATATTTTTTTCTGCTGTCCTTAAAAATAAGTCCTTCACATTCAAGTTCCTCTATTATTTTCATAAACTGGTTCTTTTCTTTATTTTTAATTTTAAATAGCTTAATGAGTTCGTCCTTTGACTTTGGCTTTGAATTTTCAATAATCTTTAAAATCTTATCTTTAATCATTAAATCTTTGCTCCATAACTTGTCATATTAAATAAATTTGAATCAATGGAATAATTGTTTTCTGCTCTCTCTTTATGTCTTTCAAATCCAAGTTCAATTAACTTAGTAATTAACTCCCCTATTTTAATACCCTCTACTTCAAAAAGATAAAAGGCAATAGAACCAGGAAGTGTATTTATTTCATTAACATAAGCCTTGTCGCCATCTACTAAAAAGTCAATTCTTGCAACCCCTGAAGCATCAATTGCTGCAAAACTTTTTTTTGCAAGATTCTTTATTTCTTTTTCAAGTTCAGGCGTCAAATCTGCCGGAAGTTTTTTATTTTGATTCTTTTGTGAAGATTTTGCACCCTTTGACCCTGCAACATATTTATCTTCATATCTCAAAAGGTCCTTAAATCCAATTGGCTCTTCTGCTGCAGAAACTTGAAACTCATTTTCATAGCCTAAAACAGCAACATTAATTTCCCTTGGATTAACAACAGCTTCTTCCACGATTACTTTTCTATCATAATTTGCAGCAACTTCAAGAGCTTTTGAAAGATCAAGAGCATTTTCTACTCTAGAAATTCCAATTGATGAGCCTAGATTTGCTGGCTTTACAAATAGAGGGTAATTTAAATTTTTACATTTTTCAACAATATTTTGTAAATTTTTGAGTTCTTCTTTGTAAAAATATTTATAATTTGTCATTGGAATACTTTCTGATTCAAAAACTTTTCTCATGACAACTTTGTCCATCCCAACGGCCGAACTCATTACACCGCAACCGGTGTAAGGCATACCAATTAATTCAAAAAGTCCTTGGGTACATCCATCTTCTCCAAAAGTTCCATGAAGTGCAAAAAATATTTCGTCTATCTTTTCAAAAACCTCAACAGAATTGTACTCAGGTTTAAAAAGTTTCTTTTCATTATGCTTTACACAGTATAAATTTTTGTCACCATAAATTGGTTTGAAGAAAACTTCCACTGCATCATCAAAATCTTCACTTTTATATGATTTAAAATTTTTTAAGCTATCTCCTGACAAAAACTTTCCACTTTTTGTAATATAAATTGGGATTGGATTGTACTTACTTCTATCCATGTTTTCAATAATTTGCATTCCTGTTATCACAGAAACTTCGTGTTCAACAGATCTTCCTCCAAAGATTACTCCTATATTTTCCACTAATTTCACTCCTCATTGTAATTGTCAGGAAGATCATTTTCAAATAAAACAACATCTCCTGGCATAGAAATTTTTGCGAGAACTTCTGTCGCCTCAGCAAGAGAAGAAACTCTATATATATTATCTTCGTTAAAATCTTTATTTTTTAGCCCTTCGTAAATTGGAACAGTTCTCTTTTTGCCAACTAAAATTACAAAATCAACAACATCTGAGATAACTTCACCAATTTTTCTATTTTCATCTTCTTCCATATCGCCAAGTTCGACCATTCCAGGTGTAATTATTATTTTTCTGTGCCCTTTAAACTCTTTTAAAACATCAAGAGCTGCTCTAAATCCAACTGGATTTGAATTAAAGGCATCATCAATTACAATTGTATTGCTTTTTGATGGTATAAGACTAAGTCTATGCTCCACTGGCTCAACTTTTGCAATCCCACTTTGAATTTGTTCTAAACTAAGTCCCAAAACACTCGCCGCAGTGGCTGATGCAAGTAGATTTGAAATATTATGCACTCCAAGAAGTTTTGTCTTGCACTTTATTTCTCCTTCACCTCTTATGTGTAGCATAAATTCCGAACCATTTTCGTCAACTTTTATCTCATCTGCATAGACATCAAGCTTTTCAATGTCCTTTGTTCCGTATCTCAAAGTCTTCTTTTCAGTTTTATCTGCCAAAATTTTTACATAATCATTGTCGTAATTAAAAATTGCAACTCCATCCATTGGAAGATCTTCAATTAATTCGTACTTAGTCTTCATTATATTGTCAATTGTCTTAAAAAGGTGCATATGAGTTGGCCCAATAGCAGTTATTATACCAATGTCTGGTTGCACAAGACTCGCAACTTCGTGAATCTCTCCTGGAATTTTTGCTCCAAGTTCTGCAATAAAAACTTCTCTATCGCTTTCAAGTTCATTATTTATAACTTTTGAAAGTCCCATAGGTGTATTAAAAGAAGATGGAGTATTTTTTACTTTTAATCCCTCTGACAAAATTGTATCTGTAATAAACTTTACAGATGTTTTCCCAAAAGATCCTGTAATCCCAAGAACTTTTAAATCATAATTCTCCTTATAATTTCTTATTTTATCTTGTGCTTGATTGAAAAATCCCATATTTATTCTATCTTCTGTTGGCTTTGCCCACTTATTTGATAAAATTAAAACTTTATATTGGTAAAAATAAACTAGAAAAGATAGTACAATAGTTACCAAAACTGAAACTATATGAGAATCTGTAACATTAAGCATTATAAATGAAATTATTATCGCAACCACGAAGCAAATAATATTTACAATTTTATGTTTCTTTAAAAGTCTTTTTGCCCTATCAGTCCAGACAAGGGGAGTTTTCTGCTCCTTATCTAATTTATAAACTAATTTATTTACTTTATTTTTATTATTTTTTAAAAACGTCTTGTATTCATCATTGTCATACCCCTCAAGTTGGAGCATGTGAATTGGATAATTGCTTCTTTTATAGGAACAATAAAGTGCAAAACAAATTATTACAAAATCTATTATATAAATTGGTAAATCTTTCAACAAACTTTTCATCTAATTCTCCTAATCTAAAAATGAATTTAAAACTGCATTAAATTGACTAAACTTGTCTATATACGAATAGTGCCCCGCATCTTTTAAAATGACAAGTCCAGAATTCTTTATCTCCTTTTCAAAAATCTCTGCCATATAAAATGGAGTTGCCTCGTCTTTATCGCCCCAAATAAGAAGAGTTTCTGCATCAATGTTTTTAAATTCTTCCCTTGTGGACTCATTTACAACTTTTACAAAACACTTTCTCATAATTCCATTTGCAGATTGATAATCATCAGAGCCATGTTTTTTGTAAAACTTTTCAAGTGATTCTTCACTATTTCCATGTGTAATCATATATAACTTCTTTGCCGCCTTAAAAGAATAAACTTTCCCATAGTAAGAAAGTTTTCTCTTTGGAAGAACACCAGAGGCATCAATCATAACAAGTTTATCTACAATTTCTTTGTTTCTTGCACCTAAAATGGTAAGAGTTTTCCCTCCAAAAGAATGACCTATAAAAGTAGCTTTTTTTATACTAAACTTTTCTAAAAATTTCAAAAGAAATTCATAATAATCATAGGTCCCCATCACAAAACTTGGATCATCGCTATCTCCAAAGCCTGGTGCATCATAAGCATAGACTGTATAATCCTCTGGCACAGAATTAAAAATTGGCATAATTGATTCAATATATGCTCCCCATCCATGTAAGATTACAACAATTTTTTTGCCGCCATCTCTTTTTATATATGCAGTTTTTATTCCATCTATATCAACAAATTCTTTATTTACCTTCATCTTCATCTTCTTTTATAAAAATAATAGACCCATCACTCTCTTCTGATTCACTTTTATCGACATAGAGTCCACTAAAATCTTTTTCATCTTTCTTTTCATTTACAAAATCAATATTATTTAAATTTTCACTTAAATCGAGGCCCATTTTCAAAGAAGAGATTCTTGCCTTGTGCCTTTCAATTTCTTCCAAAGCACTTTCGACATTTAAATTGGAAATTTCTCCCTTTATAAGTTTATACTCATGACGTCCCAGTTTCTCAAAAAGCTCACTTAAATATCTCTCTTCATTTAAAATTTCATATTTAATTTTTGCTGTTTTCTTTATCTCAGCAGATTCTTTTACAATCTTTTTCTTTAGATAATTTAAATTTCCCATTATATCATTTACATTTCCATCTATACTGTCAAAAAATCCCAAAATATCACCTCGAATCTATGTTATTATACCAAAAAATAAAGGTCTTTTAAACACTCGCCTTGTTTTCTTTATTCTCAATTGGGTAAAATAATTGTGGAGGGATATTATGGAAAAATTAACATTGTACGTTAGAACAACTTGTCCATTTTGTAAAAAAGTAGAATCTTTCATTGATGAAAATAAAATTCATGGCGTAGAAATAAAAAATATTGATGAAGACAAAGAAGCTGAAAAATATTTAGTTGAAAATGGAGGAAAAAAACAAGTTCCGTGCCTATTTGTAGGTGACAAACCTCTTTATGAATCACTAGACATTATAAAATATTTAAAAGAAAATGCAGCTTGACTTAAAAAAATCTGTTGGGGAGTAAATCTCTAACAGATTTTTTATTTTATATGTGCAAATCTTTTAAATTAGTCCGACTTAAAAAGTCTTAAGGAAAAACTTTTTTACTTGTATAAGCTATAAAGAGAAAAATTAAACCTTTAATACAAAGAAAATGCCATATACAAAAAGCATATATAACTAAACAAGTAAGGACTTGATGAAAATAAAAATCATACTTCACTTTGCTTTTAATCTTTTCTATACTAACATCTATAACGATATGGTCTTGGAATTTTATAAGCAATACCTGTCCAATTTAATAAAGTACACTTTATTCTTCCTATAACTTCTCCATCCATTAAAAAAATTGAAATTTTTACTGTTTTCAGTATTTAACCCCAGCATTATACTTTCAATTATATTATACCTGTTTTAATTATTTTTAGTTTCTGACATACTACAATAAAATAAACCCCTTGTTTTTACAAATCAAAGGGATTTAAAAATTAATAAAATATAAAATTATTTTTCAAACCATTCTTTCATAGTTCTCATAACTTTTCTAAGCTCATCTTCACTTATTACATAAGGAACCATTGAATAAATATATTTTATAAAAGGTCTTGCAAAAACTCCTCTTTCATAAGCAAATTCTTGAAAGCCGCAGATATCTTTTTCATCTTTTACTTCAATGCATACACATCCACCCATTACTCTTACATCTTCTATTTTAGGATGTGTGAACCCATCCATTTCTTCTCTTTCTATTGCTTCTATTCTCTTTATCTTTTCCATAAAATTTTCTTCTTCAAAAATTTCTATTCCACGAAGAGCTACTGAACAAGCAATAGGATTTGCCATAAAAGTTGGTCCATGCATCAGTGCATGAGTTGGATCATCATCATAAAAAGCGTCAAAAACTTTTTTATTTGCAATTGTGGCGGCATGACCAATATATCCACCAGTTAGTGCCTTTCCTAAACAAATTATATCTGGTAAAACTAAATCTGCTACAAATCTATTTCCAGTTCTTCCGAAACCTGTTGCAACTTCGTCAAAAATTAAAAGTACATTGTACTCATCACAAAGTTCTCTTGCTCTTTCTAAGAAAGAAATATCATACATTCTCATACCACCAGCTCCTTGAAGAAGTGGTTCAACTATAAATGAATTTAATTTATCTCCATATTTTTCAAAAGCATCTTCTAATGCATCAATTTCTGTTGGAATGTGAACTACATATTTGCTTTTTCCATAGGCCTTTAAAACAAAATGATAGTCTTCGTCATCTCCTACTTCCATGGCTTTAAAAGTATCTCCATGATAAGCGTGATTAAGTGCAAGGATCATTGTTCTGTCTTTTTCGCCCTTATTCATATAAAATTGAAGTGCCATTTTAAGAGCAACTTCAACTGCAACTGACCCCGAATCTGAAAAAAATGGATAATCCAAATCTCCCGGCAAAAATTCTTTTAGTTTATTAGAAAGTCTTTCTACAGGCTCGTGAGTAATTCCACCAAGCATCACATGAGAAAACTTATTCACTTGATTTATAATTGCATCATTTAATTTTTCATTTTTATAACCATAAATATTGCTCCACCAAGATGAAACTGAATCTATCATTTTATTGTCTTTTGTGTAGAGATAAACTCCCTTAGCATCAACTACTTTATAAGGCTCTTTCATTGTTTTCAATTGTTCATAAGGATACCAAATCATAATAACTCCTATTCATAAATTTTCTTTAAATCTTCTACATCAATGTCAAGATTTTTATCTCCCTCTTTTATACATGCGATAACTTTTGATCCTGTCATATATTTGCACATTTTTATATTATCTTCTTGCATTAAATCTCCTGGAATAAAATTGTTGAAAATTATTCCCTTTAAATCTATATTATTTTCTTTCATATAAAAAGCTGTGAGTACAACGTCGTTTATAGTTCCAAGTCCTGCATCTGCTACTATCACGCAAGAAAGATTAGCTTTTTTTATAAAATCTTCTAAGAATATTTTTTCCTCATCAAATCGAAGGGGACATAAAATTCCACCAGAGCCCTCCAAAGTTATGTATTCATATTCTTTTTCAAGTTCTTCAAACTTTTCTATAACTACACCTAAATCAACGGGATTACCTTCTATTTGCGATGCTAAGTGAGGAGATACTGCTCTCTCGTAAATATATGGGCACATTTTTTCTAATGGTTCTTCTATATTAGCAAAATCTTTTACAAACTTCGCATCTCCTGGAATAAGTGCTCCCTTCTCGTCCCTTTCATTTCCACTCATAGCCGCTTTATAATAAGCTGATTTTAGATTCGCTTCAGCTAATTTTTTTACCATAAGACCTGCTACATAAGTCTTTCCTATTTCAGTTTCTGTTCCTGTTACAAAAATCTTTTTGCTCAATTTTTTCTCCTTTGTTTTAATTAAATCCTCTATTTATCATTGGAATAAGCCTTTTCCCAAGCATTGCTCCCAAAAAGCAAAGAAAAATATCTCCTGGCACTGCAAGCACAAAACAATATAGAATAATTGCCTTTACTCCAATTGGCGACGCCAAATAAAATTTGCTGATTATATAATAATAAATCATGCCAAAAGCATAAACTATAAAAAGTCCTATAAAGTTTGCTATGAGAAGTCTTCTCATACTTGGATTTTTTTCTTTATTTGCAATTTTTCCTGTCGCATAAGCACCAACTGCAAACCCAACAATGTATCCAAAAGTCGGTTTAAAAATGTATCCTATGCCACCTCCCTCTGTAAATACAGGAATACCAATAAGTCCCAAAATTATGTAAATTATTACAGAAGTAGCACCTAGTTTTGGTCCCAATAAAAGTCCTGCAAGCATTGTAAATAAAAGTTGCAATGTGAAAGGCAAAACTGGAATTGGTATTCTTATAAAAGTTCCCACAATAACCAGTGCAACAAATAAAGAGCACAAAACTAAATCTCTTACTTTTGAATTTTTCAAATATTTCCTCCATAATTATTATTGTAAATATTTACTTTAAATAAAGTACCATCAAAAAATAGTTTTGTCAACTTATTATTATTTTAAGTTCACTATATATGATGGAAAAAGAGCTTATCTCATGACAAGCTCTAAAAAATTAATTTTAAATTTTTAACTTACTGAAATTTTATTTTTGTGTGAATAGTATGTTCCATATATAAATAAAGCTGCCTCAATTGCTATTAGAATTAAAGATGCATATCCCATCTTTATAAACACACCTCCATTGCCTAAATACAACTGAATATTTGTCATTACATTAGACTTATCTAGCAGATGAAGAATTATGCCTTCTCCTATGGATAGTGCTATATAAACTAAAACTGAGCCTCCAGAACCGAATCTACCCATTTTTTTAACACTGCCATAATTTATAGCGAAAATTATTTTTGATATTGATCTAATCAAAATTATAATTCCCCAAGAAAGTGCAATAAGAATATTTTTTAATCCAACTTTATTTAATTCTTCTATAAAACTATTCCAATTAAAGCCTTGGAAATTAGATGGACTTGAATCTAAAGCAATAGATGCAAGTACAAAAAATAATAGTCCCATGTATATTGAATAAATTAAAAACATTATAAAATAATATAAAACTCTTGAAAAAGTTTTTGCCCACGGGCTAACTGGTATGGATTCATAAAAAAGAGCACTATCTCCAAAAAACATATTGTAATCTCCTACTACAACAGTTATTGCAGCTGCAATATAACCAAAAATCACAGAAGTAATGCAAAGTCCAAAAATTGTACCTCCCCAATTAATATTTATTGTATTAAAAGCTAAACCTGTAACTCCAAATATTATTGGCAATATAAGAATAAACCAGTTAGATTTAAAATGTCTTTTTATTTGATGTCCAAGTAATTTTCCCATTAAAATACCTCCGTAAAGTAATCTTCAATACTCTTATTTTCTTCACTTCTTATTTCGTCAACAGTTTTATTTATGGAAATTTTTCCATCTGATAAAAATAAAACTCTGTCAAGTAGTGGTTCAATTTGATTTATAAGATGAGTTGATAAAATTATGAGAGAATCTTCTTGAAAATTATTTAAAATAATATCTATAATCTTTTTTCTTGCAGAAGGATCAACTCCAGAGATTGGTTCATCCAATAAATATATATCTGCATTTCTTGAAAGGCTAAGTGCAATTTGCATCTTTTCTCTCATACCTTTACTCATTTCTTTTACCTTTGCTTTTTCAGGTAATTTAAATTCATTAAAAATTTTGTAAAATTTTTCTTCATCAAAATCTTTAAAAAATAATTTGTAGATATTTACAACTTCTTTAACAGCAAGCTTGTCGCTTAATGCAAATTTATCTGGCTGATATGAAATAATGTCTGCCATTTTATAATCCAACTCTTTTCCATCTACAAGAACTTCTCCCTTATAAGTTTGTTCAAGTCCTGCTAAAATTCTAAGCAAAGTTGACTTTCCAGCACCATTTGGTCCAACAAGTCCAACAATTTGTCCCTTGTCAAGTTCTAAATTTAAATCATCTAGGACTTTATTTTTATATCCCATGTTTAAATTTTTTATTTCTAACTTACTCATACTTCCCTCCAATATTCATCTAAAAGTGTCATTGATTTTTCTTTCGTGAGATTTAATTCTTCTGCGACGCTAATTAAATTATCACAAGATTTATAAAAAGCTCCCTTAGCTATCTTTTCAATTAATTCTTCATCATCTGTTATAAATCTACCAGTGGTTCTATTAGATTTTGCAAGTCCCTCTCGCTCCAACTCTTGCAAAGCTCTTTGAACAGTGTTGGGATTTACTCCATAAATTTTTGCCAAATTTCTCACTGTGTCCATTTTTTCTCCGCTCTTCCAATCCCCACTTGAAATCTTTAACTTGAAATCTTCTAGAAGTTGTATATAAATAGGTCTATTATTATCAAATTCCATACTAAACTCCTTTGTATTGTTGTGTCAATTCCTTAATACAATAATTATTATATTCTCTTCATCGTCAAAATGCAAGAGTAAATTTAAAATTTTTACTATACTTATATTTTAAAAAATTCATAAATCTAATTACTTCTAGGAAAACAAAATCTTTAAAAGTAAAAAACCTCTTGCCAAAATAATATAGCAAAAGGTTTTATTAAAATTTTTTTATCTATCCATTATTTTTTTAAATTCATCTTTTAAAGAAATTTTTCTCTCTATTCCAAGTTCGTCAAAAACTTCATCTAACTTTTCATAAAGTTCCAAAAAATTTTCATAGGAAATATTATTTCCCATATGACCTATTCTAAAAACTTTTTCAAAAATATCTCCTGCACCCTTTGAAATTAAAATTCCCTTATTTCTAAGTGATGCTAAAATATCTTCTGCAACGAAGCCTTCTGGCACAAGAACAGCTGTCAAAGTATTTGACCATGAATCTTTTGCATATAGTTCAAAACCTGCATGAGTAAAAATTTCTCTTGTAACTTCCGCATATTTTTTATGAAGTGCGATGCTATTTTTTTCAAATAGTTTGTCGAGAGCAAGGTCCAAAGCATAAGTTAAATTTTCATTCATTGTATAAGGAAAGGCAAAACCATCTGAATAATTATAATAGTTTAAAAAATTCATATAATAACTTGGCACAGGTGTCTTTCTATTTTCAACTACTCTTTTAGCATTATCTGAAATTGTAATAAGAGTAATACCTGTCGGTGCAGATATACATTTTTGACTTCCGCCAAGTGCTATGTCGACTTTAAAATCATCAAAATCAAATTCTTCTCCACCCATTCCAGAAACTGTGTCCACAACAGATAAAATTCCATATTTATCTAACAAATTGCAAATGCTTTTAACATCATTAGTTATTCCAGAAGGAGTTTCACAGTGAACCATTGTTGCAACTTTAAAATCATGATCTTTTTCCAAAAATCTTTTTAATTTTTCTATATTAAATCCTCGTCTAAAATCATCTTCGTAGATAACAGCTTCACCACCATAAAATTTTACATAATCTGCAAAACCTGCCCCAAAGACCCCATTATTTAAGACAAGAACTCTGTCACCTTTTTCTACCAAATTGCAAATTGCAGCTTCAAGACCAATAATCCCTTCACCAAGCATTAAAAAAGATGTAGCATCTGTATTTAAGAGCTTTGAAATTTTCTTTTCTACTCTTCTATGTATCTTTTCGTATTCTGGATCAATATCTGGATTCGTGAGGGACTTTCCCATAAGTTCCATAACTTCTTCATCAATTGATGTTGGACCTGCACACAAAATTTTCATTTTACTTCCTTCTTTCTTATAAATTTCTTTTGAATAAATTATATTATATAGTCGTAAAAAAACAAGCTGCCACAAGACAGCCTGTAAAATAAATTATTTTTTAAAAATTGGACTCACTTTCTTATAAACTAACATCATAACTGCAGATGTTGTAAATCCTTTTATTAAATTGAAAGGAAGAACAGAGTAAATCATCATAGAAAATAACCCTGTTATCTTTGAAGTGATTGCACTTCCCATTGCTATTATAGCATCCATTGGCATCACCTTTGCATAAAGTGGGAACACTACAAAATAATTTGAAATCATTGCAAGTGTAGTCATAGCAAGAACTCCAATTGTAAGTGAAAAAATTGCCCCTTTATAAGTTTTATGTCTTTTATAAAGAAAGCTTGATACAAAAGCAAAAGTTGCAGAAATTATAAAATTTGAAAGTTCTCCAATTCCCGCTGTCATAGTCCCCTTAAAAACAAGTGCCAAAATATTTTTTAATGCTGCTATTATAATTCCAAAAACTGGTCCCATAGTAAAAGCACCAATAAGAACTGGAAGATCTGATATATCTAGTTTCATAAAAGGTGGTGCCACAAAAGTAAGCGGCAACTGAAAATACATAAGCACAAAACCAATCACAGATAGCATTCCAATTTTTGTCATGTCTTTTGTTCTAATCATAGAACTTGAATTTACTTTATTCATTTTACCTCCTGTTGGGGCATAAAAAAACCCCGAACCTTCGGGGTATGAAAGTTTAAATCATTCTTTCATCCAGACTTTACTGTCGGTATTGGAATCTAACCAATTCAGCTTTCGCTCGCGGACTTTACCGCCGGTTGGGACTTTAACCCTTCCCTGAAGATTTAAATTAATATTTATTTCTTATATTTAATTATAACATTTGTTAAAAAATTTTCAATGATAAATTGTATCAATTTTATATATTTTTAAATTTTTTGAGTTGCAGAGTCATAAACAATGACAGGCATCCCATTAAAAGTTTTTCCGTATAAATTCCCCATTACACTTGGCGGAACATTTATACAACCATGAGAACCATTTGAAAGATAAATATTTCCTCCAAAATTTGATCTCCATGTAGCATCATGAAGCCCAATTCCCGACCAATTAATTGGAACCCAATAATTTACCTTAGACCTATAAGTTTCTCCAGTCAAATATCTATCTCTTTCACGAGACCAAACTCTATCAGTGCCTGTTGGAGTTCCATTTCCTCTGTTGGGATTTCCTGAAACAATATTTGTTTCAAGTTCCATAACTCCATTATTGTAATACCAAAGTTTTTGCCTAGCGAGGTCAACTTCAATATAAGTTTTGCCAATATCATCTGCACTTCTACTAATGGCATCTTGTCTATAAACAGGTTTTAAAATTACCTCACCATCTTTATCTAAAGCTGCAATCAATTCTTCTTTCGTCTTTACTCTGTCAGTGAGCCAACCATATATCCCACCATCTACTTTTACATTTCCAATTCCTGTGGCGTTAAAAACTCTAGAAGTTTTAAAAGTATCATATTTAGATGAGAGATTCCCTACAAACTTTGCAACTTTTTCTTCGTCAACAACAAGATTCCCGTCATCTGTTTTAGAATACATGGCAATAATATTTTGTCCAGTAACTTCTTCCTTTCTGTCATCAAAATCATAAATAATTTTTTTCTTATAAACCTCTTTATAAGAATTTAGCAGATTTTTAATATAATCACTATCAGAAGTTATTTTAGGTTCAATATAAAGATTTTCATCTTCTAAATTTAGTTTGTCATCCTTATCCGCAAAATGATTTAAAATAGAATTCCTGAGTTCATTTCTCTTTACAAAATCTCCATAAACTTCTTCTTCGATTTCAAAATCCCTTCCATTATAAATGACCTTGGCATCAGCAGAATGAACCTTCTCATTTTTTACAACCTTTAAATCATTTATCCTATTTGAAAGTGCATTATCATCATAGTGCATCTCATGTTCAATTTCATAATTTTTTGGAACTAAAGAAGCGACAGGCCAATAAAAAGGAGTCTGATCCACAAATTCACTGCCAATATTATCTTCATAATTAATTTCACTTGCAGTGATTTTTTCATTATTCTCCTTGTCCTTAGAAACTACTTCTAAAACAAAATTTTTGGACAAATCATTGTAATTTTTTTCAAACTCAGAAATTTTTGTAAGTCCAAAATCTCTTCCATTTACATAAGTCCTTGGCATAAACCTGTCCTTAAAAAAATAAAGTCCTGCTGCATATATAAAAATAATTAAAATAATTAAAATTGTAAAGAATATTTTAAAAGTCTTCTTCATAATTCCTCCCAATATATTATACATCGAAGAAAAATTTTTTCGACAGAAACTTTAAAATGTAAGAATATTGTAAACATTTATAGAACTTTTAAAAGCAAAAAGTGCAAAAAAAATCACTATCTAATTAAAACATCAGATAGTGATTAACAATGGTGCGGGAAAGAGGACTTGAACCCCCACTCCAATGGAACTAGATCCTAAGTCTAGCGCGTCTGCCAATTCCGCCATTCCCGCATGAAGTGTTAAGAACAAAATATATTATACGTACATTTTTATTCTTTGTCAATACTTTTTTATAAGTTTTTTATGAAAATTTTACAAACTCAAGTTAAAATATCAAAGATAAGATAAAATACTATAAAATTTTAAATTTATCATATCACAATATCACATATTTATAAAATATAATGCAGTACTACAAACAAAAATTGTTTTAGGTTTTAATTTAATTGAATTGTAATTCCCCATGTAATATAATGATCTTGAACTTAAAATTTTATTTGATCATTTGTTAGAAAGAGTTGATTTTTTGAAAACAAAAGAAAAATTTAGACAATTTATGATGGGAAGATATGGCAATGACCAACTTGGAAAATTTATATTGTTTTTAGTAATAATATGTTGTGGAATAAATATATTTCTTAAAAAAACTTGGCTAGCTACAACTGCCATAATCCTTTTAATTTACTTTTATTACAGAGCCTTTTCAAAAGATGTAAATGCACGATACGCTGAAAATAAAAAGTACCTAGACGCAGTAGACCCACTTAGAAAAAAATTTTTTAAATCAAAAAATAAATATCAAAACAGAAAAGTTTATAAATACATAAAATGCCCAAATTGCAAGTTTGAAATGAAAGTGCCAAAAGGCAAAGGCAAAATACGAGTAACTTGTAAAAATTGTGGAAAAAAATTTGAGATAAAAAGTTAAGAGGCGTCTATCGCTTCTTTTTTCATAAACTTTATAAAAATAAAATCATCCCTTTAAAATATATTAAGGAGGATGATTTATAATAATTTATTTCTTACATTTTTGATTTATATTCTTTAAACTCTCGAATTTGTTTTTCTATTAGTTTTGGATTTTCAATTAAGTCATACACTGTTGTAGCAATTATCTTTGCCCCATACTCTACACAATCATGAGCTTCTTTTGTTTTTCCCAAATCAACAAACTCTTGAGAATGAGAAGACGTTCCTTCTTGTACAAAAGCTATTCTTGCACAAGATCCTGGCAACATATATGTTACATTCCCAAAATCTGTAGATCCTGTCTTTTCTCTTGGTTCTCTAATCCTAGGTGCTCCCAAATTTTTTGCATTTTTCATTATTAGTTCATTTAGAATATATGCAGGTATTTTTGATTCAAGTCTTCTATCCTCTATAATCTCATAAGTTGTTCCCGTCATTAAGGCTGCCCCTTTTATAATATCATCAAACCTTTCTACAACTTCATTTAAATATTTCGAATTATAAGATCTTAAAGAAAAATGTCCTTCCGCTCGATCTGGTACTACGTTTGCTGGTCCAGGCAAAGACTGCACTGTATAATGCATTCTAGTATCTTCCTTTACATGTTCCCTTAAAAACTCTACTCCTTGAAAAGCCAGCAGTAATGCATCAAAAGCTGACCTACCCGCTTCTGGCTTTAACGCTGCATGAGATGACTTTCCAAAAAATTTAACAAATCTAGATGACAATGCCATAGATTTTACATCAACTTGTGTTGCCGGGCCACCGTGCATCATAAGTGCTATATCTATATCCTTTATATAACCCTCTTCTAACATTATAATTTTACCCCCGCCACCTTCTTCTGCTGGCGTTCCATAAACAATTAAATTGAATGGTAAATCCCCTATAATATTTTTAATTGCAATTGCTGCACCAATTATAGCTGGCCCTTGCATCTGATGTCCACATCCATGTCCCATGGGAAGGGCATCATATTCGCACAAAAGACCTATGTTATATTTTGCATCTCCATTGGAATATTTTGCTCTAAAAGCTGTTTCTAAACTTCCAAGCCCTCTCTCAACTTTAAATCCCCCTTCTTCGAGGTAATCTTCCAGTAGTTTGCTTGCAAAATACTCTTCAAAGCATAGTTCAGGTTTATCAAAAATCTTATCTGATAATTCAAATAACTCTTCTTTTATTTTGTCTACTTCTTTTACTACTAAGCTCTTCATAATTCTCCTTTACATTGGTCCAAAATTTATCATCTGAGCTCCAATCATCATTATTGAGCCAACTACTACCCATATTCCAAACAATTTGCCCATAAATACCATCCATCTATCATACGGGATGTCTGTTGCCCCTAATATTCCCATCAATGCAGTAGATGTTGGCAATATATAATTACAAAATCCGTCTCCAAAATTAAATGCTAATACAGCTGTTTGTCTTGTGATTCCTATAGTATCTGCAAGCGGTGCAAATATCGGCATAATTGCAGCTGCCTGACCACTTCCTGAGGTTATAAACATATTAACGATAAGATTAACAATAAACATTAATGGTCCTTTTATCAAATGTGGAAAGAAATTTAACCAATTAGTCATTGCGTGAATACTTGTATCCATAATATTACCAGCATCTAAGACACCAGAAACAGTTCTCGCAAGTCCTATAATAAGTGCTGCTCCAACCATTTTCTTAGCACCTTCAACAAAATACCTTGCTATTTGTGATGGAGAAAATCCTGCCACAAATCCTGCGACGATAGCTAGCCAAATAAATACTACCGCTGTTTCTTCCAATTTCCATTTTAATTTTATTCCACCAAAAACAATTGTACCTAAAGCAGCAAATAAAATTAGCATAACCATCCATTTACTCCCATTCATAGGTGAATTAAACTCATCATTTGAATCTGCATCTTTTACTCTAAGTTTGTCTAATTCATACATTGGACTTAATTCAGGATTATTCTTAACTTTTAAAGCATATCTAACTAGATATAAATTAGTAACAATATAAAATATTAAAAAACATAAAGATCTATAACCCAGACCAGAATATGGTGGTAAACCAGCAATTTCTTGTGCAACTATTGTTGTATTAACATTAAGTGTTCCCGTTGAAAATCCAACCGCTCCACCTAGCAATATAATTGAAGCTCCAACAATCGAGTCAAATCCCATAGCTAAGGCAATCATAACCATAATTGGAGCAAACCCAATAAATGTATTAACTCCTTGAGTTGTGCAGATTAATCCAAATATAAATGTCAAAATTGGTATAAATAAGTATTCCTTACTCTTTGTTTTTTTAGAAACAGCACCAATAAGTGATTGTAATGCTCCACTCATTGTAATGATATTAAAGGATGCTCCTGAAAATAATATTAAAAATATTAAAGTTGACGTCTCATTAAATCCATTTAATCCAATATTAAAAATCTTTAATGGATTTACTGGACTTTTTTCAATATAATGAAAACTATCAGGAGCGATAACCTTAACACCTTGTGCACTTTCTACTCTTTCATAAGCTCCTGCTGGTATTATCCAAGTTAACGCTACTGCACATAGTATAATCACTATAAGAATTACCAAAGTATGAGGAACTTTCTTTTTCTTTACTTTTTCCATACAACACCTCTCTTAATAACAAAATAACGACAATCTCCCAATAAATTATAAAAACATCAAACCTCTTGATAACGTTTTTATAATCTTTGTCATGATAATATCATAAAGGCCTATTTTAAAACAAATACTTAATGTGCTATATGTTGCATATAAAAAATGATATGATGTGTTTGGTGATATAAATGTTAGATCATAAAAATATTGAAATAATAAAAACAATAAAAAATGTCAAAAATATAAGTCAAGCTTCAAAGGAACTTTTCACAGCTCAACCCAATCTCAGTAGATCTTTAAAAAAAATTGAAAATAATTTAGGCTTTAAAATTTTTAATAGATCTAATGTTCCATTAAATTTAACTCCAGAAGGAGAAATACTTTTTGAATATATTGAAAAAATGGAAATTTTAGAAAGAGAAATGTTTAATTCTATTAATTCCTTAAGAATTGAAGGGAAAAATAACTTCATTAGAATAGGATCTCTTAGCTTCCTATCGCAATATATAATTCCCAATATAGTTCCCAAACTAATTAACTCCTATCCTAACTTAGAACTAAGTTTAACCAAATATGACTCATCAAGTTTTGAAAGGGCATTATTAAATAACGAGATAGATTTATTTATAACTAACAGGTCTATTAACAATAAAAAATTAAAATCAACGTATGTAACTTCTGACAAAATATATTTAATATTTCCAAAATCAATATCAAAAAGCAAAAAAGATTTGAAAGATTTTTCCAATGAAACATTTTACCTTTTAAATCCTATAAAGAATTTGAGGAAATCTGTAGAAGACATATTTTGTGATTATAACTTTTATCCTACGAATATAAAGATGACATCAAGTATTATGAATTGCGTTAGTTTTGTTCTTGCAAAAAAAGGAGTAACCTTCGTCTATGAATCTTCATTAAGTATGATAAACCCTATTTCTAATTGCGAATTTTTTGCAATAGAAGGAGATTATGCAGATATAACAATAGTTTATAGAGATCCATTTTTAGAAGATAAAGTAAATACTTTGAGTAAAATAATAATTAATTACTTAAATAATAAAAATAAGTTCTTATCTAAGATTTAAGTCACTCTACTGTTATATAATCATAATATAATTGCCATTATTGAAAAATTTATTAAAAAAAGATAACTACTTTTTGTTACTTTAATTTTTATTTTTGCTAATGTTCTTGCTGCTAAAGAAAAAAATAACTCTTGTTATTAATAATCTTGTTTTTGAAAAAGTTTTTGTGGTTAAGAACGATAGAATTTGTATTATCCTTCGCACTGTTGCTGAAAATCTATTTATAGTTTCAATGGAACCGCAATAGAAAAGTTGAAGCTTGCACTTATAATTTTTCCACAAAACATTTATATATTTATTGATGCAAGTGGTAGTTTTATATACTGTTATTCAAACAATTAATCATTATTACAAAAATATTAAATATTCTAAATTAATTCATTAATTTGCCAATTAGAATTGATTTCTCTTTAAAAATCTGTATAATGGAGGTAACTTATATTTTTTAGGGGGAATAAATAATGAATAAAAAAATTACATCTTTATCTTTAGCAGGAGTAATGCTACTTTCTACTGCAAGTCCTGTTCTTGCTGCTACTGAAGAAAAGGAAGTTAAAGAACCTAGCAAAGTAGAACAATTAGTTAAAAAAGGTGAAGAAGAATTAAGTAAATCAGAAGAAGCTAAAAAAGAAATGCCTTCTGAAGAAACTTTAAAAGCTCTTAAATCTGAAATCGCAAAAGAAAAAGAAGTTCGTGAATCAGAAGCATATAAAAAAGCTGAAGATAAAGTTCAATCTAATTACGAAAATGCAGTTGCTGCTGCAAAATCAATTGTAGATGATAAAGACGCTTCTAAAGAACAAGTTGATAATGCTCTAAAAGCTCTTAATGAAGCTTGCGAAAAACTTGGCAAAAAAGAAGAAGCTAAAGATGTTAAAATTGAAGTAAAAGATGTTAAAGCTACTACTCAAAAAGTTAAACTTGACGGAAAAGATGTTGTTATCTACGGATATAACATTGATGGATACAACTACTTCAAATTAAGAGATTTAGCTGCTGTTCTTAAAGACACTAAAGCTAAATTTGGCGTTGAATACAAAGATGACGTTGTTACTCTAACTAAGGGTGCTGATTACAAAGTTGCTGAATCTGACCAAAAAGAAGTTAAAGCTGATTCTAAAGGTTCAGTTACAAACGATAAAGTTCTTGTTGGCGACAAAGAATTAACTGCAACAGCATACAAAGTTGATGATAGCAATTACTACAAATTAAGAGATCTTGGCGAAGCTCTTAACTTTGGCGTAGATTTTGACAAAGAAGCTAATGCCGTTTTATTAACTTCTGAAAAAGATACTAAAGAAGAAAAAGTTGCTCCAAAATTAGAAGAAGTAAAAGAATCTCTTAAATCTGAAATCGCAAAAGAAAAAGAAGTTCGTGAATCTGACGAATACAAAAAAGCTGATGTAAAAGTTCAAACTAATTACGAAAATGCAATTGCAGCTGCAAAATCAATTGTAGATGACAAAGAAGCTAAGCCAGAACAAGTTGAAAATGCTCTTAAGGCTCTTGTAGAAGCTCAAGAAAAACTTGGACTTAAAGCTGACGCTAAAGTAGAAGAAAAAACTGACAAAAAAGAAGTTAAAGAAGATAAAAAAGACGAAGTTAAAGAAGATAAAAAAGACGAAGTTAAAGAAGATAAAGACGCTAAAGAAGCAAAATAATTTAGCTTAACCAAAAAAGTCATGGTTTTTCCATGGCTTTTTTATTTTGAAAATTTTTAAAAATCATTTTTAATAAATTACTTATAAATCTTTATTTACAGCCCAAGCTGCTTTTATTTGTTTTTTTATTCTATCATATCTCCATCTATTTTTTGAATTATAAATAGAATTTGGGTCATTTAAAATAATTCTTCCCTCATCGTCAAGTCCACTTGCCAAAGCTATGTGTCCACTATCTGTAAAATAACCTGGACCAAAGGATAAAATTACATAATTTCCATTTTCAAGTTCACTAATTATCTCACTTTTCATAATTCCATGAACATTTATACCTTCTTTACTTAAATAATCCTCCACAAGATTCCACGAACTCATTCCACTTTCCACATAACCACTTTTTTCTGCAAACTCTGCAATTTCTTTTGGACTTCTATCTATCCCACATCCACTTAAAGTCATGGAAAGAGTTGTGGGCATACAACCTCTTGTGCCAATTATTCCACCAGCATATTTAACATATCCCCAGCGAGGATCATACTGAAGATAAAATTTTACAGGATTATCCACGCCACAATCTTCACTTTTCATTGCAATACTTTTGTCATCTTTTAAATATCCAATAATAAATCCAAGAGATTCTTCTCTTTTAGCTGCAAGCTTTACCATAAGATCTGGGAGCTTATCTATATTTTCGTAGACATAAGCATAATTTTTATCATCCTTTGCTTTTTCTTTTATTATTTCTATTTTGTCTGATAAGTCTTCTCTTCTAACAAAATTTTCACTATCTTTTAAAGTAACTTCTCTTGAAATATTTTCTCTATTATTAAAATATCCTCTCGCAAGAAAAATTAATAAAAAAATAATGATTGCAGTTCTAATTTTTTTCATAATATCACCACAATCATTATATAAAATCATTTTTAAAACTTTATTCCGAATTTCTTACAAATTTTCTAAATACTGTATTTATAATTTAAAATAACTGATCTTGCTTCACTTACAAAATAAAGTGAGCCCGTCACTAAAATTAAATCACCATCTTGGTATTTTTCTTTGTAATAATTTATTGCATCTTCCACATTCATAACCTCTGCATGAAGCCCATAATCTGCAGCCTCTCTTTTTAACTCTTCAGGATTTGTTCCTCTTTTATAGTCTAAATTCACAAAGACAACTTCATCTGTATAATTTGAAATTTCTTCAAGCATCTTCTTGTGCTCTTTGTCCGACAAAATCGACATAATAAGATGCAATTTTTTAAATTTAAAATTGTCAATTGATTCGACTAATTTTTTAATGCCGTCAAAATTGTGTGCCCCATCTAAAATCATTAATGGATCTCTTGATACAATTTCCATTCTGCCAGCCCAAGTTGATTTTTCTATTCTAGATTTTATTTTTTCCAAAGAAATTTTTAAAATTTTCTTTTTATTTAAAAGATAAAGTGCATAAATTGCTCCAATTGCATTTTCCACTTGATAGTCGCCAATTTGAGTTAAAATAAAACTTTCCCAATCATCTAATTTTAATTTAAAGTCTATCCCAGACAAACTTGACTTTATTATCTCACTTTCAAGATTCTTTGTATAAAAAATTTCTGCATTTTTTTCTTCTACTTCTTTATTTATAATCCTAAGAATCTTCCTATCTTTATTTGTGGTTACAACAAGTCCACCTTCTGTTACTATACCAGCCTTTGCACTTGCAATTTCTTCAATAGTACTTCCCAGGTATTCCATGTGATCCATAGAAATTGATGTGATTATTGAAATTAATTTCTCACGACTTGTAAAAATATTTGTTGAGTCGGCACGACCTCCCATTCCAACTTCCAGAATTGCTAAATCAACTTTTTCTCTTTCAAAATAAACTATTGCCATTATTGTCAAGAACTCAAATAAATTTAGTGCTCCATATTCTTCTATTATTTCAGACTCTCTATTTATTATAAACTCTCCAATGTCTGCAAAGTCATCCCTAGAAATTTCAGCATCTCCGATTTTTATTCTGTCACAATAAGTTATTAGATGCGGTGATACAAAAGACCCAACTTTGTAATCTTCTTTTAAAATGTCTTTTATAAAATTAACTGTTGAACCCTTGCCATTTGTGCCTGCAACGTGAATTACCTTTAAATTTTTGTGAGGAGAGCCATTTTTTTCTAAAAATTTTCTTATCCTAACATTACCTTTGGATTTAAATTTGCCAATTCTTCTTTCAATATCTTTTACAACTTCTTGATATGTCATAGATTTTTTTCTACCTTTTCAATTTGTGCTTTTACTGTTTTTAAAATTTCTTCATATTTTGTTACTTTCTCTTTTTCTTCTTCAATTAATTTTGCTGGAGCTTTTGATACAAAACCTTCATTTGAAAGTTTTCCCTTCGCCCTTTTTAGTTCAGCTTCAGCCTCTTTTTTATCTTTTTGTAGTCTTTTAAGTTCTTTCTCAAAGTCAACAAGTTCTTTTAATGGTAATTGGATTTCTGCCTTATCAAGTACAATTGCAATATTTTCTGAATTTTTTCTACTTTCATCGTCTGTTATTTCAACTGAATTTGAATATCCAAGGTTTAAAAGTAAACTTTTCATTTCTTCAAAAATTTCCCTAACTTCAGCATCCTTCGTGTAGACAATTGTATTCGATTTCTTTGAATTTTCAATATTCATTTCACTTCTTGCATTTCTAATTTCACGAATTGCATTTTCAATATATTCTGTGGCACGCTCTTCCTTTTCAAATACAAATTCTTCTCTGTATTCTGGCCAATTTGAAACAATTAGTGCTTCACTTCTATTAGGAAGTGCTTGCCAAATTTCTTCTGTGATATAAGGCATAAATGGATGAAGAAGTTTTAAAATATTTTCTAAAACATATAGAAGAACTTTTACAGTATTATTTTTTTCTTCTACTTCATCAGAATATAAAACTGGTTTAACAATTTCAATATACCAGTCGCAAAAATCAGACCATACAAAATCGTAAATATCATCTGCTGCAAGTCCAATTTCATATTTTTCAATTTTTTCTGTAATTGACTTTATAGTTTTTTGTAATTTTGAAATAATCCACTTATCTTCGTAATGAAGTTTTTCTAAATCAAACTTTGAATCTTTAATATCACAAGACATATTCATCATGAGAAATCTCGTTGCATTCCAAAGTTTATTGGCAAAGTTTCTATTTGCTTCAACTCTTTTTGTATAAAACCTCATGTCATTGCCTGGTGTGTTTCCAGTTACAAGAGTAAATCTAAGAGCATCTGCACCATATTCGTCAATAATATCAAGTGGATCAATTCCATTCCCAAGGGACTTAGACATCTTTCTACCTTGATCATCTCTAACAAGTCCATTTAAAAGTACATCCTTAAAGGGAAGCTCATCAGTTTGTTCAAGTGCAGAAAATACCATTCTAATTACCCAAAAGAAGATAATATCGTATCCCGTTACAAGTACATTTGTTGGATAAAAATATTCATATTCAGGAGTTTTTTCTGGCCAACCCATTGTTGAAAAAGGCCAAAGCGCAGATGAAAACCAAGTGTCTAGAGTGTCTTCATCTTGAGTATAAGTTTTTTCTTCGTGTCCCTTTGTATTTGATGGATCAACTCTAGAAATTACAATTTCATCATCAGAGTCTGAGTACCAAACTGGAAGTCTGTGTCCCCACCAAAGTTGCCTTGAAATATTCCAATCACGAATATTTTCTAGCCAATTTTCATAAATTTTTCCAAATCTTTCAGGAACAATATTTAAATTTCCCTTCCTGTATTCTTCAAGAGCCGGCTTCGCAAGTG
This sequence comes from Peptoniphilus lacydonensis, assembly GCF_900106515.1. GTDB lineage: Bacteria > Bacillota > Clostridia > Tissierellales > Peptoniphilaceae > Peptoniphilus_A > Peptoniphilus_A lacydonensis. The sequence continues at coordinate 635,167 of NZ_FNWF01000003.1, forward strand.
GTTCCATTTTTACAAACCATTGTTTTGATATAAGTGGTTCAATTACAGTCTTACATCTTTCACAGTGACCAACAGCATTGTGATGATGCTTTTTGCCAATGTAGTAACCTAACTTCTCAAAATCTTCTATAATTTTATTTCTAGCCTCATATCTTTCAAGACCCGCATAAGCACCTGCATTTTCATTCAAATATCCCTTGCCGTCCATAATAATATTTTGACCAAGGTCATGGCGAGCACCAACTTCAAAGTCATTAGGATCGTGTGATGGAGTAATTTTTACTGCACCAGAACCAAAATCCATTTCGACATATTCATCTGCAATAATTGGAATTTTTTTATTGTCCATTACAGGAATCATTACATATTCACCAATTAAATCAGTGTATCTTTCGTCATTAGGATTTACTGCAATAGCAAGATCTCCTGGGATTGTTTCAGGTCTTGTAGTTGCAATTTCAATTCCACCTTCTCTATCTGCAAAAGGATATTTAAAATACCAAATATTTGAATCTGTTTCCACGTGCTCAACTTCTGCATCAGAAATAGACGTTTCGCAAGATGGACACCAGTTTATAATTCTATTGCCACGATAAATAAGTCCCTTTTCATAAAGTTCTATAAATACTTCTTCTACTGCATTGGATAAATTATCGTCAAGGGTAAAACTTTGTCTAGACCAGTCGCAAGAAATTCCAAGTTTTTTAAGTTGATTTACAATATTTCCACCGTATTCATGAGTCCAATCCCATGCACGATTTAAAAATTCTTCTCTTCCAATATCTTCCTTGGCAATTCCTTCATTTCTAAGTTTCTCTACAACTTTTGCTTCAGTTGATATAGATGCGTGGTCAGTTCCTGGAATCCAAAGAGCAGAGTAACCTTGCATTCTCTTTGTTCTTATTAGCACATCTTGAATTGTATTATTAAGAGCATGACCCATGTGTAAGTTTCCTGTAACATTTGGAGGTGGCATTACAATTGAGTAAGGCTTTTTATTTTCGTCAACCTCTGCTCTAAAATAATCATTTTCCATCCAATAATCATAGATTTTTTCTTCAAAATCCTTTGGATCATAAGTTTTGTTTAATTCCTTCATTTTTCCTCCTACTATTTATCTTTTTTTTGCATTTTTACAATTTTATAAAATTAAAAATAAAAAACGTCCTCCATCCCTAAGGACGAAAGACGCGGTACCACCTTAATTTTTATTTTTCAATAAACACTTTAGAATCTTTAACGAGATAAGTCGTCTAAGGCTACTATTTTCACCAAAGAAGCAAAAAAGCTACAATTATAAAATTTATAAAAACTTTTCACCAAGCAGTTTTTCTCTAAATATAAATTTTTACAATCCTCTTTTTTATTGCTTATTTTTATTCTTTATCAGTATAAATCTCAGTCGAGCCGTCTGATCCACTGGTTATTTCTATACCTTCATTTTTGTCATTTTTGTCATTGTCTTCTTTCTTTTCGGTGTAAATCTCAGTTGAGCCGTCTGTTCCTCCAATTATTCCAATAGATGCAGCTCCATCTGAATTATATAAATTTCCCACACCTAACAAGCTAATCGTTGTTATAATTATTAATTTATTCACAATTAACCCCACTTTCTTATAAGAAAGATACCACAAAAATCTTTTAAAATCAATAATCTTATAAATTTTATCTAGGGATAAATCCAACTTTTTTATAAACTTTTCTAAGAGTTTTCCTTGCAAGATAAGATGCCTTTTCTGACCCCTCTTTGTAAACAGATTCAAGATAAGCTTTGTCATCTCTTATCTCCTTAAATCTTTCACGAAGTGGTCTTAGACCTTCAACTACAACTTCTCCAAGATCTTCTTTAAATTCTCCGTAGCCAAGATTTTCATATTTCTTTACAATTTCCTCTGTACTCATGCCAGAGAAGGATGCATGGATATTTATTAAATTTTTCAGACCAGGTTGTTCATCTGAATATCTAAATTCGCCAGATGAATCTGTAACTGCCCTTTTTATTTTCTTTCTTGTGTCATCTTCTGAATCTAAAATTAAAATAAAAGAATCTTTATTTGAATCAGACTTAGACATTTTAGAGCTTGGATCTTTAAGTGACATTATTCTCGCCCCAACTTTTGGCGTCAAAATCTCTGGAACTACAAAAGTTTCAGAATATCTTGAGTTAAATCTTTGTGCCAAATCTCTTGTAAGTTCAAGATGTTGTTTTTGATCTTCACCTACGGGTACATAAGAAGTCCCATAAAGCAAAATATCAGCTGCCATTAGCACAGGATAATTTAATATTCCCGCTTGAACGTCAGAATATTTTTTAGACTTATCCTTAAATTGAGTCATCCTTTGAAGTTGACCAAGACCTGTCATCGTATTTAAAACCCAACCAAGTTCTGCGTGTTCAGGCACGTGAGATTGAATATATATAATACTCTTTTCTGGATCAAGCCCTGCCGCAAGGTAAAGTGCAAGGACATCTAAAGTATTCTTTCGAAGGTCTTTTGGCTCTTGTGGTGCTGTTATTGCGTGCATATCTACAATACAATAAAGACAATTGTATTCATCTTGAAGCCCGATAAAATTTTTAAGTGCTCCAATATAATTTCCAATAGTGAGTGAACCAGAAGGCTGAATCCCACTATAAACTATCTTTTTATCATCCATTTTACTACCTCTTCTTTATATCTTCCCATCTTTCATTTACAATTTCTCTAATTTCTTCTTCATCGACATTTACAATTTCTCTGTCCTTCATAATAAATTTTCCATCACAAATAACACTTTCTATATCTGATGAATTTGCAGAATAAACAAGTGCAGAAATTAAATTATTCTTTGGTGTAAAGGAATTTGAATTTAAATTAAAAGTTGTAAGGTCTGCAATATAACCTTCTTTTATTAGTCCAAGGTTTTCAAATCCTAAAGCCTTTGCCCCGTTTACAGTTGCCATTTTTAAAATTTCTATTGCAGGCACAGCCTTTTCATTCATAGTGACAGCCTTATTTACAATTCCACCAATGTGCATTTCTTCCACAAAGTCTTGATTATTATTTGATGAGTCACCATCAGTTCCAAGTGCCACTATAATTTTATTCTTTAACATTTTATCCACTGGTGTAAAACCACTTGCAAGTTTTAAATTTGAACTTGGATTATAAACTGGGTAGAACTTTTTATCTTTTACAATCTCAATTTCCTCATCAGTTATGTGAACGCAGTGTGCAGCTATTATTTGATTTTCCAAAAGTCCAATAGAATTTACATATTCAATTGGAGTCATTCCATATTCTTTTTTAGAATTTTCAACTTCTGTCAATGTTTCTGAAAGGTGAATATGAATTAGACCGTCATAATTTTCTTTTGCTCTTTTTGCAATTTCTTTTAAAAATTCTGTGCTACAAGTGTAAATTGCGTGAGGTGCAGGCACGACTTTTATTATTCCATCACTCTTATTGTGATAATTTTTGTAAAGTTCATCAAACTCTTCTAGCTTTTCTTCTCCCTTTTTATCCACATCTGTCATGCCACAAGTAAGAACTCCACGAATCCCTGACTCTATTGCGGCATCCCCAACTCTATTCATTTCATAATACATATCGCAAAAAGTTGTAACACCAGATTTTATATTTTCAATAATAGATAACATTGAAGAATAATAAATATCTTCTGCGTTTAGTTTCTCTTCAAGTGGCCATATTTCGTTTACTAACCAATCCATCAAATTTAAATCATCTGCATAATTTCTAAAATAGCTCATGCCAAGATGAGTATGTGCATTTACAAATCCTGGTGTTAAAAGTTTATTTTTTCCATCAATTACTTCATCTGCATCTAAATCTAAATTTTCTCCAATTTTTTTTATTTTATTTTTTTTAATAAAAATATCTACATCATCAACAATTTTTTCATTTTCTATATCTAAATAAGAAATATTTTTTATAAGTAAGCTCATAATTCCTCCAATAGTATTATTATAGCAAAGTTTAAAAAATTTTTTCAAATTATTCAAATAAGTTACTAGAAAAATTAAACTTTGATATAATAAATTTATGAAGGGAAATTATTTAGACTTTAACATTTTTTTCGATTTAATCGGAACAATTGCCTTTGCAATTTCTGGTGCAATTCTAGGCTGTAAAAAGAATATGGATATATTAGGTGTAATTGTACTTGGACTTGTAACAGCTCTAGGAGGTGGATTTGTAAGAGATCTTGTACTTGGAATAACTCCACCTAAAATGTTTCAAGACTCAAAAAGTGCAATTATATCTACAATTTTTTCTATAATTGTCTTTATTTTCTTTTACATTCAATTTAAATTTAAAAATCCAAAATGGCTAAAGATAACGAATAAATTTATGATTATATTTGATACAATAGGACTTGCATCTTTTACAATCACAGGAATGGCAACAGTGATCTCTCTTGGTTATTATAAAAAATTTTTGCTTATGTTTGTAGGAACAATAACAGGTGTAGGTGGAGGAATGATTCGCGATGTATTGGCAGGTACTATTCCTTTTATCTTTCGTGAACAAATTTATGCGGGCGCATGTATATTGGGTGCAACAACTTTTATAATTACAAGACACTTCTTTTCTTACGAGATTTCTATGATAATTTGTTTTCTAACAGTTTTAATTATAAGACTGTTAGCCGTAAAAAAAGATTGGAACTTGCCAAGAATTTCAAAAGAGGAGGAATAAAATGGCAGTAGCAGAATTAACACTAATACCAATAGGAACAAAGACGACATCTGTAAGTAAATACATAGCAGGTGCACTTGATTCTATTGAAAAAATCGAAGGACTAACTTATGAACTTAATCCAATGGGCACAACTTTAGCTCATGACGATCTAAAAATTTTATATGAAGTCATAAGAAGAATGCAAGAATCTGTATTTGAAAATGGAGCAGATAGAGTTTACTCTGTTGTTAAAATTGACGACAGGCGTGACAAAGATTATACTTTTAAGGACAAGGTAACTTCTGTAAATGAAAAGAGAAAAATAAACAATTGATAATGAAGATTAAGCCTCATCTTTTGATGGGGCTTTTGATAAAATTTTTAATAAAATAATTCTATAAGGAGAAAATATGTACGAAGGTTTTTTGACAGATGTTAATGGAATAAAGCTTGGCCACGCAGAAGATAATGTTGCACTAACTGGGACAAGTGTGATCTTGTGTGAAGACGGTTTTACTTGTGGTGTCGATGTTCGAGGTGCTGGGCCTGGAACTCGCGAAACTGATCTTCTAAGGGCAGAAAATTTGGTTCAGAAGGTTCACGCTGTTTTTTTAACTGGTGGCTCTGCCTATGGTCTTGATGTTGGCGGCGGCATTATGAAATTTTTGGAAGAAAATAATCATGGATTTGATGTTGGTGTCGGTGTTGTGCCAATAGTTCCTGGTGCGGTTTTATTTGATCTTGCTGTTGGAGATTCTAAAGTTCGTCCTGATTTTAATATGGGTTATGTTGCAGCAAAAAATGCAAAGAAAAAAGATGAAACTATGGGAAACTTTGGCGCAGGTTGTGGTGCAAGCGTCGGGAAAATTCTAGGTAATGATTTTGCAATGAAGTCAGCCATTGGTCAGTCTTCTGTAAAAGTTGGTGACTTAGTTGTATCTTCTATTGTCGCTCTAAATGCCTTGGGCGATATTTTTGATTGTGAAACTGGAAAAAGAATTGCTGGAGTTTATGACAGAAAAAATAAAAAGTTTTTAGATACTAATACTCTTTACGAAAACAAGTTTAAAGACTATAATCTATTTAGTCCTGCCAACACGACTATATCTGTAATTTCTACAAATGCAAAACTCACAAAGGCAAATTGTAATAAGATCTCACAAATGGCTCATGATGGTTATGCTAGGAGTATTAATCCTGTGCATACTATGAACGATGGAGATACTATTTTTACTCTTGCAAGTGGTGAAGTAAATACAGATTTAAATTTAGTTGGAATTCTTGCTGCAAAATCTATTTCTAGATCTATTGCAAATGCAATTTATTCTGCAAAAGATTCTGGCGGACTGGTAAGCTATAACGGTATTAAATAATTTATCGAAGGGTATCTACATAGAACCCTATCAGGAGGAAAAAATGAATAAAATTACTGCTCGAAACAAAAACAGAAAGCTAGTGATAGCTTCAATGCTTGGTGCGATTACAATTGTGCTTGGGATGACTCCACTTGGTCTTATTCCCCTTGGCTTTATTAATGCCACAACTATGCACATTCCTGTAATAATTGCAGCCATTGCTGAAGGACCTATTGTTGGTGCACTTGTTGGACTTATTTTTGGTATTTCTTCTCTTTTAAATGCCATCTTAAAAAATGCAAGCCCCGTTGCTTTTGTATTTTATAATCCGCTTATTTCAATTGTGCCAAGAGTTTTAATTGGAATAACATCTTATTACAGTTATGCTTCTATGAAAAAAGTGAAGGACAAAAACCTAAAAGTTTTGACAAAAATTCTTTGGGGAATTGTAACTCTTCTCTTAATTCTACTGCTTGTTAAAGATATTAAGACGGGAGCATCAACTATTAATATAACCTTTGTTGTAATTTTACTTGCTTTATGTATTGGACTTTTTATCTATTCTCTTAAATCTAATGAAATAGATTTTCCAATTGCAATAGGTGCCTTTATCGGTTCAATGACTAACACAATTTTAGTCCTTGGTGGCATTTATTTAATTTATGCAAAGAGATATGTGGAAGCACTAAACATTCCCATGGAAAGTGCAAAATCTGCGATATTGGGTGTTTCTGTTACATCAGGCATCCCTGAAGCTATAATATCTGTTATTGTAACAACAGCGGTTATAAAAGCTTTAAAATCAAAAAGGAGCTAATATGTTACTTGCAATTGATATAAATAATAAAAATACTAATTTTGGCGTATTTGATGAAGATAAAATTATTACAAAATTTTCTATTATGACTGATAGAAATAGATCCACAGAAGAAGTTAAACTCATTTTAAAATTAATCTTAAAGGACAGAAATATAATGCTAGAAGATATTGACGACATAATACTTTCAACAGTAGTGCCAGAACTCTACCAAAATTACGAAATCATTTCCATAAATTTAATTGGAAAAAAACCTAAAATTATTTCTGCTGGAGTAAAAACAGGTCTTAATATAAAATGTGAAAGCCCCCGAGATGTTGGTAGTGACAGGATAATAAGAGCTGTTGCTGCAACAAACAAATATAAAGATAACTTAATAATAATTTCTGCATCATCTATTACAACTATCGACTATATCAATGCAAAAAAAGAATTTTTAGGTGGCTTAATATTTCCTGGAGTAAACTTACTTCAAAAATCTCTTGTTCGAGAAAGCTCAAAACTTCCACAAGTTGAAATAAAATCATGTAAAGATATTTTGGGAAACAACACAGAAAAAGCAATCCAAAGTGGAATATACTTTGGATATAAAAATGCAGTTTCAGGTGTTATAAATGAAATATTTAAAAAGTATTCACTTAATAAAAAAAACACACAAATCTTAACCACAGGGATTTATGCAAATCTTCTTGATAACAATGAATTTGAATTTGTTGAAGAAGAGATGCTCGGTCTAGAGGGTTTAAAAATAATTTATGACTTAAACAAAAATAAGGCTTCATAATTCGAAGTCTTATTTTTTATACTTTTCTAAATCTTTTATTTTAACATTGTGAAAATTTACCTCAAAACTACTTAAATCAACAATTTTTTCCATAGTATACTTAAACTTTTTTATGTCACCTGTAATGTAAAAATCAATTTTACGATTTTTATACTCAACTTCATTTTCATTTATATCCAAAATATCCATGGCATCTAAAACAGTTTGATATGCAGGATCTACCATCAAAACTTTCTTCCCTTCTCTTTTTAAAATCCTCTTAAAAGAATTTTCAACAATTGGATAGTGAGTGCATCCTAAAATCATAGTATCAAAATCATAATCACCAAATTCATCTATGTATTTTTTTACAATTCCATCAACATATTCCTCTTCAAAATCTCCGCTTTCCACAGCAAGAGTGAGCGCAGGACAGTATACACTTCTAAGCTCAACAGTAGGATCAATTTCTCTTAAAGCTTTTTCATAAACTCCACTTTCAACGCAGGATTTTGTAGCTACCAAGGCTACTTTTTTATTTTTCGTCCTCTCTACTGCATTTTCACTTCCAGGTTTGACAACACCAATAATAGGATAATCGTAGGTTCCATTTGACTTTTTGAGCCCATAACTTGTTGCAGTATTGCACGCAATAATGGAAAGATCAACACCTAGATCATTAAAAAACCCCATGGCTTCTATGGTATAATCTCTTATTTCTTCTGCACTTCTTGCACCATATGGCATCCTCAAAGTATCTCCAAAAAAAACAAAATTTTTATTCTTGATTTTATTTAAAGCAACTTTTAAAACAGAAAGGCCACCAACTCCACTGTCATAAAATCCAATCAAATTTTTGCCCATTAAATCACCCGCTCTTTTATTATAATAACACAAAAAAATAATAAATTATAAACTAAAAAATATTTTAACTTAAATTTATAAATTAATCAAAATAATATTTTTTATCAGAAAATATATAACTGTTTATCGCAAAGAAAAAAGCCCGTAACCATTGAGATTACAAGCTTCTAGATGGTGCACCTTAACGGACTCGAACCGTTGGCCCACTGATTAAGAGTCAGTTGCTCTACCAACTGAGCTAAAGGTGCAAATTTTACATTTTTGATATTTTCTCTTTACATTACCAATGCAACAAAAAATATTATAATTAAAAAAAACACTCTTGTCAAGTGTTTTTTAGTCAACTTTTAAACATTTTATAATCAGCTTGTTCTTCAAACATAGAGTAAATATTCTCTATAGTTTTTTCACTAGCTTTTCTTGCTTCTTTAGGTTTTTTTTCTTCAATTAATTTATAAACTTTTTGTAAATTATTAAAATGTTTTTTGTAATTTTTCTTATCTCTAAAAATAAAATTTCCAAATCTGTAAAGTCTTTGATTTATCATGTTCATAACTTCAATTAAAATTTCATTATTAAGAGAACTGACAAGTGCCATATTCCATTCAATAATCAAATTCTGAATCAATTCATCATCTTTGTTATCGATTGCAACACGCAGTTGTTCATTCACATCTTCAAAATATTTTGTCTTTTTATTAAGACCATTCTGTGCCAAAAGTTCAACAGCAAGTGGCTCTAGCGATTTCCTAACTATATAAAGATTTTTGGCTTCTTTTACAGAGATTTTAGAAACTATGTAAGATTTTCTCGGAAAGCTTGTAACAAGTCCATCTTCCTCAAGCTTTTTTAAGGCTTCTCTAACTGGAGTCCTACTAACTCCAAGTTCTGAAGCTATTTCCATTTCAATTAGTTTATCTCCTGGCAATAATTTATTTTTTAAAATTTTTTCTTTCAAATCTCTGTACACCAAATTACTAAGTGATTTTTTATTGCTACGAAGATCCAAAATTTTCCCTCCTCCCTTTTAATAAAATGTTTTCCTGAATCACATTTTTTCTTCTTTTTTATTATATCATATAATTTTATTTTGTTTATAATTTTTTATTTAAGGGTAAAAAATAAATATAAAATTAGAATAATTGTATTAATTTTAAGGGAGGACATATGAAAAAGAAAATTTATTTAGTAACTTTAGGTATTGGTTTAGCCCTTACTCTTTCTGCTTGTGAAGCTCCAAGAAATACAGCATTAGAAGTTAAAAAGAATGATTCACAAATTGAATCTAGTAAAGAATCTGACGATAAAACAAATAAAAAGGATGATAAATCTTTTGAAAAAAATAAGTCCAATGTTAAAGATAATAAAAATCAAAATTCAAAAGATTCTAAGGATGAAAAAAGTGCTGATTCTCAAAAGGATTTATTAAATGTGCAAATCACAAAAGAAAATGCTTTCGATGAATTTAAAAAATTGCACCAAGATGCAAAAGTAGAATCTTTCAAGTTGGAAACAAAAAAACAAGATTTAGTTTACGTAATCCAAGGTTATGATTCTCAAAAAGAATACGAATTTGAACTTAATGCAGAGTCTGGTGAAGTAGTAAAAGACGGAGTTAAGGAAGAAAAAAATGAAGACAAAGTTTCTGATATTCAAAAAAATATGCTAGAATCAATCGATAGTATTACTCAAAAATCTCTCCAAGATGCAGGTGAAGGTTATGTAGTAACAGAATATAAACTTTACTATGACGATGTGAATTATATTGTAGAGGTAAAATTGGAAAAAGATGGCGAAGATATTTCCTATAGTTATGACATTGCAACAGGAAAATTATTAGAAAAGGACCTATGATATAAAACAAAATATAAAATAAATTTTATGCCAGAGAAAAAATATCTCTGGTTTTTTATTTTTATACAATTTAATATCTAATACAACTATTCTTTCCCAAAAATTATACTCTATTTCTTCTTATACTTAATCTTTAAGTTTTAGATTTACATTGTTTGGGAATAAATTAAATATAAAAATTGGAGGTATTTTTATGAAATTTGCTGTGCGTTATTATACAAAAACTGGAAATACAAAAAAACTTGCCGATGCTATTGCAAAGGTCCTTGGAGTTGAAGCTTTGCCTATTAGCACTCCCATAGATGAAGCTGTAGATATTTTATTTTTAGGTAATTCTTATTATGCCTTTAGTATTGACCCAGAAGTTATTAAATTTATTGATTCTCTCAATAAGGACATGGTTGGCAAAATTGTCAACTTTGGGTCTGCTGCTATGTTAAATTCTACTTGGAAAAAGGTAAAAAAAGAATCTGATAAAGTTGGAATTTCTTTAGACGAAAGAGAATTTCACTGCAAAGGAGAGTTTAAGGGACTTCACAAAGGAAGACCTAATGAAGAGGATTTAATGGCTGCTAAAGATTTTGCAAAGAAATTTTTAAATTAGATTCGGAAGCTATAAGTGAAAAAGGATAATTATGATATTTTAGAATTATCAGAAAATCGAGGTAAGACAATTGTAAGGACAAGTATTATTGGAACTTTAACCAACGTTTTATTAGCAGCCTTTAAAGCAACTTTAGGTATACTTGTTAATTCAATCGCTCTTGTTTTAGATGCAGTAAATAATTTATCTGATGCTCTCTCCTCTGTTGTTACTATTATTGGCGAGAAGCTATCAAGCAAGGCTCCAGATAAAAGACATCCCATGGGCTATGGGCGAATCGAATACATTTCGTCAATGATTATATCTGCCCTAGTGCTATATGCAGGGATAACTTCCCTAGTTGAAAGTGTTAAAAAAATTTTAAATCCAAGTCCAGCATCCTACACAAAGCTTTCTATTATAGTTATTGGTATTGCTGTCGTTATAAAATTTATTTTAGGTAAATACGTAAAGAGCCAAGGTAAAAAGATCAACTCCACTGCATTAATTGCATCTGGTTCTGACTCTTTATTCGATTCAATTCTTTCTCTTTCAGTTTTTATATCTGCTATAATCTTTATGACTTGGGAGATTTCTCTTGAGGCCTACGTTGGAACTATCATCTCCATATTTATGATAAAAGCGGGAATAGAAATGATGCTCTCAACTATTGACGATCTCATTGGACACAGAGCAGACCGCTACATGGTGAAAAAAATTGCTGATTTGATAAATGAAGAAGAACAAGTACTTGGTGTTTACGATTTGGCGCTATTTAATTACGGACCAAACAGATATTACTGTTCTCTTCATGTAGAACTTCCTGACACTATGTCAGTTTCTGATGTTGATAAACTCACTAGAAAATTGCAATACAAGGTATATAAAAATACTGGCATAATTTTAATTGCCCTTGGAGTTTATTCTTTTAATACCAAAAATAAAAAAGCTACAGAAATTAGAAAAACTGTTGAAAAGAAAATTTTAAATTATGATTGGGCTCTACAAGTCCACGGATTATATGCTGATACAGAAAAAAAGACTCTGCGATTTGACGTTGTTTTAAGTTTTGATATAAATAGAGAAGATGCTCTCAAAATATTAAGAAATGATTTTGAAAAATTATATCCAGATTATGAGATTCAAATAGTCCCCGATCTTGATTTATAAAAATTCACTGAATATTTTATCCCCTTATCAATAAAAACGTAGGGGATAAAATTTTTTAATATCTAAAAAATACATAGAACTACTTTTGATTTGCACATAAATAATAATATAACTTCAATCCAATCGTCCATATTAATTGACAACTTTACTAAATAATTGTATAATCTTAAAAATTACTTTTAATTTTTATTGTTTATTTTTAGGCATCTTATATTTACTTAAAAAGGAGAAAAAGATGAAAGTCGTAAAATTTGGTGGCAGTTCTCTCGCTAATGCCACTCAGCTTAAAAAAGTTAAGAAAATTGTAAAAAAAGACGATGCGAGAAAATACATCGTTGTTTCTGCGCCTGGAAAGGGTGTGGGAAACAATCACAAGGTTACTGACCTTCTAGCAATGTGTCACGAATTAAGTGCCCATGCTTTAAATTTTAACGAAGTTTACAAGATCATCGAAGATATTTTTAAAAATATTGTTGATGATCTTGTTTTGGATATTGACATTGATAAAATTTTAAAAGATGTTAAAGATGAAATCACAGAAGGTGCAAGCTACGACTTTGTTGTCAGCCGTGGTGAATACATGAGTGCCAAAGTCCTTGCCAATTATCTTGGATATGATTTTGTTGACGCAAAGGACTTAATTGTCTTTACTGAGGGTGTTTTGAACCTTGATAAGTCAACAGAAAAAATAAAAAATATTTTAAATTCTCACGAAAGAGTTGTTGTTCCTGGTTTTTATGGACTTGATGAAAATAATAAAATTAAAACTTTTTCAAGAGGCGGATCAGATGTCACTGGTTCTGTTATTGCTTCTGCTCTTTATGCAGAAATTTATGAAAACTTCACTGATGTAAGTGGATTTTTGGTGGCAGACCCAAAAATTGTAAAAGACTCCTCCCCTATTGGCACAATTACTTATAAAGAACTTAGAGAATTGTCTTATATGGGTGCAAAAGTTCTTCATGAAGATGCAATTTTTCCTCTTCGTGACAAAAATATTCCCATTAATATTAAAAATACAAATTTCCCCGATGATGACGGGACTTTAATTTTATCTAAATGTAATTTTAGAAATAAAAATATTGTAACTGGAATTTCTGGCAAAAAAGATTTTACTGTAATTAATCTTGAAAAAGTCAATATGAACTCTGAAAAAGATTTTTTTAGAAAGCTAACTACTGTTTTTGAAAGCAATGACATTTCTATTGAACATATGCCCTCAAGTATTGATTCTGTTTCTGTAATTGTCGCTGATTCTTACATTACTCCAAAATTAAACAAAGTTTTGGAAGAATTAAAAATTTATTTAAATGTGGATAGTATTAGTTGGGAACGTGATATTTCTCTCATTGCTGTTGTCGGTCGTGGCATGATAAATGAAAAAGGTGTTTCTGCTAGAATTTTTACTGTCCTTGCAAAGTATGGCATAAATATAAAAATGATAAGTCAAGGTTCTAGTGAAATTAATATAATCATTGGTGTTGAAACAAAAGATTTTGAAAAGGCAATCGAAGCAATCTATCGTGAATTTTATAAGGAGGAAAAAGATGAAATATAATGTAGCTGTTATTGGTGCAACTGGTCTTGTTGGAAGTATGATGTTAAAAGTATTAAGTGAGAAAAATTTTCCAATAGACAATTTATTTTTGTTTAGTTCCAAAAAATCTGCTGGTAAAATTATAAATTACTGTGGCAAGGATTACACTGTCGAAGAGTTAAAAGAAGATTCTTTTGAATATAGAGATATAAAAGTTGCCTTATTTTCTGCTGGTGGATCTGTTAGTAAAAGATTTGCACCAATAGCTGCCAAAGCTGGGGTAACTGTTATTGACAATAGTTCTGCTTTTAGAATGGCCCCGCAAGTTCCCCTAGTTGTTCCAGAAATTAATCCAGAAGATATTCTTTATAATAATGGAATTATTGCAAACCCAAATTGTTCTACAATTCAATCAGTTTTACCTCTAAAACCAATTCACGACAAATACAAAATTAAAAGAGTCATTTATTCCACTTACCAATCCGTTTCTGGCTCTGGGATAAAAGGTATTTCTGACTTAAATGAAGGAACTAATCTTGCCTACAAATATCCAATTAAAAATAATTGCATCCCTCAAATCGACGACTTTCTAGAAAATGGATACACTAAAGAGGAAATGAAGATGATAAATGAAACTAAGAAAATTCTTCACGATGACTCTCTACTTGTGACAGCGACAACTGTTCGTGTTCCTGTTTTGAATTCTCACAGCATTTCCATAAATGTAGAAGTTGAAAAGCCTTTTGAAATTTCTGATGTTAAAGAAATTATAAAAAATTATCCTGGAATGATTTTGAAAGATGACCCAACTAATCAAATTTATCCAATGCCACTTCTTTCAAAGGACACAGATGATGTCTATGTGGGAAGAATAAGGCGAGACTTTACTGTCGAAAACGGAATAAACTTGTGGTCTTGTGCAGATAATATTAGAAAAGGTGCTGCAACTAATGCAGTGCAAATTGCAAAGAAACTTTTGGAGGTTTAAATTGAAAATTGCACTAATGGGATTTGGAACTGTCGGCACAGGTGTCGAAGAAATTTTATATAAAAAAAAAGATAACCTTTTAAAAAATAATTTTGATATAAAAATTGAAAAAGTTTTAATTAAAAATGTAAATAAAAAAAGAAATCCTTGGAATAAAGATCTAATTTTTACAGATAATTTTGATGAAATCTTAAATTCTGACGTTGACGCAGTCATTGACGCCACATCTTCTGTTGATGAAACTTATAATAGGATTATATCTCTTATGAAATCTGGCAAAAATATTATAACAGCAAATAAGGCTGTGGTTTCAAAACATTTTGAAGAATTAAATGAACTTGCTAAAGAAAATGATATTTATTTTTCTTATGAGGCTTCTGTTGCTGCTGCTATACCTATTATTCATCCTATTACGGAAGAACTTCCCTTTAACAAAATAAAAGAAATTTGTGGGATTTTAAATGGCACATCTAATTATATCTTGTCAAAAATGGAAAAAGAAAATTTAGATTATAAGGAAGTTTTAAAAGAGGCACAGGCTCTCGGTTATGCTGAATCTGACCCCACTGCTGACGTGGATGGCTTGGATTCAATGAGAAAAATTAGAATACTTTCTTCTCTTTTTTACAATGCACAAATTAATGAAGAAGAGATTTTTACCTTTGGAATTTCCAATATTAAAAAATCCGATTTAGATTTCATAAAAAAAGAAGGCTATTTCATTAGGCTAATTGCAAAATCAAAATTAATTGATGATAAAATAAATATCTTTGTAATGCCCACTCTACTAAATGATGATTTCTTTACCAAAACTTTTGACAGCACCAATGCAATAAAAGTTTTGGGAGATAATTTTGGTGAATATGAACTAAAGGGTGCTGGGGCTGGAAAGCTTGAAACAGCTGATGCCATTATGCGTGACCTTTTAAGAATTCTCTCCAAAAGAGAAATCAAAACCTTTTATAATAACGAAAATAACTTTGATGTTTCAAAAAAATTTACAGGAAAATATTATATTAGAACATCTGAAATTTCAGATATATTAAAAGATATTATCGCAAAAGATAATCTAATAGAAAAAGATCATCATATAATTACAAAAGAAGTTTCTCTTTTTCAAATAAGTGAAATTGTAAAAAACTATACAGAAGAAATTTTTATTGCAAGGGTGGAAGAAATATGAAATTTTTATCTACAAGGAATTCAAATTTAAAAATCTCTGGACTCGAGGCAATTGTAAAGGGCATCTCTGATGATGGCGGTCTTTTTGTTCCTGAATCTTTTCCAAGTTTTAACATAATTAAAAATCTAGATTTAAGTTACACAGATTTAGCCCACAAAATCTTATCACTTTACCTTACAGACTTTGATAAGGATGATTTGAAAAAAATAATTGAAAAATCCTATGATAGTTTTGAAGATGAGATTGCAAAAATAGATTACAATAAAAACATTTATCTTGAACTTTATCATGGAAAGACTTCTGCCTTTAAAGACTTTGCCCTTTGTCTTTTGCCCAATCTTTTATCCTATGCCAAAAAATCCCTTGGCATAAAAGAAAAAACTTTGATTTTAACGGCAACATCTGGAGATACAGGTAAAGCTGCCCTAGAGGGTTTTTACAACATAGATAATATTGACATTTTAGTTTTATATCCAACAGAAGGTGTAAGTTCCATTCAAAAATCTCAAATGGACACAACAGACTCTCTAAACTCAAAAGTCATCTCTATCGACGGCAATTTTGATGATGCACAATCTGCTGTGAAAAAAATCTTTAATGACAAAAAAATAAAAGATGAACTGGCAAGAAAAAATATTTATCTTTCTTCTGCAAACTCAATAAATATTGGAAGACTGCTACCTCAAATTGTATATTATTTTTATGCCTACGCTGATTTAATCAAAAACAAAAAAATAAATACAGGTGAAAAAATAAATTTTTGCGTACCAACTGGAAACTTTGGCGATATATTGGCCGGATACTACGCAAAAGAGATGGGTCTTCCAATTGACAAACTTGTAATAGCATCAAATTCAAATAATATTTTGACAGATTTTTTCACAACAGGCACCTACGATGCAAATAGAGAACTTAAGAAAACTATTTCTCCATCCATGGATATTTTGATTTCTAGCAACTTGGAAAGATTAATTTATCACAAATCTTCTGATGTAATTGTTAAAGAAAAAATGAACGAACTACAAAATTCTCATGCCTTTAATTTTGATTATGATTTCTCTGATTTTTTACGTGGCTTTGCAACAGAAGATGAAACAAAAAATACAATTGCCAAAACTTTTAAGGAAGATGGATACCTCATTGACCCACACACAGCTGTGGCGAAAAATATTGTGGATAAATTAGATTTAAAAAACACTGTTATACTTTCAACTGCAAGTCCATATAAATTTTCATCATCAGTTTTATCTGCCCTTAACGAAAATATTTCTTACAATGAATTTGAAAATATAAAAACTTTAAATAAAATTACAAATGTAAAAATTCCAACAGAAATTGGGAAACTAAAAAATAAAAAAACAATTCACAACAATAAAATAAATAAAAGTGAGATAGAAAACGAAGTTTTAAAATTTGCAAGAAGGGGCAATAGAATAGCTGTACCTGCAACTTCTGCAAACTTGGGCCCAGGCTTTGACACTTTAGGACTTTCACTAAAACTTTATAATAAATGTGAATTTAAAATAATAGCAGATGAGAAAACATTTGAAAAAAATATTAAAAATAATTTAATTTATAAATCCTATGCACATACCTTTGAATATTTTGGCGAAAAAATAACACCAGTAGAATTTAATTTAGATTCTAATATTCCAATGTCAAGAGGTCTTGGTTCTTCTGCTTCTTGTGTAGTAATGGGAGTTATGGCTGCTTTCTATGTAATGGGTGAAAATCTTGATAAATATGAAATCTTAAAAATTGCAACAGAAATAGAAGGTCACCCCGACAATGTTTCACCTGCTATTTTTGGAGGTGCAACTGTATCAATACTAAAAAATAATGAAGTCTTTGTAGAAAAATTTAAAATTTCTGACAAAATAAAATTTTTGGCACTTATCCCAAATTTTAAACTTAAAACAGATTTAGCAAGAGGTGTTCTTCCAAAAAATTATTCAAAAAAAGATGCAATATTTAATATATCAAGAGTTTCCCTTTTGACTTTATCTCTTATATCAGGCAATTATAAAAATTTAGAGATTGCTTTCGAAGATAAAATTCACGAGCCTTACAGATATAAACTTATTCCTGAGATAAATGAAATTAAAAAAATAATAGATGAAAGTTCTGCTATAACTTATTACCTAAGTGGTGCAGGCTCAACTATTATGATTATTCTAAAAGAAGATGACCACAAATCGGAAAAATTCATTGAAGAAAAAATAAAAAATCTAAAAAATGACTACACTTTACTTCCCTTAGAAATAGATGACAATGGTGCTTTTATAATTTAAAAACTATCATTTTATTTTTAAAGTCTATTTGTATACCTTTTTTTCTTTATTATTTACACAAATAATGCTATCATAAAATTAAAAACAAAGGAGATCTTATGAAAAATTTTAAAGTAAAAGACTTAGTAATAACGTCGCTTTTCATCGCTCTTGTATATGTATTTACGTGGATTGTAAAAATTCAGCTTCCCTTTGCACCCAACGGAGGACTAATTCATCTTGGCAATGTTCCATTTTTCTTAGCAGCAATATTTTTTGACAAAAGAGTAGGCATGACTGCAGGAGCAATTGGAATGGGACTCTTTGACCTAACAAGCGGCTGGGTACTGTGGGCACCAATGACTATCATTTCTGCGTTAATAATGGGATACATATTGAATAAACTCAATTATGGAAAATTAAATACAAAAAATTTAATTATTTCCTTTGTACTTGTTGCAATTGTAAAAGTTGCAGTTTATTATATCGGCGAAATTTTTATTTTATCATCATTCATAACACCACTTGCATCAATTCCAGGAAACTTAATTCAAATTGCAGTTTCATCTGTAATTGTACTTGTAATATTAAAACCAATGGAGAAAGTTTTTAAAAATATAAAATAATTTTACATCAAAAAAGATAGCCCTTTCGCTATCTTTTCTTATTATAATCTTTAATTTTAAAAATTATCTTCTATAATAATCTCTCTATTCTTATTTATATCTTCTGCTTTTTTTAGCATTATTTCCAAATCTTTTTCATCAAAACTATAAACCTTATCGCAAAAATAGCAACTGACTTCTGCCTTTTTATCTTCATGAAGTATCTCTCTTATTTCCTTTGGACCCACAGATATAATTGCATCTTCAACTTTTTCGCGAGAACAATTGCACTTGTAACTTATCTCTCTTTTTTCCAAAACTTTAAAATTAATATCCTTCATCAAAATTTCAATTAGCTTTTCTGCATCATTATACTCATCAATAATTGACGTTACATTTGTGACCTTTTTTAAATTTTCCTCTAGCTTTGAAATTTGTTCTTCAGTTGCACCCGGCATAAGTTGAATTATAAAGCCACCAGCAGCCTTAATTGAATAATCAACATCAACTAAAACCCCTAAACCAACAGCCGATGGAACTTGATCAGACTGCAAAAAATAAACTGCAAGATCTTCTGCAATTTCACCAGTTGTAAGATTAACAGTGCCTGTATAAGGCTCTTTCATACCAGTATCCATCACAAGGGTTAAGCTTCCATCTCCAACAATTCCAGACACATCTATTTTTCCATCGCTTTCTCTAATAGGAAGATCTGCCAAAGGGTTTGTAACATAACCTTTTACATATCCATCGTTTTTACAAGTTGCAACAATTTTGCCAGCAGGTCCATTTCCATTAATAGAAAGAGTTATTGAGTCCTCTTCATTTTTTTGCCAAGAGCCAATAATTGCTGCAGCAGTTAAAACTCTACCTAAAGCTGCACTAGTAGTCTTTGATAACTTATGAATTTTCGCAGCCTCTTCAACTACATCAGTTGTTATAGCAGCAGAAATTTTTATAGTTTCAGTTTCATCAATTGCCCTTAAAATATATCCCATCATATCACCATCTATTATTATAACAGGTTAATATGAAAATCTCTAATCTAAGTATTCTTATAAATAGAGAAGAAGCAATAAGTGCAGGTTATGAAACTTTCAAAAGATGCCATCCTTAATATTTTTAAACAAATTTAATTTTTATAATGCTTTAAATAAGTATAATCTACTTTCTTGCAACTATTGTATACCTTGAAGTTTTATCACTAACATCTTTAAATTCATAGTCATCGTAAATTTCTACTTCAAAAAATCCTATATCTTCCAATAATTTCTTCACATAAAATAAGTCATAGGCTCTCTCTAAATGTTCTTCATAAAATCTTTCGTACAAATTGTCTTTGGCATTTCTGAAAAAATTGACTCCATAGGTATTTAATTTTTCCTCTTCATCATAAATATTTTCCCAAATATATAGTACATCTTCCACTTCATCCACTGTTACAGGGTCAATATTTTTAAATTTGTACTCTGTATTTAAGTCAAAAATAAAAATTCCATTTTCATTTAAATGCTTATAGGTTGATTCTATTGCTCTTTCAAAATCTTTTTTCTCTGTTAAATAGTTTAAGCTGTCGCCAACAGAAAAAATTGCATCGTAATTTGATGGCGCAGAAAATCCTGCCATATCTTGCCTAAATAATTTTAAATTTTTACTCTTAATTTTATTCTCACATACAGAAAGCATATCGTAAGACAGATCAAAAGCGTGAATTTTAAAATTCTTTGCAAGTTTTTCTGTCAAACCCCCTGTTCCACAAGCCATCTCTAAAATTAATTTAGGCTCTAGTGACCTTTTCTCTAGAACCTCTTTTACAAATTTATAAATTTTTTCATAATCTAGATCATACATCAACTTGTCGTAGAAATAAGCAAAATCTCCGTACATCATATTCTTTTTTCAATCTCCTCTAATATTTCCTCTAAAACAATTGTGGAATTTTCATTTATAACTACATCAGCACGCCTGTCCATTGGTGTTTTATCATTATTTATAATAATCAAGTGGTCAACATAATTTGGAAGAAAATTTACAGGAGAAACTGTAAGGGACGAACCAACTACAATTAATGTTTCTGTATTATCAAGTTCTCTTGCTCCTCTTTCAAAATCATCAGGCATCATATCTCCAAACATCACTACATTAGGTCTAAGTGTTCCACCACACTTATCACATTTTGGCGGAATTTCATCTTTTTCTACTTTTTCACGCATAACGGAGAAAGGATATTCACTTCCACAATTAATGCAGTGTATTCCCCTCGTTTCTCCATGAACTTCATAAATATTTTTTGAACCCGCTTTTGCATGCAAATTGTCAATATTTTGTGTAATTATTCCAGAAAGATATCCCATTTCTTCTAACTTTGCAAGAGCAATATGTCCCTTATTTGGTTCTTGATCGTTTAAATCTTCTAAAATTTTATAGCCCTCTTTGTAAAATATTTCTGGATGATTTAAAAGTCTATCTTTTGAAAGTGCAAGTGCTGGATCCATCTTTGAATAATAACCTGTATTACTTCTAAAGTCTGGTATCCCTGAGTCAGTAGAAATTCCTGCACCTGTTAGTGCAAAAACTTTTTTAGAATTTAAAATTAAATCACAAGCTTCTTTTATCTTATCCATGTCGACCTCCTAAAAAACAATATAGTGATACACAAAGTACAAAATCACAAGTGCAATTATTGGAACGAAATTAAACAAATCAATTCCTTCCACATCTCTATATCTAATTCTTACGTTCTCTCTGCTTTCTCTTTCTTTTTTCAAATTTTTTAAAATAACTCTAATTAAAATTACAGAAAGAATTGAAATAAGAATTAGCAAAATAATTATAGAAAGTTCAAGAGAGCCAATTTCTCGCGATAATTTCGTGCGACGCAAAAATTCAAATAATCTCTCATTCACATATCTCGCTGTGAAAACTGCAATTATATTATTCACAAAATGTGCCACAATAGATGGCAAGATTGAACCTGTGTACTCAATTACAGTAGCAAATAAAAGCCCCAACAAAAATGGAGCGATAAAATTTTGTATATCAAAGTGAAACAATGCAAACACAAGAGCAGAAACAACTATGGCAAACTTTTCTCCATAAACATTATAAGCGTTAACAAGAGTCCCTCTGAAAAAAATTTCTTCACAAATTGCAGGCACAAGGCACATAAAAATTAAATAATTAAAAATTGGCACATTCTGCAACATTATTTCCATAGGAAAATTTTTGTATTCAATAAAGTTTGAAAGAAGTGACAAAAAAATTCCATTCATCAATAGAATAATCGGATAGGAAAGTATCACTATAATAATAGTTTTTAAAATAACTTCAAAGGAAGTCTTTTTTATCTTTAAAACCTCTTTAAGACTCCCCGTTGAAGAAATCAAAATTGCAGGTAATAAGATTATAAATACTTCTGTAATAAAGGTCCCCAAAAAATTAAATTTTTCTTGTATATTAAAACCAATTGTTAAAAATATTATTGCAAGTATAAGCGTGAGTGTATTTACACTCATTACATTTAAAGTTTTCTTTTTAAAATTACTCATTCTTCTTCCTTATAAACTCTTATCAAAAATTTTTCTTGTCACATCTATTATATACAAAATTGTTGGAAAATTCATCTTTAATTGATATTGTATACCTCACTTTGGTATAATTATTTGGAAGGTGATCTTATGAAAAATAGTTCCTTTGAACTTGCACTAAATAAACTTCTAATTTTATATATTATAGATAATTTTAACCATAAATTAAAAGAAAACGATCTAAGTTATTTTGTTTTAAATATAGAACTTTTTAATTATTTTTATTTTAAACAATATTTAAAAGAATTGGAATCCAATGGTCTGGTTCTCTTTGACAGTGATAAAAAATATTATTTGTCAGATGACGGTAAAAAAACTTTAAATATTTTCTATGAACAAATTCCAAAAGAAAATATAAATTTCTTAGATGAAAAAATGGAAAAATATAATCACGAACTTGCAGTTAAAAATTCAATTATTGCAAATTCCTTAGAAGAAAATGGATCTCACTATGCAGATTTGAAAATAATTGATGGAGAAATCCCAGTCCTCAACTTAAAAATTGAAGCATCAGATGCTTTAATGGCAAAAAAAATTTCTGCAAACTTTAAAAAGAATGCAGAAAATATTTATTCGGAAATATTAAAAATATTAACAGACGAATAATCTCTAAAGGCCACGATTTAAATTTTGCGGTCTTTTTAACTTCTAAACTCTCCATGACCAAATATTATATATTTATAGCTAACTAACTCTTCTAAACCAACTGGTCCTCTTGCATGAAGTTTTTGTGTCGAAATTCCCAGTTCTGCTCCTTTCCCAAACTCTCCACCGTCTGTAAATCTTGTAGACGCATTTACATAGACGCAAGCTGAATCAACTTCTTCTAAAAATTTCATAGCTCTTTCATAGGAATTTGTCAAAATAGATTCTGAGTGTCCAGTGGAGTATTTAGTTATGTGTTCTATTGCCTCATCAACATCTTTAACCGTCTTTACAGAAAATTCATAGTCTAAATATTCTCGAAAAAAGTCATCTTCTGTCGCAGAAACTGAATTTTTAAATTTTGAAATTGATGCATCATCTGCGTGAACTTTTATATCATACTTTTCTACAACCTCATTTAATAGATCAAAAAATTCATCAGGCAAATTTTCGTTAAGGACTAAAGATTCCACTGCGTTACAAACTCCAATTCGCTGTGTCTTTGCATTTTCTATTATCTTAACTGCTTTTTCTACATCACAGTCTTCATCTACATAAATATGGCAATTGCCAACACCTGTTTCAATTACAGGCACCTTTGCATTTTCAACAACTGAATTAATTAAAGACTCAGATCCTCTTGGTAGCAATAAATCTACATAACCCTTTAGTTGCATAAGTTCTTTTGCGGATTCTCTTGATGTATTCTTTACAATTTGCACAAAATTTTCATCATATCCTGCATTTTTTATTCCAAGTCTAATTGCATCTGCTATTGCAATATTTGAATTTATTGACTCCTTGCCGCCCCTCAAAATTATTGCACTAGATGCCTTTAGGGCTAAAATAGAAGCATCAAGAGTTACATTAGGTCTTGCCTCATAAATAATTGCAATAACTCCCATTGGAACAGTTTTTTTACCAATTAAAAGTCCTGCTGAATTTTCTTCCATAGAGAGAACTTTTCCCACAGGATCTTTAAAATCAATCACTTCGTCAATTGACTTTGCCATTGATTCTATTCTTTTATCATTTAAGAGAAGTCTGTCAATAAGACCTTCAGGCATATTGTTTTCTCTTCCTTTTTTTATGTCCTTTTCATTTGCTTTTAAAATATTTTCACTCTCGTTTAAAAGTGAATTTTTAATTGAAGCAAGCATTTTATTTTTTTCAGATGTGTTTAATTTTTTTAATTTATGAGATGAACCTTTTGCAACTTGCCCCAACTCTTTAACACTTAAAATATGTTCCAATTTCTTCTCCCTTCACTATATCTCTAATTATTTTCATATTGTCCCCTGACGCAATTACAACTTCAATATTTTTTTCTATTGCAAGCTTTGCTGCCTTTATTTTTGTATACATTCCACCTGTGCCTACGTTAGATTCGGTTTCTTTTGCCATTCCTTCTATCTCTCTAATATCCTGAACTTCGCGAATTATTTTTGCATCAGAATTTTTCCTTGGATCATCTGTATAAAGTCCCTCAATATCTGTCAGCATTATAAGAAGGTCTGCCTCTGTAATTCTTGCAATTATTGCAGAAAGTGTATCGTTGTCGCCAAATTTTATTTCGTATGTGGAAATTGTGTCATTTTCGTTTATTATTGGAATGGCATTCATCCCCTGAAGTTTTTCAAAAGTATTTTTGGCATTTTTTCTCATCTCGTCATCTTTTTCAATTTGCCTAGTTAAAAGAATTTGTGCAGAATTATATCCATAAGATATTAAAGACCTGTCATAAATATTTGTTAGAGCAACTTGGCCAACTGCTGCTGCTGCTTGTTTATCTGATGTTTCCCTTGGTCTTTCTGACAAATTTAATTTTTCACGCCCTGCTGCAATAGCTCCACTTGAAACTAAAATTACATCTATCCCTCTATTTTTTAAATTTGCTATTTCAAAACAAAGTTCGTCGATTTTTTGTAAATTTATCTTTCCATTGTCATGAGTTATGGAAGATGAACCAACTTTTATAACAACTTTTTTTATTTCTTTTGAAAAATTTCTCATTTCAATCACCTTAGATATAATATACTTTAAATCTTAATTTTAGTAAATAATTTTTCTATTTTTCTAAAAAAGTATATTTTAAATAAATAATCATAAGATTTAAAATTTTACCCTCCTACTTTTTCAATATGCTATAATATTTTTGGAGTGTGATTATTTTGCCAAAAATTTTAAAAAAAGAATTACTTGCGCCAAATATTTATTTATTTGACATATATGCACCTAAGATTGCAGCTTCTGCAAAACCAGGTCAGTTTATTATTTTAATAGCCGATAAATATTCTGAGAGAATTCCTCTTACAATTTCCGATTACGATGTTAAACGAGGAAGTGTGCAAATAGTTGTGCAAGCTTCTGGTGAATCAACAAAAAAAATTGTATCTTTTAAAGAAGGTGAAAGCTTTAAAGACTTTGTTGGTCCTCTCGGTCATGCATCTGATTTCTTTGAAATGAATACGAAAGAATTAAAAGATAAAAAATACTTATTTGTTGCCGGAGGTGTGGGAACTGCACCAGTTTACCCTCAAGCAAAATTCTTTAAAGAAAATGGACTAAATTGTGACATTATAATTGGAGCAAAATCCAAAGAATTTGTGATCTTGGAAGATGAATTAAAATCGGTCTGCGACAATTTATACATAGCAACAGACGATGGAAGTTATGGCTTCAAGGGAATGGTAACTGACAAAATCATAGATTTAGTTGAAAATGAAAATAAAAAATATGACCACATCGTTTCCATTGGACCAATGATTATGATGAAATTTGTATGCTTAACTACAAAAAAATATAATCTTCCTACGACTGTTTCTCTTAATCCAATTATGGTGGATGGAACTGGAATGTGTGGAGCTTGTCGTGTTAGCATTGACGGAAAGACTAGATTTGCTTGCGTTGACGGGCCCGAATTTGACGGTCACCTTGTGGATTTTGATTCTGCAATGAAAAGGCAAAGACAATATATCGACAACAAAAAGACAAAAACTATTTATGATCACCACTGCACAATGGATCTTGCTGTGTCCGATCACTTGGCAGAAAAATCTGTGCAAGACGAAAACTTAGAAGGAGAAAAGCACGACAACTTTGTAATAAAAAAAGCAAAAGATAGATTTAAAAAAGTACCTATAAAGGAACAAGTCCCTGACGAAAGAAATAAAAATTTTAAAGAAGTTTGTTTGGGATATACTGCAGAAGAAGCTGTAGAAGAATCTAGCAGATGTTTAAATTGTAAAAAACCTGGCTGTGTTGATGGATGTCCCGTTTCAATTGATATACCTGGTTTTATAAAAGAAATTGCAAATGGTAATTTCGAAGAAGCTTACAAAGTTCTTTCTCTATACACTTCCCTTCCCGCTGTCTGTGGAAGAGTTTGTCCACAAGAAACACAATGTGAAGAGAAATGTGTGCTTGCAAATCGTGGCGATGCAGTTTCTATAGGTAAACTCGAAAGATTTACAGCAGACTATGCAAGACGCCATCAAATAAAAGATTCATCCGAAATAAGAAAAATAAATAAAAAAGTTGCCATTATAGGTGCTGGCCCCGCTGGACTTACTTGTGCAGGTGAACTTGCAAAAATGGGCTATGATGTGACAATTTTTGAAGCTTTGCAACAAAGTGGCGGCGTTTTAATTTATGGTATTCCTGAATTTAGACTCCCAGATGAAGTTGTGGAATATGAAGTAGAAAATATTAAAAATCTTGGCGTTAAAATTGAAAATAATTTTGTCATTGGAAGAACTATGACAATTGACGACATAATAAAAGAAGGTTTTGAAGCAGTATTTATAGGATCTGGTGCAGGACTTCCTAAATTTATGAATATTCCTGGAGAAAACTTAAATGGAGTTTATTCTGCAAATGAATTTTTGACAAGAAATAATCTAATGAGATCCTTTGACGAAAAATATGACACACCAGTAAATGTTGGAGAAAAAGTTGCTGTCGTTGGTGGCGGAAATGTTGCAATGGACGCTGCAAGAGTTGCAAAAAGACTTGGTGCAGATGTATCTATTGTTTACAGAAGAACAGAAAAAGAACTTCCTGCAAGAACAGAAGAAGTTCACCACGCAAAGGAAGAAGGCATTAAATTTGAAATGCTAACTGCTCCAGTAGAAATTATTGACGATGAAGATGGATGGGTAAAATCGCTTAAATGTGTTCGAAATGAACTTGGAGAGCCTGATTCATCTGGAAGAAGAAGACCCGTTCCAATAAAGGGAAGCGAATACAAAGAAAATTTCCAAACTGTAATAATGGCGCTTGGAACAAATCCAAATCCACTTATTTCTTCAACTACAAAAAATCTTGACATAGAAAAATGGGGCGGAATAATTGTAAATGAAGAATCTCAAACTTCTCGTAAAGAAATCTTTGCTGGTGGAGATGCAGTAACTGGATCTGCCACAGTAATACTTGCCATGGGTGCAGGAAAAAATGCAGCAAAATCAATTGACGAATTTTTGAGAAATAAATAAAATAAAAATCTTAGATATTGCATATATAATTTGTAAAATAGCTAATGAGAGATAATAAATTTTTATAATCACAAAAAGATGTAGTGTCCTTTAATCTTAAATTAAATGGCATTACATCTTTATTATCTATAAAATACTATTTTAAAAAGGAAATATTTATTAATAAAATTAATATAACTTTAATAAGTCTAATTACAAAATTATAATTAATATTACAGATTTTATAATTCATATTTTGTGACTAGAGAGATTAAAAACTTCAGTTCTATAATATGAAAAATTCCAAATATAATAAAAACAGGCGCCACATCACATTTATGACTCCTACTTTTTATTTATGTTATGAATTAAATTCTTTATATTCTCTTTTCGCTTTTTTTTGCTCTTCTTGTATTACTTTTATGCTAGCCTTTATTATTCTCTTATCTGCAACTGCAAGTTCTGTCAAAATACAACCTGAAGATTTTACGCTAAATTTCTTTTTCTCATTTTCGTCTGGAATAAATCCAAGTTTTTCTATTATAAGCCCAGAAATAGTTTCGTGATTTTCTGAATATAAAGATGTTCCCAAACCATCATTTATATCTTCAATATCCATTGATCCATCTACAATATATTCGTTTTCGGCAATTTTTTCTATATTGTGATTTTCATCATCATACTCATCTTCAATTTCACCAACAATTTCTTCAACTATATCTTCTACTGTTACCATGCCAGAAAATCCACCATATTCATCAATTAAAATCGCAACATAATTTTTAGATGCTTGAAGTTCTTTTAACAACATATCAATCTTTTTAGTTTCTGGCACATAATAAGGTGACTTTATGCAATTGTCAAGATTTATAGAACTGTAATTATTTTTTGCATACTCCACAAATAAATCTTTTATATAAACAGTTCCGAGAATATTATCCGTATTCTCTCTATATACTGGCATTCTCGAATAACCGTTTTTTAAAATTTCTGTAACTGTTTCTGTAGTAAATTCATCGTAATCTACCATGTAAATAGACGTCCTAGGTGTCATTATTTCATAAGCTAGCTTATCGTCGAAGTCCATAATATTTACAATCATCTCTTCGCCAGCAGAATTTATCACACCTTGTTGTGTGGATACTTTTATATAGCTTTTTAATTCTTCTTCTGAAATTTTTTCTTCTACATCTTCAGAATATTTTCCCATCATCTTCAATACAAAAACTGTTGAAAAGGATAATAATTTCACAAAAGGATAAAATATTTTTGATGCAACTGAAATAACTTGAATTGAGTTCAGTGCAACTTTCTCAGAATTTTGAAGTGCAATTCTTTTTGGAACAAGTTCACCTAAAACAAGAGTTATATATGAAAGCAAAAAAGTCACTAAAATAAAAGCAACTGTTGTTCCATATGTAACGCCCTGATTCTTCAAAAATCTACCAAAAACTTGCGATATACTTGTCGCTGCAGATCCTGATGAGAAAAATCCAGAAAGAGTTATTGCAACTTGTATTGTTGATAGAAATCTAGTCTGATCAGAAGAAACTTCTAAAAGCATTTTTGCTTTCTTATCTCCTTCTTCTGCCAACTCTTTTATTTTGTTATGATTTACTGAAACCATTGCCATTTCAGCTGAAGCAAAAAACGCATTAATTCCTGTTAGTACTGCTATTAAAATAAGTTTAGCCCACAAGGCCCCATCGTCCATTGACATCTTCCTTTCTATCTTTTAAACTTATTATAACAAAGAAAACAAAATTTTAAAAATATAAATTAGATTAAATCAACGTTTAACTCTATTATTTTTATTAAAATTATTGTGGTATATTTAAATTAAATTCATGAAATTGGAGGTTTTAAATGAAAAACTTAAAAAAAATATTTAAGAAGCCTTATTTTAGGATTGTGATTTTAATAGTTGCACTTTTAATAGCCTTTTCTGTTGGCAAAAAAAATATGGAAAAAGAAATGACACCAACTATAACTTCTTCCCTTATAAAAAATAAACTTGTAAATGCTAAGGAACTCACAACCCTTAAGTATTACTACACAAATGTAGGTGAATTTGAAAATCAAAATACTTTTTATGGATACAAAGTTCCCTTTACTTCTAAAAAATTTATCGTTTCCTATGATGGAGTTATAAATGCAGGAATTGATCTTGATAAAATTAAGGTAAGCGTAAATGATAACAATATAAAAATAAAAATTCCTCCCACAAAAATTTTGAGTCATGAAATTTTTGAAGATTCTCTAAAAGTTTTTGATGAGCGTGAATCCATCTTTAATAGAATTGATATTGAAGATTACAACAACTTTTCAAAGGATCAAAAGAAGGAAGTTGAAAAAAACGCAATTAAAAAAGGCCTTTTAAAAGAAGCGGATACATCTGCAAAAAGAGCAATAGAAGATATACTCTCAACAGATACTATTTTAAAAGATTACAATATCCAAATTATAACTGACAGCAAACTAAATTGATTTTTTAAAATTAAATATTTTATAATTAAAGTAACCCCAAGTCTTTATGTGACTTAGGGTTATTTTAATTATTAGATTCTTTTGATTGAAGCGAAAAAACTTTCAAGATCGTAAATCCAAAAAAGAATAAATCTTAAATGATAACACTATAAGGTTCATCTTTATAGTACTCATCTTTTAAATTTATATTAATCCTTTCTTTCTCTATAAGTTTCTTCTACTTTAAGTAATTTTTTTACTTTTTCTAAAGAAACATCGTCTAAAGACTTGCATTTCCATTTTGGTTCATATCCCTTTTCTATAATTTTGGATTTTATTCCTTCGTTCATAGATCTTGTATCTACTGCATAATTTAATACTTTAAGATCTAAATTTAGAGTTTCTTCATAAGTTAAACTTTTACAAACAAAATATTTTTCAAACTGAGTTGCAAGCATAAAGGGATCTTTTTTCTTTAAATTCTCAAAACTTTCTTGTAAAAATTTATCTTCTAAATTTTTTTCTAAATTTTCAAATATTTCTTTTAAACTGGAGTGAGAGAAATGTTTTTCAATTTTTTCCATATTTTTATCTAAAAAAGATTTTTCAGATTCTACTGCATACTTTTCAGCCTCCTTTTTTACTTTTTCTATTAATTCTTCTCCGTTATAAATTTCGGAAAACTCAAAAAGTTTTTCTACTATATTTTTATAATCCTTTGAATTTACACAAACATCTGCTAAATTATATTTTATTAAATCATAAGACTCTAAACTTGCTCCACACAAACCTACATACTGTCCTAAAGCTTTAGGAAGTTTCGATATATAATGGCAAACTCCAACATCTGGTACAAAACCGAGACCAGTTTCTGGCATAGCCCAATTAACATTTTCTTCACATATTATTAAATCAGAATTAATACTAAGTCCGATCCCTCCGCCCATTACAACACCATACCAATGGCTTACAACAGGTTTCTTGTAATTTGCAATATACTTATCGAGAGAAAACTCCTTAGAAAAAAATCCATCTTTTTTATCACAATCAAAATTATTTACAAAATCATAATAAAGTTCTTTTAAATCTCCTCCTGAACAGAACCCCTTTTCAGACTTGCTATCAAAAAGTATTGCCTTTACTCTTTTATCTTTTTCCCATTTTTCTAGTATATTTCTTAATTTTATAATCATCTGAAAATTAAGTGCATTTATTTTTTCTGGTCTATTTAAATAAATCACACCCACATTTCCAACTATCTCTTCTTTAATTAAATCATCTTTAATCATATTATCCCCATATTTAAAACATTTATCTAAAATCATAATTTACTTAAATTTATTAGAAATAAAATAAACCTCTATAAATTTAAAAACTATCTAACTCTAACTTTTGCAGAAATATCTTCTGCCAAAACTTTTATTACAACAACAGACTTTGTCATTTCTTCTGTGACTTTAAATTCTTTATCAGTTTGCACCTTCATTAAAACTTCAAGAGCTTCTATTTTTTCCTCTATGTCTTCAACTATGCTAGCTTTTCCACGACACATTACACATTCATATTCTGCGCCATGACCACAAGCAGTATTTGCTGTAATTATATTTTCGTCTTTGTCAATTTCCACAAAAACATTCTCATTTTTGTTGATACAATCTAACTTGTGACCTTCCTTTGCACTATGCATATAAAAAATAAATTTTTCTTCATTTAATTTGTATCCATAATGCAAAGGGACAACATAAGGATAGTCACCATCAAATAACCCAAGATGCATAAATCTAGCAGATGAAACTATCTCTTCTATCTTCTTAATATCCTCTACTTCTCTATCTCGTCTTCTCATAATACACCTCAACAATATTGTAATAAATAAAAATAAACTAGTCCACTTTATTAAAGTTTTAAAAAAAATCCCAACAAAAAGTTGAGATCTAAATAATTATTTTTTGTTTTTTGACATATCTACAATTAAATTTGCAATATTTTCAAAATCAAAAACAGAAGAATTTATACAAATATCATAATTTGAAATTTCTCCCCACGTTTTCCCAGTATTCCTGCTATAATGATTTGCACGTCTGTTATTTTCTCGATTCATTTTAAGCTCAAGCTTTTCTTTCTTCACGTTATAAGTATTCAAAATTCTTTCTTCTTTAAAATCATTAGAAGCATAGATAAATACAGATAGTTTTGGGAAATCTTCCAAGACAAAATCTCCGCACTTGCCAAAGATTATTGCCTTTTTATTTTTTGCAATTTCTCTTATTGTTCTTGAATCCAACAAAAAAGCTGCATCATTTGTAGCAATATCTTCCTGTGAATATGAATAATTTTGTCTATACAAATCATAAATTGTTCCCTGTAAAAAGGAATCATCTTTTTTTATATCTTCAGGCTTAAGTTTTCCCTCAAGGCTCATTAACTCAATTAATTTCTCATCGTAAAATTCATACTGCAACTTGTCTGCAACTTTTTTTGCAATTTCATTTGCACCGCTGCCATACTCGCCGTCAATTGTAATTAACTTTTTGTCCGTCTTCTCAAAAATCTTTCCAAATAGTGACATATCTTCACCTCTGTAATATTATATACTATCTGTGTGAAATATTTTTTAATTAATATTAAATTATTGTGAAAAATTTTCAAAATTTATTCAAATCTTCTCTTTAAATAATTTTCTATTGGTATCTGTGCCAAAAGTGTAGAAACAAAAATTATAGTCGCACCTATTATCTCTCTTTTGTCCATTCTTTGAGATAAGATAAGCCAACCGAAAAGAGCTCCAAAAACTGATTCAAGGGAACTTATCATAGATGCTATAACTGGATCCAAATCTTTTAGTGCAAGTATCTGTAAAGTAAATCCAATTCCAGAGGACAAAATCCCCGCATATAAAATAGTTGTGTATGATTTTAAAATATTTTCCATACTTATGTCTTCTAAGAAGAAAGCCATAGCAAAAGAAATAATTCCACAAACTCCAAATTGAATAGTCGAAACTAAAACTGTATTTGTTCCTCTTGAATATTTTGAAAGTGATAAAATATGTAATGCAAAAGTTATTGCAGAAAAAATAATTATTATATCACCTTTATTTATTCTAAAGCCACCATTTACAGATAAAAAATAAGTCCCCGTCATAGAAAAAATTATACAAAATCTTATTTTTTTACTTATTTTATTTCCTCTAAAAAATCCAATTATTGGAATAAAAACTATATAGAGCACTGTCAAAAATCCAGCTTTGCCTGCAGTGGTGTAAATGAGTCCTGTCTGTTGCAAATTAATTCCAATAGTAAAAAGAATTCCACACACAATTCCACCTTGGACTGTTTTCTTTATATCAAACTTCTCTTCTCTAAAGGTTTTTGACTTTTTTTTAAATAATATATATGTGAGATACAAAAAAATAACAGAAACAAAACACCTTGCAGCAGTAAAAGTAAAAGGCCCCAAATATTCCATTCCAGCTGACTGTGCCACAAAAGCAAGTCCCCAAATTATTGAAGTTACAAATAACATTATTGAAGATTTAAATTCTCTACTCATCAAAACACCTCCAAAAAAACACCAATCCAGAAGATTATAATCAACTAAATTGGTGCTAGTTTCTTTTATTCAATAATATCATAATTTACCTTACAAAAACAATAATGTATAAAAATTTATTTCTTGTTTTTTATTTAAATTTTATTTCAAAATATTTTTATGCCTTTAAAGTACCACACACGTTCATGTATCGAAGTATTCTATATTTTAAAGTACCAAATTCTTGCATGTATCTATATATTATATGTTTGTTTAGTGTATTTTCATAAATATATTTTTCATTTTATTCTTTTATTGTTTATATTTAGCTATTTTTTGGTATAATCTAGTTGAGCAAAAGATTTCACAAAATTTTAAATCTTATATTATATAGATTATGTTAATATATTGTAAAAATATTATTTAATATTTATCTATTAATCTATAAACTTTTAATACACATTAAATAAAATTCTAAGGAGGTGAATTATGAAAAATCTGAAGAAACTTTTGTCTATTTCTCTATTAGTAACATCTCTTTTTACAGCAAATGTTTATGCAAAAGATGAAAATATATCTTCGACCCTTAAAGAATTAAATGCAATACCTATTTCAAATACAAAAGAAAACAATATTAATTTACCTACAAAAAACAAATTGGAAGAAGGCTTCATTGGAAATTCCACTGAATTCACAAATATGATGAATGCTTATAGATTTTCTCTTGGTCTAAAAGAAGTTAATGAAGATAGAAAGCTTGTCGAGATTGCTCAAAAAAGATGTGAAGAAGAGATCAATCAGTACATAACACAAAATAATATAAACCACATTAGCGCATCCAATGCAAATGCAAATCTTGGCGAAAATATTTATGGCAGATTTCAATTTGGAAAAACTAAAAATCAACAAAATGTAAATGGTAGAGCACTTGCTGAGTGGAAAAATTCCCCTGGTCACAACGCAAATTTATTGAATAAAGATGCCAAAAATTGTGGATTTGCATATCTTAGAAAAAATATAAATGGAAAAATTTATGAAGTGAGTGTTTATGTATTCGATACCTCTGTAAAATAAAATTATTGGCTAGAGATTTTATTTATAGTTTTTTTACTTTCACTTTTTATATTTGATAAATAAAATTTATTATAATATTTCACAATATTATTTTTAAGTGCTTAATTAATAGACGTTTTTTTAATCTATTGTATAATAGTAGTAGAGGTGAATTTATGATTAAATTTAATTTGTACGAAGAAGGAGGACTAAAAGTCCACTTCCTTAAAAAAAATGAAAAAGCTGAAGGAGAATTTAATAAATTTTTAGAGGATAAAAAATTTATTGGAAAACTAAATGAAATGATTTATCTTCCAATTTTAAATGATGATTCTCATATTTTTATTGGTCTTGGAGAAGACGAAATTGGTCTTGAAGATATTAGAAATATTTTCTTTAAACTTGGAAATATCTTGAGAGAGAACAAAGAACATAAAGTTGAAATCAAAATGCCAAAACTTTCTCTTTGCAACAGAAAAACTCTCATGGCTTCTTACGAAGGACTTCGCCAAAGTGAATATGAATTTACAAAAAAGACTGATCTAGAAGATAAAAAAGAAGACTTTGAACTCACAGTAAATTATTCAGCTTTTAATGGTCCAAAAGAAAAACTTCAAGAAGGCTTAGAAAAAATCACAAATATTATGGACGGAGTTTTTCTAGCAAGAGATCTTGTAAATGAAACTGCCAATGTAATATATCCAGAAAGTCTTGCAAATATAACAAAAGAAAAATTGGAAAAAGTTGGAGTAAATGTAAAAATTTACGAAGAAGATGAAATAGAAAAAATTGGCATGAAGGCATTCTTAAGAGTTGCAGCAGGTGCATCTAATAGACCAAGACTTATTGTGATGGAATATAACAATGCTAACACAGATAAAATTGCTCTAGTCGGAAAGGGATTAACTTATGATTCTGGCGGATACAATCTTAAATCTGCCTCTGGAATAAACTATATGCACTGCGACATGGGCGGAGCAGGAACTGTAATTGGAACAATGTATGCTCTAGCAAAAAATAAAGCAAAGGTAAATGTTGTTGGAGTTGTCGCCGCTTGTGAAAATATGATTTCTGGAACATCTTACAAACCAGGAGATATTATTGATTCAATGAAAGGACTAACTATTGAAGTTGATAACACAGACGCAGAGGGAAGACTTACTCTAGCAGATGCAGTTCACTATGCTACAAATGATCTTGGTGCAAAGAAAATTATTGACCTTGCTACTCTTACTGGTGCAGTTGTTTCTGCTCTTGGAGAAGTTTATACTGGTGCCGTATCAAATAATGAAGAATTTTATAAAGATGTAGAAGAAGCAGGGAAAATTTCTGGCGAAAAGATTTGGGCATTCCCTTATGATGAAGATTTCAAAAAATTAAATAAATCAGAAGTTGCTGATATTAAAAACACTTCAAACAATGGTGCTGGTTCAGTAACAGCAGGACTTTTCGTGGGAGCTTTCGTTAAAGAAAATATACCTTGGGTACACCTTGATATAGCTGCAACTGCATACAAATCAAAAGCAGAAAACTACCTTCCAAAAAGAGCAACGGGAGTTCACGTAAAGACCTTAAATAACTTGCTAGATCCTACAGATTGCTAAAAAGCAGACGATTTTCGTCTGTTTTTTATTTATATTTTTTTGACTATTCAAATACTAGTATGTATTCTCCATCCGCAAATCTATTAACTTTTACGGGCTCGCTTACTCTAAAAAAAGTTTTCTCTAAAAAAGTTCCATAAAAATAATCTTTTTTATATCCTGTAATATTCTATATCTAGGTATAAATTCAATATGTGCTCTTCTATTCTCCACTTTTTGTATTTTTCATCATAACTATCAGGATTTGCCATCTGAACTAGATGACCTACACACCAAGATACTCTATAATCATTTCCCTCATAATATCCATCTTTTTTGTTCTTTGCTCCTATAAGCTTTGCTATTGACATTGCAACGCTTGGTTTTTCTGCTATAACTAATTTCATTTTTCCTCCTTAATTTTTTATAAAAAAAGAGCGAAAGATTTCTCCTTCGCTCGCAATTTATCATAGTCTTTACTACATCACTTATTTATTTTTTATTAACAAACTATTATCTTCTCTTAGTTTCACAAATTATTTTAGATTTTAATATAAATTTTAAGAACCATATACTTTTCTATCGTAGATTCTTCTTTTTATACGATAGTTAAGTTTTATGTCTGAATGTTTCTATAGAAGCTAGTATTTCTTCCCATGAAATGTTTTTAGCATATTCATTTTTTCTTTGATAATTTTTCCAAATATTTCTTAGATCTTCACTTTCCTTTATGGCGTCTATATAAATATTTCGATTTATAAAATAGTCTAAAGTTTCCCTCTCTTTTGCCTTTGCTTTTACTGCTTCAAGCAATTTATCCATGTCCAGAGTGGGATTTAGTTTTAATAAGGTATATACATCATAATAATCTCTAGCTCTTGTGTTTAAAATATTTCTTACAAGAATACTCTCTATCTTTTCAGCTAATATACTAGTAATTGGATAGGCTTTTAAATATATTTCCTCATCAGAGAAAATAGGCAGATAAGAATAATCTATTTCTCTAGGAATAATGAGATCTCCTGTAGTAATATCTATTTTTACCGCTACCTTCATATTAAAAAAATTAGCTATTAGTGTAACCCTAAAATCTTCATACTCTCCAATTTCATGAATATTTATAATTTTTTCTATATGCCAATTTATATTATCATCCAATTCTATAGATAGTATTTCTTCTATAATTTTCTCTATACTATTTTGATCTATTGCTAGACCTTTTACAGTTGTATCAATGTTCCATGGTGCTTCTCATGTTAATGCCTATTAGAGAGGAATTTAAAAAGCCTCCTTTAATGACGAAGTTTTTTCTATACTTACTGTGATATAAACGCTCTATAAAACAATCCATCATATAATAATTTATTAAGGTGTTGGCTGGTAATTTTAATTCTTTTTCCTTGTTTTTTATTGTATCTTTTAATTGTCTAGGATCTTTAAATATCATATAAGGACCTCCATGTAATTTCTCATCTGCTCCTTGCTCCCAAAGATTTCTGCATATTTAATTAAGTCTAAGCTATTTAAAATTCCTGCCTCTAAGCCTGCTTTCAGAGCATTAACTAGTAAGTTTCTATCTCCACTTTCTACTTTAGCCATCATTTCAGCCAAGCTTCTTTCTTTTGAATAAACCCAAATCTTATTTCCAAAAGGGCTTGTTATTTCCACCTGACCCAATTTCCATAGTTCCTCTTTTAGGTAATAAAATTTATATCCCTTATCCTTAAGAAGACTGCTATTATATCCGCTGGGAATAGTTGCTACAATCTTTACTGGATTTTCATCGCTTAGGGAATGGAGATAAAGGGCAGTTTCATTGGAAAAAATTGCCTTAGGAGCCCTATACTGAGTAATGTAATAGGGATCTTCTACAAATTCTGGGTGAAGATATAAGCCCCTTACCAGCCTTTCAACCTTTTTATCCTTAGCCATTTGTTGAAGTTTTCTTATACTAATACCAAGTTTATCTAATTCTTCTGCTGATAAAATACCCTTATTCTCCCTCATAAGACTTAGAATTTCATTTTCATCTCTAATCATATTTACTCACCAACCTTTACTTATCTATCGTATATATTTTATCGTATACGATAGATAAGTTCAATCCTTTGACTTCTCATTCATCTTATATCATAAAGAATGTATATATCTTTCTCCTTATATGAAGAATATGAACAGACTAATTTTACATAGTATAAATTCCACTTTTAACTTTTAAAAGTTCTACTCCTTTTGATAATCTACTAAGATAAACAATAGGTACATTATTTTCTCTACAATATTTACATGTTATAATTCATCCTGAATTTTCAAGATATTTTTTAATCTTATCTTTATAGTTCATAAATATACCCCTTTTTCTACTCTCTAATTCTGGTTTTTAAGAATAAAAAAGGGGACTTCTACACTTTGGTGTAAATAGTCATCTATATATAATAGAACATTCTTTAATTTTTGTTAAATATTTCTATTACTTTATTTTTCAAACGAATTATAAAACTATTTCTATAGGCTAAATTATTTATTAAAAATTTATACTCTCTATTTATAGAATCAACGTAAGTAAACATAGACACCGCAAATGCAATAAATAAAACTCCTAGTGAATTAAATAAAGCCCCTTTGGATGTGTCGAATTCATCTCCATAGATACATAATAATACTCCTATAAATAATAATATAATCATTGGCAACTTTACTCTTAGCTGTTTTTCTTGAATTGTTTTAAGCTCATCTTTTAACTGTTTATAATAATTTGGATCAAATATTAACTTTTTATTAATCCACTTTTTATAGCTATCTAAATTTGATTTATATATATTCTTCTTTAGAAAAAATATGCTTCCTATAATTAATATGCACGCGGATAAGATATAATTGATGAAGGTCTCACTATTATTTAAAATAAATGGTATAAGCGAACAAATCATTATTCCTATACCTATGGATTCTGACTTTATTATTTTTCTTTTGTAGAATAAATATCCTTCTCCACTCTCTTTACTGACATAATAATTATCATCTCCGCTTTTATTCTCTTCTCCATTATCTTCTTTAATTAAATAATCGGTACTCACCTCAAAAATATTTGATAACATCATTAATTTTTCTACTTCAGGATAACCTTGATTATTTTCCCACTTGCTTATAGCCTGCCTGCTAGTTCCTAATCGTTCTGCCAGTAGTTCTTGTGACATCCCTTTTTCTTTTCTTAACTTATAAATTTTTTCTCCTAAATTCATCAATATTTTCTCCTTTTGTACTACAATTAAATCATCTTAAAGTTTCCCATACATTTTTTTTACAATCAATGACTCAATTGCCAAATTTAATATAATTAAAACAGTCCAAGATATTATTAAAAATTTGTAATCAATTTTAAAAAGCAATCCCCAATGTAAAGTTGAATTTATTCCATCTATGAAAATCCAATTTAAAAATATAGAAGATAATACTGCCAATGTACATGAGAATATTGATTTTATTAATATGTCAAAAACATAATTGCTCTTAATTTGTCTTTTTGTAAATCCCAATCTTTTTAAAATTGTCATAGTATAATTATTTTCTTTTATTTCAGAAATAATAGAATTTACGATAATTAATATTCCTGATAGTAAAATAAATATTACTACACTATCTAAAATATACATAAACTGCTTATCAATTTTTTCCTCGTATGTCTTCGCTTGATTCACACTTCTTATTGATATATTAGAATCCTTATCTATTTGTTGAAATGAATTTATAAAATTTTCAAAGGTCTTTCCTTTTTTTAAAATTATATTAGCACTTCTAATCTTATATCTTTCATCAGCTGACAAAAAACCTTCTTTACTCAAAATTAATGACTTTCCATCATTAATCACTGATTTATAACTTCCTTTAATTTCAAAATCTTTTTTCCCAATTTTTATTGTATCTCCAATTTTTAAGCCATTTTTTTGTAATACAAGTTCCGAAGCCAACAAAGTATTTGTATTCTTAACATTTTTTAGATCTTCATTATTTAAATTCAAATACCTTTTTAGTTGACTTTCCATTCTATCATCAATTACATATCCATTAACTTGTATTTCCATACCTTTATAGTCAATGTATCTTTGATATAAAGGATATACTTCTTCAACCATATTTGTTTTTCTTGTATTTTCCAAATTCATGTTTGTAACGGTTGAATCTGAATTAGCATTTAAAACTACATCTCCAAAATATGAATAGTTCAATAAATTATCTATCAATTTGTTAAATTGATTCCCTGTAGCCGCCATTCCTAATGCTAATGTTACTATTAATGTTGTGAGAATTACCACTTTTTGAACTCGATTTTTATTATTACTAAAATTATTTTTTATTAACAAACCATTACAGTTATCTATGAAATATTTATTGCCTATTATTCTCTTTATAAATATTTCTAAGAATATTTTTGTAATAGATATTACCAAAAGAACAACACTAACTATCCTTAAAATTATTTCATATGGTTTGAAAGGAAGATGGTTAAATATTAAGTTCATTCCCAAAACAAAACCAATAATTAAAAAATATATCTTTTTATCACTGACTTTTTTCGTACTTATTGTTTCTCTTTCATTTAATCCATCTGCAATACTCTCATTTAAGTATTTTTTACCCAGCATAATAGATGTTATAAATCCTATAAAAACAACTATTACACTTCCCCAAAATATTCCTATATACGGAAACAGATACGGTATTTTATCTACCTTTAATAATCCGCCAATAATATTTAAAATTATCTTAGAACTTATTATTCCAAAGAATATCCCTGAAAGCACGCCTATTAATGTTATAAATACTCCAATCCCACCTACTATAAAAAATAAATTCCTTTTCCTAGTTCCTAATACTTTTAGTATGGCTATGTCGTTTCTCATTTTTTTAATATAAAAACCTATTGTAATCCAAGTTAAATAATAAGCTAATATCATAATTATAGCTGAAACGATATAAAAAAGATTAAAAAATATATTCAATTCCTTATCAAAAGACGTAGATTTGTATCTTGATTCTTCTATTTTGTACTTACTTCCAATTGTAGAGCTAATATTTTTTATCGATTCTTCAACTTGAGTTTTTTTAAATAAATTTACTCTATATTCTTTTGTACTTATTACATTATTCAATTCTTGGTCAATTACAATGCACGAAAAAGAATGTTTCATAACTGTTCCACTATTTTTTAAGATTCCAGATATTAAGTATTCTTTTTCGCCACCGCCTGCTTGTATTTTTATACTATCTCCAATTGATAGTTTATAATCATCACGCAATAATTCTGTTATCATACATTCATTTTTCTCAGGTAAAGTTCCATCTACTACAGATAGGATTCCATTATTTACCTCAATCTTAGGGTTAGTTCCTATTAATAATATAGTTGCTATTTTATCTTTTAACTCTACATTCTTCTCCATTTCTGAATAACTAATTATTGATTTTATCGCTTTATTATTTTGTAACTTATTTTTTAAGCCTAAATCATTTTCTCCACCATTTAATTCGATTATTAAATCTGTTCCAGAGGCTCTATTACCAATATAGTTGTTATAATAATTTTTAGTAGAAGCAGCGCAAATTATTGTTGTAACAAAAATCATGATAGCTAAAGCTATTGAGGCTATTGATAAAATATTTCTTGTAATATTTTTTCTCATCTTCCTTTTTAAATAAAATAATACTTCATTCATTCTATCTTCCCGTCTTTTATTGTAATAACCTTACTTGCATATTCCATATCTTGATTAGAGTGTGTAACCATCAATATTGTCGTGCCTAATTCTCGGTTTATATTTTGAAATATTTCTAGAATTATTTTTTTGCTTTTACTGTCTAAATTTCCTGTTGGTTCATCTGCAAAAATAATTTTTGGTCTATTTACTATAGCTCTAGCAATTGCAATCCTTTGTTGCTGACCACCAGATAACTCTTTTGGAATATATGAAATATACTTTTCTAATCCTATATAGGATATAAATTTTTTTGCCTCTATCATAGCGTCCTTATTTTTAATACCATTGATTAATAATGGCAACATAACATTTTCTAACGCTGTAAGTTCCTGTAGTAAATCATAGTTTTGAAATATAAAACCTATATTTTCTCTTCTAAAAATAGCTTTCTGAGATTCATTCATTTCATTTAAGCATTGATTACTAATGAATACTTCACCTTTAGTTGGTTTTAAAAATCCAGCTAACAAATTTAATAATGTTGTTTTCCCTGATCCACTTTCTCCCTTTATTGCTATAAACTCTCCCTCTTCAATATTTAAGTTTACATTACTTATGATTTCTCCAGAGCTTAATTTAGAATCGTATAATTTACACAAATTGTTTGTTCTTAAAATTTCCATCTGTATAAAACCTCCCTTTTCATATTTAGAGTTTATTATTTTTTTCTTTCCAGTCTATAACTTTAAGATTACACTTTCGCAACTACTGATTGCATTTTAGTTGCATCTTTGCTTTTTACTGATTCTACCAACTTTCATTCCAGCTTATTCAACGATATTCATATAATTACAATTATTTTCTATATGCTAAAAACCTCCTTTTTTTCTTCATATATAAAAAAGACGATTGCTTGATTTCTCAAACTATCGTCTTTTTATAATTTCATATCTAACTTTTCTTAAACTTTTTTAAATAATCCCATTACTTCTAATTTTTTAATATACTTTCAAAAAATAATATACCATTGCTAAATTAAAAGTAGGCCTGTCCTATTACTAATCTTGTGGCAAAAAACTGTTAACTTTGTTTTATTTATATACCAGCTCCATAATTTCTCTTACTTTATTTTCAATCCCATTTTTAATGCTATATTATAAAGAGCGTGTATATCTTTCTCCTTATATGAAGAATAATGAACGGACTAATTTTTCATAGACTTCTATATCCATTTGATCCTTATAAAAAATAAAATCACAAAGCGTCTTTTCATATAAATATAATCTTACTTTATTGCCAAACATTATCTCTATTTATATGACACCCAAGTTAGACAGACTTTTTTATATAATGAACATTAAGCCCACTTGGTTTTTCATTAAATTTATTTGACATAGAGCCAATTCAAATTCTTTTAAATTAGATTCTTCTGCTCTTTTTATCCATTCTCTTAAATATTTAGGGTTGACTAAGAACATAGTAGCACCCACAGGGCACACAGTGAAATAATTCTTTTAACCTATATTCTAATTTTAAATCCTCACTAAAATCAAGCATTAAAGAAACCTCTTTAGCCTGTTCAGAAGTTAGCTCAAAAGGAGGTCTTGTGAGTAAACTCCTACTTTTCTTAAAATATTTTCTAAGCTTAAAAGAAATATCCTTTTGAATTCTCTTTCTAACATTCTCTAGAGCCCATGAAACTTGCCTTATGAAGTGATACCTATCAACTATATGAATAGAATTTCTAAAGAACCTATTCTTAACAGACTTAAAAGTATTAGACATATCACTTACAAAAAACTTAATTTATATGCACCTTCAAACTTTATTTTTAGTTATTTTAAGTTTAGGACTTAATGCGTATAAGTGCAAATTTTTTATGTAAAAATATCTGTTAGAGATTTACTCCCCCAACAGATATTATAGAAACTAAAAAATCTGCTAAAGATTTCTCTCTAGCAGACTTATTTTTTTATAAGAATAATCCACCATGTGATACAAATAGTGGTGCAAATACAAGGGATACAACAGTTATAAGTTTAATTAAAATGTTTAGGGATGGTCCTGATGTATCTTTGAATGGGTCACCAACAGTATCTCCTGTTACAGCAGCTTTGTGAGCTTCTGAACCTTTACCACCATGTGCTCCACCTTCAATATACTTTTTAGCATTGTCCCAAGCTCCACCTGCGTTTGACATAAAGATTGCCATTAATACACCTGTTACAAGAGCTCCTGCTTGAAGTCCGCCTAATGCTTCTGCTCCAAATAAAAGTCCAACTAAAATTGGAACTATTACAGCAATAAGACCTGGCACTACCATTTGTTTTAAAGCTGCTCCTGTTGAAATATCTACACATCTTGCATAGTCAGGAGTTCCTTTACCTTCCATAATTCCAGGAATTTCTTTAAATTGACGTCTAACTTCGTCAATCATTTCTGAAGCCGCATTACCTACTGCTGACATTGTTAGAGCAGAGAAAGCAAACGGAAGCATACCGCCAATAAAAGTAGCGGCAATTACTTGTGGCTTAGAAATGTCAATTCCTGTAAGTCCT
Source organism: Peptoniphilus lacydonensis (assembly GCF_900106515.1). GTDB lineage: Bacteria > Bacillota > Clostridia > Tissierellales > Peptoniphilaceae > Peptoniphilus_A > Peptoniphilus_A lacydonensis. Next base: position 679,429 of record NZ_FNWF01000003.1, read on the forward strand.
GTTGCATTAATATAAGAAACGAAAAGTGCAAGAGCAGTAAGTGCTGCTGACCCAATTGCAAATCCCTTTCCTATAGCTGCAGTTGTATTACCAACAGAATCAAGTGAGTCTGTGATTTCACGAACATCTTCTGGTAAGTCGCACATTTCTGCAATACCACCAGCGTTATCTGCAATTGGTCCATAAGCATCAACGGCAATTGTCATACCAGTTGTTGAAAGCATACCAACTGCTGCAAGAGAAATTCCATAAAGTCCAATAACTGGATCTGTAGTTCCACCTGCTCCAGCATATGCTGCAATAATTCCAATTGCTATTACAATAATAGGCCCAACTGTTGACATCATCCCAACAGAAAGTCCTGCAATAATATTTGTAGAAGCTCCTGTTTGTGATTCAGCTCCAATTCTTTTTACTGGTGCATAATTATCTGCTGTGTAATATTCTGTGAATTTTGAAATTATAAGACCAACTGCGATACCAATTATAACTGGTGCAAAAGGTTTTAAACTTCCAAAAATAGAATTTGATAAAATTGCTGAAGCAATCATAGTAACAGCAGCTGAAACGTATTCTCCTGCATTAAGAGCTTTTTGTGGGTTTTTATCTCCCTTTACAAAAAATGCAGCAATAATAGATGCAATAATTCCAACTGTTGCAACTAAAAGACCAAACTTAACACCATTATCTCCATAAGCAACTACTCCAAGAGTAATAACTGAAAGAAGTGCTCCAACATAAGATTCGAAAAGGTCTGCTCCCATTCCAGCAACGTCCCCAACATTATCTCCAACATTATCTGCAATAACTGCAGGGTTTCTTGGATCGTCTTCTGGAATTCCCGCTTCAACTTTACCTACAAGATCAGCTCCAACGTCCGCTGCTTTAGTATAAATTCCTCCACCTACTCTTGCAAAAAGTGCAATAGAAGATGCTCCTAATGAAAATCCTGTAATGATTTCAGTTTGTCCTCCTGTAAAGAAATATGCTAAACTAATACCAATAATTCCAAGTCCAACTACGCACATTCCCATTACAACTCCACCAGAGAAAGCAACATCAAGCGCTTTACCTAGTCCACCTTTCCAAGCTGCATTAGTTGTTCTAACATTTGCCTTAGTAGCAACTTTCATACCAACATAACCAGCAGTTACTGAAAAGATAGCTCCTACAACGAAACATATAGCAGTTGGAACTGATTTTAATCCTACTGCCAATATAATTGCAAGTACTATTACAAATACAACGAGAGCCTTATACTCTCTTTTCAAAAATGCCATAGCTCCTTCAGAAATATATGAAGAAATTTCCTCCATTCTTTCATTACCGGCATCTTGTTTTGACACAAAGCTTGCTTTATAAAAAGCAAATAAAAGTGCCAAAACACCGGCTATAGGAGCTAGATTTAAAATATTCATTCTAATCCTAATCCTCCTTAAATTTTAATTAAATTGCAACCAAAATAATAAGTGCAATCGCAAACACAATGCTTGTAATCATGACAATTCTGTTTTGAATGTCTTTTTTACTAGAACCTTTGTGTGAACCCCACATAGCAGTTTCTTCGCCTTGAAGAGTTCCCAAACCAGCTTGTTCTGATTCCATTTGTGCTACTATCGCTATTATAACCACGCTCGCAATAATAATTATAACAGATAATAAAGTTTGCAAACTTATACCTCCCTTAAATTTCTATAACATATAAATTCTAACACAGCAAGCCATCCTAATCAACGAATTTATACGTTTTTTGGTAATTTTTTAGATTACACCTATTTTGATTCTTTCTTTATAATTTTTAGATTCCTCTAAACATAAACTTTTGAAATCCAAAATAATATTTGAACTTCACTTTTTTCTACTTATGTTATAATAAAAGTAACAATGAATAACCAGGAGGTTTTTATGAAAAAAAATGTTGGAATAATGGGCTTTGGAAGAATAGGAAGAGATGCTCTAAGAATTTGGGCTCTAAGAGATGATGTAAACTTCGAAGTTACCCATGTAGCCGTTAGAAATTTAGAAAAAACTTTAAAAGAAAGAACTCATCTATTCAAGTTTGATTCAATTTATAGAAAATTCCCCGGCGAAATTGAATTTACAGAAGATGGTATGATAATCAATGGAAAAAAAGTTACTTTTGTCGAATCAAAAACTCCAGACCAAATGAATTGGAAAGAACTTGGTGTTGATATTGTAATTGATTCATCTGGCGCATTTAAAGACGAAGAAAAAGCAAGAGGTCACTTAGAAAGTGGTGCAAAAAAAGTCGTTTTAACTTCTCCAGGCAAAGGCGATATGTTGACAGTTGTAATGGGTGTAAATGATGATAAATATGATCCTACTGTTCACGATATAGTTTCAAATGCAAGTTGCACAACAAATTGTCTTGCTCCAGTTACTAAGGTTATTTTAGAAAACTTTGGAATTAAAAAAGGACTTATGTCTACAGTTCACGCTTACACTAATGACCAAAACATCCACGACGGAGTCCACAAAAAGGATATGCGTCGTGCAAGAATGGGTGCAGAAAATATTATCCCAACTTCAACTGGTGCAGCAAAAGCAGTTGGAAAAGTTATTCCAGAAGTTGACGGTATTCTTACGGGTTTTGCCCTAAGAGTTCCTGTCCCAACAGGATCACTTGTCGACGTAACTTTTGAACTTGAAAAAGACGCAAGCGTAGAAGAAATCAATGCAGCAATCAAAAAAGCTTCCGAAAATGAACTAAAAGGAATTTTAGAATACTCTGAAGACGAACTTGTTTCTTCTGACATTATTGGCAACACTCACTCTTCTATTTTTGACTCCCTTCTAACAACAGTTAATGGAAAAATGGTTAAACTTATTTCTTGGTACGACAACGAATGGGGTTACACTGAAAGAGTAATTGACCTAACAGAAAAAATTGCCAAAAGTTTATAATTTAATTTATGTAAAAGACTTGCCAATTTAGGTAAGTCTTTTACAAATAATTTATCAAAAGCAAAAACATACTCTTAAAAAATCTACTTTAATCTTTTATAATTGTTCCACTATTTTCTGGTTCATTTGTATTTAAAATCTTTATAGTTATATTCTTTTTCTTCACAGGATTAATTGCATCTCCTTGATAGACCTCAGCACCCTTTTCTATAATCTCTTTTAACTCACTATAATTTAATTTGTCAATTGTCTTGGCATGGGGATCACTTTTTGGATCTGATGTCATTATTCCATTTACATCAGTCCAATTTTCATATACTTTGCTGTCAAGTGCATAAGCAATTAAACTTCCCGTATAGTCACTACCCCCTCTTGTAAAAGTAACTATATCTCCATTTGTATTTCTTCCATAAAACCCTGGAACAACTGCTTTTTTATTTTCTCCAATTTTACTTTTTATAGCATCTGTAGACTTCTCTAAGTTTACTTTCCCATTTACATCAAAAATTATTAAATCCTTGGCATCTATAAAATCATATTCTAAATATTTTGCTAGAATTTTTGCATTTAAAAATTCTCCCCTACTTACTATAAAATCCTTATCTGTGGAATTTTCAATTTCATCAAAGACATATTTTAGTTCTTCATCCCAAAAGCCTTCAAGTCTTAAATCTTTTGCTATTGAAAAAAATCTACTTCTTATCTTTTCCAGTTGAGTATCTCTATATACTTTTTGAAGCTCTAAATTTTCTTCCAAAGATTTTATTATTTGATTTAACTCTTCTATTTTATTATTCTTTTGAGATAAACCTATTAGTTCATCTGTTACTTTTGTATCCTCGCTAAATCTTCTCCCAGGTGCAGAAACAACTATTACATCTCTATCATTCTTAGAAAAAATAATTTTTTTAACTTTTGCAAATTGTCCTGCATCTTTTAGAGAACTTCCTCCAAACTTTGACACAGATTTACCTTTAATAGTTTCAATAGCAAAAGGTGTTTCTTGATAAACGCAATAGTTTAGCCAATTTGAGAAAAATAAATTTCCCGAGGATCTCCACTTCATCTTAATATCTTTATTCGGATCGTTGTCTTTATAATAATTAAGCGGAATATTTATTTTTTTAGACTTAGCTAAATCTCTAATATATTCATTATGAAGAGTTTCTCTATCATATTCCCAATGACCAAAGTTAAAAATAAATCTATGATCCTTCGTTGTTGCAAGAGAAACCCCAGTGTCACTTCTTGCAGCAAGAACTTCAAGATCAGAGATGTCTTCTAAATCTTTTTCATCTACATAGGTATGCCTTGACGTTGGAATCAAAAAAGTATCATCAAACCCCTTTATTATTTTATTATCCTTCAATTTATCAAACTCAAAAACTCCAAATATTTTTTCATCTGCAACTTTGTGTTCAATATCATAATAATATCGAAGAGCTGCCTGTGCAGACCAACATATAAACATTGTAGAAAACACATTTTCCTTTGCAAACTCAAAAATTGTCTTTAATTCTTCCCAATACTTTATCTTTTCGTAGGCAACAAGTTCAATCGGTGCACCAGTAATTATCATAGCATCGTATTTATTGTCTTTAATATCATCATAGGTTTTATAAAAAGCCTTTAATCTTTTTAAATCACTGTTTGCTGGATTATATGATTCCATCCTCACAAGATCAATATTTATCTGAAGTGCAGTATTTGAAAGCATTCTCAAAAGTTGAAGTTCAGTTTCTTCTTTTTTAGGCATTAAATTTACAATTGCAACACTAAGAGGTCTTATATCCTGCTCCTTTGCAGAAGAATCTCTCATAGTAAATATATTTTCTCTTTCTAAAACATCTTCAACGATTAACTCTTTCGGTATTATTAATGGCATCTTTTATCTCCTTATAAAATTTTATAATTTTGTACTTGTAAAATAAAAAAAGCCTCCGTCCACAAAGGACGAAAGCAAATTCGTGTTACCACCTTAATTTTCCCTTACCTCACAATAAGAAACTCTTCAAGTACTATCATACTCTATTGCTATAACGGGCACGCCCGCACTTATCTAAATATCGAAAAGTGCTCAAGAAAGACCATATTCGCCTATTTCTCTTCTACTTCTTTCACCAAACGAAGCTCTCTGTAATCATTAAAATAAGTTACTCTTCTTCCTGTTGAGTTTAAATTTTATAGACATAATAGCACCTATTAGAACTCGTGTCAACTATACATTCAAATTATAAATATAAAATAGTCTTTAAAATTTTCTAAACTTAAAATAAAAAGGTGATAATTAAAATAGAATTTTCTATCCTAAAATATCGCCTTAATATAATTAACTTTTAGTTTTAAGCTTCTTTTCTTATTACATCAATTATAGAACCATCTCTATATTCTACAAGGGCAACTACATCATTTGAAAATTTAACTTCTTCTGGTTTTCCAGTTAATTTTTCTGCCATTTGTTGTAATTCTTTTATACTTTTTATTTCAATTCCAGCTTCTTCAAATTTTTCAATTAAATCTTTTCTACCTGGATTAACAGCAATACCATAATCTGTACATATAACATCAACTGATTCTCCTGGTGTACAAACCGTTGTAACTTTATCTTTTACAATTGGATTTCTTGATCTAACAAGAGGAGCAAGAATTAGTGACATCTTTGCACCAGGCGCCGTATCTTGATGTCCTCCAACTGCCTGGTTTATAACTCCATCTGATCTAGTCATTACATTTACATTAAAGTCAGTGTCAACTTCTAGTGCACCAAGAAGCACAAAATCAAGAGTATTTACTGCGGGAGTTGGATTATTTGGATTTGCATAAGATGATGCTGTTTGTTCAAAATGTTTTGTGTTCTCACGAATTGATCTTACTGCATCAAGGTCAAAAGATTGTGTATCATAAATTCCATCAATTAATCCTTCTTCAAGCATTGTCACCATGTAACCTGTGATACCGCCAAGTGCCATGGATGCCTTGATATTATCTTTTTTCATTTCTTCACGAAGAAGCTTTGCCACTGCAAGAGTTGATCCAGCTGCACCAGTTTGGAATCTAAATCCATTTTTATAAAGTCCAGATGCTTTAATTACTTTAACGGCATTATTTGCAATCAATAAATCTCTTGGATTGTCGTTAAATCTAATTGATCCAGAAACAATTCCTTTTGGATCTCCAATTGCGTCTACTTCAACTACATAATCAACATACATCATGCCAATTGATGCAGGAATATTTGGAAATGGGACAAGATTATCTGTAATTGCAATTACACAGTCTGCATACTGTGCATCCACTATTGCGTAACCTAGTGAACCACAGGCAGATTTACCTTCTCTACCATTAATATTCCCATATTCATCACAAGATGGTGCTGCCAAAAAAGCTACATCAATATGAAGTTCTCCATCTTCAATTGCCCTTGCACGTCCACCATGAGAACGAATAATACATGGCTTCTTCAAAATTCCTTCAGAAATTTTTTCACCAAGCTCTCCTCTAAGCCCAGATGACTGAATTCCTGTGATTACTCCCCTTTCAATAAGTGGAATTAACTTATCGTGACAAGGAGAAAGAGATGATGGTGCAAGAGTCAAATCCTTAATGCCCATATCTGCAATTACTTGCATAACTGTATTTACAACATAATCTCCATTTCTTAGATGATGGTGAAAAGAAATTGTCATTCCATCTTTAAGTCCACTCTTCTTTACAGCTTCTTCAATAGAATTTAAAAGTTTAGTTTCATTTCTGTTTCCATATCTAACCTTCGGAGATGCCTTTCTATCTGTTCTTAAATATTTTCCTTCGCCTTTAAAAGGAACAAGTTCTCCGATGCCTTCAATATATTCAGGGATATCTCTTCCTACTGCATTTTTATTATAGTTCATCAATATCCTCCTTTTCTAGCACTCCACTTGCAACTGCAAGATCAAGAACTCTCTGTGCTCCAGCTATAACTGGATAGTCAACCATCTTTCCATCAACTGTAATAACCCCAGAACCTTTTCTTTCGGCTTCCTTTGAACCTGCAATAATCCTAAGAGATTTAGTAATGTCCTTTTCAGTCGGTGTGTAAACTTCATTTACAACCCCAATTTGTTTAGGGTGAATCACGCTCTTTCCATCAAAGCCCAAATCTTTTATGAATTGAACCTCTTCTCTAAAAGCGTCCATGTCATCAAGGTTTGTATTAACTGTATCAAAACAAGCAATGCCTGCATTCCTTGCAGCCAAAACAATTTGACTTCTTGCAGCAAAAAGCTCCCATCCATGTCTGGATCTTTGAGTTTTAAGATTAGTAACATAGTCAGCAGCTCCTAGTGCAATTCCCATCATCCTAGGTGATGCCTTGGCAATATCAACGGCATTTATAACTCCCGTAGGAGATTCAATAGCAGCCATCATAAGAGTTCTGCCGAGACATCCCATTTCTTCTTCTACTTCAGTAATAATTTCATCAACATCTTTAACATCTTGAGCCGTTTCTGACTTAGGAAGTCTAATTACATCTACCCCAGCCTTAACAACTGCTTTAATATCTTCACGTCCAAATGGTGTATCCAGGGAATTTATTCTTACAACAACCTCAGTATCGCCATAATCTAAAGTTTTAAGTGCATTATAAACTAAAAATCTTGCCGCATCTTTTTGATTGATACTAGTCGCATCCTCAAGATCGATCATAATTGAATCAGGTCCATAAATGTGAGCATCAGTAATATTAGCAGGATTATTTCCCGGAAGAAACATCATTGTTCTTCTCAATCTCTCTTTCAAAATATCAGCTCCAATTATATTCTGTACTTTCAGCTGCTCTAAAGCACGCTGCCGCTACTCTCGCTTTAATTGTGTAGTCCAAGGCTCCCTTGTCTACTGCAATAACCTTTACATTTTCTACATCTAATTCCTTTAAAGTTTCTCTTATAACTTTTTCAATTTGTTTTCCAAATTGCTTTTTTACTGAACTCTCAAGTTCAATAGTTATTCCTTCTCCATCATCAACTGTAATTAAAATATCATTTGATTCAAGAGTTCCAGCCATAGCCTCTTTTTTTAATTTCAAAATATCCCTCCTACTTCTCTACATGAGCGTTCCAAAGAGTATTGATCCTATAACGAGTATAATTCCTCCACCAAGTCTTGATGAAAGTTGAGCGTAAGAAATAAGATCCATTCTGTCAGCTGCTCCAAGAACAGCAAGGTCCCCAGATCCACCTCTATTAGCCATACATAATCCTGCTGTAATAGCAGAGTCAACAAAGAAAAATCCTACAAGATGCCCAATTAAACCTGAACCAATAATTGCACCAATAACAATTAATAAAGCCATTACAACATTTCCTAGTGTAATCGCTGCTCTAAGCTCAAATAAATCTGTTTCAGCACCAACACCAACCATTATAAGAATTACAATATTCTTAGTAAAGAATGTTTGAACTTCCTTTGCAGCTTGTCTCAATTGTCCTGGAATAATTCCAAATCCATTAGCAAAAGCTACTAAAATAATCATAAATGCAAAAGGATGAATTGGCACAGAAGGAACTAGTGGATCCCAAATCTTATCTGCAATAAGATTTCCAAGTTGATAAAAAGTAAGACCCATAAGAATTGCTCCAGCATAATCTTTGATTTGAGTTGTGAATTTTTCTTCTTCCTTTCCAATTTCCGGAGCAGATCTCATAAGAGTTTTCTTATCTCCTGTTAGTTTAGGATTGCTTTCACCAATTCTGTTTAAAATACCGCCAGCAATAATGGCAAAAATATTTGCAATAGTAAGAATTGAAATAGCAAATCCATAATAATTTGCAGCATCATCTCCAGTAACTCTCTGATAAATTTGGCTTAAAGGAACAGCTCCCGCACCATTTCCTCCGCCCATTACTGGAAGAACATATTTTAAAACAGTGTCAGCAGGAGAAACTCCAAAAATAAATCCTCCAAGAATTCCAAGAATTGACGCACCAAGTACACCTCCAAGAATTGCTGGAATATAACCTGCAAAAGACTTCAACATAAGTTGTCTGTCAAGTCCAAGAAGTGAGCCAGTAATAAGCATAATTATAAAAAAGTTCAACAAACCCATTGGTTTTGAATTAACAGACTTAATAAGTTCAACATAATCCTCAGGAATAAAATTATAAAAAACTAATATTGCTGTACCTAAAAATGCAAAAACAAGTCCACCACCAATATAGGTGTTCCAAATAGGAATTCTCTCACCAATTTCATATAAAATAATACCAATTGCGAACATAAGGGCAACACCCCCTGCTAAATCTTTAGATAAAACTCCCAAATAAGTTGCTATAAAAACAATTGCCGACAAAACTAGCAACATTGGAAGATTTAATCCAAAATATTTTTTCTTCATAGAAAAAACCTCCTTTGTTAATATAATACATCACTATGCATATATTGTTCAACATTCTAAAGTTTATTATCTGAAATTTAGTCCATACAATAAATTATAGGATTAATAAACTTATTTTTCAGTAAATATTGTAATCCATAACACATTTATAATAATAGCTAAAACTAAATTTCTTAATTTTATCTTTGCTTTTTTTAAATTAATAGAATCTTTGTACTTAAAACCAAGTTTTTAATACCACCAAAAATTCCAATAAAACTTATGTTTAAATACTATTTTCTTAATATATTTCTTACTTTTTCTTCAAGCTCTCTCAAACTATGCCTTTCTTCTTTTATGCAATTTCTTGCTACATCTTCACATATTATACACTTTCTTTCAGGCAGGTTTAAATTTGCTCTTGATATTTGTCTAAAATTTTCGTCATATATGTCTATATCCAAAAGTCTTCCAGATTCGTTTCCTTCCTCTAGTTTCATCATTTCTCTCTTTATGAACTTTCCATCTCCATCAATAAGTGCAATATACTCCATCCCTGTGTCAAGATTATTGTACTCTTCCCATAAAATTTCTATTTTATTTTCTTCTAAAACTTTTTTAATCTCTTCTATATATTTTTTATGAAAATTTACTGCATCTTCAAAATTTTTTTCACTTCCAGGAATATTTAACATAAAAGAAAGTACAGGCTTTTTATTTTCTTCCACAAATCTTTTAATTTTGTAATATCTCTTTTCTTTGGAATCAAGCATTTTCTGCATTGCAATTGTTTTAGAGTCTTTCATTTATTATCCTCTGCCCTTCTTCTGACTTTAGAGCTTTAATTGTGGCTTCTGGCAAAAACTTGTAGGCTTCTTCAAATTTTCTTTCTTTTAAAAATAATCTAACCTTTGAGGCTGATATTATTTCATCGTCCAGACTTGCCCTTGGAATTTCAACAACTTCTATTCCATAATCTGGCAAGATTCTTTCCATAGTTTCGTTATAATTTTTTGTAACTAAATCCTTATCTTCTGTCCCAACAAATCTTTTTTTTATGTTTAAGGTCCTAGCAAAATACCTTCCAAAAATTTTTGAGTCAAGCTCTGAATAGGCCTTTAATATAGTTTTTTCATCCTTGTAAAAATATGTCGGAAAAGTGTTTTTTGAAATTATATAGTTGTTGCCGGGGTGAACAAGCACGTCATCAAACTTTTCCAACTCTTCTTTTACAATCTTATACCTAAAGTCATAAGGGAAGGTTGATTCGTCCTCCTCCACCATAAAGACGTGTAAAAGGTCTGTCATCTTTCTCGCTTCATTGATTAAGTACAAATGTCCTTTTGTCATAGGATTGGCATTTACAACAATTGCTCCAGACTCCCTTTGATCCTCAATATTTTTTAATAGCTGATTGAGTTCTTCAATTTTATTATCTAAAAGGGCAACATCTTCTGTCTTTTCAACTATAGAAAATCCAAAATCTGTAAAGATTTTAATACTTTTTGGCTTAGTAAAAATAAAAAGATGCTTATTTCCTACTTGGTATTGGTGGTCGAGGAGTCTAGTTATTATTGTGTTTGTAATCCCCATGCCCTGATAAGTTGGGTCAATGGCAAAACACTTTAAGATCCTTCCGGCACAAGACCCAGTCCCGACAACTTTATCGCCATCAAGAGCAACAATTGTGTAGTCCACGTCTCTCTCATATTTTATATCAAAGCCTTCCAAAAATTTCTCAACATCTTTTTTCTCGAACTTCATTACTTGTCTATAATCAATCAATATTTCCCTCCAAGAGATAAAAATACAGTGTCAGAATCAAAAAGTCGGCACATCCACCTGGACTTAAGTTCCTCCTCTTGTATTCTTCATTTATTTTTTGGATTTCTCTCATTCCATCTTCATTTTCGTACAACTTGTTTTTAAGAACATATCCAGAAGTTTCTTTTAAAAACTCTAAACCCTCAAGCCCCCCTCTTTTTATTATATTTGAATCCTCAACAAAAGACATAAAATAAAAAAGGGTTCCATTTAGTGCGCAATCAAGATTTGTTTCTTTTTCAATTTTTTTTAAGAGATCGAGTCCCAAAAGTACTCTAGAAAATCCATCCTCAGCTTCCTCTCGTATTCCCTTTGAGCCATATTTTTTATAATTTTTTTCTCCATGGCTTGTCGCATTTTTTTTATTTAATTCTCTGGTAATCCCTCGATTCAAATATGCAACTCGTGAAGTTATCTTTTCAAAAGAAAATTTTTCTTTTCTTATTTCAATAGCCGTGGCGTATACAATTAAGCCTAGAGAGAAAATAACTCCCTTGTGTGTGTTGGCCCCGCCTGTTGCATCTTTCATCTTTTTTTCGTATATAATTCCAAAATTTCTTAGTTCATCATAATCTTCACCATCTGACTTTTCTCCGAGTTCATAGGCAATTTTAAAATAATCGTGAAGAACCAAAGCTGACTTAAAAAAATCTATATAATCCATGTCCTTGTGAGCGCCTCTATCTATTAAACTTACAAGACCAGGCTTAGGGCTTAGTGAAACTTCATATATAAGAGCATAGGTCGCTATTCTTGCAACAATATTAGAGTTTAACATAATACCTCCAGCTTAATTATAATAAATAAAAAAATTTTCATCTACTTTATTATTTTGTTAAGTCGACACTACTTTTTTCAATAAAAAACTGAGGTTTCCCCCAGTCTTTAAACTATATTATAAACAAATTATTTTAAAATTGTAGGTCATTATATTTTGCCTTAAACACGTAAAAGTTTTCGTTTAATGTGGTTATTATTTGTTCTTGGTGTTCTTTGTCTTTAGTATCTATTACCACACTCACTATCATTGAATCGATTGTATCTCCTACTACATCTATATTTTGTTCAATTTTAACTATGTTTGCTCCTTCTCTTTCTAAAAGTTTAGTCATGCGGGTCATTTCACCTGGTTGGTCATTTAATTTTATTCTAAGTTCCATTCTTCTATTTGTTTTGTAAAGGCCTTTTTCAATAACCTTTGAAACTCTTGTGACATCAATGTTTCCTCCAGAGAGAACACAACAAACTTTTTTTCCTTTGAAGTTAAATTTTTTATACATAAGTGCTGCCACTGTTGAAGCTGCTGCTCCTTCTGTTATTATTTTGTTTTTTTCAAGAAGCGTCAAAATTGCAGAAGAAATTTCACCTTCTGTTACTAGAACTATGTCATCTACATATTCTTTTACAAGTTCATATGTAATTTTACCTGGAGTTTTTACTGCTATTCCATCTGCAATTGTAGATCCTCCTTTTACTGTCAAAATTTTTCCTTCTCTAACTGACTCATACATGCTTGGAGATATTTTTGTTTGAACTCCAATTATTTTTATATTTGGATTTATATTTTTGGCTGCCAATGCAATTCCTGATATTAGTCCGCCGCCTCCTATGGGCACAACTATTATGTCAAGGTCTGGAATTTTTTCAAGTATTTCAAGTCCTATTGTTCCTTGTCCTGCAATTACTTTTTCATCGTCAAAGGGTGCTATAAATGTATAGCCTTCTTCCCTTGAAAGTTTTTGTGCATAAGCTGCTGCATCATCAAAGGAATCTCTTACAAGTTCTACTTCTGCTCCATAATTTTTTGTGGCTTTTACTTTTGATAACGGTGCATGATAAGGCATACATATTATTGAAGAAATTCCTCGCTCTGTTGCTGACTTAGCAACTCCTTGTGCGTGATTTCCTGCTGAACAAGCTACAACTCCCTTTGATGCTTCTTCATCTGTCAGTGTTGCAATTTTATTGTATGCTCCTCTTAATTTAAAAGAACCTGTTTCTTGTAAAACTTCTACTTTTAAATAAACGTCTTCCCCTAGATTAGGTGCATATACGATAGGCGTTTCTTTTATGTGACCTTTAAGTCTTTCTCTAGCGTCATAAATTTCTTTTACATCCATATTATTCTCCTTCTTTCTTATGATGAACTATGCTTACAAATTTATCATCTTCCAAAATCTTTCTAACCCTTTTTTCAAAGTCCATTCGGCTCATCCAGATAACTCTTTCACAGCCAAGACATTTCAACTTTATATCTGCACCTTTTCTCATAATTTCCCATTTATTTTCACCACAGGGATGCCCTTTTTTCAAAGTTACAATATCCCCAAGATTATAATAAAGCATCGCTATCCTCCACTTTTAATATTTTGTTTTTTACTACTGGCGTCTTTATATTTTCTCTTTGCATAGTTTTTAATATTTCTGCTCTTATTGCATATTCTAAATCATATTGATTGCCTTGCTTTGTGTAATAAACAAGGCTCATCTTATATGCGTCTTTATCATTTTCTGTTACTCCCCAAAGATCTGGACCAATAACCATTTTTCTGTCATTTTTAAATTTCTTTAAACTTTCATCTATTTTTTCTTTTACAAAAGTTGGATCACAAGAATTATCTACATAAAATTCTATTTTTGTCCTAATATTTGCTCTTTGTTTGTTTGACACAACTGAAATATTGCTATTTGGAATTATGTGAAGTATTTTAGAAAAGTCACGTACTTTAGTAACTCTAAGTCCTAAATATTCAACTACTCCTTCAATCCCTTCTATCTCAACTAAATCTCCAACAGAATATTGATCTTCCAAAATTATAAAGAATCCATTGATTACATCTTTTACAAGATTTTGTGCACCAACACCTATTGCCAGAGAGAATACTCCAAGAGTTGCAAGAATAGGTGCAATAGAAATATTAAATACACTCATAATTATTGTAACCCCAATAAAAATAAGTATAATTTTTATTATTCTTTTTATTAAATTTGTAATTGTAACAATCCTGTTATAAGATCCCTTTTCTTTAACTTTTTCTGAACTTAGTTGCCTATCTATACATCCATCTATTATTTTTAAAAGGACACATATTCCTACTATAATAATTATTACAATAAAAATCTTCTGCCAAGATCCCATACCTTTAAATGTAGATCTAAGTGCTTTATCAGCTTCATTTGCCACATGATTTGTATTTTTGTTTAAATTCACTTTGCACCTTCTTTGTAAGTTGTTTCTATTTTATCTTCGCCTTCTCTAACTGTATTTGAACTCACAACGGAGTATAAATCAATTTCTCCATTTCTAAGTGCTCCAATTAAAAGTCCATTTATCTTTATTTTATCTAAAGAATATCCAAGCCTCGTATAAAACTCTCCTTTGTTCCCAATTTCTCCACCAATATCACTTGGACCATAAACATAAATGGAGCCTGAAACATTTTCCATCTTATTTACATTTGCAGCTATAATTCTTTTGTCTACTGGATTTAACGTATAATTATATTTTGTTATAATTCCAGAATGAAGAAGGTAAGTATTTCTACCATCTACTAACACATCGGAAATATTCGGTACTTTTTCTTCGTATTTCGTTCCCGAATCCAAAAATCTGTAAAGAGATTTATCTGTAAGTGCAAGAACAGATTTTTTATCTTTTTTTACAAACATAATTATCTCATGATTTATAACTTCGCTTTTTTTCTCACCCTTATCTAAAGAGTAAAGTAGAGAACTATAACCGCTTGCATCATTTTTCATTTCTGCCACAGAAAGATTTTTGGAATCTAGGACATCGTGAGTCAAAATTTTATTGCCCGTCTTATAAATCTCTGAAAGCGTAGAATCATTGTCCATTAAATATAAAATTTCATTGTTCTCATCCATTATGTGAAAAACAATATTTGCATTTTCATAAGAAATATTAAAAACATTTCCCTTAACTTCTAAAGAACTAAGAAGCTCTCCCATCTCAGAATACATGTGAACTTTTCCCAAATCTTTTTCATATAAAAAAGCATAATTGCCCGCAAAAAATGCTTCAACATTTTCATCTTCACGCTGAATCTTCTTTATAATATTTCCATCTTTATCAGTTATATATAAAACTGGGTCTGCCCACAAAAATACAGACTTAGATGCAATATTAAAATCCTTTATAGGTTCATTTGTACTGACGCCTTTAAGTCTTATTATAGTTCTGTCCTTTGAAAAATTATTGTGATTAAAATATATAAATCCTAAAAAAATTATAAGTAATATTAAAATAATTGCGTGATTTTTTTTTATCTTCAAAAATATCACTCCCAGGTTAATTATATCATTTATAATTTTATTTTTAAATTTTAATTGAAATAAAAAAAGAGATGCCAAAACATCTCCAAAAATATTTTAAAATTCTTCTATTTTTCTTTTTATATTTTCCTTTGTAAATCCAAATCTCTCAAAGACTTCTTTGCCTTTTCCACTAGCTCCGAAAGTATCTATTGAAATTGCCATACCGCCTGTCCCAATATATTTGTGCCATCCAAAGGACGAAAGTGCTTCAATTGAAATTCTCTTAGTAACTTTTGAAGGCAAAATCTCTTCTTTGTAAGCTGAATTTTGTGCGTCAAAAAGTTCCATTGAAGGCATTGAAACTACACGAACACCTTTTAAATCTTCTGCTGCTTCTAATGCAAGATGTACTTCTGAACCTGTAGCTATTACAATTTTTTCAAGTTCTCCTTCTTCTTTTTTAATTATATAAGCACCTTTTTTTATATCTTTTTTAGAGTTTTCAAGCTGTGGCAAATTTTGCCTTAAAAGTGCAAGTACAAAAGGTGTATTTTGTGAATTAAAAGCAAGGTTAAGAGCTGATGCAGTTTCTCTTCCATCTGCTGGTCTTACTACAACTAAGCCTGGAATCGATCTAAGCATTGCCAAATGTTCAATTGGCTCATGAGTTGGACCATCTTCTCCAACTCCAATAGAATCGTGAGTAAATATATAAACATTTGGAAGATTCATAAGAGCAGCAAGCCTAATTGTCGGTTTTAAATAATCGCTAAAAACTAAAAATGTTGCAGCGTAAGTTTTAAGCCCTCCATGAAGAAGCATTCCATTTGTAATTGCACCCATTGCGTTTTCACGAACACCAAAGGTTAAATTTCTGCCGTATCTATTGTCTTTTGAAAAATATTCTTCTCCCTTTAGCATTGTCTTGTTAGATGGTCCTAAATCTGCTGAACCACCAAAAATATTTGTATTTTCTTTTGCAATTTTATTTAAAACTTCTCCAGAAACGGCACGAGTTGCCATGTCCTTTGTAAAACTATCATAATAAGAATCTTCTAATAGTTCTCTCTTTTCATTCTTAAAAGAATTTAAATATTTTTCATATTCTTCTTTATACTTTTCTTTATATTTTTCTTCAATTTTTTTCTTTTCTTTTGCTTTTCTTGTATTTTCTTCAACAATTTTATTAAAATATTTTGCCACATCTTCTGAAACATAAAAATCTTCATCAGGTAGACCAAAAAATTTCCTTGTAGATTTTCTATCTTGAACACCAAGAGGTTCTCCATGTGCCTTTGCAGAATCTTCTCTAGGTGAACCATATCCAATTTTTGTCTTTACCTCAATAAGTGCAGGCCCACTAGATTTTTTTGCTTCTTCAATTTTTGCATTTATATCTTCTAAATCATTGCCATCATTTACGACAAAAGTATCCCATCCCAGAGCTTTATATCTATCCACTACATTTTCAGAAAAAGCAAGATCTGTCGATCCTTCTATGGAAATTCTGTTAGAATCATAAAGTACAATTAACTTATTTAATTTTAAAGTTCCTGCAAGAGAAGACGCTTCATTGGAAATTCCTTCCATTAGACATCCATCACCAACTAAAGCATAAGTATAGTGATCCACAAGTTTTAAATCTTTTTTGTTATAAATTGCGGCAAGTTTTTCTTCTGCAATTGCCATTCCTACTGCCATTGCAATTCCCTGTCCAAGAGGTCCAGTAGTTGCCTCTACACCTTTTGTGTGCCCATATTCAGGATGACCTGGCGTCTTAGAATCAAGTTGCCTAAAATTTTTCAAATCTTCAATAGTAAGACCATAATCAAAAAGATAAAAAAGTGAATACAAAAGTGCAGAACCATGTCCTGCAGATAAAATAAATCTATCTCTATTTGTCCAATTTAAATCTTTAGAATCTCTTACAATATGATTTTTGAAAAGAGCATAGGCCATAGGCGCTGCACCAAGGGGTAGCCCTGGATGTCCTGAATTTGCCTCTTCAATTTGATCCACTGAAAGCATCCTTATAGTATTAATAGCTTTATTATCAATATTCAAAATTCCACTCCTCACTCAACTGAATTTTTATCTTTTAAAACTGCGAACAAAAACTTTGGCAAGTCAATTTGCCTTTTTATCCTAGAAGGATTTTTTATCAGCCTGTATAACCACTCAAGTCCAAGTTTTATAAAAACATCTGGTGCTCTATTTGCCCTTCCTGACAAAATATCTAAAACGCCGCCATTTCCAATAATTATCTTTGCCTTTATTTCATCTTTAAATTCATCTATCCATTTTTCCTGACGCGGAAAACCAAAACCTACAAAAACAATATCCACATCTTTATCATTTATCTCTTCAATTATTTTCTTCTCTTCCTTTGAATTTTCTCCGTCAATTCTAGAATTAAAATATCCATTGTGATATCCAACGACATTGGCATTTTTATATTTTTTATTTACAGCACTTGCAGCATCCTTTGCCACGCTTTCTTTTCCACCGAGAAAATATAAATTAAGACCCATCTCGTCAGCAAGCTCCAAAAGCTTAATAGAAGTATCAAACCCTGTAACTCTTTCTTTTAAAGGCTTCTTTCTCATTTTAGAAGCGTGTATAAGACCAATCCCATCAGCTAAAACTAAATCCCCTGAATTAATTAAATCTTTAAGATTCTCATCTCTTTTAGCTGCCATTACAATCTCTGTATTTGGCGTATAAATCTTATTAAGTTTATCCGATTTTAAAAAATCTCTCAAAATATTTTCACAATCATCATTACTAATATTAAAAATTTCAACACCAAAAATCTTTACTTTTTCCATAATCCTCTCCGATAATAAGTTTATCACATAAAAAAGAGCTTTTCTATAAAGAAATAATTTAACTAAAACTTTAAAATAAAAAGGGGCTGTTGCAAAAGTCCCATCATAGAAAAAGACGAGGAAATATAAAAATCCTCGTCTTTTTTTGATAAAATGTATTTATGAAAACCTTTAAAAATACATCATCATTAAATAACTATACACTAGTTAATGATACAATTCAACTACGATTAAACTTTAATACAGAAATATATATTCAAAATGATGTTAAAATAAGGCTTGTAAAAAATATAATAGAAAGGTTAAACTTAACAGAACTAAAAAAAGTCTACTCATCATTTGGAAGAAAACCCAAAGTAAATCCAGTAACCATGCTAGAAATAATAATATACTGCTATTCAGAAGGAATATTTACATCAAGAGAAATAGAAAAATCATGCAAGTATGACTTAAGGATAAGATATCTCCTAGATGGAAGTAAAGCACCAGACCACACTACCATTAACAGATTTAGACAAAAAATACTAGAACTAACACCAGATATATTAAAACAAATGGTTCAAATACTGATAGAAGAAAATCAGATAGACCTATCAAGTATCTATATAGATGGAACAAAGATAGAAGTCTATGCCAACAGATATAGTTTTGTATGGCGAGGAAGTATAGAAAAGTGGCAAGAAAAATTAATAGAGAGGATAAAAGAAGAACTAGGATTAAGTAAAAGTCTAATTCCAGACCAAGTACTTCAAGCAGTAACAACAATCTTTAATCAATTGAGAAAATATTGCAAACAGAAAAAAATAAAATTTGTTTACGGAAAAGGAAAAAGAAAAACACATATACAAAGAGACTATGAACTATATCAGTCATGGTTAGAAAGACTAAAATCATATGAAAAACACTTAGAAATTATGGGAGACTATAGAAATTCCTATTCAAAAACAGACCATGATGCAACCTTCATGAGAATGAAAGAAGACCACATGAAAAACGGCCAACTAAAACCAGCCTACAATATCCAATTAGCAAGTGCATCAGGCTTCATCATAGGAGAAAACATATCCCATCATCCAAGTGACATGTACACACTAAAACCATTCTTAAAAGACCTTTTAGAAAAATATCCAAATAAACTAAACAGGATAGTCGCAGATGCAGGATACGAAAGCGAAGAAAACTATGTATTCTTAGCAGAAAATAATTTAACATCCTATATAAAACCATCAAACTATGAAAAGTCGAAAACAAGAAAATACAAAAAAGAACAAGAATTTAGGAAAAGCTTAAAATACGATGAAAGACAAGACAAATACATATCACAAGAGGGCAAAGAATTCATAAGATGTAATGACAGATACAGAAAAAGAAAAAGTGGATACGTAACAACAACAAAAGTCTACAGATGTTTCGATTGGAACAAAGAAGGACAAAAAAGCAAGGGAATCTACATAACAGAAGCATTTCAAAAATATAGAGAAGAAACCTTAAAAAACATAATATTCGACCAAGGAATAGAAGAAAGATTAAATAGATCGATTCAAGCCGAAGGAGCATTTTCCAAAATAAAGTCAGGCTTAAACTATAACAGATTCCACCACAGAGGAAAAGAAAACATAATAAGTGAAATATGTCTATTATCAATAGCACTAAACTTAAATAAACTGGCATCAAAAATAGAAAATAAGAATTTAGAAATCATAAAATACAAAGCTGCTTGAGAAAAAATTTTCAAAAGTATAGCTTTATTAAGTGCACCCATTTTTAAGAGAAACAAGAAAAATTTATCTAGAAAATATTTTAAAAGCAAAAAACACAATGGTTAAACTTAAATACTTGATAAAAAAATGATGTCGCAGAGTAGAATCATCTATTCTGCAACATCACCTTTTTTATTATACTGGCTATCTTTTTATTAATTCTCATCCAGCCATTTTCAAACGTAGTGGCTAATTACATTTACTATGAGAGAATAAAAGAAATATATTATAACTTCTTTCAAGCTTATTACATCATTTAGTTTTAAGGACTTGAGATAACTTCACTAATATATTCCCAACTATATTTATAAGGGACTTTTGCAACAGCCCCTTATGTTTTTATATTTCATTTTATTTTACTAAGTAACAATTAAAATGAAAACCCGTTATATAAAAAGTTTTTTATTTGGATTTTTGGTTGTTTTATGTCTTCTGTATCCATTGATATCACTGGGCTATATAGGCTCTAAAAGCTATTAATAATATATAAAAAATAAATTTGGAATTTTATTTCACACAAGATACTTATGCCATCATACTAATATTATCTCTACAAACATCACTCTATGTAATAAAATTTGTATTACATAGAATAAAGGAGTATACACATGTCTACAATTAGTTTGAGAGTTCCAGAGAACGAACTAAATATTTTTAAAGCCTAAGCAAGGCTTAATAATAAAAGTCTATCTGAAATAATTAGAACTACAATGCTTGAACATATCGAAAATGAATATGATCTTAAAGTTTTTGAAGAGTATGAAGTAGAAAAAGCAAAAGGAACATTAAAAACAAGACCGATTAATGAACTTTGGGAAGATTTAGGAATATGATATACCGGATAATTACAACAGATAAATTTGATAAAGCTTTTAGAAAGCTAGACAAATAAACCAAAAAAATAATTAAAGTTTGAATTGAAAAAAATTTTGTGAATTGTGAAAATCCTCGTATTCATGGAAAAGGACTTACGGCAAAAAGAAGTGGTCAATGGATAGTAGAAGGATTAATAATGAATATAAATTTATATATAGAATTGAAAATAATAACATAGATATTATAAGTTGCAAAGGGACACTATAAGAGTTAAAAAATAATTATATCATATAATTTAATTTATTATAAGATTAGTAAATTAAATCTAAATAAGTTACAATAATGATTGTTATCGATAACAATTATTATTGTAACTTATTTATTCTTAAAATAGAATATTTGTAATTGGGTAATAAGGAGGTAAATATATGAAAAAATCAATTATAATTTTATCAATGGTAGCTTTATTTAGTATTAGTCAAAATAAAGTATTTGCAGAAACAGAAAATACATGTAATAATAATCAAAATTTATATGAAGTAATATATGATGAATTGGAAAACAAACCTATTTTAGAAAAAGAAGTTGTTTTCCAATCTAAAAATAAAGATTCCATAAATTCATTATATAGTGCGAGTAATATAATGAATACTTATGAAGCAACGGAATTAAGAAGTGCTTCATATGATTATGATTTAAATAATTACTTTAATTCAGTTGAATGGATTAATAGAGATGGAGTATAGTCATTATCTATGGATCCAAAAAATAATGTTAGAATGTCTTCTCCAAATTTATATACGGCTAGAATGGCGTGGTATACTATATCAAGAAACTTTAGTAATGATTGGAGATGGGATAATACTGATTCAATGAAAAGACAGTTTGATTGTCATGTTGCTTTAGCAAAATATAAGTCTAGATGGAATATAGAACCGAGCAAAAAATACACTAATCCATTTACTTGTAACTAAAAATTAAAGAAGAAGGAAAAAAATGAGTAATCTATATGCCATGTGTTTTTTATATCTATTTATAATAATAACTTATTTTAATATACTTGATTTAAAGGATGTAAAGACAAGATATAATTTACATAAATCTATTATTATTAATACTTTAAATCTTATTTTAATAGCTATGTATTATATATCTAAAGAATTAAGAATAGATCCAGATATAATTTGGGGCTTAAATGTTATGACCTATGTAAGTATATTAATAAACTTAAGTATATTTATTTATATAAGGATAAAATCTAAATAAGGGGCTGTTGCAAAATAGTTCCAAATAAAAAACCGGCTTACTCTTATGAGTTTGCCGGTTTTTTGATATAATTAACGTATGACTAATACATATAATTATCATAATAAGCTTACATTAAATCGTTCATTATTACAAGTTAAAATGAACTTTAATACAGAAATAAGTTTTGTAGATGATGGTAAAATTGGCTTAGTACAAAATTTAGTTGAAAGGATGAATTTAAAAAGTTTAGTCAAAATGTACTCGAATGTAGGAAGAAAGCCAGTAGTTAACCCAATTACAATGCTACAAATATTAATATTTTGTTACAGTGAAGGAATATATTCATCTAGAGCTATAGAAAAATCATGCAAGTATGATTTAAGATTAAAATATTTACTAGAAGAAGATAGTCCTCCAGACCATTCAACAATTAGTAGATACAGAAAAAAGCTTGAACCGTTAATAAAAGACATCTTTTCTAAAAATATTAATGTATTAATTGAAGATGAACACATTGATTTATCAAGTATATACATAGATGGAACTAAAGTTGAAGCTTACGCAAACAAATACACATTTGTATGGAAAAAAGCAGTACTTAAAAATCAAGAAAAATTAAGAATTAAAATCATAAAAGAATTAGGACTATTAGATAGTTTAGACATAATAGAAGTAAAAAAACACCTTTTATTGATATTTAATGAATTAATTAAAAAAGCAAAAAATATAGATTTTGTGCATGGCAAAGGAAAAAGAAAAACACATATACAAAGAGACTATGAACTATATCAGTCATGGTTAGAAAGACTAAAATCATATGAAAAACACTTAGAAATTATGGGAGAAAGAAACTCATACTCTAAAACAGACCATGATGCAACATTTATGAGAATGAAAGAAGATCACATGAAAAATGGTCAACTAAAACCAGCCTATAATATCCAATTTGCAAGTAGTGGTCAATTTATTATTGGGGCATATGGTTCACACTATCCTAGCGATATGAATACATTACCTTTATTTTTAGATGAATTATATCCAAGATACGATAAACATTTAAAAAGAATAGTTTGTGATTCAGGATATGAAAGTATTGAAAACTACACCTATCTAGAGAATAAAAAATTAGAATCATACATCAAGCCATCAAATTATGAGATAAGCAAAAAAAGAACCTACAAAACAGACATTAGCAAAAGAGAGAACATGATTTATGATAAAGAAGGTGACTTTTATATATGTGCAAATGGAAAAAAAATTAACAAGACAAAAAGATTACATTAAAACTAGGAAAAGTGGATTTAAGGAAAGCATAAAAATCTACAAATGTTTCGAATGCGATAAATGCATATATCAAAAATCATGCAACAAATATTCAAAATCGGATAATCCACAAACAAAAAGCCTAAGATTTAATGCCAAGTTTATTAAATACAGAGAACAATCATATGCAAATATTACAAGTGCTGAAGGAATTGATGAAAGGTTAAATAGGTCAATTCAAGCAGAAGGAATGTTTTCAAAACTAAAAGAAGGATTAAACTACAATAGGTTTAGACATCGAGGTTTAAGAGCAGTAATCTGTGATATACATTTAATTGCAATGGGAATGAATTTAAATCAATTACATAGAAAACTACTAAAAAATCAAACCGAGGTAATCAAGTACAGAAAAGCAGTTTGAAGAAAAAAGGAAAAAATACCTAAGGTGTTTTTTGTGTACTCATTTTTAGCTGAAATTACTGTTCTAAAAAATTTCAAAAGAAAAAACTATAAACTTAAAGGCAGTTAGCAACGGGAAAATCAAAAAAGTAGTGTCACAGAATGATTTTTGATCATTCTGCAACACTACCTTTAATATGTATGTTGCCCTTTATAACTTCATCGCCAAGCTTATCTTTATAGCAGCATCCACCTCTTGCATAACTTCCTTGTCGAATTTACCAATTTTCTCTCTCAACCTTTTTTTGTCGATGGTCCTTAGCTGTTCCAAAAGTATTACGGAATTTTTGGGAAGCGGAACATCTTTTGCTTTTACATTTACATGCGTAGGTAACTTCGCCTTATTTAATTGAGATGTAATTGCTGCAACAATAGTCGTTGGCGAATATTTATTTCCAATATCATTCTGGACAACTACCACAGGTCTTACTCCTCCCTGTTCAGACCCAATAACAGGTGACAGGTCGGCATAAAATATATCCCCTCTTTTTATCATCATAGTTTTCACCTTTTACGGTTGAAGAGAAAGATTAATTATAAGCCTCTACATCATTTTAACACAAATTTTGTAATATCCCTATAATATAAAATATTTTTTGTCCAATAAATGTATTATTAATTTTACTTAACATACATTGGTATTATAATATTTATTGCTATAATTACAAAAAGAGGAATCGTATATTTTCTGCTTTCCTTTAAATTATCTTTTGTTCCGCCTGGTAGATAGTGAACAATCGCCGGAGCACAAATCACTACAAACCAAAGAATTTGCACATAAATTGGTCCTCTAAATCTATGAAAAAAATCTGCCACTCCAGTGATTGCACAATATGTATAAAAGAGATCTAGGGCAAATAAAATTATAAAAAGTATCTTTCTATTTTTAAACATAATAACTCCTTTAAAAATATAGCCCAAGAAAAACCTCAGGCTATTGATCTACATTGCCATTCTAACTGCAGCAATAGTAAATAAACTTAAAACAGCTATATAAACTCCCATAGCTATTTTGTATCCCTTGGTCCAATTGTCTTTTTCTTTTTTTATCCAAATAAAATTTAAAATAAGAGCAAATAAACCAGGCAAGGCTACAATTATTGGACTTTTATGACTTTTGACTAAATCAGACATTGTGATTAAGACAAAAATATTTAGTACTTCCCAAAAGGCTCTAACATTAGCTGGATAAGGTTGCATATAAAATCTCCTAAACTGTATACTACGTAATTAAATTAAAATTTCTCCTAGTATAAAATGACAAAATTAATCTTGTCATCTTCACTTCTTCCAAAAATATTTATTGAAAAACTGGAAAATAATATTCCAATAATAACCAATAAATTTACCTTTTTTTAATTTTTTCACATGACATATACTCTTTGTTAAAAACGTTATCTTAATCTTATTATACTTCATACATAAAAAAATCAAAATTATTTTTATTCTTCAATTAATTTGAAAACATTATCTAAATTGTCTATTAAGTCCCTTGCTCTTAAACTTGTTTTTGAATTTTTATTTGCATAAATATCTCCTGAAAGTCCATGAATATAAACTCCAAGTTTTGACGCATCAAATAAATTATAATTTTTCATAAAAGCAGAAATTATCCCTGTCAACACATCTCCTGATCCTGCTGTCGCCATGCCAGAGTTTCCCGTCTTATTTATATAAATTTCTTTGCTATTTGTCACAACTGTGTTGTGCCCCTTTAAGACTAAAATAACTTTATATTTTTTTGCAAATTCAACTGCAACTTTTTCTCTATTATTTTTTATCTCTTCTAAAGGTAGCCCAGTGAGCCTTCTAAATTCTCCTTCGTGTGGGGTTAAAATTGTTGTAAAATCTTTTCTTTTTCTCAATAATTCTAAATTTTTTGACAAAAGATTTAATCCATCTGCATCTATTAAAAGGTCTTTTTCTGTTTTTATTATTTTATAAAAAATAGACTTTGCATAATCTCCAAGACCCATGCCCGGTCCCATAGCTATTACATCAATTCCTTCTAAAAATTTCTCCATGTCATCTAAATCATCAAAACTTTTGGCTATGGGTTCAATAAATTTTATAGAGATTATGTCAAATATTTCTTTTGGCACAATATTATACACAAGTCCTGCACCTGATTTTAATGATGCATTTGATGAAAGATAACTTGACCCAGTCATTCCAATTGAACCACCAACTATGGCAACTTTTCCAAAGTCGCCCTTGTGCGTGTCTTCATCTCTATTTTTCCAGATTGATTTTATTTCTTCATTCAAAATAATTTTCCCTATTTTTTCTTCTTTCGTAAAATTTTCTTCAATTAATTTTGCCACTGCCACTGCATAATTTCTCTCGTGACTAATTGAGATTTCAAATTTATTATCAAAAACTTCTACATGAGGAACATCTTCTATGTATTTTATTCTTATGTCGTGAAAAGAAATTTGTCCAAGCCCTGTTGTCATTGCTTTCGCAACTGCTTCCTTTGCCGCAAACATACCTGCTGCTCTTTCATAAGGATGTTTCTTTTTTTGTATTCTTTTTATTTCATCTTCATTAAAAACTTTTTCTATAAAATTTTCGTGTTCATTCATTATTTTTTTTATTCTATTTACATCTACTATGTCTATGCCAATCAATGTATCACCTCATTTGACAAATCTTTTATTTTCGATTATTATATCATAAACAGTAGAATATTTGATGTTGAAGATATACAGTAAGCGAAAGCTGAATTACAATATCGGAGTCTTTTTAATTTTGAGGCCTTGGCGAAGAAAGGTGGTACCACGAATGCGTCCTTTCATCGTGAGGTTCTTTTTATTTTT
This sequence comes from Peptoniphilus lacydonensis, assembly GCF_900106515.1. Taxonomy (GTDB): domain Bacteria; phylum Bacillota; class Clostridia; order Tissierellales; family Peptoniphilaceae; genus Peptoniphilus_A; species Peptoniphilus_A lacydonensis. The sequence continues at coordinate 705,998 of NZ_FNWF01000003.1, forward strand.
TTGGAGGAATTTATGGAAAATGTATTTGATATTTTAAACGAAAGAGGCTATCTAGACCAGTGTACTTATGAAGATGAACTAAGAGAAATGTTAGGAAAAGAACCTGTAACTTTTTATGTTGGTTTTGATGCTACTGCTGACTCCCTAACTCTTGGTCACTTTATTCAAATTAGAGTAATGCAACATATGCAAAATGCAGGTCATATTCCAATAGCTTTACTAGGTGGTGGAACGACAACTATTGGTGACCCATCAGGCAAGAGCGACATGAGAACTCTTATGGATAGAGATACAATTAATTACAATGCAACTAGATTTAAAGAACAAATTTCAAACTTCTTAGATTTTTCAGAAGGCAAAGGCTATATTGAAAATAACGCTGATTGGTTAATGAAATTAAATTTCTTAGAATTTGTAAGAGAAATAGGTGTACACTTCTCTGTAAATAGAATGCTACAATTTGATTGCTACAAAAATAGAATGGAACAAGGTTTAACTTTCTTTGAATTCTCTTATATGCTAATGCAATCCTATGACTTTTTATATTTATACAGAAAGCATCATTGCAAATTAGAAGTCGGTGGCTCAGACCAATGGTCAAACATCTTAGGTGGCTATGAACTTGTAAGAAAATTAGAAAACGACAAAGTTTATGCCATGACTTTTAAACTTCTTACAACTGCGTCTGGCATTAAAATGGGTAAAACTATGGCTGGAGCAATTTGGCTTGACCCAGAAAAAACTACTCCATACGAAATGTTCCAATATCTTAGAAATTGCGATGACCGCGATGTAATTAAATTTATGAAACTTTTAACAATGCTTCCTCTTGATAAAATTGCTGAATATGAAAAATTAGAAGGAGCAGAACTCAATACAGCAAAAGAAGTTCTAGCATACGAAGTTGTAAAGGATATACATGGAGAAGAATCTGCAAAATCTGCACTTTCTGCATCTCGTTCTCTATTTGGTGGCGACAAGAATTCCGAAGATATTCCTTCAACAGAAATGTCATCTGACAAATTCAATGCACCTGTTGGAATTTTAAATTTAATGTCAGAACTTGGCCTTATAAAGACAAACTCTGAAGGAAGAAGACTTATAAATCAAGGTGGAGTAAGTATTGATGACAAAAAAATAAATGACCCTAAGCTTGAACTTACAAAAGATGATTTTAAAGATGGCGAAATTATTATAAGAAAAGGAAAAAAAGTTTATCACAAAGTTATTTTAAAGTGAGGTTAATATGAATTTAGAACCAAAAAAAGTTTTTGATTTTTTTGAAAAATTATCACAAATCCCAAGAGAATCTGGAAATGAAAGAGAAGTTTCCGATTTCCTAAAAAAATATGGAGAAGAAAAAGGTTATAAGGTAGTTCAAGACGAAAACTTAAATATAATTATGGAAGTGCCTGCTACTAGGGGTTTTGAAGATAAAGAAAAAGTGATTTTACAAGGTCACATGGATATGGTATGTGAAAAGGGAAAAGATTCAAAACACAATTTTTTGACTGACCCAATTGAACTTATCGTAGATGGCGATAATCTACACGCAAATGAAACAACTCTTGGTGCTGATGATGGCATTGGTGTTGCTATGGCAATGGCTCTTTGTGAAGAAGAACATGGCCCATTAAAAATTCTTGTAACTGTTTCAGAAGAAACTGATATGCATGGTGCAAAAAATCTTGATAAAAAATACTTAGATGGAAAATATTTAATTAATATTGATTCTGAAGAAGAAGGTGTTTTAACAGTTTCATCTGCCGGTGGAAAATTACTTCACTCAAAATTAAAAATTGATAGAGAAGACTACTCTGGCAATGCTTTTGCACTTAACCTTCATGGATTTTTGGGCGGTCACTCTGGAATGGAAATTGCTAACAACAAGGGCAATATGATAAAAGTAATTGCAGAAATTATAAATAAAATTCCTTCTGCCAAACTAATCGAATTAGATTGTGGTACAAAACAAAATGCCATACCTAGGGAAGGAAAAGTTTCCCTTGTCTGCGAAGAAAAAGAATTAAATGATGCAATCTCATTTGTAAAAGATAAATTCAAGGGGGTCGAAGGAGAATTAATTATTGGATGCGAAAAAATTTCTCCTACAGGAAAAGTTTTGACAGCAAAAGATACAAAAAAACTTGCAAAATACTTACTTGAACTTCCAACTGGTCCCCACACTTTTATAGATGAATCTAAAAAAGTACTTGAATCCTCATCAAATCTTGCAATAGTAAAATTAATTGAAGACACAATAGAAGTTTTTGTTTCGCTAAGGTTTGCAAGCTCTTCACTTTCCGAAGATTTTGGAAATATTTATATGGATATTGTAAAAAATTATGGTGCAGAAGCTGAATTTGAAAATCCATACCCAGAATGGGAATACAAAAAAGAATCTCAGTTTAGAGAAATTGTAAAGAATATTTACAGAGAAATGAACGGAAGAAAGATGGAAGAAGAATTTACTCATGGAGGACTTGAATGTGGTGTATTCTTCACAAAAAATAGGGACTTAGATATAATTTCCATTGGCCCAGACATCAGTGGAGCCCACTCACAAAAAGAAACTCTTTCAATTTCTTCAACCAAAAGAGTTTATGAACACTTAAAAAAAGTTCTTAAAAGCATTTAATATAAAAAATTAAGGAAGGTCTAGCCATGAAGGTATAGCCTTCCTTTTTACATACAAAAATTTAAAAATCTCTTTTTTATTACAGGTGTTTTTTATTTTCATGCCTATCTTTGTCATAAGTCTAAAAACCTAATCGGGTTTCAATATGTAATATTAATTCTTTATAAATCGAATAGTTTTATTTTTAATATTATTTACAAATTTTTTATTGCAATAACTTCATTTTCATTTAAAATCAATTGATCTGTCAAAGCTTCAACAATTAATAAACCTCTGCCATTACAACTTTTTTCTGTACAATTGTATAAAGATGTGTCAAAGTCCACACCACGTCCCTCATCTTTTACAATTATCTTTAAAGAATCATCATCTAAAATAAGTTTTAGACAAACTTTTTTATTTAAATCCTCTTCATTGCCATGCATTGCTCCATTTATTACAAGTTCATTTAATATAACCTTTATATCAAAAAGCTTCTCTTCGTCTTTTATAAATGAATCTAAATCCATTATTGCAGAATCTAAAAAACTTTTTATTAAAGACAAATCACTGTTGACAGAACCTTTGAATTTATATAAAGTATTCATACTTCTCACTCCATCCATTTAAACATTACCCAAATTATTTACAATTTAAACTCTTAAGATTTTGTACTATCAATAAATTATTTTAAAATACTACTGTATTATATTTATCAATTTGTTATAATAAAAGTATACTTGTAATGGCAAGTAATTTTAATAGGAGGAAGATTAAAATGAAAAAATATGAATGTACACTTTGCGGATATATTTATGATCCTGAAGTAGGCGATGAAGACAACGGTGTTAAAGCAGGTACTGCATTTGAAAACTTACCAGAAGATTGGACTTGCCCACTTTGCGGAGCTGAAAAATCTGACTTTGAAGTAGCCGAATAATTTTATTATAAAGAAGGTAAAAACCTTCTTTTTTTACATAAAAGGCCACTAGAATTAAATCTAGTAGCCTTTTATTTTTAATTAATTTCAAGATAATCAATTAGCGCCTTTGTAGTTTTAATTAAATCATCTAAGACAATATATTCTTCTTTTGTATGAACTTTCTCCATTCCAACTCCAATAATTAAAGAGTTAAAACCCTCTTCTGCAAAAAAGTTGGCATCAGATCCTCCGCCTATTACTACTTCTTTTGCATCTACTCCCACATTTTTATAAGATTTTAAAATATCTTTAGAAAAATCCATATCAGTAGGTCTAAGTGCTGGATAGTCAAGGGACTTTTCAAATTCATAGTCTTCTGCAAATTCTCTTACTATTTTTTCATATTCTTCTAATATTTCAAGAACATGTTTCTCATCATGTCCTCTGATTTCACCAGAAAATTCTACGCAATCTGGCACAACATTTTTAGGGAAATTTGAGTTTATTTTTGAAATATTTGAAGTAGTATACTCATCTATTCTAAGAGTTTTAAATTTTGCTATTGCCTTTGCTGCAAGTACAATGGCATTTATTCCCCTCTCTGGTTCAATTCCTGCGTGTGCAGATCTTCCCTTTATTTTAAATTTAAAAGAATAAGATGTTGGTGCTTTGTAGGCAACTTTGTCACAAGAGCCTGCGTTATCTACAACTATCATATTTTTTGCAGGCTTCATATTTTTATAAACTTTATTCCAATTAATATTTCTAGCTCCAAGCATCCCTACTTCTTCTCCAGGTGTGAAAATTGCATAAATATCTCTGTGCTTTATATTATTTTTAATAATATAATAAATGGAATATAAGACTGATGCAACTCCACCTTTGTCATCTCCTCCTAGAGTAGTAGCGCCATCACTTTTCCAAACTTTTTCATCCTTAATTATTTTTAAATTCTTATTTGGTTCTATTACATCCATGTGGTTGGAAAAAGTTACTCCTCCTCCTTCTCCTTTAAACTTTGCAAAAATTGTTGGAGCACTCCCTCCGTATCTGTCATTTGATTTATCTAAATAAATTTCTCCACCAAGGTCTTCCAAAAAAGAAATAATATATTTTGCCACATTCTCTTCTTTTTTTGATGGTGAATGTATTAATAATAGTTCTTCAAAAATTTCTAAAAGCTTTCCCTTATCAAAATCTTTCATAATTCCTCCTAAGAATTTTTATTTATAGTATCCAGCTGTGTTCTTGCAAAGTAAATTGAAGAAAAAACTGTCACAAGTGTAATTAAAAATGTCAAGTTGTATGGAAATAGTCCAACGATTTTTGTCATTGCAAAGGAAACTGCAAGTGCAAAAACTCCTGTCTTAAAAGATTTTACAGAAAATTGTGCAAAGATTCCCCCATAAAGTGCAGGTATAATAAGAGTTAAAACTTCCTTTATATTTTCTGGCAAATTTACAATTACAGTTTGAGCAAAAATTGTAGAAACAATTACAAAAAAAGTTGCAACATAAATTGAAACTGCAATTCCAATTGTCCCCATCATTGATCCTTCATCTGTTCCTTGCTTGTAACCAGATCCTGCAATCGCAGAAACTGCTGCAGGTATTTTTAAATTTACACTATTTCCAGAAAGTGTTGACATATATAAACCCGCAGCTCCAACTATTGGATAATTTGCAATGGGTTCAGAAAAATAAAACGCTCCTGAAACAGACATCTGAGAAATTGCACCTGTAACTATTGCAGCTATCCCTGGATTTAGTCCATAATAAAAAGTCATTAGCATTGGTGGAAGAAGCACAGCAATCATTCCTAATAACATTGATAATCTTCCAAATTTGTGAATTGATTTAGAGAATTTTTCGTAAGCTGTCATTTTGTCCTCCTTAAAATATTAATTGTGAAAAAATTGCGCCTAAAAACATTGCAAAAGTAAGACCCCAATCTCTTAGCCAAGTATATTTACTTCCAAGTTTTTGACATATAAACATAATTATAAATCCAAACACTGTTGCAAAAGTCATCTTTGGATTTGTATTTATTTTTAATAAATTATCTACACAAAAATATGCAAAAGCTCCTAGCATTGCTCCCACAGAAACTGCTGGCAACATTGCCTTTCTTCCTCCAGTCAAAAAGTGATTTACAGATTCCATTTTATGGCCAAAGATTATCATAAATATTAACCAACCCATTACTCCAAGAGCTGGAGTCCAAAGTGCATTTGCAAAAACAACAGGATTCATTGAAGTTGAAAGTTCTGCTCCCATAGCTTTCGCCCCAAAATTAGCAGCCATAGTTTCGTAATTTGTCCCTCCAATAACAGACATTCTAAGTGCTGTGACTGGAGCCCCTAATGTTACAATAAGTGCAAGTATAGATCCGCAAATTCCAAGTGCAGGGCCAATAGATGAAACTAGGGCAGTTACTATTCCTTTTTTTACTTTTTCCCTGTCCATATTCATTTCCTTACTTGCTTTTAAAGCCTTCCTAAGCATATAAGTTCCTTGAACTAGTACAAGAATAATGCCAACAGAACAAGCTATATAAAGAAGCGGACTATTGGCATAAGCCCATTGATCTTTCATAAATATCCTTCCTTTCTGAAATAAAATTATCCTTATAATAACACATCTTGTCTTTTAAATAAATTTATAACTTATAAAATTTTTGAACTTATTACTATACAAATTTCATCAACATTTATTAAAAAGAAACCCTCCTTACTAATTTTTAGTAAAGAGGGCTTCTAAAATTTTTAACTTTCTTCCAAAATAATTTTCCACTTATCCAAACCTTCTAATTCATTTTTGGAAAGCTCTGGAAATTTTGGATCCATTTCCTTTAATTTTTCCAAAATAACTTCTGAAACTAGATACCTTGAGAACCATTTTCTATCTGCAGGAACAATATACCATGGAGCAACTTTCGTAGAAGTCTTCACTAGCATATCTTCATAAGCCTTCATATAATCATCAAAATATTTTCTTTCTGTTATGTCAGAACTTGCAAATTTCCAATTCTTTTCAGGATTTTCAATTCTCTCCATAAGCCTTTGTTTTTGTTCATCTTTTGAAACATGAAGGAAAAATTTTACAATTTTAATCCCATTGTTTGACAAATATTCTTCAAAATTATTTATCTCATCAAATCTCTTGTCCCAAATATCTTTAGTCACCAAATTTTTTGGAAAAGGCTGATCTAAAACTAGATTATGAACTCTCGAAACCAAAACATCTTCGTAATGACTTCTGTTAAAAATCCCAATCTCTCCTCTTCCAGGTAATTCTCTATTTATTCTCCAAAGATAATCATGATCTAATTCATTTTCACTTGGTTTTTTAAAGGACACTACTTTAGTTCCCTGAGGATTTACCCCTGTCATAATATTTTTTATTAAAGAGTCTTTTCCTGCTGCATCCATTGCCTGCAAAACTATTAAGAGAGCTCTATTATTTTCTGCATATAACTTCTCTTGATATTTTCCTATCTTTTCGATGTTTTCTGGAATTAAAACTTCTTTTACTTCTTCTTTTTCAAGCTTTCCATTATAAGAAGTTGGAACCTTATATAAATCTAACTTCTTCTTTTCATTTACCAAATATTTTTCTATTTTCATTAAAACCTCGCAATCTCCTTTGAAAAAATAATTGAAGACTCAATTATTTGTGTAGTTACTTGATGTTCTACAATAGCTATTAGAACTTCTCCTATCTTCAATTCTCCTATATCTGAAAACCCATTTCTAAATACTTCATAATTCCCTTCTTCTCTATTATATCTAAAATTAAAAATTTTCACATTTATTTTGAAATTAAAAATAAAAAACGCCATTTATGAGTGGCGCTTATTTCTTAATATTAAAAATTACTTTACTTTCCATGTGGGAGGAGTAACTCCCTTTGACTCTAAAAATTCATTTGCTCTTGAAAAAGGTTTTGAACCAAAAAATCCTCTGTGAGCAGAAAGTGGTGAAGGATGTGGCCCCTCAATTATAAGATGATTTTTATTATTTATAAATTTCTTCCTTTCTTTTGCATGGTTTCCCCACAATATATATACAACTGGATCTTTTTTTTCGTTAATTTTTTCTATCACTGCATTTGTAAAAATTTCCCAACCAATTTTTGAATGACTCATTGGCTGATGAGCTCTCACTGTTAGTGTTGTGTTTAAAAGCATAATGCCCTGATCTGCCCAAGATTTTAAATAACCAGTGTTTGGAATTTCTAATCCAAGATCTGAATTTAATTCTTTATAAATATTAGCAAGAGAAGGTGGAATTTTAACTCCTTCTTTTACTGAAAAAGCAAGCCCATGTGCCTGCCCCACATTGTGATAAGGATCCTGTCCTAGAATCAAAACCTTTAAATTCTCATAAGATGTATAGTGAAAAGCATTGAAAATATCTGTGGCCTTTGGAAAAACTTCATAATTTCTATACTCCTCAATTAAAAGTTTTCTCAAACTTTTATAATAGTCTTTTTCAAATTCACCTTCCAATATTTCTTGCCAATCGTTATTAAAAATTTTCTTCAAAATATCATCTCCTGAAAAAATCAAAAATACTCTTTTTGATAGTTGGATCAATTAGTTCTTCCAATTCTTTTCTGCTATTTTCTGTTGCAAAAATTACTAATCTATCGCCTTTTTCAATTTTAGTATTTCCTCTTGGGATTACAGCAGAATTGTCGTATCTAATTATGCCTCCAATAACAACTTCTTTGTGCAAATTAATTTCTGACAATTTTTTTCCTATATAAATAAAATCATCTGGGATTTTTACTTCATAAACCTGAGCCTTTCCTCCAAACATATAATTTACAGAAACCTTCATCTCACTATTAATAAGCTTAATAATTTCATTTGCAACAATTACTTTTGGATCAATTATTCTGTGTATTCCAAGATTTTCTAACACAGTTTTATAATTATTTTCATTTTGAATAACTATATTTCTTTTAACTCCATGATTCCTAGCTAAAAGACCAAGCACTACATTTAATTCATCTGAATCCGTCATAGAAATAAATACTGTTTCCTTAGAAATACCTTCATCTTCAAAAATTTCTTCATTTCTCAAACTTTTATTTACTACAAAAGCTCTCGTAAATTTTTTTCTATAAATTTTAAATTTTTCTCTATTTGGTTCAATTATTTTTAAATTTGCATTTTTTAAATCTGATATAATTCCATTAAAAATTTCATCGCCTGATGCTATAACAATATCTCTTTCTTCCTTTTTTTCTTTTATTTCAAAATGAGAATATTTAAAATTCCTTATGTCCTTTGATAGACCCATAAGATAAATATAATCGCCTCTTTTTAAAATAGTGTCCCCATCTGGAACAATCAATTCACCTTCTCTTAAAATTCCCACAACTAAAATCGTAGAAAGAGATCCTATATCTTTAATTTTTAAATTTTCAAAATCTTCATCCATATCAATTAAATGACCTGTGACTTCAATTTTTCCTCTTCCAAAATAATCTGCTTCATAATAATTTGAAGATCCAATTAATTTTGTGGCAAGTTTGGCACATTCAATGCTACAATTAAAAATATTTACAATATTGGGAAGTGCATTTTTTATAATTCCCATTTCTGATATATTCTCCATATCGTCTAGACGGAGAATTACTTTTACATCTAAATCTTTAAATAAAGATGCTATTATTAAATTCGTCTTATCGCTATCTGTTGCAATTATTGCATAATCATAGGAATCAAGGTTAATTTTTAGAATGAACTTTTCATCTAAAACGTCGCCTTTTATTTTATTTACAGTATTTGTAATATTTCCAAAATTTTCTTCTACCCTATCTACAACATCTATATCAAACTTCTCAAGACTAAGTGTATTTGCAATTGTAGAACCAACTTTTCCAGAACCAACAATTAAAATTTTCATTATAATTTTATAATTTCCTTTCTATGACTTCTTTTGCTAAATAATGCTAAAATTGTAAAAAACTCAAGTCTTCCAAGAAGCATTAAAGCACTAAAATATATTTTGAAAAAATCGCTATAAAAATGAAAATTCTTTGTTGGCCCTATATCTCCAAATCCAGGTCCCACATTTGAAAGTGCAGTTGCCACAGACGAAAAACCTGTTACAATATCTACTCCTGAGAGTGTTACAATTGCCGTAGATAAAATTGCAATTACAAAATAAGTTCCTAAATAAGCATTTATACCAAGTACAACTTCATCGGAAAGTGACTTCCCATCTGAAATTACAGGCAGTACTGCTTTTGGATGCGTAGCTTTTTTCATCTCTCTTTTTATCAATTTTAAAAGTAGAGATATTCTTGTAATTTTAATTCCTCCACCAGTTGATCCTGCACATCCTCCAAATAACATTAGTATTAGCAAAATAAATTTTGAAAAGCTTGGCCACAAATCATAATCTGCACTGGCAAATCCAGATGTAGATGCTATCGAAGTAACTTGAAAAGCTGAATCCCTAAAAGCCATAAGTGGTTCTGTATAATCATTGTGATATAAGTCAATTGTAATTAAAATAATTGATATAACTATAATTTTTATCCAAAGTTTAAGCTCATCATTTGCAAAAACTTCTTTAAATTTTTTCTTTGCTAAAAGAGCATAAATTGTAAAGCTTGTCGAACTTAAAAACATAAAAAAAGACAATATAAAGTGCACTGAATATCCACTATAACTCATTAGAGAATCTCCATAGGAAGAAAAACCTCCTGTGCCTACAACTCCAAAGGTGTGAACTACTGAATCAAAAATAGGCATGCCTGCAAAAATTAAGCACATAAAAAGTGTCAATGTCAAAATCATATATATAATATAAAGTCTTTTAGAAGATCCAGAAATTGTTGATTCAATTTTACCTGCAACTGGTCCAGGGGATTCTGCTTTATAAATTTGAAAACCACCTACTCCTAATCTTGGAAGAAGACTTACAGTAAAAACGAGTATACCCATTCCACCAATCCAATGTGTTGTAGATCTCCAAAGTATTACAGATCTTGGAAAAGATTCTATATCGGATATTACTGATGCTCCCGTAGTTGTAAATCCTGATACGATTTCAAAAAAAGAATCTACATAACTCATATCGCCTGCTATAAAAAGAGGAAGTGCACCTATAAGAGATGCTACAATCCAAGACAATGTTACAATTAAAATTCCATCCCTGGGCGAAAGAGCTCTCTTTTTTATTTTTAACTTTAACAAAAGAAATCCAAGAAGTATTGCTATTGCCATGGGAATCAAAAATCCCTTTGCACTTCCATCATTTTCCACATATCCCAAAATAAGCGAGGGCATCATAAAAGCAGTTTCAATTAATAAAATATAACCAAGTATTTTTGATATTAATTTATAATTCATCTTTTTTTCCTCTGCCTTTCAAAGATTTAATCACATCGCTTAACCTACCTTCAGACGAAAAAATTTTTTGGACTTTTGCTGCAATTTGGTGCATTGAAAATAAAATAATTCTATCTCCTGACTCAAGTACAGTTTTTCCATTTGGAACTAGCATTTCTTTATTTCTAACTATTGCGATAATTAAAACTCCATCAGGCAAATTTAAATTCTCTATTTCTTTTCCACAAACTAAATGACTTGATTTTATAATTAATTCTATACATTCCACTTTCCCATTTAAAAGTAAATGAAGTGAAAGAGAACTCTTCCCTCTAATTTCTTTTAAAATTTCAGCAGCAGTTATATAAGATGTATTAAAAACTGCATCTATATCTAACCTGTCCAAAACTTTGTCATAATTTGTCCTAGAAATTTTTGCAACAGATTTATAAATTCCCGTCTGTTTTGCAACAAGGGACATAAGCAGATTTGCTTCATCAATTCCCGTTGCAGCTACAAAAGAATCATAAGTGTGTACCATTTCTTCTTGAAGTATTGCTATATCAGTTCCATCTCCATTTATTATGTTTGCATCTGGAACCATTTCTTTTAATTGAAGACATCTCTCCCTATTTATTTCAACTATTGTCACTTCAATATTTTCTTTTAAAAGTAACATTGCAAGATAAAGACCAGTCTTGCCACCACCTAAAATCATTGTGTTCCTAAGTGATTTAGTTCTATTTACCCCTGTGTGCTCTTTGTCAAAATTTTCAATACTTTCTGATTTCCCAGCGAAAATTATTACATCATTTTCTTCTAGTACTGTTCTACCGTTTGGAATTATTGCTTCTCCATTTCTTGAAATTGCAGAAATAAGGAGGTCATTTATTTTCTCAATATCCATTATTTTTTTCCCAATAAAATTAGGGTCATTTCCAATATTAAATTCAACTAGAGAAACTTTTCCTCCAGCAAATTCATCAGAATAAAGTTGATATCTTTTCATCAAATACTTTACAATTGATCTTGCCGTTGCATAATCTGGATTTATAATCTTATCTATCTCAAGTTCCTCAGAAATAAAATCTAAATGCTTTCTATACTCTGGATCTCTTACTCTTGCTATGGCAAATTTTGCTCCAAGCTTTTTAGAAATTGTACATAAAATTACATTGGCCTCATCATTTGTAGTCGTTGCAATTACATAATCATAATTAGAAATCTCTAGTTCTTCCAATACACCAAAGTCAAGAGCATTTGCACAGATACTAAAAACATCTAGAGAATTTGAAATATTTTCAATTACATCTTCATTGTTGTCTACAACAGTTACCTCATAATTTTCATCTAATAGCGAAGCTGCAATTCTATGTCCTAACTTCCCGGCACCTACAACTAAAGCCTTCATCTCTTCCTCCTAAAAAATTGAATTTAATTTTATTTCAAAATCGTAATCTTTATAAAGCGATTCTAATTTTTCTTCAAGCCCATCCTTTAGGGCATCTTTTTCTTCTGAAGTTACAATGCTATCAGCATTGTAATCAATATCTATATAAATTTTATTATCTTCAAGTACTATGTCGTGAAAAGAATAAATATTCAAACTCTTCCTTATAATTTTCTTTAAATCTTCTGAAACAGATTTAATAATTGCACTACTACTTCCTAGAGGATCAGCATGTATAACTAACTTTATCCCCAAAAGCCTAGATACTTCTCTTTCAACTTTATCTACAATGTTGTGGGCTTCTTCTAGAGTTAGATTATAATCTAATGCAGCATCAATTAATACGATAATATTTTCTGGTCCAAAATCCGTCACCATAATATTGTGAACATTGGATATCCCTTCGTAATTAGAAACTTTAGATTTAATTTCATGTTTTGTTTCTTCAGATAAACCTCTTCCTAATATTATAGAAATAGTTTCGTAAATAAGTGACAGTGCTGTGTAAAGTATAAATAATGCAACTAATGCCCCAACATATCCATCTAAAATCTTTTCTGTAAATTTTTCAATTATTATAGAAATAATTACCACAAGAGTTATCAAAGTATCACTAAGAGAATCCTTCTCTTGTGCTTTAATTGTCACAGAATCAATAGCATCTGCTATATGAGAATATAAAGACGCTTGCCAAAATTTAACAATAACTGAGATAATTAAAATTACAATTGTGTACTTTGGATAAAAAATCTTTTCAGGATGGATAATTCTAGAAACAGAACTTCTTAAAAATTGAAATCCAACAGAAAGAACAATACCACTAACAACCAGAGAAATCAAATATTCAAGTCGTCCATGACCATAGGGATGATTCTTATCTTTTGGCTTAGATGCAAGTTTTATTCCAAAAATAGAAATTATTGAGCTAACACAATCTGTTATATTGTTTACAGCATCTGATAAAATAGAAATTGAGCCTGTAAAAATATATAAGATTATTTTCAATAAAGCCACTAAAATATTTGAAATTAATCCAAGAAAAGAAGTTTCCTTGGATATTTTTACTCTATCATAGCCATAGCTATTTTGACCTCTTTTTAAAATGAGTTTCCAAAACATTTATATCTCCATAAAATAAAAAATTAAAAACAACTTGAAAATAGCAATAAATACTCTAATTATAAACATTATAGCACTAGAATATTTTTTATTAAAGACAAAGAAAATATGCTACTCAAAACTCACAAATTAATATATTATTATTCTCTTAGTTTATTATTGTCTTTTTATAAAAATAATAAAAGGCGAGTTTCCTCGCCAAAGTAATTTTAATTTAAAGTATAAAGTTTAAATAAATTTTTTAAGTTCTGGAAGAAGTAATCCTTCTGCTACTTCTTTTGCCTTCTCTTTTGAATCTAATATTTCTACAACTTTTATTCCAAGTAGCATCGCAAGTGCTGGCCCCATTGCTGTCACTATATTTTCATCTTCCACTACTGCTTCATCCAATGGATTTTTTACCTTTAAGCTTTCTTCTACTCCTGGATAACAGGTAAATTTATTCTCTTTCAAAAGATTTGCTGCATCTAAAACCTGTGGTCCTGCACAAATTGCAATTATTTTTTTCTCTTCATCATTAAATAAATTTGCACACTCAACTACTTTTTTATCTTTTTTCAAATTTGTAGCTCCCGGTTGTCCTCCAGGTATATACATTGCCTTGTAATCTTCTATATTTATTTCATCAAAATTTTTATCAGAAATTACTTTTACATCATGTGTTCCTCTTACTTCGTATCTGTCAGTAATAGAAACTGTGTCAACTTTTAGTCCAGCACGTCTACAAATATCTACAACAGTTAGCGCTTCAATTTCTTCAAAACCATCTGCTAAAAATACTAATAAATCTTTCATAATATCCTCCTAAGAAAAATTATTTTTCCATTATAGAATCAATTGCATTTATTATACTTGATCTAAAACCATCTTTCTCTAAACTTTTTAAGCCCTTAATAGTTGTGCCAGCAGGTGTTGTAACTTGGTCTTTTAACACTCCTGGGTGAAGTTCACTATCTCTTACTAATTTTGCAGATCCCAATACAGCTTGCGATATACATTTATAAGCTACATCCCTTTTCATTCCATGTGAAACTGCAGCATCTGCTGCTGCTTCTATAAACATATAAACATAGGCAGGCATACAACCACACACTGCTTCGTGAATTTTTATATTTTTTTCTTCAACAATTTCTGTTTCCCCAAAGGAAGAAAGAATTTCTCTAATTTCTTCTAATTCTTCACGAGATATATTTTCCCCTGGACAAATTCCAGTCATAGAATTTAAAATCTTTGCAGGTGTATTTGGCATTGCCATAAGTAATTTTTTCCCAGGAAGCTTTTCTTCCAATTTTTTTAAATCATAACTTGATGTAACCGAAATTATAATCTGATCTGTAATATCTTTTTTTATTTTTTCCAAAACTTCATCATATACAAAAGGTTTTACAGTTAAAATTATTGCATCAGAATTTTTTACAACTTCATTTTCCGAATCTACAATCTTAGCATTTTTAAAATCTTTAAAAGTCTCTTTTTTTTCTTCATCTCTATCGTATAAAAAAGTTTCTATTTCATTATTTAAAAGCCCGCTTGCCATGGCAGATCCCATATTCCCAAGTCCAATTATTCCCATTTTCATCGCAATCACTCCTTTTCTTAATTATACACGAATTTATATAAATTTTCATTTATGTGCTATAATTAATTAGGTGATTTAATGAAAAAAATTTCTTTGTCAAAATTATTTTTGACATTTTTTAAAATTAACGCAATAACTTTTGGCGGTGGCTATACAATTGTTCCTGTAATAAAGGACATTTTTGTATCAGATTATAAATTAATTGAAGAAGACGAAATGATGGATATAGTTGCCATCTCTCAAGGTGGTCCTGGTGCAATGGCGATATCTTGTTCCGTTTTGACAGGATATTATTTGAGAGGACCTATTGGTGCTGTAACTTGTCTTATAGCATCATCTTTACCCTGTTTAATAATCTTATCTGTGATTTCAAATTTTTATCAAGAATTTAAATCTAATTTTTTTATAAACGCAGCCCTAGAAGGTATTAGCGGAATAATTTCAGCTGTTTTATTTATAACTGTTTTTAGAATGGGAAAATCTTCCTACCAAAAAAATCCACGTTTCACTATTTTTATGTTAGTTTTAGTATTCTTAGTTGGATTTTTTACAGATATAAACACAGGATTAATTATTTTATTCTGTGCAGTTGCAGGTATTTCTTATTTTAGCGTAATGGAGAGATATAAAAATGTTTAATTTATTTTTAATATTTTTTAAAATCGGATGCTTGGCATTTGGCGGTGGATATGCAGTAATTCCTCTAATATCAAAATATGTTGTAGAGCAAAACGCCTGGATCACAACTAGGGAATTTATAGATTTAATTTCAATTTCACAAATGACACCAGGACCAATTGCAATTAATTCTGCAACCTTTGTAGGTCAAAATGTATATGGAATAATTGGCTCTATTGTTGCCACAATGGGTCTTATCCTTCCACAATTTGTTTTGATGATGGTACTTGGATATTATTTATTTAGTAAAAATAAAAAGTTTAAAATTATGGACTATTCTCTTCTCGGCATAAAAGCTGGAGTTGTGTCACTTATTTTTATAACAACATTAAAGCTATTTAAGTCATCAGTATTTCCGGAAGGATTTCAAATTGACGGTATGAGTCTATCTGCACTTATTTCTTTTATAATTGGCTTTACTTTATATACAAAAAAAATAGACCTATTCAAATTAATAGGTCTAGGTGCTGCTATTGGAATAGCAACAAAATATATTTTAAATCTTATTTAAAGAGCTTCTGCTCTTTTTTGTTTTTCATTTAGTAAGTTTCCTCTATTAATATCTAATATCCTTTGTCAAAGTCCACTATATTTTTAAAATCTCCATCATATTTTAATGCTTTTAAATTGTGATAAGCTGCATCAAACTGCCTCTTTTCTATATCTTCGCAAGAAAATGACATATGGGGATAAATATACACATTTGACATTTCCCAGAGAGGCGAATCTCCACTCAATGGTTCTTCTTCAAAAACATCTAGTGCAGCTCCCTTTACTTTTCCACATTTAATAGCATCTATTAGTGCACTTTCATCAATTGTGGCACCTCTTGAAATATTTACTATTACAACTCCATCTTTTAATTTTTCAAAACGATCCCTATTTAAAATATGACGAGTTTTTTCCGTTTCTGGAAGACACATTATAATATAATCCATCTGATCTATAATTTTATCAAGCTCTTCTATGGAATATACATTATCAAAAGGCTCTACCTTTCTTCCACTAGTATTAAATCCATTTAATTCCATATCAAAACCTTTAAGTCTTTTTGCCCCCGCAACGGCAATTGTTCCAGTCCCCATAAACAATGTTTTCTTATTATATAGATTAAATGAAAAATTTCTCTTTTCCCAAATCTTTTTGTCTTGGTTTTCTATATTTTTTCTGTCATCTTTTTCCACTTGTAAAAGCCCATAGACAATCCACTCAGAGATGGGATCGTCATAAGCCCCTTTATTATTTGATAAAATTATTCCCTTTTTCTCAATATAATCTAAATCCATAAAGTCAATTCCAACAGAAGTCAAAAATATATATTTCAAATTTTTATGATTTTTGTAATTTAATTTATCTAAAAAACTCGCTCCAATTAAAATATCTTCACCATAATCTTCTCTTTTATTTGGATTTTTCCCATCAAAGGAAACTACTTCATATCCCAATTTTTCTATCACTTTTCCATATTCTTTTTCAAGATAAGTATCAAGCAAAACCTTCATTTATTCCTCCGCAAATTTTTTTATAGTTTCTAAAACCTCGTCAAATTTATCTGTCATGACCGAATGGCCACAATCGTCTAATTTTTTAAAAGATGCACCTATCTTTTGTGCCAAAAATTTTCCATCCATATAAGAAATAACTTTATCATCATAACCGTGAAGCACAATGCTATTTATTTTTAAATTATTTCCAAAATATTCATAATTTCTTAGAATAGATGCTATATCCTCTAAATTCTTCTGTTTTGACGCCGCTAAAACATTCCTGTCAAATTCTTTTTTATCTGGAAGATTGACATTATATATAAAGGTTTCAAAAAGTATTTTTATAATATCAATTGTAGACTTTTTATTATTAATACCCATACTTTTAAAACCTTCTTCAATTAAACTAAGGTTAAAATGCATAAAATTATTTAAAATTTCTAAATTCTTCTCAGGATTTAAAAAGTCAAAGTCTGAAAGATACTCTTGAAAATTATTAGTAAGAATGTCAGCTCCATTGGTATTAAAAGGTGAATATCCCACTGGTGCTAGAAAAATTTCATTTTTAATTCTTTTTTTTATTAAATCATCCCTTGAAATTTCAAGAGCAATTCCTGAGCCAAAGGACCAAGATACTAAAGTGAAATTATTTAAATCAAGGTCTAAAATAAACTTCTTTAGATCACTTACTAGATCATAAATTGACTGCACTTTATTATTGTAAGAACTTTCTCCAAATCCTCTCATATCAAGTGCATAAACCTCAAATCCATCTAAACTTTCTATTAAATTTATGAAACAAGAAGATGAAGACATATTTCCGTGGACAAATAAAATTTTTTCATCTGTTTTTTCTCCACCACAGAGATAAAAAATTGACTCGCCATTTATATTTATATAATTTTTCTTTAATTTCATCTTTTGCCCCCTAAAATAAGTTACATATTATTATATTTAAATTATATTCTAAAACTATAATTTAGTAAATAGCATTAATATTGTAAAAATTATTTAGGTATACTATAATTAATCTATAAATCGAAAGGAGTCTTTATGAGTTTTTTTAGAACTTTGCCAACTAAACTTAGTTTTAATACAAAAGAAAAAATTCAAATTGCAAATGCAGAACTCACCAGTGGAGATTTTGCCATTGCAATAGATATATTAAATGCTACAGACTCTTATGTAACAAATATTGAATTTGCCGTTAAATTTAAATCAATAGAAAAATCTTACTTATTTAATGGCAGTGAATTTTATTTTTCACAAAATGTAGAAATAGAACCCTACACAAGATATTATCTAGATCCATTCTTATTAGACGAAAGATTTTTTGATGCAAGGGCTATAGATATTTACATCACAAAATACGCCTCTGACGGAAAAATTCACAACATAACAGAAAAAAACAGTGAGATGAATCTTCCTGTAATTCCTGAAAGGAAACGCACACAAATAAAAGAAACACTTGGAGATGGTATAAAAACCTATGGTGAAAATCATATTGACTTCTGGCGTTGCACTTGTGGTTTCATAAACGAAAAGGAATCTAAGGAGTGTAACTTTTGTGGCAGAAATAAAAACTTTGTCCTAAACAATCTAACAGAGCCTCTGATAAATTCTAAAATCTTAAATGTAATAGAGCACACAAAATCATCTTCTGATATAAACTTAAAAACTTTAGAAACACATTTAACTCAAACTAATTTATCTAAAATTGCTCCCAACACTGAAAATCTTAAAATCGACAGAACTAATGAAATAAGTCAAAAAAACACTAAAAGTTTCCCCATAAAAAAGCTTCTCTTTTCTTTAATACTAATTGTTTTTTTGTCCTTTGTTTTTTTATTTGTATTTAATATAACTACAAAAAATAGAAATGAAAGTAAAATTGAAGATGCAAGAAACCTTGTATTAAGTGGCAATTATAAATCCGCTCTTGCAATTTATAAAGATGCTACAAAAGAAAAATTCAATCCAGAAGTTTCAAGTGAAATGGAAAATTTAAAAAAATTAATTAAATCAGATGAATATTTTCAAAAGGGAATTTCTCTTTACAATAATAAAAATTATATTGATGCAGCTTACAATTTTAAAAAAGTAATACAAGAAGACGAAAAAAATTATACAAATGCTCAAGACAAACTTTTGTCTATAGAAAATATTATTTTATCTGATGCGAGAATTGCTGTGAAAGATGGCAATGTTAGTAAAGGGATAGATCTACTTGATAATTATATTGAAGTTGTGCCAGAGTCTGCAAAAGCCATTAATTTAAGAAAAGAAATTGAAAATAATATGGCTTTTGACATAAATCAAGTTAACAATCAAAAAGAAAACTTTGAAAAGGAAACTGATTACAAAGATGCAGCTGCCACTGCCAAAAAAGCAAGTGAACTATTGCACACTTACAAAAATGTGGCAACAGAAAAAGCAAACTTGAGAGAAGAACCTAGCGTAGATTCTGCAATTATTAAAATTTTAGACAAAAATACTGAACTATATATATTAGATACAAAAATCGAACAGGGCGAAAGAATTTGGTGCAATGTCGAAGTTAAAAGTGAAATATCTGGCGAAAATATAAAAGGTTGGATATCTGATAAAACTTTAAATTAAAATTTTTAAAATCTCCTCTAAGGAGGTTTTTTTATTTTCTCAATAATGAACCTTTTTACGCTTACAAAAGTCTTATAAGTAGATGCATCGTGAAAGGAGGAGTACATGGCCCAAGTAATTACAGATAATTTTTTTGAAAACTTAAAAGCCGGCGATAAAGATTCCTTTGATCTTCTCTATGAAGAATACCACCTTATGCTATATAGGAGTGCATTTCTCATACTGGGAAATAAAGAAGATGCGGAAGATGTTCTTCAAGAAACCTTCCTTTCTATTTACAAAAATATAAATAACTTGTCAAGCAAAGAAAAACTAAGACCTTGGATTTTTACAATACTAAAAAATTCTTGCTACACTAGATATAAAAAAAGAAAAAAAGAATTCCCAGATGAATTTATTTTAAATAAAGTAGATTTAGACATAGATTCAAAGGGCGAGGACGAATTTGCAACAAGAAACGAAATTGAGGAAGCTTTATTAAAACTCAAGCCAAAGGAAAGAGAAGTTATTGTTCTCTTTTATTATGACGACTTATCTATTGAAGAAATAGCAAAAGTTTTAAGAACATTTAAGGGTACTGTCAAATCAAGACTTTTTAGAGCTCGAAATAACTTAAAAAAAGAACTAATAAAAATAGACCAAAATTACAGTGAGAAGGAGAGTATTTATGAATAATTTTGATGAGTATATAAAAAATAAATTAAATGAAAGTGTAGAAGATACTTTTCCTTCTGATTTCATTAAAAATAAAATTGACTTAGAAATTAAGTCGACAGAAAGAAAAGGAGATTTTAAAATGAAAAATAAAAAAGTTTTATTAATAGTTTGTGGAGCACTTGTACTTTCAATGGGTGTTTTCGCAGCAGGAAAAATAACTGGAACAATATCATCTTCAAGTTCATATTATAACTACACAAATTACACTGATATGGCTAAGGCAGAAAAGAAAGCTGGTTTTGATGCAAATGTTCCAGAAAATTTAGGTAAATATAAGTTTGATGGAATTACGATGGTTGATACAGAAGATATAGATGATGCTGGCTCAAAATTAAACAAGCGAAAAGAAATCGCTATAACTTATAAAAACGATGCTGAAAGAGAAATCATACTATCAATCGATAAAGCTTCCACACCTATTTCTAAAGAGGAGTATCAAGAAATGAGAGAAATAAAGGGTACTCCTGTCTACTACTCAAGGCTTGAAAGCTTATTTATATCAGATGAAAATGACGCAACAGCAGAAGAACTTGAAAGATCAAAAAATGATCCATTCTTTAACATAGCAATTGGAGACACGTCACATGAAAGATTAAAATCTGTTTCAAAACACTTAATTTTTGATTACAATGGACTTAAGTATTCCATGATGGCCGACGAAAATATGGACGTTAATGAATATTTTGATATGGTAGGAGATATAATTAAATAAATTTTAAAAAGATATAATTTGAATAAATATTAGAAACTTCAAAGCATACAAAAAGGACCGCCTTGGTCCTTTTTTCTATATTTGCATAAAATTAATTTGCCCCACTCATTTTCTTGTACATCTCAATATTAGAGTCGTTTAAAAATTCATAAGCTGCATTTACTTCTTGAAATTTTTCTTTTGCACCTGGTTCCTTATTTAAATCTGGGTGATATTTCTTTGCCATTTTTCTATATGCAAGCTTCACTTCATACTTGTCTGCATTATAATTTATGCCAAGAGTATCACAAGCTTTTTCATATTGATCTTTAAATCCATAACTTGTGTTTTGTGATGAATTACTATTTCCATGACTGTTTCCATAGTTTGCACCTTGTCCATTATAATATCCTCCATAGCCCTGTTGCCTAAAAAATTCGTCAAACTGTGAAAAGTCATCAAAAGTTGTCCAAGTAAATCCTCCAAACTCTCTAAAGCGTCTGTTAAATTCTTCTTCTCTTTGTTTTCTCTTTTCCTCTTCTTGTCTTAACCTTTCTCTTTCTTTCTTTTCCCAATATGCTCTACCATATCCAGAAATATTTTCAAATTCATTTTCTTTTCCAAGTAGATAGTGATCTGCCCTGTCATAGAAAAATTCTGTCACCATGTAGTGAATATACTTTAAAAAAGATTCTGACACATTCCCGAGAAGTGGCACTACAATTGCCAATATAATTATTGTAGAGAGCCATTTATTTTGAGAAAGTCCTTGCCACGCAAAGGGATTTAACAATAAAAGTATTATCAAACATCCGCCCATGGAAATTACATACAAGAAAAATTTTCTAATAGCAGAAAACAAATCCACTGCAATATTTACTATTACTATCAAAAAAGTCAAAATTAGGTCAAAAAGTTTACCCAATCCTTTGTAAAAATATCCTAAAATTTTATTCATTATCTTTCCTTTTTCTATACTCTTCTATAAATTTATTATCTTCAATGACAAGTTCCCATTCATTTGCCAAAAATTCCAAGTGATGTGTGAACTCGTGAAGCAAAACTTCTTCTAACTTTTCTTTTAAAATTTCTCTTGATGCATATCTATACATTTCCATAAAAGACCCATAATAAATTTTTATTAATCTACCTATGACAGACCTTTGATACTCACCCATAATGAGAAGATCTTCCTTAGTAGATTCATCATGATACTTTTTTTCTTCTGTCAAGATTATACCACCATTTAAGTTTTCATAGGCATAAGTTGGAATACTTTCGCAGATTTCTTCTAAAATTTCTTCAACTTCATCTATTCTTTCCAAATAAAATTCATCATAATAAGAGGGATCTTTCAAATTTTCATCGCAAATATTATCTTCTTCAAAATCATTATCTATGTAATCTTTTGACATAATTCACCTCTATATAGAAAAAACTGTAGTATTCTACAGCTTTCTACAATTACTTTTATAATACCTAAGAAAAAATTTTATACATCTAAATTGACTAGCTTTTCACCAGGAACTGAAGACAATAATCTCTTCGTATAATCTCTTTTTGGATTTTCAAAAATTTCTTCGGTTTCATTATACTCCACGCATTTTCCATGATACATCACTAGAACTTCTTCTGCAACATATCTCACAACAGAAAGATCATGGGATATAAAGATAATCCCAAGGCCAAGATTTTTCTGCAAATCTTCCAATAAATTTATTATTTGTGCCTGTATTGAAACATCTAATGCTGATGTCGGTTCATCTGCAACAATTATTTTTGGATCAACGGCAAGAGCTCTTGCAATCGAAATCCTCTGCCTTTGTCCTCCAGAAAATTCGTGAGGATACCTATTCATGTGGTACTTAGAAAGACCACATAGTTCCATAGTTTGCAAAACTTTTTTTTGAATTTTTTTTCTATCTTTTTCACGATTTAAATTTATTATTCCAGATGCAATTATATCTTCACACTTTTTCCTAGGGTTCAAAGACGAATAAGGATCTTGAAAAATCATCTGCACATCTTTTCTGTAATTTCGCAAATCTTCTTCATTACAATCTAAAATATTTTTATCTTCATAAATTATTTTACCACTTGCATCAGGATAAAGACCCATTATACATCTTGCAAGAGTAGATTTCCCCGATCCACTTTCTCCAACAATTCCAATTGTCTGAGCACTTTTTAAATCAAAGGAAATATTATCCACTGCTTTTAAAATTTTATCTTTTTTCTTAAATTCTTTAGTTACATTCATAACTTGTAATATTTTTTTATCTTTCATAACATCACCCATACAGAAAGCAACTGACCTTATGGCCATCTATATCAATTTCTTCTGGAATTTTCTCTTCACAAATTTTCATTTTTTTATCGCATCTGTCACAAAAATAACAACAATCCTTTAGGCCAATTGGATTTGGAACAGCACCTCTTATAGAATAAAGTTTTTCTCTCTTTTTGTGTGCACTTGGTATTGATTTTATTAATCCCTTTGTATAAGGGTGAAGAGGATTTTCAAAAATTTCTTCTGTGCTAGCTCTTTCAACAACTTTTCCTGCATACATTACATTCACATAGTCCGCAATATCAGAAACAACAGCCAAATCGTGAGTTATAAAAATAATTGAAGTGTTCATATCTTTCTTTAATTTTTTCATTAATTCCAAAACTTCTTTTTGAATTGTGACATCAAGAGCCGTTGTGGGCTCGTCTGCTATTAAAAGTTTTGGATTTGAAGAAAGTGCCATTGCAATCATAATTCTTTGCCTCATCCCACCAGAAAGTTCGTGAGGATAAGAATTATAAATTTCTTCTGCTCTATCTATCTCAACTTTTTTTATCATCTCAACAGACTTTTCCTTTGCAGTTTTTTTGTCCATATTAAAATGAGTCCTAAAAACTTCGGACATTTGGTATCCAATTTTTAATGCAGGATTTAAAGAAGTCATTGGCTCTTGGAAAATCATAGAAATTTCATTTCCCCTTATATGTCTAAGCTCTTTTGCTGAAAGTTCTAAAAGATTTTTTCCCTCAAAATTTATTTCTCCAGAAATCTTTTCAATGGAAGATTTATCGAGAAGCCCCATAATGGCAAGTGAAGTAACAGATTTTCCCGATCCGCTTTCTCCTACAATTGCCGTTGTCTTTCCACCTAAAATATTTAAATCTACTTTATTTACTGCTTTTACAATTCCATCTGAACTTTTAAAAAACACTTCAAGATCTTTTATTTCTAATAACATACTACCTCCTGAATTTTGGATCAAAAGTATCTCTAAGAGCATCGCCAACAACATTTAAAACTAAAATTGTTATTGCAATTGCAAGTCCGGGGAAAAATGTCATATACGGATAATTTCTAATATACGCTCTTCCTTCTGAAAGCATTTGACCCCACTCTGCCTCTGGCGGCATAATTCCCATTCCTATAAAAGAAAGAGAAGCTGCAGACAAAATCGCAGTTCCAACTCCAATTGTTGCTTGAACAATTATTGGTGCAAAACAATTGGGAAGAATTTCTGTAAAAATTAATTTAAAAGTTTTTACACCAGATAATTTTGCAGCTTCAACATATTCAAGATTCTTCACTGATAGAACTTGACTTCTAACAATTCTAGCATAACTTGGTATGGAAGAAAGTGAAACCGCTAAAATTAAATTTTTCATTCCTCCTCCAAGTGCTGCTGCAAGTGCAATTGCAAGAACTAGTTGTGGTATGGATAAAATAGTGTCCATAATTCTCATTATAATTGCATCAAAAATTCCTTCATAATATCCAGCAAAAGCTCCAATTATTACTCCAATCACAGTTGAAATTATGACAGATGTAAATCCAATCTTAAGGGATACTTTTGCACCATGTAAAACTCTTGAAAAAATATCTCTGCCAAAGTTATCCGTTCCCATTAAATGCGCGCTTCCTGGCTTTAAAAAATTCTCTTTTGGATATTGCTTTGTATAATCATAGGGAGATATTACATCTGCAAAAATTGCAACAATAATTATTAAAATTAAAATTACAAGAGCTACTACTGCAACTTTATTTTTGCTATAATACTTAAAAAAATTTTTTAGTCTTTTTTTCATATCCCACCTACTTGTACTCTGACTTTATTCTAGGATTTATAAATCCATATAAAATATCAACTACAATTGAAATTAGAGAATAAACTATTGCAATAAGCATTATTGCTCCAAGAATAGTTGGATAATCTCTAGTTTTTATTGACTCCACCATTAATCTTCCAATACCAGGAATAGAAAAAATTGTTTCAGTCAATATACTTCCACCTAAAAGTCCACCTGCTTGAAGCCCAATAGTTGTTATAACAGGAATCATAGCATTTTTAAGTGCGTGAACAAAAATAATTTTTGATTTTTTAAGACCCTTTGCTTTTGAAGTTCTAATATAGTCCTTGTCCAAAACATCAAGCATAGCTGATCTTGTCATTCTCATAATTACTGCAGAAGATTGAAATCCCAAAGCAATCCATGGAAGTATCATGTGCTTTATAGAAGAAAATCCAGAAGCAGGAAGAACTCTAAGTTTTGTTGAAAAAATAATTATTAATAGAAGCCCTGACCAAAAAATTGGCATTGCAAGTCCAATCATACCAACAGTTGTTATTATTGAATCAACAATAGTATTTTTCTTTAAAGCTGCAATTATACCAAAAGTAATTCCAAAAACTATTGCAATAACAAGGCTTCCCCCTGCAAGTTTCATAGTTGTTGGAAATACTCTTAGAAGTGCTTCTGATACTGACTTGCCTGATTGGTAACTAGTTCCCAAATCAAAATGGAAAATTAAATTTTTTAAATAACTTCCATATTGGACAATAAAAGGTCTATTAAGACCCAAGCTTTCTCTTATGGCATCTACAGCTTCCTTTGTTGCGTCAGGCCCTGCAACTGCAAGAGCTGCATCTCCTGGTGATAAATATAGAAGAAGAAATACTATAAAGCTCACACCTAAAAGTGTGGGTATTAATATTAAAAGTCTTTTTAAAATATATTTTGTCATATCTAATCCTTTCATTTGTCAGAAAAGATAAAATTCACCAAAGAAGACCTTGGTGAATTTAAAAAAAATTATTTTTCTAGAAG
This sequence comes from Peptoniphilus lacydonensis, assembly GCF_900106515.1. Taxonomy (GTDB): domain Bacteria; phylum Bacillota; class Clostridia; order Tissierellales; family Peptoniphilaceae; genus Peptoniphilus_A; species Peptoniphilus_A lacydonensis. Next base: position 732,339 of record NZ_FNWF01000003.1, read on the forward strand.
AAATACATCTTTAAGTTCTTGTGGATATTTTGGAAGAAGATCAAGACCTTCTACTTTGTTATTACTTGCCACAATTGTTTCTCCATAACAAATATATAGCCATGGATATTCTTCGTTTATAAGCTCTTGGGCTCTCTTATAAATTTGTTCCCTCTTAGAATCATCAACCGTTAAAAGGCCTTCTTTTATTAAATTATCAAGTTCTTCATTTCCAAAGTACATATAATTTGGACCTTGCCCCTTATTTGCAGAAGAAAAAGGTTGCAACAATTCATAATGTGCATCAACAACTGAAGGATTCCAACTCATAATAAACATATTATGTTCTTTTCTTTTTAGAGAATCTATAAAAGCACCCCATTCTAGTCTTTCTACATCAAGACCAATGCCGTATTCTTTTAGCTGATCTTGCATCATTGTAGCTACATTTACTCTTTGAGTATTATCAGAAGTGTATATAGAAAGATTTGTGCCTTCTGTAACTCCTGCAGCTGCAAAAAGTTCCTTAGCCTTTTCTTTATTTACTCCATTTGGTTTTACTGAATCTGCGATAGAATATTTAAAATTTGGATTGACAGGACTTGTTGCAAGTTTTCCACTTTCCATATACACAGTTTCAAAAATTGTATTCATGTCAATGGCATTTACCATTGCCTCTCTAGCTTCTTTTTTATCGAAAGGAGCTTTTTCCATGTTAAATCCTATAAAGTGAATTGAATTGTCAAGTTTTCTATAAAGTTTCAAATCATCGTGATCTTTAATATTTGGAACTTCTGCTGGATCAATCCTATAAGCAAGATCAACTCCACCACTTTCAAGTTCTATAATTCTTTGAGATGCTTCTGGGATAACTTTCATTTCAATTCCAGAAATTTTTGGTGCATCGCCCCAATAATTTTCATTTACTGAGAATGTTGCATGGTCATTTTGTACCCATTCGTCAAGTACAAATGGTCCTGTTCCCATTGGCTTTGTTGCAAGATCTGCTCCACCTTCCACATACTTCTTAGATAAAATAGAAACAGCAGGATGTGAAAGTGAATTTAAAAATGCAGCATCTGGTTCTGTAAGTTTAAATGAAAATGTTAAATCATCTTTCTTTTCATAAGAATTTGGATCAATCTTTCCATAGAAAGATTCAAACTTTTCGCTTGATGCAGCCCTTTTAAGTGTGAATATTACATCATCAACAGTAAGCGGATCTCCATTAGAAAACTTAACTTTCTCTCTTAACTTAACTTTAAAAGTTTGTGGATCGGGATTTTCAATTGATTCTGCAAGAGAATTTACAAGTTCACCCTTTGAATTTCTTTTAACTAAAGTATCGTAAACTTGAATAATAATATTTTCTGCATAGTCGTCATTTATCGAATTTGTTTCTAATGTAGTTGCATCTTCTGCAACTGCTACTTTTAGTACAGGTGCTTCTCCCTCTTTTTCTTCTTTATTAGAGCAACCTGTCATAAAAAGTGCAATCATTAAAGCCATAACTACTATTATTCTTTTCTTCATTAATCATCGTCCCTTCTTATTCTTCTTATATCTGCTCCAAGATTTCTAAACTTTTCTTCTATATTCTCATATCCCCTGTCAATATGATGAATTTCAGAAATTTCAGTCTGTCCCTCAGAAACAAGCCCCGCAAGAATAAGCGCAGCCCCTGCTCTTAAATCTGTGGCAGAAACCTTAGATCCATATAGTTTACTCTTACCCAATAGAATAGCTTCTCTATCTATTACTTTTATTTTTGCTCCCATTTTCTTTAGCTCTTCTGCATGCATAAACCTGTTCTCAAAAACTGTTTCAATTATGGAAGATTGACCATCAGCTTGTGTTAAAAGTGCCATAAATTGAGCCTGAAGATCTGTTGGAAATCCTGGATGTGGAAGAGTCTTTATTTCAATTGACTTAATATCTTTTGTACCAATAACTCTAACACAATCTCCATTTTCAATTATCTTTGCACCACTTTCCTCTAACTTTGCAATCACAGGTTTCAAATGAGAAGTTATTACATTTTCAATAGTAATATCTCCGCCAGTTATAGCAGATGCAACCATAAAAGTTCCCGCTTCGATTCTATCTGGTATAACTTGATGTGTGCAACCCCTAAGTTTTTCCACACCTTTTATTTTTATAGTAGACGTGCCTGCACCCATTACCTTTGCTCCCATTTTATTTAAAAAGTTTGCAAGATCTACTATCTCAGGTTCCATGGCACAGTTTTCCATAATAGTTTCTCCCTTTGCAAGTACAGCCGCCGTCATAATATTTTCAGTTGCACCTACTGATGGAAAATCTAAATAAATTCTATTTCCAATAAGACTATCACACTCTGCTTTTATCTCACCATGAGTCATCTCAATATCTGCCCCTAAAGCTCTAAATCCCTTTAAGTGAAGATCAATTGGTCTTGTGCCAATATTACAACCTCCAGGAAGAGAATTGTGTGCCTTATTTAATTTTGCGAGAAGAGGTCCCATCACAAGAAAAGAAGCTCTCATTTTACTCATAAGTTCATAATCTGTTTCATAAGAATTAAGACCACTTGGATCTATTACAAGCTTATTCCCATCTTTATCTATTTCAAGTCCAAGTTTTCTCAAAACCTCTGTCATTATTTCCACATCTTTTAATTCTGGAACATCTTCTAAAACAATTTCTTCTGTTCCAAGAATTGTTGCCGCCAAAATTGGAAGTGCTGCATTTTTCGCACCTGAAATTCTAACATTTCCCCTTAGTGGACCATTTGGTTTTACTAAAATTTTATCCAAAAGGATTCCTCCCATTTATTATATTTAATTATTTATATCAATTTAATTATATCATAGACTTTTAGAATATATAAGAATTTAAAATTATAGCATCTTAATAAATTTAAAAAATCATTATAGCTTTCTTAAAACTTTATAACTATAAAAATGGTGTAAAAATTTCTTCTTACACCATAACATTTTTTAATAATTATATAAAACCAAATTAATATTTTTAATATTAAGCTACAAAAAATTATTTTCCCAATTTATTTTCTCTTCCATAATAAAATAAATATTGATTTGCAAATCCAGCATTTTTTCCAAAAACTTCTCTGCCACGCATTGCAATTTTTGACTTTGGTGTGACTTCTTTTAAGTAAAGTTTTTCCATTACTCTTTTTATCCACACATCTACGGGAAATGATTCTTTCCTATCAAAGGCAAAAAGTAAAATACAATCTGCCACTTTTGGCCCAACACCTGGCAAAATTTGAAGTGCAGCTCTTGCATCTTCTAATTCCATTTTTTCTATTTCAGAAATATTTACTTCTCCACTATCTATTAATTTCGCAGTTTCAACAATTCTCTTATCTCTAAATCCAACTCTTGCAAATTCTCTAAGATCTTCTGCTTTAGCTTCTTTCAATCTATCTGCACTTGGAAAGGAAAAATACTTTCTATTTTCATCCTCTGAAATAAAATCTCCATACATCTGTGAAATTTTTTCAATAGACTTTTTTATTCTTGGAATTTGATTGTTTGCAGAAATGATAAAGGAAATAATAGTTTCGAATTTTTCTTGATTTAAAATTCTAATTCCCTTGCCATATTCTGTGGCATTTTTCATTATTTCATCTCTTGATAATTCATCTATTATCTCTTTATAATTTCGATCTAGGTCAAAATAATTATAAAAAATTTGATAAAAAGATGCTTTATCTACTCCTCTTAAAACAATTTCTCCGTTTATTTTTTTTACATTTGCAACTTTCCCATTAGTTACAAATGTAAAACTTCCATCACTTTCTTCAAACCACCTAAAAGCCTGTCCACAAGTAAAAATATCCTTTGGGTCGAATTCATATAAATCACTTATTATGCAAAAATCTTTAGCAAAACTTATCTTCATTTAAACTCCCACAAATAAAAAGCCTATTAATAAACAATAGGTCAGCCAATTTCTTTCATAAAATAAGAAAGAGTGAGTAACGAATCATTCAATCTAATATTTTCAACTACAACTCCCTCTGGTCCCTTTAAATCATAAGGTGCAAAATTCCAAATACCTTTGACGCCAGCATTAATAGCTCTTCTTGCAACATCTTCACAAGATTCTTTTGGCACAGTAATAATTGCAACATCAACGTCTTTTTTCTTTATGTATTCTTCCAAACTTTTCATATTTCTAACTTTAATTCCACTTATATCGTCAATATCATCTTTGATGTCAAAAAGTGAAATCACATTAAAACCGGATTCTCTAAATCCATTATATCTAGCAATAGCCTGCCCAAGTCTTCCTGCTCCAATTACTATACTATTATAGCTCTTGTCAATTCCAAGAATTTTGTCAATTTGTTCTTTTAAAGCTCTCGTATTATACCCATAGCCTTGCTGACCAAATCCGCCAAAATTATTTAAATCTTGTCTAATTTGCGAAGCACTAAAGCCAGTCATTCCACTTAATTCTTTTGAAGAAACTCTTTCAATACCAGTGTCAATTAATTCCTTTAAATATCTGTGATAAACTGGCATTCTTCTTATGACAGTTTCAGAAATTCTCCTTGTATCTTTCAGCAAATTAACACCTCCAATTGTTTATATTATAACAATCTTTTCTGTTTTTGTAAATTAAGTAACTCTTATATTGCAATAAGCTTTTTAACCAAAATAACATTTTAAAATAAAAACTCAATCTCAATTAAAATTCCCTGTACTGAAAATCTTGTATCAATAAATTATTGTATTTTGGTCTTAAAAATTTTCATCATTTCTAATCTTAATTTAGTAAGTTCTCTCCTTATTTGATTTATTTTTCAATATAAACTATTATATAATGTATATTTTTATACTAAATTTATAAATTATTTTATATCGAGGTGTTTTTTTTGAAAGTAAATAAGTATGAAGAAATGAAAAAGAAAATTCCAAATATCAAAAAAATTATGCGGATTAGACAAAGTAGAAAGCAAGGCGACATGGGTTATATTGATTTCTTTATGCTTGGATTTGGTTCTATGGTAGGAGTTGGATGGGCAGTTTCGTCTAATCACTGGATTGCACAAGCTGGTGGGCCAATACCTGCCTTCCTCGGTTTTTTAATTGCAACGCTACTTTTAATTCCAATTGGTCTTTGTCACGGAGAACTTCTTGCAACCCTTCCTCAAGGTGGAGGTGTAATGATCTACACTAATAAGGCCTTTGGCAAAAATTTATCTTTTATTTCATCTTGGTTTTTGACTCTTTCTTATATAACTATCCTTCCTTGGGAGGCAATTTATATAAATACTATTTTAACTGATTTAATTCCATGGCTTTCAAATTCCAGAATACTTTATTATGTTGCAGGTTATCCAATCTATCTTTCTTCACTTGTCCTTGGAGTTATCCTCGCACTTTTATTATTTTTTATAAATTTTAAAGGCTCTAATTTTGCATCAAAGCTTCAATCACTTTTGTCAATTATAATAATTATAATAGGTATAATTGTCATTATCTTTTCTTTTAAAGCAGGAGATAAAAGCAATTTATATCCAATTTACAAAAATGTTGGAGAAGGAAGTCACTCTTCACTCTTTGGTGGAATAATAGCAATTGTTGTAATCGTACCATTTTTTATGTCTGGGTTTGACACAATCGCTCAGTCAGTTGAAGAAACTTCTCCAGAAAAGAAATTTAGAAATGTTGCAATTTCCATGGTTCTTTCAATTATTGCTGCTGGAGTTTTTTATGCACTTGTCATAATTTCAACAGGCAGTGTTTCTAATTGGCAAGATTATTCTCTTTCAAGTCCCCCTGCAATGGGATCACTTTTAAAAAATGCTTATAGTGGATCTTTTGGATACGCTCTAGACAAATTAATTGTAATAGGAACAGTTGCCGGACTCTTTTCAACTTGGAATGGTATGTTTATGGCATCAGCAAGACTTATTCAGTCAATGGCAAAAAATAATTTAATCCCAAAAGTTTTTGCAAAAGAACATTCTGAATATGGCACACCTATAACTGCACTCGTATTTTGCTTTTTCTTTGCAGCCATTGGCCCCTTTGTTGGAATGAACTTAATAGATCCACTTACAAGCCTTGGATCTGTTTCCTTTGTAATAGGATGGTTTTTAACTTGTCTATCACTTGCGGTTATAATAAATAAAGAAAAAGATTATTACACATCTTTTAAAGCTCCGGGAGGAAAGTTTACAATCTATCCCGCTATATTTATCTCTGGTGCAATCGTACTTTCAACTTTTATTCCAAAAACTCCTTCTTTTATGGGCTACACAGCTCTTATAATATTTTTTGTATGGCTAATACTAGGTATTGTATTTTTTAAAATTCACAACAAAAGAGAACATTAGATAATCAAAAAAGTAGGTCAACATCAAAATGATAGGCCTACTTTTTTCAATTAATATTTTAAATAAAATTCTCCGCAATCATACATCTTATAGATCCTCCGCCAAATCTTGAAATATTTTTCACATCAATGGGGAGAATCTCGTCATACTTTTCTATTATTCTTATCTTGTCAGGAGAAAGTGAATTGTATCCTTCCTTGGAAATTACAAAAAGATTCTTCCCTTCCCCCTTTAGCTCAATTGAATTCGCCGAAAAATTTATAAATTCATTGTATGTTAGAGAAATAATCTCCTTCCCACTTTCTCTTAAAGTTTTTAAAACTTCACCCTTATTTTCTACAATAAATTCATCTGCAATTAATGTAAACTTCTCTGATACACTCATCATTACATTTGTATGATAAATATAAGATCCTTGGTCCTTTGACTTAAAATAAATTGGTTTTAATTTAAACTCGTCTGCAAATTTTAAAAATTCATCTTTGTCGCACCTCTTTGAAAGGCTGGCATAAGCAGTACTATTCCACCTGTCTATTACAACAACTCCTGTGCCCTCCAAAACTTTTCCCTTATCATTTTTAAAATTTATAACTTGAACATCTTTAAAATCAATAACTTTCTTTAACTGAGGAAGTAGTTTTTCATACTCCTTATTTCTATTTTCTGTGTACATCTGTGCAACAAAAATCTTTCCAGGAAAAGTAACAAAAACATTATTTGGAAAAATCGAATCTGGTGTCCTGTCATCAAAGTCTTCAATTACATCAACATGAATTTTATTTTTTCGGAGAAGATAAACTGCACTATCAAACTCCTCTAAAGCTCTTTTTTGTATTTCATCATCACTTAATTTATTTGAATCTTCTTGATAAATGTTGTCACTCGCCGTTTCTTCATTAAATTTAAAAGCATAGGGCCTTGTCATTATTATTTTATTAGTTATCATTTTGCTTTGCTCCTCATCTTATAATATCGAAAAGAAAAAACTCCCGCAATGCGAGAGCAAATTTCTAATAAAATTATTATCTATAATTAATAAATTAGTAGAAATTTATTACATTTTCAAGTAAAAGTAAATTTGTAATACTTCCAATTCCACCAGGAACAGGTGAGTAAGCTCTTATCTTTCCATTTACAGATTTTTCATCTAAATCTCCACGATATTTCCCTTCACTATTTTTTGAAACACCAATGTCTATTACAACTGCATCTTTATTAAAATAACTTTCATCTAAGGACTCTGCTCTTCCCATTGCTGTGAAAATAATTTCTGCGCCCTTAGTATATTTTTTTAAATCCTTTGTCCCAACATGACAAATGGTAACTGTCGCAAGCTCATTTAATAAAATCATAGAAAGAGGTTTCCCAACTACATTTGAATGATTAATTATAACTATATCTTTTTCTTTTACATCGTATCCATAAAATTTTAGAAGTTCGTCTGCTGCCTTTGCCGATTGAGGAATAAAACCACTGACATCTCCATTATATACCTTTGCCATATTAACTGGATTCATGCAATCAATATCCTTTTTTGGATCAATTGCAAGAGAAATTTTATCCTCATCTATACTTTTTGGAAGAGGTCTAAAAATAATTATACCTCCAACTTTTTCATCATCATTTAACTCTCTTATTTTCTCTAAAATTTTATCTTCTTCTACATCTTTATCAAAAATATTTAAATTTACACTCACTCCAAGTTTTTTGGCAGACTTTTTAATTCCATTCTCATAAGAAACACTGCCCGGATTTTTTCCCACTCTAATGGTAGATATTATTGGATTTAAATTTTCTTTTTTTATTTTTTCGCTTAACTTTTTGCTTTTGCTCTCAACATAATCCTTAGCATATAAAACCCTCGTCATTTAATTCTCCTTATTTGGAATATAAACTTCCACCGCCTCTTTTAATATCCTTATATTTACTGGAAGATCAGGTCCCTTATCTCCATCTATGTCTATACAAATTTTTTCATTTTTATTTGAACTTATATCTACTTCGCTTACTGAAAAATACTTTATATCCTTAATTTCTTCCACATCGCCCTCAATGGATTTTTTTAAAACAGACATCCTATACCTTAAATCACTATTGGTTAAAATTACCAAGTTTGCCTTTCCAGTATTCATACTATTATTTATACTTGTAAATTCAAATTTGCCAACCTTAGATATAAGAGCAACGATTAAATGATCAACTTCCCCAAAGTAATTTCCATCATCAGACTTCACAATAAGATCATATTCTTCTGAAGAAGCTAATTTCCTCGCAGATTTTTTTACATAAGCTAGTCCTCCAAGTCTTGATTTCTCATCTGATGAAACTTCGTGTATCGCTTCAGGTACTGCCCCAATAGATGCAAATAAACTAAAAACCTTATCGTTAGCTTTTCCAATATCTATCTTTTTAGTTTTCTTAAAATCAAAGCATCTTATAGCATTATCTATTCTTCTTGGAATGCCCAATCTCTTTGCCAAAATATTTCCTGTACCTCCAGGTAGTATTAAAAGCTTTGCACTTGAATTATTTTTATACATCCCTAAAAGAACTTCGTTTATAGTCCCATCTCCTCCATAAACCCCTATGGCATCTGCATCTTTTACTTCACCAACAAATTTAGTTGCATCATTTTCTTTCTCAGTTCTCTTTATAATAACTTCATCAAAATATTTTTTAAGATTATATTCAATTTTTCCTATAAATTTTTCTCCACTCTCATTTCCAGAACTCGGATTATAAATAAATAAAATTTTCATACTTACCTCTTTCTAAATTTGAAAATTAAAAGCTTCTTATTAATAGACAATCATGCCACCATTGGGAGAAATAATTTGCCCTGTCATGTAAGAATTCTTATCTGAAATCATAAAAGAAACAAGCTCTGCAATTTCTTCTGCACTTGCAAGCCTTCCCATAGGGATTTCACTAGTAAGAGTTAATAAATTTTCTTTTCCAATTTCCCCAGTCATAGAAGTTTTTACTGCACCAGGTGCAATAGCATTTACTGTTATACCTGAATATCCCAGCTCCTGCGCAAGAGATTTTGTCAAAGCATTAATTGCTCCCTTTGTTGCAGAATAGTGACTCTCCATTGAGCCGCCAACAATTCCCCAAATAGATGACATATTTAAAATTTTCCCAGAATGCTTTTCTAACATATAAGGAAGTGCTGCATGAATTGTATTGTAAACTCCCTTTACATTTACATCAAAAATTTCATCCCAAATTTCTTCGTCAATATCTTGAAAAAGAAAATAACTTGATATTCCCGCATTATTAATTAAAATGTCCACGCCTTTAAACTTATCTGAAATCTTTTTAAACATATCAGTGACTTCCTTTGATTTTGAAACATCTGCTTTTATTGAAATTGCATCGACTCCCATATCTCTTATTTCTCTTTCAAGTTCTATGGCTTCTTTTTCAGATTTATTGTAATTTATTATTATTCTATATCCATCATATGCAAGTCTTTTTGCAATAGCTCTTCCAATTCCTCTTGATGCCCCTGTTATAAGTACAGTCTTCATTTCTCACCCACCATTTAAAATTTATTATATCAAATTTATTTAATTTTGTTGATTTAAAGTTTTTTAAATTTTTTGGACGCAAAAAAACTATGCCAATCGACATAGTTTTTTAGGTAAATATGCTTTTTTATTAAATTTCCAATCTAGCATCCTCTTCAAAATTTTCTTCCGGTATTGGCTTTTTAATAATGTGTTTATAATAAATTTTTTCAACTGCCATAGAAATAGCATTGTCACCAGTTACATTAGCTGCTGTACCAAAAGAGTCTTGAGTTAAGTAAAGTGAAATTAAAATTGTAGCAAGTGTTCCTGAAGAATCAATTCCAACTACTGGCAAAAATGGAAGTGCACTCATTACTGCTCCACCTGGTGCTCCCGGTGCTGCTACCATTGCAATTCCTAATATTGCTATGAATTTTACCAATAATCCAAAAGAGTTGTCCATGTTAAACATTGTAAGCAATGTATAAACACAAGCTGTAAGTGTAATCATTGATCCAGATAAGTGGACTGTTGCACAAAGTGGAATACAAAATTCTCTAATTTGTCTTGTTACACCCATTTTTCTGTTACAAGCAACATTTACTGGAATTGTAGCTGCTGATGATTGAGTTCCTACTGCTGTTAAATATGCAGGAATCGCTTCTTTTAAACATTTGAATGGGTTTCTTCCAGTATATCCTCCAGAAATAGAGAATAAAATAACCATATAAATAAGGTGTAGAGCAATAATACATAAAAATATTTTCCAGAAAATTCCCAAAATGGCAAATACTGAACCTGAATAAGATAGGTTACAGAAATTACCAAAAATAAAAAATGGAAGTAAAGGTATTACAAATTTTACTAAAACTAAATTTATGATTTCATTAAATTCATTAATTGCCTTATAAAAAATTTCTCCACTTCCCTTTGTTCTCAAACCAGAAACTGTAAGTCCAAGCATAAAAGCAAGTACTAGTGCAGCTGTTACATCTATGAAAGCTCCTAATGGAATTTCAAAGAAAGGTGCAACTTCATTTGCTGTTGCTTCTTGAACTTTTTCTGCAAGTTCAGGTCTAATAAAACTTGGAAATATATTTGTTGACATTACATAGGAAAGAGATCCTGCAACAAGTGTTGATGCATAAGCAAGTCCCACTGTAACACCAAGTAATTTACCTGCACCTTCTGATAAATCTGCGATACCTTTAGATACAAAGGCAATAATCATTAAAGGAATAATGAAGTTTAAAAACGCTCCAAATAATCCTGATATTGTAATTGCAATTTTAGTTACCCATTCTGGTAAATATTGGCCAACTAGGATACCTAGTGCAATTGCTATTATAAGTCTAGGTATTAGACCTATTTTTTTCTTTTCTTTCATTTAATTTAATCCTCCTTAAGATTCAAAAACTTAGCCCTAATTTCTTGACCCGTTTTTGTACCTGCAAGTCCTCCAAGACCAGTTTCTCTAATTGATTCATTTAATAGATGCCCCACTTCTCCCATAGCTTGACATACTTCATCGAAGGGAACAATTGATTTTATTCCTGCCATAGCCATGTCCACTGAAATAAGAGAGTTCATCACACCAGATGAATTTCTAAATGTGCAAGGATATTCCACTAGCCCTGCTATTGGATCGCAGGCAAGCCCCATTACATTTATAAAAGTAATGCTGGCTGCATTTAGTGCTTCTTCGACAGTCCCGCCAAGCATTTCAACTATTGCACCTGCGGCCATTGCACTTGCAGAGCCACATTCTGCTTGACATCCTCCTTCAGCACCAGCAAATGTTGCATATTTACCAATGATTTGCCCAATTCCTATTGCTGTCAAAAGTCCATTTATTAAAACGTCATCATCTAAATCAAATTTGTCACTCATTGCCATTAAAGCAGCAGGTAAAATACCTGAACTTCCTGCAGTAGGTGCAGCTGCAATAGTTCCCATATTTGCATTTGTTTCAGATGTGGAAAAGGCCATAGCCATTGCTCTAACTAAAGCTTTATTAGTTACAGGCTCTTTTTCTTTTTGATAGTCGAACATTTTTTTTGCAAATCCGTCTATCATTTTATATTCAGTATCATAAGATTTTTCTAAAGTATTCTGTGAAGACTTTTTCATTACATTTAAAATTTCTCTAAGGCGCGACTTCATTTCCTCTTCACTAATTTTCAAACTCTTAGTCTGATCTTCTAAAACTAAATCATAAAAGTGGATGTTTTCATCATTACATTTTTTAATTATCTCTTGTGCTGTATTTAACATTTAAACCTCCACATATTTTGATTCAATATATCTACTATTATCTAAAAGTTTATTCTTAACCGATTCACTAGCTTTTTCATCAAGCTCAACAGTTAAAGTTACAATATTCTTAAGTTCATCTTTTGCTGTATTTATAGACTCTATATTGTAATCTTCTTCTGCAAGTACAGTAGAAACTTCTGCTATAACTCCTGTTTGTTCAGGATATTGAAATAAAAAAGTTGGAAATCTTCCATCAAAATTAACTTTTATTCCATTTATCTCTACTATTATTATATTTCCACCGCCAATTGACGATCCAATTACATATTCACTAGTGCCATCTTTATAATTAAACACTACTTTTACAGTATTTGGATGATAATCTTCACCTAAATTAGTAGGAATAAATTTATAATTAATTCCTCTTGTATCGGCAATTTTGTAAGCATCTCTTATAGAATCGTCAAAAGTTTCAAAACCCATTATGCCACCTAAAAGTGCCTTGTCTGTTCCATGCCCCTTATATGTATATGCAAAAGATCCGTGAAGATAAAAATCCACGCTCTCATAATTTTTAGGACAAATTTTTGCTGCAACTCTTCCAATTTTACAAGCGCCAGCTGTATGTGATGAAGATGGACCAACCATTATAGGTCCAAGTATTTCAAAAGAAGTGTATTCCTTCATTAAATGTACCTCCTACTTTTAAAGATATTTTAGCATAAAGTGTTAATTTTGTGAATTAAATTATACTCCCAAAATCTTCTTTCTTTTTACTATTAAATAATTTCAATACCTAAAAATAAAAACTTTAAAAACACTAGATAATTTAGTAGTTAAAATTGATTTCAAAATAAATAGATATTTAAAGTATGTAAAATATGCTATAATATTTTTCTGAGAATATTCTTTATACAAGGAGGATTTATGAAAGAAAAAAAGTTAAAGATCAAAATGATGTGGGCGGATTTTTAAAAGGCGTCGAAAGAGTGGGAAATAAATTACCTCACCCTGCCATGATTTTTGCACTACTTTGTTTAATTGTAATAATTATTTCACATTTTACTGCAAAGTCTGGACTTAGCGTTACATATTTTGATGCTAAAGCAAAGGAAAAAGTAACTAAAGAAGCTGTATCTTTACTTAACTGGGAAGGACTCGCTTATATTTTTAACTCTGCAACAGAAAACTTCACAAGCTTCGAACCTTTGGGTACAGTCTTAGTAGCTATGCTTGGTGTTGGTGTTGCAGAACACAGCGGACTTTTCAACGCAAGTTTAAAAAGACTACTTTCTAATGTAAACCCTACAATTCTAACTGCAACAGTAGTTTTTGCAGGTGTAATTTCAAATATCGCATCTGATGCAGGTTATATAGTAGTAGTTCCACTTGGAGCTTTGATTTTTGCAAATGCAGGTCGTCACCCTCTTGCTGGTATCGCCGCTGCCTTTGCTGGAGTAAGTGGAGGCTTTTCTGCAAACTTATTACTTGGAACAACTGACCCGCTACTCACTAACATAACAAACGAAGCTTTAAAAGCTGGTGGCATTGATTTAGAACTAGCTGCAACTTGTAACTGGTACTTCTTATTTGTTTCAACATTTTTAATTACAATAATAGGTACTCTTGTAACAAATAAAATTGTAGAAAAAAATTTAGGTAATTACACAGGATCTTATAAAGCAGATGAAACTCCCCTTACTGACCTTGAAAAAAAGGGGCTTAATAAAGCTCTTATAGCTCTTATAATTTATGCAGTAATAATGGCACTTCTCATGTTCCCATCTAATGCACCTTTTAGAGTTTTAGAAGAAGGCAAAAATGCAAAAACACTTAAATTTTTCTTAGGTCACGGTTTAATTCCTGGAATGTTACTTTTATTTATGATTCCTGGTATCGTTTATGGTAAAACAGTTGGAACTATAAAAAACTCACATGACTTTGTTGACACTATGACAAAGGCAATGCAAGGAATGGGCGGATACTTAGTTTTAGCATTTTTTGCATCTCAATTTGTAAATTACTTTAACACTACAAATCTAGGGCTGATACTTGCAAAAAATGGTGCTGATTTCTTAAAATCAATTAACTTAAATGGACTTCCGCTTTTAATTATATTTATCTTAGTTTCAGCATTTTTAAATTTATTTATGGGATCTGCTTCTGCAAAGTGGGCAATAATGGCTCCAATATTTGTGCCAATGATGTATGAAATTGGTCTATCTCCTGCACTTACACAAGTTGCATATAGAATTGGTGACTCTTCAACAAATATTATCACACCGCTTATGTCTTACTTTGCAATGATAGTTGTATTTATGCAAAAATATGACAAAGATTCTGGCCTCGGAACCCTCACATCTATGATGCTTCCATACTCAATGTTCTTCCTACTTGGATGGACACTTCTAATGATTGTGTGGTATCTACTTGGAATTCCAGTTGGTCCTGACGCACCACTTCATGTACAAGACATGGTTACAATGTTATTTATATAATAATTTTAATATTCTCAAAAATAAACCCGATGGATTTTTTCATCGGGAATTTTTGTATTATAAACTTTAAATTAATATGCTGAATTAACCTACTCCAAAATCTGTTATTTCAAATAAAATATCCACATTAGGATCATCTTCCAAATATTTATATTTTTTAACAAACCACTCGACTAATTCCTCATCTCTTTTTATATTTGTACTATTATTCATAAAAATATTAACTGTGGCATGGGGAAATTTTTTTATAATTTCCATATCTCTATCTATCATTTCTTTAGTCTGACCTTTTATTCCAACCATGACACATGGAGAGTCAAAATATTTTTTCACTTCTCTATAATCTTTAAAGTCTGCACCCTTTTTTAACACTTCTTCTCTAAAATCATTGTCAAAGGTTTCTATTCCCGTTTTAAAAATTATGGGCACATTAAAAAATTCTCTAATCTCATCTAATCTATTTCTGTAAATCCAATGAGCTTCAAAAAATAACTTTTTTATATTCTTGTCTTCAACAACTCTTTTTATTTCTTCTAATGTTTTTTGTGTCAAATCAAAAACTGATGCAGAATCTATGACTTCTAATACGCCATATTCTCCTGTTACATTTTTTAAAACTTCTAAATTTATTTTGTCAATTTTTTCTTCATCTATTTCATTGTCGTAAATGTAGTCGCAAAAAGTGCACTTCCCCCATTTACATGGCCTCGCTTTTAAAAGCACTATCTCTCTTTTATTTTTATTATTTATCTTTGAATACCTATTTATAAAATCATCTCCCAATAAAACCTATTAAATATTCTACCATATAAAACATAAATATCTTTATCACAAATTTATATTTCTTTTGGATAAATCTTAAAAGTTGATTTTTAATCTAATTTTCTCTATACTAATTGTTATAGAATAAACTTTTATGAAAAGTTTTACATAATAAATTTTAATTGTTTCGTTAGTTTTATATTGTATTATTTAGGATTGATTAGAATAAAATTGAGAGGAAATATATGGCGGTAAAAATAATTATTGATTCTACTTGTGATGTAGATAAAAATGTGGAAGACAAGTTTATAAAAGTTCCTCTTCATGTTACTTTTGGAGAAGAAGATTTTATAGATACAGTAGATATTACAAAGGACGAATTTTATGAAAAACTGGAAAGTTCAGATGAACTTCCAAAAACAAGTCATCCATCTCCACAAGCATTTATTGATGAGTATCAAAAAGTTGTAAATAATGGTGACAAAGCTGTCGTGATTTGTCTTACTTCAGGTTTTTCAGGTACATATGAAGTTGCACTTATGGCAAGCGAAGAATTTAAGGACAAAATTTTTGTAGTTGACTCTCTCCAATCATGTACTGGAGGAGGTGTAATAGCAGAATATGCCCTTAGACTTAGCGAAGAAGGTAAATCTGCAAAAGAAATTTTTGAAATCTTAGAAAAAGAAAAATTTAGAGTTAGCACTATGGCAGTTGTTGATACTTTAAAATATTTGGAAAAAGGCGGTAGACTTTCAAAGGCCTCTGCTCTAGTGGGAAATTTATTGTCAGTAAAAATTATTTTGGCTATGAAAGATGGAATAGTTGTTGCTATTGGAAAGGCAAAGGGAACTAAAAATGCAAATAATCTTTTCTTACACGAGATTGAAAAGACTGGCGAAATAGATTTTTCCATGCCAATCATATTTGGATACACAGGAAAAGATAGTGAAAAAATTCAAAAATACTTTAGGGAAGTTAAAAAATTCTGCGAAAAAGAAGTCCCAAATCCACCACTTGTTCAAATTGATAGTGTTATTGGCACTCACACAGGACCAGGTTCTCTATATGTTGCATTTTTTAACAAATAATATTTTAGGCATTTGTCTTTTGGCAAATGTCTTTTTTTATTATTTTTTATAATTTCTTCTATGAAATATAGATTTCTTTATCTAATTATAATTCTGTGGTAAAATAAAAAAGATAGGAGTTGATTTATTGGAAAAAGAAACTGATTTTAAGGGACTTTTTAGACTTTTTACTAGGTCTTTATTTATTTTCATTATTGGAATGATTTTTCCCTTTTTTTATGTTTTATTTCCTTCTATGTTTGTAGTTGAATCTGTAAAAGAAGGAATTTTCAAAGTAATGGCAACTTTAGCTCTTCTTGTGCTTTTAATTGGTGCCTTAGCTGGACCTATTGTTGCAATTGTTATCTTTACAATTTTTGGCCCCTTTATTTTAATTTTTCACTATATGATTATCACAGATAGATCTGTATCCATGACTATTTTGGCTACATCTTTAATCTTTTTTATATCCATAATGGTTTTATTTTTTGCCTTTGGAATAAATGCAGATGTTCTAAATTCTAGTGAAACTATTAATAAATTAATAAATTTTTATACAAATTTTGCAAGTGAAGCTGGTCTAAATGATGTTGACCTTGCCTTATTTTCTGAAAATGCAAAAATCTATTACAAAAAGTTTTTGCAAATTTTGCCCTCTGTTCTAGTTATTTCTTCTGTGGTTATTTCTTATATAACTTATACTACTGCTGGAAGAACTTTAATTACAAAGGGAAAATTTATAAGACAACCTTCTTCTTTGGAATTTCTAAAACTTCCAAAAGAAGTTATTATTCTGTCAATTGTAACTGTTGCTATTTTTAGTTTAACTGGCGATTATTTTGGCCCTTCTGGGCAAGTTTTTATTATAAATTTGATGAATGTAATCTTTTTTATGCTCTTTGCATCTGGGATAGCTGTAATTAAATTTTATATGACAAGATCAAATCTAAAAAGTTTTTTACAGTTTTTAATTATTGCTCTATGCCTTACTATTTCTTCACTTCAAATTTTTGTGATGATAATAGGGGCCCTTGATCAAATTGTAACCTTTAGAAAAATTAATTGAGTGAGAATATTATGAAAAATAATTTTAAAATTAGTGATTTTCTTCCATATATTGTTTTTGCTCTTTGCATAGTTATATTTTTAATAGTTTTAAGACCCATAATTGGTATCATTGCACTTATTGCAATGGCCTATGTTTTATATATGACTTATAAAAAAATAACAACAAAAAATGAGAAGAATTTAAAACATATTGAAAAATTAAATGACAGGTTCGACTCCCTTACTAAGGAAGTAATATTTGATATGCCCTTTCCTCTTGTTGTAACAGATGAAAAGGCAAAGATTCTTTGGTATAACACTCCCTTTATTAATTTATTTAATGAAGAGAGTGTTATCGAGAAGGATCTCGAAAACTTAATAGAAGAAATTGACATCTCAAATATTATAAATAGAAGCGGTGCCAACACTCTTCCTGTAGAAATCAATAAAAGATCTTTTAGCGTCTATACAAATGTTGTCGATGATAAATCTGAAAAAGATGATGGCAAATCTGTTTTACTTTATTTTGTAGACAACACTGCCTATAAAGATTTAAAGGATAAATACACAGATGAATACCCTATTATTGCAAAAATAGAAGTGGATAATTTCTCTGAAGCTGTTAGTTCTGCTCCATCAGAAATAAGGCCTATTCTAATTGCAGAAATTGACTCTACTATTTCTTCCTACTTTGAAGAGTACGATGCACTAGTTAGAAAATCTGACGAAGATTTATATCTTGTAGTTATGACTTTTAAATCTTTAATGATGCTAAAGGAAAAGAAATTTGATATTTTAGATGATTTAAGAGATTTAAACAAAGGCAATTCCATTCCAATAACTCTATCTATTGGAGTATCTTCCTATGGACTTAATTTTAAAGATGCCTATATAGAATCGGATTCTTCCCTAGACCTTGCACTAGGTCGTGGAGGAGATCAAGCTGTTGTAAAAGTTGACGACAATTATGAATTTTTCGGTGGAAAATCTAAAGCTGTGGAAAAGAGAAATAAAGTAAAAGCAAGAGTCATTGGCGAAGCTTTGAAACAATTAATAGATAGATCTGAAAATGTATATATAATGGGTCACAAAAATCCAGACATGGATGCCATTGGTGCTGCCATTGGATGTCTTCGTGCAACTTTAAATAGAAATAAAGAGGGCTATATTGTCCTTGAAAAATCTAATCCATCAATTGACAATTTAATTGACAGGATGAAGGAAGAAGAGCCAGAACTTTATGAAAAAGTTATTTCAAGAGAAACTGCACTAAATAGAATCAAACATTCTTCACTTCTAGTAGTAGTCGATAATCACAAACCTTCTTTTACAGAATGTCCTGAACTTATTGACAAGACAAATCAAATTGTTGTAATTGATCACCATAGGCGTGGAAAGGAATTTGTAGAAGATCCTGTTCTAAGTTATGTTGAACCCTACGCTTCATCTACTTGTGAATTAATAACTGAAATGCTAACTTATATGTCAGATGATTTAAACTTAACTCACTTCGAAGCAGATGCACTTATGAGTGGGATTGTAGTCGACACGAAAAACTTCTCTTTTCAAACTGGTGTCAGAACTTTTGAAGCAGCTTCAGTTTTAAAAAGAGCTGGTGCAAATATGATTAAAGTAAAGGCACTTTTCCAAGACGATTTGGACACTATGCTTTATAGAGCAGAAGTAATTCACAATACAAAAATAATCCACGATAATATTGCAGTTTCAAGATTTAATAAATCTGCAAATAATTCTGTCTTAGTTGCAGCTCAAGCAGCTGATGCTCTTTTGGATATTAACGGAATTGACGCATCCTTTGTTTTAACAATAAACGATGGCAAAACTCACATATCTGGAAGATCTCGTGGCGAAATTGTATCAGTTCAACTTATACTTGAAAAAATTGGAGGTGGCGGTCACTTAAACATGGCTGGTGCACAACTTGATACTACTGATCTAGACGAAGCAGAAAAAACTCTAATAGATGCGATAGAAGAATATTTAGAAGATAATAAAAGCGAGGAATAAAAATGAAAGTAATTTTAATTAAGGACGACAAAAATCTAGGACCAAAAGGAAGCATTGTAAATGCAAAAACTGGTTATGCGAGAAACTTTTTGATTCCAAGAGGAGTTGCAATTGAAGCAACAAAAGAGAACATGGAAACTTGGAAGAAAAATAAAATTGAAGAAGAAAAAATTGAAAAAGAAAATCGTGCAAAAGCAATGGAAGACAAGAAAAAGATTGAAGATATAACTCTCACAATTAAGGCAAAAGCTGGCGAAGGCGGAAGACTTTTTGGAGCAATCACATCTTCTGACATTGCGAAAAATTTAAAAAGCGAATACAAAATAGACGTCGACAAGAAAAAAATTGACTTAGCAGAAAATATAAAAGAAGCTGGAATTAAAAAAATTGACATCAAATTATACACAGATGTTGTTGCAACTTTAAAGGTAAACATTAGACCTGAATCTTGATTTTATGGAAACAAATAGTGAATTAAATTTAAATGAAAGTGGAAATTTAAAACTTCCACCCCACAGCTTAGAAGCAGAAGAATCTGCCCTTGGATCAATGATGCTTTCAAAAGAAGCAATCACATCATCAATAGAAATCCTAAAAATAGAAGACTTCTATCAAGATGCTCACAGAAAAATTTACGATGCCATCCTAAATATTTACAATAGAAATGAGCCTGCTGATGTTATAACAATTGCAGAAGAATTAAAAAAGACTGATTCATTAGAAGAAGTTGGTGGTATAACTTATCTTGCCGACCTCTCTTCCAATGTAACTGCAGTTTCAAATATAAAATCTTACTGCAATATTATAAAAGAAAAGGGAATTTTAAGAGAACTTATAGATGCATCTGACAAAATTATCTCTGCTTCTTATTCTCCAGATGCAAAAGCTGATTTAATAATTGAACTTGCAGAAAAATCTGTTTTTGATATCACTCAAGATTCCACAAAAAATGGACTAGTAAATATAAAAAATATTGCCCTAGATTCCTTTTCAGATTTAGAGAAAAAAGCACAAAATCCAAATGCACTCACGGGACTTACAACAGGATTTGTAGATCTCGACAGAAAAATCTCAGGTCTTCAAAAATCAGATCTAGTTTTACTTGCAGCAAGACCCTCTATGGGTAAAACTGCTCTTATGGTAAACATAGCTACAAATGCTGCACTTCGTGGTGGTGCGTCTGTGGCAGTATTTTCTCTTGAAATGAGCAAGAACCAATTATTTCAAAGAATAATTTCTTCAAACGCTCACGTAGACCTTCAAAAAGTTATAAGTGGTAACTTAAATGAAGAAGAGTGGACAAAAATAATAAATACTATGCCAATTGTGTCCAACTTAAAAATAGAAATTGATGACACCGCTGGCATATCTCCGCTGGAACTGAAAGCAAAGTGCAGGAGAATGAAAGTTGAAAAGGGACTTGATTTAATCGTCATAGACTACTTGCAACTTATGCAAATGAGTTCAAGAAGTGAATCAAGGCAACAGGAAATCTCTGCAATATCAAGAAACTTAAAAGCAATTGCAAAGGAATTAGAAGTTCCCGTAATAGCACTTTCACAACTTTCACGTGCGCCTGAACTTAGAACAGATCACAGACCAATCTTATCAGACCTTCGTGAATCTGGTGCTATTGAACAGGACGCAGACATTGTAATGTTTTTATATAGAGATGAATATTACACAAAAGAAGAATCAGAAAAGCCAAACATCGGCGAAGTAATAATTGCAAAACACAGAAATGGTCCAACAGGAACCGTTGAATTGATGTTTAAAAAAGAATATACAAAGTTTTTAAACTTACAGAGAAATGAATAAAATTTTAAGGCTTTCGCATATTATAGCGAGAGCCTTTATTTATATTTTCTATCTCAAATGTTATAATAAAGTTTGTATAAAATATGGAGGTAAATATGATTTTAGATTTAATAAAAGTAATTGTTTTAGGAATAATCGAAGGACTGACAGAGTTTCTTCCTATTTCATCAACAGGACATCTTATAATTGCAGACAGTTTCATAAAGCTTGAACCAAAATCTTTTTCCAATGCCTTTAATGTAATTATTCAACTTGGTGCAATTCTTGCAGTGGTCTACTTATACTTTTACGATGTAAACCCAATTGCAAAAGAAAAACTCGTGCCAGTAATCGGCGAAGAAACTTATAATAGTTTAAGTTTTAATGAAAAGTTTAAATATAGAGATATGGAAACTATGAGACTTATTGCAAAAATAATTGTCGGATTTTTGCCAGCAGCTTTTTTTGGATATTTATTTGACGACTTTATAGACGCTCATCTCTTTAACACTACTACAGTTTCTGTTGCACTTATTTTTTACGGTATAATAATTATAATTATGGAAAAAAATAATAAAGGAAAGAATTTTAAATATGAAAATCTAGACGAAATCACACTTAAAACAGCTTTTCTTATTGGTTTCTTCCAATGTCTTGCAATGGTGCCAGGTACATCTCGTTCAGCCGCAACAATTATTGGTGCAATGATACTTGGATGTTCAAGGACAAGTTCTGCAAAATTTTCTTTCTACCTTGCAGTGCCAACAATGTTAGGTGCAACTGTACTAAAAATTGTTAAGATTGGATTTTCCTTAACTCTTTGTCAATGGTTCTTAATATTAATTGGTGGAGTTGTTTCTTATATCGTGGCATTAATTGTAATCAAAAAATTCCTGGGATATATAAGAGAACACGACTTCATCCCATTTGGCTATTACAGAATAGTTTTAGGTATAATCGTCCTACTATTTAGTGCTTTTAATATAATTTGAGGTGAATAAAATGAAAGATTTCAACGTTGGCATATTGCAACTGCCTACAACAGGTGACAAAGATAAAAATCTAAACACAATGGAAGAATTTGTTTTAATCGCAAAGAAAAAAGGTGCAGATGTAATTTGTCTTCCAGAAATGTGGAATTGCCCATATCAAAATTCTTACTTCAAAAAATTTTCAGAAGAAGACTTTGGCAAAACTTATAAAAAAATGAGTGAAGTTGCAAAGAATAATAAAATATATTTAATTGGCGGCTCAATCCCCATTAAATCTGGAGAAAAAATTTATAACAGATCCTATGTATTTGACAAAGACGGCAGAGAAATTTATAGATATTCAAAAATAAACCTCTTCGACATAGAAGACTATAAAGAATCAAACACAATCTCTGGAGGAAAATCACTTGGAGTATTTGAAACAGAATATGGAATTTTTGGACTTGCAATTTGCTTTGACCTTAGATTTCCAGAACTATTTCAAACCTTTAAAGATTATGGTGCAGAAGTAATCTTTGCACCATCAACATTTATGAAAAAAACTGGAGAAGCTCACTTTCATCTCTTAAATAGAGCACGTGCCGTTGACACACAATGCTATATAGTATCGCCAACAATAGCAAGAGACGATAATCTATCTAAAAACGCATATGCACACTCCCTGTGCGTAGCACCAAGCGGTGAAATAATAAAAGACCTTGGCGAAGAAGAAAATATAGAAGTTATAAAATTAGAAAATGAAAAAGTAAAGAGAGAAAGAAAAAAACTTCCAATAGAAATTTCAAGGCAAAATAGAAAATTATAAAAAAAAGCTATCACAAATTAATTACTATACTGTGATAGCTTTTTTGAAATCGTCTTTACATAACTCAAATCTATCAGTCAAGTTTAATTGTTTAAAAAAGGAGTTGACTTAAAATACTTTGAAAAAATACCCATGACTCTTTATAATGAAACTGGGGCTTTAAATACTTTATTACAACAACATTTATTAACTCATGGAATAGAACTGAATAATGTAG
Source organism: Peptoniphilus lacydonensis (assembly GCF_900106515.1). GTDB lineage: Bacteria > Bacillota > Clostridia > Tissierellales > Peptoniphilaceae > Peptoniphilus_A > Peptoniphilus_A lacydonensis. The sequence goes on from NZ_FNWF01000003.1 coordinate 755,654, forward strand.
TTTGCTATACTAGCGAATGCGACGTCCAGATAGATTTATGTTTAAATAATGTTACGTCAGCAATCATCCCAAAAATGCTAGCAAATAACTTTTTACAAAATAATGAAATTTATTTTTTCCCTATAAAAGATTTTAATTATCCTTTAAGAGTGGATATAGTTTCAAATCCTTATCTTGAAAAACCTCTTTATTTAAAAGCATTTATATCCATTTTAAAAGAAGAACTTGTAGAATTTTCAATGAATTCTTTCTAAAATTAAATCTACAAATTAAAAAAACCCCTTAAATCTAGATTTATGGTCTTGATTTAAGGGGTTTTTTTTAATTATTAATTTGTTATTTATTCTCAACTTTTTCTTCTTTAACTAGCTTTATTTTTACTGCTGCTTCATATCCAAAGTTAATAAGATCTTCAAGAAATTCTTTATCTTCTAAATATTTATTATCTATTCCTTTTTGACGGAGTACATCATAAATACTATTAAAATCAAAGGAACACTCATTTTCCATAAAAACATTTTTGTTATTATTTTCTTTTCTCCCAAACATCTCATCTATTGATACATCAAATAATTCTGCAAGGTCAATTATTGTTTCTTTATCTGGAAATCTTTCGTCAGATTCATATCTACCAATAGTTGGTCTTGATAAATTTAACTTTCCTGCTAAATCTTTTTGAGTCATATTATTTTTTATTCTTAAATTTTTAATATTATCTCCAAATGTCATAAAACCACCCAATATAAGAATATTTAAAATATATCACAATAAGTTTATTATTTTATTCTAAGTGTCAAATAGACGAATAATTTTGATTTATCTCTTGACAAGTTCCGTTTAGTCACCATATAATAGGTTCATAGAATTCTATTCTTTATCTAATTAAAGAAAAATACAATTATCCGGATAATTCCATTTATGAGGTGAATTTATGGAATTTACATTATGGGATTTATTACAAGATACTGCCATTTTAGGAATGTTAATGTTACTAGGTCAATTTTTAAGAGCAAAAGTAAAAATATTTCAAAGTTTACTTATGCCAGCTTCACTAATTGGTGGATTTATAGGCCTTGCTCTTGGCCCTAGTGGTTTTAACATACTTCCGTTTTCAAGTCAACTATCTGCTTACTCAGGAGTACTTATAGCAATTGTATTCGGTTGTACTCCTATTGGAGATGACTCTTTTTCCAAAGAAGATATAAAAGGCGTTGGGGGATTCTTTTATCAAAATACTGGTATATTAATTCTTCAATATGCATCTGGTATGGCCTTATCTATAGGTATATTAAACAAATTTTGGGATCTTCACAATTCTTTTGGTCTTATACTTGCTACTGGATACTATGGCGGACATGGTACCGCAGCTGCTCTAGGTGCGATGTATAAAGAAATGGGCTATCCAGAATTTTTGGATTTAGCTAATACATCAGCCACTGTAGGACTTGTTGGTGGCATCATTGTTGGAATGATTTTAATTAATTGGGGAACAAGAAAAAAGTATACAAACTTTGTTGAATCTCCTAAGGAACTTCCTGATGAAATACGAAGAGGTATTATTCCAAAAGAAAAACAAAAATTTTCTGGAAAACTTACTATTTCAAATATGTCCCTAGACTCTCTAGTTTTTCATCTGTCTATAGCTTTAATAACTGCCTATGCAGGTAGAACCCTTTCAAAATTTATAAGTAGCAAAATAGATTGGCTCTCTATTCCTGTCTTCGTTTTAGCACTAGTTTTTGGATATATCATACAGGGAATTCTTAAAGCTACAAAAACAGATCAATATATTGATAGACCTACAATGCAAAGAATCAGTGGATCTTCAACAGACTTACTAGTAGTATCTGCTGTTTCTTCATTAAATCTTGGCGTTATTAAATCAAATTTAGCACCACTTGCCATTACCTTTATATTCGGTTTTGCGTTAAATGTACTTTGGTTTTTATGTGTAAGTAAATACGCTTCATCCAAAAATTGGTTTGAAAGAGGAATATTAAATTTTGGTAGATCTAATGGTGTAGTTGCTACAGGTGTTTTATTAAATAGAGTGGTAGATCCAGATCAAAAATCTAGAGGCTTAGAAGACACTGGTCTTACAGATTTATTAAATCGACCAATAGCTATTGCTCTACAAGTTTTACCCCCACTATTTATAAGCTTTGGTGGAAGATATCCAATGTATACGACCCTTGTAATGTGGGCAGCATTTATTGTACTTACAATTATTGCTCTTATATTTAAATGGTGGACGCCTGGAAAAATGCAAGGAAATCAACGTAAGTGAGGTGCTTTATGAATTACGATATTATACATTTTGAAGCTTTAGGAAAAGAAGCTGACTATTTGGAGATAGAAACAAATAATTTAATAAAAGAAAATATTTTGCCAAAAGATTTTAAATCACTTATAACTCCTCTGACAGTTCAGGAATATTTATCAGAAAATAATATTAAATTACCTGAGATAATTACTACAAAGACTCACTCAATTTTACCTTCTGATTATATAAATAGTGAAACTAAAAATAATGTAATCACAAGAAGTGCAGGTTATGATCACCTTGAAGAATATCAAGATAATCTAAACATCGCTTCACTTAGGGAATATTGTGTTAATGCAGTTGCTCAAACTGCTCTAAAATTTGGACTATGTACTTGCGGCTTATTAAATGAATACGTTAAAAACACTCAGTCCTTTGAAAGAAATAAAACTAATTCTTTTATGGAAATTAGTGAGAACCGAACTGTAACGGTCTATGGAGTTGGCAAAATTGGCTCTAGGGTATACAAATACTTCGAAGATGTAGGATTTAATGTTCAAGCTGTAGATATTAGGAGCGAAGAATTAAAATCTCAAGAAAAATACAAAAATTTTAATTTTATAAATAAAGAAGATGCAATTTTAAACTCTGACATCATAGTAAATGTCATGAACTTAACAAAAATAAAAAATTCTAAATTTTACAATGTAAATTATTTTAGTGAAGAATATTTGAGAAAAAATAAAAAAAATTTCATTTTTATAAATGTTACTAGAGGAGAAATTGCCCCTGAAAGTGTTCTTTTAAAACTATATAGCGAAAAGAAAATTTTGGGATTAGGATTAGATGTATTTAGTCATGAATCTGAACTAACAGAGGATTTGAAAAACCAAAATAAATCCAATGATATTGATGTTTTGGCTGCTAAAAAAATTATTAACAGTGCAATTTCATCAAAAGAAAATTTTTATGTACAAGCTCATCAAGGGTTCAATTCTGATTTAGCTGCTAAATCCAAAGCTCACGAAGCTATAGAACACTTAAAATATTGGTATCTCCATGACAAAAAAGGCTTTAAAGAGCAACTACCATATTATGAGGAGTAAAAATAAATCACTTTTATTTATATTCTTAATTGTTTTACTAAACTTTTTATTATTTTCAATAGACTTATATCTAGAAAAGAACTATATTTATAGAATTCTGAATTTAAAGAATCCTAACTCTTTAACACTAGAAAACAAGAACACTTTTCACAGTTTAAACGACTCAGACGAAATAAAATTATATGAATATAAGATTAATGACAAAAAAGTTTACACTGCATTTAGTTTTTTTGAAAACAATAAATTGTATAAATTAAAAAAAGCTTCAAATCTCGAGCTAATAATGTCCCATCTAAATTTACAATCCTATTTAGAAAATAATATTTCACAAAATAACTTTAAAACTTTATTTTTATTTAATATGAAGTTGAATACTACCAATTATTGCAATACGACTTTTACTGGATGGGACTTTATTATTTTAGATAAATCTAAAAATAAATTAATTCTTGTGAAATACATCAAACCGCGTTTTACCCTTTCTTTATATAATTTTGAGTCGGATACAATATTATCCGACTTTTTTAATTTATATAACTAATTCCCTTTAATTTTCCTCTAGTGAAATACTTTCCATAATATGATATAATTTTATCGGAAGGTGAAAAAATGATTCAAAGTTTAGTCAAGGCAACCAATGTTTTAGATATATTAAAAAATGAAAATCGTGAGCTTACTATTGCAGAGATTTCTGAATCTTTAGATATTCCACCAAGTACTGCTCACAGAATTTTGTCAACTTTAATAGAGGTTCGTTACGTGTCTAAGGACGAAAAGACTCATCTTTACTCCCTAGGTCCTGCTCTTATTCCTCTTGGCATTAAAGCTTCTGCAAAAATAGATCCTCAAGCTGTTGGGCGAAATATTTTAGAAAAATTATCTGACTTAACTCTAGAGGATTCTTTTTTTATCATAAAATCTGGCGACAAAGGACTTATGATTTCTAAAGCTGAGGGCAAACACTCTCTTAAAATAGTCGAAAATTTTGGTATTGAAATTGATTTACATAAGGGTGCAATTAGAAAAACTATACTTGCCTTTCAATCTGATGAATATATTGAAAATTATTTGAAAAAAAATCTTGCAGATTATTTGGATTCTTCTGTGAACAAGGAAACTTTAAAAAAAGATTTAATGGAAATAAGAAAGTCCAAAATTTCTGTTTCTGACTCTGAATATATTGAAGGAGCTATTGGAATTGGTGCTCCTGTTTTTAATTATAAGGATGACTTAGTGGGAGCAATTGGAGTAGTAATTCCAAGAGAAAGAGTCACAGAAGAAAGTAAAAAAGAATATATAGAAGCAGTGAAAAACTGCGGCATTGAATTTTCAAAAAATTTAGGCTATTCTGAAATTTAAAAGTTGTGTCAATAAACGCAACTTTTTTATTTTCCTAAATTTTTTGATTTTGTAATCCAAAAGCTTAAAAATAAAATCAAACTTTGATATTTTTCTGATTTTATTTATTAAAAAATTCAAAATAAAATTAAAATTTGCTGCTTTTTTGATTTTATTTGAGGATTTATGGATTGTTTATACACTTTATACTGCAAAAATAAAAATAAAGATAACATTATTTTTAATTTGAATAATAAAACAAAAAAATTAGAGAACTAAAGGAACTTGAAAAAGATGGTCTTATAAAAGTCATAAAGGAAAGACCTTTAATTTATACTTTGGGAAAAAATTTTATAGAAAATTTATAAAAAAGACTTGCTGTGCAGGTCTTTTTCAATGTTTAACAATGTCTTTATCTTTTAATGAGATTCATTATTTGTTAAAATATATTTAGGAGGTCTTTATGCCAATACTTAGCTTAACAAATATTAAAAAATCTTACATTGACGAAAATACTATTAAAGATGCAAATTTAATAGTTGAAGAAAGGGATAAAATTGGCCTTATTGGGATTAACGGCAGCGGAAAGTCCACTCTTTTTAATATAATTACAGAAAATTTGTCCTGCGATGATGGAGAAATTTTTAGGAAAAAAGATTTAAAAATAGGATACTTAGAACAACAGTTGAATTTACATCAAAAGGGCAGCATTTATGAAAATTGCCTTTCTATTTTTTCTGATTTAATTAATTTGGAGAAAAGTCTGAGAAAGCAAGAACATATTCTTGCAGAGAACCCCGATAATTTAGACGAAGAATTAAATAAATATCAAAATCTTCAAGACGAATTTCACAAAAGAGATGGTTACTCCTATCATTCCAAAATTAGGGGTACTTTAATTGGTCTTGGCTTTAGTGAAGATGATTTTGAAAAAGATATTGCAACACTATCTGGTGGTCAAAAGTCTCGCGTGGCTCTTGCAATGCTTCTTCTTGAGGATGCTGATTTGTTGCTTCTTGACGAACCTACAAATCACTTGGATATTGATGCAATTTCTTGGCTTGAAAAATATTTAAAAGACATCGACAAGGCAATAATTGTAATAAGTCACGACAGATATTTTTTAAACAACATTGTATCCAAAATCGTCTTACTTGAAAATGGTGCTACAAAAACATACTCTGGCAATTACGATAATTATGTGAAGCAGAGGAAAAAGGACTTTGAAGTTTTAAAAAGACAATACGAGGATCAACAAAAGGAAATCAAAAGGCAAGAGGAAATCATTAAAAGATACTTAAGCCTTGGTCGTGACAGATTTATTAAACAGGGAAAAAGCAGAAAAAAAATGTTAGACAAAATGCAAAGAATTGAAATGCCCAGTTCTAATAAAAAAACTAATCTCTCCTTTAAGACCAATAAAACTTCTGGAAAAGATGTTTTGCAGATAAAAGACCTTTCAAAATCCTTTGGCGACAACTTAATTTTTCATGACTTAAATGCCTTTGTCTATAAAAATGACAAAATTGGTTTAATTGGACCAAATGGTGTGGGCAAATCAACTTTATTTAAAATAATTGCAGGTGAAATTTCTCCAAATTCTGGCAAAGTTAAAATTGGCTCAAATGTTGACATTGCCTTTTTCTATCAAGAACTGGACAATCTCAACTTAGACAAAACTGTAATGGATGAGATCTGGGATGAATTTCCAAAACTTGAACACTTTGAGATAAGAAAATACTTGGCGGAATTTCTATTTGTTGGGGATGATATTTTTAAAACTATTGACGAGCTTTCTGGTGGAGAGCGTGGAAGATTATCTCTTTTAAAAATTATGTTAAAAGGTGCAAATTTTCTAGTACTTGATGAACCAACAAATCACTTGGACATTGACTCTAAGGAAATTCTAGAAGATGCCCTTTTAAAGTACGAGGGCACTGTTCTATCTATTTCTCACGACAGATACTTCCTAAATAAAACTGTGGACAAAATTTTTGAAATGAAAAATGATTCTATAAATGTTTTCTTAGGCAATTACGATTATTATCTTGAAAAGACAACTGAAGTTGAATTAGAAGATGGAAACTATAAATCTAAGACAGAAATTGCCAAGGAGAAAAAACTTGAGAGAGAAGAGCGAAGGAAAAATAAAGCTTTAAGGAAAGAAAGAGAAAATTTAGAAAGTGAAATTGCAAATTTTGAAGAAAAATTATCCACAATAGATAATAAGCTTGCAGATAGTGCTACTTACAACGATTTTAATTTAGCAAATAATTTATCCAAAAAACGTGAAACCCTTGCAAATACTCTCGATGAGCTTTACGAATCTTGGATGGAATTAGAAGAAGAATAAAAAAGTTATAAAATTTTCTTCCACAATCTTTTTGTGATGACTACTTTATCCCCAGAGTTATTAACATTATCCACAGGTATATAAACATTTGTCTTTAAAAATAGTGCACATTTCATACACATTTTGATAAAATTATCATTATACACAAGAAATCTCTCTATTTTCAAATTTTTCACTAAATTTTTACAGAAGATATACAATCTTATCCACAATTTTAAAAAAATCATCCACATTTGTGAGCTTAATAAACTATATTATTTTATCTTTTTATATATTTAAAACAATTTCTTGCATTTTAGAAACAAAAAAACACCTAGATTTCTAGATGCTTTTTTTGTCCAAAATTTTTAATTACAAATTTGTAAAGTTAACTCTTTAGTCTTTCAACCATTCCATCAGCAGGATCAAGAATTTTTATATCTGTAAGTTTTTCAAATTCTTTTTTCATGTATGGAAAGTGTGTGCAAGCTAAAATTATGGCATCTGGCACTTCTTCAATTGAATTAAAAAATTGAAAAAGTTTTTCTAGCCCAAGTTTTTTCACAATTTCTTCAGGATTTTCTTTTTTCTCTATTTCTTCTACCAGAGGTAAAATCCCAATAGAAATAGTGTCCCTAAATCTTTTTTCTGAAATTATTTTATCTATTTCATGTGCAGACTTAGAATTTGCCGCCAAAATTATAATATTTTTATAACTATCATCTAAATTTTTATAAAAATCAATGGGTGTTATAATTTCTATATCCTGTGAATTTTCTATACTCTTTACATCAATCGAAATAGAAAGAGAATTGCAGTAGATAAAAACTTTTTCTGCTCCCTTCTTTTTCGCATCAACTACTTTTTCTTTGACAATTGTTGTGAGTTCTTCTCTAGAATAATATTGAAGTCGTGACTGCTCCTTTGGATTTTTGGAAATTGGGTAACTTAAAGTTTCAAATCCTTCTTCCTCAAGTATTTCCTCTCCCATTTTTGTATCTCCATAAGTTCCTGCGAAAACTGCAACTTTCATTTTTCACCTCTTTAATTTAAATCTAAAACTTTTTTCACTTTACTTTTATTATAGTAAATAATAAAAATTATTCCAATATAGTTCCCCTTAAAAAGAATTGGGTAAAAATCTTAAAGGAGGAGATATTATGAAATGGCAGGGCCGAAGAAAAAGTTCAAATGTAGGAAGAAGTAAGGGTGGCGTTGCTCTCGGCGGCGGAGGTCTTTTAGTAGCACTAATAGTTTTTTTAATAACAGGTAGTCCAAGAGATGCTGTAAGGTCTGGTCTTGGATCTGGTGGGCAAAGCACAAAACAAAATTATGAACTTTCAGAAAGGGAACAAAAGCTTTATGATTATTCTGCGGTAGTTCTCGCAGACACAGAAGATGCTTGGCATGATATTTTGGGAAAAGAAGGAATTGAATATAGAGAACCGAAATTAAATATTTTTAAAGATCAAGTAAAAAGTGGCTGTGGTATTGCCAACGCTGGAATGGGGCCATTTTATTGTTCTCGTGACGAAGCAGTATATATGGATCTTTCTTTTTACGATTCCCTAATAAACGATTTTGGTGCTGATGAAGGCGACTTTATTTTATCCTATGTAATAAGTCACGAAGTTGGTCATCATGTCCAAACTATAACAGGAGTCATGCAAAAGTACCAAGAACAAATGGCAAATTTGTCCGAAGAAGAACAAAACGCACTTACAGTTCGACTGGAACTTCAAGCTGATTACTTGGCAGGTGTAGTTGCAAGATATCAAAAGGACAAAGGCTATCTTGACCCAGGTGACATCGATGAAGCAATTTCTGCCGCATGGTCAATTGGAGATGATACAATTCAAAAAAAATCACAAGGTCATGTAAAGCCAGAATCTTTTACCCATGGAACTAGTGCACAGAGAACTCGCTGGTTTAAAAAAGGTTACGAAACAGGTGACTTGTCTAATTGGGATACCTTCAGTGCAAAAGAATTATAAAATTAATAGAACTGTGGAAGACTAATTCACAGTTCTATTTTTATACTCTTTATTTGTCAAACTTTTATAGTTTAAAGGGCAAATAAAATTATTATTCTTAAAAAAACTAAAATTACAAAGACGAATTTATGACAATAAGTGACATTAATTTTTAATAAAAATTCTACAAAACTTAAAACTTTTCAAAAAAACTACGAGTCAAATACCCGTAGTTAAAATTATTTATTAAAATCAAATTTCAGAATTTTCTACACTTTCATTTAATCTTATGCTCCCAAACTTATCCAAATAAATATTTGAAATTTTTGCCAAATAATTTGGTGCTATGAAAAAACAAGCTACTATTGCTATCATAATTATTGGAAATAAACCTATTGAAGTAATTGGCATTTTATTTGCCGTTGCAAGACCAATAATTGATGCGGCAATTATTACAATAAGAGGAATTTTAAAAGTACTAAGTATTGTCTTAAAAGTCTTTCCAATTAAACCAAATCCAGTTTTTGTTATAAAAGAAAAAGTTTCAAAAAATCCAAGATCTCTATATTTTTCATCTGCTAAAATAAAATTAGAATATGCAAAAATAAGAGAAATGATAGTATAAACTACTACAAAAGGAATAAATCCAACTAGATACCTAGTTACATTTTCATCATTTATACTTTTATTTACTCCCTCCACTGTAACAACTAGAAAAAGCATATAAATTGCAAAAGTTATTAAACCAATAAAAATATTCATCAAAAAAACTTTTAAATTAATAGTCTTTATATTAGAAAAATAATCCCCATAACTTCCCATTCTATTTTTAATTAGTCCTGCACAGATAATATAATTTATTATCCAAGAAATAAATGTTGGAAAAATTTCATAATCTCCTGCATGAACTCCCATTTTTTCCATTATTGCATTAAAAATAATTGATAAAACTCCACCAGTAAGAAGCCATAAAATAACTGAACTATACTTGTAATCTCTCATTTGATCACCCTCCTTTTCGTTTTTTATTTTACCATAATAAGTAAAAATTTCAAAACTTTGTTAGGATTTGTAACTTTTATGAAATTTTTGTGGAATCGATTTCATTTTTGTGCTATAATAAGTTTCCGGCTAAGGAGGTGAATTATGTTTTTAAAGAAAGAAAAAGTAATCGAAAAGATTGAACAGTCTATTAAAAAAAGTGAAAAATTTTGTGGTGAAGGTGAACTTGCAACTTATATACCAGAACTTGCAAATGTAGACCCAGATGGTTTTGCCCTAAGTATCGTTACAACAGCTGGAAATGTCTATAATTTTGGAGAAGTGGACACTAGATTTTCTATGCAATCCATTTCAAAAATTATTTCTCTAATAATGGCACTTAATGACAATACTATTCACGATGTCTTCGAAAAAGTCGGAACAGAACCTACTAAATACAAATTTAATTCACTTATACCAATTGATGACAAACCTTCAAATCCACTAATTAACGCTGGTGCAATAACAACCGCTTCACTAATAGTTGGTAAAGACGTTGATGAAAAATTTGAAAGAGTCTTAAATATGGTTAAAAAATTATCTGACAGCGAAAAAATTAAATTTTTGGAAGAAATTTATTCCTCTGAAATGGAAACAACTGATGTCAATAGATCCATTGCATACTACCTTAGAAGTAAAAAAATATTTTCTCTAGATGCAGAAGAAGTATTGGACTTATATATAAGAAATTGTTCTATTGGTATAAATGCAACTGAACTCGCCCACTTAGGTGCAGTCCTTGCAAATGGAGGTGCTGACCTTGTAACTGGTGATGAAATGATCTCCAGAGAAACTGTAAAAATTGTCTTAGCACAAATGGCTTCATGCGGGATGTATGAAGAAAGTGGAGAATTCTTATTAAATGTTGGAATTCCATCAAAGAGTGGCGTCAGCGGAGCAATCCTTGGCATCGTCCCTGGAAAATGTGGAATTTGCACTTATTCTCCAAGACTAGATGAGTCTGGCAACAGTGTTAGAGGAAAAAATCTTTTGAAAATTTTATCAAAGGATTTAAATTTAAATATTTTTTTATAAGGAGTAAACATGATAAATATAATCGAAACTATTCATGAAATAGGAAGCTTAAATGCACAAAAAATGTATAGCGACGCTTTCTCCATGACCACAGGTCTACTTAGTGATGTCATCTATACATATCTATTAATACCACTACTACTTGGTATTGGACTTTATTATACATTTAAAATTAAAGGTGGACAAATATCAAATATCAATCACGCAATAAAATTAATTGCAACACCTGCAAAAGACGAAAATTCAATTTCACCTTTCAAGGCATTTACAATTTCTGCAGCATCTCACATAGGTACAGGTAACATAGTTGGAGTTGCAGCAGCAGTATCCATTGGTGGCCCTGGTGCAGTATTCTGGATGTGGATTACAGCACTAATAGGAGGAGCATCATCCTTTGTAGAAAATACTTTGGGACAAGTTTTTAAAGAAAAAAATCCTGATGGAACTTTCAAAGGTGGCCCTGCTTTTTATATGGAAAAAGCACTTAAAAAGCCTAAACTTGCAGCAACATTTTCAGTTGTAATTGCAATAGTATATGGTATTAACTTTAACGCAATGCAAGCAAACACAATTGCAGCAGGATTTAATTCATCTTTTAATCTTGACAAAAAAATAGTTGCTCTTTTCCTAATTATCTTAGCAGGAATAATTATCTTTGGTGGACTAAAGAGAATTGCTGATGTAACAAGTTTACTTGTTCCAGTTATGGCAATCATTTATATGGGCGTAGTTCTATTTATAATAATTAAAAACATTAAACTTGTTCCACATATGTTTGGCGTAATATTTGGCGGAGCTTTCAATCTTAAAGCAGGCTTTGGCGGACTATTTGGAACAGCAATACTAAATGGTATAAGACGTGGACTTTTCTCTAACGAAGCAGGCATGGGTGCTGTTCCAAACGCATCAGCAGTAGCAGATGTATCTCACCCAGCAAAACAAGGACTTATCCAAGCACTTGGAGTATATCTTGACACAATTCTAGTATGTTCAGCAACAGCTTTCGTAGTAATCCTAGCAGGCGAAGGCATCTATGCATCTGACCTAAAGGGACTAGAAATAACACAAGCAGCACTAGTAAATGAAGTAGGAAATTGGGCAAATTATTTCTTAACATTCTGCGTACTTATGTTTGCATTCTCATCAATTATTGGTAACTATTACTACGGAGAAAATAATATTTTAAAACTTGACCTTGGCAAAAACTCACTAACAATTTACAGAATATTAGTCCTAATAGCAGTTATCTTAGGATGCATTGGCGACTTCTCTATCGTATGGAATGTAGGAGATGTATTCATGGGTATCATGGCAGTAATAAACCTAATAGTATTAATTTCCCTTGGAAAAATTTCCGTTGGAGTTTACAATGATTATATTAAACAAAGAAATGACGGCAAAGACCCAGTATTCAACCCAAGAGATGTAAAAGAATTAGAACTATTTATTGATGAAATAACAGCTTGGGATAAATAAAAACAAATCAGATAATTAAAACCATAAGACTTAATACCAGAGCTATTATTTAACTCTGGTATTTTTTTTACATAAAATAAAAAAACTATGAGCCTAAACCCATAGTTTAACAAATCTATCCTTACTTATAATGACCCTTACATTGAAATATAACAATTGTATCTTCTTCTATTAAATAAACAACCCTGTGTTCCTTATTGATTCTTCTACTCCAAAGTCCTGACAAATTATTTCTTAATGCCTCAGGCTTTCCTATTCCTTCAAAGGGACTTCTCTTTATATCTTTAATAATTTGATTTATTCTCTTAAAAATTACCCTGTCATTCTTTTGCCAATATAAATAATCTTGCCATGCTTCAAAATCCCACTTTATACTATTAATCCTAGTCATTCTATTTCTCTTTCAACAAATTCTAATTTTCCATTTTTATAATCATCATATTTATTTTCTAAATATTCAATATTTTCTTTGCTATAAAAAGGATCAATTGATAATTCAAATGGGATTCTACTTTCTCTTCCCATCTTTTTTAGATAAACATTAATAGCAGAAGATAAAGAAATTCCAATATCTTGACAGACAAGTTCTGCCTTTCTTTTAACATCATCATCTACTCTTATATTAATTTGTGCCACAATATCAACTCCCAACTTTATTTTAGCATAATTATATAATTTGTAAATAATTATACTACAAATATTTAAAATAAAATTTTCTCTAAATAATCTAGTCTACAATGCGAAAACTTTACGCAAAAAAACTATGAGCCTAAACCCATAGTTTAACAAATTTATAAAATTATCTTCTATTACCTCTCAAAAATCCAATCATTTTTCTAAATACAATTACAAAACTTATCCATCCCACTAATGTTATTCCATAGACTGCATATTTTAAATTGGAAGTATTTTTATCCTTTGTTATTTCTTTACTTTCTAATTTTTTCTCTGGGACTTCTTCCACTCTCTGTGCATTAATTAGAAGTCTTTTTGGTCTAGGTGGTCTTTTGGGATGGCAAGTTAAAAGTGTAATCATATCTCTATTTCCTATTGGTAGCACTCTCTGCCATTCGCTTGGGTCAATGACTTCTTTATTCACAACTTCATATTTTAAAAGCCCAGTTCTGCCGTCAATTAAAATTTCATCGCCTGCCTCAAGCTTTTCAACATTGTAAAACATGAGGTCGCCCCACCAACCTCTATGACCAGCTATAACAGCCCTTGTGGACATTCCTCCAAGAGGAAGGCTTGTCCCTTCAACTTGGGCAACACCCCAGTCCAAATGGTCATAAGTTGCATCAAGATAAATTGGCTTTTTCATCTCCAACTTTGGAATAATAAGATAGGCAAAAACTTCGTCTTTATCCAAACCTTCTATATCATAATAACCTTCATAGTCTTCGTTCTTAAATGGGTCAATAATATTGCCATCGCCCTTTAAAACTCTTTCATTATAATTTTCAACTTCCCTTGTCAAAGTTTTTTTATCTTTCACAAATTCTTTATAATTTCTATTTGCCATTATCTCCCTATATGACATTGAAGAAAAAGCAACAAGTGGCAGAAGTATTCCGCAAATAATTAAAAAGTATCCAAAGACCACTCTACCCTTACTCTTCATATTTTCTCCTCCTGCGTTTTATATAATAATAAATAGTAAAAATAATTGCCAAAGATATAACTGTTGGCACAATTAAAGTTTTGTAATCAAATCCCTTTTTAACACTATCTTCTTTTGCTTTTTTCTCAATATAAGGAACTCTGTGACCTCGAACAAGAAGTCTGTGTGAATTTATCATATAAGGTGTGCAAGTAAGAAGGGTCATAAGGTCTTTGCCTTCCACAACAAGCACTGGTTCAAAATCCCATGGTTCAACTACAAGAATTTGGTCTACTTGATATGCCAAAGTTTCTCTCACATTTGTGTAATAAAATTCATCGCCAATTTCAAGCTTGTCAAGTTCCCTAAAAAGTTTAACTTGAGGAAGACCCCTGTGTGCAGTTATAACTGCGTGAGTGTCCACTCCACCTATGGGTAAACTTGTCCCTTCAAGATGACCGCAAGCGTGTTGCAAAACATCCTCAGAAGTACCAGCATAAACAGGAATTTTTTGGTTAATCTTTGGAATGTCAATGTAACCAATTTTTTCTCTTACTTCAATCATCCTTGCATAATTTTCTACACCCTTTTTCTCTCTTTCAGTGTATGGGTCTGCAAGTCTTGATGGATCAAGAGTTTCATTGTACGCCTTTGCAAGATCCATCCTTTCATTTACTTCTTCATCGGGCAACTTTTGCACAGCCTCTTCAAAATCTTTTATTTTGTTGTTGTTTTCCACTGTGTAATAATAGTTGGAGATAACGGGATAAATTGCAATCAAAAGACCTATGACAAAAAGTACAATTATTTTCCAATTTTTTTTAATCTTCTCTTTCATGGTCATCTCCCTCTATCTTATTATATCCATTAGTGGAATTCATCTTTGCCATTTCAATGTTTTTTGCCCTTTCAAGTTCTCTCTTCTTCTTTTTTATCTTAGAAATAATAAATCTCGCTAAAATAATTATAGCAAA
This sequence comes from Peptoniphilus lacydonensis, assembly GCF_900106515.1. Lineage (GTDB taxonomy): Bacteria > Bacillota > Clostridia > Tissierellales > Peptoniphilaceae > Peptoniphilus_A > Peptoniphilus_A lacydonensis. The sequence goes on from NZ_FNWF01000003.1 coordinate 770,792, forward strand.
AATTAAAAGGGCAACAAGTCTTTTATCAATGCCAAGGTTTTTACCCTTGTCCCTCATAATATCATCATCAACTTCTGGCACATAAGGCACTCTGTGACCTCGCACAATAAGTCTATGAGTATTAATCATAATAGGTGTGCAAGTTAAAAGCGTTGCATAGTCCTTGTCCTTTACCACCAAAAGCTGCTCAAAATTACTTGGCTCAATGACATCAATATGGTCAACTTGATATGCAAGAGTCCCTGCAATATTTTCAATATAAAACTTTTCACCCATCTTCACTTTTTCAAGATCAGTAAAAAGTTTTGCAGTTGGAAGACCAGAGTGTGCGGTGATAACAGTGTGAGTAGAAGCTCCACCAATTGGAAGACTTGTCCCCTCAAGATGTCCTGCACCTTTTTGTAAAATTTCCTCATTAGTCCCAGCATAAATTGGCAGTTCCACATCAATAGAAGGAATTTTTACAACTCCAATCTTCGTCCTAAGTTCAAGCATCCTCGCATAATTTGAAAGAGCATCTGACTTGTCCTTTTCACTGTAAGGATCTTTTTTTATAACATTAGAAAGCTCATCATTATAAATCTTTGCAAGCCTAATCCTATCAGCTATCTCTTCATCACTTAAAAGAGATCTTGCATCTTTAAAATCTTCAATCTGAGAATTTGCCTCAATCCTATAATAATAATCAGAAACCATTGGATAGGACAAAATCCCAAGCCCCAAAATAAAAATAAATATAAAAAGTTTATCAGATTTTTTCTTTTTCATTTTTTCTCCCTAAAATAAAAAGAGAGCCCAAAGGCCCTTTTTTAATTTTTGTCCTTAACTAAATATTTACCCAAAGCTATCATAATAGCACCGGCAATTACAAGAACAATTAAAGTTATGTCGCCAGTCTTAGGTAGTGGAGATTTTTTGCTGTTTTCAATAAAAAGAACTTCTTCGTCAGAATCATCATCAATCTCAAACTTTAATCCACCTTCAAGAAGATTGTAACCATCTGGTGCTTTAGTTTCCCAAATATAATAAGTTCCATAAGGAAGTTCTGTGGAATCAAAATTGCCATCTTCTCCAGAATTTAGAACTAAATCTTTTCCATCCCTTTGAATTCTCTTGTTCTTATTATTAACATCTTCAGTTATTACAAACTTTGCCCCCACAAGACCAGTTTCTCTAGTTTCATCAGTTTTGAAAAACTTGTAAGTTCCAGTCTTTCTTTTATTTTCAACAGTGACAACTTTTTTGTCATCCTTAAACATAGCAAAAATAGTCTTGTCATTTGTAATCTCATAACCCTTTGGTGCCTCAACTTCTTTCATAAAGTAAGCACCAGGCTCAATACTTTCAATTAAAATTTCACCACTGTCATCAGTTACAAATTCCTCAACAGAACCATTCTCATCAACTTTGCCATTTTTAGTCTTTACAAAATCGCCATTTGCATAGTGAAGAGTAAACTTTGCACCAGCAAGAGAACTTCCTTTTTCATCAACTTTTTTTAACAAAAGAGAATCGGGAGGATTGTCCTTCTTCTTTTTCTCTTCCTCTTCAGGCGGTTTATGAGGAGGTTTTTCTGGATTAGGTGGAGGAGTTTCTTTCTTTGCCCACTTCACATCTATAATATTCGTTTCTCCAGGAGAAAACACAAAGGGAAGAAGGAATCTATCTCTATCTTCTCCTCCAATCTCTCTCACATAATAAAGACCATGATCAAGATCCTCTAAAATAATATTATAATTATTTTCTTCCCTTGGATGAACTATCCATTTATAAGAAAAATTTTCAAGCTGTCTATCAAGCTCATCATTGGTAAAATTTTCCAAAATAGAATTTATCATAGATTTTTCCATGGAAGTGTCAATAAACTTTGGATTTATTTTCCAAATAGCAACAGTCCTTCCATCTAAATCACTTTTACTAAGATTCTCTTTAGTATTTATATCTATGGTTACAGATGATGCTCCCAACACTCTAAGAGGTAGGAAGATCATAATCGCCACCATGTATAAAATTATTAACTTATTAAATTTCTTCATTTCTACCTCTCTTTTAAAATATGTAACAGAAGGGGAAGTCCCCTTCAATATTAATAATTATTCAACAAACATTATAAAATAACCAAGTTCACATTGCCAATGCAATTGACAACAATAAACTAATACTTATTAACAAATTAAGCTTCTTCCTTGTTCTTTTTCATGGCAACAATAGCACCAGCCATTAATCCAATACCAACGATAGTAAATAGAATAGTACCTTTACCACCAGTTTGAGGGATAGTTAAATTCTTATTTTCTACTTGTTGGGCATCATTTTTATTTGATGATGGAACATAGTCAATTGCTTTTTCTCCACCTGTTGTGTAAGATTTATTATTAACTGTGAAAGGTACATCACTTGTAAGTTTTGCAAATCCTTCTGGTGCTTTAGTTTCTTCTAGGTAGTAAGTTCCTTCTACAAGTCCTGTAATTTCGAATCTACCTTGACCATCAGAAACAAGAGTTATAGCCTTGGCTTTATCGCCCCATTCATAAACATTTCCTGCTGCTTTTACTGCTTTGTTGTAATCTTCTTGAGCAGCTGTTACTTTTGCTCTTTCATCATCTGTTTGTTGTGCTTTTTCTAAATTATTATATGTTTCTACTGCTGTATCTAATGCTTTTTTTGCATCTTTAACTGCTTGTTGTTCTTTTGCTATTTGATCACCTGTTTTAGCAACTAAATACTTAGCGCCTTCACCAGTACCATTTTTAACAACGAATTCAGCTCCAGCTAATCTATTCTTTTCAGTTGTATCATCAGTTTTAACAAATTTCTTACCATAAGTTTCTACTTGTGGTGGAGTTGGAGTAATTGTATCAGGGTTAACTTTATTCTTTACTCCATTTGCTGAAGTGTATTCTGGATCATATCCATTAGCAAACTCTTCGATCTTATATTGTTTATTATTATCTAAACCTTTAAATGTTACGTTATAACCATTATTTGTTACTGTAACGCCTTCTGGTAAACTAGTTGATTCAATTTTACCTTTATTTAATGTTACAGAAGCTACTGGATTTTCTCCTTCAAATAAGATATAAGTTACAAGAACTCCTTCTGGAGCAGTTCCTTCTGCCCAAGTCTTTGTAACAGCTAATTCTCCATTAGTTGGGTTAATTGGCTCATTATCATTTTTATGTGTTGGTTCACCTGGAGTAAATGTAATGTTGTTTGATTCTGGTAAATCAACTACAGCATCATTTGTTAATGTAGCAGTGTATTTTAATGTAAATTCTACATCACCTTTAGCTAAAGCTTCATTAATAGCTTTAATTGTTTCTTCATCCTTAATTGTTAAATCAAAACCAAAATCTGATTCTTTATTTTGACTTTGACTAACTAATTCTTTTTTATTAGTTGACTTAAGATCAAGTACTATTGTTTCAGCATTTTCGTTGTCTTTATAAGTTACTTGAAGACTACCTTGGTCATATTTTAGACCTGTAGTCATAATATCTGACCATGATAATATTGTATATTTTTGTCCAGCTTTTAGTGAAGTTTTTACTTCATAAGGAACTTTTGAACCAACTCTTGCATCGATTGTTTTTTTCTTTTCTAGATATTTTTGATAATCTGGATGCATTTCATGATTTTTAGTTAGTTTCTTTGATTCTGTTCCTTCTACTGGCTCACCAAAGTATTTATCCATTTCTGGTTTCTTTTCAGTGTTCTTTGGATATACGTGAACATTTTTCATATACATAGTTCCAGCTTCATTATCTCCAACTTTAACTTGGTTAAGAAGTGGAAGAGTAATACCAAATGGAACTGCAAGTGAACTTGTTACTCTTGAAGGTCTTTCGGATTCAACTACCCAATAATTTCCATCTGGCAGATTTACAGTTACAGAACCATCAGATCCAGTTGCATTAGTTTCACCATTAGTAAGACCAGTAGCTGTTGCTAGAGTAGCTTTTCCACCGTCAACATAAGTTTTCATAGCTTCAACTGTTTTAGGAGAAGCTTCTTTAATAGTTTTGAAATCATCTTCTTTTTCAATCTTATAGATTGTAAATTTAACTCCTGAAAGGCCTTTAACATTTGTACCTAATTTTCCTAATTGTTCATTAGTTAAAGAACCTCCATTGTGATCAACAGGAACACCACCATTATAACTATCAGCAACTAATTTGTGGATAGTTAATGTAGTGTTATCTGGTTTTGCTTTTTGAACATCATTAGAACTTATAGTACCAACCATGTCTTCTTTTTTTACTGTGTTTGCAGTAGGTTTTTCACCTTCATCTTCACCAGCCGCTAGAGCTGTTAGTGGTGAGAAAACTCCCACCATCATCACTAATGCTAAAATTAGCGATAAAAGTTTTTTGTTTTTCATAATATAACTCCTTATAATTTTTCTATAATTATTTGCCAACGCAAATTATTACCTTTGTGTTTTTAAAAAAATTATAAATCCGAGAGCAGAAATGAAAACTGCTCTCAAACTTATCTTATTGAAGGGTTTATTTAAAATATTTATAAATAAACTCTTTTCATACTTATACCAAAATATTCACGGAGGGTGTTTCTGATTATCCTTTGTACTATTCATCACAAGGCACGCTCCTTTTTCTCTTGTAAACATAAGCAGCAGCGCTCATAATCACTAAACCTGTTATTGTAAAGATTAAAGTACCTCTACCACCTGTGTGAGGATATTCACCCTTCTTATTTTCAACTTGAATTGGTTCTTTACCCTCAAAGTCTACATAAGCTCCTTTAGCTTCACCAATAGCATTTATATCAAATGCATAAGTTAATTCGTCTATTATTTGTAAGTCAAAACGTATATCTGATTTTAATTCTATCGGATCAGCTGCCTTATCAGCAAGTTTTCCACTTATATCCACAACTATTGCATCTTCTGTTGTGATAGTTTGATTCCTATTATTTATCAAATCTTTTAGTCTAAATCTTCTAATATTATCGACTCTATTGTAGTTGAAACTTGTTTTATCAGTAAAGTCTTTGTCTGTAAGATCAGATATTTTCTTATTCTTATCTACCACAGCAACTTTTACAGTACTCTTAGAATCATTATCTGTCGGGTCTATGCTCCAATTATTATTTGTATAGATTCTAAACTGAGTATCATAGTCAAATGTCCAAGAGTCGTGATTTGGATTTATAATTATCCTTTGCTTGAAAGTCTTCTTATCTTTATCCACTTCAAGTATTTCACTTGTGAGTTTTCCCTTATTACTCTTAGTGTAACTTTCTTTTAATGGATCTTTTTCTAAAATCTTAATATTGCCATTTTCTAGCTTAAATTCTTTAATCATACCTGGGAATTTAGAATATCCATCTGGTGCTTTAGTTTCTTTTAGGGCATAGTAGCCGTCTTTAGAAATATTTAATTTGAACTTACCATTTTTATCAGATGTTACCTTCATTGTTTCTTCTTTACCAATATCATTTGTAACTTTATAAGGCTGATACTTTTTGTCGTCTGCATTTTCCTTGTAATAAAGTTCAAACTCTGCACCTTCTAGCTTATTAGTGGAATCATCAGCATCTATCTTAATAAATTCAATATCCTTGTAGTTTATTACGTCTATTGGGTTTGTCACAGGCTCACTTACTTTTTTAGAATTTCCATTTCCTCTTGTTATAATATTTCGCAGGTCTTCAGCTGTTTCAGAAAATGCTTTAGCAATATTAACACCAGAAGTTTCTTCTCTATTAGTTCTTTCTACTTCTCTAGTTATTACACCATTTTCCCCAACTGTAAATTCTTCGATATGACCTTCTATCTTGTTATATCCTGTTGGTGCCTCTTTTTCTATTAGGGCATATTTACCAGAAGGTAGTTTTTCATAAGTTATGAAACCATCTTTTCCAGAAGTTTTTTCTGTACCAGCTACATCAGACCAATTTTTATTAGTTTCATCATACTTAACAAGAGCAAATTTAGCTCCCTCAAGCACGTTACCTTCTTGGTCAATCTTTTTAAATCTTATTTTATTTTTAGGATTTATGGCTCTAATATCTAATTCTTTACTAGCCTCAACAGAGTGATCAAATGAATAAATTTCATCGAATCTAGATACATACGGGTATTTATTTGTCTGTGAATTGTCATTACTATCATTTGTGTAATACTTATGATAAAGTTCAGAAGTTCCCTTAAAATATTCAAATTCATTTGTATCTACTTTCCCAGTCACTTTGATAATCATTGACTTGTTAATAGGAAAAGTTCCTATACTATTTGTAATTTTTTCATTAGCGGATACATTTCCAAATCCTTGACTTCCTGCATAATATAAGTTGGAATTTCTTTCATCAACTCCAAAGGATTCTGGCATGCTATCTTTCAAATAATCATCACCGTTATTTCTCAATATATATGACGTGAACTTTAAATTTGAAACATCAATATTTGGTGAATAACTAAATGTCAATTCTTTTGTATCATCTTCTCTATTTCTATTTATATAGAAATAATGTTCAAACTCGCCAGTTTTTGTATTAAAGCTTACAATCTTTGATGCTAGATTAATGTTATTAGATCCGTCACTAGATTCTATCGTGTCAATTATATAATTAACATCAACATTCTTGTATTTACTTGTATCATTTTCAATACCCATTCCCACATTTTGATTTCCAGATTTTTTGACCCTATCTAGATTAACATAGGCTTCCAAAGTATTTGAGAATTCTTCCAAGCCATATTGGTTTGCATACTCTGTAAATTTGTAGGTAATAGTTCCGGCTTCTTTGTCATATTTTGCCTTGGCTACAGTCCCTACACCATCTGCAAATAAATCAAAGTTTGCACTATCTCCTCGTTTAATTCCTTCCAAGTCAATATTGTCACTTAGTTTTAATACAAAATAATCTCCAGGATTTATTTTAACATTGCTTTTAACTTTAAATTTATTTGTAAATTGTAAGTTTTCACCTTGATGAGGTTTTATAATGTTATTTTCAGTAGATGTATCATCTGTTTGTGGTCTAAGAACTGCCATATCAGATGAAATAAGCTCTATACTATTAGATAAATCTTTACCACCTGAACTTGTGTCATTTACATATGGGTCAAGACCTTCACCACCTACAGTTAAATACCACTTCTTGGCATTATTTTCATAGCCTGGTGCAGGCTTTGTTTCTTCTAATACATATTTGCCAATTGGAAGATTTTCAAATACTAATTTACCATTTTCATTAGGAGATTTACCAACTACACCAGTTTTTACTTCAACTTGACCTTGATTTTCCTTTCCTCCAGTTGCAGAAATTTTAGATAACTTGAACTCCGCTCCATTTAGTAAGTTCATATCATCATCTTTCTTAGTGATTGTAATCTTACCTTTGTCTGGTTTCTCGTTAATGATTTTACCCATGTTCTTCGCTGTGGCAGATGTTACATAGTCTACTAACTTACCATCCTCTGGAGTAATCAGATTTCCATTTTCATCTCTAGTTTCTGGCGCGTACTGGATAATACCATTTGCGTTTTGATTATATTCTAGAGTTATAACTCCTCTACCTGGTGTAATTTCGCCAGTTTCTTCTGATATGCCGCCCTTATCATAGGCTATTGTCATGTGGAGGATTGGCTCATCAATTGGAATGTATCCTTTTGGTGCTTTTACTTCCATTAGTCTATAACGTCCCGGTTTTAGTCCTCTAAAACCAAAGTAACCATTGAATGCAGATGCTACTGTTGTACCTGGCATATCTTCATAAATACCACCTGGACCTCTTACTTGGAGTTTAAATACTGCTCCTTCAAGTCTGTTGTTTGTTACTTCTTTACTGTTGTCTTTCCAATCTGAATCATCACGACCATGTTTAGAGAAAGTGATATTATAAGATTCTTCATCATTTGTTATTGTCAAACCATCCTTTGGTATCTCTTCTTTACTTTTTGAATTATAGAGAGTACTTATATCTATGCTAGTATCTGCATGATAAAATGGTTCTTCATTTACAGAAGGTGTAACTCTACCAGCTATATATTTATCACTACCATAATAAGCTTCTTTACTCAAAAAGTTTTGATATTTTTGATCATCTGGCTTAGAAGCAAACCACTTATCTGCTTCTTCTTTTCCATATTTTTCTTCTATTAAATCTCTAACAGCTTGCATACCTTTTTGATAAGATGCATCATAGCCATCATACCAGCCTTCTTTACCATCTTTATAGGTAAACTGTTCGAATTTTCTTGCTCCTTCATAGAAGTCAACGTGAAGTTCAATCTTTCCTATATCTTCCTCAGTAATATTGTCATCATAATAGCCTTCTACATCTATTATATAGACTCCCTTATCAAGATTTAATTGATCTTCATCAAAGCCCCAGTCAAATGGTCTCCACCTTGCAGTGTTTATCATAGCCATATTCCTTTTTGACAAGTCATAAGTTCTTAGAATCTTATCAAATTCAGCATTATTAATGTCACTATTGCCATCTGGGTTTGTTATCTCATAAGTTGTCCTATAAGCTGTCTTTACACCTTCTTTTATAGTCTTGGGATGTTCTCCTGGAGTATCTATTTCTTCTCTTTTAATCTTTGGTATGATTTGTACATTTAATAGTTCATTTCCTTTGTATCCTCTAGTATCTACATAAATTCTTTGAACGAAAGTCTTTGATTCTGGATCTATTGAGGTTAGTCTTGACTTGTATTTAATTGCATCATTATCAGCGGACTTCCCTGCATTAGCTTTTTCATCATCATTTATAAGGCTTGATGCTGTATCTTCTGGCCCTTGATATACAGCATACATACGACCGCCTTCGTCTTTTACTTCAATCTTCCAGTCAGCTGCGGCTTTTTTATATCCCATTGGAGCTTTATCTTCTTTAAGAAGATAGTAACCCTTTTCTAGCTTAATCTCTTGTCCAGATTGATTTTTAAAACTTATAACTCCTTCTTTATCAGATGTGCCGGTAAACGGTGCAAAACTATTATCTTCCACCTTATAGGTATCATCCGTCATCTTCTTTACAGTAAAAGTTGCTCCCTCAAGAGGATTTCCAAATCCATCTCTTTTAAAGATTTTTGGAGTAATACCTGCCTTTTTATTTGTGATTTCTACAATTTTTGGACTCTCTCCATCTGGATTTATTAGAATATCTTTTCCTTCTTCTGGAATAAATTCATCTATTGGATCGCTAGGAGCCAAATTTTCTTTTTCCTTAAAAGTCGCAGAGACTCTAACATTTGATTCTGGCATTGTAAATTTATTATTATCTACATTTACATTACCGCCTTTATCATCTGTCACTGTTAAGCTATCAAGCACGAAATTTTCATCGGGACTTACTGTTAAGTTTACAGTTTCATTTGCTTTTGCACTTTGTTTATCAGCTGTCACAGAACCATTTTGTGATTGGTTAATTGTGATTTTATAATTTGCTTCTGGTATCCTTTTAAATACAGGCATAAGTGTTACGTCATAGGCTGGCATAGTAAACTTATTTGAAGTCAACCTATGACTATTTCCCTCAGGGTCATTATAAGTTATTTTATCTAATTCATATCCGTCATTTGGATTTATAGTTAAGTTTACATCTTCTCCCTCAGTCACAGATGTACTTGGATTCGCTATTACAGAACCACCTTCTACAGTTTGAACCCAAACACTATAAGTTGTAGCTTTTTTCTCTTTAAAGCTTGCAGAAACTGTAACATTATTATTTGGCATAGTAAATGTATAATTATTATTATTTACATTTCTAGTTACATCTTTTCCATTTACTATTAACTTATCAAGTTCAAAGCCTTGGTCTGGTTTTACTGTAATAGTTACAGAATCACCTTGCTTTAAGTCTTTATTTGGATTAGCAGTAACACTTCCATTTTCCTGTGAACTTGCACTTACAGAGTAAGATTCTCTATTAATAGCATCTGCACTTGTGTAGGATTGTGCTCCCCAATATTTTTGCCATTGATCTGGTCTACCGATTCTATGATAGTAATAATCCATACCTAATCCTAGGTCTGTCTTATCAATATAAGTTGAAGTAACCTCAATTGCAAATAAATTATTTTTTGAAAATCCCCTGTTACCAGTTCCATTAAATCTTATCTTTAGTTGCCCTGGATTTTGACCATCTTCTACTACATGACCCTGTAATGCTAAATCCTTACCTGGTGATAATATATTATCCACAGTTGATCCATTTCCTACTGTAAATACTCTTACACTTACATCTCCTTTATTCAGTGAACCTGAAGGTTGCCTATGAATATTAAGGTTAAAATCATTGTTTGCATTATCTCTTCCATCTATTAGGAATATTTGCTTAAACTGCTTTGTATCCTTATTTATTTCTGTAATTTTAGTATGAACTCTTGTAGGATTATTAGGATTTGCTCTAGAATCAGGTTTTTCTGATCTTGATGTATCAATTTTTTCCCAACCACTTCCTGCTCTTTGAGGTGTTGGTATTTCTTCATCTTCTATATTTAATTCGTCATTTGAGTTTTCTGAACTTGCATTAGATGCTATTTCTGTATTTGCCATCTTAGATGTTATAGTTTTATCATCTGTGTATGCAGAAAATCCTGCTCTTTGAATATTTGTTATTATATCGGTATCTCCTGCAAGGACTGTACCCTCATAGACTGAGTTCATATTTTTATTGACACTTTCAATTTTTAATTCTGTGTCAGTTTTAAATGGTATAGGTGTTTCTCCTCTATCTAATTCTTCTTCCTTTATATTATATGAGAAAGCTAGCATCATAGGGTTAGATTTGAGTGCATAACTATTTTCTACACCATTACCAGTTCTAGCAGATCTATCTTCTCCAACATATAATGTAGCATTCCTATCACTTGTGGATTCTTCTAGTGGTGCTAATTTTACTCCATCTAGTGACTCATAAGATTCTGCTCCCCAATATGTTCTCCCTTGGTTTTTAAGATCTGAACCAATTCCAAAACCACCAGAATTTGGTATTGTTGATTCTACTTCTATTGCAAAGGTCTTGCTTTGAGCTAAAGTAGTTTCTAAAACTAATCTATCTTTTCCATTTTTATTTGTAGTTTTTAGATTATATGAAACATCTGCCCCTGGGTTTACTATTTTATCTGGTTCAGAAGCTTTATTAACTTCTTTGACAGACAAAATTTTTGTGTTCTCTTCGTTTAAGCTTATATTTTCTGGATAAGAATGAATTTCCACTACTGGATTACCCATATATACAGGGTGTTTATTAAATACAAAAACCTGTTTGAATTTATTATTTTTCTTGTCAACTTCTGTTATATAAGTTTTGACAATCTTACCAGAATTGGCTGGATTGTTATCGTAAGACCCAAATGCTCTAGTTCTACTTGAATTTTGTTCATTAATGTCAGTAACTTTTTGCCATGTTGATTTTGGCACTTCTGGAACTTCCGCACTTGGATTATTATCTCTTATATAAACCTTGCCATCTTTAGTTATTGCTACTCTCCAATCAGTCTTGGAAGGTTCGTAACCTTGAGCTGGACCTGTTTCTGTAAGTTTATAAATTCCTGGAACTAAATCTTTGAAATTAACCATACCATCAGTTCCAGACCTTTGGTATCTCTCTTCGCCTAAGTTATTATCATCAACTTTTGGTCCTTGCAATTTAAAAGTTGCCCCTGTTACTGCATCATGACTATCATTATCTATCTTTTTGAAAGAAAATCCATGTTCTTCTCGACTATTAGTTACATCTAAAAAGTCTTCTGATACATAAGCACCTTTAATACTTCCAGCTTCACTACCTGTTACTACGGGTTCTCCTTCTACTATATAAGTAACAGACTCGTAGTAATCGGACTTCCATGCTATTGAACCATCCTTATAATAGAGGTCCATGCCTGTACCTACTCCTCCATTTACAGATTTATAAGGGACTTTGACATCGACTATTATAGGCTTAGTGTAAGTTTGATTTTTGAAATCAAGTTGTAATCTACCTTCACCTGAAACAACAACTTTGCTTTTCCCAACTTTTCTATCTAATTCTTCTAGCTTATAGTTTTCTAGCCTTATATCTTCTACATTGCCAGTAACTTTCTTATCTAGACTAAAGATTTTAATGTCTTCGTTGCCATAATACCAAGTCATATTATCATAGTGAGGTTTTTCTCTATGAAAAATTGCCCTATTTATAGTTACAGAATTTCCTTCTGGATTTATTACATATCTTTGAATGACGTAATTTTTTTCTTTATTTATAGCTACAATTCTCGTACCCATTTTGTATGGTTCTGGATAATTATCTACATATCCAGTGCTTCTATTGTCATTTAAATTCCATCCATAGAGTGGTCTTTTAGAAACATTGACCCATTTAGTTCCACTTTCTCCAAGTAAGGACTCATTAACTTTAGCATCTGTTTCATTCTTAGGCCCTTCGATGTATTTATAAACTTTAGCCTTGTTAGAACCATCTACTTCTACCACCCATTTACTATTAAGTTTCTTGTAACCCAACGGTGGATTTGTTTCTTCTAGGATATAAGTTCCTTTATTTAATTCTTTATTAAAGTTTACTACACCATTTTCATTCGAAGTGCCTTTTGCAAAAGCATCCTTGTCGCCCTTTTTAGTGAGTTTAAACTCTGCTCCTTTAAGTGGTGTATCATTATTATCTTTTTTATATACTACAAACTTTGTGGCTTTTGGCTTATTAGTTACTTCTAGAGTGATATCTTTTCCTGTCAAACTTTCGCCTGTTGAGTCTAATCCTATTTCTGTAATTGTTACATAACCATCATTACCTACATTTACTCTCCACACTTTGTCAGATTTAATATAGCCATCTGGTGCCATTTCTTCCTTCAGAGTATAGATACCTGGCTTTAGATTATCGAAACTTACAATTCCATCTTCTCCGGAGCTTCTATAAATAACGTGTTTATCTGAATCTGTTAAGGAGAAACTTGCTCCAGCTAGAGTTTTACTTCTATTTGCATCATCAAGCTTCTTGATGTTAAAGTTACCTGGAGTGTATTTTTTGTTTACTAGTCCAACTATTTGACTGTAGAACTTAGGAATTTCTCCGCCAGTTTGATCCCCGCTTGCCTTGTTATAGTTGGCCCTTGTTACGAATGCAGAATTAAATGAACCATTGGACATATTAAATGCTCTCCAACTATTGTTGAACTTATCCATATCATCGATTTTAAATGTTTGTTCAATTATATAGCCGTAATCATGAGATCTATCAACACTTGGCATTTGTATATTTAAAGGCCCTTTATCTCTCATTTCACCAAATGTATCTAGCTTGTCTGGATTGTAATTAAGTGTGATGCTACCTTGTCTATCATTTGTTATAGAACGATTAGGGTCTATGCTTTTGCTATATATAAGATGATATGTGTTTAAGTCCTGCTCTGGTCTTATACCATAAGACAATGGCATATTAGTGTTAACCTTCTTATACATATCATTAGCCCCTGCTATTGGTAACTCTATAATTTTTGGAGATGTTCTATACACTTTCACATCTCGCAATGTGAATGCAGGTGTGATACCCTTGCCCATCCAATTAACATAGTTGCCAGATTGGTACTTTGTAGACTTCCAGTTGAAATTGAGGACATCATTATTCCCTTTATTTGCGTATACTGGATTATAATATGCCAATGCTGTTACATACCATTGACCATCTTCAGCCTTGTAAACATCTCTAAAATAATATGATTGTGATGTTTTCCTTCCTGCAGGGTCATAGTCATATTGCTCATAGTCCGCTTTTATATTTCTTGTTATTGTTTGATTTCCTAAACCAGTTTGTCCTGGTGCTACTGTTATTGTAAAAGGGAATTCCCCATCATTTTGTGCATAGAATTTATTTGGTATTATACCAGTTAGTTCAATCTTTGCTGTAGCAACTCCTCCTTTAGATTTCTCGTTAAACACATAAGTTAGTTTGTTTGTAGCATAGTTAAAATATGGGTCTGCTACTTCTCTTCCACCAATATTTATTTTAGGAAACTCTCCAAAATATTGTGTGAAGTCCAAATTAGGGTCAAACTGAATTGAAAATCTCTTTCCTGGCGCAGAATCACTTAAATCTATACTTGCATTGTACTTCAAAGACTCTAATCTATAGGCCTCCCATACACCTGGCTTTATACCAATATCTCCTGCTTGGCTTTCGTTAATTATTAAGTCTTGAGTTACTCCTGTAACATTTGCATTAACTTGTGAGTCGCTTTCTTCTGTATCTTCTAACCAGTAGTCTTCACCATTTATAGGAGAACCCAATCCAGATTTAAATCTTGGCTTGTAGGTTACTTGATTTGAACCATCCACTGTTACATCAAATACAACATTTGATTTGACGTAGCCTTCTGGGGCTTCAGTTTCTTCTATTGTGTATTTTCCTTCTTGTAGGTTTCCAAAAGATGCCTTACCATTTTCATCTGAAGATACTGTTGCGATTACATCTTTGTTAGAATTTTTTATAACAAAAGTTGCTCCTTGTACAGGAGTTTTATCTTTTGTCATCTTTGTTACTTCTACTGGGCGAGTTTCGAAAGCATCATTTGTTATTGTGATTGTCGTTTGTTTATTATCTGTTGGAGAAGAGGGAACTACATTTTGATTTTGAAGTCTTGCTTCATTGCCTGTATTTTGTTCTGTCAACCAATCATAAGTTAGACTTGTTCCATTTCCTGTAACTTTTACTAAAAATCCCCAATCTCTTGTAAATCTTGATGCAGGTATCTTTACTTCATATCCAAGATTATTTGTAAAAGAATCTCTTACATTTCCATTGCCTCTAATAGGTGCTTCATGGGCTGCATTTAATACACTTACTCCTAGCTCAGGAATCACTTCTTCAGCTGTCTGCTGTGCCATGTTAGACTTAAGCTTACTTCTTTGATATGTTGGATCTACGTCATAGACTTCAACATTGGATATAGAACCATCATTCATTCTAAGACTTAATCTTGTGTCTTTATTAGTAGAGCCTCCCTTTCTCGCTTCGTCAGCTTTTAAATATATATAAGTTACTACTCTACCTTCCTCGTCGATGGCTGCATACTGCATTGCATTCATGTATTCTGGGTAGCCTCCATGTGCAACAGTCTTTGTGGGATTGTCACCTACAGAAATACTTGCATTACCTCCCACGACACTTACTCTACCATCATTACTTACAGTAATTGTCGGATTTTCTTTGTTCACCTTATATCCATAAGGTGCTTTTGTTTCATATAGGGTGTAAGTTCCTGGTTCAACATTTGAAAATAAAGCTGCGCCTTCTTCATCTGTTGTCACTTGTGAGCCGCCTAATAGCTTAAATGTTGCTCCAGCAAGTTTTTTATTAGGGTCTTTGCTATCTGTTTTAATAATAGTGAAGTTCCCTCGATTAGGTATATTTTCCTTAGTTGCTCTATTGTGGATATAGTAACCTTCAATATTTCTATCATAGTAATTGACGTTTTCGTAATAATTTACTGTGTCACTTTCAATTGTATTTGTCTTTGGAAGGTCTTGTTTAATCTCTGGAATAAATCTAGTTGCATTTCCTCTTTCATCAATATCCCAAACTTTTGCAGATGGAACTAAGATTGATCTTGTAGAATCGTCATTAGTTGATGCTGGAACGTTAACTTCCCCAAGTTTATCATTTGTCTTTGGATCAATTGCCTTTATGGTTTGCTCTGGCATCTTTAGACCTTCTTCAAGATTCCAATTTTGGTCAATCAATAAATCTTCGTATTTTGATATTTCAACTCCACTTAATGACAATGGATTTTTATCTTCTTCTTGATTAATATTAGCATCGTATTCATATACTGCAATTGTACCAATATCTTGGATAGTCTGAGGATTGGTTTCCTTTTGAGGAATAGAATCCACCACTTCAATGGCCCCATCTTGAACCATTCTACCTGTATCTTTATCTATTTTATAAACTGCAACTTGACCAGTATTAAATTTTTGATTTCCCAATAATTCTCTATCTTCTAGTGGAAGTTTTGCATCTTTATCTCCAGTGGATACTCCATCTGTAACTGTCCATTTTGCACTATTATTACTAGAAAATTCACCCATTATTGTAGTTCTATTATTCATCCCCACACGTGTTGGAGTAGCTTCTTTTACTTTTTCAATGGGATAACCCTCATCGATAATTATTCTCTTTGCGCCAACTTTACCTTTTTCTGTAAGAATAATAGATAGATCCATCATATATGAACCTTGTTTATTTATCACTGGTGTATATAACTCATAAGTAATTTCATGCATAGGTGATGCCAGACTATGGTGTTTGGAATCATTTATACCTAAACTATCCTTTATATTATTATCTAATAAATTAACTGATCCACTTCTACTTGTAATATCTCCAAGACCTGAGCCCTTTACAGTTGTAAAGTTAGCCTTATACCCTAGGCCTTTTAGATCTTTATCTGAAATCACTCTTATAGTCCAATTATATCCTTTAAGTTCTCCGTCTTGTATTACTGGATTTGCATAAGCATCTGTATTTACTTTGTAGCCTTCTTTACCTCTCTCAATAATTTCACCAACATCTTTTCTACCTGGTTCGATAATAGAGCCTGCAGGATTACCATTTCTGTCAACTTTTTGTGGCAATAAATCCTTTGGTGCTTTAACTCCAAGGCCTGATACTTTATTTACAACGGTAAAAGTTCCATCTTTATCAAGTTTAATGTTTTCTTTGTTGTAGTCCACATCAATATTAATTGGGACTTGAATATCATCTGGAATAGTTCCTTCTATATTATAGATAATAGTATTAGTTCCCTTATCATAAGTTGGCCTTGCTATTACTCTTCCATTATATTTTATTGACTTTAGGCTAGATGGATCATTTACTGTAAGCTTATCATCTAGGTGAATCTTAAAATATTGATAGTTTTGGATTGGTCCACTTATATTCGATGTTTTAAAAACCGTTCTAATAGTAAACTTTTTATTTTCTAGACCTTCTTCTTCTCCCTTAAGTACATTTGGTCTTAAATTCTTTTCCCCATCTTTATCTATTAACTTCTTGATTGCATCTTCATTGTCTTCCATTAGTTTCTTTTGGTCTTCTCTTGATAAGTCGTATTTTTCTCCTAATTTTGTTAAAAGACTTTGGATTTTTTCTATATCATTTTCTTCATCTGCAAGAGCCTCTTTTAATTCCTTGTCTGCTCTTTGAAGATTTGTTAATCCTAAACCTTCTTTTATTTTATCTAGTAGACCTTCTTTTTCTTCATCTTTATCTTCGGAATTTTTGTTTTCTTCTGATATAGCATCTTTATTTAATTTATCTTTAGAATTTTCCTTATCTAGAACTTGACTTGATTTTTCTTCTTTTTTGTCGTTATTATCTTGGACATCAATATTAATTACTAAATCTCTAAGTCCATTTGTTGATAGAATTAATTTTTGAGGAACTGATCCTGCTCCAAAAAGACCACTTGATTCTTCTTTTGCACGAATATTTTTATCGTTTATAACTTCTCTATAATTTAATTCTTTCTTGTTTCCCTTTTGGTCTGTAACTTCTATCAATAGACCGTCGTAATTTATTTTTTCGCCACTTTTATATTTTGTCTTTCCCTTGCTCTTAATTCTCCAAGACACATATCCATTTTTACTTATGTCTTCCTTTGGAGCTTCTTCTTTGAGATTTTGTTTTCTATTTTCTTCCTTGAAGTTCTGTTTTTCCTCTTTGGGAATTTGTTTTTCTTCTTTTGGATTTTCTTTTCTTTGAGTTCCTTTTGATGTATCTTCCCTCTTAGGTTCAGCTTTAGGTTTTTCTATTTGCTCATTTTCTTTTGGGTCTTTCGACTCTATTACAAACTCATTTTTACTACTCCCTCTATCACCTGGACTGTCGTCAAATATTTTGTCTTCTCGTTGCACCTGTCCAGTATCTTCATTTAAAAGACTTTGGGCGCTTACAATCGTAGGCTCCAAAACTTCTAAAATCATTAACATTGCAAGTAAAAAACTTATAACCCTTTTTGATGCGTTCTCCATAACTTCTCTCCTATCTATCACAAGTCTTTGTCTATATTAGGAAATAATAATTCACTAATATTGGTATATGTATAATATTACAACTGAGCAAAAATATCAATACTATTTTCGTGGATTATCAAAAAAAATGGCTATAATTCCAGTAAATTCTTTGCTTTTTCCTTTAATTGATAACCAAAAACAAATTTTTATTTTTAAATTAATTACTTAAAGATAATTAAATGAGGAATTTTGAGTTTTTTTTTTTTTTTTTTTTTTTTTTTAATACGTTTTCTCTTTTTCTATTAGTCAAATTTTTAATATTCTTAGTCTTATATTCTAAGTATTTATTTTTTACTTAACTTTTTAAACCTATTATAAACAAAATTTTACAAATACTGCTTTTAACTTTGGGTAATTTGAGTTAATATAAGGATGGGGGTGCTTATGAAAAAATTATTTGGCGCTTTAGTGGCGAACTTTTTATCATTTTACATTTTAGATTTACTATTTGACAAAATTCACTTCGCAAATGCTGGATCAATTGTTGCCATGGCAATAATATTTGCACTAGTGAATATGACAATCAAGCCAATTTTAAAAGTATTATCTCTGCCAATTACAATTGTAACTCTTGGTATATTCTCACTTGTAGTAAACGCAATTGTTTTGGAAATCTCCTTTAGTCTTGCACCAAACTCTTCCATCGGAAGTTTTGGTACGGCTTTCTGGGCAAGTATCGTGCTAAGTTTTCTAAATAATCTTATAAGAGAAGCTATTAGCAAAAATTTTGAAAAATAATAAAAAACCCGCAGTTTTGACAATGTCTATCCTGCGGATTTTTTAATTTGTATCATATTTATTTAAAATTTAGTGATTTTTTAAAATATTCGTTGCAAGCTCAAGCATTTCAATTGCAACATTAAAATTGTCCCCAAATAAATCAAACACAGCATCTTCAGACAAAACTCCACAAGGCAAATTTTTAGGAAGTTCGCCTTTATCATATCTTTTTAAATCGTCAAAATAAACTTCAGAGCTGTAATAATCGCTTAGCTTTTGGTATTCACCTTGATGTTTTTCAAACTTCTCGATTGCATCTCTCAAGTTTTTAATTAAATCTTCGTGATCGTTTAAAATTCTTTCCATTTCAGTAATTCTTTTAACAGGATCCATACCGTCCTCCTTATAATATAATTTTTATCCTTTATCTTATTTAATTTTTACTCTTCACAATATAAATTATATTATAAAAAGAGATTTATATGAAGAAAAATAATTGAATGAAAAACAACCCTAACATATTGCCAGGGCTGTAAAAATTTTATTTAATTATTTTCTTCTACTTTATCTGGAAGAGTAATCTTTCCAATTTTAACTTTATAGTCATCTGAAGCACTAACAGTTTTATCATCTTTTGTTGATTCAAAATTTACAGTTGCTGTTATTGTCATTCCCTCTAATTTTTTAATGCTTTCTGGGGATGAATCTTCTATATTTATTTCTGGTGCATTTAATAATGCTTCGATTACAGCTTCCTTTAATTCTCTATCTGACTTTTCTTCAAGATTATCAACAGTTGTTGTGCCTATTGTAAAAGACTTTAGTCCATGATTTACTACTAAATCTTTTAACTTTACTATTGCATTTGTTCCTGTTATATTTTCAAGTGCTGTTTGTAAATTTTCTATATCAACTGTTGCTGTTCTTGTTTCTTTGTTAAATGTTTTTGTCATTCCTTCAAAATTAATTTCATCTATCGCACTAGAAACGGCATTTGCAAAGTCTTCTTTTAATTTTTCTTCTGAAACAGGTGCTTCTGGAACTGTCACTTTGTCAAATACAATTTTGTAATTATCTGTTACTTCTCTCTCACAATTCTCTTCTTTTGATTCGAATTTTACTGTTGCTTCTATTTTCTTTCCTTCTAATTTTTTATAGCCATCTGCTGTTGTAATATTTAAATTTTGTAGTTCTGGTGCATTTAATAATGCATCAATTACAGCGTTCTTTAATTTTTCATCTGTTTTTTCTCCAATATTATCAACAGTTGTTGTGCCTATTGTAAAAGACTTTAGTCCATGATTTGCTGCTAAATCTTTTAACTTTACTATTGCATTTGTTCCTGTTATATTTTCAAGTGCTGTTTGTAAATTATTTATTTCTACCTTTGATGTTCTCGTTTCTTTGTCAAATGTTTGTGTTAATCCTTCTGGCAAAGTTATTTCATTTATTGCTTTTTCTACTTCATTTGCAAAGTTATTTTTCACTTCATCTTCTGTTGGGCATGTTGATGCTTCATCTTCATAAGTCAATTTTATTGTTGTGTTTTCTGTTATAGTGAATGTATATTTTCCATCTTCTCCTATTGATAATTCTTCTGAATTTTCTCCAACAATTTTTTCAACTTTTGCAACTTTATCTTGCACTGCTTTTACTGTAAATGAAATTTCTGTACCTTTGTCGTATTTTTCATTTTCCTTTGGTGCTGTTAAATTTTCTATTCCACTTTGTTCATCAATTACCTTCAAAGTAAATTCATCTGTTGTTGGTTTTGATGGTTCTGCTGGTGTTATTGTTTCTGCTGGTATTAATGGAACTAATGGACTTGATTCTTTTCTAGTACTTCTATGTGATTTTGATCCTCCACCTGTTGGCCATTTGCTATCTTTAATATCCATTACTGGTAAAGAATTCTTTGCTACTTTTGTAGTAGTCTTTTCTTCTTCCATAAAAGCATTGTAAAACATTGTGAAAACATCGCCTCTTAGACCTTCTTTTGAAAAATCTAAGTCTTCTTTTATATTAGAGTCTTTTCCAATAATTCCAAGTTCCCTTGCCCAAGCTATCCAAGATGTTGGCCATGTAGCATTTTCATACATTTCCTTAGTCAAATCTTTTTTCTTTAAGCAAACTAACATTTTGATTACTTCTGCATTAGAGATTTTATTTTCGGGCTTAAAAGTTCCATCTGGATATCCTGCAATAATATCAATATTATTTGCACTCTTTTCATCTTTTACAACCGAAATAATTCCATTTGCCCAATATTCTTTTTCTACGTCAGTAAATGGTTTTTCCTTTCCTTGTAATTTCTTTGCTTCCTCTTGTTTTTCTAAGGCGTACACAATTATTGTTGAGAATTCACTTCTTTTAATCTTATCTTCAAGTTTCAAAGATCCGTCTGCATAACCATGTAGGTAGCCTTTCTTTTGTAAAGTTTCGATTTTTTGATCTCTTCCAATAGTATGATCAAACTCTGGCAGTGCAAAAACATCTGCAAATGTTAACATAACCATTACTAATGCAAGGACCAGACAATTAATTCTTTTTGACATAATAGTCCCTCCTTATTTTTTGAAAACATCAACGATTTTCATATCCAATAATATCATAATCCTTAGATTTTTTCTATTGATTTAGATGATTGTAAAATATAAATAAAAACTTTCTACGATTTTACATTCGCACTAAATAAAAAGGACTACCTTTTGATAGCCCTAATTTTGTGTTTAGTCTTTTTTGAAAAATTCTACACCTGCTGTAAATATATCTTCTAATTCTATTCCATCAATATTTTTAAATGTGTCTTCTGTCACTCTCTCACTGTGACCCATCTTTCCTAAAATCTTTCCGTCCTTTGACATAAGTGCCTCTACATTTAGTGCTGATCCATTTGGTGCATCTTCGTAACAAATTGCGATTTGTTCATTATCTAACATTTCTTTTATTTTTTCTTCACTTGCTATAAGTCTTCCTTCTCCATGTGAAACTGGAACTTTGTAAGTTTTTCCAACTTCTAGTTTTGAAAGCCAAGGTGAATTGTTAGACATCACCACTGTGTCAACTACTCTTGCTATATGTCTTGTACAAGTGTTATACGTTAACGTTGGATCTTCTTCTTTTAATTCTTTTATTTCTCCATAAGGAAGCAGCCCTGTCTTTATAAGTGCTTGGAATCCGTTACAAATTCCTAAAATCAGTCCGTCATTTTCATTTAAAAGTTTTTCAATCGCTCTTTTTACTTTTTCTGATCTTATTACATTTGCAATAAATTTTCCTGATCCTCCTGGTTCATCTCCCAATGAAAATCCCCCTGGTATAGCAAGTATTTGTGCTTCTGATATTTTTTCTGCAAGTTCCTCTATTGATTCTAAAACTTTGGCCTCGTCTTTATTTTTAAATATTACAATTTCTGCTTTTGCTCCGGCTCTTTCAAAGGCTCTTGCTGTATCATACTCTGAATTTGTCCCAGGGAAGGCTGGAACTATTACTTTTACTTCGTCAACTGGTTTTTTAGATTTTCTTCTTCTATCTGGTGCTTTATTTTGTTTTATGTCACTTAATTTATGGGAGTCAGTTGGCTTAAATATTTTGTCCATTGTGTGAAGATAAGCTTTTTCTAATTTTCCTTTGTCAAGTTCTTTTCCATTCACTTTCATCTTCATGTCACTTCTAAATTCGCCAATTTTTTCGATAAAATCTCTGTCTTCTAAATATTCTACGACAAAAGAACCATAAAGTGGTGAATAAAGGTCAACTACTTGTAAGTCAAAACCTACATTATCTATTGCCATTTCATATATTTGTGGAAGTGTTCCCTTGTGATTTATTGCTGCTGCTGAAATTATATTGCCACTTTTTATTTCTTGTTCTAGATGTTCAAAGTTCTCTTTTGCTTCTTCTAAGTTAAGTGTTCCAATGTGTTCTCTGTCTGTTTTTATAACTCCGATTTTTCCCTTGCCTTTAAATTCTGGGCTTATAATATTTTTTGCATCTTGTGTATTTACTGCAAAGGAAATTAATGTTGGAGCTACATTTATATCTTCAAAAGTTCCACTCATTGAATCCTTGCCGCCAATTGGAGGTGCATCAAAATATCTTGATGCTGTAAGTGCTCCTAGTAGTGACTTGAGTGGCTTTGACCAAGATTTTTTATTGTCCATCTTTTCATAAAATTCTTGGAAAGAAAGTCTAATTCCAGTAAGGGGTGCACCTGCTGCAATTAGTTTTGCAATTGATTCTATTACTGCATAATATCCTCCAAGATATTGCGATTCTTCTGATAGTTTTGGATTAAAGCCATAACTCATAACAGATGCTGTTTTGGAATTGCCATCATCTGTTGGTATGAGTGCTGCCATAACTTGTGAAGGTGTATTTTGTTTTTTACCGCCAAAAGGTTGAAGTACAGTTGACGCTCCCACTGATGAGTCGAAAATTTCTACCATATTTTTCTTTGATGTGATATTTAAATCTGATAAGTACTTTTCTAAATCTTCTACTCCATCTTTATTTGTCAAAAATTCTGGGAAGTCTTCGCTTACTACTTCAACTTTTTCTTCTCTCTTTGCACCAGTTTGATTTACAAAGTCGTAGCTCATGTCGCAAATTAGTTCATCTTCATAATACATTTTAAGTCTGCCGTCGCCAGTTACCTTTGCAACTTCTGTGCTTTCTAAGTTTTCTTTATCTGCAAGTTTTATAAATTTTTCTACATCTTCTTTATCTATAACTACTGCCATTCTCTCTTGCGATTCTGAAATTGCAATTTCTCTTGGCTTTAGTCCAGAATATTTTAGAGGAACTTTATCAAGCTTTACTTCAATAGAATCTGCAAGCTCTCCTATGGCAACGGAAACTCCGCCTGCTCCAAAATCGTTACATTTTTTAATTAATTTTGCTGCATCAGGATTTCTGAAAAGTCTTTGAATTTTTCTCTCTTCAGGTGCATTACCTTTTTGCACTTGTGCTGATTCTGTTTCAATTGAAGAAACATTGTGTGACTTTGATGATCCCGTTGCTCCACCAATTCCATCTCTACCAGTTTTACCTCCGAGTAAAATTATTACATCGCCCTCTATTGGTTCAATTCTCTTTACATTTTCAAGAGGTGCTGCGGCAATTACTGCACCCGTTTCCATTCTCTTTGCAACATATCCACTGTGATAAACTTCATCGACAAGACCCGTTGCAACACCAACTTGATTTCCATAGGATGCATAACCAAGTGCTGCTTCTGTTACGATTTTCTTTTGGGGAAGTTTTCCTTCTAAAGTTTTTTCTATTGGAGTGAAAGGATCTCCCGCTCCAGTTACTCTCATAGCTTGATATACATAACTTCTGCCAGAAAGTGGATCTCTTATTGCTCCACCAAGGCAAGTGCTTGCTCCACCAACTGGTTCGATTTCTGTCGGATGATTGTGCGTTTCATTTTTAAACATAAGTAGATAGTCACGAAGTTCTTCTTTGCCATCTACTTCTACCTTTGCCTTTATCTTAACAGAGCAAGCATTTATTTCAGAGGAAACTTCTAAATCTTCTAGCTTTCCATTTTTTCTAAGTTCTTTGGACAAAATTGTACCAAGACTCATTAGTGTAATTGGTTTTTTTATGTCTAGTTCTTTTCTCATGTCCATGTATGAGTCAAAAGCTCTTTTTATTTCTCTATCAAGTTCTGTCACAACATCAAAATCTATATCTAATTCTGTATTAAATGTTGTGTGTCTGCAGTGGTCAGACCAATAAGTATCTATTATTGCAACTTCTGTTTCATTAGGATCTCTATTTTCAGATTTAAAATAATCTTGAAGAACTTTTAAATCTTCTTTACTCATGGCAAGGGACTTTTCTTCTACAAAGTTTTTTAATCCATTTTCATCTAAATTGTTAAAACCATTATAAATTAGATTTTCGTGATTTTCTTTTGCGTCATCTTTTAAATCTATTTTTTCAAATACATCTACTTCGTGAGAATCGACAGGATTTATTAAAAATTCTTTAATTTTTTTAAGTTCGTCATCACTTATGCCCTCTATGTCATAAACTTCTGCCACCTTTGCCCTTATTTTTTCATCGGTAAAAAGTGCAAGTGTTTGAATAAGTCCATCTTCTCTATTGTCAAATTGTCCAGCTTGATACTCAACTCCAATTGTCTTGTAAAAACTTTCTTCTAATCTTTTGTAATCTTCACAATAAATTTCTTCTACTGGTGGTTCATAAAATACATTTGAAATTGTTTCTTCCAAAGTTTTGTCAGAAATTTCAACATCATATCTTCTGTATTTTTTTAAACTTAAAGCATCAATTCCAAGAGATGATTTTATTTCTTCTCGAAGTGCTTTTGAATCGTGGTCAAATTCGTCTTTCTTGCATACATAAATTCTCTTAATATTATTTTTCATCTTCAACTAACTCCTTTGGCTCAACTGCATAATTGCCATTAAAGCAGGCCTCGCAGAAAATATTTTCTTCCATTAAAGTCGCATCTAGCATGCCTTCCATTGATATAAAAGCTAAAGAATCTGCCCCAATCTTTTCTCTCATTTCTTCAACAGAATAATTTGCTGCAATAAGCTTTCTTCTAGACGGTGTGTCTATCCCATAGTAACAAGGATATTTTACTGGAGGCGAAACAATTCTCATATGAACTTCCTTTGCTCCAGCTTTTTTCATTCTCGTAATTAAATTCTTTGAAGTTGTTCCCCTAACTATGGAGTCATCTACAACTACAATTCTCTTGTCGCGCAAAACTGTTTCTAAAGGATTTAATTTTAATTTTACAGAAAGTTCTCTTTCTTCTGCCGTAGGCTTTATAAAAGTTCTGCCCATGTATCTATTTTTTACAAGACCTTCTGCAAAAGGAATGCCTGATTCTTGTGCATATCCCATTGCCCCAGGTGTCCCAGAGTCTGGTACTGCAATGACAAGATCTGCATCAACTGGTGCTTCCTTGGACAAAATTTCGCCACATCTTCTTCTGAAATTGTAGGAATTTACTCCGTCAAGTGTTGCATCTGTTCTTGCAAAATAAACATATTCAAAGATGCAATGTTTTTTTTCTTTGTTTTCATAAAAATCTGAGTGGATTCCATTTTTATCTACAACAATAATTTCTGAAGGTTCTACATCTCTTATGGCATCTGTTCCAATAATTTCAAGAGGAGCATTTTCAGATGCAATTATAACCTCACCATTTTTTGCCCTTCCTATAAGAAGAGGTCTAAATCCATAGGGATCTCTAAAGGCTATGAGTTTATCTTCAAAAAGCATTACAACACTGTAAGCTCCTTTTATCTTTGCCATAGTTTTCTTAACAGCTTCAATTATATCGCCTTTATAATATTTTGCGACAAGAGATAAAATTACTTCTGTGTCAATTGCAGTTTGGAAAAGCATACCTTCATCTTCAAGTTCTTTTCTAATTGACTTGTGATTTACGAGATTCCCATTGTGTGCAAGAGCAAATTCTTTGTTCTTTGAGAAAGCAAGTAGTGGTTGTGAATTATACTCATAAGATCCACCTGCTGTGGCATAGCGAACGTGACCTATGCCAATATTTCCACTTAGTTTCAAAAAACTTTCATCATCAAAATTATCATAGACAAGACCCATACCCTTATCTAATATCATATTTTTTCCATCAAATACACAGATTCCGCTTGCCTCTTGACCTCTGTGTTGAAGAGAGTTAAGTCCATAAAATAGTTTTTTACTTACATCACTCTCAGAATAAATTCCAATAACTCCACACATTAAAATAACACCCTCTTATAATTCTATAAATTATTTTCAAATTAAAATAAAATTACCCACTGCTTTCTCTAAATAAAAAAGCCCATCAAAAGATGAGCCTCAATTATCTATATGAAAAATTAGTCGCAAAAATTGCGTTTCTAAGTCCATGATCTCTATGATAAAAACTTTTTGAAAACGCAGAAAATAAAAACATAAAATCAACTAATCCTCCAATCATAATAAAATAATTATATCATAAATATATGAAATTGTAATTATTACATCTAATTTTTAAATTGTGATATTACTTTTCCCTATACTTTACAGAAACTATATCTACAATAAAAATCGCAATCATATTGTTTAAAATCCAAGTTTTATTAGGATAACTTAAATAAACTGGATCCCATGTTGGTGAAAACTTTTCCTTATAAGCCCTAAGTCCTTCAAAAGAATAAAATTTATATCCAAACTTATAAATTAAATATGCAACCTTTTCTTCTACAAAACTATTTGTATTAATGCCAACATTGGAAAGTGGCGCCATCCCTATCTCAAAATATTTTTTCCCTTGTTCTTTGAAATATATCGTAAGTTTCAAAAGCAGGTATTCCATAATACTATCTAAATTTTCATCTTTTTTGTATCTCATAAGATCAATTGTGGCACAAACACTATTTGGATTTGGCATAATGTTTGCAAAAGCAAGGATATTTTTATCTTCATCTCGCACTACTGCCATGTCGCAAAACTTTAAATAATCTCTGTCAAAATACCCAAGAGAAAATCCTCTTTCTTTTTTATCGCCAAGCCAATTTGCGGAAATATTTTCTAACTTATTCAAAAATTCTTCATCATAGGGAGGTTTTAAAACTTCGAATGTATAATTATTTCTTTCAAATTTTGAAAGAACTTTCCTCTGCATCTTGTGTTTTTTACCTTCCAATGAAAATTTTTCAAGTTCTATATTTGCAGTTTCTCCAAATTTTAGAAAAGAAAATCCATAATCATGGAGTTTTATAGTTTGTTTTTCTCCAATTTCGTAAAAAATTGGACTGTATCCGTAAGTATCTGCATCTCTTATAAATTTATCCAAAAGTTTATCAAAGTCTTCTTTATTGCCAAAAGGTTCGCCCATTACAATTATTTTGTCTTTATAAGTGTAAATAGACATCCCACAAGTTGCAACTTCCTCATCTTTGTAATAATAAATTTCTTTATCTCCAACAAGGGCAAGCCCTGATTCAGGATGAGAATCATAAATTTCTAAAAGGCTTAAGATTTTTTCTGGATCCATTTTCTCTCCAAGCTTTATCCTTTTTCCTTTTAAATATCTTGATAGAAAAGACGCTGACACTATTAAAAGTGTAAATACAATGGCAAAGTGTAAAAAGCTATTTTCAAAGGGCACTATAAAGAAATCCTTTGGATTTATAGGTTTTAATTTATAATTTATTGCCATAAAATAAATTGTTACAATAGAAATTATTCCAAGTATAACCATATCCGTTGTAACAGCTTCAGATGAGTAGACAAGCTGCTCTCTATGAGGAATTTTTCTTGTTGTTATTGTCAAGAAAATTAAAATAATTATAAAAAACATTTCAATAAATCCAAATCCACTTAAAATTGAATAGGTAAGTGCGAGTACAAGGTAAATCAAAGTAACTTTTGTAGTCCTCTTTACTTTTTCTCTTGTGCTTCGCCCAAGTATTATAAAAGAAAATCCAAAGAAGAGGCTTGGAAATTGATAAATTAAATTCGCATGAAGGGGACTAAAATTTTTTAGCCACTGAAATTTTCCAAGCTCATCTGGTATTGTGGTGGAAATTATCATAAAAGCACCTGTTATATAAAGCATCGTTGAGGATAAATCGAGCCCCAAAGATTTTATTATCTTTGAAGGGATATTGTCCTTTTTTTCGTCAAAGACTGAGCCCAAATCTTCCATAAAAAATAAAAATCCAATTGCAAAGGGAATTATATAGTAAAAAATTCTATAAAGTAAAATCCAAGAAAAAACTACTTCGCTTTTAACTCCAACAGATGTAAGTGCAGCAAGTGCCACTAAATCAAAAGAACCAATGGATCCCGGTATAAAGGATGCAATTCCAATTATATTTGCAATTACAAAAATTGATAGTATATTAAAAAATTTTACTTTTATTCCCAAAACAAATCCAATAAAAATAAAAAATAGGCAAGCTCCAAACCACTCCAAGAAAGAAACTAAAGAAACTTCTGCTGCATATTTTTTTGAAATTGCAAATTCTCCATCATTTCTTATTTTTGAAGCGAGAAATAAAACTGGATAATATAGCACTCCTCCAATTAACCAAATCTTATAATTTATTAAAATTTTACTTTTTGAAATTAACAAAAATATTAAAGATATAATTGCAAGAAAAGAAATTCCTGCCAAATCAAAGAGAAGGGACTTCACAAGAAATTCAAAGAGGTGCTTGTCCTCTTTTTCTTCTCCAAAGTATCTCATTCTAAGTCCCAAGTTTATTACTCCGCCAAAACCTATTAAATTATTAAAAGAATTTATTGTAATAGATCTCTTTACAATATACTTTTTGTCCCTATTTATTTTTAAAAATTTCTTGAGCAAAAAATCATAGCCAAGCATTGGCAAAAAAGATACAAATCCTAAAATTGCCATGGCAAAAATTTTTATTAAATTTATTTCATAAAATATCCTAGAAATTTCTTCTAAAGATATTTCTTTTCTAAGTTTTCCAAATTCAAGAACAATTAATAAAATAACGCCAGATAAAAATATTGGCTTTATATTCTTTAAAATTTTCTTTAACTTTTCCACTATTCCCCCCTATATAAAATAAATTTTACCTCCAAATTCATTTTACAATTATTTTTTAAATTTTTAAATAAATAATATAAAAAGATGCCCTTTGACGTCTTTTAGATTGATTACAAATTAAAAACTCCTTTGTGCGAAGTTTTTCTACAATCTTAATTCGTCTTAAGCATCTTTTAAAATAAATTTATTTTGGAATTATTAAAGTAAATTTACAATTACTCTTGATATTTCTGATCTCGTTATATTATCTTTTGGTGCAAATTCTCCATTATCTCTTCCTTCAAAAAGACCTCTATTTACAGCCTTTTTAACTTCATCCTTTGCCCAGTCTGAAATCTTTTCAGAATCTTTAAAGTCAATGTCTTTAAACTCTTTTCTTTCAATTCCAAGCTTTTCAACATATCTATTTAAGATAGCTGCAACTTCTTCTCTTGAAATTTCTCTATCTTTTTTAAATTCGCCATCTTCATATCCATAGATAATCCCATTTTTGTTTGCCCAAATTACATAACCATTGTCATCTGAATCTTTGTCCAAATCTTTAAAGATTTTTTCATTGTAATCTTTAGGACTTACATTTTGCATCTTTGCAAGTGCCTTTACAAGTTCAATTCTTGTGGCCTTTTTGTCTGGATAAAATTTTCCGCTTTTTAAGTCCATTAGATTTTTATCTAAAACTTTTTCTATATATTCTTTTGCCCAGTGATCTTTATAGTCACTTTCATCTGAAGTTTTATTTGATACAACACTTTCTTTTTTATTTTCTTTCTTTAGTGTGCTTCCTGCAAATACTGAATAAGTTTTTCTGTTATGAGAATGATGTTTCTTGGTTGAACTTTCCCTATCTTCCTTTGAATTATCCTCAGTATTATTATTTTTATTTTCTTTATCTTTAATTAATTCCGCATTGTCTTCTATATCTGTCCATGGAATTTTCTTCGAATCTTGATCTTTCTTTTCATATTCATATTTTTTTGCGAAGTCAAATCTATCATTGAAGTTAAAATTAACTACATCGTCATTTCCCTTTCCAAGCATATAATTTACATCAAAGAAAGTTTTTTCATCATTAGAAAGACTTGCAGCATAAGGTGAATAAGTTTTTAAGAAAATCTTATTCGCATCTTCGTCAAACTCTATATACTTGAAAAATCCATTTCCGCCATTGTATGAAAATTGATAATCAGCCAAAACTGTCAAGACTGGCTTTTCATTGTCATTCATATAAACTTTATTTCCAGCTCCATGATAGTGACCTGATACTGTCATAAATACTTGATCATACTTTTTAATTACATTCCAAATTTCTTCTCCAACTCCTGAAAACTGAACAGAAGATGGCTCTGTGTCAGAACAGTCAACTACATTGTGAGCCACAATTATTGTTGGATTTTCTTTATTACTTCTTAAAATATTTTCAAACCAATCCATGTCACGACCAAGATCATACCAAGAAAGGCCAATCATTAAATACTCATAGGAACCTGCTCTAACTTTCATGTAAGATGATCTTCCAGAAGGAGAATCATTTACTACATAATTTGCCTTTTTGGTAAATTCTGAATCCTTTCCATAATAATCTTTATAAAATAAATCTTTAGGATTGTTGTTTGGATTCATATAGAATTCTTTATCATCATAACCATATCCATCTTCAGGCAGATAGTCGTGATTGCCTGGAATAATCAAAGTTTTTATTTCAGAATCGGCAAGCTTATAAAATGTATTTTTAGAATTTTCAAATTGTTCCTTTGAATCGTAATCTTCAACTATATCTCCAAGGTGTGAAACTGCTTTAATATTTCCCTTGTCTTTGTCATTAATTAATCCCCTAATAGCACTATCCATTACATCTGGTTTAAATTTGACAGTGTTTTGCGTATCTGGTAAAAATACAAAATTGTAATTATCTTTATTTTCTAAGGCAAATTCCTTATTTGTGCCAAAATCTCCTGCAAGACTTTCTGGATTTGGTATCAACCACTCACTTCTATCTAGTGCCCCTTTAGAAATTCTAATTGTTTCAATATTTCCATTTAAAAATTTATCTAAAGTTTGATTTCCTTCCTTCCACCAAGATGATCCAACTCTAAATCTTCCATCTTGTGGATCGGCAAAAATACCTTTCATAGCTCCTCCATCTGTTGAATTATAATTTCTAAATGATTCCGCTCCATTTAAGAAAGACTTTATATTTCCCTTATCATCACAAGTTATAGCAATATGATACCATTGACCACCCTTATCCATTGCAACAGACCACACAGATGAATTCATAAGATGTGAATCCTTTTCATTCACTGTCAAATATTGAATTTCTTTACAATTTGAAACTGCAACAGATGTTGAACCAAGTTCTGCTTCGTCCATTGTATTGACATTTTTGGGATCAGCAACTTGTCTTGCCAACATTCCCATCCATCTATCGCTATTAGTCCAAGTCTTTGGCAAATAATATAAAATTTCAATTGTATAACCATCACTAAAAGTTTCTTTATTTATTGGGGCATTTTGAGTCGTTATAAAATCTGCCCCTCTATCCTTTGCGATTCCACTAAATTCAACGGAACCTTTTCCTAATACTGATTCATTTGAAAACTTCAAATATTTTTCCCACTCTTCAGCACTCTTATCATCAGTAAGATGTCCTCCTGTGTAAGTTTGCATTTCTAAGTCGTTATTATTTCCACTTTCATCTTTAATCTTAAGAGTTCCATCTTCAATAGAACCTGTGGAATTATCTTTGTTAAAATTCCATTCTGCCACAACATTTGATTTTGCAAAAATTCCATTTGGAATTAGAGTAAAAATTATTGCAATAATCAAAAATAATGACAAATACTTTTTCTTAAATTTGTTATTCATCTAAAAAACCTCCATTATTGTATTCATTGTTAATATAGTTTAACTTTTTTAATCTTTAAATAAATTTGAGTAAATAATATGTAAAACAAGATTATTTAAATAATTTTTCACGAAAAAAAAGAGCAACCTCAAGAGCCGCTCTTTTAACTAAAAACTTTTTAATTTTATTCTTCAATAGAAACTTTATTTGCACCATCAATTTTAATATTTGTGCTGTAATATCTTGTAAGTGCCTTTATCATATATTCTGGATCTTTTGCACCTGCTGTTTCATAATTTGAGTGCATTGCAAGTTGAGCAAGTCCAATATCCACTGCGTGAAGGGAAACTTGTGTGTTAGAAAGATTTCCAAGAGTCGACCCTCCTTGCATATTGCTTCTATTGGCAAAATGTTGCACTGGAACATCTGCAAGGGCACAAATCTTTTTAAATATTGCTTGTGAAAAAGCATCTGATGTGTATTTTTGATTTGCTGCCTCTTTTACAACAATTCCTTCATTCATAAAAGTTCTATTTTCATCATCAGTTAGTTCCTTGTGATTTGGATGAACTGCGTGGGCATTGTCTGCACTAATTAAAAATGATTTTGCTACTGCTTTGTAATATTCTTCTTCATCAAAACCAAGTGATACATTAAGTCTTTTTAAAGTATCGTGGAGAAGTGTACTCATTGCACCTTGTTTTGTATTTGAACCAACTTCCTCGTTGTCAAAACAAGCATATACATTTACCGCTTTTTTATTTTCTCCTGAGATAAAAGCTTTTAATGATGTAAAAGCACATTCTAAATCATCAAGCTTTGGTGATGAAACAAATTCATCTTTATATCCCCATATTTTTCCAACTTGTCTATTTACAAGAAATAAATCTTTTGAAATTATTTGATCTACTTCTACGCCAAGTTCTTCTGCAATCATTTTGTCATAGTCACCTTTTTTAAGTGCACCTGTTGTAAATAGCGGAAGTAAATCAACTTGTCTATTGTAATTATAACCCTTATTTACATCTCTATTCATGTGGATTGCCACATTTGGAATTATTAAAATATCTCTATCAATATATAAAAGTTTAGAAACAATTTCTCCATCTTCTTCGACTAGAATCCTTCCTGCAATTGTAAGAGGTTTATCGAACCAAACCGAATCAATTGGACCGCCATATACTTCTACATTTAATTTTAAATAATCCTTTGGGCCTTCAAGTTCTGGAACGCTTTTTATTTTAAAAGTAGGTGAATCAGAGTGAGATGCTACAAGTTGGTAGTGATAATCTAAAAGATCAGATCCAACTTTAAAAGCAATTATACTTGAACCATTTCTAGTTGTGTAATAATTTTTTCCCTTTTCAATATTCCAACTTTCACCTTCTTTTAATTCTATAAAATTTTCTGCATCAAGATATTCTTTTACAGTTGCCACTGTATGAAACATACTTGAACTTTTATTTATAAATTCTAATAATTCCTTTGAAATTTCTAAATAACCCATACTTCCTCCTTTTAAAATCAGCTTAATTTTTTATCTTCTTTCGCTCTAATAACTGGCAATATTACCCCAAGAGCAATTAAAACAACTGGTGTAATAATATTTAGTTTTAATTGGAAAGGATCATCTGATGCCATACCTAGTACACAACAAAATGCTGTTACTAGAAAACACCAAAATCCAAAGAAAAGTGCTACTCCATTATTTTTTGAAAATTTAAATTCTCTGTCAAATTTATCATTATTTTTTCTAAGATAAATATATGCCAAAAATACCCATAGATAACGAAGTGGCATCATAATGGAATTTAGTTTTGTAAGTTGTCTTAAAACTGTTGCTGCTCCTGGCACCAAAATTTGTGCAAGAATAATTGAACCAGAAAGTACAACTACAAGTTTAATTCCATTTTTATATGCTCCATATTTATTTTTCTTTAAAAGATTTCTCGGAATAAATTTATTAGTTCTATCATCGTCTAGTAACATTCTCAGTGGTGCATCAATACTTACAACAAGAGTTGAAAACTGTCCAATCATATTACATAGAGCATAAATAACCATTATTAAATTTCCAACACCATAGTAATCTCCTAATTTTTGGAATGCCCAATAAGCACCATTAGCTGCATAAGAATCAAAAGTTGCTTGATCTGCATTTATAATAGCTGGATCAAACATCATACCCATTGCAATTGTTCCAAAAATAGCAGAAACAACTACCATTATAGCTGCAAAAATCATTGACTTAGGAAATTCTTTTGCTGGATCTCCGTCCATATTGTTGACATAGGGACTCATTTTTTCAATTCCTCCAACAGCAAATACAAGTATAGATAAACTTGTAAAATACTTCATATCAAAAGTTGGAATTATGTTGTCAAAGGACCAATCCATTTTTAAATATCCACCATTTGGATTAATTTTTGGTGCAGCTAACATCATTAAAATGTATAAAATTCCCATGATAAACATACTAGAACCTGCAATAGTAGCTAATTTTTTTAGAGGATTAAGACCTCTACTTGCTACCCAGCAGAAAAATAAAAATATACATAAAGTAGCAATTTGAACATAAACTGTTGGCAAAGAATCATAAAATTCTGCATTGTGATAAATCATCCAGCTAAGTGCCTTTAGTCCACCAGAGCCCTTTGAGGCAATATATGTTATATGAACTGCCCAATAAGTCCAACCAGCATAATATGCAATTTTATCAGTAGTAGTTGCCCTCATCCATGAAGTAACTCCTCCACCTTCATCTTTAAAAGCAGATCCCAGTTCTCCTACCATGAGTGCATAAGGAATAAAATAAAGTACGAACATTAGGACCCATGAAAATATTACTTGAATTCCGTTAAAGAATACGAAACCGTTAACAACATTTCCAAAACCCCACAAAGTGGAAAACGCCATAAAGCAAAGCATATACCACTTAAT
This sequence comes from Peptoniphilus lacydonensis, assembly GCF_900106515.1. Lineage (GTDB taxonomy): Bacteria > Bacillota > Clostridia > Tissierellales > Peptoniphilaceae > Peptoniphilus_A > Peptoniphilus_A lacydonensis. The sequence continues at coordinate 805,905 of NZ_FNWF01000003.1, forward strand.
TTTCTTTTGTGAATCTTGCATTGTATTTCTCCTCTCATATATATTGCATGATTAAATTAATTATAACCTTAATGATTTTTACCGTCTAGTTAATTTAAAAAAATAGAAAACATTTTTACAATGATAGCTATTATTTCTTATGTATTAATTGAATTCAATTGAATATTAACATCAAAATCCTTTAAAATACATTTATGTACCATCATTAAGTATTTATTATTTTAAAAAATATAAATTTTAACCTTAAAAAATATAAAAATACAATACTTAATAAGTTAATCATAACCACCTCTAATCAGATGATTTGCTCTCCTCCTATAATGGTTTTACCAACAACATTTCATGCTTTGAATTTTCTTTCTCGTGTACAAATTCCATAACTAATGCTGAAACATCTTATTTTTGTTTCTGTCTTACTTGCTCACCAATAATCAGGTCTGTATCGATTAAACATAATTTTCGTATATCCTTTGGATAAATACAATATTATATTTACGCATACATTTGTCTGTGATAATCAATTTGCCTTTTTAGTCATATTATAACTACCTCTTATTATTTTATGTCTAAAAAACTCTATTATAATATTGAGGTGATTTTTTGTTTCGCATACGTTACATCTTAAATAAATAGGATTAAAAAAAGCCATCCATAACGAATGACTTAAAATATTGGTGGAGGCGGCGGGAGTCGAACCCGCGTCCGAAGACCTCTTACAGAAAGATTCTCCGAGTGCAGACTCCTCTTTAATTTTCCTCTGCATTACTAGAGTGTCAAACTCATACAGAGTATCGCCACTAACCCCCTCTGCTATGGCGAATCACAGAGTTCGTTTGCCCGCTAATTTGAAACCCGGTTACAGTTCGCGGCATCTGGCCGGATTGCTACCTAAACTTAGGCAGCTAGTGCGAAATTATTTTCGTCGTTTATTTTTTATAGACCATTTTTACGTTGTATGATCCATCAACGACTCGCTACTTAAAGCTCAAAATCCCCGTCGAAACCATTTTCGCCCCCCTATTTAATTAGATTAAAATTATACTAAAATTTGCTATTTTTGTCAATTTTAGGTACACTCTCAAATTTTTTATTTTTGTCTATTCTTCTTTGCAAATTTAAATCTCAAAGAACTTTTCCAAATAAAATATCCAATAGCTGAACCTAGTACATTTAAAATCAAATCATCAATATCCACTGATCTTCCAATAAAAAATTGAATAAACTCCACAGAAAGAGATGTGAAAAAAGACAATTTAACAATTTTTGAAACATTTCTATATTTCTTAAAAATTTCAGGAATTAAAATCCCAAAAGGTATAAAAATTATTATATTCCCAAAGACATTTGTAAGCGTGTGAAGAAAACCAGAATACTTTATATAATTTTTTATAGTCCTAAAGGGAATTAAATTTACTCCCCATGATCCCGATGAAATTCTATCCTTAAAGTTTCCAACAAAGTCAAAATTTTCATTAGTCAGATTAATACCAGAATTTGCAATATAAGAATTGGGGGTAAATAACATTATAATTAAAAAAGCAATATATCCTGCTAATATACTCAAGAGTAGTTCTCTAAAACCACTTGAATCTTTTTTCCTATGGGGAAAAAACTTGACTCTTACTAAGGAAAAAATTACAAAGGTAATTATAAAGGCAGGTATAGCTCTTGCTGCAAAAAATAAAAACAACTTCATATATTTTTTAGTTCTATTAGATTTGTTATAGAATAATCATTTTCTTTTACTATAGTATCCCAGGTGTCACTAGAATTTTCATCATAAATACCAATAGTCTTTAATCCTGCATTTTTAGCAGTTCTAAGTGCCAAATATGAATCATCAACTAAATAAATTTCTTCTGGTCTATTGCAAAGATTTTGGGCAATTGTAGTGAAAAATTCTTCTTCAGATTTTATAAATCCCAATGAATCTGATGTATAAATTTCCTCAATAAAATTGTCTATCCCATATTTTTTTATTACTATTTCCGCAAATTTTTCTGCAGTAGATGTCCCTACTACAATTTTAAATCCTTTATCTTTAAAATAATTTAAGACCTCAATAGCATTGTCCTTTAAGTTAACTTTATTTTCATAGAAATCTATAACTGCATCGCTAAATTCTTCATATAGCTCTTCAAAACTCTCACTTAAATTGTAATATTCTTTTAAATATCTAAGTGAAGTTTTTAAACTCATAGTAGTCATTGTGTGCCCTACTTCATTCGAAATATCTATTGATTTCGTCTTCATAAAATTTTTGGACAAATTTCTCCAATATCCCATAGAATCAACTAAAGTACCATCTAAATCAAATATAATAGCTTTCATACTACCTCCATTCTTCTTTAGCTAATTATATTTTAGTTGTAAACTTTTTACAAATCAACTATAATAAGTTTTCAAAACAAGTAAAATTTTTTTAAAAAAGCTTTGACATTTTTTTATTTGATGTTATAATAATATTTGTTGAAAAAATAATATAGAGAATTTAAATTTTTTGTAAATTTTTTGTTATCGGGGTGTAGCGCAGTTTGGTAGCGCACGTGGTTTGGGACCATGGGGCCGGGGGTTCGAATCCTCTCACCCCGACCATTTTTTATTTATTTTTACATTTCTTTACAAATGGCTAAAAATACAAAGATTAAGCATGTACTCAATAACTAAAGTACATGCTTTTTTACATGTTTTTACACCTTTTTACTGTTGCGTTACCAACTCGTTGCCAACTTTTATAATTCTTCTACCTATCTGAATGTCTTTATTTGGTTAGCTTTTAAAAATATATTTTTAATTTCTACATAAAAATAAAGCCCAGGTTTGAAACCCAGGCTCAATAAAATCATTTTTCTTTTAAATCTTCTGTATTAATAATATTGGTTACATCTCCGCCTACTCTTTTCCCATCCACATAGCTTTCACCTAGTACATAAGAAATCATAGCTCCAAATGTCATTATTATTGTTGTTATTTGTTCAATGCTGCCTTTATCAAATTTTAAAAATGCTAAAACTGCACTTACTAATGCAATTAAAAGCACCCAAAACTTTCTACTTGTAAACTTTCTAATAAAATCTTCTCTTTTCATAAGATTCTCCTCATCATTCATTAGAGTTTTTTTCTATTAGTTTATCCAATGCTCTATCAAGCAAAGAAAAAACTTCTCCTCTTGTTATAGCGTCATCAAATCGTCTCTCATGGATTTCTATCCCTTTTTCGTTTAAACTCTTAAAAGATTTTTCCGCCCAATGTTCTTTTTTATTTTCCATTTTATTCACCTTCATATTTTTTATTTCATTTACATAGTTTAAAAGTTTTCTACCATAATCATTTGATGGAGCCCATCTGCCGCCTAAGTCCTCTACATATTTACAAGTGCCAAATAAATAGGCAAAATGTCGTGGATCCATTGTATTGGATTTAGGATAACCTTTAGCACCTGCATATAAAGCTAAGTGATCTAAATGGGCACTAATTCCATCTTCCCATGTTGCAAATCTTTTGTGGGCTGAAGCTTGATAATCTCCACCGCCTTGAGTTACCTTTAATCCACATGGATTATGATAACTAGCATCTATGCCCGCGGCTGATTTAATTTTGTATAAAAAGCCTGTCTCATGTGCCATTTGTGCAAATGCAATGACCGGATTTATTCCAATAATATTAGATAATCGCCAGTAAGTATAAGCAAGCCCAATAAATTCTTTATCATTATTTTTTGTTTTTGCCCACTCTTTCATCTGCTCCAAAGTTGCACTAGGTGCACTTAAAATTGATGTCTTAGTGCTTTTTACTACTCCAAAATATTCTGCAATAACTTTTGCTGTTACTGCTGCCACTTTATCTAAATTATCCACATATTTTTTGCAATCTGAATAATTATCATGAAAGGCATGCTCTATTATAAAATTATGCTTAGCAAGGCCATTTCTTAATATCCCATAATAATTGGAGCCTGATTTGTTTTTTCGATACTTAGTTCCTCGGTTATTAGTTCCAATTGCTGTTGATATTGCCGCACATAATTTATCTGTTAGGGTTTTAATACTTTCTTTTGGGTTAGTTGAGTCCCAAATTTCAGTTCCTGTGGCTGAACCCCCACCAGCGTTTGAATGTAAGCTAATTAATAGGTCATAACCTTTTGCCTTTTGACCTCTTTGAGCCAGGCTTGGATTATCAAATCGGTTGATTCTCGTATTTCCAACTATAAAGCCATAATCTTCTAGTGCTTTTTTTAGTTTCAGGGAATAGATATAATTACAATCTCCCTCATTGCAGAATTCAAAGCCCGGAATGCTTTTAAAACCTCTATTGTGAAAGGCACCTGCTCCATGTCCAGGGTCCAACATTATTTTTGTCATCTCATCAACTCCTTCATTGCATAATAAAAGGCAGCTATTGAAGCCGCCCTTATTTTCTTAATTCGTCTAAAATTTTTTCTGACTTTTCATCATGTTTTTCCAATTTTCTGTGTAGGTCTTTATTATAGTAATCAAGTCTATTTACAGTATCAGCAACAATTTTATTTGTAATCGACAACTCTTTAACAGATTCAATGAGACTTTCAATCAACAACTTAAAATCAGTGTCATTCATTTGCAAAGTTCCAATGCTCTTTATAAGGTCATCAATTTGTTTAGTCCTCTTTTTATCGTTAGCTATTACCAGATAAGTAAATAACCCCAAGAAAACAATTATTATCGCTCCTGCAACTCCTACTGCTAAATAAAGTTCCTCTATTGTTTTATATTCCATGCGGTCACCTCTTTGTTTGATTTTTAAAATAAATATCTTGCTCTCTTAATTTATTTTTCTCAATAAATTAATTCTATTTCCATATATCAGACCTCCAGTTTTATATTGTTTGCTATTATATTATTTGTTCCTTGATTGTCAAGGTTTTTATAATATCGATTACCTAAGGCAAGACAATACCTAGCCCTAGCAGTAAGCCATATATCACGATTAGTACTAACACTTTTTCCAGTACACCCAATTAAATTAACTTGTTTTCCATCAATGTAGATTGGTGTGCCACTAGTTGAAGTTCCTGAACAGTTTGATAGTGAATGGTTTAAACCTAAGATAACCAACCCTTGTTGATTGGTTGAAGCTCCTGAACAGTTTGAGAATGAATTATTTGAACCATCGATTAAAAACCCATTACTAGTTGAAGCTCCTGAACAGTTTGAGAATGAATTATTTGAACCATTGATAAAAAAACAGGTGCTGGAAGCACCTTTTACACTACAATTTTCTAAAATATTTTCGCTCGTATTGTCATTAACATATACAGAAGGATGGGTTCCATTATTTATTACATTTACATTTTTTATATAATTTTTATTTCCTTTGATATTAATAGAATTACTAGTATCATGAGTAATATTTAAATCTGATAACCTACAATTTTCAATTCCAGTTGAAATATTAACTATAACTGAATTTCTCTCGTCTTTAGTTAATTTATCAATAATATTAGTGGAATCCCCATAACCTTCAATAATCGTATTATTTTTAGTAAAGTTTATAGCTAAATTTTTCTTTATATTAAAATTTCCTTCTGTTAATTGAATTTTTCCACCATATTCAGGAAGTTTTGTAATAAAATCATTGATTATTTCAGCCGCACAATCAGATTCTTGTATTATATAATCAGCTCCTGATTTTGAATTTTCAGAAGAATCATAATTTGCTATAACAAAAGTTGCAGACCTTGAAGATGAAATATTTTTAAATTCTGCTCCATTAGTTGTTTTAGTTAAAACTTGATTTTCTTTTCCCGCTGGTAAATCAAATTTTTTATTCCATTTTTCTTTTTCAGAATTAGTTACTGTTCTATGAGTTGAATCTTCTTCCATTTCTGAAAGTTTAATTTTTATGTCTTTCTTCATAGCATAGCCACTTAAATCTTGCTTAGGTGATAATTTTTCAATCGCTTGTTTTGTAGCCTGAGGTGTCATGTATTTTGTGTTGTCTACACCACTTTCAGCTTCTTTTTGACTTGCTTTTGATAACTGACTATTTTGTAATTCTGTTATATCCTTTTTTATTTGTGTGTCATCATATTTAGTATCGGTCGCACTAATTTTTCCATTAACTATTTGGATGTTTGTTCCTGCTGTTAGGCTCTCTTGTTTACCTTTATTTAATTTTTCAATGTTATCTTTAATTTGTTGATAATCAAAATTAGTAAAGTTTCTTGCAACTGGTGTTGTTCTTGTCCAACTCCCACCATTACCTTCAATACTTCTTTTTACGTTATAGCCACCATCTGATCTCTTTTTTTCAACTAATATCGTTTCAGCTGTCTGGTCCGTTCCTATAACTGCTAAATTAGGAAGACTTCCAAATACAGAACCATCTGCTACATAAATTATTGTTGCATCTGCAGCTAAATTTTGTGTTAAGTATGTTTCGGGTGAATTAACCACTCCGTCATACATTTTATTTAAATTCGTCATTTTCCACCTCTTTTTTTAAGTCTACAAATCTATGCTTGCCGATTCTTATTTCATGACAATGTCCATAATTTTCATCTGGATCATAAAAAGTGTGATATGAGTGTTTTGGCACTACTATTTCATGGCAGTGATCAGTTCTAGTATTAATAATCTCCACCCCCTCTGGAATTTGTGAATAGTTGTATAAATAAGCTTGCGTTTATCCTCGTCAAAGTATCTGGCATTATTTCAACCGTATGCCATGTTCCTCTTTGGATTTTCCCACCATCATCTTTGCTTAAATAGGGTATTAAATTTACTTCAGTATCTTTGGTGTAAACCATTTGGCCATCAACCTTTAAATAACAATACCTAGCTTTGCTTCCTTCATAGATTCCATAATCTATGTCATGCTTATGGTCGGGCAAAATAAAAGTGTGCTTATGCGACTTTATATTTAATTGGTGGGTATGTGATCTAATATTTACGCTGTGGCTGTGTTCTGGAATGTTTACACTATGATTATGAGCAGGTACATTTACTTCGTGTTCGTGGTAAGTTGTTTGATAGATTTCTATATATCCTGTTCCACCTTTTACACCTACTCTCTGCATTCCACCTTTTACATGTGTTGAACCATGAGTTGTGGTGTAATCTCCACCACCGGACCCCGTTGAAGTATAATCTCCACCACCTGAGCCTGTTGATGTGTAATCTCCACCGCCGCTTTCTGTGGAAGTATAATCACCGCCACCTGATTCTGTAGTAGATACATCTGCTCCACCACCTTTTGTGGCTCTTGAATATGCTCTAAATTGTTCTATCGTGTAATTTAGGATTAATTTATTTATCCTTGCCATTTCTGTAGGAATGTAAAACCTTAATGTTGCTGGATATTTAGGATCACAGTTATCTACAAAAGCCATCTGCATTAGATTGGTGGCACCTTGGCTGTAGGTGTCATTTATCCTGGCTCTTTCTTGTATTTCTGAAATTGAGCCTGTTATGTCTCTCTTTTTATTTGCTATCTCTATTTCAATATCAAATGGATTACCTCTTAGGTCATTTTTCCTTACACTTACTATTGGGACCTTTAAATTAATATTATCTTCTGTATCTCTTATTAATACATAATCCCCTGGCATAAATTTAGGGTACTTTTTGCTGTCTTTAATTGATAAATCTACCGCTTGAATTTTATAAGATATATATGGTTCAGAAAGACCATCTAAAATTGACCTTGCATATTCCATTAATGTAGTTGGTGATTCAAATCTTCTGTCTACTAAGATAGATTGTTTAAGTCCATACTTTCCTACATTCTTTTCTAAATAAGCCCTGCCATTATTTACTGAAGTAATATCTAGTTGATTATCTCCCTCGCCATACCCCAAAGCATAAAGTCTAGTTACAATATTTGTTGGATCCACAGTTTTTTCAATATTTTGCATATTCTTTCGATACTGAATATCTGCCCTATAATTTTTATTTAATTTTTTTAAATTTATAGTCCACGGATATGAAGTAGTGTCCCAAGTCCATCTATAATTTTCATTGAATGGCTTCGGAACTGAAAATAATGCTGCAAGTAAATTTTCATTCTCCCATTTATATTCGAACTGACGACTATAATCACATTCGACTAGCTGCCATCTTTTTGTTGATTGCTTATCTAAAATGTATCTCAACACTTGCCCTGTATATACTCCTAAATTTCCTATTTGGTGGTATTTAAAAAGTACATCATCAATAAGTGTTGCTAAAACATGTTCACAGTTATATTCAATATAAGATGTTTCTTCTGTAGTCAATATTGTAGGTAATATTCTAAATAAATCTATCCTGTCATTTCCATCAAATAATTCTACATAATTAAATGGCTGGCAGTATTTTGTCTTTGGATCATCTCTTGGCAATTTAAAGCTACAAGTCCATAATTCATTTAGTTTTAAATCGTAACCTATTTCGTATGCATTTTCTAAAAAAGCAAGCTTATTCATTTCTGAATCATAAATTTTAATGTTATATTTTCTCACTATAACCACCTATCTTTCCAATAGGTGTCAATGCTTACACTACCCGCTCCAACTGCATCAATTTTTATGTCATTTTCTCCTGGTAAGAAGTCAAAGAAATCACCTTCTTCTGTTAGGAGGTGTATTGCGTTTTCTCCATTAATGGTTGCTGTTAAATCGCAAGTATTTATTTCTATTTCTTGCCCTGGTCTTAATACAAATCCTTTGATTTCTATATATTCTTCACCTAATAGTGATCCAATTCCTTCTGCTTCAAAAGTGATTTCTGAATTTAGATCCTCAATTAAAATTATTGAAGTAGCCACTGCTGATGCATCAAAATTAATTGCTAATTCTGCAGTTTCTTTTAATTTTATTTCTAATATTGAAGTAGCTGATGCTTCATAATCAATAGTAGCTCCAACTTTTCCTAATTCTTTTTGAATTAAAATATCTTCTACTTTTGTAAAATAATTTATTTCTGAATTAGCTGTTAAGGTTATGTTATTGTTACTTTTAATATTGAATTTTCCAATATTAAATTTTCCTGTGTTATATGCTCCCATTTGAGCACCGCCTTTATCCTACTGAAACGGACAAATTGCCGACTTCAATAATAAATTTATTACCTTCTGTAATTTCTATTGGTCTATTGAAAGCTCCATAAACTATAAGATTTCCACCATCTTTAGCATCTTTTATTCCAAAATAAGCAACTTCACCCCATCCATTAGTTGATGTAGGGAATTCAATCCTTTCTGTATTAGTAGATACTGCCCTATCAGACTGTTGTGTTGGTTGTCCAAAGTTAATAGGTTGCCTTGCATATCCGCCGCCCACTACTTCAGCTCCTGTATCTCCATCTGTGGGATTAGTCTTATATAATGCTATAAATAATTGTGTAGGCCTTGCTACTGTTTGACCTCTTAAAAAATAATTTATAGTCGCATCTTCCAAATAGTTACTTGCTTTACTCATTAAATTACCACCTTTCTAGTTATTCTTAGTGATGTAATATTACTTTTCCCAGTATTTTTTATAATGAAAGTTCCGCATGTTTTAACATTGCCTTTGTTTTCTATGCTTATATTTGTTGTTTTACTTCCTGACTTTAAAATTCGATTTAGATCCCTTGAAACTGCAAATGGCTGGCACTCAAATTCTATGGATATAGTTCCTCTTGGTTGCAATTCTAGTTGCTCAATTCCAATAGCACTATAGACTGATGCTTCATAAGCTTTTTCTTTTTCATCATCAAATATTAAAAGACCGCTTCCTGTAAGCCATCCTGCCAAATCCCTTATTTTATATCTAAGCTCTTCAAACTTATCTATATAAAGAACTCCAATAATACCTGTTATATGCCTTTTTTCATATTCTTGGGATTCAAGCTCCAAAGTTCCTGACCTACCTAAAATTGTGAATTCTTTTCTTCGCCTTTCTGGGAGGACTGTCCTATCAACCGACCTAAATCCTATGTTAAATTCTGACGAGTGCCTGCCTTTAAAATTAAAACCTATCATATTGTAGCAAGCCCCCTTCCTCTATTATTTCTTTTTTCTAGCTTATAAAGTTCTTCAGCAATTCTCTTGATGTCATTATCATTCCTTACATTCATTTCTTTAATTATTATTTGTCTTCCTGATCCTTCAGAATTTTCATTAATTACATCTGCAACTATCTTCTTCAAGTCGTCTAAGGCTCCTACAAACTCGGGTCTTTTTTCTCCAACACCTATTACTGATGGGCTCTTAAAAATACCACCCTTGTCATACCATTTAACACTAAAGTGTGGAACTGATGGAGGGTTTAAACTAAATTTACCTGTAACATTAAATTCAGGCAATTTAATTTTTGGGAATGGTAATGTAACATTCAATAAAGACTTCATTCTTTCTACTGCTTTACCGACCAAATCTCTAGCTTGGTTTATAGGCTTTTCTATTGCTTGTTTTACTGCATTCCATGTTGATGTTGTAGCACTTTTTATTCCGTTCCAAACCTCTGTAATTTTGGTTTTTATTGCGTTAAATGTTTCAGTAGCTGTTGATTTAATTCCATTCCAAACCTCCGACAAACTACTCTTTATCCCATTCCAAATTTCAGTAGTCTTTGATTTTGCATCATTCCATACTTCGGTTATTTTTGTTTTCACTGCATTAAATATTTCAGTTGCCTTGGTTTTTAATGATTCCCAAATTGGTAATAATGCAGATTTAATTCCATTCCATATTTCGGTTGTTTTAGATTTAATCCCATTCCATACTTCCGTAATCTTGGCTTTAATAGCATTAAATACTTCTGTAGCTTTGGATTTTAAAGCTTCCCAAATTGGTAGGATTACACCCTTTATTGCGTTCCATGTTGCTACTGCATTAGACTTTATGCCTTCCCATATTCCTTTAAAGAAAGTTACTAGACCATCAAATATTGTCTTTGCTGTCTCTATAAAAACTTGCCATGCAAGTATGATAGGTGTTGAAATTGCAATCCAAGCTACATTAAATACTTCCTTGATTGCTTCCCAAATGAATTCAAAAACTGTGACTAGGCCTCCCCATATTGGCTGCACTCCTGCTATAAAGCTTTGCCATAATTCGCTTAAAGTTGTCGTTATTGTCATCCATGTTGTAGACCATACCTCGCTTACACTAACCCATAAGTTAGAAAGAAATTGAGTTATACCTTGCCAAATGATGCTTGCTGATTCTTTTATGCTATTCCATGTATTAATTAAAAATTCTTTAATTGTGCTCCAGTTTTGTATAATCAAAGGAATTAGAATTGTTGCAACTGCTGTAATTATTGCTACTAATGGATGTGCTTGGATTAACCCTAACAACCCTAAAAATGCTGTTTTAATTACACCAAATACTTTTGCAAGCCCCAGCATTGCTGGAGTTGCCCCTGCTGTAGCTCCGCCCATAGCTGCTAAAGCTCCACTAACTGTGCCTATTACTGTTGCTACTTTCGATATTATTATTAATACTGGACCAATTGCCGCTGCAAAGGCCGCTACTGCAACACCAATTTTTACAAGTACAGGGTCAGCTTCTGCAATTTTATCTGCTAAATTTCCTATGCCATCTACAAGTTTTTCTATATGTGGCATTAATACTGTGCCTATTGTTATTCCAGCATCTGTCAACTTGTTCTTGAACATATCCATCTTGCCACCAAAGGATTCGTATCTTTTTTCTGCTTCTGCTGATAATGCTGTGTTGTCTCTAAAAGCATTGTTTGCTATATCAAAAGCTGATCCTAAAAGATCTCCTGCTCCAGCAAGCCTTGTAAGTGTGTCAGTTTCTCTTAGCCCTGTAATCCCTAGCTCTTTTAAAACTGAATTTACATCTCCACCGCTTGCTTGTATGTCTTTTAATCCTGAAATAAAACTTGTTAGGGCTTCTGTTGGCCTGCTTTTCCAAGCTTCGGCAAATTGATTTGCACTCATGCCTGCTACCTGAGCATACCCTTTAAGCTTATCTCCGCCTGATAGAACTTCTGTGTTAATCTTTTTTAGAGTTGTTGACATAGCACTTCCGCCTGCTTCAGCTTCTATTCCTACTGAAGACATAGCTGCTGCAAGACCCATTATTTCGGCTTCAGTTAATCCTACTTGATTTCCTGTTCCTGCTAATCTAGTTCCCATAGAAACAATATCTTTTTCTGTAGTAGCCATGTTATTTCCTAGGTCTACAACTACTGAACCTAATTTATCAAATTCTGTTTGTGGCATTTGCGTAATGTTTGCAAATTTAGCAAAGGATGTAGCCGCTTCATCTGCAGTTAGGTTTGTGGTTTCTCCTAGGTCAATCATTGTTTTAGTGAACCCTAGTATATTTTCTTTTTCTATTCCAAGTTGCCCTGCTGCTTCTGCTACACCTGCAATTTCTACTGCTGATGCTGGCATCTCTTTAGCCATATCTCTTATACTATTTGACATAGCTTCAAACTCTTGATCAGTCATATCCACCGTTTTTGAGACTCCTACCATGGCTGTATCAAAGTCAGCTGCAAATTTTGTAACAACACCTGCTCCTGCTACTAATGGTGCAGTAATTGTTTTTGTCATTGTGCTTCCAATTTTGCCAGTAGTTTCACCAATTTTCATTGATGCATCTCTAATTCCTAGAAGTGTTTGATTTGTTTTATTAGCTTGTGCTTCTAGTGACTTTAACTGGTTTTCCGTCTTCATTATTTCCCTTGTCAATGCATCATATTGAGCTTGTGAAATATCTCCACGGGCAAGTGCAGCACTCGCTTGTTCCTGTGCTATCTTTAATGTTTCAAGCTTCTTTTTGGTGTTCTCTATGGATTCTGCAAGTACTCTTTGTTTTTGAGTTGCAAGCTCCGCATTCCCTGGATTGAATTTCATTGATGTTCCAATATCTTTTAGTTGTTTTCCTAGGTCTCTTGCACTGGAATTTACACCTTTCAAGGCTTTTTCTAGCTTGGTTGTATCTCCACCAATCTCTATAGTTATGCCTTTTATGTTCCCTGCCATATCCTCACCCCCTTAAAAACTATCAAAATCTTTTTGGCTGGCCTTTCTTACCTTGTCTTTGTCTTCATCTTCTTCAATATAATGGGCATTATTATAGGAGATGCAGTAATCTACCACATCTCCTATTGTCATGCTTTTAAAATCTGATAAGTTTAGCCCTCTTGTAAGGGCTCCTGCCATCAATTCTGAAAAGTCTACTGGTTTTCCTTTTCCGTCTTCGGGATCTTTACTATGTCCTCTAATTTTTTTTTACTAATTAGAGAAGGTAAAATTATTTCCCATAATTCTTTTAAAATATCAATTACTGGAAATTCGTTGAACTGGCTATACCATTTTATTGGCTCATCAATTTCTGGATCTGCCATCTTGGCAAGAGACCAAATAAAATTATTTACATCTACCATTTCTAGGCTGTAAATATTTTCTAATACTTCTCCAATAGTTGATGGCACTATTGCTTCTTGATTTGCCTTAGTATATAAATCATCTAGCCCTTTTAAAGCTTCTGAAACTAATGGCATTATTACAGTTAAAATATCGTATCCAAATTGATTTTTAAAAATATTGGCAAAATAAGCATTAGTTGAAAACTTTACTTCTTTGCCATCAATATTTATTGTTTTAATCATTATGCTTCAGCCCCTGTTTCTGGTGTTACCTTGTAAGGAGTTGTGAAGAATGTATCATATCCTGTTTGTCCTTTTTCTAATCTTGCTTTTACATATCCTGTATCAGCTGCAGGTGCTGTTGTAATGTTAATAGTATCTGTTTGAGGTTCTGTTTTATCTTCTGTAGTTGCACCTTCGATATTTGGTCTTGAAGAAGAGCAGTTATAAAATAAATGTCTTGTTTGTGTAACATCTCCATCAAATTCAAAAGCCATTGCATAATTCTTTGCTTTGCTTGAATTTGATTCAACTACAGCTCCGTTTTTATCTTTCAAATATCCGAGTATTTGGACTTCAAATTCTTCTGGGATCAATGCAATTTCTAATTCACCTTCATATCCATTGTTAGAATATTGATTCCAATAGATCATGTCATCTGCGTAAAATGGATTGCTATCACCTGATGCTTCTAGTGATAATGAAACAGCTCCTGGAACTCTTATTACTTCTCCATAAGTTACTTTTTCTGATGTCGCTTCTGTAATTGGCCATACATATACATTTTTTAGACCAAACTTAACTTTATTTTTTGCCATTATTATTTACCTCCTAAGTAATAGTAAATTACAAAAATATTTTCACTTGGAATATAAACATCTTCAGACTTATCCCAAATTATTTCATTTTCATTTAGTAATTCTTCTATTTCTCTTTCTTTGCGTTCGTTTTTATCTTTGAAATAAAATTCTAAGCTGTAGTTATAGCTTGAATTGTAGACTGTGTTATCTGCTGTAAAATTAGAAGAGCCATCTCCTCTATAAATTAAAAATGGAGGTTTGACTCTTTTATTAAACTTAAAATATGCAATTGGCATATTTAATTTTTTTAGTATATCAAGAGGATTCCTCAATTGCTTTCTTTACCCCCTCTTCATATTTTTTTATGGTTTTCTGTTCAACTGGTTTTATATGAGGAAATGCCCTAGTTCTTCCACCTTGCCATAGTGCATGGCCACGCTCCAATAAGTGAGTAAGCTGACCCTTGGTATTATGAATAATAATTTTATTCCCTTCTTTTTTACCTTTCCATGCTCTTGCATACTTACCACTTTTTTTAGGGCTTGTACTTTTTAATTCCTCAATAGCTTCTTCAGATACTTCTTCTGTAAGCTTTTTTACTTTATCTTTAACATCTTGAGTGTACTCTGTTAGATAATCTCCTATTGCTGATTCCAACTCATCAGCTGATACTTTAGTCGACAATTTTATCACCTAGAACAATCTCTAATAAATTACCTTTTAGGTAAGTTCTTAAAATGTAATATTCTATGCCTTTGTAGATTGCTTTTTCTTCTCCGTCATACTCCATGGCATGAATACTTATCTTTGCCTGTGGTTTAAGACCAATGTTGGCTGCTTGATAAAATTCTTGTGAATAAACATCTAGCCTATTGCATAAGATTTCTCTTTCTGATGTTTCTATGATTGGATTCCCAAATTCATCAATTCCTTTAATATCTTCTTTTATCAAAGTAACTGCATCTTTAAACGTGTCCATCTTTGCCACCTACCATTAGATTCCTCAATCTCCAATAGAGCCTTTCTGGCATAGCCTTATCTTCGCCTTTGGATTCATATCTCCAAGCTACGAGGTCTACTATAAAAAGTAAATGATCTGGATTCTCTACATTTAATTTTATTCCCTGAATCTTCTCCAATTCTTTTAGTGTGCCTTTTATTATGGCTAAGATGTAATCATCTCTGTTATTTATCGTTATCCCTAGCTGATTTTTTACTAGCTTTAATACTTGATCCATCTTCTACCACCTCAATCCATTGGCATTGTACGCAGTAAAGCTTTAATGTTTTCTCAATTTCTTCATATCTTTCTTTTGAACAAGTAAAAACATCACCAGGTTTTCTAGTGATGTTTTCTTTCTTGTCATGAAATTCTTTTAATACTTTTACTTTCATTATGCTGTAGCCACCTTATTAGCTTTGTCTTCTGCAAATTCAATTGTAGTTGTTGGTGCTTTACCATCAATATTTAATACTACAAAGCCTTCTGCTATTGCTGGTGTTCCGTCATATCTTGCAGTGCCTTTAAATACTGTGTCATCTTCAATAAATCTTACATGTTCAGATGCTGCAAGTGTAATTCCTGCTCTTTCTGCTAAAACATATAGATCTGAATAGCCGCCTATAATATCCCCATCTGGAATAAATGGTAAAGTTGCTACTTCTCCATTAATAATTGGCAATGCGTTATTTACTCCTGATACTAGAGCTCCTGCTGCATTAAAAGCTAAAATCTTAGATTGTAGCATTGCATAAGTCTTATCATTCATAGCCCAGAATTTTCTTCCTGTTGAATATTTTGAATCTGCTGCTGATGCTTTAACAATTAGATCTCCATAAAGTTCAGTTGGTGTTTTACCCTCAACTTGTAGAATGTTAGTTGTTGAAAGGTCCTTCCATTCTCTAGCCTTTGCTGGATAGTTTTCTGGTTTTGCTTTTTGTGCAAGTCTAGTTACAATTCCTAATGGCATTTTCTTGCCTGTACCATATAGAATGGCTTTATCTAATGCAAGACCAATAGCTTGGGCTAACATATACATAATTTCATTGTATAGGTCAATATCTGATGCATCTTCAAGTGTAGCATTGCAAATTGGAATGTAGCCGCCTACTTTATAGCCTTCTAGCTCAATTACATTAAACCCAAAGTCTAGTTCATTTAATGTTGCACAGGCTTCTGTCCATACTGCTTCTGGAATTGTTCCTGCAACTGAAACCCTTGCTTGTCCTTTAATTGGTCTAGTCCAAACCATATTTAAAAGCTTTGAATAATTATGGATGTTTTCTCTTAAAATTCCAATTAATGTTGATGGAATTAGAAGCTCTGCTCCTGTAACTGCTCTATTTTGTCCTTTAAGTTCTCTTACTCTTGTTAAGAAATCTTTTACTTCTTCTCTTTCTACAATTGCAGTTGTCTTTTCTCTTGTTAGATTTCCAAACATTTCTCTTTTATTCATTGTTATTTCTTCCTTCCTTTCTTCAGGTGCGTCTACCGCTTCTTCTTTCTTTTCTAGTTCTTCAAGCTCATCATCAATATCTTTGATTTTGCTTTCTAGCTCTTCTTTTTCTTCGTTTAAAGCTGATTTGTCTTTTTCGTATTTTTCAACTTCTTCTTCAACGGCTTTTTCTTCTTCTTCGTTTTCAACTTCTTCAATAGCTTCTGCGATTTCTTTTTCTCTAGTTTCAAGTTCTTCAAAGCTCTTTCTGTTTTCTTCAAGCTGTGCTTCTAGTTCTCTTTTTTTCTTATTTAGTAGTATTTTCCTTAACATTCTTTAACCTGCCTTTCATTCTTTCTTTCCATAGGGATAAACTTCTCTTGTTATGGTCTTCAATTTGTTTTTGCCTTGCTTCCACTTCCGTGCCTTCATATGCAGGGAAAGTACAAACTGAAACTTCATATAAATTTAGATCCTTTAAAATAAAGTGGGCTGAACCATCTTCTCTATAATCAGCTTCTTCTTGGTTTATTGTGAATCCAAAAGAGCACTGTGATACATCTCCCCTCTTAACTCTTTCATAAATATTTAATGCATCAGTATCATAGGGATTGATTTTTATTTCTCCATAAAGTCCTTTGACATCTTCTTTAAGAGTTAATGTGTTTGATGTAGTTCTTGCTAATACTAAGCTTGTATCATGATTGATTAGAGCCCTTATATCTCCATTAATGGAATTTTTAAATGCTCCCCTATCAATGCTTTCAAATATTCCTGGATAAAGCTCAGTTTCTTGATTAAATACTGCAAAATAACCTGCAATAATATATTCTTCTTGATTTGTTTCTTCTCTAATTTCAATCTTGCTATCTAAAGTTTTAAATCTTTTTATCATTCTTCTTCACCTCCAAGCTTTTTTTGATCTCCTATTTTATCTTGCGGTATAAAGTTTTCTAAAATAACTAATTCATCTAGCCCATCTTTAGGACTCATATCAAACATTTCTCTTACTTCATTTCCTGTTACAATTCCTGACCTGTATAAATTACTGTAAACTTGGTAAATTTCTGTTAAGTTGTAAGAGTATAAGCTCTTTACATTGAATTTAAAATAAAGGTCCGGACTATATAAAAGTTTAGTTGTTAGTTCCTGCTCAATAGCTTTTGCAATTACCATTATTCTTGTCTTAATGAAATTGTTATATTCTTGTTGGTTGTATGTTCCAATTCCCAATAAAAAAGCAGGGATCCCTAAAATTCCTGCTACTGTCTTTTTATCAATTTCAATTGTGTCTTTTATGGCTATGTCATTGAGCGTTAATGGCTTTACTTGGACTACATCAATTAAATCTGTTGGAACTATCCAAGGTTCCCCTGCTCTACTGGCACTTACAAACTTATCATATACATTTTTTCTTCCTTCTTCGCTTGCAACCTCATCTGTCAATGCATCTACTTTTACAATTAATGAAGGTAAGATTTTATTGGCCATAAATTCGTTTGTTGTTTTTGCCGCTTGCTTTAAGTTTTGAACAACTTCTTTTAATGTAACTTTGTATGACTCGCCCTTCCATGGTTCGTTTAAATCTGGATTCAATCTGAAATGGAGTATCTCGTCATAATTAAATTTTTTATTGTTGATGGTTATATAATATCCATCTTGGAATGCCGAGAAGATTTTTGTTTTGGAATCTGTTATTGGTATTAGGTCTTCGATTATTCCATCAGTTATTTTTGGATATACAATAGCATTGCCATTTATTAAAAGCTCACGGACTATCCAGGATACCCATAACTGCCTTGTCATATACTTGTATGGATGTATATCTAATTTCTTAGATAAATCATTTTTAATCCTGATGTCACCCTGTTCGCTGTTTCGCATCAAATAAATTGTCATTGATGATATTAGGTCAGCTATTCTTTCAATGGCTATCCTTACTTCCGGATTGTCAATTAGCTTTGTATATCCTTTAGCACAAAGACTGCCACCATCTCCATCTGAAATGAACCATGCTTGAGTTGGTGTTAATGGTTCAGCCCTAGTTTTTCTTTTTTCTTTCTTTTTTTTGCTCATATTGATCACCTCTAATTTTCTAGCCATTTTCTTGCTAATCCTGATTTTTCTAAATTTCCAATTAATCTACATGCTGCAAAAACACTTGCATCAAATAAATCTATCCTTAAATTTGGCATGACCTTTTCATATTGGATCATGTCATCTGTTTTCTCTACTCCGTGAACATTTTCTACGCAGTATTCATAAGCACTTGAATGTAAATAATATAATTTACCGCCTATTGCCTTTTGTTCAATTCGTCTAAAGCCCTTAGACTTATTAATAAAAAGTTGTGGCTCATCAACTATGTTAAATCTTTCTTTTTTCATCATTAGATAAAATTCTTCACCAAATTTCCTGTCAAATCCTATTTGCTTGATTCTAAATCCTTTGTTTCGCATCTGCATAAACCATTTAACTATATCTGCATGATTTGTAATATCTCCATTAGTCATGGTTAAATATCCATCATCAAGCCAACCAAATAATGGTATGTTGTCTTCTTCAGCCTTTAAGTGTGCCCTTGTTACTGGGAAAAATGCGTGAGTAATTATTATATCCACTCCCTTATAGTTCCCATAAAGGGCTGCTGCAGTTAAGTCATGCATCTTTGATAAGTCGGCTCCACCAAACCATTCAATCGGTAGTTTTACAAGCTCTTTATAAGTCCAATTGTATTTGGCATCTGAAGACCTGAATGTATCTAAATTGAAATATGTCTTTGTGCTTGAAGTGTAAACATTCAAATCTTTTGCTAAGAATTCTTTTCTTGTTTGCGGATCATTTAATGCCTGCATGGCATCTGTCATTATATCTTGCGGTCTTATGGTTATTCCATAGTTTGGACTTGCCATCTCATGGATTTTTGGATCTGTAAAATCTACACTGCCATCTTCCTTTTGGTCCGCCTTTGAAATAAATACAAAATATTGGTCATCTTCCAACTCGTATTTATTAGTTTCTGTGTTTTTATTTATAATTTTTTTGCAATATAAAAAGCGGTTATAACAAAAGCTATTCATGTTATGCCCGCCTGTGGTAATTCCTATTATTAATTTGTTTGAGTATGACCTGCTTGCTTTCTTCATCCTGTCATACTTCAAAGAGTTCTTGTACTCATGCAATTCATCTAGTATAAAAATATTCCCAATAAGTGAGTCTCTATCTACTAAAGCTTCAAAATACATGGACCCATCTTTAAACTTCCTGTCTATGGTGTGAGCGTTGTTGTTGTCAATTATATGGAAGTTGTCTTTTTCTCCCATCATATTGATATTTGCAACTATAAAATTAAAAGACTGCAAAGCTTCTTTTAAAATTGAACCCACCATAAAAACCCTTGCTGCTGATTTCCTTTCAAGTAGTGCTAAAGCAAATGCCAAAGCTCCGGCAAATCTAGTTTTACCATTTTTTCTGGGAATCATTATAAATGCTTCCTTGTATTTTCTGAGCTTAGTTCCTTTATGGTAAAATCCAACCAAATTATAGATTATAAACTTTTGCCATGGCTCCAATAGAAAAGGCTCACCATAAAGTGGTGTTCCGTCTAGTCTTTCACCTTCTACATGCTTAAATATATTTTCAATTACTTTTATAATAAATTCGGGATCTTTGACTTTTAATTCATATTTAGGATTCTGTAAATCATCTTTGTATCTTTGGCAGGTCTGCTTTAATTCCTTGCAGGCGATTTTTTCGCCACTCAAAATACTTTCTACATAGTCATTTACTATTTTTTGATTTTCTGTCATTGTAGTTTTTCTAATATGCTATCTAGTGGCGATTCTTTTTCTTCCTGCAATTCTTGATTTAATTTTTTTAGACCTGCTGGTGTTAAGCCTAGTTCTCTTGCATAAGTTATTATGTCAGCTCTCATCTTTTCTATGGATTGATAAAGTGGATTTTTAACTATATTTGTTGAACCATTTTTATTAGTGTGTGAAATTACTACATTCCCACCTGTTTTCTCAAACATAGTTAAGGTTTCTTGATAATCGTATAATAATTTGGCAAATGTATTTATAGTTATTTCAAAACTCTTGTTGTAAGTTCCTACTTGTTTCATCATTCGGTTTATGTCTCTCTTATAGGCTTTTTCATCCTTCTTTTTTTCCACTTCATCACCTCCTCTTATAATCCTAATTTATCTTTCTAGCTTTTTGACCTGTAAATTTTTCCCATCTGGCAATTATTACATCCACATACATTGGATCCAATTCAATAATTCTTGATTTTCTTCCAGTTTGTTCCGCTGCAATAAGTGTTGTGCCACTTCCACCAAATAGATCTAGGACAAGTTCTCCCTTTTTGCTTGAATTTTTTATTTGTTTTGCTATTAAAGTAATTGGCTTCATAGTTGGATGTAAAGGGCTTGCTAAAGGCTTATCCTCTCTCATTATTGTTGTTCCATCTTCAATGATTTCTAACAATTTTTTGGCATACTCTTTTAGCTCATTCTTATTCATTCTCGCTAAATTGGGCACATCATCATAAACTGAAGTGTTTGTAAAATCTGCTATAAAATAATGTGCTGCCCCTTCCTTCCACCCATATAAACAAGGCTCATGCTTCCAATGATAATCAGACCTTCCAAAAGTTATATTGTTTTTTACCCAAACTAAGTTTTGCCTTTCTTCAAGTCCAGCATCCCTTAAAGCTTTAGAAAAAATATATCTGCTTCTATCTGCATGCCAAACATAAAATGCTCCGCCTGGCTTCAATAATTCTTTAATATTGGTAAAAACTTCTTTTAAGAACTTTGAAAACTCGTCTTCTTCCATGCTGTCGTTCTTTATTTTCTCTCTTTTTTTCTTTTTGCCTTCATACTCTACATTATAAGGTGGATCTGTAATGACTAGGTCAATTTCTCCTGGCCTTGCTATTTTATTAATATCTTCTAGCTTAGTGCTATCTCCACACATTAAAATATGGTCACCTAGCTCAAAAATATCTCCTAATTTGCTTGTTGGTTCATCAATTTTCCTTAGCTCTTCTTCAATATTAAAGTCATCTTCCTGAAAATCATCTTTGAAATCTGATTCATCAAATCCAAATAGTGTCATGTCCAGGTTCCCTAGCCCTGCAAGTTCTTCTGCTAATAGTTCTTTGTTCCAAGTAGCTTTTTCTGCAACCTTATTGTCGGCTAATCTATAAGCTCTTACTTCTTCATCTGTTAAGTCATCTATGATTACGCAAGGAACTTCTTTTAAATCTAACTTTTTAGCTGCTTTATACCTCGTATGACCTGCTATTATTTCATTCTTAGAATCAATTGCTATTGGCTGATTGAATCCAAAGTTTTTAATTGAACTTGCTACTGCATCTACTGCAGGTTCGTTGTCTCTTGGGTTATTTATGTATGGAATTATTTCATCAATATTTTTTATTACTTGATCTCTTTTTATCTTCTTCATTTTCTATCCCCCCTTTCAAAAAACTTCATAGAGTTGGATAAGGTTCCCACCCCCCGTTCTCCCAAAAGCTTTAATTCTTTTAATTTTAGAGGGGGCTTCCTTCAATTTTTTTAAATTTTAATTTTTTATTTTTTAAAAATTTTATATTTTATTTTTTCTTGCCATCTCTTACCTATAGATGTTATCTCCTGTGTGCATCTATCATGCATTTTATTATGGCAAGCATTACAAAGACTTATTAAGTTATTGTTATTATAAAATAATTCTGGATACTCATCCGCCGGGTAAATGTGATGAACACATTCTGCATCTTTATTTTTGCCATACCTTCGGCACTCTTGGCACATGAATCCATCACGCTTTTTAATTACCTTTGCTTTTAATTCCCATGTCTTTCTATTGTAGTTATTCATGTATTCCCCCAATACAAAAGACTCCCTAATTGGGAGCCTCTTGTAGTAAGTTATATAAATTATTAAAAGGAGTAAAAGTGAATTTCTCTTTAGTATCTCTGCTAATACTATACCATAGATTTTGTCAAAAATAGTCCAGTCTTTTTCCACTCTTTTATTCTGTCATTAACTTACCATAAAGATATAATGCAAGCTTCTTTGTAGCTGCATGGCTGATATTATAAATGTTTGATTTACTATATCCCATCTCATTGCATATATCCTTCAGATTAATCCTGTGGCTTACTAAGTATAGTTTCTGTATTACCTCGTATTCTGTATTAGTTAATATCTCAAAGGCTTTATCAAGTTCTTCAACTTCCCTTTGGCAATACTTTAGATTCCTCAATAACAAATCCTTCTCGACTATATTATTAATTAATATATCTTCTTGTTTACTTCCTCCGCCCTTAATTGGATCCTTGTCAATAGAAACTGTCTTTACGCTTGTAAGGTTAGATTCAATATATCCAATCCTTGATTTTAAATTAGTAATTGCTTCTTTTCTGTAGTTGTAATTCTTTAACCTACTAATTACTTCTTTTTCCCAATTCATAAGGACCGCCTTCTTTAGATTCAAAATAAACCTGCAAAAATAAATAATGTAACTTCTTGATATTATTCTTCAGCTTATTTAAAACTTCTTCTGCAATTTCAAAGTCATCATCTATCTTTATAATTAGATCCTGGCCAAAGATAAATTGAACTTTCCCAAGTGGTTTATTATCAGTGAAATCATCACTCATTGTTACCTGGTCATCTTCATCTTGCTTGTAATAAATTCTAGCAATTATAGGGAAGCTTGAATTCTTCCAATCAAATTCTAAATCCTTTTTATCGCAGTATTCTTTTATATTTGTGTGTAGTTCTAAGTAATTGTTTTTTAAATCTTCCATCTCTTTACACCTCAATTCCTATTATTTTAAATGCATCTTCTACATTCCTTGCTACTCCATAAAGTATGTTGTATCTTTCTAACTCTTTTCCAAACTCAATTTGTTCTTTACTTAGTCGCCCTTTTACATTCTTGACTTCTATGAAAAACATCTTGCCATCCTCATGCCTGAATCCAAATAAATCTGGAAATCCTTTAGGAAGTCCTGTAGAAACAAATCTGTTACCTTGCTTAAATACTCCTACATTAGCCCTATATACATGGCAATAATAACTTAGTGCAGCCCTTATCTGATCCTGAATAGTTTCCTCCGGGATTGGCTTCCCTGTTAAATCATATCCGCTTTTAATTCCCATGTCTTAAATCCTCCAGTATCCTCTCAAAAGTCTTTGATTTGATTTCTTTCTTCTTCTGCCTGAAAGATGGATAATCCATTTCCACCATTTCGCACATCTCGGCTATCCTATCAAAAGTTCTTGCTACTCCATCTTCGGAAGTGATCTTCTTCTTGAAGCTGTTAGGATTCAAATTAGTTGTAATTATAATTGGCTTCTTTGCCCTATATCTTGCATCTATAACCTCATATAGCTTAGCCTTGTTGTATTCTGTGGATGCTTCCGCTCCTAAGTCATCTAATATTAAAAGTGATACCTGGTTTAAATTTCTATATAAGTTATTAAGTTCGGTGCTTCCAAATGTGGATAGCTCTCTTATTTTCTGTAGAAGTCCATTGCTTGTTATTGCAATTACTGAAATATATTTTTCTAGGAGTGCGTTAGCTATACAAAAGCTTAAATATGATTTACCACTTCCTGGTCTTCCAAAGAATAACAACCCACAATTATTAGCTTTCATTTCCTGAAAATTATCTACATAGTATCTGGCAAATTTAAATAGTTTTTTATTCTCATTGGTGATTATAAAGTTTTCAAAGTTACATGTTTTAAACCTTTCATCAATCAAAGAATTTACTTTCAATCTTTCTAAGCTGCGTTTCTTTTCTTCAGCTTTTTCTTTTGCCTTCGCTCTTTCATATTCTGCTTGTTCCGCTTCGCTCATTGCATTTACTTTGAATGTTTTCCCACCAAAGGAAAATACAATTTCTTTTCTTTCAGAGCTTAATGATGTTGAGGTCTTCGTATCCATCTACTACCTCCTTCTTATTCCAATTATTTAATATTCCTTTTATATAAGCTGTAGTTACCTTGTTGTTATCTGCAGATGTCTCTATTGCTTTTATTAGTTGTTCTTCTCCATATTCCTTTTCTAAGTCTCTTAATTTATAAAAATTATATTTACTACAATTACCACCACATTCTGCAAAGGTCTTTAAATATAATTTATCTTCTGAATTTCTAACATAGTAGTTGTTGTTATCATTGTTTTCATTGTTATCATTGTTGTTAGTTGTTAGCTGATTGTTAGGTCTTTGTTGGTCGTTTGTTAGCTGATTGTTAGAGTCTTTGTTAGGTCTGCTTTCTACACTTTGGTATTTTCTCCAATTTACAATGGTTATAAGTCGGTTTTGCTTTGTTGATTCATTTGTTAGAAAACCTAACTTTTCAAACCTTTTTAATGCGGTTCTAACATTCTGCGTTGTTATTCCTTTTCCGCATTTATCCACTATAGAATTTAAACTAGTAATCATTTGACCAGGCTTAACTGTAAATTTTTGTCCTTTCCATTCCCATTCATTCTCTTCATGGTTAGCCATTAGCAAAAGCGTTATTAAAATAGTCTTTTGTTCTGGAGTTGAGTTTAGCCATATTGGTTTTTTTATTAGTTCTCTATATAGTGTTATCCAGCCTTGTCGCCTTGACATGCCATCACCTGCCTAACATACATATACCGGCACACCTGTTAGTTTTTGTATTGATTCCTTGATGTAGTTTTCTTCAGAGTTACTTTCTGAAAGATGAATTAAATAAATCATTTTTAGCCTTTTTAAATCGCTTTTTAAAATAAAATCAATAGCAGTTTCAAGACTCATGTGTGTTTCTTTTATTCTCTTCCTTAGCTTGGGATTAAGGGATAAATTATTATTAATTTGTCTAGCTGTATAGTTTACTTCCAAAAGCATATAATCAACGCTAAATCTGTATTTGCAATATTTAGTATCTGTTATAAAGGTTAAGCTCTCGCCAGTATTTATATCAGTTATTAAAAATCCCACTGGCTCACTTGCATCATGGATAGCCCCAAATGGTTTAATTAAAAAGCTTCCAATTTTTACATAGCTATAATGTTCTTCATCTTCTTTTTGTAAAATATCAATCCTATAATCTTCAGGATCTAATACATCTTTTGTGCCCTGTGTCATATAAATTCTTGTTCCAAAGTCTAATAGCTTTTTATAATCTCTTGAGTGATCCTTATGCTCATGACTTATAAAGCAAGCATCTATATCTGATAATCTAAAATTTAGCTTTTCCTGAATCTTGATATATGGGATACCACACTCTAATAAAAGTGCGGTATCCTCATTATTAATTTTGTAGCAGTTGCCTTTGCTTCCGCTTGCTATTACTTCAATATTCATCTTTAAAAACCTGACATTCTATTTGAAAAGTAATCCTACGCATAATGTTTTCTACACTTGCCTTAGATACATTTTCATATAGTATGACTGTATAATTTTCATTTTCAGCAACTATTTTATATTTTCCATCGGATGTTTCTTCACAATAAACCATATCTGGATTGGATAAAATTCCTAATGCTCCACTTACTATCATTCTTCACTCCCCCTTAAAATGGTGCTGTTATTTCTTCATCATCAAGTATTTCGCCAGTCTCTTCATCTACAATATAATCTGCTTGAGAACTTGGAATGTTTAGTTCTTCTACTGCGTTGTTTTCAATAGTTCCAACTGCAATGTCTACATCCTCTTCTGTTTTTTCTAGCTTTTGCATCTCTGTAGAAAGGACTCCGTATTTACTCAATAATCTTCTCAAACAAGTTTTTTGTGCCTGTGCATCAAATTCTGTTGTCCAGGGTCCTTTAGCAAAAGACTTGCTGTATTTCTTGCCCCAATCTGCAGCTTCATCTACACCCATATATAAAGCTTTTTCAAATCCATTAATTAATTGGAAGTATGCAAAATAGCCTTTTATTTTGTCACTTTGTTTAGATCCTTTAATTTCTAGTGTGCCCCTTAGTACATCCTCTTTGATCTCCATTCCTTCGTAAATGATGCCTGAGTTTATTGCCTTATATTGTCCAGTTCTCATAGCAAGCTGAATAAGACCCTTGTACCCAATAATAAAAGTTGGAACTAATTTCCCATTCTTATTCTTGAAAGGAACTACATATCCAAAGCCTAGGTTTTTATTTATTGGGAGTTTTAATGTTGCCGCTTTTAAAGCTTCCATTACTACATCCTTAGGCTCGCAGTTTTGCAAATAACTATCTCCGCCATATAAATCTATTAAGCTTGATACAAAAGCCCCAGCATTGTCGGCTAATGCATTGTCAAATAGATTTCTTACACTTGGTACGCTTAAAACATTCTTAATTTCATTTACTGGTTTTCTTGCAATTTGATTTGTCATTATAAATTCTCCTTTACAAATTCTTTAAAATATTCATAGGCTTTATTTCTTATAGTCCTAATATCTTCTTCAAAATAATTATTATCGATCTTAGTCAAATGAACCTTGTTCTCACCAATTACCAAAGAGCAAAGCTCAATCTTCGGAAATCTTTTTAGGAAGACTGTAATCTCTAAAAAACTACAATCTGGATCATCCTTTTCTAAATCCAAATAAGCTAATTTTTCTATTATTATTTGATTATTAGAAGTGTTTATATTTTTTATTAATTCTCTTACATTTTGATATTTCATTTCTTTTTAAAATCTCCATTAATAACCTTTATGCCTGTTTCTTCTTTTTCTTCATTGAAAAACTCCCTCATCATTTTTGGATGTATAGGATCACCCCATTTTAAAATGTAATTCATATCTTCTTCCTCATTAGATCCCTTAGCTGATCCAAGGTAATACTTTATATTTCCTAACTCATCTATACCTTTTACTATTCCTATAATTGGAAGTGAAGTAGTCCAAGGTTTGAACCAAATCGCTTTTAATGCTTTCATTTAATCACCAGCTTCTTATCTTCTGAAACTACTAGCTTTACAGTTTGGCCTGGCATCTCAATAACATTATTTACTGCTTCGGCATTATCTATAAATATTGGTGCCTGGAAGTCATATTGTTCAGATAAAATTTTTATTATCTCCAAGCCTGCATTAATTTTTCCTGCATTATTTACATCTGGATAAGGAACTCCATTCACTGTTGTTTCGCATGTTTCAACTACTGCTCCATTTACTTGAGTATCAAATAGTTTAAAGTTTACATTCTTAAACTTCTTATTTACTTCATCTGCAATTAGCTTGCTTCTTGCTTTGGAATACAGGCTTATTAAATAAAGTGTTTTTTCTGCTTCTTCTAAGCTCTTGGCTATTTCTTTTTCTTTGCCCTTGTAAGTCTTTATCTTTTCGTCAATTTCTTTATTGATTTTTTCATAGGCTATCTGGCCATCAATTTCTTCTAGTTCCTTATTTAGGTCATTTAGCTTTTTATCAATATCTCCAAAGTCCACTGCTTTATTATTTTCAAGCTTCTTTTCTAATTTCCTGATTTCTTTTTCTATCTCTTCAATTTCCGGATTTTCTTTTATTTCTGGGATTAATTCAACTTCTGATGTTAAAAGTTTTTCCTTTTCGCCCTTGGCTCCTAATAATTTATTTTTTATGCTTTCACTTTCTGCCTGTAGCTTCTGTAATTCTTCTTTAAGTTCATTGCCATTTCTTATGATTTTTTCAAGCTTTTCTGATTTAGTCTTTTTGAATAAATCTTCTGGCAATGGCTGATTACATGTAGGGCAATTCATTTCTTTGTTGCCTGCTACTTCAGAGTATTCAATCCTTAATTTATCAATTCTTATGCTTACATTTTTAAGTAAGGCTGAATTTTGTGCATCTGCAGCTTTTAGCTTATTGCAATTAATATCAAAATTTAAAACTTCATCTGCCCTATCTTTTTGTGCCTTGCTATTAAGTTCTTTTATCTTTTTATTTTTGTTGAAGTCATCTTCTTTTAATGCAATTTTCTTCTTCTGTAATTCTGCTATCTTTGCATAAGCTTCTTGTTTATCCTTGCTGTTATCATCTATAATTTTTTGCTCCTGCAATTGCTTTATGCCGCCTGTTATAGCTCCTCTTCTGAAATTTAATACATCAAAATCAAATTCTTTCTTTGAGTTCTTTAGTTCGTCTAATCTTGCAGGAAGTTCCTCAATTTCTTTTTTTAACTTTTTAGCTGTCGCCTTATTCATAGCTTCTAAATCGCCTAAGCTATAATTTTTTAGATCAAGCTCTTTAAGGTCCGGATTTTCTTTTATAATGTCCTCTTCCTTAATCTCGCCTTCGCAAAGTTTTAATAAGATCTCTCTTCTTTCATCCTTACTTAAAACTTCGTTGAAATGTTTGGGATTTGTTAGTAGCTTAAAAATTTTTTCATCTGCAATATTATTAATGAACTCTTGATAGTCCTTTTCTTTCTTAGGTATGCCATTAATTTCATATTCTGTAGTGTTGCCTGAATATACTTTTTCTTGGCTTCCCCTCTTTGTTGTCCACTTTTCTTTAAATGTTTTTTTAAGTAAAACTTCTTGGCCATCAACTTCTATAACTCCTGCAACTATATGATCACAGGTTGGTATTTTTCCATCTGCTTCAATTCCCTTAATGCTAAAGTCCTTTTTATTGGTGCTGTCTTTGCCAAATAGAAGCCATATAAAAGCATCAAATACTGTTGTTTTTCCTGTGGCATTTGCCCCAAGTATTATTGTGTTTTCCTTGAATTTGATATTTAAGTGATCTATGCCCTTGAAGTTTTTTAATTCTAATTCTTTTAAAAATACTTTCATATCATTATCCCCTGATTGACCATATTCATTAGGCACTCATTTGCTTGTTCTTCTTCAAATTGCAAATCATCTAATTTTGATTGGATGTCTAACATGTTTAATCTCATTTCATTTTTCATGTGAATACTATCGCTTGTATAAAATAGATATTCTGCTTCTTTGTATTCTCTTATAAGTTCTTCTCTCTCGTTTTCTATGTTCTTTATTTCTTTAAAATAATTTTTCATACTTCCTCCATTATCTGTGTTATAATAAAGGCAAATCTTTATAAGTTTTTAGTCCTCTTGCTTTGGTCGGTGTGAGGGCTTTTTTTTGCCTTTTCCTCTTCCTTTTTCTTGAAATCAATTGCCATTTTGCACAATTCTTCCCAACTAAAAATTACTTTAGTTCCATCTGTAAAATTTATTATTGGAGCCTGACTCATTCCTACGCAAATTTTATCTACTCCGTCTAGTTCATCCTTGTCTTGTTCGTCCTCAATTTCCCCTACTAACACTTGCATAGTTAGTTTGTTTTTACTTAGTAATTTCATTTTTTCACCACCTGACTAAACTTATAATTAAGCGTTTTTCCATCTTTGTAGGTTATCTTGCAATCCTCTTGCCTATCTCTGTGCATAGCTCTATGTCTTGCAATCCCAAGAGAATTAAATTCTTTTTCGCAAGTATGGCAATAACAATCTTTCAACCTTATCACCTCACCAAATAATTAAAAAATTCGTCTATAATTTTTGTTCCTGCATATAAAATGTAAAATATTAATTTAACTGCAAAGCTGAAAGCCCAGTAGCTTAGAATAAATAAAATGGCTATCCCTATAAGCCTTCTAATTGTTAGCTTGATATTATATTTATTGAGCCTTATCCTTCCCATGTTTCACCTCCCTCTAAAGTCTTATTCCTTGTCTTGAATAAACTCTCAACCAATCCTCGACTTCTTCTTTTATAAAAAATCTCCTATTCCCATTTCTTATTTGTGGGAAATCTGGATATTTTTTCGCCATGCTTCTAATCTTGTGCTCGCCTATAGGTATTTCCTTGGCGAGTTCCTTAGCAGTCATTAATGTAGCTTCCATTTTATTCACCTACCTTTAAAACAATTTTTGATATAATCAACCTTAGAAAGTGAGGTGATTATATGAATACAAAAATCACTAAAGAACAAATTAAAAATGCTATTGAATCTTTCGATTCTGAAAACTTCTTCACAAAAAACCGTATAGAAGAAGTTCTTAGAAAATATGCTGATGATAATGACCCTACAAAGATTAGCCAAGAGGGCCTAATGGCATCTATGCTTGATTTATCAAAAGATTTTACAGCCGACTTTGTTTATTCAGTCTTAGTTGATTTATTTAATGCTGAATAAAGTTTATCTGCCATAACTGAACAATCTATATTTTGCTCTGTATTAACAGCTATAATACGGAGCATTTCTTTTATCTCTCTTAGTTCAATTAAGATTTCTTTGATTAATTTTTTCATTTCTCACCATCCTTTATTTGCTATAATCACCATAGAAAGTGAGGTGACTATATTGAAACTTAATAACGACTGTATTCGTGACTTATTACTGACTGTAGAAGAAGAAACTGGATACAATAAAATGATGATTTACAACAATCCAGATTATGAATCCAATAATTTTAAGCTTCTGTCTAAATATTCTTATGAGGAAATGATCTACCATATAAATCAATGTGAAAAATCTGACTTAATAGAAGTCGGTATTTCTCCAGAAGAATATACGACTATCAGCGACTTAACTCCTAAGGGACATAAATACATCTCAGACATACGAAGCGATAATGTCTGGGGTAAAACAAAATCAATAGCCAATAAAATTGGGGCTAAATCCTTAGATGCAATGGTTCAAATATCTTCTAATGTTATTTCAGAAATAATAAAGCACGAATTTGGTTATCTATAATTTTTTAGAAGAAATATCCTCTAAAGTTTTACCTATTGCCGTTTTTATACTTTCCTTAATATCTACATCATCAAGAATTTGTTCTCCATATTTAAGCGACAATAGGTATAATGTCCCTTTGAGAGCCATATTATTAGAAAGCCATTGAAATACTGCAATTATTAATAACAGAATTAAAATTATAGTTAACATTTTTCACCATCCTTTATTGTTGTTTTGTTACTCAATGCGTAACTTTATTTGCAAAAAAAATTTCCATTGGCTCTTTAATATCTAAGATTTCAATTAATTTATTGATTTCATCTGTATTAAAAATTTCGTCTTTCATCCTTCTTCTTAGTGTATTTGGTGTTATACCTAGTTCTCTAGCTATATCCTGTTGTGTATATCCTTTTTCTACAAATAATCCCTTTAGTTTATTAATATTCAAAAAACCACCTCCTAAAATTATTTGTTACTCATTGTGTAACTTTATAATACCTTTGTTTTTGTTACTTGTCAAGCAATTTATTTTGTTTTTTAATAAATATTTGTTGCTTTAAGAGTAATCTTTTGATATTATATGCATATATAAGGGGGTTAAATAATGAATATAGGGAATAGAATAAAAAGAAAAAGACTTGAAAACAAGTTAACATTAGAAGAATTAGGGAAAAAGGCTGATGTTAGTAGAGCAACTATGCAAAGATATGAAAGTGGCAAAATAACTAACATTCCTTCAGATAGAATAGAAAGAATATCTGAAGCACTCGGTGTATCTCCTGCTTATCTCATGGGTTGGGAAGATGATAATGAACCAATTCTTGAAAATATTCCTGGTATTATTACACCCATAAAGATGAAAAGAATCCCTATCCTTGGAACTATTTCCTGTGGCAAGCCTATTTTTGCTGATCAAAATTATGATGGATATTTTATGATAGATACCAACCTTCCTGAAGCTGATTTTGTACTAAAAGCAAAGGGCGATAGCATGATAGAAGCTAATATTTTTGAAGGTGACTTCGTGTTTTTTAGAAAACAAAGGGATGTAGATAATGGCACTATAGCTGCTGTTTTAATAGATGAAGAAGCTACTTTAAAAAGGGTAAATAAATCTAATGATGTGCTTATCCTGCAACCTTGCAATAAAAACTATGAACCACTTATATATTCAAAAGATGATGATAAAAATATTATAATACTTGGCCAAATGATCGGTGTTTATTCTAATAGATGCAAATAAAAATAATTTTTTTACTTAGTTATATGTTTCTAAATATAACATACTAACTTTTTTCTTAATCGGATATATTTTAATAGAATTTTATGGTTTTTTATGGTTTTTTTATGGTTTTTTTATGGTTTTTATATCAAACAAAACAAGCAAAATTCAAAAAATTTAATGATTTTATTTGGTTTTATTTGGTTTATAAAAGAAAGGTGGTGAAAATGATGATGAAAAAATTATTAGTAGTATTATTAGCTGCTATGTTTCTAGTTGCATGTGGAAATGATAAACCAGCTGAATCTAAAGCTGAAGCTGAACCTAAAACTGAACCTGAAGTTGTTACTGAAATGGGATCTGGTAATTTTTACTTGGTAAATGAAAGTGGATCCACTAAGGATAAAGAATCCATTGAGGTTATGGCAAAAAAAGATACTTCCCTATTACAAATCGGAATAGAGACTGAAGGTATTGATGGTTCTCTAGTTTCTTATATTTACATTGATGGTAACTTAGCAACTAAAGAACAACTTTCTGATAGTCAAGCTCCATTAGATTTATCTGAAGACTTTTTAAAACCTGGTGATCACCAAGTAGTTTTGAAACAATATCCGGATAATGATGAAAAGGCTGACCCTGTTACTGTAAAGGTAGCAAATTATAAAGTTAGTGAATTATAATTAAAAAAATCCTTGGCTGCCGCTAAACATACCAAGGATAGTGTAGGATTATGATATAACCACTGACATTTATATTATATCATAGTCCTTATTTTTTAAGGAGTAAATTATGAAAGAAAAAAATTCAAATGGCTTAGGTAGTCTTACTTATTCCATGCGTAATGGCAAAAAATATTGGACCGGTCGTGTTACTTTAGGTCAAGACTTGGAAGGTAACTTAGTTAGGAAATCATTCTCTAGCTACAAAAAATATGATGTAATTGAAAAAATGCAAAAGGCTTTAGCTCAAACTAATATTGCTGGCTTTACTACTTCTGGCGACCGCCGCCTTGATGAATTTATGTCTTACTGGCTCTACAATATTAAAACTAAGGAAATAAAAAGCACTACTGTAGTTAGGTATGAAAGCACTATAAAATGGCATATTATGCCCTATCCTTTTTCTAAAATAAAGGTTAAAGATATTACTATTCTTAATCTTCAAAATTTTATAAATCTATTAGCTGATGGTGAAAATACATCAATTAATACTGTTAAAAATACTTTAATATTAATTAAAAACTTCTTAGACTATACCATTGTTCTTGGTATTTTTCCTAACAACCCTGCTGATTATGTAAAAGTTCCTAAAAAGGAAAAAGTAGAAAATACTGGTAAATATAGAATATTTTCTGCTGATGAACAAAAACTTATAATAAATAATTTAGATCTTGAAGATCCTGTTGAACAAATGTTATATATTGATTTCTTCACTGGCCTTAGAAGAAATGAAATCCGTGGGCTTCGCTGGAAAAATTATTCTGATGGAACTCTAACTATAGCTCAGCAATTAGTTAGATCTTATAACTTTGAAAAAGATGGATCAAGAACTATAAATAAAAATTCTACTCAGGATCTAAAAACTGAAAGTTCTTTTAGGACTATTGTATTGCCAAAAATGGCTGATAATCTTCTTCAAAAAATGAAAATTAATTCTTATGAAAAACATCTAAGACTTGGAACCCCCTTTACTGATGATGCTTTTATATTCTCTGATGAATACTTAAAACCAATAGAAGAAAAGCGTGCAAATAGAAGGATACAAGCAATTTGTAGAAAAATAGGGATTGAACCTAGACCCTTACACTCAATCCGTCACTCTTACGCTACTAGGCTTTTTGAAGCTGATGTAGATATAAAAACTGTGCAAAAACTAATGGGACATTTTGACTATAGAACTACATTGAATATTTATGTTCATGTTATGGATGAAGAGAAAGAAAAAGCTGCAGCTGTTTTAGATGCAATGTATAATTAATTTTGTTGCCAACTTGTTACCAACTTTTGAAAAAATAATAATTGTAAGTGTTGGAAGTAAGCCATTATAAAAACTTTGGTGTTACTTCCTCTCACCCCGACCATTTTTTTGAAAGACTTTGTTCTTTCTTTTTTTTTGCTCAATTAAATTTCTATTCTCTTCAAAAATTTAATTTCTTTTATAAAGTTTTATACTAAAATTTTATAAAAATATTTTTTGCAAACGATCTACTTGTTGGAATTTCTCATTTCTTTAACTTGTATTTATTATATTAATGTTTTATAATTAAAATGAGAAATAATAAATGTAAAGGAGGATATTTATGTTACTATTTATTATCGGACTAATAATTTTATTCGCAGGCGGATTTTTTTACTCAAAATATGTGGAAAGCCAACTGCAACCAGATGACAGAGAAACTCCTGCTGTTAAAAAAGCTGACGGAGTTGACTATGTAGTAATGAGCGAAAAGAAAAATTGGTTAATCAATTTACTTAATATTGCCGGAACTGGCCCTATTCTTGGACCTATTCAAGGAATTTTATTCGGACCAATTGCCTTTCTGGCAATTCCTATTGGATGTGTTTTTGCCGGAGCAGTTCACGACTACATGACAGGTTTTATATCAATGAGAAATGGCGGATCCCAAGTCCCTAAACTTGTTGGAAAATACGTGGGAGATGGTGTTCGTAAATTTTACAATGTTGTAATTGCAATTTTATTACTTTTAACAGGCGTTGTTTTTGTTTACACTCCTGGAGATCTAATTGCCAATGATATTTTAAAAGTTGGCGCTGATTCAAATGCTATTTGGATTATTTATGCAGTAATTTTTATTTACTACATCCTTTCAACAATTCTTCCAATCGACAAATTAATTGGTAGAATCTATCCAATTTTTGGAGCTTTTTTAATTATTTCTGCTCTTGGAGTATTCATTGGTATATTTGCAAAGGGAAATAATCAATTAGCTTTTGCAAATGCTGGTCTACTTGCTGAACACCCTCTTGGGCAAAAATTTATTCCATCATTCTTTATCACAGTTGCTTGTGGTATACTTTCAGGTTTTCATGGTTCTCAAGTAACTCTTGTTTCTAGAACTATTAAATCAGAATCTGAAGCTAAAAGAACTTTCTACTCAACTATGATTGCAGAAGGCTTTATAGCAATGGTTTGGGCAGCAGGTGCAATAGTTATTTTCTCTTCAGGAATGACTCCACTTGATACTGCTGGTACACTTATGGTTGGTAAAATTTCTAAATATTTTATGGGAAATATCGGAGGATTCCTTGCAATTCTTGGCGTTATTGCACTTCCTATTACTTCAGGAGATACTGCTTTTAGATCACTAAGACTTATTGTTTCTGAAGAATTAAATATTGATCAAAAATCTCCTACAAAAAGAGCTGGACTTGCCGCCGTATTATTTATTCCTGCAATCGCAATTCTTTACTTTGCAAAATCAAATCCTAATGGATTTAATATGCTTTGGAGATACTTTGGATTTACAAATCAATTTGTAGCAACATTTGCACTTGCCGTAGCTTCTATTTACTTGATGAATAATAATAAAAATTATTTTATCACTCTAATTCCTGGAGCTTTCTACACATTTATCGTATTTTCTTTTATATTAAATGTTAAAGGTCTTGGGTTTGGATTGCCTTTTGCAATTGCATATCCATTAGCAGGAATTATAGCTTTCCTATATGTACTCTTTATTATTAAAACTGGAAAGAAAAACCATAACAGAATTGAATCAATGATTTTAGATTAATAATTTTTTAAAAAAGGTGGTAGGAAAGCCACCTTTTTTTATTATAGGAGGACATATGAAGTTTAAATTAAAGGATAATGCACTAAAATATTTAAATAAAAAAAGTATAAATAAAATTTTTATAAATCCAGATATTGAAACAAAAAAAGATTGTTGTGGTCTTGCAACTATGGATTTTAATATTTCTACAAAAAGAGATGATGAGAATAGATATAAAGTATCAAAAATTTCCAACATTTCAGTTTTTTACAATCCAACTTTGGACTTATATTTAGATGCTAAGAAAGATGAGGAAATTGTTATTTCTGCAATTGGTATCGGAAAATTTAAAAAACTTTATGTTGAAAATGAAATAAATATAATTGAGCGATAATTAAGTCTAATATAAATAATAAAAATTTCCGAAAATATCTAACATGAAAAATTTTAATTATCTAAAAAACTGCAGCTATTAATAAACTGCAGTTTTTTGAGGTATAAATTTGATATTCAAATAATTGGATTCATTAAAATTTAATTCTATTTTTTATTATTTTACTAATTCGAAAGCTTTTTGAGGAACATAAACTGATTTTGTGCTATAAATTGTAAGTCCGCCAATTTCAACTTTTTCTCCATTTTTTATCGCATAATTTTTTGAAACTGGAAATATTAATTTGTCATCGCCCTTTGTTACAATAGCTTCATAATCATTTTCACCTTTAACTTTAAATTCAACTTTTGCTCCCTTTTCTTCAAAGCCTTTTCTAATTGGTTGATAAAGTTCCTCTGTTAATTTGTCAAGATCTATGTCTAAAATATCTTCTACATAACGACCTATTTCATAATTGTGAACTGTTCCCATTAATTTTTTGGCATCTTTTGCAGTTGAATAACAATATAGCCCCACATCTCCGCCAACATGTCCTCCAGTAGTCCATGCAATGTGACTTCTTTCTGAAATTACTCTTCCCATTGCAGATACTATATCTTTTTCATTCTTTATAAAATTTAACTCTTCTTCTGTCAAATTATTTATGCCAAAATCCTTTTCCATTATTTCTTTAACATTTGATTTTTCTTCATTGATTTCTTCAGAAGCCTTTGTCACAGAAATTTTTGCATTAGAGATAATATCAGTAAATTCATTTAAAGGTGCTTTATCATAACCTTTTGTAATATTTCTATGTCCAAAAGTAACCCCGCCGGTGCCATGGTCTGCTGCAATTAAAATTACAGTGTCACCCTTCTTATCCGCAAAGTCTTTTGCAACTTTCACAGCATCATCAAAAGCTTTAATTTCACTCAAAAGTGCAACAGGATCATTTGAGTGTGCTGCCCAATCAACTTCTGATCCCTCTACCATTAAGAAAAAACCCTTGTCATTTTTAGAAAGAATATCTAAAGATTTCTCAGTCATTTCTGCAAGTGATGGTTTCAAATTTTTGTCCCTGTCAATATCATAAGAAAAAGATTCATCTTCAAAAAGTCCCCAGATTTTATCGCCTTTAGATGATTTCATTCCATCTAAAGTATCTACATAATCGTACCCTTTATTTTTAATTTCAGAAATTAAATCTTCTTTGTCTTTTCTATTTTCCTTAGTTAAATATTTGCTTCCTGCACCAAGTACAACATTCATATCTTGATAAACTTGTTGTTCTCCAAGATCCTCATAATTATTTCTGTCTGGATTATGTGCAGAAAAATCCGCAGGTGTTGCGTGTTGAATATTTGAAGTAGATACAATCCCTGTTGATCTTCCACTTCTCTTGGCACCTTCAAGCACATTTGCAATTGGTTGTTTTGCTCTATCTTTTTCAATTTCACAAGCTCCTGGCATTCCACCTTTAGTTGGATAAGTTCCTACAAAGGGAGACTCTGTCTTTATACCTGTTGCCATTGCCGTACCAGCAGGTGCAGAATCTGCTATAGGTGTATTTGAATTGTTCGTTCTAACAAGTCCTGTCGCAAGATCATCCATTACAAATTTTTTGTCTTTTGTCATCCATCTTGCAGTTGTAAGTGCTTCAACACTCATACCATCAGGTATCATCACAATAACATTTTTTGCACTTCCATAATCTTCACTCTTAGCAAATACAAAACTTGGTGCAAGCATCGTAATTGCCAATGCAGTAGTAAGACTTCTTTTAAATTTTTTCATTTCTTCCTCCTAGGCATTATTTAAATACAATGTATCAAAGCCTTGTAAAAATAATATTTTTTATTTGTAAAATTAAAATTTTTAAAATTTAGAGGAAAAATAATTTTTAAATTTATATTAAAAAAGAAAAAAGACGCGAGCTAAACTCACGTCCAGATTATCAATTTAGAATTTATTAAACTTCGATTTTACCGTAATTTCCATCTTTTCTTTTATAAACTATTGCTACCCTTTCACTATCTGCATCTAAGAAGACAAAGAAATTGTGATTTAGAAGTTCCATTTGAAGCACAGCTTCTTCTTCACTCATTGGATTTAATTCAAAATTTTTTCTTTTTACAATTTTATTTTCGGGTTCCTCTTGATCTTTTTCCCTTTCCATAATTTCATCAAATCTAATACTTTCATTATTTTGGTATTTTCTCTTTAATTTAGTTTTATGTTTTCTAATTTGCCTAGCAAGTGCATCCACTGCTTGATCAATAGAAGAGTACATATCATCAGTAGTTTCTTCTGCTCTAATAATAGTCTTTGGCAAAAATATTGTAACTTCCACAGTTTGTTCTTCTCTTACAGTAGAAAATACAACTCTCGCTTCTACCTCTCCAGAAAAGTATTTGTCCAACTTGGAAAACTTTTTTTCTGCCACGTTCTTCAAAGATTCTGTAAGTTCAATATTTTTCCCAACAAAGTTCAATAACATAAATGTCACTCTCCTTTTCTTTGTAAAATATTTACCCATTTTTTACAAAAAATATCAAATTAAAATGATTTCCTCTTAATTCTGAAAATGTACTTTTAAACTTTTTCTTGATATAATTGTGTTAAATAAAATGAAAGTATTGGATGGGATTTCATGGCTATAAAAAATAAATTAGATTACAATTATAGAATTGGAATGAGAGCAATAAAAACTGCTCTTGCCGTTGTGATAGGTCTTTATATTTCACATTTACTAAACTTAAATTCTCCAATATTTGTTTCCATAGCAGCAGTATCTTCTATGAAACCTTCAATGTCAGAATCTTTAAAAGATACAAAGAAGAGGCTGTTTACTTGCGTCTTTGGAGTTATACTTGGCTATTTAACTTCAATTATATCTGTACCACCTTTAGTAGAGCCACTCATTGCAGGTCTTGGAATTTTAATTACAATTTATATTCTAGTAGTATTTAAAATGCGTGATATGACTCAACTATCATGTATAGTTTTTGTTGCAAGTTTTTCTTCCAATTCTGACAAAGCTTACTATGCAGTCAATAGAATTATAGGAACATTTATTGGAATAATCGTGGCCGTTTTAATAAATTATTTAATATCATCTCCAAATATCTGGCAGGATTTTATCGATGCTTCCAAAAAATGTTATCGCTCTGCAAATAGAGCTCTTAGAGAAATTATTTATGACAAAAAAACTGATTTATCAGAATTTAATACAGATATTGCAAGTGCAAACACCCTCTATAAACTCTTAAAACAAGAGGTGAAGACTCCTTTTAATCGTGACCTATCAATTTCCAAGGAGAAAAAAATCATGTCTTTAATTGAGAGCATATCTGTAAGACTCGAAGTTATAAACAATATGAATGCAAATTATTTTAGCAATAAAATTTCTGAAGATATAAGAAAAAGATATGACTTTGGAGAAGATAATTTTTCTAGCAACTTAGACGAAATTGACAGTGTATACAATTATCATGTCGAATATATTTTAAAATACATGGATGAACTCAAAGAATTACTTGATGAAGAATAGGAGAAAAAATGGACTTAAAAAAAATTTATAATTCAACTCAATTGATTTTAAACATATCTGCTAAAGATTTTTACGAATTTTTAGATGAAGATCTAGATAATCCTTTTTTAAAAAATAGAGATGCTGAAGATTTTATCACCTGGCTTTTATTTGACTGTGACGAATTCGAAAAAAATTCAGATATTTGGTTTGACAATTATCATAATTATTTCTCTAGTGATATTGAGGAATTTAAAAAAATTAAAAAAATCTTGAAAGATTCCTATGTGTCAATTTTCGAAATTAAAGAATATGAAAATTTTTATGAATTAGAAGACTTAATTCTTGGAGAAACTTATAAAGTTTTACCAAACGAAGAAATTGAAGGTGTACAAAATGGCTTTGGATTGCTTAGAATATTTGGCAAAAATGAAAAAATGGTTCTACAACTCTTAGACATAATAGATGACGATCTTATGAGTATCTTCATGGAAAATTTAATTTCATATATAAATTACACAAAATCTAAGGACTTGATACAAGAAATTGACAAAAATTACTTAAAAAATGAATTTTTAAATATTTTATCTGTTTTTGAAGTTTCATTAGTTCAATCTATTGAGGAAAACATCTCAAATGAACAAGAAAAAATCTTTGTCAATTCTTTTTATGATGACGACTACTTAACTCTTTTCGATGAAAATTTTGAGTTGAGTTTTAACAAAAATATGCCAAATAATGATTTTGGTATAGACTTTTTAAAATCTCTTATGAGCAATATTTTTTTCAAATATTTAAGCCCAAAAGAAGAAACTTTTAAAAATTATAATTTAGATTATAGTAAAATACTTGATGAAATGTGCAAATCAGGTGACTTCCCAAATGAAAATACAATGGAGGTTTCCTTAAATATTCTTACTTCATACTACAATAAATTAAAATCTTCTGGGAAAAAAGTAGATAACATATTAAAATCTCTTGAATACGTTAAGAAAAATATATTTATCTATTCAAATAAACTTAAAAATAGTAAAAATGGAGTCTTTTGTGATTCTGAAATTTTAAAAATTTGCGAAAAAGAGTTTATAAACAATAAAGAAAATAAATTCTTGCAAAAATTTGAAGACTTTCTCACTTTTTTAGACATAAATTACGTATATCTATTAAAGTCAAAAGACATAACGCCAGTTTTACTTACACCTTTTGTAAATGATATAGGACTTGAACCTACAAAAAATGTAAAAAATTATAAAAATAGACACTTCCCACTTGTAGAATTGTTTTTAAACTATGCCCTTACTAAGAAAATTGCCACAATCCCTATGGAATATAATACTGATTACTTAGAGCTCAACGACAATGTTTCAATTTATCTTTCTCTTCCAGACTCTTTTAAACTTGCAAATTGGATAACTACAATTGCAAATAACTCTTTCTTAAAAGATTCTTTTTCTAAAAACTATGAAAAATACAAAGACTTTGTAATTGATTTGTTAAAAGAAGTTGACTCATCAAGAAAAATTGACAAAAAAAGATTTACCCTTGAAGAAAAGGCTCTGTTAAATATTTTAATTGACTTAAACATTTTAGATTCAAAAAAATTAAATTTTACAAACTTTGGAAAAGAATTATATAATTATTACAACACAGATCAAAAAAAATATGACAATATAATAAAAATTGACTTCACTTAAAAAATTAGCTTGCTGCAAATGTGGCAAGCTTTTTATTTTTCCTAATATTCTTTTAGTCAAACTTTTATACAAAATATCTATATTAAAAAATAAACTATATGATAATTTTTGAAGTTTTATATAATAAAGACTACTACTGTGGTATAATAAATTGAAATCATGTTAAAATGATATTTTAAAGGAGGTTTTTTATGGAATCAAAAAAATATAATTCCAAAGATGTAATCATTTTCATTCTTTATGCTCTTTTTGGAATCTTTATGTTTTTCGTGCCCATTGAAATAGCTGGTGCAAAAACAATTCCAATTGATCATATTACGAGTTTTGTAAAGAAAATACCAAACTATAATTTAACATTTGGTGTCTTCATGGTAGTTGCAGGTATAATTTATGCAATCAAAAGTAAATCTTGGCAAAAAAGCAAACTTCATTCAGTTTTCTTTGTGCTTAAACTTGTAAGTTTAATTTTTGTTTTTATGTACATTACAAACAAAGGACCCGCAAGAATATTTGACGGCGATATGCTCCCACTTATCTGGAATTCCATTATGGTATCTGTAACTACAATTGTTCCCATTGGATCAGTCTTCTTAGCATTTTTGACAGGCTTTGGTTTAATGGAATTTATTGGGGTATTTATGGAGCCTGTTATGAGACCATTTTTTAAAACTCCAGGTAGATCTGCAGTAGATGCCGTTGCTTCTTTTGTTGGAAGCTATTCACTTGCACTTTTAATAACTAACAGAGTTTATATGGAAGATACTTATACAAAAAAAGAAGCTGCAATTATTGCAACAGGTTTCTCAACAGTTTCTGCAACCTTTATGATAATCGTTGCAAATACTTTGGACTTAATGGATCATTGGCTATCCTACTTCTGGATAACTTTATTCGTAACATTTTTAGTTACTGCAATTACCGCTAGAATTTTTCCTTTGCGCAAAAAGCCTGAAGAATATTATTCTGGAAAAAAATACATCCCTGAAGACAAGAAAAAGGTTACTTTCAGCGATGCTGCAAAAGCCGGAATGACAGCTTACAAAAATTCTGGAACATTGCCATCAGTTGTTAAAGAAAACTTTATCGATGGATTTAAAATGGCACTTAATATTGCACCATCACTACTTGGTGTGGGTATGATTGGACTTTTGCTTGCAGAATACACTCCAATCTTTGACATAATTGGATATATTTTCTATCCTTTCACATTTTTAACTAGAGTAGAAGAACCACTTATGGTTGCTCAAGCTCTTGGAATGAGTATTGCAGAGATGCTTTTGCCAGCACCAATAGTTGCAGGTGCAGGTCTTGGTCTTATTGCAAAGATGCTAGTAGCAATAGTTTCTGTATCAGAAATTTTATTCTTTTCAGCATCTATACCTGTTATGATGGGAACAGAAATTCCTCTTAAATTTTCAGATTATATTATAATTTGGATTGAAAGAGTAATTTTAAGTATAGTTATATCTATGCCAATACTTTATTTGTTTTTTAGCTAAATGATAAAATAACTTAAAACCTTAAAACCAGGTACAAACCTGGTTTTTACATATTATTTACAAATATAATTTATAATGAATTTTTATTTTATAACAAAATCTATAATTTACATATCTCTAGAATTTTTATTTTGTTACAATTTAGAAAAATCAAATTACTTTAATAGAAAATATT
This sequence comes from Peptoniphilus lacydonensis, assembly GCF_900106515.1. GTDB lineage: Bacteria > Bacillota > Clostridia > Tissierellales > Peptoniphilaceae > Peptoniphilus_A > Peptoniphilus_A lacydonensis. The sequence continues at coordinate 849,381 of NZ_FNWF01000003.1, forward strand.
TTTATTTATTAAGTGTCTTCATAATTCTTCTAGGAATTTTAAAAATAAAGTATTATAATTCTGACTTTTGGGACATTCAGTCCATAGGAGCTCTAATTGGATATAATTTATACTTTTTTACAAAAGGCAAGCTAAAAAAGAAAAACAAAAAAACTGCTGGATAAACCCAACAGTTTAAATATAATTAGTCAGCGCTATATGGAATAAGTGCAATTTGTCTTGCTCTTTTTATAGCAACTGTCATTTCTCTTTGATGTTTTGCATTTAGACCTGTAATTCTTCTTGGAAGAATTTTACCACGATCTGAAATATAATTTTTTAGCATATCAACATCTTTATAGTCAATTTTTTTTGTTTTATCTTTTTCAAAAGGATCTACTTTCTTCCTTCTGCCAAATCTTCTTTGCATTTTTGCCCTCCTTAAAATGGAATATTATCATTATCAACAGGGAAAAATCCGTCTTCATCGTCATCTTTATTTTGCGAAAAATCATTTTCGTAAGCAGAATTTACTGGTCCTGGATTATTAAATCCGCCTTGATTTTGGAAATTATTATTTTGATTAAATCCGCCTTGGTTTTGTCCTTGGTTTGTGCTTATGAAAGTTAAATTATTTACAACTACATCTGTTGTGTAAATAGTTCTTCCATCTTTTTCATAACTTCCTGTTTGAATTCTACCATCAATTCCAATTTGGCTACCCTTTCTGTGGTAATTAGCAATAAGTTCTGCTGTTTGACCAAAGGCAGTGCAACCAATAAAATCAGCTGTTGGTTGATTATTGGCTTGTGCTTCTTGTCTTTTTTGCTTTGACATTCTTCTGTCAACAGCAATAGTGAAACGACACATTGCCGTTCCCGTTTGCGCATAACGAAGTTCGGGATCTCTTACTAGTCTTCCTATTAAACTAACACAATTCATAAAAACTCCTTAGTCTTCAACTTTTATAATCATTTGTCGCATAACTGGGTCCATGATTTTTGCGATTCTGTTGATTTCAGCAATATCTTCTGGTTTTGTTTCGAATTCAACGAATGTATAATAAGCTTCATTTTTGTAGTCGATTTCGTAAGCTAATTTCCTCATGCCCCATTCATCAACATTATTAATCTTTCCGTTTTTTTCGATTACTTTTTTTAATCTTTCGAAAGAAGCGTTTCTCTTTTCTTCTTCCACTTCAGGATAAAACATAATCACCGCTTCGTATTTATTCATACTTTCACCTCCTTATGGTCTTCGGCATAGTTAAAATAACTATGCAAGGATTGCAATCTTTGATATTATATATTAAAGAATAAACTTAGTCAAGAATTTTTATTATTTTGAGGTGTCTATGCAAGTAAAAAAAATAAAAGTAAATCGCAAAAAAAATATTGCACTTGTGGCACATGACCACAAGAAAAAAGAACTTTTAGATTGGGTCAAAAGACATGAAGAAAAACTTTCCAATCATAACTTTATTGGGACTGGAACAACTGCTGCTTTAATTTCTAATGAAACTTCCCTTGATGTAAAAAGACTTGTTTCTGGTCCTCTTGGTGGTGATCAACAACTTGGGGCAAAAATTTCTGATTCCAAAATTGATATTTTGATTTTCTTTTGGGATCCCCTAGAAGCACAACCCCACGATCCAGATGTGAAAGCACTTCTTAGGATCTCTACTCTCTACAATATTTCTATGGCAACATCTCCTACTACTGCAGATTATATTTTGTCATCTCCAATGTTTAATGAAGAGTATGAAGTTGAAATTTTGGACAATGAATATTCTGTTGAAGACAGAATTTCAAAAAATAAGTGGTGAATTATACTTTATAAAATCTTGGCACAATTATTAAAATATTGTAAGCTTAAAATTTATTTTGCTAATTAAATTTTTAGGAGGAAATATGGATTACAAAAGATTTGACGATAAAATAATCGCGAGAATTGACAGAACTGAAGAAGTTCATGAAAAATTAAAAGAGATTGCTTTAAAAGAAAATATTAAACTTGCAAGTGTCTATGGTATTGGTGCAACTGATAACTTCACTATTGGACTTTTTAGCGTATCTAAAAAAGATTACAAAGAAAAAAATTTCAAGGGCGAGTTTGAAATTCTTTCAATTATAGGAAGCATATCCACTCTAAATAGTGAGTACTACCCTCATCTCCACATCTCAACATCTGATGCCGAGGGAAAAGTTTTTGGTGGTCACATGAAGAGTGCAAAAATAAGCGTGACTTGCGAACTCACTATAAGTATTATAGAAGGAACTGTCGAAAGACAAAAAGACGACTTTACTGGAATTAATATTTATAAATTTGACTAATCTTAATATCCTTAGTCCCTATATTTTCACAAAAGCTAAGGATTTTCGTAATAATTTTTTATAAAAATATTATATGTGATAAAATTATAGATATAAATTTCATTTGAGGAGGAATAAATATGTTAAATAGATTTTTAAATTATATTTCCTTTGAAACTACAAGTGATGAAAATTCCAAAACTTGTCCTTCCACTAAAAATCAACTCGACCTTGCAAATTATTTAGTGGAAGAATTAAATAGTCTTGGCATAGAAAGTGAACTTGATGAAAATGGCTATGTCTATGCAAATATCCCAGGCAATATAAAAACTGAGAAGACTGTTGGATTTATTGCCCACATGGACACTTCCCCAGATATGTCTGGCAAAAATGTCAAAGCAAATATAATTAAAAACTATAATGGATGTGATATTAAATTAAATGATGAGTTCACCACAACTGTAAAAGACTTTCCTTTTCTAAAAAGTTTAAAAGGAGAAACTATTATAACGACTGATGGCACTACTCTCTTAGGTGCAGATGACAAAGCTGGCATTGCAATTATAGTTTCTGCAGTTGATGAACTAATAAATGATAAAGATGCGAAATATGGTGACATAAAAATTGCCTTTACTCCTGATGAAGAAATTGGCAGAGGAGCAGATTTATTTGATGTTGAAAAATTTGGTGCAGATTTTGCATTTACTATTGATGGAGGACCAATTGGCGAACTTGAGTACGAAACTTTCAATGCCGCTTCTTGTAAAATAGAAATTCAAGGGAAAAATGTCCATCCTGGTTCTGCAAAAAACACCATGGTAAATTCTCAAATTATTGCAATGGAATTAAACAATATGTTACCAATTAATGAAAGACCTGAGCACACAGAAAATTATGAAGGTTTCTTTCTTCTCACAAATATTTCAGGAAGTGTAGAGCACACTGAAATGAACTACATTATCCGTGATCACTCAAGAGAAAAATTTTTGGAAAAGAAAAAATTGTTTGAAGAAATTGTAAAATTTTTAAATATAAAATATGAAGACAGAATTACCATTGAAATAAAAGACCAATATTACAATATGCGAGAAAAAATAGAAAATAATATGGAGATAATAGACCTTGCCAAAAAAGCATTTAAACTTTCCAGTGTAGATCCAAAAATTGGGCCAGTACGTGGTGGCACTGATGGATCCAAACTCTCTTTTATGGGTCTTCCAACTCCAAATATTTTTACAGGTGGCTACAATTATCATGGTCGCTATGAACTTGTAAGCCTTGACCAAATGGAAAAGTCAAAAGAAATAGTAAAAAATATAGCAAAACTTTTGGCAGAATAATTTTATTTTAAAGAATCATCCATTGTGGTGATTCTTTTTATGTAAACAAAAAACTGACCCCATTAAGTTGGTCTGTTAATCCAGCTTTTGGTGTCAGTACAAAGAGATCCTAAGTCCCCTTTATTTTTAATTTTCATCTGTATTATTTAAATTGTTATTTTTTATAGAATTATTTCTCACAGCTTCTCGTTGCAACTCTTCTCTTAACTTTCTATCTCTAATTTTTTGCTTTACTTCCATTCTTTCCTCTTCTGTCATATTTTGCAATTCTTCTTCTGTAAAATCTATATTTTGCTTTTCGCCTTCACCCTGTTCAATTTCATTTCTCATATTTTCAAAAACTTTCATTTCATTTTTTGCACTATCTTTATTTACATAATAAAAAGGTGAGCCCTTTTTTGTAGTGCCGTCAATAGTCTTTTGTTCTATATTTTCTTTATCTAGAGTTACACCATAATAAGCAAGATAGGAAAGCTGTCCATAGTTCATGTCAGTTTCAACATATTTATCTGCAATAGAAATTAATTTTGGAAGTTTTAAAAACATCTTTGGAGATTTCATTTTGTCAAAAATCTTCATTATAAATTCTTGTTGAACCTTTATTCTTCCTAAGTCTTGATCTTCATAAATTTTTCTTATTCTAAGAAGTTTTACTGAATCCTCGCCATTTAAATGGTGAAGTCCTTCTTCAAAATCAATGTCAAGTGGCGGTATAGTTGATGGATCTTTATATTTATATTCTGGTGTATACATTTCAATTCCGCCAATTGCGTCCACAATTTCTTTTACAGCCTCATAATTTACTGTAACATAGTGATCTATTTTTATACCCATTAAGTCTTCTACACTTTCAACTTGAAGGTCAATTCCTCCACGAGAATAAGCCGCATTCATTCTATAATTGTCAAAACCTTTTATTTTATAATATGTATCTCTAGGTATTGAAAGAAGTCTTACCTTGTCAATTTTTGGGTCTATAGAAAGAAGCATAATTGTGTCTGCTCTTTTAGAATTTTCATCTACTTCATAAGTTACTTTGCTGGAATCGATTCCAATTAATAAAATATTTACAATATCTTCTTCTTCATTAAAGATTGTAACTTTTTCTGGTTCATAAACTTCTTCTTTATTTTTATTTATATTTTTTTCTTGATTAAGTTTTTTTCCTCTTGGTGCAAACATAAAAGTTAGACACAACGCTCCAAGGAGGATTATTACTGTAAGGAATATAAAAATTCTGTATATATGTTTCATGTTAACCTCCTTCATTAAGTCTATATAAAAATTTACAATTTTTCAATAGTTTTTATATGATATGATATTATAATTTTTATTGGGGTATAAAATATATTAATGAAAATATTATTGGATGCAGACGGTTCTCCTGTGAGAAAAATTACAGAAGAACTCTCAAAAAAATATTCCGCAAAATTAATTATGGTAAAAAACTACACGCAAGAATTTTACGCAAATTATGGAAGAGTAGTAAACGTTGACATATCAAAAGAGGCGGCCGACTTTTATATAGTAAATCACGCAAATATAAATGACCTTGTTATAACCAATGATAGAGGTCTTTCTTCTCTTGCACTATCTAAGGGTGCTAAGGTTCTAGACTTTCAAGGAATCTTTGTTGATGATGAAAATATTATGTCAATGTTAAGTTCACGCCATTTTAATAAAAAAATGCGAGATAGAAAAATTTATTCTAGAATATCTAAGCGAGAAAAAAGTGCAGATGAAAATTTTTACAATGCACTTGATAAATTTTTGGAGGAGATAAAAATGCTTACACTTTTTGTATCTAGCCATTGCCCAGACTGTCCACCTGCAATAGAAGAAATTAAAAGAAAAAATCTTGATGTAGAAATTGTTGACATTACAGCATCTATGTCAAATTTAAAAAAATTTTTAAAGTACAGAGATTTTTCTGACTATTTTGACGAAATAGTGGACGCTGGAAAAGTGGGAGTTCCTGCTCTTATGAGAGATGATGAATTTTATTTTTTTGATGGAAATTTAGATGAATTTTTAGAAGGATGATTTTATGGAATTTAATGAATTTATGGAAATTGCAAAGGCAAGACAATCTTGCAGAAATTATGATAAAGACAAAGTTGTTGAAGTAGAAAAATTGAAATCTTGTCTTGAAGCTATGAAACTTTCACCTTCAGCTTGCAATGCACAACCTTATTACTATTATATTGTGAGTGGAGATGATGCAAAATATATTTCAAAATATTTCCAAAAGGGAAAAATGAATTCTTTTACAGACAATGTAAATGCCTTTGCCATTGTCACTGAAGAAAATTACAATTTGTCTGCAAAAATTGGTTCAAAGGTAAAAGATCAAGACTACAAATCTATTGACATTGGCATATCTGCTGCTTACTTCACTGCACAAGCAACTACACTAGGTCTTTCAACTTGTTGTATAGGATGGTTCGACGAAGAAAAATTGCAAAAATTTTTAAAAACAAAAAATAGAATTAGACTTGCAATAGCAATTGGATATCCAAAAAATGATGAACTCCGTGAAAAGAAAAGAAAAACCGCAGATGCCCTTTACACAATAATAAACGAAGAAGTTGAACTAAAATAAAAATTAATTTTATATAAAAAAGATCTTATAAAGTAGACAATTTTAAAAATCTACTTATATAAGATCTTTTTGTTTTTATTTACCTATTAATTCCATATTTCATAAAATTTACTAATATCTCAATTTTTAAAACTGTGTATTGGTGCAGGAATAAATCCTCCACGATTTGCAAAATTATCGCAATTTCCCTTATGAACAGGTATTATTGGTGCAGAACCTAAAAGGCCTCCAAAAGTTGCCTCTTCTCCAACACCCTTTCCAATAACTGGAATAAGTCTTACAGCAGTTGTCTTTTGATTTATAATTCCAATCATAGCTTCATCAGAAATTATTGCAGAAAGTGTAGTCGCCTTAGTATCTCCAGGAATCGCAATCATGTCAAGACCAACGGAGCAAACACAAGTCATGGCTTCAAGTTTGTCTAGTCCTATGTGACCATTTTTTGCAGCTTCAATCATTCCTTCATCTTCACTCACTGGAATAAAAGCACCACTAAGTCCTCCAACATGATCAGATGCCATAATTCCACCTTTCTTCACTGCATCATTTAACATTGCAAGGGCAGCAGTAGTGCCATGACCTCCTGCAAATTCAACACCAATTTCTTCTAGAATTCTTGCAACAGAATCTCCAATAGCTGGAGTTGGAGCAAGAGATAGATCAATTGTTCCAAAAGGAACTCCAATTTTATTTGCAACTTCTTTGCCAATCAATTCTCCAAGTCTTGTTATCTTAAAAGCAGTCTTCTTAATTGTTTCAGAAACTACATCGAAACTTTCTCCTCTTACTTTTTCAAGAGCATACTTCACAACTCCTGGGCCAGACACTCCAACATGAAGAACTATATCTCCCATTCCAACTCCATGAAAAGCCCCAGCCATAAATGGATTATCTTCTACTGCGTTGGCAAAAACAACAAGTTTTGCACAACCAATAGAATCTTCTTCTTTTGTATTTTTTGCAGTTTCTAATATAACTTCACCCATAAGTTTAACGGCATCCATATTTAGACCTTTTTTAGTTGTCCCAACATTTACTGAAGAACAAACTTTTTCCGTTTCAGCAAGTGCACGAGGAATTGAATTTATTAAAATTTCATCAGCTGGAGTCATATTTCCATGCACAAGAGCAGAAAAACCACCAATAAAGTCAACTCCAATTTCCTTCGCAGCTTTATCTAGGGCTCTTGCAAATTTTGTATAATCTTTTTCATCTGTTGCACCTGCAATAAGAGCAATAGGCGTAACTGAAACTCTTTTGTTTACAATTTCAACTCCATATTTTTTTCCAATTTCATTTGCAGACTCTACTAAATTTTTCCCATATTTTACAATTTTATTATAAATTTTTTCGCAAGCCTTATCTGCATCTCTATCTATGCAATCTAAAAGTGAAATGCCAAGAGTTACAGTTCTAATATCTAGATTTTCTTCGTCAAGCATCCTCACAGTTTCTAAAATTCTTTTTTTATCCATGATAACTCCTTAAATTTGATGCATCTTTTCAAAAATACCTTGATGTTGGACTCTTATAGAAAGTCCAAGTTCTTCACCAAGTTTTTCGTAAGCGTCTACAACTTCTTGGAACTCTACATTCATCTTAGTAAGATCTACAATTACAATCATTGTAAAATAATCATCTAAGATTGTTTGAGTTATATCCACAATATTTAAATCAAACTCCACCATTTTTTTAACAACTTCATATACGATACCAATTTTATCACTACCTATTACAGTTATAACAGCTTTCATAGTGTGTCCTCCTTTTTAAAATTACAATTATTATAACATAGTTCAATAAATTTATAATTTTTTTTGTAATTGTATTTTATTTTTTGAATCTTGATACAAAAAATAAAAACCCTAATCAAGGAAATATTATAAAAAATTTATTTTATAAAGTTCAAGAAAAAAGTTTAGAATTATAACTTCTTGATTAAAAAATTATACTGCTATATAATTTACTAATCAGAGGTGTGCTATGAACTTAAAAAGACAATTTTTCAAATTTGTAATCCCATCAATAATAGCTATGTGGGTTTTTTCAATTTACACAATTGTCGATGGATTTTTTGTAGCAAACTTTGCAGGCGAATTAGAGCTTTCTGCAGTGACAATAGTAATTCCCTATGTCAATTTTCTCTTTGCCATTGCAATAATAACAGGCGTTGGATCTCAGACTATTATAGGAATAGAACTTGGACGTGGTAATCGAGATGAATCAAATAGAGTATTTACTTTTATAATTTTATTTATACTTGCATTTTCAGTGACACTTGCTATTATTGCAATAATTTTTATGGATAAAATTATTTTATTTTTAGGTGCAGACTCTTCTCTCTTCAATCTATCTCACGAATATCTTTCGGTAATTGTATTTTTTTCTCCATTTTACATAATTGCATATGCCTTTGAAGTCTTAGTAAAGGTGGACGGTTTTCCACGAACTGCAATAGTAGGTGCAGTGTCTGCTTGTGTTACAAATATAATTTTAGATTATATTTTGATAGATAAATTTCAAATGGGCGTTAGAGGTGCAGCACTTGCGACAGGTATTGCACAGTTTTTATCCTGTGTAATATTTTTCATTCACTTTAGAAGTGCAAAGGGATATCTACGCTTTGTTAAAATAAAAATGAGTGGAAAAGAAATTTTAAAATATTTAAAAACTACAGTAATTTATGGATTTGGAGAATTTATATCGGAACTAAACTCTGCAACTTTTGTTTTTATTTTTAATTTATTTATTATAAAATATATTTCTCCAGAATTTTTATCTGCCTACGCAGTTATAAATTATATGTCCCTTTTTGCAAATTCAACTTTTCAAGGGGTGTGCCATGGAACTCTTCCTCTCCTTTCCTTCTATCATGGTTCAAAGGAAAGAGATAAAAGTCTTGAAATTATAAAAATAAGTTTTATTTCTATCTTTATAATTTCAATAATTATGTACATGATATCTTTCTTTGGAGCAGGAACCCTATTTAATATGTTCCTAGAAAATAAAAATATGATTTCATCATCCATAAGACCAATGAGAATTTACGCTCTAATGTTTTTATTATCAGGCCACAATTTATTTATTGCAACACTTTCATCAGCAATTGGAAAGCCTAAATATTCTATTATAATAAATATTATGAGGGGCTCTGTTGCATTATTTTTATCCATCTATTTATGTGTACATTTATTTGGGTCTAAATATCTTTTCTTTGGAGCAGTAATCTCAGAATTTGTAGTATTTTTAATATCAATTTATTCTCTAAAGAAAATGACAAAAATTCCAGAATAAGATTTTTCTTATTACAAAATTTTCATAAAAAATATAAAAATAAATTCAATTTAAAAAGGAAGGTCAAAAAGCCTTTCTTCTTTATTAATAAACCATATATTTTTCAAATTCATCAGGAATATTTTCTGACAAATAACCAAGGCCACATATATCTGGTCCAACATGAGCCGCTATTGTATGTCCTATCTCAAGGCACAAAAAATTTTTATATCCAATCTTTTTCAATTTAGAAATAAGTGGATCTAAAATTTCTTTTTCATCTGCGTACACAGGAAAGACTCTATCATCTCCATTGGAATTTGATTTTTCTGAAATTATATTAACCATTTTTTTATATGTTCTGTTTTTTCCACGTACTATTTCTGATACATATAATTTTCCTTCACTGTCAACTTCTATTATGGGAACAATATTTAAGACACTAGATATCTTTGCCTTCGTTTTTGAAACTCTGCCGCCTTCATACAAATATTTTAAATCAAAAACTGTGAAAATATGCTTTGTTTTATTTACCAAGAAATTTAATAATTTTAATAAATCTTCAAAACTTGCATTATTTTTAGCAGCAAGTCCTGCATAATATGTAATTTGTCCAAATCCAACTGAAGCTGCAAGAGAATCTACCACTTCCATTTTTACATCTCTATATTTTTCTTGTAACTCCTTTTTTGCTATGTATGCATTTTGAAATGTTCCACTCATCCCAGATGATAGTGTTATGCAAATAAAATCTGTGCCTTCTTTTGCCAATTCTTCAAACTTTTTATAATATTCATAATATGTAATTTGGCTCGTCTTAAAATATTTGCCCTCTCTCATTTTTCTATAAATCTCTTTATTAGTTATATTTTCTGGCAAATCTTTATGATCTTCGTCTGTATTTTTTATTTTTAAGACTTCTATTTGTAATTCTTCCAAAGTTTTTTTATCTAAATCACATGAAGAATCAGATATTATCTTAACAGTCATTTGTCCTACCTCGTTAATTTTTATTTTTGATTCTTTATAAATTTTATCATTTTATTATTAATATTATATCACAGACTATTTTTTATATATTATTTTGCTTGTTATAAAATAATAGTTCTTAATATTTTTATTTGTTATAATACTTTTATGGATACTAAATATATGAAAGAAGCAATTGCCTTTGCAAAAAAATCTCTATCCTCAGAAGATGTTCCTATTGGATGTGTGATAGTAAAAAATAATAAAATAATTGGATATGGATACAATAAAAAAGAAGATTTTAAATCACCTATTGCACATGCAGAAATCCTTGCGATAAATATGGCATCAAAAAATTTAAATTCCTATCACCTAGAGGATTGTGATATTTATGTAACTTTGGAGCCGTGCCTTATGTGTGTAGGGGCAATTTTAAATTCCAGAATTAAAAATTTATATTTTGGTGCAAAAAACAAAAGATTTGGAGCAGTTATTTCTCATCAAAAAATAGAAAACCTCATAACTAATCACAGAATAAGCTATGAGGGTGGCATTTGCGAGAAGGAATGTTCCAAACTAATTAGCAATTTTTTTATAGATCTAAGAAAGAGGTCTAAATAAAAATCCACAATTATCACGCAAAAATTCTAATATAAATTTATCGTAATTATTTTTTGTAATTATAGCAATAATTATTCCAAGCGCCGCTCCAATAATTACATCGCTTGGGTAATGTACAAAGTGATATATTCTTGAAAATGCAATAAGAGATGCTATAACTAAAAATACAATTCCCATTCCTTTGAAATAAAAATAAATAGTTGTTGCTGCTGCAAAAGAAGATGATGCGTGACCTGACGGAAAAGAAAAATCTGTTGGATTCTTTATCAAAAGTTCAACCTTTGAAATCCATGAAGGTCTTTTTCTTTTTAAAAGATTTTTTAAAAAGAGATTGCATATTATTCCATTAAAAATTAACGCCAATATTATATTTACACTCTCTACTCTAAACCCTAAGTAAAATAATATATAGGTGATAAAAATCCATATTGCACCACCAGTTCCAAGGTGTGTAATGGCGATCATATATCTATTTAATGTATCATTTCTCATTTGCAATAAAAAATTTAAAAATTTCTCTTCCATTTATTTTTACCTCTTTACGAAAAATGGTCCCACTAAGGACCAAATTTTATCTTCTATTTTGATTGTCAACCCAATCTTTTGCTTCTTCAACAGATTCTTCTGTGGGAATTTCTACTCCTGTTTCTGGGTCTTTTCCTTCAGTTTTTGCATAAACATCAGATTGAGCTCTGTCGTCGTTATCAATTTCTTTTTGTTGTTCAAGATTTGCCTTCATTTCTTTCTTTTTTGAATCAGAAAGAGTTTTTGAATTTTCTATTAATTCTTTTTCTTTTTTTAAATCTGCCATATTATCCCTCCATTTATTATATAATATTACAAAGAGATCTTAAATACAATTCATTTTAGTAAAGTAATATAATAATTTTAGTAAATTGTTTATGTGAAAATTTTTTGGGTAGAAAATCTATCTTAGATAGTATTATCTTTATATAAAATTACAATATTTTTAGTTAGGGTGTGAAATATGTTAAAAGTTATTTCTGATAATCTAGGCGAGTATAAAAAACAAGCATTGCTCTCGCCCTTTTTTGTTTTATTAGAAGTTTTGATGAATGCAATGATTCCATTTTTTATGACAAAAATTATTGATGAGGGAATCTTAAATAATTCCAGAGAAAATATTATTAGATATGGCATAATCTTACTGATAATTGCTGCCATATCTCTTGGCACAGGCGTCATGAGCGGTTATCTTGCTACTAAGGCCTCTAGTGGCCTTTCCAAAAATATGCGATCAGCTATGTTTTACAATATAACAAACTTTTCCTTTGAAAATATGGACAAATTCAAAAGAGGAAGTCTAATAACTAGAATGACAACTGATGTGCAAATGGTTCAAATGGCTTTTCAAATGACAATTAGAATGGCAATTAGATCTCCTCTTACAATTATATTTTGCTTTATTATGAGTTTTAAACTTTCAAAAGATCTTGCTCCAACTTTTGTAATTATAATTCCTCTTATTTCAATTGGAATGGGAATCATAATTAAGAAAGCCTATCCAATTTTTGAAAAAGTTTTTAAAATTACAGACAAGTTAAATACCGATGTTTCAGAAAATTTATCTGCAATTAGAGTAGTAAAATCCTTTGTCAAAGAAGATAAAGAAATAAAAAAGTTCAATAATATTTCTGATGAACTTCAAGATAATTATGTAAGGGCATCAAAACTTTTAGCTCTTGCAAATCCTCTTATGAATTTCTCAACTTATCTTATGACAATTTTAATTGCCTGGCTTGGTTCTCACTTAATTGTTTCAGGCAATATGAGCACAGGTGCTTTAACTGGTTTAATTACCTATGCGATACAAATTCAAATTTCTCTAATGATGCTTTCTATTATACTTGTTCAAATAACTATTGCTAGAAATTCTATTAAACGTATAGATGAAGTAATTTCTACTACACCAGAAATTGTAAGCCCAAAAAATCCTATAAAAGAAATAAAAAATGGTGAAATTATTTTTGATGATGTTTACTTTTCTTATTCAAAAGATATAGATAAGTCGGTTTTAAAAAATATAAACTTAAAAATAAAATCTTCTGATTATGTGGGAATAATAGGGCCAACTGGTTCGGGGAAAACTACTCTTATAAACTTAGTAGCAAGACTTTTTGATACAACAAGTGGTGATGTCCTTGTAGCAGGAGAAAATGTAAAAGATTATGATTTAAAATCTCTGCGTGATGAAGTATCTGTTGTCTTACAAAAAAATCAGCTCTTTACAGGAACTCTTCGTGAAAATTTAAAATGGGCAAGGGACGACTTAAGTGATGAAGATTTAAAAGAGGCACTTTATATTGCAAGTTGTGACGATTTTATCGATCCAGAAAAAGACTTGGATATGAAGGTTCAAAGAGGTGGAACAAACTTTTCTGGCGGGCAAAAACAAAGAATTTCCATTGCAAGATCCATTCTAAAAAATCCAAAAATTTTAATAATGGACGATTCAACTTCTGCTCTTGATAATAAAACAGAAGAAAAAATCATAAAATCTTTAAACAAACTTAGACCTGATATGACAAAAATTTTAATTTCTCAAAAAATAAAGTCACTTAAAAATACAGATTATATAATTGTAATGGACAAAGGAGAAATAGAATCTATTGGAACTCATAAAGAACTTATTGTCAAAAGTTCAATTTATAGAGAAATAAATGAAACTCAAGAAAGCGATGGTGATTTTGATGCGAAAGAATAAAGAAAAAATTTCATCTTCTGAAAATAAAGTTGCTGCAAAAAAATTATTTTCCTTTATTTTTAAAAGGCACAAATACAAACTCATTGCAGTTTCAATTATGGTAATAATTTCATCACTTGCAACAATTTCTATCTCACTTTTTATGAGATTTTTAATTGATGATTATGTAATGCCACTTCTTAAAATGGATGTGCCAGATTATTCCAACCTCTTGGCTATGCTTATTAAGATGGCAATCTTTTTAGCTGTTGGAGTTTTTTCTTCATTTATGTACTCAAGACTAATGGTATATATTTCAGAAGAAACTATGGGAAACATGAGAAAATTAATGTTTGAGAAAATGGAAGCTCTTCCAGTGTCTTACTTTGACAGTAAAAGTCATGGCGACATTATGAGTTATTACACAAATGATGTAAAGGCATTAGGCGACATGATTGCTCAATCTTTCCCTTCCTTTGTGTCTTCTCTTATGACAATTATAATGGTTTTAATTGCAATGTTTTCTCAATCATTTTTATTATCTCTTATAATAATTCTTACAGTGGGGCTTATGATATTTGTTATGAACGTCATTGGTGGCAAATCTTCACACTTCTTTTTAGAACAACAAAAATCTCTTGCTAAAACAAACGGCTATATAGAAGAAATGATTGATGGTCTTAAAGTCGTAAAAGTTTTTAATCACGAAGAAAATGCCAGAGAAGATTTTGAAGTTATCAACGAAGAACTAATGGAGAATACAATGATTGCAAATAGGCTTGGACTATTTTTATTCCCAATTATCTTTGGAATTGGAAATTTTCAATACATCTTATTTGCATTAATTGGTGGATTAATGGCAGTTTCTGGAAAATATGGAATAACTGTTGGAATAGTTGCATCCTTTTTGCAACTTTCAAGAACTCTAACGGGTCCCATGGGACAAATTGGTGGAAATATAAATTCAGTAGTCCTTGCCATTGCAGGCTCCAGAAGAATTTTTGAATTCCTTGAAGAAGAACCTGAAGACTATTCAGGAAGTGTTGAAAAAGTTGTTAAAAATATCAATGGAGAAGAAAAATATTTTTGGCACGATATTGAAAGTGACGAATACAGAGAACTTTTGGGCGACATAAGATTTAATGACGTAACTTTTTCTTATGATGGAGAAAATAAAGTTCTCAAAAACTTAAACCTCTATGCAAAACCTGGCCAAAAAGTTGCCTTCGTAGGTGCAACTGGTGCAGGTAAAACTACAATTACAAATTTAATAAATAGATTTTATGAAATCGACAGCGGAGTTATTACTTTTGATGGAATTGACATTAGAAAAATTAAAAAAGATGATTTGCGATCTTCTCTTGGAATGGTACTTCAAGACACACATCTTTTTACTGGCACAATTGCAGAAAATATAAATTATTCTGTTAATGATATTGATATGGAAAAAACAATTGAGGCTGCAAAAAGAACTAATGCCCACGATTTTATAAAGAATTTAAAAGATGGATATGATACAGTAATTACTGGAGCAGGTGGCGAACTTTCAGAAGGTCAAATGCAACTTTTATCTATTGCAAGAGCTGAAATCTACAATCCTCCTGTAATGATACTTGACGAAGCCACATCATCTATTGACTCTCATACAGAAAAAATTGTACAAGAAGGCATGGATGAAATCATGAAGGGCAGAACTACCTTTGTAATTGCACACAGACTTTCAACAATTATGAACTCTGATGTAATAATAGTTCTTGAAAATGGAGAAATTATAGAAAGAGGCGACCATGAAGATTTATTAGAACAAAAGGGAATCTATTACAACCTTTACACAGGTGGATTTGAAGAATAATTATAAAAATTAAGGTGCTGAATTTTTTTCCAACACCTTTTTTATAGTTATTATTTTTATACCTGTATCACAATTTAAAAAATTTATGATTTAGATTACTTCTTAAATAAAAAACTTGGTTATACACCTATTAGCACTTAAAAAAGATTGCGATGCAAAAATACCGCAATCTTTTTTTATAATAAATTTTATTTTTGAATAATAGACTTTATCTCTGAAATTAAATCATCATCAGATAAAAGACAAGCCCCTTCATATTTTCCAAGTCTTCCAGTAAAAGTATAGTGGAATTTTTTTGTATTCCTATCTCTTTCTGAATCATACATATAAATTGTATCTTCTTTGTCTTTAGTTTGAAATTTTATTAATAAAGATTTGTAGTCTGGAATTGAAGCATAAGAGTATCCTTCATCTGCGACTTTACAATTACCTAAGAGATTTATTATTTCTCCTAACTTTTCTTCTTCGCCTTTACTGTTAAAAATCTCTCTTGTAGTCATTTTTTCTTCATCAGAAATCACTTCTACAGATAAAGACTGAAAATTATAAACTTCTCCAGAGGAAAATTTTATCTCATGAGAATCATCTTTTTTGCAAGATGATAACAAAAACATCATCATCATTAAAAATATTATTTTTTTCATAATCTTCCTACTTTGACAATTTGTTAATTATACTGTTTATCTCTTCAATTTTTTCATCAATTTCATCTTCACTTTTTCCGTAAGATTCCTTGACACAGCCCTTTAAATGTGCCGTCAGTACATCTTTATTTATATTTTTTAAAATTGAAATTGATGCCATAAGCTGATTTGATATATCCAAGCAATACCTGTCATCTTCAACCATTTTAATAAGACCATCAATTTGTCCCCTGACAGTTTTTAATTTTCTAAGTTGGACTTCCCTATCTGCTCTCATTTTTCAATTTTTGCAGAGTAACCAGCATCTTTCACTGCGTCTACAAGAATTTCATCAGAAACTTCTTTATCAAGTTTTACTTCTGCTCTCTTTTCTTCAAGAATTACATCTGCTTCTTTTACACCATCAACATTTTCTAGTGCTTTTTTTACTGTTGCCACACAGTGATTGCAGCTCATTCCTTCAACATTTAAAATTTTTTCCATACTATCTTCTCCTTTATTTTTAATAACTTCATAACCTGCTTCTTCCACTGCATTTTTTATTTCTTCTTCTGTGATGCCTTCATCTATAAATTTTACAGAAGAACTTTCATGATTTGCTTCTACATTTTTTGCCTTTCCAGTTTTTTCTAGTGCATCAGAAACTTTCTTTTCACAGTGCTCGCACGTCATGCCACTTACTTTTATTGTAGTCATATTTTTTTCTTTTTCAAATTTTTCTTTACTATCTTTTTTAATATCAGAATTTTCTTTCATGGGATTTACTACTGTCCTTGGTTTAAACCTTCTAAGCCTTAGTGCATTATTCACAACAAAAATTGAACTCATGCTCATTGCAAAGGCTGCAAACATTGGCGACAATTTTATACCAAAGTGTGGAAACAAAATTCCAGCAGCTATAGGTATTCCAATTACATTGTAGAAAAACGCCCAAAATAAATTTTCCTTAATATTTTTTATTGTCGCCCTTGAAATTTCAATTGCGGAAACTACATCAATTAGATCTGATCTCATTAGAACTACATCTGATGATTCAATTGCGACATCTGTGCCATGACCTATTGCCATTCCTATATCTGCCTTTGCAAGTGATGGTGCGTCATTTATTCCGTCACCTATCATAAGAACTTTTTTCCCAGATTTCTGAACTTCATCAATTTTTTTATTTTTTTCCTGTGGCAAAAGTCCTGCAAAAGTTTCATCTACTCCAATTTCATTTGCAATTGTCTTTGCAGTTTTTTCATTGTCGCCAGTTAACATTACAATTTTTTTGTTCATTTCTTTTAAAAGAGAGATGGCCTTTTTAGAATTTTCCTTTGGAAGATCCTTTACAGAGATTATCCCAATAACTTCATCTCCTCTTGCAAAGTACATTGAAGTCTTGCCCTCTTTTGCAAGATTTTCTGCACTTTTTTCAAAATTTTTCAAATTTATTTTTTCTTCAAGCATAAATTCTATATTTCCTGTGAAATATTTTACACCATCTATATCTGCACTAATACCTCTACCACTTACAGAATTAAAATTATCTGCATTAGAAATCTTTATACTTTTTTCCTCAGCATAATTTAAAATTGCAGAAGCAAGTGGATGCTGTGAATTTTTCTCTAACGAAGCAGCAATTTTTAGAAACTCATCTTCATCTAAATCTGTAATTATATCTGTAATTTTTGGATTCCCCTCTGTAATTGTGCCAGTCTTATCCATTACAATTACGTCAACTTTGTGAAGATTTTCCAAAACCTCTGCATTTTTAAATAAAAGTCCAAAGTCTGCACTTTTACCTGTTGCAACCATTATAGAAACTGGCGTAGCAAGTCCAAGAGCACATGGACAAGATATCACGAGAACAGAAATTGCAAAATTAAGTGCATTTTCAAAACCATAACCAAGACTCATCCAAATAATAAAAGTTACAGTTGCAACAATCAATACTGTTGGCACAAAAATTCCTGCAATTTTATCTGCAAGCTTTGCAATAGGTGCTTTTGATTGATTTGCCTCGTCTACTAATTTTATTATCTGTGAAATTGTAGTGTCCTCTCCAACTTTTTCTGCCACAAATTTAAAGGAACCTGTGTTATTAATAGAAGCAGAGATAACTTTATCGCCAACAGCTTTTGGCACTGGTATTGATTCACCAGTAACTGCCGATTCATCAAGAGTTGATGATCCTTCTATTATTTTTCCATCAACTGCAACAGATTCTCCAGGTTTTACAATTAAAACATCGCCGACTTTTACATCTTCAATATTTTTTACAATTTCTTCTCCATCTTCTACAACTGTCGCCATTTTGGGAGCAAGGTCCATAAGTTTTGAAAGAGATGATCTAGTCTTATTCTTTGATTTTTCTTCCAAATACTTTCCAACAGTTATTAAAGTTAATATCATTGCAGAAGATTCAAAATATAAATTTTTTCTGTAAAGGTCAACAATTTCCATATTATTGTGTCCAAAGCCATAGGACATCATGTAAATTGCAAAAACTCCATAAATAAGTGCAGCCGATGAACCAACGGCAACAAGACTATCCATGTTTGGAGCTTTGTTTTTTAGTCCTTTAAAACCAGAAATGTAAAAATCTCTATTTATATACACAACAGGTAGTGCCAAAAGAAATTGCGTAAAAGCAAAAATAATTGACCCTTCTCTTCCATTAAAAACTTTTGGAGTTGGAAGGTGAGCCATATGCCCCATTGATACATACATTAGTATCACCATAAAAATAATTGAAGATACAAGTCTATTTTTTAAATTTTTTTCTCTGTTATCTTCTACTTTATCTTCCTGTGAAACTTTTTTGCCAGACACACTTGCACCATAGCCAATTTTTTCCACTGCACTAATTATTTTTTCTTCACTTACTTTATCTTCATAAAAATTTACTTTCATAGAGTTTGTCATAAGATTTACATTTGCAGACTGAACTCCATCAAGTTTTTCAACAGCTTTTGTGACATTAGCCACGCAAGATGCACAAGTCATTCCACTTACATCAAATTTTTTCTCCATATTACCTCCTCCCACCCCCTATTGGGTGTCATCTATTATTAGATTAACACAAATAAAAAAAATTTACAAATCTTCACATAAAAATCTTTTTTATTTCCTAAATTGCATAATATTTTATAAGATAAAGCGTACAATAAAATATGGTCTAGTAAAAAACTAAACCATATAAAAACTTCTTATTAAATTTTTTAACTTCACAAAAACTTACATCTTAAATAAAATTTCATTTTCTATATAAATATGTCTTCTTATGTCCTCGTCAAGCTCTTCCATAAGACTATTAAGTTCTTTAACTTCTGGTTCTTCCGCATTCATTTTATAATCACGAGTTAAATATTTTACTCTGTCAAAAAGTCCAATTGTCTTTTCATGTTCTGCAATCAAATTTTCGAAATCAACATCTTTTCCAGCTAAAGCATCTTTAAACTCAAATTCCTCTTCGCTTGAAAAGTGTGAAATAAGTTCTGCCTTAATGAGAAGTATAACTTCATATATTACAAAGAGTTGTTCTCCCCTCTCTCTATAATATTTTTTTATTGCACCTCTAAAAATTTCATCAATTTTTTCTGTCATTTCAAGTTCGTAAGGATGAATTTCATTTACAATATAATTTATAAGTTCCTCCTTATTCATTTTATAAACTCTGTCCATATCTTTAAATTCAACCTGATCCTGAACTTTTTTTAGAAAATCTTCATAATTTGTACCAAGAGATTTTAAAGCATCTTCCAAACTTTCCATTGCAATAAAATCATACTCTGCGCCAAGTTTTTGAATTTCCTTTAAAATCTTTGGATTCTCCATAACTGCAGCTTCAACTGTCATATTTCTATCTAACATTTTTTCCTCCTATTTATCTAAAGAATTTAAAAATCCTATTACATCACTCTCTTCTGTTCTGTAATTTGTAACTAGTCTAATAATTGACTCTCTTTTATTATCTATTTCAAAAATATTTTCTCTTTGTAACTTTTTAATTTCATCTGGATTTGACTTTATAAAAATTTGATTTGACTCTCCAAAAAGTGGCTCTCTTCCCATTTTACTAAGACCATGGAACAGAAGTCTTGACATTTTATAAGCTTTATTTGCATTTTCATAGTAAAGACCACTTTGAAATAATACTTTAAATGACAAACCTATCAAGAAAGATTTTGCCATCATTGCCCCTCTTTGTTTCAAATAATATCTAAAATCCTTTCTTAAATTTTCATCTAATATTACAAGAGCTTCCCCAAAAATTGCGCCATTTTTTGTGCCACCAATAGAAAAAATATGTGAGTATTTTGCATAATCAGAAAGTCTTGAATTATTTGCAGCCATTGCATGGGCAATTCTAGCACCATCAATATATAAATAAAGATTATTTTCCTCGCAGACTTTATAAATCTCTCTTATCTCATCTACCGAATAAACTGTCCCAAGCTCTGTGGTTTGTGAAATATAGACAACTTTTATTTTTACATCAATTTCTCCAGCTTGATTTTCTAGTAATTCTTTTATATCTTCTGCTTTTAATTTTCCATTAGAATTTTCTATTGTGACGACTTTATGACCTGTCGCCTCAATTGACCCCGTTTCATGATGAGTTATATGGCCAGTACTTGCAGATAAAACTGCTTCAAAAGGCCTTAATGCAAAAGTAGTTGCCAAAATATTTGTAGCAGTTCCTCCAGATACAAATTCTATATCTGCATCACAATCTATTTCCTTTAAGATTAATTTTCTAGCAGAATTAGAAATTTCATCTAAACCATAACCAGAAATTTTTTCATCAAATATCTTATTAATTTCCTCATAAATTTCTCTTGAACCAAAATCGTTATAATCATTTAAAAAATTATTCATAACTCACCCCGTATTATTATTACCCAATATTATATATTAAATGTGAATTTTTAAAAAATAGGCTACAATATTAAATTATGATATCTTTTATATAATATTTGAAATAAAATATAAAAAAGTGATGAACAGAATAGATCTTCCTATTCTGCAACATCACCTTTTATAGCTTTGATTTTTTCAGTTTTCGATATTTTCGTCACTTCTTATTAATTCTGATTTAATTAAGAGTCTTTTATCATTTTTTGGATAAGGGTGACACGCCATTAAAAATAGCTTTGTCTTTCCTTCCTCTCGTGTGAATTTACTCCAATCTGTGGGTTCAATCACTTCTTTATCAACTACTTTGTAGTAAAGTTCTTCTTCTCTTGTAGTGATTTTTAGTTCATCGCCAATTTCCAGCTTATCAATATTTAGAAAGGATTGCGTTTCATTTCTTCCCCCTCTATGTCCTGCAAGAACTGTTATAGTGTTGTCTTTTGATGTTGGTATATCAGTACCTTCTACAATGCCTGAACCAGTCAATAAAGATTGTTTACTGGTATTTTCACTAATAGGAGTTATAACCCCAATCTTATCAATTCTGAGAACACCTATTGCTGTATCTTTTATAGTATCCTTTACTTCATCTGGTTGTTCTTCTTTTTCATAATTTTCTAAAGAAGGTAATTCCTCTTTCATTTGGCTTTCAAGGTTTATTGATGCTTCTTTTTTAAATTCTATTCTTTTTTTGTTAAGAACCAGAAATGCAATGGCAAAGACTATTAATATTAATCCAATACCAATAAGAGATTTACTAAGATAATCCTTTCTTTCTTTATTTGACATTTTTCTTTCTTCTTGAGTTTAGTTTCTTTTTTCTTTGAATTCCAGCAAATGTAGAAAGATTTCCTAGTCCCAGTAGAATCCAAGCGTAAGTTGATAAATTCAATCCATCTCCTGTCTTAGGCAATTCTTTACCTTGTGAAGGAGTCTTGGAAGTGTTTGGTTTGTCTGGTGTTTCAACCTCATTTGGTTCTTCTGGAGTGTTTGGATTTTCAGGCTCTTCTGGATTATCCAGTTTATTTGGAGTATCTGGTTTTTCTGGTTTCTTTGGATCTTCTGATCTATCTGGTCTAGTTGGCTTTTCTTCTTTGTTTACAATCGTAAATCCATCTTCTGCACTGCCAAGATAATTGACATCAAACCATTTTCCATCTAATTTTATTGTGTTTCCAGCTTCGCCAACTTCTTTTATCGTATAATGATAATCATGTGTTGAATTTGAACTTTTCTTAGCGTCTAAATCTTTAAATTCACCACTCCAATTATTGTCTTTATTTAAGTCAAGGAGCTTTCCTGTCGCTTCTCCATCCCTATAAAGTTCTACTTCTATTTTGTCTACTGGCTTATTTCCATATAGAATCCAGTCTTTTTTAACTTTAATATCTATGGTATTAGGTTCTGATGGTCTTGGTCTTGGCGGTGATTTTGGTTCTTCTTGATTTCTTATAGTATAACCATCTTCCATAGATCCACTATAATTCACTTTGTACCAATTTCCATTAATCTTAATTGAACCAGTATCTTCACCAACTTCTTTTACTGTGTATTTGTAATAGTTCTTTGAATCTAAGCTTTCCACAACGTCTAAGTCTTTGAATTCTGCTGTCCACTTGTTGTCTTTTGTTAGTTCTTTCTTTTCTCCTGTAGCTTTTCCATCTCTATAAAGTTCTACTTCTATTTTGTCTACTGGAGCTTCTATAACTTTTCCATTCTTATTTTGCCAAACTTTTTCAACTTTGATGTCTTCTTTTGATGGAGTTATTGGTGTCCATGGGTCTGATTTCTCTTCTAACTTATTTTTTATTGTTAGACCTTTTTCTTCATTTCCATCGTAACTTACTTGGTATTTTTTATCACCAATTGTAATTTTACCATCTTTTTCGCCAACTTCTTTTACTGTGTATTTGTAGGCTTTTTTTGAGTCCAATTTTTCTACTACGTCTAAGTCTTTGAATTCTGCTTTCCAATTGTTAGCTTTGTTTAGTTCTTTCTTTTCACCTGTAGCTTTTCCGTCTTTGTAGAGTTCTACTTCAATTTTTTCTACTGGTGCAGATATTTCTTTTCCGTCTTTGTCTTGCCAAATCTTTTCGACTTTTACATCTGTCTTTGGTGGGTCTAATGGTGTCAATGGATTTGGTTCTTTATTTGTGATCTTAAAACCATCTTCCTTTGTTCTCGTATATGAAACATCATACCATTTATCTCCAAACTTGATTGAGCCGTCTTTTTCTCCGACTTCTTTTATCGTATATATGTCGGATTTATCTTCTAATTCTAAGTTTTTGAATTCTGCTTTCCAGTTGTTGGATTTATCTAATTCTAATTTCTTTCCTGTGGCTTGCTCATCTTTATATAGTTCTACTTCTATTTTGCCTGTTGGAGCGTCTATAACTTTGCCATCTTTATCTTGCCAAATCTTTTCGACTTTGATGTCTTCTTTTTTTATTAAGCCATTCGTAACAGAATTAGATTTTCCAAAATTTCCATCATCTGCATATCTCACAAAAAAGCTGTTCGTTGCAACTTTATCATTAAGAACATTGCTGCCAGGATATTCTGGAGCTTTCATTTGAAGTCTGATATCTAGGGTTTCATATTGTGTTAATACTGGGTCATAATTACCGATTATCTTTACAGCGGT
Source organism: Peptoniphilus lacydonensis (assembly GCF_900106515.1). Classification (GTDB taxonomy): domain Bacteria; phylum Bacillota; class Clostridia; order Tissierellales; family Peptoniphilaceae; genus Peptoniphilus_A; species Peptoniphilus_A lacydonensis. Next base: position 873,223 of record NZ_FNWF01000003.1, read on the forward strand.
TACATCTTCGTATGATGTCGGATTTTTAACCCAATTTTGGCTTTTTACAGCTTTTACTGGGTCTTCTGAAGGATTCTCATCTGTTGTATAAAAAATATTAAAATCCTTTGTTATATCTTTACCAGCTTTATAGATTTTTATTTCATCGACAAGTTTATTCCTGTATTTATTATTTCCATCAGTAAAACTTGGTAGTACATCATATATTTCCAGTTTATTTAAATACTCATCTTTATAGTTATTTACTCTAAGCTGATATTCAAACCTACCTAATTTATCATTGGCTTTATCAGCATAATTAGTAACTGTATCTAATGAAAATGCCCTGTCATATACAAGGTCCCCATTTTCTTCTGCTGGTTCTAAACTTCTTATTCTTTTAATACTTTTTACACTCTGTGCCAAAGTTGAGGTTACCTTTGACTTCGCCATTAGGATAGAATCATGTGTCTTCCCGTTTCTATTGATATCCAGCTTATCAACAACTACTGTAAATGACATAGGGTCACCAACCTTAGGGTTTAACACAGATTGGTCATCATTGAAGTAAGAATATACTATATTGTCATTATTAAGTTTTTCTGTAATCGCCCTTTCTGGAACAATATTCTCATTAATTCTTCCTCCAAAACTAAATTCTAATTTCTTACCATGAACATTCCTAAATTCACCCACTAAAAAGTTGTCATATTTTAAAATAAAAGCGTCTCTACCCGTATTATTGTAATTCTTTACCAGCTCATATTTATAATTAAATCCACTTCCGACATCAGCTCTTAAACCTAATTCTTTTGGATCTGTACTTACAGTTGTACCTTCAGGTAAAAGATCTACAAATGTTAGGTTTGAGAGTTCTCTTTGGTCAGATAATCCTCTAAAATCGTATTCTATTTTAAATCTAATCTGATCTCCAACCTTAGGTGTAGGATTACGTAAGTAATCGGTGCTTTTATAGAGCTTAACAGACTCTTCTATTGGTATGAGGTATTTATCTGCTGATGCTGTAAAATTATATTCATCCTCTCCGGATTTTAAATTTACTTCTGCTGTATTATTAAGGGCTCTATCTGGTTCAAATTTAACCTTAAAAGGATCCTTGTACTTCATTTTTAAACCTAATTTAAGCTGAGCACCTACTGGCAGTTCATAATTTTTAAAATGTATCTCTACTTTATCATACTCTGGATTTACAGCCGGCGCATTTTCTCTTTCTATCTTTCCATCAAGAACTTGCCTTCTTATATTTTTTGCTTCTTCCTGAGCAAGTTTATTTATCGGATGCTCAGTATATCCAAATAACTTTTCAGTTATAATATCATAAGTCCCGTCTGACTTAATCCCCCTTATCTCATACTGTTCAGGTTTCAAGTTATGTTTATTAGGTGTAGTTTGTTCTGGAATAAATATACCTGAAACATAAAATCTAGGATCAAAGCTTTTAGCATCTTCAATTATGACTATATTTTTCATAGGCTCAGGTGTCTTGTTTTCTAGAAAAACGCTATAATTGACTTCTGCACTAGCCATACCTGTTGGATCATAATAAGTCTTGGCTGGTGTCTCCGGATGGTATACCCCGTCATCAAATTCATTATTCTTCCAAAATACGCCGCTTCCATCTAATGGATCGGATGTCAATTGAAAGCTTAAATTAGCTGAAGCCTTGTAAACTTCCCCTTCACTTGGGTTATATGGCCTTGCTTCTATATCAACACTATTGTCATAATATACTCTATCCTCTTTTGGCATATCCTTTGAATTGGTTTTTGCACCTGGAAAGCGTAATTTTAGCTGAACACCTTCTTCATATAGGTCGCCTTCAGCGCCACCACATAAAAAGTCTCCATCCTTATTACTATGTCTTTTTCTTTCATTAAGATTATAAGTTACAGTCTTTCCATCTTTAGAAAGCACCCATCCTGGGTTTTCTTCCTCTCTAAATTCAGCTGTCCTTTCCCTTCCATCCTTATCCGTATAAGTTGGTAGGGTGTCTGTGATTACATAAGATTTAAGAGCTCTTGCTTTGCTTCCATTGTAACCACGATCTTTAACTTCTAACTTGAATTGGAAGTTTACAGGTCTTGTGTCATTTTCTGATATTCTTCGAGGATCATTTTTATCTTCACTACCGCCATAATTCATTTGGTCTTTTTCACTAGATAGGTTAACTAATTTTCTTCCTCTAAAGTCATCATATTTAATAGAATAAACTTTATCTTTTACTTCTTTTATAAGACATCCACTTGCATCATAAAGCTTAACTTCTGGTTGGAATTTATAATCTGGTGGTGTAATGTTGTCTTTAAAACTAAAGGTATAAGGTATTTTTAAAGTGGTAGTCGAATCTATGGCTTTTAAATAAACTCTATAAATGGTCTTCCTATCTTCTACTCTCTTTTCCACCTTATCAATCATAGGATACTCTTTTATAGTAGCTGAAGAATCTATATACTTTCCTTGGTTATTTGGGTCTTCCCATCTTGTCACATCAATAGGATCCCAGTTCCCATCGTTTCTTATTGGAAACTCTTCAGAAGGGAATATAATATCATAATATAATCCTTCAACTTGACCTTCAATTCCCTTACCATCAATTACTACATTACTTTGAATTAAATCTGTTCCATAATATTCTGTTTGTTCGTGTGATTCTATATCTAAGCTAAGGTCAATATTAGAACAGCTTCCATTTACCTCATTATCTTCATTATTATCATTTTCATTATTTTCAGCATTCATCACTTTTTCTGTCGATGCTTCGTCTTCTTTAATTTCTAATTCTCTTTCTTCAGGAGGATTGTTTGTATTTAGTAGGCTGCCTTCGATAGCAATACTACCTGCTACATCTGTTTTATCCTCTACAAGGCTTGTAAATACTACCTTTAGAGTACCTCCCCCAACTTCAGAATTAGAGTTATTTACTTGTGCCTTTGCAACTTGAACTCCATCAATGGTATTGACTGTAAAATCATTTTCTGATGTTTTAAAGTTTTTTGGAAGGTTTACATTAAAGTAATCTCCTGCCTTAATGTTTTCTTCGTATTCACTAGAATCCCAATCAAACTCTAATTTACAATTTTTTTCTTCTGCAATGTCGTCATTAAGATCAATGGTATTACCATTTTGATCTTTAACTTCCATTCTACTTATCTTTGTTTTTGTTAGCTCATTTGCACCTTGTGCAAATATTTCTCCAATTGGAACAAATGTGCTTAATAGCATTAAACAAGCTAAAAAAAATGCCATTAATTTTTTATTTCTTAACATAATGTCTTTTCCTCCTTTTTGCTATTTATTTTTCCTCAAAAACAATTCTATATAATAAAATTATTTTAAGGAATATTAAAGAAGACATTTATATTATGAGTATATCATATTTTCAATTATTTTTTAATCAAAAGACACTATTTTATCGGATTTTTCTAACTTTTATAATAAAATTTTTTTAATTACTAAAATGTTTACATTTTTGGTCGAATTTATATATTAAATGTAATTTTTTAAAAAATAGGGTACAATATTAAGGAGGTGTTTAAATGAATAGTCATGGTGCAAATATTTTTGAAATTGCAAAAAATAATGGTATAGAAATAAAAGATATTAAAGATTTTTCTTCCAACATAAATCCCTTGGGACCAAGTGTAAAAGCTCTAAATTCTCTTAAAAATAATTTAGTTTTACTTTCAAGCTACCCCGATGTAGAGTACATAGATCTTAAAAATTCTATTTCAAATTATGCAAGTTGTGATGAAAAAAATATTGTACTTGGACTAGGCTCCACAGAAATTTTAAAGGATGCTATAAAATTTTTTAATCCAAAAATTTCTATGATACTCTCACCTTGTTACTCTGAATATGAAAATGAACTAAAAAAAATAAATTCTAAAATAATAGAATACAATCTAGAAGAAAAAAATAATTTCGAAATAAATTTAGACGAAATTATAAATTTAATAAATAAAAATAAAGTTGAACTTTTTGTCTTTGCAAATCCAAATAATCCCACTGGAACAATTTTAAGTGCGTTAGATATTGAAAAAATTTTAACAGAAACTGATGCAAAAATTTTAGTAGACGAAACTTATGTGGAATTTACAGACATGGATATTTTTTCTTCTACAAAGCTAACTAAACATTATAAAAATCTTGCGATAGTAAGAGGTACTTCAAAATTTTTTGCACTTCCTGGAATAAGACTTGGATATGGAATTTCTTCTGATAAAAACTTTTTAAATTATTTTAAAGAGAGGGAAGTTCTTTGGCAAATAAATTCTGTTGCAGAAATTTGTGGCAAGGTAATGTTTTCTGACAAAGAATATATTGATAAAATTTTTAATTTTATAGATTCTAGAAGAAATTATATTTACAATGAAATTTCTCAAATAAAAAATTTAAAACCTTTTAAAAGTTTTGGGAATTTTATTTTAATAAAAATTTTGAATGGGATAAATTCTACAAATTTGCGTGAAAAACTTTTAGAATATGGAATTGTTATAAGAGATTGTAAAACTTTTAAAAATTTAGACAATTCTTATTTTAGAATTTGCATTTTAGATGATAATTCAAATGAAAAATTATTACAATTTTTAAAAGAAATTTATTAATGGTGATAAAATGAAAAAATTAAAAAAAATATTTTCTACTTTAGTCTTAGTGCCTTCACTTTTTGTGCCAAGTTTGACTTTTGCTGCAGATAGAAATGCTCCTGTTATTACTGAAGTCAAGGTAGAGGATAATTTTAATAAAAATAGCGAAAATCAAAATACTCTAGATAAAAAAATAGAAGAAGCTCACGAATTGAGATCTAAGGAAGAATCCACTGCACCTAAAGATCTAATATTTAGTCCTTGGGCAAGTAGTGAATTAAATGATATACAATTTATGGGTTTATTTCCAATTTCAAGCTTTTCAAATGGAAAGGATTTTACAAAAGCTGTTACTAGGGAAGATGCAAATACAGCTTACAATCTTGCAAAAGAAAAAATTGAATCTCGCAACATAAAAACTGGTGGGAATTTTAATTTTAAAAATTTAAGTCGTCTTGAAACTTTAGAATCTATTTCAAAACTTTTAAATAATGATAAATTTTCAATAAAATCTTTAAAAGATTTGAAAATATTTTTGGGCGAAGATAGTAAAAATTACTTAAATGAAAAAATTCCTCTTGAAGAAATGCTTTCTCTATACAATAGAGCTGTTAAAAAAGTTTTGCAAGACAATGACAAGGTATCAAAGGGATTTTTCTACGAAATAAATAACAAAAACAACAAAGTTTATATGCTTGGATCCATTCATGTAGGCAGAAATTCCCTTTATCCTATTGACAATAATATTGTAAAGTCTTTAAAAAATTCTGATAAAATTTATATGGAGATAGATTTAACGGATCAAGAAAAAATAGCAGAAATGCAAGAAAAAATTTATTACAAAGATGGCAGAAATTTAAAGGATGATTTGGGCGAAGAACTTTACGAAAGGGTATTAGATATTTTTAAAAATTTTGGAATGACTGAAGACCAAGTGAAAAGTATAAAGCCTTGGGCAATTTACAATACTCTCTCAATTGATCCCAATAGAGAAACTGCGACATCAGATTATGGAGTTGAGTCATATTTCTTGGCACTTAGTCTTTTAAATAAAATTGAAATAGACGAACTTGAATCTGTTGAATTTCAATCAGATTTACTCTCAAATTTTGACAAAGAGTCCTATATTTCTATGATAAAAAATCTTACATATGAAATTGAAAAAAATGGATACAAGAATATAAATGCCCAGCTTGATAAAATGATTGATGTCTGGGAAAAAGGCGACAAAGATAAAATGAAAATACTTTTATCTACAAATGGGGATAAAGCTGCAGAAAAATTTAACGAAGCACTTTTATCTGACAGAGATAAAAATATGGCAAAAAAAATTGACACATTATTAAAAGAAGATGGTAAAAACACTTACTTTATATTAATAGGATCAGCTCATCTTGTTCCAGAAAATTCTGTAACAGGAATTTTAAAGAGCATGGGCTATAATGTTATAGAAAAATAAAAAAGACGAGGTACATATCAATATTAGATGTGTACTTCGTCTTTTTATTAAAATTTTTATTTTCCTATCATTTCCTTTAAAATTACTTCGTCAGTTTCCATCATTCCGTCCTTTGCAATGTGACCAATAGTTTTTATCATTTCATCAACATCTTTTTTTACAATTCCATCTCCTGCTTTAAAAGAATTTCCAGATTTTGCTTGTCTATAAGATAAAAATGCCATTTTTAAACTAGATGCAATTTTCATAGCACAAGATTCCTTTGCTCCATCGCAAATTATTCCAGAATTTGTGGCAAGTGAATTTATTAGGGTTTCCTTTATCAATTCCTTGTCTTCTCCATTTAAAAAGGCAATGCCACAAATAGAAGCAGAAGCTGCAGATACAACTCCACAGTAAGCAGAAAGTTCTCCAATTCCTTCTTTTATGTAAAGGCCAATTAAATTTGCAAAAATAAGACTTCTATAAAGAGTGTCGCTGTCAATATTATTTTCCCTTGCGTACATAATTACAGGTACAGAAACAGTTATGCCTTGATTTCCGCTGCCTGAATTTATTACAACTGGTTTTTCGCAACCAGACATTCTCGCATCAGAACCTGCTGCAGCATAGGCGACAAATTTTTCATAATTTTTGTCATTTGCATCAGTTAAAACTAATTTGCCAATATTTGCTCCCCAATTATTTTTAATTCCTTCTTCTGCAATTGCACAGTTGTATTCAATTTCTGTATCTAGTAAATCTTTTATACTTTCATAATCTCCATTTTTCGCAAAATCATAAATTTTATCAAAGGATAAATCTATTTTATTTTCTTCACACTCTTCTTCATATTTTTTTTCAAATAAAACTTCATCATTTAAACTTTCATAAATAATATTTGTATGAAAATCATTTATAATTACTTCAGATTTATTTTTATCTGATTCCATAATTATATCTATATAAAGACCTTTCTTTTCATGAAGCAAAATAATTTCAACTAGACCTTTTTCTATTAAATCATCAAGTATATCTAGCTTACTTTTATCTATGCCAGATAGAACTTCAAGTTTCTTTTTATAATCACCTAGAAAAGCTCCAGCTGCAAGTGAAATTTCTATTCCCTTTCTCCCATCAGTTCCTGGAACTTTAACACTATTTACATTTTTAATCATATTGCCCGATAACTTTGCTGTAATTTTTTTTGGATTTTCTCCCAAAATAAATCTGGCACGACTTGCACCATAAGCCAAAGCTATGGGCTCAGTACAGCCAAAAGCTGGAATCATCTTTTCTCTTAAAAAATTATTGTAATCCATAAAAATTTCCTTCCTCTTTTATTTTTTTACAACTATATTATATCAAAATTTTTTTAATTTTATTATCTTATATAGACTTAAATTACAATCTAAATTGCAACAATAAATTAACCACTTTTAAATAAAAAATTAAATTAGGTTATATAATTTTCCATATATCTAGGAAAATTTTTTCTATTAATTTCAAAATATAATAGCTCATTCTTAATTATAAGATGAATTAATACATATTTTATTGTTTTGACAATGTTTTCACATGATGTTATATTTTAGTTGGGAGGTTTTTTATATGGCAAATTTTAAGAAAAAATTTAAAAATTTCAAATCACCTGACGCATTATTACTAATATGTATTTTAATGGTAATTGTATCAATTTTAACTTATTTAATCCCAGCAGGAGAATATACTAGGCTATTAGATCCTAAAACTGGTAAAGAAATGGTTGATCCTAATTCATTCCATTTTATCGAAAATACACCAGTTGGTCCATGGAAAGTATTATCTTCTGTACATCAGGGACTTGTTGAATCTTCAGAAATCACTTCATTTTTATTTATTATTGGAGGTGCTTTTGGCGTTTTGAATTCAACAGGTGCTTTAGAAGCATTGATTTCAAGAACAGCTACTAAGTTAAAAGGTAAAGAAAAACTAGTTGTAATATTCTTTGTAACTTTATGGGCACTAGGAGGTGCTTTCTTAGGTAACTTTGAGGAATGTTTAGCATTCTTACCGATGCAAATAACTTTGTGCCTAGCTTTAGGATTTGATTCTATAACAGGTGTGGTTATAGGTATATGTGGTGTTGCTGTTGGTTATATTGGTGGAGTTATGAACCCTTTCACCTTAGGAATTTCACAACAAATTGCACAATTACCGCCCTATTCAGGAATTGGATTTAGACTAATTTTATGGCTAGTAACACTTATTGTAACAATCGCATACATATATAGATATGCTGATAAAATTCACAAAAATCCTCAACTATCTCTATCTTATGAAGAAGATAAAACAAGTAAATATAGAGAAGAAATTTCTACAAATATTGAATTTTCAATAAGACATAAATTAATATTGTTATCTTTTATATTAGCTGTTATAGGTATCGTTTATGGGGTAATTGTATATCAGTTTTACTTAGGAGAAATGGCAGCTGTATTTATATTACTAACTATAATTGTAGCTATTATTTCAGATAAACAAGCAAATGATACAGTTAATGCTTTTGCAAATGGAGCTGCTGATTTACTTTATCCTTGTTTATGTGTAGGATTGGCAAGAGGATTAACTATAGTAATGATGGACGGTCATATCCTTGATGTTATAGTTCATTCTTTGACAAGGGTTTTAGGAAATCTTCCATCAATAGTATCTGCTCCACTATCTTTTATAGTAATATCTATAATTAATCTATTTGTCCCATCTGGTTCAGGAAAAGCAGTAATCATTATGCCTATCTTAGTTCCATTGGCAGATATATTAGGAATAACAAGACAAACAGTTGCTCTTGCTTTTCACATGGGCGATGGTATAACCAACTTACTTTCACCAGCCGAAGCTACAATAATGGTTTCTCTAGGCTTAATGAAAATTTCATATGGAAAATGGATTAAATGGTTTTGGAAATTAGTTTTACTTTGGTACTTAATTGGTATAACAGCTTGTATTGTCGCTGTAAATATTGGTCTTGGACCATTCTAGGAGGTAATAATGAATAAATTTAATTCAATTGACGACTTAAAAAAAATTCAAATTTTTAATAATTTTTTAAAACTTACAGAAATTCCTAGGCCATCTTTTAAAGAAAAAAGAGTATCTGATTTTTTAAAAAATTGGGCTGAAAAACTTAATCTTATTGTTAAACAAGACAATAATTTTAATTTATTAATATTAAAAGAAGGTCAAAATGGAGGAGAAAATAAGGAACCTCTAATTTTGCAAGCTCATTTAGATATGGTTTGTCAGAAAAAAGACGGATTTTCATTTGATTTTGACAAAGATCCTATACCTGTTCAAATTAATGACGATGAACTTAACACTGGTGGAAAGACCACTCTTGGTGCTGATAATGGCATTGGAGTAGCTATAATAATGTCAATTCTAGAAGATAAAGAAATTTCACATCCTCCAATTACTGCTATATTTACTACTGTTGAAGAAGATGATTTTAGCGGTGTTAATAATTTATCAAAAGATTGGATAATAGGAAATAGAGCTATCAATATTGATAACAGTAAAGATAATGAAATTATATCAGGAAGTAATGGTGGAGCTGGTGTAACCTTGTCTATTAAAGTTAATAGACAAAATAGAAAATTTGCAAATACTTTTAAAATAAAAGTTGGTGGATTTTTAGGAGGACATTCTGGAGAAGATATATCAAAAGGTAGAGGAAATGCTATTATAGTTTTATCTAGATTGTTAGAAAAATTAAAAAATAATATAGAAGTTTTAGATATTAATGGTGGTACCTTTAGACTTGCTATTCCTAGAGAATCTTTTGCAATTATAAGCACAAATTTAGATAAAAATGAATTAAATAATATTCTCAGTGAATTTGAAAAAGAAATTCATTATGAATATAATTCTTTTTCTGATACTATTTATATTAGTTCTGAAGATTCAAATTCAGACCAAAAAGCAATAAAATCAGAAGATTTTTATAAGATAATCAATATTATAAAATTATATCCTAATGGAATTTTTGAAGTAGATCCTAAAAATCATGTAGTTATCTCATCAAATAATTTAGGTGAGATTAAAATCGAAGATAACTGTGTTAAATTTATAAATGAGATAAGAGCTATGGAAAAATCCCAGGTTGAATATACTTATAATAAAATTTCTACAATAGCCGATATATATAATGGAAGTCTAGAAATATATGCAAAATACCCAGGTTGGAGATTTAACCCAGATAGCAAATTGAGAAAAGATTATAAAGAATTATTTGAAAAAGAACTCAATAAAAAAATAGAAATAAAAGTTTCACCTGCTGGTCTAGAATCAGGTTATCTTTTAGAAAAGAAACCTAATCTAGATATAATTAGTGTTGGTCCTAATCACACAGGACTCCACAGTCCTTCTGAATCAGCCAACATTCCATCTATAATAAATTTTTACGAAGCTTTTAAAGTATTTCTTTCACAAATAAATTAAATATAATTTACAAAAAATAAAGGTCTTAGAAACATTTCTAAGGCCTATACTTTTATTAAACTTTTATATTATTTATTTTGTCCAATTCATAGAATACTTTACAGCTTCGTGCCATCTTTTCATTTTTTCTTTTCTTTCTTTTTCATCCATATCTGGCTCAAAATATTTTTCTATTTCATTATTTTCTCTTATTTCGTCAATATTTTCCCAAAATCCAACTGCAAGTCCAGCCATATAACAAGCACCAAGAGCTGTTAACTCAATTACTTTTGGTCTTGTGACTTCAACATTTACTATACTAGATAAAAAACTCATAAGAAAATTATTTTTGCTCACTCCACCATCAACTTTTAGAGATTTTATTTTTGTATTTGCATCTTCTTGCATTGCATTTATAACGTCACAACTTAAATAAGCAATAGACTCAAGTGCTGCACGCACAACGTGATATTTGTTTACAGATCCACTTAATCCAACTATACTTCCCCTTGCGTATTGATCCCAATAAGGTGCTCCAAGTCCTGTAAATGCCGGTATAAAATAACAATCATTTGTATCTTCTACTTTTCCTGCCATATATTCAGAATCATCTGCCTGATCAATTATTCTAAGATTATCACGCAAAAAATCTATGCAAGATCCTGCTTCAAAAATTGAACCTTCTAGTGCATACTTAATTTCTCCATCTATTGCCCATGCAATTGTAGAAACAAGTCCATTTTGAGAACGAATAAGCTCATCGCCTGTGTTCATTAAAACAAAGGCTCCTGTTCCAAAGGTAGATTTTGCCATTCCTTTTTCAAAGGAAGCTGTTCCAAAAAGTGATGACTGTTGATCACCTATTGCCGATGCAATAGGAATTTCACAACCTAAATATTTTGATTTTGATTTACCATAAACTTCGCTAGAATCTTTTATCTCTGGCAGCATTGACCTTGGTATATCAAAAAGTTCTAATAATTCATTATCCCACTTTTTTTCTTTTATATTAAATAGAAGTGTTCTCGATGCATTTGTATAATCTGTTATATGTACTTCTCCATCTGTCAATTTATAAATCAAATAGGTTTCCACTGTTCCAAAGAGAAGTTCATCTCGATTAGCCATCTCTCTTGCACCTTCGACATTATCAAGTATCCATTTTATTTTTGTCGCAGAAAAATAAGGGTCAATTACAAGACCAGTCTTTTCTCTTATTTTTTCTTCCAAACCTTTTTCTTTTAATTCTTCACAATATTTTGAAGTTCTCTTACATTGCCAAACTATGGCATTATAAATAGGCTCCATTGTTTTTTTATTCCACACAATTGTAGTTTCTCTTTGATTTGTAATTCCAATTGCACAAATATCTTTTGGATCTATTTCCTTTTTTGACATTGCTTCAACTGCAGTACCTATTTGTTTTGACCAAATATCTTCTGGTTCTTCTTCCACATATCCAGGTTTTGGAAAATGTTTAATTAAATCTTTTTGTGCAACAGATATGGGATTTCCCTTTTTATCAAAAATTATTGTCCTAGCAGATGTAGTTCCTGCATCAAATGCCATTATATATTTCAAATTATCACCTTATTTATTTTTAAATTTTAATTTCTTTTCATTAGTGTTATATTAGTGTTATAATTGTTTTAAATTATTTGCTGATATGGCTCAGTTGGTAGAGCAATTGATTCGTAATCAATAGGTCGGCGGTTCGATCCCGCCTATCAGCTCCAAAAAAAGTGTTGGTTTTTTTTCCAACACTTTTTTATTTATTTTTATTATTTTATTAATTTTTATCAATTTTTTCAATTGAAACTGTTTCTATGACTCCACCAGATGACATACTCATTATTTGATAAATACACTTTCCATCATCGACTATAACTCCGATTTCAGGTTCCTCTGCATTTTTTACAAGAAGAGCATATACATATCCTCCAATTGTTTTGGAATCTTTTGGATCAATTTCAAATCCATATTTTGAATTTAATCTCTTAATAGTTGTAGTTGCAGAAAATTCATTGTATTTATTTTTTTCATTTTCAATTCTTGCTCCAGTAAGTAAATATTTTCTAACTGCAAATAAAATCGCAATTGCGGTAGTAGCAAATAAAAGATCGAGCATAGTGTCAGAATAAACTAGCATTTTCCTTGAGATAACAAGTAAAATCAAGTGAAGAATATTAGTATCAGTATGTGCTATCATCAAAACCACAAATTCTATTGCTATCACAAGTAAAAGCACATGAGAAAGAAAATTTTGAAATATTTCATAAGATAGTGTTGCATCACTTGTAAGTATTTTAAAGTAATATTTTAAAATATCTGGAATTGAAATTATAACTCCTGCTATTAATAAAATTGAAACTATAATTTCAAAAATATTTACTAGTTTTAAAAGAATAACTAAGTACCTATTTCTATTCATTATACCTCCATAGTTTTAGTAAGTTCTTTTTTCATCTTTTCTAAAACTTTTTTCTCCATTCTTGAAACTGTCATCTGAGAAATATTTAATTCCTCTGCAATGACAACTTGAGTCTTTTTGTTGAAATATCTATCAATTAGAATTGTTTTTTCAACTTCATCTAAATTTTCCATAGCTCTTTTGAAAAAATCATTTGATTCTATTTTATCAAAATATTTTTCATCTGCTCCTACTAAATCAGATAGACTTACTTCATTTTCATCTCCTGCCTCATAAGTAACATCAAGTGATTGTGGAGTGTAAACTTTTGATGCTTCCATGGATTCCATTATCTCTTCAGGAGTTGAATTTAAAAATTCTGCAATTTCATCTATGGTAGGAGTCTTTTGATATTTTTGAGAGAGAGTTACAGTTGCATTTGCAATTTTTTTAGATAATTCTTGAATTCTTCTTGGAACTCTAATTGTCCAACCATTATCCCTAAAATATTTTTTTATTTCTCCAATAATAGTTGGAGTGGCAAAGGAAGAAAATTCGAATCCTTTATCCGGATCATATCTCTCTATAGCATAAATAAGTCCAATAGATGCAACTTGGTATATATCATCATAATCTATTCCTCTACCTGTATACTTTTTAGATAGTATTTCTGCAATATAAAGATGCTCTTCAATTAAAATATCTCTTATATCTTGATCTCCAGTTTTGTGATATTCTTTAAAAAGTTCTTTTCTTTCTTCTTTAGTGAGTCTTCTATCTAAGTTATTATATTCTTTTAAGTTCATAACAGATCCTTACAATTTTTTTGATAAAATAAATTTATTCCCTTCAAAATAACTTTCGTCTACTAGACAATCAATAATAGTTTTTGCAAGAGATAATTTTTCAGATGATTCTAATTTTTCCTCTTCAATTTTACTTACATAAATCTTTATATTTTTTTCGTTTTCTATTTCAAAAATCAAGTCTATATAATCAAGTTCAGTTAAATTATGTGCAATATTCAAACTCTCTGTAACTGCCATTTTTAAATCTTCTATTTCTTCTATATTTCTATTTAAAATATTTAGAATTCCTGAAAGCATTAATCTTACAGTAGAAAAATATTTAGGATCATTTGGTATTTGATATTTTAATACATCCATATTATCCCCTTATTTCAAACATATCATCAAGCTTTGTAATTTTAAAAAGCTTCATTATTGAATTATTTAAATTTTCAATTACTATTTTGTTTCCATCTTTTTCAACTTCTTTTAATATAAAAATAAGTGAACCAAGACCTGTTGAATCTAAATATTCTAGTTCTTTACAGTCAAATAAAATGTCTTTCTTTTCTTTTTGATATATTTTAATTGACTTTTCTTTGAACTTTTTTGTATTGTAGACATCAAGTTCTCCTATTGGGTACAAAATTAAAAATTCATCAGTTATTTTTGATTCTAATCTAAATTCCATAAATCCTCCTAATCTCCAATATAATTGGCAACAGCTACAACTTTTGCATCTGTTAAATTCATAAGTTTAACTCCAGAAGTATTTCTTCCTTGAATTGAAATATCTCCTGTAAGAATTCTAATGATAATTCCAGAATCTGCAATTATCATTACATCATCTTCTTTTTCGACTACTGCAGCCGCAGCTACATCTCCAGTCTTTTTCGTTATTTTATAAGTTAAAAGACCTTTTCCACCTCTGTTTTGAGGTCTATATTTAGAAATTTCTGTGAGTTTTCCATATCCATTTTCAGAAATAACAAGAACATATTTATTTTCACAAATAAGATCAGAAGAAACTACAATATCATCGTCTGAAAGATCTATTGATTTAACTCCAATAGAATTTCTTCCTGATTTTCTAACTTGTTCTTCATTAAATCTAATTGAAAGTCCCTTCTTAGTTACAAGTATTACATCTTCGTCATTTTTAGTCAAATGGACATCTATAAGTTTATCATCTTCATTTAATTTAATGGCTATTATACCTGATTTTCTTATATTTTTGTAATCTTTAAAAGGAGTTCTCTTTATAAGTCCTTTTTCAGTTATCATTAAAAAGTTCATGTCTGGGTCATAACCTTCAACTGGTATGATTGATGTTATATTTTCACCTTCTTCAAGATCAAGCAAATTAATTATAGCTGTTCCTCTAGATGTCCTAGAATCTTGTGGAATTTCATATGCTTTTAATTTAAATACATTTCCAAGAGATGTGAAAAATAAAATTGTGTCATGTGTAGATGTTACAAATAATTCTTTTACAAAATCCTCATCTCTCATATTTCCAGAAGAAACTCCTCTCCCACCTCTTTTTTGTGGCTTATAAGTTCCTTCACTCATTCTCTTTATATATCCAAATTGTGTGAGTGTAATAACTACATCTTCTTTTTTTATAATATCTTCAATTTCAATATCAGTATTGCCGTTAGAAATAACTGTCCTTCTCAAATCTCCATATTTTGATTTTATTTCTAAAAGTTCATCTTTTATAAGATTCATAAGAACATCATTATTTTCTAAAATTTCTTTATACCATTTTATGTCTGCTTTTAATTTTTCATATTCAGCTTCAAGTTTTTCTCTTTCAAGTCCAGTAAGTCTTCTAATTCTCATATCTAAAATAGCTTGAGATTGTGCTTCAGTTAATTTAAATTCTTTGTAGAATTTTTCTTTTGCTTCATTATCATCTTTAGAAGATCTTACAATTTTTATAATTCTATCAATATTATCTAGAGCAATAAAAAGCCCTTCAACAATATGTGCTCTCTTTTCAGCTTTATCTAAATCAAATTTAGTTCTTCTAGTTACTACTTCAACTTGATGGTCAACATAATATCTTATAATTTCTTTTAAATTTAAAATTTCTGGTTTTCCATTTACAAGAGCAAGGTTTATAATTCCAAAAGTTGTTTGCATTTGTGTATTTTTATAAAGTTTATTTAAAACAACTTCTGCATTTGCATCTCTTTTTAATTCTATTATTATATTTATGCCCTTTCTATTTGAGGCGTCTGTTATATTAGAAATTCCTTCTATAACTTTATTTTTTGCAAGATCTGCAATTTTCATTATTAGTGAAGATTTATTGACTTGATAAGGGAGTTCTGTAATTACAATTTTTTCTCTATTATTTTTGAAACTTTTTATTTCTGTAACTGCTCTTACAGTTATCTTTCCTCTTCCAGTTTCATAAGCTGATTTTATACCTTCAGTTCCCATAATTTTAGCTCCAGTAGGAAAATCAGGTCCCTTTATAATTTCATTTAATTCACTTATAGATATTTCATCATTGTCAATATATGCAATTATACCGTCAATAGCTTCATTCATATTGTGTGGAGGCATATTAGTTGCCATGCCAACAGCTATACCACTAGATCCATTTACTAAAAGATTTGGAAATCTTGCTGGAAGTATTGTAGGTTCCTTTTCATTTTCATCAAAATTAGGTACAAAATCGACAGTATTTTTGTTAATGTCTTTTAACATTTCTTCTGCTAACTTTGTCATCCTAACTTCTGTATAACGCATTGCCGCAGCGCCATCTCCATCAATATTTCCAAAGTTTCCTTGTCCATCTACAAGTGGATATCTAGTATTAAAATCTTGTGCAAGTCTTACTGTTGCTTCATAAATTGATGAATCACCATGAGGGTGATATTTACCCATTACATCCCCAACAAGTCTTGCTGATTTTCTGTAAGGTCCATTAGATGCAAGATTAAGTTCTTGCATTCCATATAAAATTCTTCTGTGTACTGGTTTTAGTCCATCTCGCACATCAGGAAGTGCTCTTGCGACAATTACAGACATAGAATAATCGAGATAAGAAGACCTCATCTTTTTATTAATATCTACATCAAGTATTCCTGATTCTATAAAATTATTTTCAGTCATCTTTTACTCCTATGCATCTATATAATCTGCATAAACTGCATTTTCTGTTATAAATTCTCTTCTTGGTTCAACTTCTGTTCCCATCAATACTGTAAAAGTATCATCAGCTTCTGTTATATCATCTATATTTACTTTAAGTAGAAGTCTATTATCTGGATTCATTGTTGTTTCCCAAAGTTGTTCAGGATCCATTTCACCAAGACCTTTGTATCTTTTAATATTTATCTTTGTGTCTTTATACTCTTTAACTGCGAGTCTAAGTTCTTTTTCATTGTGACAATATCTAAGAATTTTTGTACCTTTTTCAATTCCAAAAAGTGGAGCTTGTGCCACATATACATGACCTTCTTCTATCAAAGGTTTCATATATCTAAAGAAAAATGTCAATAGAAGAGTCATAATGTGAGCACCATCGACATCGGCATCGGTCATAATAATAATTTTGTCATATCTAAGTTTTTTTATATCAAATTCTTCTCCTATTCCAGTTCCAAAAGCTGTTATCATAGCTCTTATTTCAGAAGAATTTAGCATTTTATCTAGCCTTGCCTTTTCAACATTCATAATTTTTCCCCTTAGAGGCAGGATTGCTTGATATGCTGAATCCCTTCCATCTTTTGCAGAACCTCCGGCAGAATTACCTTCGACTAAAAATATTTCATTTCTAGAAGGGTCATCATTTTGACAATCTGAAAGTTTTCCAGGAAGAGTCATTGACTCAATATTATTTTTCTTTCTAGTTAAATCTCTCGCACGTCTTGCTGCTTCTCTTGCACGCCTTGCGGAAAGTGCTTTATCTAAAATTTGTTTTCCAACTTTAGGATTTTCTTCTAAAAAAGCTGAAAGCTCTTCTGATAGAACTGAATCAATAATACCTCTAGTTTCAGAATTCCCAAGTTTTGCCTTAGTTTGTCCTTCAAATTGTGGATCTGGGAGCTTTACACTTATAACAGCAGAAATACCTTCTCTTACATCTTCTCCAGATAAATTTTCTTCTTTTTCTTTTATAATATTATTTTTTCTCCCATAATCGTTTAAAGTCCTAGTAAGAGCTGATCTAAATCCTGATAGATGACTTCCACCTTCTTCTGTATTTATATTATTTGCAAAAGCAAGCACGACTTCTGAATAAGAATCTGTATATTGGATTGCTATTTCCACAGCTGTTTCTTCTCTTATTTCATCTATATAAATAATTTCATCGTGAATTGGTTTCTTTTTTTCATTTATAAATTCAACAAAAGATTTTATTCCACCTTCATAGTGATAAATTTCTTTTATATTTTTTCTTTCATCTATAAATTCAATTTTTATTCCTTTATTTAAAAAAGCCATTTCTCTAAATCTTTTTGAAAGTACGTCAAAGGAAAATTCTACAGTTTCAAATATAGTATCATCAGGTTCAAAATAAATTGTAGTACCTGTATCTTCCTTTTTAGTTTTCCCAATTACATTTAGTTCACTTTTTCTTTTTCCTCTTGCAAATTCTTGTCTATAAATTTTTCCATCTCTTTTTATAGTTGCAACTAATTTGTTGGAAAGTGCATTTACTACAGATACACCTACACCATGAAGTCCACCTGAAACTTTATAAGCTGAATTGTCAAATTTACCTCCAGCGTGAAGGATTGTAAGTACAGTTTCTACTGTTGATTTTCCTGTCTGCGGATGTGTTGCAACTGGAATTCCCGATCCATTATCTGAAATTTCAACGCTTCCATCTTTATTTATTTTTACAATAATATGATCACATATTCCTGCAAGAGCCTCATCAATTGAGTTGTCTACAACTTCATAAACTAAATGATGAAGACCTCTTGCTCCTGTTGAACCTATATACATACCTGGTCTTTTTCTAACAGGATCTAGTCCTTCTAGGACTTGTATATCAGATGCGTCATAATGTCTTTTATCCTTGGCCATTTTTTCTCCTATTCTAATACAAAATTTTACCTGCATTTATCCTATAAAAATTAGCATCAATTGACTTTAGAAAATTACTAGTTTCAGTTGTAGTAATAAATGTCTGTAAATTTTTTAGTGAGTAAAGTAAATATCTACTTCTATTTGAATCTATTTCAGAAAAAACATCATCTAAAAGAAGTATTGGATTTGTTTTATATAATTCTTTTATTAAATCTGCTTCAGACAATTTTAAACTAAGAACAATACTTCTCTGTTCTCCTTGAGAACCATAAGATTTAGATGAATACTTATTTATTTTAAAATCTAAGTCATCTCTATGAGGTCCAATAGTAGTGTATTTTTTTTCTATGTCCTTTGAAAGAGAAGATTTTAAAAGTTTTAGATAATTTTCTGTAAGTTCCCTTTCTTCTGTTAAAATTGGAACAGTTGACAAATAAGTAATGTTTAAATCATCTCCAGAGATGTTTTTATAATGTTTCTTTGCAATTTCATTTAATTTTTTTATTGTTTTAAGACGCATTATTATTATTTTAGTTCCATTTTTTACAATTTCTCTATCATATACATCTAAAAGATTTTTATCCGTACAAGATTTTAAAAGTTTATTTCTTTCGAATAAAAGTTTTCTATATCTATACATATAAAAATCATAATTTAGATCTATATTTGAGAGTAAATCGTCTAAAAACTTTCTTCTATCCTTTGGTGAATATTTTATCATATTGAGATCTTCTGGGCTAAATAGAACTACAAATCTAGATTTTCTATATTCTTTAGTATTTACTTTTTCATCATTTATAAATAATTTTTTATTTTCAAAATTTGAAATTTCAACCCTATAATCATCTTTAAAATTTTCTATATTGTACCTAGTTATAATACTAGAAGAATTCTCACCAATATTAATAAGATCTCTATCTTTTTGGTTTCTAAAAGAATTTGCCCTTATGGACATATAAATTGATTCCAGTAAATTAGTCTTTCCAGAAGCATTTAATCCATAAAGAACATTTATATTTTCACCTGGAATAAAATCTAAACTCTTATAATTTCTAAAATTAAAAAGTCTTAGATATTTTAGTTTCATTTCTCACCAATTATAAAATCATTTCCATTAAAGGAAATTCTATCTTTATTATATAATTTTTTACCTCTTCTTTTTTCGACTTCTCCATTTACATATACAAGGCCTTCTGAAATTACAGTTTTTGCTATTCCACCTGTTTCACAAAGACCTGTAAGTTTTAAAAAAGAATCTAATTTTATATACTCTGTGTCTATTTTAATAGTTTTCATATTTACCCCGCAAGTCTAACTGGTAAAACAAGGTATATATAGGAGTCATCATCAGATTCAGTTATTATAAGAGGATTTACAGAATCTGTAAAATTTAATGTAATTTCTTCTGATTCTAAAATTTTTACTCCATCTAAAATATATCTTGAGTTAAAAGCAATATCTAGCTCTTCTTCATTTTCAGATGTCTTTACTTTTTCAAAAACATCTCCTATTTCGGAATTACTTTTTATATCAATGTATTTATCTCGAATATTTAATTTTATTAAATTTGCTCTATCTTCTCTTGCAAGTAGAGATGCTCTTTCTACTGCAAGTTGAAATTCTTTCTTTGAAACATTAGTAGAAATCTTGTGTTCATCTCTTAATAGTGCTTTATAACTGAAAAATTCTCCGCTTAATAATGTACTGTAAAAAACAGTATCGTCAAATTTAAATACAATATTGTTTCTTGAAATATTTAAAGTTATTTCGTTTTCATCATCAATAATTTTTACAAGTTCGTTTAGTGATCTTGAAGGAATTATTACAGAATTTTCTATTCCTGTTTCTTTTTCTAATTTTTGAATTGCCATTCTAAAGCCATCCAGAGCTACAAAATTGATATAATTTTTTCTTATATCCATAAAAACTCCAGTGAATACAATTCTTGATTCATCATTTGAAACAGCAAAAGTTGTCTTTTTTACAATGTTTTTTAAATCCTTTGATGAAATATTTATCTTAGTTTCTTCTTCTACATTTGGAAGATCAGGATATTCATCAGCTTTTTGTGTAGATAAATTAAAGATAGAATCTCCACATTTTAAATTCATAATATAATTTTCTACATTTATATTTATAATGTCATTTTCAAGTTTTCTTACAATATCACCAAAAAGTCTTGAATTTATTACAATTTCCCCTTCTCTTTCAACTATTGCATTTAATTTTGTTTTAATACTTATTTCTGTATCAGTAGCTGTAAGTATTAAAGTATTATCTTTAGCTGACATTTTTATACCTTCAAGTATTTGCATAGTGGTTCTTTGAGAAATTGCTTTTTGAACTATTGAAATATGTTTTGTAAGTTCTTTTCTATTAACCTTTATTAGCATTTTTTCCTCCTAGAAAATAGAATATTAATTAGTAATAGTAGTAGGACTTGTGGATTTGTGAATAAGTCCCTTTAATACATGAATTAAAATAGAATTTTATATTGATAATATGTGGATAAGTTTTAAATTTATTAAAAATTATTAACATCTATGATTTTATTTCCTTTATTAAATTAGTAACTTCTATTTTAAATATTGGATCATCTTCTAAATCTTTAGTAATTTTATCATAAGCATGTATAACAGTAGAGTGATCTCGTCCACCAAATACTTCACCTATTTTTGGAAGAGATAAATCTGTTAATTCTCTAGTAATATACATTGCAATTTGTCTTGGATAGGCAATAGCTTTAGTTCTTTTTCTTGAATTTAAATCTTCAACATTTAATCCATATTTTTTTGCAACTTCAGACTTAATATACTCTGCAGTTATTTGTTTTTTTGCTTTTGTTTCATAAATATCTCTAAGGACAATAGCTGCAGAATCTACAGTAATTTCAGAATCTGTAAGTTTAGAGTATGCCATTACTCTGGAAAGAGCTCCTTCAAGTTCTCTGATGTTACTTCTCACATTTTCAGCGATAAAATTCATTACCTCTACACTTACTTCAAAACCTTCAGAATCAGCTTTTTTTCTCAAAATAGCAATTCTAGTTTCAAGATCAGGTGGTCCAATGTCAACTACAAGTCCCCATGCAAATCTTGAGATAAGTCTTTCTTCAAGACTTTTTATTTCTTTAGGAGGTTTATCAGAAGTTAAAACAATTTGTTTATTTTGTTCATGTAGTTCATTAAAGGTGTGAAAGAATTCTTCTTGAGTTCTATCTTTATCGGCTATAAACTGAATATCATCTATTAATAATAAATCTACTTTTCTATATTTATTTCTAAATTCTTCATTTTTATTTGTTTGAATTGAATTAATGAGCTCATTTGTAAATTGCTCACTTGTAACATACAAGATTTTTTTAGTGGGATCTTGTTCTAGTACAAAATGTCCAATAGCATGCATCAAATGTGTTTTTCCAAGTCCAACTCCACCATATATAAATAGGGGATTTGAAAAAGCATTTTGGGGATTTTCGTAGTTTTCAGAAACAGCTAAAGCTGCTGCATGGGCAAATTCATTACTCTTACCTACTACAAAAGTTTCAAAAGTATATTTTGGGTTTAACCTTGAAACATTTAAAAAGTTGTTATTTATTAAACCTGCTGGGTGAGAATTTTCAGCTTCATCTTCTGAAATAATACTTATATTAAAATCAATACCAGTTATTTCTTTTAAAGCATCTCCCACAAGATCGAAATGCCTTTTGTTGTTTGCAAGATAATCTCTTATAAAGGGGGATGGAACTGTAATGACAATTTTTTTATTGTCATAATCTATTGATTTAGGAAGCATTCTGGAAAACCAAGTGGAATATGTAACTTGAGACATAGATCTTTTTTCAAGTTCTTTTAAGAAAGATTCCCACATAGTGGAAAGTTCTTTGTCCATAGTTCCTCCTTATTAACAATTTATATAGTGTGCATAAATTTTAGTAAATAAATAAATCTGCAATTGTGAATAAATTTGTGGATAAATATTTATAAACAGGATAACTTTAGTAAATTTGTTTATAATTTCTTGTAAAAAAATGATTATTTACGTATTTATAAAAATAAAAATGAAATTATCAACACTTTATCAACAGAATGTTAATAATTTTATTTATAAACAATTTTATTTTTATAAACATACACACAGCATTTATCCACATATATTTTAACAAATAACATTGTACTTATCAACAATATGCTTTTTATGAGATTTTATATTTTTATAAACAAATTAAAAATTTTTAAATATTTCTTAATCACAAAGTCTAGTTATAAATTTTATTTAATTGCCTATATTACTTGACAACTAAGCTATTTATAAATAAAATTATAAAGATAGAAAGAGGTGAGAATTTTGAAAAGAACTTATCAACCAAAAAATAAACAAAGAAAAAGAGAACATGGTTTTCGTTCAAGAATGAGAACTAGATCAGGTAGAGCTGTTATCAAAGCAAGAAGAAGAAAGGGAAGAAAAAGACTTTCAGCTTAGGTTTTATAATGAAGGATTGTTATTTAAAAAAGAATAGTGAATTTCAAAGGGTTTACGCTAATAAAAAAATTTCTGGTTCAAAATATATTACTCTTTTCACTGCAAAGAATAATAGAGATTATCCTAGATTCGGAATAACTACAACGAAAAAAATTGGAAACGCAGTAGAGAGAAATTTTGCAAGAAGAAGATTAAAACACCTACTAAGAGAGAATTCTCATAAAATAAAGTCAGGTTATGATTATGTTTTTGTTGTCAAAAAAGATGCTTGTGATGCTGATTTTAAAGACTTTAGGAATTCTTTTTTTTCTGTTCTAAAAAGACAAAAGAAGGTTATTAAATGAGAAAATTTTGTATGCTTTTAATAAGATTTTATCAAAAATTTATTTCAAAATATATTTTACCAGGAAGACACTGTAGGTTTACCCCAACTTGTTCACAGTACAGCTATGAGGCCTATGAAAAGTATGGTTTTTTTAAAGGAACTTATCTTACTGTTAGAAGACTTTTAAAATGCCATCCATTTCACGAAGGCGGTTACGATCCTCTCATTTAATATTGGAGGAAATTATTAATGCGTGCAATTAGTTCTATACTTGGTGTATTTGTAAAGTTTATTTACGATGGACTTGCATCAATTATGCCACATGAACCAGCTCAAGTTTCATTTTTTGCACTTTCTATAATTATAGCTACTATAATTATTAAATTTCTTATTTTGCCACTAAATATTTCTCAGATGAAAAATCAAAAGAAAATGGCAAAGTTACAACCAGAACTAAAAAAAATACAACAAAAGTACAAAAATGATCCTCAAACTTTGGCTGCTAAACAACAAAAACTTTATAAAGATGCAGATTACAATCTTGCTGGAGGATGTCTTCCTATGATTATTACAATGGTTGTTTTAATTGCTTTTTATAGAGTATTTTTAAATCCACAAACCTTTGCTTTTAAAGATCCTGGATTTTATGAATCCATGAATAAAAATTTCTTTTATATTGAAAATATTGATCATATAGATCCTACACTTATAATGCCTATTGTTTCTGCGCTAACAACTTTTTTAGTAAGTTTTATTACTACTAAAAATCCTGCAACGCAAAGTGCGGAGAATGATCAAGCAAAGTCAATGATGATGACTATGATGGTTGCAATGCCAATTTTAATTTTTTCAATGGCTAGAAAATATGCAGCTGGTCTTGTTATTTATTGGACTGTTTCTAATATTTTTTCAATAGTCCAACAGCTTATCACTAATAAGCTTGTGGAAGATGAAGTTGATGATGTTGAAGAAGTTAAGGGTAAGGGTAAAAAATGAATTATGTAATTAAGACGGGAAAATCCATAGATGAAGCAGTAAGAGAGGCTCTAACCGAATTAAATATAAATAAAGAAGATGCAAACATTCAAATTTTGGATGAAGGTCAAAAAGGATTTTTAGGACTTATTGGTTCTAAAGATGCTACAGTAAAGGTTTGGCCTAAAGAAGATGAAAATAAAAATATTTTAAACGATATATTTAATGAGGATTTAGAAAAAGAGAAGAGCCAAGATGAAGTTCTAGATACTTATAATGAACTTAAATTTGAAAATAATGATAATTCTAATGAAATTTCTTATGAAAAAACTGAGGATATTATAAGTGAAGAAGAAAAAAAGACAAGTATTGAAGAAGAAAATGAAGAAATTTTAAGTACTGCAAGAGAATTTATGACTAAAATACTTGAAACTTTGGAACTTGAAAATATTATAGAAATGGAATTAGAAGAAAATACTTTACACATAAATGTAAATGGAGACGAAAATAGACTTGGAATTTTAATTGGAAAAAGGGGCGTAACTCTTGATTCAATCCAATATATTTTAAATTTAATAGTAAATAAAAAGTCTTCAAGATATATTAGAGTAAGTTTGGACTCTAGTGGATATAGAGAAAAGAGAAAAGAAACTCTTACAAATCTTGCTGAGAAAATGGCAAAGAAAGTTATTAAAACTGGAAGAAGTGTAAGGCTTGAGCCTATGAATTCTTATGAAAGAAAAATTATTCATACAGCTTTGCAAGATTTTGAAGGGGTTTTAACACATTCAGAAGGAAAAGATCCTTTTAGAAAAGTAGTAATTCAAAAAGAAAGAAAATATTGAAAAATATTTAAGGAGGCTTATTTTAAAAGCCTTCTTTTTTATTTTATATAGTTGTAGTAATATATTTTAAAAGGACTGATTTAATGGGAAATTTAAATGATACTATCGCAGCAATTTCTACTGCAATTGGAGAAGCTGGAATTGCAATTGTGAGAATTAGTGGCGATAAATCAATTGATATAATAGATGATATTTTTGTTTCTGCAAATGGAATTAAAATAAGGGATGCGGAAAATAGAAAATTTTTGTACGGACATATATGTGATGAAAAAAAGCAAATTGATGAGGTTTTAGTAGTTAAAATGAAGGGACCTCATTCTTATACATCTGAAGATATTGTAGAAATTCACTGTCATGGCGGAATTGTTTCAGTTAAAAGAATTTTAAATTTAGTTTTATCAAAAGGTGCAAGACTTGCTGAAAGAGGAGAATTTACTAAAAGAGGATTTTTAAATGGAAGAATTGATCTTACTCAAGCTGAAGCTGTAATAGATATGATAAAGGCAAAGACAGATATTTCTTTTGACATGGGATTAAATCAACTTGGTGGAGCTTTAAGTGATGTTTTAAACGAGTTAAAAGATGAGCTTATTTCTATGCAGGCTCTTATTGTTGCTAACATTGATTTTCCAGATGAGGATATTGAAAATGCAGCATATAATGATTTAATTGTAAGAAGTGAAAAAATCATAGGCAAGATGGATGAACTACTTGAAAATTCTAAAAATTCTAGACTTTTAAGAGATGGAATTAATACAGTTATTTTAGGAAAACCAAATGTTGGTAAAAGTTCTCTTTTAAATGGACTTCTAAAGTATGATAGAGCAATAGTAACAGATATTGCGGGAACTACAAGAGATGTAATAGAAGACTATATAAATTTAGATGGAGTTTTATTAAAGATTGCAGATACTGCAGGAATAAGAGAAACTGAGGATGAAGTTGAGAAAATAGGTGTAAATATTGCAAGAGAGAAGTTATCAGAGGCAGATCTTGTAATTGCAATTTTTGATATATCTCGTGAATTCGATTCTGATGATAAAGAAATTTTAAATTTAATAAAAGATAAGAAACATATTATTATTTTAAATAAAGACGATTTAGAACAAAAAATTACAGACGCGGAGATAGAAAAATATTTTAAAGATGATTATCTAAGACTTTCTGTAATGGAAAATAAATCTGTAAAAAAAGTAGAAGAATTAATTTTAGATTTGTTTTTCGACGGAGAGCTTCAAATTTCATCTGATATGGTACTTTCAAATTTAAGACATATAAATGCATTAAGGGAAGCAAAAAAAGACCTTTTAGAGGTAAATGAGAGTTTAAATAAAAAAGTGTTTTTAGATTTAATTGAAGTTGACTTAGAAAATGTCATTGCACATATTTCAGAAATAACAGGGGCAATTACGACAGAAGATATTTTAGACAGAGTATTTTCTGATTTTTGTATAGGAAAGTAGGTAAAAATGTCAGAAATAAATTATTTTGAAGCTGGAGAATTTGACACAATAGTTATTGGAGCAGGTCATGCTGGAAGTGAAGCTGCCCTTGCATCTGCAAGACTTGGTGTTAAAACTTTATTATTGTGTATAAATTTAGATTCTATTGCACAAATGAGTTGTAATCCAAATATAGGAGGAACTGGTAAGGGTCATCTAGTTCGTGAAATTGACGCATTAGGTGGCGAAATGGCAAAAAATATTGACAAAACTTTTATCCAGTCGAGAATGTTAAATACTTCAAAGGGTCCAGCTGTCCATTCTTTAAGAGTGCAAGCTGACAAGAGAAAATATCATGAAGAAATGAAAAGAGTTCTCGAAAATGAAAATAATTTGTATCTCGTGCAGGATGAAGCAATAAAAATTTTAAGAGAAGAAAATAAGATTACTGGGGTTTTGACAAGAAATGGTGCAAAGTATAACGGAAAATGTGTAATCATTTGTAGTGGAACTTATTTAAGAGCAAGAGTTTTTATGGGAGAAGTAAATTATTCATCTGGTCCAAGTGGTTTTGGGCCTTCAAATTATCTTTCTGAAAGTTTAGAAAAAGATTTTGGAATGGAACTTCAAAGATTAAAGACGGGTACGCCAGCAAGAGTACTTAGAAAATCAATAGATTATTCTGTAATGAAGGAACAAGTAGGAGATGAAGAAATTGTTCCATTTTCTTTTGTAAATATTGACAAAAAATTTGATAAGAATCAAGAACTTTGCTACTTAACTTATACGACAGAAAAGTGTCACGAAATAATAAGAAATAATATAGATAGATCTGCTCTTGCACTTGGTGATATTGAAGGAAAAGGACCAAGATATTGTCCTTCAATTGAAGATAAAGTTATGAGATTTTCTGATAGGGATTCACATCAAGTTTTTATTGAGCCAGAAGGTCTTACCACTGATGAGATGTATATTCAAGGAGTTTCATCATCGCTACCAGTAGAAGTGCAACATCAATTTTATAAAGAAATAATCGGAATGGAAAATTGCAAGATTTTAAGACCTGCTTATGCTATAGAATATGATGCAATTGATGCAACTCTTCTTAAGAGAAGTTTGGAGCATATGGATTATGAAGGACTATTTTTTGCAGGTCAAATAAATGGATCTAGCGGTTATGAGGAAGCTGGAGCACAGGGAATAGTTGCTGGGATAAATGCAGCTCTAAAAGTTAAAGGAGAAGACCCTTTTATACTTGACAGATCTGAAGCTTATATTGGGGTTTTAATTGATGATTTAGTTACAAAAGGAACTCGTGAACCTTATAGAATGATGACTTCGAGAGCAGAGTATAGGTTAACTCTTAGACAAGATAATGCAGACCTTAGATTGACAGAAAGAGGAAGAGAAATAGGACTTGTCGATGATAATAGGTACGAAGGTTACCTATACAGAAAAAATGAAATAGAAAAAGAAATAAAACGAATTAAAAAAATTCAAATAAATCCAACATCAAAAAACAATGAAATTTTAAAGAAACTAGGGTCTACTGAAACACAAAATTCTTTTTCTTTATACGAACTTATAAAAAGGCCAGAACTTGATTATAAAAAACTTATAGTTTTTGATCCAGATAGGCCTTTAGTAAGAGATGATATTATAAGAAATGTAGAAATAGAAATAAAATACGAAGGATATATTAAAAAACAAGAGATACAAAT
Organism: Peptoniphilus lacydonensis; assembly: GCF_900106515.1. Lineage (GTDB taxonomy): Bacteria > Bacillota > Clostridia > Tissierellales > Peptoniphilaceae > Peptoniphilus_A > Peptoniphilus_A lacydonensis. The sequence goes on from NZ_FNWF01000003.1 coordinate 901,748, forward strand.
AAATCAGTTTAAAAAACTTGAAAATAAAAAACTTTCAAAAGATATAGATTATAAAAACATTGAAGGACTTAGAATTGAAGCAAGAGAAAAATTATCAGACATAAGACCAGAATCAATAGGGCAAGCATCAAGAATAACAGGAGTATCACCTGCTGATATAAATGTACTTTTAATATATCTTGAACAAAAGAGGAGAAAAAATGAATTTAGCTGATTATTTTGAGGAATATAAACTTAACGCTGAAAATATATATAAATTTGAAAAATATAAAGACCTTATATTAGTTTATAATAAACACACTAATCTTACTAGAATAACTGAAGATGACGATTTTAATGTGAAACATTTTTTGGATTCCCTCTCTTTGTTTAAAACGGGATTATTTGATGAAAAGAAGAAAGTGATTGATATAGGAACTGGAGCAGGATTTCCAGGAGTACCTTTAAAATTATACAATGAGGACTTAGACATAACTCTTCTTGATTCATTGAGGAAAAGAATAGATTTTTTGGAGGGTGTTATAGAAGAACTAGGATTAAAAAATATAAAAGCTATTCATGCAAGGGCAGAAGAAATTGCAAGAGATGAAAAATGTAGAGAAAACTATGACATTGCAGTTTCTAGAGCTGTTGCAAATTTATCTACATTAACGGAGTATTCGATGGGATTTGTAAAAGTTGGAGGATACTTTATATCTCAAAAAGGGCCAGAATATAAAGAGGAACTAAAAAAAGCAGATAGAGCAATCAAATTGATGGGCGGAGAAGTAGAAAAAGTTATTCATACACCACTGCCATCAGATATTGATCATTATATAATTGTAATAAAGAAAATAAAGTCGACAGATAAAAAATATCCGAGAGGTGGAGGAAAACCAAGAAAATCTCCATTATAATTAATGCTCCACGTGGAGCATTACAAAAACAAAAAAATGCTCTACGTAGAGCATTCCCCAAAAATTTTTGGGGTTATTTTTTTGTAAATCTTTAAAAAAATTTTTAAACATGGTATTATTGATGATATAGAAATGAGGTAAGAAATGTCTGTTGTAATTACAGTTTTTAATCAAAAAGGTGGTGTTGGTAAGAGCACCACCGTTATAAATTTAAGTTCTGCATTAGCTCTTCGAGGGAAAAGAACGCTTATAATTGACATGGATCCACAGGGAAATTCAACTTCGGGACTTGGAGTTTATGAATTTAAAAATATGATTTATGATTTTTTAATAGATGAAAAAGTAGATTCTATTTATAAAACAGGATTTAGTAAGCTTGATATAATCCCATCTAATGGAGAGTTTGCTGGAGTTGAAATTGAACTTGCTAGATGCGAAGATTGGCAATTTAAGTTAAGAAAAATGCTAGATAAAGTAAAAGATAATTACGATTATGTAATAATAGATTCGCCACCTTCATTGGGAATTTTATCTATGATGTCTTTAGTTGCAAGCGACAAAATACTTATTCCAGTTCAATGCGAATATTATGCACTTGAAGGGGTTTCACAACTTATGGATACTATAACTCTTGTAAAAGATAATTTCAATCCAAATTTAAATATTTTAGGAATAGTGATGAGTATGTATGATGGAAGGACAAATCTTTCTAATCAAGTTGTTGAAGAGGTAGAAAAATTTTTCAAAGATAAAGTCTTTAAAACGTACATACCGAGAAATGTAAGACTTGCTGAAGCTCCAAGCTTTGGGATGAACATTTTCGATTATGACAGTAAGTCTAAAGGTGCAAAAGCATATATAGATCTTGCAAAGGAAGTTATAGGTGAAGTAAATGGCGAAGAAAAATAGTCTTGGGAGAGGAATTGGAAATTTTTTAAATTCAAGTGAAAAAATTAGAGAAGTTATTGAAGAAGATAACACTAAACTTTTAGAAGTTGATATTAGTGATATTGTTCCAAATGAAGATCAACCTCGTAAAAACTTTGATGAAGATGAACTTTATGATTTATCTAAATCAATTAAAAAGTATGGAATAATTCAGCCACTCTTATTGAAGAAAAAAGGAGAAAAATATGAAATAATTGCTGGAGAAAGAAGATTTAGGGCTGCCGCAAATGTTGGAGTTGTAAAAGTTCCTGCAATAGTCAAAAATGTTTCTGATGAAATTTCTGATAGAATTTCTATAATAGAAAATATTCAGAGAAAAGATTTAAATCCAGTTGAAGAAGCTATGAGTTATAAACATCTTTTAGATTCTCAAAATTTAACTCAAAAGGAACTTGCAGATGAAATTGGGAAAAGTAGACAGTATGTGGGCAATACTATTAGACTTCTTAATTTAGATCCACGAGTGTTAAAATTATTAGAGGAAGGCAAATTAAGTACATCTCATGGAAAAAATTTATTATCTATAAAAAATGGAGATAAACAATATAAAGAAGCTCAAAAGATTGTAAAAAATTCTGTACCAGTGAATAAAAAAATTTCTACAAAAAAATCTGTTGAGAAAGAAGAAAAAGAAGATATTTTTTGGGAAGATGTCAGAAATGAAGTTGAAAGATCTCTTGGTACAAAGGTCAATTTTAGCAAAAAGGGAAAAGTTGGAAAAATTGAGATTGAGTATTATGGAGAAGAAGATCTCTCTAGGATAGTTGAACTTATTTTAGAAAGAGAGTGATAAAATGAAAAGATTTTATACGACTTATTTGGTTTCAGCTTTTTCAGATAGATCATTTATGGGGAATTCCACTGGAGTAGTAATAGATGATGGAAGACTCACTGATTCTGATATGATAAATATTGCAAAAGATATAAATCAATCTGTACTTGTAGTTGTAAGAGAACTTGATAGAGATAGGTTTTTGACTAGATTTTTTACACCAAAGGGAGAGATAAATTTATGTGGTCATGCTACAGTTGCAACGTTTTATGCTCTTGCAGAAAATGAATATATTAAAAGCCAAGAGTCTGGAATAAAAAAGATAATTCAACACACGAAAATTGGGAAAATACCTGTTGAGTTGGAATATAGCAACTCTAAAATAAAAAATGTTTATATGAATTTAGACATTAAATTGAAGGAAGAATTTAAAAATGTAGAAAAAGTTTTAAGAATTTTAGATTTAGAAGAGGAAAATATAGGACTTTCTATATCAGAAAGTTCAAAAGTAGAGAAAATCTCTACTGGGACTTGTGATATATTAGTTCCAGTAAAAGATGAAAAAACTCTCTCTTCTATAAAGCTTGACAAAAAAGAAGCACTGGAACTTTCTGATATGGAAGATATAATTTCTATTCACGTTTTTACAACAGAAGATGGAATAGAAATTAAACAGAGAACTTTTTCTCCAATTATTGGAGAGGACGAAGAATTTGGAAGTGGAACCTCTACTGCTGCGACTATGCACTACTTAAATGCAAATAAAATTACAGAAAGTAAATTTATTTCTGCAATTCAAGGTGATTATATTGGTAGAATTTCAAAAGTTTCTGCCAGTTTAACTGAGAAGGAAAATAAAATTAGAGTTGGTGGCAGAGCATATGTATTTATGAATGGAGTTTTAAGTATATAATGAGCAGAAGAGCAAAAAAATCAAGTAAATCTAAAATTGTTTTAGTTATATTTTTTGTTGTCATATTATTTTTTGGAATTAGTTTAGTTTCATCTAGAAATAAAATTGTAGATATTAATCCAAAAGATGTTGATTATATTGAAATTATTGGATTTAAAACAGATAATATGAAAACAATAAAAGATGAGAAAACAATAAATAAAATAGTAAAAGATCTCAATAGTTTGAGGGGAAAACAAGCAAATAAGGATACTAATTCTGAAATTAGTAATTATATAAATGTTTATTTTACAAGTGGAAATAAAATTTCTTTTGTAAAATCAGGATTTACTCTAAGAGTAAATAACATTTATTATAATATTAACTCCAAAGATTCAAAAGTCATTGACAATATTATAGAAAGATACGGAAGATAGTTTGAAAATTGAACTATCTTCTTTTCTATTTGTGGACAAAAATTTATATTTATAAAAATGTGAATAAGTTATATAAAATATAATAATAAAGATGTGAATAAGATACAGATTATAAAAAGTAACCGTAATAAAGCAAAATTAAATGCACAAATGTATATAAGTAATTAAAAATGTGGATAAAATTTAAAGTATAATAAAAATATATCTTTTATAGGGTATAGAAATTATATTTATCCACAAAAAAATAGCTCGCATAATTGAGCTATTAAAACTTTTATAAAAATATTTAAATTACATAGTTTTTTTATCTTCAGGTAAAAATGAATCAACAATACCAAGAATTAAAGCACCAATAACAGCACCTAATCCAGAAACGGTAAATCCGTCGACAATTTTTCCTGTTATAAATAAAATAATTGCAGCTACTATAAATCCAGTTGCACCTCTACCAAAAGGTGATGCGTCAACACCTGTAAATTTATTTATAGCCCAATCTAAGATGCCAATTACGATACCTGCCATTATGGCTGTAGAATAACCATCAGTTTGAATACCTATTGATAGTGCAGAAGTTATAAGAATAGCTAATCCACTAACCAAGATTTTTACAATTAGTTTTAACATTATCTTCCCTCCCAATCTATATATAACCGATAAACTTAAAAATAAACAATTTTTATCTAATGGGTATAAAAATATTGGAGGGATAAAATGAAATTTGTGAAAATAGAGGTTTTTGTACCAAGAGAAGATGCAAAAAAATTAATGAAAGGTATAAATGAAGGAGGATTTTTAGAAGAAGAAAATTATGATTTTTGTTATTCAGAAACAAAGGTTATTGGTCATTTTAGACCGATAACTGGAGCAAATCCATATATTGGAACTGTTGGAAGTATTGAAGATGTAGAAGAAAATAAAATTGAGTTTAGGATAAAAAAAGATGATTTGGATGAGGTTTTAAAGATTATAAAAAGAATTCATCCATATGAAGTTCCAGTTATAAATGTGATTGAATTATTGTGAAAGTTTTTTTAAAATACAAAAATTTATTAAAAAACTCACTTGTATTGCAAGTGAGTAGTGGCGTCCACGAGAGGAGTCGAACCTCCGACCCCACGCTTAGGAGGCGTGTGCTCTATCCAACTGAGCTACGTGGACTTATAAAATATATTTTATAAAAATTATTGAGAAGTGTCAATTTATTTTAGACACTTCTTTTTATAATATGGTTTAAATATAAAAGTTAAGCAGCTTTTTCAATATTTACAAATATTTCTTCAAAGACTCTCTTAAATTTATTTATCATTCCCTGCTCATAAACTTTTTCTTTTACGATTAAGTCAGTTTTATATATTAATTCATTATTTTTATAAAAACTAATCTTTCCAACAGGACTTCCTGCTTCTATTGGAGCTTCCAAATTTTCATCAATATTTATTATTTCTTTTAATTTTTCATTTGATTTTGACAAAACATAGCCAACTTCTTTTTGATATATAGGAATATTTTTGTCTTGAGAATTTGGAATTTCTATAGTTCTCACTTCTTTTTCTGTGTCGCCTATTGCATTGTAACAATATTCTTCAAAACCTCTTGTTATAAGTCTTTTACATGCGACAAATCGTTCAAAATCAGAATTTGAGCCAGTTGTTATTCCAATAAGGCGCATATCTTTTGATTTATGTTTTTCGCCCTTTTTAAGACCAGTCAAGATGACACATCTTCCAGCAGCGTTAGTATAACCTGTTTTTAATCCATCTACTTCAGGAACAATTCCAAGGACAGGGTTTGTGTTATATTCAATAAAATTTCTCGAAGGTTCTTCTAACTTCGTTATTGTAGTGTATTTTAAAATTTCTGGATGAAATTTTAAAAGTTCTGAGGCAAGTTTAAACATTTCACGAGTTGTCATCTTATTGTAGTCTAAAATTTCATAATCAGTAAGTCCAGTTGGATTTACCATATGTGCATTTTTAAGTCCAAGTTCACCGCACTTATAGTTCATCATTTTTACAAAATTATCAGTAGAACCAGCGATGTGTTTTGCTAAAGCTGTAATGGCATCATTGCCTGATACCACAAGAGAAGCTTTAAGGAGTTTTTCTACACTAACTTTATCGCCTGCTTTTAATTTAAAAGAAGATCCATTTAGCATTGCCACCTCGTGATCAATTTCAACCTCGTCATTTAGAGAAATTGATCCATCTTCAATTTTATCTAACACTACAAAAATTGATACAAGTTTTGATGTAGATGCCATGGCACGAACCTCATCTAAATTGTAACCCTCAATGATTTCTCCAGACTTAAAATCTCCCAAGAGGTATGATTTAGTCAAGCTTTCCATGGGAAGTTGCTCCAGATTTTTAATTTTATCTGCCTCGTATTGATTTGCTTTTTGAACTCCTTTATCTGTTGGAACTAAAAAATCTTTATTTCTTACTGCGTTTGGATCTATTTCAGAGTTTTGTTCTGGAAGATTTATATTAGAATCTATTATTTTATTTGTATTATTTTCTTTTTTTATGTTTTCCTCTGCAAATACATTTAGAGGAAGAGAAAAAATAAAAATAATTGCATATAAGTACAGAAGTATTTTCTTCATCTTACACCTCGAAAAATATTGTATCAAATTATAAATAAATTGTAAATTAACCAAAAGCTTACAAAATTTGTATTAGTTATTATAAATTTTAATTTATGGGTATTTGTTATAAATATAAGTACTATTGTGTTATAATAAATTTTATAAAATTTGATGGGATAAAATCTATAAGGAGATTATAATGGATAAACAAAAAATTGAAGAAGCTGTAGAAATGATAATTGAAGCAATTGGAGAAGACAAAAATAGAGAAGGGCTAATTGAAACTCCAGCAAGAGTTGCTAGAATGTATGAAGAAGTTTTTGCAGGAATTGGAAAAACTGCAGAGGAACATCTTTCAAAAACTTTTGAAATAACTGAGGACAATATAGTTGTAGTAAAAGATATTGAGTTTTATTCAATGTGTGAACATCACTTCTTACCTTTCTATGGAAAAGCACATATTGCATATATACCTGATCAAAAAGTTGCAGGTCTTTCTAAACTTGCAAGAACTGTAGAAACTTATGCAAAAAAGCCACAACTTCAAGAAAGGCTTAGCATTGAAGTTGCGGATGCAATGATGGAATATTTAGAACCAAAGGGAGTTTTAGTTGTAATAGAAGCAGAGCATATGTGTATGAATATGAGAGGAGTAAAAAAACCTGGCTCAAAAACAGTTACATCAGTTGCAAGAGGTGTTCTAGAAACTGATGAAAAACAAAAACAAGAAGCTTTTAGGTTGATTGAATTTTAGTGAAAGAGACAAATAAAATTATAAAAAGTAAAATTTATAATGACTATTTAAATGAATTGGAAGATTTAGAAAAAGACAGATTCTTTTGCAGGCATAATTATGAACATTTTATATCAGTGGCAAGAATTTGCTATATATTAAAATTAGAAGGAAATGTTAATATAAGTAAAGATATGATTTATACAACGGCACTCCTCCACGATCTTGGAAGGGTGCTTGAAATAAAAGAGGGGATAAATCATGCAGAGGGCTCTCTTATTATTGCAAGAGAAATTTTAAAAATTACTGATTTTTCTGAAAATGAGAAAAAAAGAATTTTAAATTGCATAAGTTATCATAGGACAAAGGAAAAGCAAGAAGATGAATTTTTTAATATATTTTATAGGGCAGATAAACTTTCAAGGCCTTGTTTTAGATGTCCTGCATATAATTCTTGCAATTGGAGCTATGAAAAGAAAAATCACGAAATAATTTATTGATGGGAGAATTATGGATTTTATCAAAATAAAAGATCTTGAAGTTTATGCAAACCATGGACTTTTTGAAGAGGAAAAAAAACTTGGACAAAAATTTTTAATAAGTGTAGAAATTGGGATGAGTTTTAGGGACTGTGCCATTGAAAAAAATTTGAATAGATCTATTGATTATGGAAAATTATCTCATGAACTTTACAATTTTTTCAGGGATGAAACTGAAGACTTAGTAGAAACTCTTGGATACAAATTAACAAAGTTTATTTTCGACAATTATGAAATAGCTAAGAGTGTAGATTTAGAAATAAAAAAGCCTTGGGCACCAATAAATTTGCCACTTGATTCTGCGTCCATAAGATGCACTAAAAAAAGAAGAAATTATTATATTGGTATAGGTACAAATCTTGGCGACAGAGAAAATTATATAAAATCTGCACTGAAAATGATGGAAGAATCTGGATTAAAAATATTAAAAAAAGCAAGCATTATAGAAACAAAAGCTTGGGGAAAGACTGATCAAGGAGATTTTTTGAATACAGTAGTAGTGGTAAGTTCTTACGAAGATCCACTAGATTTGCTTCATATTTTACAGAAAATAGAAATAGACTTAGGTAGAGTTAGACATGAAAAATGGGGAAAAAGAACAATTGATCTAGATATTTTATTTATAGATAGGGAAATATATTACACAGATGAATTGATAGTTCCACATCCTTATATTGCTGAGCGTGAATTTGTCTTGGAGTCTTTAAACGAAATTATGCCAAACTATTTTCATCCGATATTAAATAAAAAAATAAGTGAACTTTATAAAGAATCCAAAGATGAAAATTAAAAAAACTGGCTGTGGTTTTTTTGTAATTTTGGTATTTTTTGTAGTAATTGTTGGAATAATGAATTTATTAATAAGTAATTCTTCAAATAGAAAAGCTTATGATGAAGAAAATTATAGGCAAAAATATATAGAAGATACAGCATCTATGGCAGTAAAAATATCAAAGAAATATAAACTTTTTCCTTCTGTAATGCTTGCACAGTCAATATTAGAGAGCGACTGGGGAAGGTCGGAGCTTTCAAAAGAATATAATAATTACTTTGGTATAAAAGAAGTAAAAAAAGGAGAAGGCATAGTCTTTGAAACAGAAGAATATGTAGAGGGAGAAAGTGGAAGATACATGGAAAACTTTAAAAAGTATCCATCTAAGAAAGACTCCTTCCTACACTATGCGAAACTTTTAACAGAAGCGAAGAGATATGAAAAGGTAAAAACTGCCAAAAATTATGAAGAGGCTATACAGTATATAATAGAAGGTGGCTATGCCACAGATCCAGATTATAAAAATAAAGTGATTTCAGTAATTGAAAAATATAACTTAAATAAATATGACGATGTAAAGTAATAAAAAGGAGAAAAACTTGACAAAGAAAAAATCAAATATAATTCTTGCAATTTCAATACTAATACCATTTAGTCTTAGTGTTTCAGGAATGAAAAATTATATGGGGAAGAGTGCGTTTTTGTACTCATTTATGTGGGCAGTTGTAAATTATTTATTTATAATGACAGCAGTGGACTTTATAGCAAATTATAAAAAAATAAAAAAACTTGAAAATTTAAATATAAATAAAAAAACTTACAATTTGAATATATTTGTCTACCTTGGATTTTTAATTTTAGTAAATATTTATTTCTTGCAACAAATGTATGTAAAAGATGTAAAAATAGTAGATGCTTTATCCAATCCAATTCTCGTAATACTAGTATTTGTGGTATTTCTTATAAATCTCCAAAATGGAAAATTTCCACAAAAAGAAGAAAAAGAAACAGATATATACGAAATACCGAGAAAATCATCTTTTAGAGATGGAAATGATAAATTGGGAACAGTGGTTGGATCATATGAAAATGGAATGATTTTAGGAAATTATCATTTTTCCTATGACAGTATGAAATCAATTTCTGAGTCAAAAGACAAAGAGTTAGTTATAAAAGGAAGAGAGAATTCAAAAAATTATAGAATTAATATTGGCTCAGAAAACTCTCTAAAAAAAGCAAAAGAAGTAATAAATGTTGCTCTAAAAAATGAAAAAATTGAGAAAAGCAAAGTTAATTTTTAAAGTAAAGAGTTTTGAGGAAAACATTTGACAAAGTGAAATGGAAGCTTTATAATATAATCAAGCTAGCTTGAGAAAACAAAATTGGTTACTAAGAAAAGGTGATTCCAATGACAAGTTTTATTTTATCCCGAAAGGGAAGAGTAGCAAGATATCTCATTTAATAGTAGCTAAGTGCTAAAAGTTTGAATGCTTAATTCGGGAGATGTTTAAGCTATAGATATATAACAATTTAAAATAATTTATTGAGGGACTCTCGTTGAGTCCTTTTTTTTGTTTTAAACGCAATAAATCTAAATATAATTCTATATATTTTAAAATGAACTTCTATTAATATTTTACTAAATTGTAATTTTATTTTAACTTGTAATCAAAAATCCTTTATAGTAGTATATAAATATGTTATGAGGAGGTTTTTATGAAAAAGAAAATTTTAGTTATTTTATTAGCACTAATGGCTGCAATAACGCTTGGAGCTTGTAGTGCAAATACTGTGTCATATTTAGATGCCGCAGGAAAAGTTTCCAATTGGGAGGGTTCAAAAGTTTCGGGAAAACTTGATTACGATTTTGAAATTAAAGATCCTAAATCAAATGAAATGGTAAATGTAAAGTTACCTATAAAACTCACAGGAGAACAATTGGGACAAGACAGGGCTCATGTAATTATGGACATGAATCTTCAAGATGTAAAAAAAGTTTTTGAAAAAGATTTAAAGAATACAGAAGATAAAAAAGAGATTGAAGATATCCCAAACAATATGAAAATTGATGTGTTTGTAAAAGACAATGAAATTATTATGTCCAAAAATATTTTTGCTGTCAATAAAGAAGCCGTAAAAGATATTAAAGAAGATTATATTTCAATATCTAGTGAAGGTAATGGTCTTTCACCTAAATCAGCTAAATATTTTAGTTCTGAAGAATTTAAATCCGATTTATTAAAATTAATGGATGTAGCATTAGGAGATGCTAAACAAGGTATCGACTATGAAGTAAATGGAAATACTTATACATTAAATGCTACAAGTGATCAAATAATTGACGAATTTATTAAAGCATCTGATAATGTTATGAAAAATTGGGACACTGTTTCTAAAGATGTGCTAGCAATTGTAGATAAAGCTGGGCTCCCAATTAATGATGAAGAAAAGAAAGATTTTAAGGAGCTTAATAAAGAATACAAAAGAGAAGATTTAGTAAATTCTGCTTCTGAAATAAAAGAAATGCTAAAAGGTTCAAATATTTCAGAAAAGACAACTTTTGAAGAAAATAAATATATACAAGAAATTGGAATGAAAGTTAGCGTTTCAAATTTTGTAAAAGTTTCTGTTAAAGGAAATACTGTGACAACAAAAGATGAGAATGTTAAAATCAATTTCCCTACATCAGTTAAAAAATTAACTATGGACGAATATATGAAACTAATAATGCCAGGAATGAATTCAAGTCTTGTTACAGTGAGAGTAAATGGAGAAGATATAACTTTTGAAGATCCAGAAGCTCTTCCAAAGATTATTAATGAAAGAACAATGTTAGCTGCTCGTGCTTTCTATGAAAAAATTGGCGCTAAAGTTGAATGGAATGGAAAAGATAGAACAGTAACAGTTTCAAAAGATAATGATAAGATTGTTTTAAAGATTGATTCTAATAAGGCTCTTGTAAATGGAAAAGAAGTTAAGCTTGATTCACCAGCTACAATTATTAATGATAAAACTTATATTCCAGTAAGATTTGTATCTGAAGCTTTTGGTTATAAGGTTAAATACGATGCAAACGAAGGAATGCCAATAGTTGATATCTTTAATATTACTGAAAAAGAATTAGAAACAAAACTTCAAGAATTAGAAAAAGAAGAAAATTATAAAATGATAGCTTCTATGAAATCATCTGGTCAAAAAGATGAAGAAATAGAAGAAACTTTAAAAGATCTTTATGAAGGTGAAGAATTAGATAAAATTCTTGCAGCTAAGGCTGATCTTGACAAAGATCCAGAACTTTTAAAAAAATATCAAGATGAAGTTAAAAAGGAAATGGAAGGAGCTTTAGGAGAAGATTCTGAAGAAAAGGAAACTAAAGACGAAAAAATTGTAGAAAAAACAGAAAAGTCTGCAGAGAAAGTAGCAAAAATTTTATTTTCAGTAGTAAAATAAAATTATATAAAGTCACAAAACCTCAAAATTATTGATTTTGGGGTTTTTTATTATTTGATAATTTTAATGTCAGTTTTTTCTTATACAGTTTATGCCGATATTTTTTTATTTTTAATCTATTTATAAGTTTATAAGTTATTTCTGTTGTGATACTATATAGTAGTATTTGAAATAAAATTAATAAGAATATACTATATGGAGGATTCATGAAGATATTAAAGAGAGATAAGAGGGAGGACACTTTCGATCATTTAAAGATAAAAAATGCAATTGAAAAAGCTTACGATTCGGTTGATAGGGCTTATGATGATTCTGTAATAAATAATTATGCTCTTGATATAAAAGAGGAGTTATTGAAAAATTATGATCCAAAAAACCCACCAACTGTTGAAGAGATTCAAGATTTAGTTGAGTTAAAGTTAATTGATGAAAAGCAAATTGATGTTGTAAAGGCATATATTCTTTATAGAAATAGACATTCTGAAGAAAGACAAATTTTAGACAAGTTTGCAAATTATATTAAAGATGAAAATGTGCTAAAAATTTTAAAATATGTGAGAAAAAATTACGATCCTAAAAAATATGAGCTTGAAAATTTATACAACAAGTTTGAATCTTTTGTCAAAAAAGATCAATCTGAGGATGCTTATCTCTCTGAAATTATAAAAGCGGCAAGTGAATTAACTGACAAGGATTCCCCTAAATGGGAATTTATTGCTGCGTTATTTTTAAATTATGATTTGGAAAAGAAAATTGCAAAAAATTTGGAAAAGTTCGAAATTAATAATTTCTATGAAAAAATAAAATTTTTAACTGAAAGAAATCTTTACGGAAAATATATTTTAGAAAATTATTCTAGAGAAGAAATTTTAGAACTTGAAGAATATATTGATAATTCTAGGAATAGACTTTTAAATTACTCTGGCCTTGATCTTTTAATAAAAAGATATGTTATAAGAAGTCATGATGGTAGATTTGTTGAAAGCATTCAAGAGATGTTTATGGGTATTGCAATGCACCTTGCCATTCCAGAGAAAAATAAAATTTATTGGGCAAAAAAATTTTACGACATCTATTCAACGCTAAAAGTAACTGTTGCAACACCTACTATGTCAAATGCGAGAAAGCCCTACAACCAACTTTCATCTTGTTTTATTGACACAGTGCCAGATACCTTAAAGGGAATTTATCGTTCAATTGATAATTTTGCACAAGTTTCTAAGCATGGTGGAGGAATGGGACTTTATTTTGGAAAAGTTCGTGCAACAGGTTCTGATATAAGAGGGTTTAAGGGTGTTGCTGGTGGTGTAATCAGATGGATTAAACTTGCCAATGACACTGCTGTTGCTGTGGACCAACTTGGTGTTAGACAAGGCTCAGTTGCTTGTTATCTCGACGTGTGGCACAAGGATATTCCAGAATTTTTGCAACTTAGGACAAATAATGGAGATGACAGAATGAAGGCTCATGATATTTTCCCTGCAATTTGTTATCCAAATTTGTTTTTTGAACTGGCTGAAAAAGATATAAATGCTACTTGGTATATGTTTGATCCTCACGAAGTTTTGGAAAAAAAGGGTTATGCTCTTGAAGATTTTTATGGAAAAGAATGGGAAGAAAAATATAGAGAATGTATTGAAGATAAAAATATTTCAAGACGTGAAATGAGCGTAAAGGATTTAGTAAGGCTTATAATTAAATCACTTACAGAAACAGGAACGCCTTTTGCTTTTTATAGGGATAATGTAAATGAAATGAATCCAAATAAGCACAAGGGAATTATTTATTCTTCAAATTTATGCACAGAAATTATGCAAAATATGTCTGCAATTGAAACTTTAGATACTAAAATAGAAACTGTGGATGGCGATGAAGTAATAGTTAATAGAATTAAATCTGGAGATTTTGTTGTATGTAATCTTGCTTCACTTGTCCTCGGAAATATTGATTTAGAAGACGATAAAGAGTTAAGGGATATTGTTTCTACAACTGTAAGGGCTCTTGACAATGTAATTGATTTAAATTACTATCCAGTTCCCTATGCCAAAGTGACAAATAGAAAATATAGGTCAATTGGACTTGGAACAAGTGGTTATCATCATGCACTTGTGAGATCAGGTATCGCTTTTTCAGATATAGAAGAACATTTAAAGTGGGCTGATGATGTTTATGAAAGAATAAATTACCATGCAATTAGTGCTTCAATGGAAATTGCAAAGGAAAAAGGATTTTATAATTTCTTTGAAGGCTCTGATTGGCAAAGTGGAGATTATTTTGATTTAAGAGATTACAATGATGAAAAATGGCAAAAGTTAAGAGAAGATGTAAAAAATAATGGACTTAGAAATGGTTATATAATGGCTGTTGCGCCAACTGGTTCTACTTCTATTATTTCTGCTACAACAGCTGGTGTTGATCCTGTTATGAGTAGGTATTTCTTGGAAGAGAAAAAAGGGTCAATCCTTCCTAGAGTTGCTCCAGATTTAACTCCACAGACTTTTTGGTTATATGAAAATGCTCATGAATTAGACCAAAATTTTTTAATAGAGGCTGCTGCAATTAGGCAAAGGCATATTGACCAATCTCAGTCAATTAATTTTTATATAACTACGGATTTTACAATGAGAAAAATTTTAAATCTTTATATAAAAGCGGCAAAGGAAAAAATAAAATCAGTTTACTATGTCAGAAGTAAGTCATTAGAAGTTGAAGAATGCGATTATTGTGCATCATAATTTAAGGAGGAGTTATGAAACTTTCGAAGAGAGGTCTTTTTAATGAAAATGGAGATATTGAAACCTCAAAAAGAAGAGTAATTAATGGAAATACTACAAATTTAAATGATTTTAACAATTTAAAGTACAGCTGGACTAGCGATTGGTATCGACAAGCTATGAATAATTTTTGGATACCAGAAGAAATTAATTTAAATCAAGATATAAAAGATTATAGAAATTTAGATAAGTATGAAAAAACTGCATATGATAAAATTTTATCCTTTTTAATCTATCTTGATTCTCTTCAAACTGCACAAATACCTAAGTTACAGTCTTATATAACTGCAAATGAAATAAATCTTTGTCTTTCAATTCAAGGCTATCAAGAGTCAATTCACTCTCAATCCTATTCCTATATTTTGGATACAATTTGTTCACCAGAAGAGAGAGAAGATATTTTGTATCAATATAAAGATGATGAATTTCTTTTAAAGAGAAATAAATTTATTGGAGATCAGTACCAAGATTTTTATGAAGATGAAAGTTTGGATAATTTCATGAAAGCACTAATTGCAAATTATATTTTAGAGGGAATTTATTTTTATTCAGGTTTTTCTTTTTTCTATAATCTTGGTAGAATGGGTAAAATGCCTGGCACAGTTTCTGAGATAAGATATATAAATAGAGATGAAAACACACATCTTTGGTTATTTAGAAGTATTATTTTAGAAATGAAAAAGGAAAATCCAGAAATTTTTACTGATGAAAACGTAAAAGAATATAAAGAAATGCTTAAAAAAGGTGTTGAGGAAGAAATTTCTTGGGGTAAATATGTCATAGGCGATGAAATTAGAGGTCTAAATGAGAAAATGATCGAGGATTATATAATGTATCTTGGCAACTTGCGTTCAAGAAATTTGGGTTTTGGAAATTTGTTTTCAAAAAACACAGAAGAGCCTGAATCTATGAAGTGGGTTAGTGAATATTCTGATCCAAATCAAATAAAGACAGACTTCTTCGAGGCAAAGCCATCTGCTTATTCTAAATCTTCTGTAATAGAAGATGACCTTTGATAATTTAATTTTGAGTTTAGCCGGATCTTGTATCCGGTTTTTATAATATAAGAAAGATTTAATTTTATCGTAATAAATTTAGGAGGTTAAAATGAAAGAAAATAAAAATAATAATGGTAAGAAGCCACATTACAATTTACTTAGATATTATTTAATTGCTATTTTAGCAGTTTTTGCACTTAACTGGCTTATTCTTCCAATACTTTCACAAAATCGCATAGAAAATGTATCTTATTCAGATTTCAGAAGAGATTTAAGTGAAAATAAAATTAAAGAAGTGAGTTTTAAGGAATCTGAAATACTTTATAAATTAAAAGATGACGAAAAAGTTTATAAAACTGGAAAAATGGAAGATCCAGACATAGTAAGAGATTTAGATAAAGAGAATGTTGATTATAGTGCAGAAATTACAGAAAAACCAAGTTTATTTATGTCATTTATAATGACATGGGGATTTCCAATTTTATTATTCTTTATGCTTCAAAGAACTTTTAGTAAGAGAATGGAAAACATTGGAGGAGCTGCTGGAGGAATTTTTGGTGGCAAAAAAATTGAAAAGTATGAACCAACTGGAGAAACTGTAAATTTTGATGATGTCGCAGGGCAAGAAGAGGCAGAAGAATCTCTTGTTGAAATTGTAGATTATTTAAAAAATCCTGAAAAATATACAAAAATTGGTGCAAAGTGTCCAAAGGGAGCATTGTTAGTAGGTCCTCCAGGAACTGGTAAGACACTTCTTGCAAGGGCAGTTGCTGGAGAAAGTCATGTGCCTTTCTTTTCAATAGCAGGTTCTGAATTTGTTGAGATGTTTGTTGGGCGAGGTGCTGCAAAGGTAAGAGAGTTATTTGATGAAGCGAAGAAAAATGCACCATGTATTATATTTATTGACGAAATTGACACAATTGGGAAGAAGAGAGACAGTGCAGGAATATCAGGAAATGACGAAAGAGAACAAACATTAAATCAGCTTTTATCGGAGATGGATGGTTTTGATGGAAATATTGGAATAGTAATGCTTGCAGCGACAAATAGACCTGAAATTTTAGATCCTGCACTTTTAAGACCAGGAAGATTTGATAGACAAATAAGAGTTGAACTTCCAACGCTAAAAGATAGAATTGAAATTTTAAAAGTTCATGCAAGAAAATATCAAATGGATGATGATATAGACTATTCACTTATTGCAAGATCAACAGCTGGAGCATCAGGTGCACAACTTGCAAATATTTTAAATGAAGCAGCTCTTCGTGCAGTTAGAATGGGTCATGACAAAGTTAGACAAGAAGACATTCAAGAATCCATAGAAGTTGTAATTGCAGGAGCACAAAGAAAGCAAGATATTTTATCTCCAGAAGAGAAGAAGAGAGTGGCTTATCACGAAATTGGTCACGCTCTTGTATCAGCACTACAAAGTCATTCAGAGCCAGTGGAAAAAATTACGATAATACCAAGAACATCTGGGGCACTTGGATACACAATGCAAGTTCCAAAGGATGAAAAAAATTTGTACACAAGAGATGACTTGTTAAATCACATAAGAACTCTATGTGGAGGTCGTGCAGCAGAAGAAGTTATATTTAACGAAGTATCAACAGGTGCAGCAAATGATATAGAAAAGGCGACAGACACTGCAAGATCTATGATAACGCGATATGGTATGGCTGATGAATTTGGAATGGTTAAATTTCAAGAAAATGGATCAAGATATATGGGTGATGAAGGAAATATAAATTGTTCTGAAGAAACGAGAAAAGAGATTGACGACTTGACAGTTAAAATAATAAAGTCTGCTCAAGAAGATGCAAGAAAGATGATTGCAAATAATAGAGATGCCATGAAAGAACTTTCAGAGTACTTGTTAGAAGAAGAAACAATTACAGGAAAGGAGTTTATGGAAATTTTAGCAAAATATGTTGATTTAGATGAAGAATAATTTCGGTATTCTAATGTGAAATTTGGATATTAATTTTATAATCTATCATAAGAAATTAAACAAAAATAAAATCCTAGAGTTTTTAGGCTCTAGGATTTTGTTGCAAAAAGTTTAAATTATTTTGAAAGATTTGAAATTATTTGTGCAACTTCTGCTCTTGTTAGATTTTCCTTTGGTGAGAATTTGTTATTTGAAGTTCCACTTAGAATGCCTTTATTAACTAAGAATTCAATATCTGCAAAGGCCCAGTCAGAAATTTCTTTTTGGTCATCAAATACTACTGCTTTAAGTGTTGCAGTATCATCTCCTTTTAATTTTAGATAAGATGCCAAAGTATAAGCCATTTCTTCACGAGTTATATTTTCTGATGCAAGAGCTTTTGAAGTTTTTGGAAGTAATTTATTTTCTACTGCCCAGTTCATATATTCTGTGTAGAATTTTCCAGCTTCGATATTTTTATCTTTGATTTCAGAATATTTTGCTATGTCAATTTTTTCAAGTCTTCCCAAGATAGTGATAAATTCACCACGAGTTATTTTTTCATTTGGAGAGAATTTTAAATCGCTTGTGCCGAGCATTAATTTTTTGCCCATTGCTTCAAGAATTGGTTTTCTTGCCCAGTGGTCGATTAAATCTGTTTTTGAAATTTCTGAAAGTTCATTTTGAAGTCCTTTTTCAAGTTCAAAAACTTCTTTTTCCCATTCCATTGTTTTCTTTGTAGAAAATTCTGCAGCCTTTTCTTTGTCCTTTGAATAAAGTTCTTTCCATTCTTTTTCAACTTCTGGAAGTTCTTTCATAACTTTTTCTTCGTATTCAGTTATTTTTTTGCGAGTAGAATCTCCAAGTTCTTCTCTATTTCCTGAAACTAAATCATTTACAGAAGATCCAACCCAGTAGTATGAATTTGCATCATATACTGGAGAGTTATTTTTGCAAGCGTCTGTTGAATCATTGATGTCAGGGAAAATTGGAATCCAAGGAATATTTAATGGGCTTCCAAGAGTCATCCACATAATTCCAGGAGCATCCTTTGGATAGTCTTCTTTTATTTGAAATATATGTGCTTGCATTGTGTTAATACTTCCAATTGGTCTTTTGTGAGTGTCAGGGTGTGCTTTTCTTTCAGCTTTATTGTCGGATGGAATATAATCTGTTCCTTCAAATCTATTTCTAAATACATTTAGTGCGTGATTTATATCAATTTTTTCACTGCCATCAGATAAGTCGTTTAATAAATCAAATCTCCTTGCATCGTAAGGAACCTTTGAATTAGGGTCTAAATCGTGAATACCAGACCAAATTCTTGAACGACTTGTGTCTGAAATTTCTTTTGGACCGTAAGATGCAGCCATGTGCATTAGACCATCTTCAGTTTCAACATAAGTGTTTGCATCTTTGGCAACTTTTACAATATCTTTTGATGCGATTACATTTTCTTTGTCATTTAAATCAACTCCGCCAAGCCAAAAATCATTTGGGAAAATACTGAATTTGTCAGCAGGGTATTTTATTGCAACATATTGGTGGCCAGAATAAATTTCCATATACCAAACTTCATCTTGATCTCCAAAAGCAACAATGTCACCCATTGAAGCACCTTGTTTGTCAATTGTATCTGCCAAAAGTTCTATTGCACCCTTTGCAGATTTTGCATGTGCAAGTAAAAATGTAGTCATGCTTGCTTCATTTACACCAGTTTTTACAAAAGGATCAGCTTTTTCAATTTCTTCTGATGGATCTGCAGAAACTGTACAGAAAATCCCAACACCAGCTTCATTGTAGCCTGCCGCATCATAAACACCTTGTTCCATGTCCTTTGGTTTTGCACTTGAGTCAGGAGTTGAGAAGAACTTCATTGAGTCTTCTTTATGTATGTATTCAAATCCATTGTTTACATCAACTAATTTGTCTCCTTTTTTCATTTCTCCACGAGGGTGAGTTACAAGACGCATAGTTCTATTTCTTTGATAATCTTCAGTTCTTCCAAAGATAAAAGATCCATCATCTGTGAGATCCTTTCCTACAATAATGCCTGTGCAGGCGAAAGTACTTTGTGCCATTGATAAAACAAGAGCAGAAACAAGGCCTGCAACTAGAATTTTTTTCTTATTTTTTTTCATAATAACCTCCTAAAAAGTAATTAAATTTCTTTAAAATAAAATTGTTTTCCTAATATAGAAATACAAATCTATAAAGAAATCTTATAAATATAAAGTACCACTAGTGTGTTTATGTGTCAATGTTTTAATTAAGTACTATAATTTTTATGGATAACAAGTGAAAAGGATTGCAAAAATAAGAATATCAGAGTTTAATTTTATGTTTTAATAAAGAAATACATCCATAGGTTTTAAACTTTACAGATGTATTTCTAGTTTAAAATTTTATAAAAATTATTTTTTAGATGTGTTTTTGTATTTAATTTTTGAAATTAAAAGACATAAAAGCATTCCAATTGATGCAATAATTACAATTGCTCCTCCTGGTTTTACATCAAAATAATAAGAAACTGTCACGCCAGAAAGAGTGTAGATTATTCCCAATATAATTGTGTTCATAAAAGTTTTTTTGTAGCTTTTACTTATAAGAAGAGATGATGCCACAGGTAAAACTATAAGAGAAGTTACCATTAAAGCTCCAATTATTTTTGCAGAAAGTGCAATAGTTATTGCAGAAAGAAATGTGAAAATAGAATTAATTTTTTCTACATTTACCCCACTCATCTTTGCAAGTTGTTTATCAACTGCAATGCTTAGAAGTCCAAAGTAATAAATAAATGAAGTTAAGACTACGAGAATAAAAGTTACAAGGACTATTATTACATCTGATTTTGAAACTGAGGCAATACTTCCAAATAAATAGGCATCAAAACTGTTGCCTCCAGGAGAAAAATCAGAAAGAACCGCTGCAAGACCTAGTCCTATTGATGTAATTATAGCAGTTGCCATATCTCCAAATTGTGGAAATCTTTTTCTAATTTTTTCTATTGAAAAAGCACCAATTATACAAGCTATTATAGCACCGATTAGAGGATTTATTGATAAAATAAGGCCTATTGCTACTCCTGCTAAAGATACATGGGAAAGAGCATCTCCCATCATGGAAGTCCCGCGATTAACAATTACTATTCCTATTAGAGGTATTATTATTGAAATCATAAGAGAAACGGCGAGAGTTCTAATCATAAAATTATATTGAAACATTTATAAGACCTCCTTTTTTAAGTTCATAAATGCAGTCCATTTTTAGATTATTTTTGACCCAATCTAATTCGTGAGTTATCAAAACTATGGAAACATTAAAATTTTTATTTAAGTTTTCAATAGTTTGTGCAAACTGTGTCTTTGAATTTTCATCGACACCTGATGTAGGTTCGTCAAAAATTAAAATATCAGGACTGTTCATAAGAGCTCTTGCTATAATTACTCTCTGCCTAAGTCCTCCAGATAATTCTCTTATGGGATAATTTTGATATTTTTCCAAATTCATTTTTTTTAATAAGCTTATTGTTTTATCATAGTGAGTTTTTCTTGGGATTTTAAATTTTCCGAAACTGTCGTAGAGTTGTAAAGTTACAAGTTCTTTTACGGTTATGGGAAAAGTATACAGATTTTCTTTTTGAGATTGTGGGACATAGCCGATTCTTTTTAATGAATTAGAATTTAAATCATCTTCAAAAATTTTAATAGTTCCACTGTTAAGTTTTAGTTCACCTACAATTATTTTAATTAGGGTTGTTTTTCCAACTCCATTTCCTCCAATTATAGTGATTTTTTCTTTATTATTAACAGTTAAATTTAAGTCTTTTAGAATAGGATCACTATCGTAGGAAAAATTTGCATTTTGTATTTCTATTGCCTTCATAGTCACCTCAATGAATCGTATATAGTTTTTAAGTTGTATTCCATTATGTCTATAAAATCTTCTCCAATATCTCTTTCAATATCTTTATTAAGGTATTCCATGGAGATAAGTCCCTTTAAATCAGCATCAATTTCTTCAGCTATAATATCAGAACCGTTTTTTGGCATTCCATATTCATAAAAAATTGTGTTGATATTTTTGGACCTAGAATCGTCAATTACTTTTGTGAGTTTTTTAATACTTGGAGAATCCATGCTTGTAAGAGATTGCAGAGGGTATTGAATTAGGTCAAAATCCTTTGCCAAATATGCAAAGGCAAAGTGGCTTACTATAAATTCCTTTCTCTTTGTATTTTTAAATAAATCTCTGTACTTATAGTCTAACTCTGTTAGCTCTCTTAAAGTTTTGGAAGCATTTTTTCTGTATATTTTTGCATTTTCTGGATATAGCTTGCTCATTTTATATTCAATGTCATTTACATATCTCTTGGCATTTCTAATGCTCATCCACGAATGGGGATCATAAGTTATTTTGTCCTCATTAGTTGTGGAAGTATCTCTTAGTATTTCTAAATTAAGGTCTTCTCCATGCGAGTTAAGCATTTTATAAGATAATAAATCTGTAGAAACTCTGTCACTAAACATAATCCACTTTCCTTTTTTAGGAAGTTTATAATATATTTCTCCATGTTCGTGACCCATCTCTAATTTATAAACTTTTTTATCCTCTACATTAATTAAATTTTTTTGAGGAATATCTTCTCCAATATCTTCCATTAGTTTGCGACCTATTTTAACGAGTTCTTTTTCAGAATAATCTTTGTCACAATATAAGAAGGCAATTCGCATATTGTCCTCGTGAGTGTGTCCAAAATCAAAGGAATAAGTTTCTCTATCAAAGCTACCTTTTACCATATATTGAAAATCTCCCATAGCTGCAGCACCTTTATAAGATATTAAATTTACACCACTTGCCAGATTTAGAATATCCAAATTAGGTAGAGTTTTAGAAATGTTGTCTGCCCAATTTTCCATGTTGGCACCATTTATTATCAAAAGATTAGCATTAGACAGTTCCTTGATTTTTTTGGGAGTAGGCTCCCACAAATGAGGGTCTTGATTTTTTGGCATAAACATTCTAAGATCCACAGTATCTCCAACTACACTTTTAGTTAGACTGTAAACAGGATAAAAAGAAGTGTAAACCACAGGTCTATCATCTATATTTTTTTCATTGTCACAAGCTACTAAAGAAGAGAACATTAAAATTATTAAAAAAATTTTTTTTATTTTTGACATATTATCTCCTCTCAATTAAAAAAATTTATCCCCGATAAAAATCGAGGATAGAACAAATAGATATAAAAAAATATTATTCTGCAACTTCTTCGTAAACTTGATCGATAGTGACTGTTGGGCTTACGAAAGTTGGATACCAGTCGTCTTTTGCGAGCATTTCTTCGGCAGTGCCTCCAACTCTTAAATGAAAGTGTGGCATGTGATCTTCGCCATGGACAGGCATTAATAAAATTGTAGGATATTTTCCATCAGAAGAAAATTCATACCAATAAAAAGTTTTTCCACCATGTTCCATAGGGTGTTTGGTCACATATTTGAAATTGGCTTTTTCAATTTCTGCTCCATTAGGTTCAGATAAAAAAGTTATGCTTTCATCGTCAATTTTTACTGCTCCAAAGTCGACAGCCACGTGATTTGCAAAATTAGATTTAGCTTCCTCTTCTGTTATATGATCTCTTTCAGCGACTTCTTCATATGCACCTTTTAAACCTTCATCGTCTTTGTAGTTTGCAATGCTATTCCATTCGCCTTCCCAATCAGAAAGAGAAACTTCTTCTGTTTTTTCTTCACTAGCTTTTGTATTTACATTTTGCTCGACTTTAGTATTACTTTCTTTTGCATTCGCATTATCTTCTACATTTCCATTATTTTTGTTGCAACCAATGAGTAAAGCAGAAGTCATAGCAAAAATAGCTAATGATGTTTTAAATTTTTTGTTCATAAATCCTCCTTTTTTTAAGTATTGATATTTTGTCAAAAAAGAAAATTAAAGTAATTTAAAGAAAAATAATTATTTGTCCTAGACAAATTAGGAGTGACAAAATAATCGCAACTTTCTTAAATGATATTTTTTATCATTTAAGAAATATAGTGTAACAATTTTAGAAAGTTTTTTTTAAGACCTTTACTAAATTATTTTTAATAGTTAAAAAGGATTTTACGAAAACTTTGTTAAGAGGAAAAAAGATTGAAATCATAAAATAGTTTTTGTATAAATCTTTGGGGTATAGTTTTATAAGGTGATTAAATGAATAATATTAAAATCATATATTTAGCTGGTGGATGTTTTTGGGGAACAGAAGCTTATTTTAAAAAATTAAAGGGAATTTTAAAGACAAATGTTGGTTATGCCAATGGAGATGGTGACAAGACAAATTATGAAATAGTTTCAAGGACTGATCACGCAGAAACTGTAAAGATTTATTATGATTTTTCTAGAATTTCTCTAACAGAAATACTTCTTCATTATTTTAGGATAATAGATCCAAAATCAATTAATAGACAGGGAAATGATTTTGGCAGACAATATCGCACAGGAATTTACTGGGAAGATGGCGATGAAGAATCTGAAAGAATAATAAAAGAATTTATAAAATATGAAGAAGATAAAATTGGAAAAGTTGCAGTAGAAATTTCTTCAATTAAAAATTTTGTAAAGGCAGAGGATTATCATCAAGATTATTTAGACAAAAATCCTATGGGATATTGTCATGTTAATTTAAATTGGGCAGATGAACCTATAATTGATGACGACAGAAAATTTGCAGAAAAAAATAAAAGAGAATTTTTAGATGACTTAAGTTATGATGTAATGGAAAATGCTGATACTGAAAGACCTTTTACAAGTAATTTAAACGATGAATATAGAAAAGGTATTTATGTAGATAAACTTTCAAAGAAACCTCTTTTTGCATCAAGTGACAAATTTGATTCAGGTTGTGGATGGCCTTCTTTCTCAAGACCAATTATTTCAAATTATTTGGAAGAAGAGAAGGATAATTCTTTTGGAATGATAAGAACAGAGGTAAAATCAAAATCATCGGATTCACATTTAGGCCATGTTTTTAATGATGGGCCAAGAGAAACGGGGGGACTTAGATATTGCATAAATGGCGCAGCACTTGAGTTTATTCCTTATGAAGATATGGACGATGAGGGATATTCTGATTACAAAATTTTTGTAAAATAAAAGTTTTAAAAATCAAAGGGAAAAGGCTCACTACCAAAAGTAATGAGCCTTTTTAGGGTAAATATTTATTAAAATTTAAAAATTTTAAGCTTTTCCTTCAAGACCCTTGTCTACTAAAGCTTGCTTAGCTGGGTCGATTTTTGGAGTATCCATTGTAAATGAATTGTTTACTACTGTAAAGTCAAAGTATCCAAGTCTTGCAACTGGTCTTATTTTACATACGTCTACTTTATCTTCATCTGTTATAAATTCATCTTTAACATGAATTCCAACAACTTCTCCTATAATTATGTCAATTGTATTTAGTTTATCTACACCAGGAAGTCTAAGAGTTTGTACATATTTTATTTCATATTGTACTGGTGATGCCTTTACTCTTGCAACATCTACTATTTTTGATTCTGCTTTTTCAAGACCGCAGTAATCAAATTTGTCTTTAAATCCTTCAGGAAGTTCTGCAATTGAAGATTTATTCATTGCTTCTGCAAGATCTTCTGATACCATGTTGTAAACAAATTCACCAGTTCTTTCAATATTTTTTACAGTATTTTTTCTATCGTCAAATACATTTTGATTTGCAGAAAATAAAACTAGTGGTGGATCAAAAGTTAAATTTGTAAATTGTGAATATGGGGCAATATTATCTGTTCCATCTTCATTTTTAGTTGATATCCAACCGATTACTCTTGGTACTGTACATGATTTAAATGGATTTTTCTTTAGTCCATGATTATTTTTCTTAGGTTCGTAAAACATAAAATCTCTCCTTTTGTTAAGTAATTATTATTTAATTATTAAAAATGCTATTGGTGTGGTGATTAAGAAACACAATATAGTTCTTTCAAACCATATAAGTACTAAGTCCTTAATTGATACATCTATTTCAGAAGCTACAATTGTAGGAATTGTAGTTGAAAACATTATTACTTGTGCAACGCTCATTACAGAGATTATAAATCTTGTAACAAGAGGTGCCTTAGTTATTACCATGACTGGCAAAAACATTTCTGCTAAGCCAAGCATTGCTGCTTTAGCTGCAAGCAATGGTTCAGGTACTCTAAGTAAAAGTGTAAGAGGATATAATATATATCCAAAGTAATCGAAAACCTTAGTGTAGTTTGCAATTATAAGAGCAATTAAACCAATTGACATAAAATTTGGAAGAACTTCAAATGCCAAATTAAAGGAATCTAATACATTTTTTGCAGTTCTAGGTAAAACAGGACCAGAATTTTTGCAAAGAGTTAGAGCTTCATTTAAAGAAGCTTTAAATAAATTTCCTTCAAGTTTTTCTTCAGGATAGCCTTCCTTATTCTCGTAATAAACATTAGGTGCTGTTGATATAGGAGGTATTCTAACTGTAATAGCACTAAGAAAAAAAGTTACAAATAGAGATACAAAAACATATTCTCCCCAATATGCCATTAGATCAGTTGTGTTTGCAATAACAATTAAAAATGAAATTGCTACTGTGGTAAAACCAGTGACAACTGCTATTGCCTCCCTTAGGGTATATTTTCTTTCTTTATATAAATCATCAGTCATCATAACTCCAACAGCAGTTGATCCCATAAAAGCAGCCACTGCAATTACAGCAGTTCTTCCTGGAGTTTTCCAAATTTTTCTCATTACAGGTCTTAAAAAATTTCCAATAAAATCAATAAAACCATAATCCATTAGAAATGTAATAAATATGGCAGATACAGGTATGAGAATTCCAACTTGTATTGCGAGTGAATTAAACAAAAAAGGACCATGATCGGATCTTGATACAGCTTCTGGTGCAAAACCTGAAAACAAATAAATTGTAAAAAATGCACCAATTAATTTAGTAATAGAAAATATAGTTGAAACCTTATCTTCATTCCAATTTTTCTTTACAAAAGGTCTAATTGCTCCAATCATTATTATTATAAAAGCATAAGTTGTGGCAACTTTTGGAAAATTATTTATAAATAATGAAATTACATATTCAAGTGGAATTGTTGAAGACCCATTTACCTTTATAGGTATGAAAAATACAAAAATACCAATTGCACTTAGAATAATAAATTTAAATAGCAGCTTTGGATCTTTATAAAGTTTCTCATCAGTATGTAAAGTTTTCTCATTCACATAAATCCCTCCTTCTTGATTAAATAATAAACTTTTTAAGATAGGTTTCACATGGAATATATTGCTTTATATTTTGAAGTTTTTGCTTTATAATTTAATTACAATAAAGTGATAAGATTTTATAGATAAGAAGAGGATAAACATGGAAGAAAAAGTACTTTTATACGACATGATAACTAAAGAATATATTTACAACTTAATTTATGGTGACCTTGCTCGTGCAAAATTATTTAAAGACACTTTTGAAAGCTATAAATTAAATTTAAAGACAAATTATATTTTAATTGTGATGTACGATGATTTTTGGAAAATTTGCAGAAATAAGGACAATCAATACAGATACTACATTAAGAAAAAACTTTTGTCTTACACTAGAGTGATTTTAAAAAATTATAAAACTATCTCCACCACACTAACTGGAACGGATAAAATAATAATTTTTTTAGATTGTGAAGGAAAAGATGAAAAAGATGCATATAAATTGAGTATGGAAGTTGCAAAAAAGATAATTGATGAACTAAAAAATAATATAATAAATTCTGTAAGTATTGGTATAAGTTCTTATTGTGAAAGCGACAGAGAAATAGCAAAGTGTTACGAAGAAGCTTTTAGCGTTTTGGAAAATATTTTTAACAAGGGCAGAGGGAAAATATTAAGGCCCACAAAAGTTAATTTAAATGTAGAGGAAAATTATAAATCTCAAATTGACAAAAATATTTATGAGTTATTGATAAGAATTGGATTTCAAGATAGAGAGGCTTCTTATGAAATTATAGACGAAATAATAGAAGAAATGATAGGTAGAAATATGACAGAGGAGTATGTAAAGTCAAATGCAATAAGAATTTTAGTTGAAATTACAAATTACTTTAAAAGGGAAAATTCCAAGTCAGATCTTTCTATTTTAATTGTTAAAATCATAGAAAAAATTGTAGATGCAAATAATATTGAAGACATAAATAATTATCTAAAAAAGACAATTGATCTTATAGATAGAGAATTGGATAGAGAAGATAGTAAAGAACTTGCTATGAATAATGCAAAAGCTTATATAGAAAAATATTATATGAATGATATAAGTTTAGATAAAATTTCTTTAGTTGCTGGATATAGCAAGAGCCATTTCTCAAGGACTTTTAAGGAATATGTTGACAAAAATTTTTCAAAATATTTAATAGAAGTTAGAGTTGCAAATGCAGAAAAACTTTTGAGAAGTTCGGACAAAACAATTTACGATATTTCACTTGATGTTGGTTTTAATGACTACTCTTATTTTTCTAAAGCTTTCAAGGAGATTTATGAACTTAGTCCAAAGGATTATAGAGATAGAAAAATTAAATCATAAGGTTTTTTGTTAAAAAGCTTTAATTGTTCTGCAAAAAATTTTATGTTAGAATTAAAAATATGGAGGTGTTTACATGGATACCAGTCGACCCTGGAAAATTATTTGTGTAAGAAGTCTAAGTGATAAGGAATTATTTTTAGAAGATTTATTTATAAGATAAGTCTATTTAATTATGCCTCTTTACCGCTTAGATAAGCGGTTTTTGTGCCAATTAGGAGGTATGATGTGAAAAAATATGATGTAGAAAAATTAAAAGAGCTTCAAAATGAAATTAATAGAATGGATCCTGTTGATATTGCAGAAAATCTTGAAGAGCTTCCAAAAGAAGAAGTTGCCATTTGGATAAAACTTTTGAACAAGGATCTTTTGGCAGATGCTTTTTCACTTTTGCCAAGAGATAAAAAAATTGAGATAATGGGTTCTCTTTCAGAAGAAAGGATTATGACTCTTATGAAAGACTTGGAAGAAGATGAACTTGTAGATACACTTCAAGAACTTCCGGCCAATATGGTAAGAAAATTAATGGATCATTTTATTGAAGCTGAAAGAAGACCTATAATAAATGAACTATTAGGCTATCCAAAGGAATCTGTTGGTTCTATTATGTCAGTTGGATTTATTTTTGTGAAGAGCAGTGCAAGTCCAGTGGAAGCACTAGAAAAGATAATTCACTCAGATTTAGACGCAGATAGACTTGAACAAGTTTGGGTTACAAATAGTTCACTTGTTTTGATAGGTTATGTAAACTTAGCAGACCTCATTCGTAATAAAAATAAAAGTGACAAAGTAGAAGACTTTATGAATTCAGTGAATTTTAGTGTCTATGCAACAGATGACCAAGAAGTAGTTGCAAAACTTGCGCACAGATATGATTTGTCAGAAATTCCCGTAACAGATTCAGAGGGAAGACTTGTGGGAATTGTTCCAGTTGAGTGGGCAATCGATGTAATGCATGATGAATATGACGAAGACCTTGGAAATATTCATGGTATTAGCGATTCTTCTTCAGAACACTATTGGGATAAGTCAGTTTTTGAACTAGCAAAGAATAGGACTATGTGGCTTATAATTTGTCTTGTCACAGCAACTTTTACGAGTTTTATTATAAAGAGATATGAATCACTTTTAGCGACAAGTGTTGCCCTTGCAGCATACATTCCAATGCTAATGGATTCAGGTGGAAACGCAGGGACACAATCATCAACAACAATTATAAGAGGACTTTATACAGGAGAAATAGAATTCAAAGAATTTTTGAGCGTAATGTTTAAAGAATTTAGAATAGGAATACTTGTTGGACTTGCTCTTGTAATAGTAAATATAGTTAGAATGTCTATACTTGATGATGTAAGTATTGGAGTTACCATGACAGTTTCTTTGACACTTTTAACGACGATAATACTTTCTAAAATGATTGGAGGAATACTACCTTTAATTGCAGAAAAATTAAAAGTAGATCCAACAATTATGGCAGGGCCACTTATCACGACAATAGTAGACACATTGGTGTTATTTGTATATTTTGAAATAGCAACAGTTCTAATTGGAGTTTAAAATTTAATAAATTAAAGGCATTGGAAAGATAATTTATAAAAAAGGGGAAGACTGAATTTTAGTTCTTCCCTTTAATTATTTATAAAATTTCTTAAGCTTTCTTCGTTTTCTGATATTTTGTCAAGACTCATATTTTCTTTTTGGAGTTTTTCTTCTACTTCAGATCGAGTAAATGTAAAAATTTCTTTTTCCTCTTCATCTACATAGTATAAGTTGGCTAAGTTTTTTATTAAGGAAAGTGTTGTGGCTGCATTTTTAAAAAGTTCTTCTTTTTTTATGTCATTATAATTTTTGCAGAAGACTTTTAACCCATAAGGCTCTTTTTCCGATAGTATTTTAATTTCTCCCGGTTCAAAATTTTTGGGATATTTTTGTTTATAAACTATTTGAGATACTTTTGAGTTGTCACCTACATAATCCGTCTTGAAATCGTAAAGTACTTCTTCTTTTTTGCTACATCCAGAAAATATAACAATAGATATCAAAATAAAAGAAATTAATAGTTTCTTCAAAGTTATATTACCTCCTTAGTTTATTTTAACAAAAAATAAAAAGTCAAAAGGACTTTTTAAATTCATTTATTTTACATAAAAGTTTTGAGAAAAGTCTAAAAGATTAGAACACTTAAAAAGTTAGAGTAAATTTGTAATCCAAAAAACTCACGCTAAATAACTACTTAAGTATTTCTTTTAATTCATTTATAAGGGTTAAATTTGTTACATCATATAGAAGTGGGCTTACTGTTGCGTAATTTTGTCCCAAATAATAAACGTCGGAATCTTTGGCGTTGTTTTCTTTTGGGAATCCCTTTAACTTCATGTTGTATCCTTCCCCTTCTTCAGAAATGTCGTAGATACTCATGACATCGGCACCAACTTTGCAAACTTTAATTCCCTTTAATTCTTCGTAGTCAAGGTAAGGAACATTTATATTTAAAACTTGAAGTCTTTTTAAATCATCTAATTTGTTAAAAACATCTATTGCAACTTTTGCAGCTGTTTCAAATTTAGAATGACCCTTTACCCATTGTGATGATATTGCAATTGATGGTATATTAAATAAATTTGCCTCTATGGCGGCAGAAACTGTTCCAGAATAAAGAACGTTTGTTGCAGTATTAAATCCAGAATTAATTCCTGAGAAACAAAAATCAAAGTCTTCTTCTAATAGGTGAACTGCAGCCCTCACGCAGTCTGCTGGCGTTCCATAAACACAAAGGCTTCTTACATTATGAAGTCCATCTAGTTTTGCATCTTGCACAATTAGTGGACTTTTAAAAGTAATGGCGTGAGATTTGCCAGAGTTTTCTACATTTGGTGCTGCAATTGTAACCTTATGTCCCTCAGAAATTAGTGTTTTTGCAAGAATTTCTATTCCTTCAGCATTTATTCCGTCGTCATTTGTAACTAGTATATTCAAAAAATTTCCCCCTTTAAATTTCAAAAACTTCTGATGGCAAAAATCTTGGTGCGACATCAATTGTGTAATCAATATTTTCTTCTTTATGAGATGATAAAAGCATGTTATTAATTGTATTTAGTGCAACTTCTGGCAAGTTGTTGTCAGATGATAGATGTCCCAAGATAATTTTTTCTTTTTTCTTTTTCAAAATCATAGAGAGAACTTCTGCTGCATTTTCATTTGAGAGATGACCCTTAGTTGAAAGTATCCTTTGTTTTGTGGCGAAGGGATAGGTTCCATTTAAAAGCATATCAACATCGTGATTGGATTCAAGATAGAATAAATTTGAATTTTCCATTTTTTCCATTGCGCTGCTATTTACCCAACCTGTATCTGTTAAAATTGAGATTTTTTTATTACCTTTTATTACAAAACCACAGCCGTCTTGACAGTCATGAAAAGTGTGAATTGGCAAGATTTCAAGGTCTTTAAATGTAAAATTTTTTCCGTTTTCGAAAATAAAAGTATTTTTTGGATCCAGTTTTTTTACTGTGGGAAGTATGGCATCTAGTGTCATCATATTTGAAAAAACTTTTAGGTTATGTCTTCTAGATAAAACTCCCACAGATTTTATGTGGTCAATGTGTTCGTGCGTGACAAAAATTGCATCAAGTTCACTTGCATCTACACCAATTTTTTGCAAATTTTCTTCAATTTTTTTGCCTGAAAGTCCTGCATCTATAATAATTTTTGTATCTTTATATTCAATATATTGGCAGTTGCCACTAGAGCCACTTGCCAATGAGCAAAATTTCATAAAAACCTCCAAAGATATTCTAACACAGGCTTTAAATTTTGTTAAGTTTAGTAATTGTATAGTACAGTGTACTCTCCATCAGAAAATTTTACTTTCCACGCAGGGATGGCTCTACCCCTTACGGCACGAGTTATATCCTCTATATATCCTTGATCTTCTGGATTAAAGTAAAAACAGGTAGTTATTTTTTCAATTGTTTTGTTGTAATAATCGTTGTTGTCAATTAGTGAAAGTAAAAGTCTTGGGGCAGGAGGTAGATAAATTTTTTGTTCAGATTCATCTAACACGTTTAGCCAAAGCCTATCCATTGAGAGCACACCTCTATTGTCAATTACAAAATTTGTGTAGGAACTTTCAACAGGTATATTTTCATAAATTTTTGTGTAGTTTAGAATATATTTATCTCCATCTATTGCGTAGTAACTTAGATAAATATCTCTATTGTCATATTTTTTATCTAATAAAAATTTTTTTGCAATTTCTTGTGCATCTTCAAGATTTGTAATTTTATATTTATTTTCTTTTATTCTATTTTCATAAAAGATTCTTCTGTTATTTACGAGATTAATATATTCATCTCCGCGAGAGATTTCTGCAAGGTCTGTACTAGGTCTTACAATTTTTCCATTGCCATTAAAATATCTTTCGTTTATGTCTTCTTCTGTTGATGTTTCCAAGGAAACTAGAAGAGAAGGTAATTTTTCTACCTTCCTTGGAATATTTGTGTCAATTTTAATATCTTTTTCCTCTAAAAGTCCTTCTACTTCCTTTGAAAAGTCCATTCTACTTGATTCATTGCCAAGTCTTATATTATTGTAATTGATGTAGATAAATAAAACAGCATTGGCAATTAGGAGTGCAATTATTAAAATTTTTTTAATTTTTTTCCAATCCATAATATCTACCTTACCATCATTAATTTTCCGTCTTCGGTGTTGAAATAATAAATGTTATCCATGTAGGACATTTCATATACTAACATTGGCTCTTCTGTTTCAAATTTATTGAAGCTTAAATAGACGAGATTTAAGCTATCTATATTTTTTAAAATATCCATTGCAGATTTGTAAGAAAATAATTTTTTGTTTTTATTTAAAATTCTGTGAATATCTGTTAAATAAATTTTTTCCTTTTTGTAAATTGGATTGTCATCTTTTCTAATATAATATTCTCTATAATTTTTTACAAATTCAGAATACACATCAATTTCAATAAAGCTATGTTCCTTTGAAGGCAAAACTAATGGGATTTGTCCGTCTTTTAAATTAAAGAAGAACCTGTATCCTAAATTTTTATTGTATTCAATTGGTTCAATTTTTTCTAAATATATCCCGCTACTTATACCTGCTTTTTGTGCAATAAATTCAACCGCTTGGTCCAAGGATTTATTTAAATTCCTCATTTTAGAATCAAAAAGAGATTCCAAGGAATATTCTATTATTCCATCGCGAGAAAGAGATAAGTACTCATTTTCATATATATAAGTGTTTTTTCCATCGGCAGAAAGTTCTCTCATAAAATCTGAATCTACATTTAAAAATCTTTCGGCTAAGGCATTTTTTTTATCATCTTCCAAATTGTAAAGGCCAGAAATATAAGAAACTTTTTGCAAAGATATATAATTTTCAGAAGGAATATATATATCTTTTTTTATCCCATAGGCTTCATAGAAATTTACTGCGTGAAGTCCCTTTTCTCTTACTTTATTCAAAATTTCGTCGATTTGAAAATCAACTTTTATGTCAATTAATTTATAAAAATTTTTGCTCCCAGAGATGTAAATTTCACCTTTATCAGAAATGTAAATGGAGTCTACACTTAAATTAATTTCGTTGCTATTTCTATTATCGCCAATTAAATTTACAAAAACAGAACCAGAAAGAGGAGAATTAAATTTAAAAACAATGGATCTTTGACTTTGCAGATTTAAATATTCATCTATGCTTATGACTTTTAAATTTTCTGAAGTAGCATTTTGGAGTTTTTTAGAAATACTTTCTGCAGTTATCTTCCAAAATTCTGATGTGTCAGATGTCATAAAGTGTTCTCTTTCTGAAAAGTTTGCAATAATTCTCTGTGGAGTTAATATTTCTTGTAAAAACTCATTTGCATTGAAATTACTTTTTGGGTTTTCATCTGTGGTACTAAAGGAGAGCCATAAATTTTTGGACTGAATAACTAGAAGAATTATCAAAAAAAATATTAGAAAAGTGGATAAAGATTTTTTATTTTTTTCCATCTTCATCACCAGTCCTAAATAAAAGAGTGACAGTTGTTCCTTCGCCAAATTTTGAATCTAATTTTAAATTTCCACCCAAAAGTTTTATCATTTCATTTGCAATAGAAAGCCCAAGTCCAGTGCCGCCCATGGCTCTACTTCTTCCTTTTTCAACTCTGTAAAATCTTTCTGTTATTCGAGGAAGATCTTCTTCTGGGATTCCTATACCATTATCAGATATTTTTATTTCAACAAAGTCATCTACATTTTTTGCAAGAATAGAGATTTTTCCATTTTCAGGAGTGTACTTACAAGAATTAGAAATAATATTTGTAAGGATTTGATCGGCTCCATTTCTATCTGCATAAATGTCATTTATATCCATGGCAATATTAAATTCTATTTTGTGATTCTTGCTAGAAATTAAAATTGATTGCGACTCAATTGCTTCGTCTATAAATTCATAAGTGTCAAATTTTGAAAAACTCAAATTATTCCTATTGTAATCAATGTTTGAAAGAGATAAAAGATCTGTTACAATCCTAGACATTCTAGAATTTTCTCTGTCTATCACTCTTAAAAATTTCTTTTCAGATTCATCGTCAAGCTCACTTTCCAAGAGAGTTTCTGTGTATGATTTAATAGTTGTTATTGGAGTTTTAAGCTCGTGGCTTACATTTGCAACAAATTCTTTTCTCATAATATCAAGAAGGTGTTCTTTGTTGACATCTTGTAACACAATAATAAGCCCAGAATTTACAAAGGCATCTGATTTATAGGGAGCATATTTAATTTTATAAAAATTATCTCCAATTTTTGTCAATTCTTCGCCCTTTAAACTTTCTTCATTTTTGTAATCTACATTGTATAAATTAATACTTTTTAAATTGATTTCTCTATTAAAATCTTTTTCAGAAATGTTTAAAATTTTCTTTGCAATGGAGTTTGCGTGAATAAGCCTGTTTTTTCTGTCAATTGCAATTACACCTTCTGCCATGTAATTAAAAATTGTGTCAAGCTTAGATTTTTCAAGATCCATTTTTTCAATAGTTTCACGAAGTTCTTTAGTTAAAAAATTAAAAGTTTTTCCAAGTTCGCCAATTTCATCGTCACTTTTAATCTCAACACTTTGATTGAAATTTCCTTTTGCCATAGCCCTTGTTTTTTTAGTGAGGGCTCTAATTGGATCTGTGATAGAATTGGCAATAAAGTATCCAAGAATTGAAGTTACAATAAGAGAAATTAAAGTTGCGTAAGTGATTATGACCTTTGAGTCGTCAATGACAGAATAAATTGAATTTAAATTTCTAGTCACATAGATTATAGCAAGGATCTTTCCGTCACCAGATAAAATTGGTCTTGTAATGTGTTTTTCTACATTTTTTTCATTTTTGTATTCCACAATTTTTTCACGACTTTTTCCATTAATTGTGTCCATGACAAGTTTTGGCTCAATATATTTAAACCCATAGGCACTTTTTAAATCTTTATAAGAAATATTTTTTGTGCTTGCGATAATTTTGGGATTTTTTTCTGCAGATATAATATAGGCAGATTCTTCACTGGAAATACCCCAGTCTTTTAGAGTTTCATCAAGCTGGGGTAGTGTATCATAATTATTATTTTTAAAAAAAGCAGATGTTGTAGTTGCAAGGGTGTCCATAGTTTTAATCATAGAAGTAGTTGCAGTTTCCACTTGTACCCTTTCAAGTCTATCTATTATAAAGGAAGAAGCTATAAACATTGATATTAAAACGAGTACGACATAAATTAAAATAAATCTAGATTTAATACTGTGATTCATGAGGATTCACCATTATCTTGAGCGAATAAATATCCAACTCCTCTTTTTGTCTTAATATATTTGAAGCTTTTGTTTTCATCTTCAATTTTTTCACGAAGTCTTCTAACAGTTACATCCACAGTTCTTATATCGCCATAATACTCATATTCCCAAACTTCTTGCAAAAGTTCTTCCCTTGAAAAAACTTTTCCTGGGTGAGATGCCAAAAATTTTAAAAGTTCAAACTCACGAAGAGTTAGTTCAATTATTTCGCCATTTCTCGAAACTTGATATTTGTTTAAATCAATTTCAAGATCCATTGCATTTAAAATTTTTACATCTTCTTCTTTTTTTTCATGAACATCAAATCGACGCAAAACTGCCTTTACTCTTGCAATTAATTCTCTCATGGAGAAAGGTTTTACCACATAGTCATCGGCGCCAAGTTCAAGGCCCAAAACTTTATCGACCTCATCTTCTCTTGCAGTTAGCATAATTACAGGGACGTCAGAAGACTTTCTTATCTCGCGCAAAGTTTCAAAACCATTTAATTTTGGCATCATAATATCAAGTAAAATTAAATCGTAGTTATTTTTTTCTACAAGGGCAATTGCACTTTTGCCATTGTTTGCAGTGTCAATGACATATCCTTCTTTTTCAAAATTAAATTTTATAATATCAGAAATTGCAGTTTCATCGTCTACTACGAGTATTTTCTCTTCCATAAAACCATCCTTTGTTAATTTTCATCAACTCTTGTAAAAATTTCGTCATTCCCCTTTTGTGAATACAAGATTAAAAGAGTTTTTGTATCAAGTATTCCGTCTATTTTTAAAATCATATCATAAAATCTTGTCAAATCTGAAGTATTAATAGTTTTAATTCTAAGCATAATGCAATGTTCACCAGTTACTCTGTAACATTCAAAGATTTTAAATTTCCCATCTTTTATATTCATTATTTCTTCTATGAGGCTTTTAAAATCATTGGTATTGACCTTTGCCAAAACATAAGTGTCCACATTGTATCCAATTTTTTGCCAATCCACAAGAACTTTATAACCTTTGATAAAGCCAGCATCTTCCATTTTGTAAATTCTTCTGTGTATAGCAGGCCTAGTAAGATTTAATTTTTTAGAAATATCTTCGTGACTCATTCTTCCATTTTTTCTCAAGAGTTCTAAAATTTCGATATCAATTTCATCTAAATTTTCATTTTTTCTCATAAAATTCTCCCTGTTACGATTTGTATAAAAATTTTTATTAACCTTACTTTATTTTAACATAAATTAGAAAGAATTGAATAATGTAAAAAATTTATTTATACAACTCTTTAAAAGTAAAATAATTATTTCGAAGTGAAAAAATTAAAAGTTTTTATCTTATAATAAAAATTCAAAAGATTATAAATCTTTATAGACGAGATAAAATAGTATATAATAATCTTTACGGAGGCTTCTTATGGATAATTTATCATATCTTAGTTTTAGAAAGATGGAGCTTGAAGACGTATTTACTTTTAAAAATTGGGCAAGACATGATTCAATTTTATTTTTAGATTACAATTTTATTGAAGAGAGCGAAAAAGAAGTAGTAGATTGGTTTAATTGGAAAACTAAAAAACCTATGTCAGAATACTATGTTGCTCTTTTTAAAGATAAAATAATTGGATATATGTCTTTTAAAAATATAAATAAAATTTTAAAGACGGCAGAACTGGGGATAGTATTAGATCCTAATTACATAAATAAAGGACTTGGAAAAGATATTTTAAAAAAATTTTTGGACTATGCAAAAGATAGAGGATTTAAAAAGATAATTCTTTTTGTAGCGGATTACAATAAAAGGGCGATAAGAGTTTACGAAAGCCTTGGATTTAAAGAAAAATATAAATTTTTAATGTTATTCCAAAATGGAGAGTACGATAAAGATAATGAAGATTTTATAGAAAATAAATCTTCTTTTAAAATAATTTTAAACAAGACTTTTAATTATGCAACTAAAATGGAACTGAACCTTGAAAGAGATTGGTGAAAAATGTTTTTACTTGAGAAAAATAAATATGATTTGGGAGAAACTTCCTTTGAAAATATTTTTATAAATGACTTTATGCCAGGAGCCAATGGAGAATTTGTAAAAGTTTATATTTTAGGATATAAATTTGCAAAGGAGAATAGGGAAGATATTACAAATGAAAATATAGCCGATTACCTTGGGATTTTAGAGTCAGATGTAAAAAGAGCTTGGCAATATTGGAAAAAAATGGGCATAATTGAGATTGAAGATGAGAAAATAAAGTTTGTAAATTTAAGAGAACTTTATATAAATAATGTCTACAATTTAAAAGAAGAGAAAAAAGAGGATAGAGGATATTCGAAAATTGTAGAGAATCCGACTTATGCAAATCTCTTGACAAGAGTTGAATTTCTTATGAGAGAGCCAATTGCTCCAATGAAAAAGATTGATATTATAAATTGGATCACATCTTACAATATGCCTGCAAATTTAATTGAAGAGGCTTTTTTTTATACTACGGAGATAAAGGGAATCTACAACATTTCCTATGTTGAAAAAGTTGTTAGAAATTGGTCAAAAGAAAATATTAGGACTATGGAAGATGTGGAGAAATCCTATATTGAACATGATGTAAAATATTATAGATACAAAAAAGTTATGAGATATATTGGAGTGGACAAAAAATTTAGTCAAGCGGATTTTAATATTATTAATTCGTGGTTTGACGAATTTAAATTCTCAAAGGATTTAATTTTTGCAGCCTGCAACAGAACTTCTAAAATTTCAAAACCAAATGTGGCGTATGTTGATGCGATTTTAATGAGGTGGAAGGATTTAAATATTAATTCTGTGGAAGAAATTGAAGAAAAAGATCAAAAGAAAAAAAAGAAAAAGCCCACAGCATTTCACAATTTTAAACAAATAACTGACAAATATTCTGAAGAAGAGTTAAATGATGTCGCCATGAGAAAGCAAAAAGAAGGCTTTAAAAAGTTAGGTGTTGATTATGGAACTTACCACAAAGATAAGTAATTATTATGAAAATCTCAGGAGAAAGAATGCAGAAACTCATGAAAAAAGAGTAGGAGAAATTTACAAAAAGATTCCAGAGATAAGGGAAATGGATGCACTAATAAGAGATATTGCACTAAAAGCATCAATTGAACAGATAAAAAATCCTGATTCAGATAAATCCATAGAAGAATCGGAAAAAATTTATAAATTAAAGTTAAAAAAGATGGATTTTTTAGAAAAAAGGGGGTATCCTAGAGATTACCTTGATGATATTTACACTTGCAAGGATTGTCATGACACTGGAATAATAGAAGATGAAGTTCATCTAGAAACTACAGAAAAGTGTCACTGTCTCAAAAAATTAATTGTATCAGAGCTTTATGATATGAGTTCCATTTCCTATATGTTGGAAAGAGAAAATTTTGACAACTTTGATTTAAATGTATTTTCTGAAAAAGTTTATGATAAATTTAATATGTCGCCAAAGGAAAATATGAAAAATATTCTTGCGATTTCCAAAAATTATATAAAAACTTTTGATGAAAAAAATGATTTAAATTTACTTCTTTGGGGTCCAACAGGACAGGGAAAGACTTTCTTATTAAACTGTATTGCTGCGGAACTTATAAAAGAAGATGTTATAGTTATCTATCAGACAGCTTACGAGATTTTAAAGACAATGGAAGACAGAAAATTTAAGAATAAAGATGATGACAAATACAATTTATACTTTGAAGCAGATCTTTTAATAGTGGATGATCTTGGGATTGAATTTGTAAATTCTTTTACAACTTCAGAAATTTTTAATATTATAAACACAAGACTCTTGCGTGGCAAAAAAACTTTGATCTCTACGAATTTGTCGCCCAAAGAACTTTCGAAAACTTATACAGATCGAGTTTTTTCAAGAGTTTTCCAAAAATTTGTTCCAATTAGATTTTTTGGACCAGATTTAAGATGGCAGTAAGTATTTTATGGAAAAGGGGAGAAAAATGAAATTATCAAACAGAATTCAAAAAGTAGGATATTCAGCAATTAGAGAATTAATTCCTTATGAACGAAAGGCAAAGGAAAATGGTAAAAAAATTTATGAATTGAATATTGGAGCGCCAGATGTATCTGTACCTGATGTCTATTATGAAACTTTTAAGACAGTAAAGAAAGGTGCACTCCCATACGCCCAAGCACAAGGGCTTCCAGAACTAAGAAAGGCAACAGCAAAATATTATAAAAATAGAAATATAAATTTTGATGCTGATGATATATTTATAACAAATGGAGCAAGTGAAGCACTTTTATTTACCTTTGAAACAATTGCAGATTATGGAGAAGAAATCTTGACAACAAATCCATTCTACACAAATTATATGACAGCCTTTGATCAACTTGGAATAAATATAGAAACTTTTGACACAGATCCTAATGATGGATTTGCACTTCCAGAAGAAAAAGAAATAGAAAAGCATATAAGCGATAAAACAGTAGGTATTCTTTTGTCAAATCCTACGAATCCAACAGGAGCATTGTATTCAGAAGAAGAAATAGAAAGAATTTGTAAAATTGCAAAAAAATATGATTTATATATTGTTGCAGATGAAGTATATAGAGAATTTGTATATGATGGAAATAAATATAAATCCTTTGGAGAAGTTGAGGGAATTGAAGAAAATTTAATTTTAATAGATTCAATTTCAAAGAGGTTTGGAGCTTGTGGTGCAAGAATTGGTTCAGTAGCTTCAAAAAATGAAGAATTTAAAGATGGAATAAATAAACTTTGCAATTCAAGACTTGCAGCACCAACAATTGAACAAATGGCAGCAGCAAGACTTTATGATATCGATGAAAGTTATTTTAAAGAAGTAAATGAAGAGTATCAAAAAAGGCGTGATTTAATTTACGAAGAACTAATTAATATTCCAGGAGTCACAGTAAAAAAACCAAAGGGAGCCTTTTATGTAATGCCAAAACTTCCTGTTGATGATACAGAAAAATTTGCAATTTGGATGCTTGAAAACTTTGATATAGATGGAGAAACTATTATGTTTGCTCCAGCAAAAGGATTTTTCAAAAATCAAGAAGATGGAAAGCAAATGATTAGACTTGCCTTTATACTAAACACAGAAGATTTAAAGAAGAGCATGAAAATTTTGCGCGAAGGTATAAAAGCTTATGTGAATGAAAATGAATAGAGATAAGGTTTTAAAAATTTTAGAAAAAATTACAATAATTCTTGTAACTGCCATTATGGTTTTAGTAATGGCAAATCAATATATAAAAACAAGTCAAGGAGCAATAAATGAATCCTTTAGAATGGCACAGATTTTTATTGCAATAGCAGTTGTAGTTTTGACACTTATAATGGCAATTGTGAGCAAAAATAAAAAAATGTTTTTTGTAATGCTTGGATTTTATGCACTGACGGCAGCATTATTTTATGTATTTAAATCAGCAAATAGAATTTAAAATTAAATAAAAATATTATAATAAACTCATATGTTAAATATGGTATAATTATAATATAGTTATGGGGACTGTTTTTACAGCCCCTTTTTTAGAAAGAAGAGGAATTTATGAATTTATTACTAATAACTCTAGTTCTTTTTTGGCAATTATAGCTACAAGAATTTCAAATAGAGCAGGACTTCCATCGCTCCTTTTATTTTTAACTCTTGGAGTTATCTTTTCTTGTTTTGGATTTGATTTTAATAATTTTAAAATTGCAGAAGACATTGCCACAATATCTCTTATGATAATTATGTTTTACGGCGGATTTGGAACGAACTGGAACATGGGAAAGTCTACTGCAAGAGAGTCAATAATTTTGGCAACAGTTGGAGTATTTTTAACTGCAATTATAACTGGATTTTTTTGCCACTATATATTGAAATTCAACTTTTTGGAATCCATGCTACTGGGTTCTGTTGTAGCATCAACAGATTATGCTTCAGTTTCAAATATTTTAGTTTCTAAAAAATTAAATTTAAAATATTCAACAGCACCGCTGTTAGAAATAGAAAGTGGTTCAAATGACCCAACTGCTTATACAATGACAATGGTTTTTTTGTCAATACTTTCAGGAAATAATGTATCAATTCCACTTTTAATTTTAAATCAAGTAATTGTTGGATTAATATTTGGATTTCTTCTTGGATTTATATTTTTAAAAATAATAGAGAAATTGTCTATAGATGAAGATGGACTTTTTTCTGTATTTATTGCAACTATTATGATTGGAACTTATGCAGTGACAGTTCTTTTTGGCGGCAACGGATTCTTGGCACTTTATATTTTAGGAATTTACATTGGAAATCATGAGTTTAAAAGAAAAAGAGATGTAGTATTTTTTTATGATGGGCTTTCAACAATTTTTCAAATAGCAATGTTTTTCCTTCTTGGACTTTTATCAGACATACATTTGATAATAAGAGTATTGCCAATTGGGTTTATTATTGCAATTTTTATGCTTTTTATCGCAAGACCAATTTCTGTTTTTGGACTTATGGCACCCTTTAAAATGAAAAGAAACCAGCTAAAACTTATTTCAATTGCAGGACTTAGAGGAGCAGCAGCAATTGCCTTTGCCATAATGGTTGTAAATAGCGGGCTAAAATTATCAATAGACATTTTCCACATAGTTTTCGTAATTTGTATAATATCACTTTTAATTCAAGGCACAGCACTTCCCTTTGCAACAAAGAAATTAGATATGTACGATCCAGATGATACAGTTTTGAGAACATTTAATTATTACTCTGACAAGACAGATTTAGAATTTATAAAAACTAAAGTAACAAAAAATTCTCCTTGGGTAAATAAAAAAATATCAGATGTAAAGATAGAATTCAATGTAATAATTGCAAAAATTGAAAGAGAGAGAAAGAGTATCGTGCCAAGAGGAGATACTTATCTTAAAGAAGGTGACATCCTTGTATTAGGTGGAGAAGCATATTTTGATAAAACTGGGGAAGATCTTTTAGAGATAAAAATTTCTAAAAGTCACAAGTGGGCAGGGAAAAAAGTTAAAGACATCGATGTGGGTAAAAATGAATTAATAATAATGGTAGAAAGTCCAAGTGGAGAAATAATAGTTCCACGTGGAGATACCATATTGATACCAGGTATGAGAGCAGTTATATCCAAAGAAATAAATAAAATCTGATAAGATTATCTAAAAAATTATTGAAGACAAAAGAAATAAATGAAAGAAGGGTTACACTTTTAGTGTGAAAGAAAAGATAAAAAAATTGTGCTATAAGTTAAAAAAATTTAATAAAAAGTATTTGTAATTATGGATTCATAATATATGCTGAAGATTCATTCATCAAGAAGCATTCACAGAAGTCATTTTTTATTATAGTCTTTTAGCATTTCAAAGGCTTTATATTGAAAGTTGAGTTTTAGAAAGG
The DNA here is from genome assembly GCF_900106515.1 of Peptoniphilus lacydonensis. Taxonomy (GTDB): domain Bacteria; phylum Bacillota; class Clostridia; order Tissierellales; family Peptoniphilaceae; genus Peptoniphilus_A; species Peptoniphilus_A lacydonensis. Next base: position 945,296 of record NZ_FNWF01000003.1, read on the forward strand.
AAGAGTACAAGCATTAAAGTTCAAAAACAATTAATAGATTTTACTATTAATTAGTAAAGATTTTAATTGATTTGGGACTTAATAGTTTTAGTATTTTTATAAGCAAAAGTTACTAAATTAAATAAGAGATAAAAATAGAGCATATATAAAATAAAAATTTGATTTTTTATAATCTCAGATTATGTATTGCATTTTTCATAAGAAATATGTACAGCATTAATAGTTTATTCTCTAGTGCTAAATTCAACTATGTTTAGTTGTTTCAACTTATCGATACTTTCCCAATATGCGTAGTTAAATTTATGGATGTTAGAAATTTCAATATATTCTTCACGATTTGAGTTATACTAACTATAATTCCTATAAACGAAAATAATATTAAAATAATTACAATGTCATCCATTTTTATTGTCCTTCCAATAATTCTGTAGCTTTTATTATTTTGTAAATTTATTGTCCAATTTTTTGAAAATAATTGATCTTAGTAAAGCTTATTAATTTTAGTATTTATTAGTTATGTTCGGATTATTATATGCAATATTTTTTTCTACAAGATATTTATCCTTTGATTTTAAGTAGAAAATATCTCTTATATATTAATGCGGTTTAAGTTAGTTAGGAGTTTATTTTGTTTTGTACTTGTTATGATAATTTATCTTTACAAGAAATTTGTCATTATCAGTAAAATAAAAAAGAAATAGCAAGTAGATATTTCTAGATTTTTATCAACTTGACTTTAAAAGTTCTTCATATTTTTCAATAAGTTCTGTTGGTATTACAAAGTTAAAGTATGTTCCTGATTTTGATAGAAATAAATACATTATGCCTAGTGCTGTAAATTTTTTCATGTTTACATATACATTTTCGTCTGAATAATCTACTGCACCGTTATAAAAATCGTAGAAACTCTTATGCTCTTTTTCATCAAAGTTCATAAGAGTTTTTTCAAATTCTGATAAAATTTTTTCGTACAAAACTTTATTTTGTTCTTCTTCGTTTAACTTAGAAATATCAATTTTATAAGAACTTGATATTAGTGTCCTTTGATAATCGTCTAAGTTTTCAATAATAGGGTATAATTTGTCAATAGGTAGTTTGTTTATTGTTTCTACTTTGAACAGTTTTAATAAAAAATCGCTCATAATTCACCTCTTATTTATTATACATGAATTGAGCTTTGGGAGGAAATATGTCTGAGATAAAAAAATTGCAGGATGGAATTTTTTGTAAAATAATTCCTTTAAAGGGAAATCCGCTTAAAAGTATTAATATTTATATGGTAAAGTCGAAAGACGAAGCAATGATTATCGATACAGGTTTTAATACTGAAGAGATAAAAAGTGAAATGTTGTCCTTTATAAAGGATATGGAAGTTAATTTAAATAAAACAATTTTATTTTTAACTCATCTTCATTCTGATCACACTGGTCTTGCAAATTGGTTTTCTGATGAACTTGGCGTGGAAATTTATATGGGAGATATTGATTACAAAATGATGTCTTCAATGGCTGATGCGAATTCTAAGAGATGGAGAGAAGTTATGGGTACAACTCATATGCAAGGTCTTGATGAAGATAATTTAAAAATTTGGGAGCATGCAGGCTTTAGGTATAGACCTAAAAATGAGTTTCCATATATTTCTTTTAATCCGGGGTATACTTTAAAAGTTGGAGATTTCAGTTTTACAGGAATGGATTTTTCTGGACACACGCCTGGCATGGTTGGTCTTTATGAAAAAGATAAGAAGATTTTATTTTGTGGAGATCACCTTCTTAAAAAAATTACTCCAAATATTACTTTTTGGAATTTTCTAGTGGGAGATAGTTTGGGAAGATATTTAAAAAATATTGAAAAATTAAGAAATCTTCCCATTGATCATATTTATTCATCTCACAGAGATTTAATAGAAGATGTGCCAAAGAGAATTGATGAGCTAGAAAATCATCACAAAAAGAGAATAGGTGAAGCTTTTGAAACTTTAAATAGAAATAAAGAGTGCACAGTGAGAGATATTGCCATGAATATGAGTTGGGATATGAGAGCAAAAGATTTTTCAGAATTCCCAAATACACAAAAGTTTTTTGCAGCAGGAGAGGCTCATGCTCATCTTGAATACTTAAGAGCAATAGGAAAAGCTGGTGTTAAAAAAGATGAGAATGGAGTTCTCAAGTATTTTGCAATTTAATCTTTTTTGATTTAATATAAGTTTAGAAATAATAAAAAAATGGAGAGAATGGGACAATAATGGAAGAATTAATTTGTAAGTACAAAAATAAAGTTTTAGAAAGTGGTAAGGAAACAATTTTATGTGGAATTATAAATGTTACCCCAGATTCTTTTTCTGATGGTGGAAAATTTTTTGGAGTGGACAAAGCTGTAAAAAGAGCAATGGAATTAATTGAATCTGGAGCTAGGATGATTGATGTTGGTGGAGAATCAACAAGACCGGGTTCGACTTATGTTGAAGTTGAAGAAGAGATAAGTAGAGTTATTCCAGTTATAAAAAAATTAAAAGAGATGACAGATGTGCCAATTTCTATAGATACTTGGAAAGCTGATGTTGCAGAAGCTGCAATAGAAGCAGGGGTCGACTTTGTAAATGATATAACTGGATTTATGGGTGATCCCAAAATGGCAGAAGTTGTTGGTAAAAGTGATGTAGGTGCAATTGTAATGTTTAATCCAAAAATTGCAAGGCCAAAACACAAAAGTAGTGCAAATTTTCCATCTTTTGGTGGAGAAGGTGCTTTTACAGAAGAAGAATTGAAATCCTTTGAAGATATGGATATTGTTGAAGTTATGAAAAAGTATTTTGAAAAGGCTCTTCTTCGTGCTCATGAAAATGGAATTGAAAGAGAAAGAATAATGCTTGATCCAGGAATTGGATTTGCTCTTACAAAAAAGGAAAATTTAAAATTAATTGATAAAATTGATACAATAAGAGATTTTGGATGTTTTATATTTTTGGGAGTTTCTAGAAAGAGATTTATCACAAATATTTTAAGTGAAAATAATATTGACGCAGACGGGAATAATGAAGAAGGTTTTGAAAATAGAGATGAAGCATCAGCTGCACTTACTACAATAGCTTCATATAAAGGTGTTGAAGTGCTAAGAGTTCACACAATGAAACATCATCTTCTTGCAAAACTCGTTGCTGATTCTGTTAGATTGAATGAAGTTATTGAAGATGTAAATTTCAAACCTTATTCACTTTAAATTATTTTTTATAAGAGATATAATATATTTAGAATAAAAAAAGGGGGACATTATGTCATTAATTGAAAATTTGAAAGCTAGTGTAAGATCATCAAAACCAGAAATAGTTTTTCCAGAAGGCAATGATCCAAGAATTTTGAGAGCAGCAATTAGACTTAATGAAGATGGAGATATTAAACCAATAGTTCTTGGAGATAAAAAAGAACTTGAAACTCTTGCAGAAAAAGAAGGAGTAAAATTAGGAAATCTTGAAATTTTAAACCCAGCTAATTATGATGAAAAAGATGCAATGGTAAAATCTTTTGTAGAAAGAAGAAAGGGAAAAGTATCAGAAGAAGATGCTGAGGAAATTTTAAAAGACCATAATTATTTTGGAACTATGTTAATTTATATGGGAAAAGCTAAGGGACTTGTATCAGGTGCGGCACATACAACAGCAGATACAGTTAGACCAGCTCTTCAAATCATAAAAACAAAAGAAGGATACAAGAGATGCTCAGGAGCATTTATTATGTTAAGAGATGAAGAAATGTATTTAATGGCAGACTGTGCAATAAATATTGACCTTGACAAAGATGGACTTGCAGAAGTTGCACTTGTTTCAAATGAAACAGCAAGACAATTTGGAATGGATCCAAAAATTGCAATGCTTTCTTTCTCAACAAAGGGATCAGCATCTCATGAAAGAGTTACAATGGTTGCAGAAGCAACAGAAATTGCTAAAGAAAAAAATCCTGAAATGGCAATAGACGGAGAGCTTCAATTTGACGCAGCTTTTGTAGAATCAGTTGCAAATAAAAAAGCACCAGGTTCAGAAGTTGCAGGTCACGCAAATGTGTTTGTATTCCCTAACATAGAAGCAGGAAATATTGGATACAAAATTGCACAAAGATTTGGCGGATTTGAAGCAATAGGACCAATCCTTCAAGGACTTAATGCCCCAGTAAATGACTTATCTCGTGGTTGCTCAGAAGATGAAGTATATTCACTTGCAATTATAACAGCAGCACAAGCAGTTTTATAATTAAAATTTGACTTAAAGACTTCCAATGGGAGTCTTTATTTTTTTATTTTAAAAGATATAGAAAATTAAAAAATCTTTAATATAGATTGAATATTTTTTTGGTTACAATATAATTAAATTAGATTAATAATTTATAAGGGTGAAGTAAATGTTAGATAAGTTATATGCACACATTGATGGTAATAAAAAACAAGATTTATTTTCGCATCTAGTCAATACTGCTTGTGAATGCAAAGCTATTGGAGAGAAAGTTCACATGGCAAATCTTTCTTTTTTAATTGGTCTTCTGCATGATATTGGAAAGGCAAGTAACGATTTTCAAGAAAAGATCACTAAAAATAGCAATGCTTTAGTGGATCATTCTACTTTGGGTGGACTTTTTATTTTAAAAATTTATGAAGACTTTAATAGAGATGTTGAAAATAAAAAATTTGATAATTGGCAAGATTTATTTTCTATTTTAAATGAGGATTCTTCTTTAGTTTTTGAATTGGGAGATTATGCAAATATTTTAATTTACACGATTATGTCCCATCATGGTCAGTATGATATGGTAAGAAAAAATGATAAAAATGAGTTTGTTTTTACAAGTTTTGATAGAATTAAAAAAATTGAAAATAGTCTTTATAAAGATAAAAAAATTAATAATGAAAGAATTTTAAATATTGATGAATTTTATGAAGATTCACAAAAGTTTTTTGAATCAAAAAATATTTACATAAAAGATTTATTTTGCAAAGGTTTTTGTGAATATGCAGAAATTTTAAAGAGTTTAAAAAATGTTTCTTCAAAATTTAGCGAAGGTAATGAAGCTCTATTTTTTTATAAAGGCATGATGATAAGGCTTTTGGTTTCAATTTTAAAATCAGCAGATATAAAGGACACTATAAATTCTTATGATGAAATAATTATAAAAAAAGATGAAGAAGAACTCAAAAAAGTTATTAAGAGTTTTGAAAAAAATGTAGAAAATAAATATGCTTCCTTTGGAAATCCAGACGGCAAGTTAAATATTGTGAGAAATGAAATAGCAGAAGATATTTTAAATAGATCAAAGGAAGACGGAACTGGAATTTATAAACTTGATCTTCCGACAGGCGCTGGAAAAACTTTATTATCTCTTAGATATGGCATTAATCAAATGAATTATCAAAATAAAGAGAGATTTTTTTATGTAACTTCTTTTCTTTCTGTTCTTGAGCAAAATGCAAAGGAAATGAAAGATGTGCTTGACAACGATGATTATATACTTGAACATCACTCAAATATTATTGACGAAGACTATGATAGCAAGACAAATGATGATATCGATGATTCAATAAAGAAGGTTCGAAAGAAATATCTTTTAGATGATTGGACATCTCCAGTAGTATTGACTACAACAGTGCAATTTTACAATACTATTTTCAAAGGTAAATCTTCTAATTTAACTAGATTTAAGTCAATGATAAACTCTGTAATTATTTTGGACGAATGGCAATCTATTCCAACAGAATTTTTATATTTAACAAATTTAGCTTTAAATTTTATGAAAGTTGTAATGAATGTAACTATTGTGTTATCCACTGCAACTCAACCAACAAATGCATCAAATTATTTAAAACATAAACTTTTTTATGGAGATTTAGATGGAAAAAATGAAGATATAATTGACTTAAAAAATTATGAATGCAGTGTTTTTGAAAGGGCTAAATTAAAAATATTTGGAAATATTAGAGATATGTATGGTATAGAAGATATAAGAGATTTAGTTCTGGAAAATCCTTACAAGTCAAATTTAATTATTTTAAACACAAAAAGTGTAGTTAGAAAACTATATGATTTGTTAAAAGAAAATTATGATGAAAAAGATTTATATTATCTTACGACAAATTTAACTGCCAATGATAGACTCAAAAAAATTTCAGAGATAAAGAAAAGATTAAAAAATAATGAAAAAATTTGCGTAATATCAACTCAATTAATAGAAGCTGGAGTTGATGTGGACTTTGATCTTGTGATAAGGTCTTTAACTGGGATGGACTCTGTAATTCAAGCGATGGGAAGGTGTAATCGAGAGGGCAAGAAAGAAATTGCATATACTTATTTAATAAATTTGGACAAAAATGAAGAAAAGTCATCTCTATTAAAAGGTGTCGATGAGAGAAAAAGTGCCAGCCAATTTGTTTTGGGAGAAGTAGAAGAAAATTTTGATCTTAAGTGCTTGACTGAGGACTATTTTGAGAAACTATACGCAAATTTAAATGAAGATAATTTTTCTCCTATTTTGGAATGGCTGTCTGAAAATCCAGAAAAAATTGACAATTTATTAAAAACTAAAGATGAAAATATTAAAAATTTGGAAGATAGATTTCTTTATGCACAAGAAGAAAAAATGATTTTAAATTTATTTCAATCTTTTAAGAAGGCATATAATAAATTTCAGCTTATTGAAGAAAACCAGAAGACAGCCATAGTAAACTATGACGAAACAAGGGAAGAAATTAAGAAAATTTGGGATTTGGAAGAGAAATTTTTGGAATCTTATGATGTAAATATTTTAAAGGAATTAAAGGTAATTTTAAAAAAATTAAATAGACACACAGTTGCAATTAGAGAAAAAGATGTGAGTAGTTGCGACAAAATATTAGATGGAGAAGTGTATATTTTGCCAGAGATTTATTATGATAAAAAATTTGGATTAGATTTTAAAAGTCTTGGAGGGATGATTTTATAATACCAAAGAAAAAAGACCTATTAAATTAATTAGGTCTATTTTCCATATAAATATTTTTCAATCCACAGCTCTTGCTGATAATCTATTATATCAAAAAAATAAAAAATTTAAAATTCAAAAACAGTTGACAAAAATAAATTTTCATATTAATATGTAATTAAGGAAGTTATTTTAATTTAAGCTTGAGGAGGTGAATTATGAATAAATCAAGATATTTTTACGCAAAAATTTACGGGGCAAAGGCATTAATTACTGCTCCTGAAAGCAAGAGTGGGGGAGAAAAAATTTCATATGACATTCCTACGGGAGAAGTTTTGAAAGGTATAATTGATGCAAATTATTTTAAACCCACAATTTTAAATGTGATTGACGAAGTTAGAATAATGAATAAAATTGAATCCTATACTCAAGGAATAAGACTTCTTTTAAAAGATTATAAATCTGACCTTAGTGCATATACATTTTTGACGGATGTATGCTATTATGTGAAATTTCATTTTGAATGGAATGAGTATAGAGAAGATTTGAAAAATGACAGAAATTTTAATAAACACGAATCTATAACAGAAAGATCCCTTAGAAGAGGTGGAAGAAGACCAATATTTTTAGGGGTGTCTGAATGTATGGGTTATATTGATATTCTAACTGAAGAAGAATATGAAAATGATATTGGATATTATGATGACACATCAAAGGGATTTGGGCTTATGTTTGTTGGATTTATTTATCCAAGGGAATCTGGAGAAATTTTAAAATCAGCTTATGCACCAATTAACATGAAAAATGGGAGGATAGTTTATCCAAAGCCAGAGGAATGTCCGATAATAAATGAAGTTTCAAACTATTCTTTTAAAGAGCCAAGTCTTACTAAGACAGTTGATGAGGAATTAAAGGATTATTGATGGAGGTGATATATTGAGTTTTTTGACAGCTTTATACGATAGTTATAACTATGGACTTGAAAATAATTTAGTGGGAGATTTAGATAATAAATCAAGTTTAATTTTACCTATTTATCACAATTCTATGAAGTCTAATGGGAAAAATATTGTAGAGATTCTTGTAAATAAAAAAAGTGAATTAGTTGATGCTCATTTTTTAAATGAAAATGAAATTGTAATTTTTCCAGTTACAGAAGATTCTGTTGCTCGTTCTAGTGGGGTTGCGCCACATCCTTTATTTGATAATTTTGATTATGTAATTCAAGAGGACACCAAAAAATCTAATGCGTATATAGAGCAACAGGAGTTTTGGTTAAATTCTTGTGAAGATGATTTTGTAAAGATAATTCATGACTTTATCATTAAAGAAAAGGTTTTTGAAGAAATATTAGGTAAACTTTTTAAAGAATATAAAATTTTAAAGGATAAAAATGTTGGATTTATTGATAATTCTGATAAAAAATCAAAGAAGATGAACATAGATTTTTCTAAAGTTTTTTTAACTTTTAAAATCCAAAATTATGATGAGAAAAAAGACTTGAGCCTTTCTGAAAATAAAAATTTACAACAAAAATTTATAGAATATACTAGAAAGACCTTTGAAAGGGACAAAGACTCTGAAAAAATAATTTGTAATATTAGCGGAAAAGAAGATTTTTTGTGTTTAAAGCATAAACCTTTAATAGGTTCTGCAAGATTAATTTCTCAAATAACTGCTAACAATGAAAACTATTTAGGTAGATTTGAAAAGCCAGACAATACTATAAAAATTGGAAAAGAATCTAGTCAAAAAATTATTCAAATGGCAAAATCTCTTTTAGATGGAGAAAAAACATCTAGATGGCTTGGAGAATTCACTTATGCCCTTTCTTGGTTTTCTGATGATATACAAAACAAATCTGGACTAGATCCAGGTAAGAGTGTTGAAATTGAAAATGTTGGAGGAGTATTATCCCTACTAGGGAAAAAAGATGGCATAAAAAGCTCTGGAATTCTTAAAAAAGAGAAAATATCTGATGAAAATTCAGAAAACATAGTTAAGTCATTTACAAGTGGAAAGATTTTATTTTCAAATGAATCAAAATATTATATGGCGATAGTTGACAAAGTTAGCAATGGAAGGGTTGCTGTAAAATATTTTAGAGAGATGGATAGTTCAAGGTTAAAAGAAAATTTAGTGAGTTGGCAAAATAAATATAATTGGATTAAGCACACTAAAGATAGTGAAATAAAAAATTACACACCAAGTCCACTTATGCTAATACTAGCAGCTTATGGAGTTGAGAGAGAAAAGGGGTTAGAGGTATCTAAAAAGAAGTTTGTCACAGATCAATATAAAAATATTTTGGCATCAATAATAGAAGGTAGAGATATGCCAAAAAATATTTCATATGCATTGGAAATGAACATAAGAAATAGACTTAATTATGATAAATCTTGGGCACAAGTAAAGCTATGTGCTTTAGCAGTTTTAAAAGAAAAGGAGGGAATAACAAGCGATATGTTAGATAGAAAAGATACAGATAGATCTTACTTATTTGGAAGACTTTTAGCACTCTATGAAAGATTAGAAAAAATTACTTATGATACTGATAACGAAAGAGTAACTAATGCAGAAAAACTATGGACGAGTTATGTCAATAAACCTGTAACAATGAATTTAAGACTTAGAAATTTACTAAGACCTTATGAAGATAAATTGATTGTCAATGAATCTAAAAGAGGAATATATTTTAAAATAAAAAGAGATATACGAGAAGTTTCAAATCTATTGAGTGAGAATTATGATTATAAGTTAAAAGAAAACAATAGACCACTAGGGCCAGGTTTTATATTCGGATACGAAGCTCAAATGAAAGATTTATTTACAAAAAGAGAAGATAAAAAAGATTTAGAAAGTGAGGAAAAACATGATTAACAATAAAATAGATTTTATATTCACGATTGAAGTTTCTGGAGCTAATCCAAATGGGGACCCACTTACTGGTAATATGCCTAGAATTGACAATCGTGGATTTGGAGAAATTAGTGACGTTTGCTTAAAAAGAAAAATTAGAAATAGAATGCAAGATATGGGCAATGAAATATTTGTAAAATCTTTGGACAGAAGTGATGATGGATTTAGATCTCTTGAAAAAAGATTTGAAAATATTTTTAAAAAGGATGTAAGTGATGAAGAAGTCGAAAAAAGAGCCAACGAAATGTGGATTGACATAAGATCTTTTGGGCAAGTATTTACTTATCAAAAGAGGGCTCTTGGAATAAGAGGACCAGTAAGCATTTCTATTGCAAAATCAATTGAGCCCATAGAAGTAACTACAATGCAAATAACAAAAAGCATAAGTGGAATGGAGCCTAGTGCTGGCAAGACAAGAAGTGCAGATACCATGGGTACAAAACACTTTGTAGATTATGGAATTTATGTAGTAAATGGAAGTGTTAATTCATACTTTGCAGAAAAAACTGGTTTTAATGAAAATGATATAGAAACTTTAAAAGAGTGTATTAAAACTTTATTTATAAATGATATATCTTCAGCTAGACCAGATGGCTCAATGGAAGTTAAAGACATATTCTGGTTCAATCATTCTTCTAAAGTTGGCGATGTATCAAGTGGAAAAATAAAAGAACTTTTAAGATATGATTTGCCTGACGCAGAAACTTTAAAACCAAAATACGAAAATTACAATATAAGATTAGATGAAGAAAAATTAAAAGAATACGAAGAAAATGGAATAAGATTAGAATATATTAAAGGGATTTAAAATGTATGCTGAAGACGACTATTTAATGCTAAGTGGTTTACAACACTTTTTGTTTTGCAAAAGACAGTGGGCACTTATTCATATAGAAAATATATGGACAGAAAATTTTTTCACAGCACAAGGTCAAATAGTTCACGAAAAAGCAGACGAACCTTTTATAAAAGAGAAGAGAAAAAATATAATAATATCAAGAGCAATGTCAGTGAGTTCCAAAACTTTGGGGCTCTCGGGCAGGCTTGATGTAATAGAATTTCATAGGTCAGAAGAAGGAATCAAACTAAAAAATAGAAGCGGAAAATGGAAACCAATAATTGTCGAATACAAACGAGGAAAAAAGAAAAAATATGATTATGACAACGCTCAACTAATGGCACAAGCAATTTGTATAGAAGAGGACTTTAACATAAAACTTGAATATGGATATGTTTACTACAACGAAACTGATACAAGAGAAAAAGTAGAATTCACAGAAGAACTTAGAAGTTTAACAATAAATTCTTCAGAAAAAATGCATGAATATTACAAAAACAAATACATACCAAGAGCAGAATATTTTAAAAATTGCAAACTTTGTTCACTTTGTGAAGAATGTAGACCTAGACTCACAAAAAAGATAAAAAGTGTTAGTAATTATATTTATGGAGCAGAGTTATGAAAAAATTATTAAACACACTTTATGTGACAAATCCAGATTACTATCTTAAAAAAGAAGGAAGGAATATATCAGTAACATTGGATTCAAAAAGAGTAGCAAGATATCCTATCCACATTTTAAAACAAATAGTTTGCTTTAACTATATGGGAGTAAGCCCAGCTCTTATGAAGATGTGCATGGAAGAAAATGTTGCAATAACATTTTTTACACCCTATGGGAAATATTGTGGCAGAGTAATAGGTGCATCTTATGGAAATATTTACACAAGGAAAAAACAATATAAAATGCAGGAATCAGAAGAGTCCTTAGATTTTGTAAAAAATATAATTTATGCCAAAGCCTACAATTCTAGAAAAATTTTAATAAGAGGAAAATTAGACCACAAAGATAAAGTGGATGTATTAAGATTAGAAGAAGCAATAGACGCAATAAAGATATTAATGTTAGAAATTAGAAACTGTAGTAATAAAGACAGTGTGAGAGGAATTGAAGGGACTATAGCGAGATTTTATTTTTCTGTATTAGATGAACTAATTATAAAACAAAGAGAAGACTTTTACTTTATAGAGAGATCAAAAAGACCACCAATGGATAGATTCAATGCATTGATTTCTTTTTTATACTCATTACTTACAAATAATATAGCAGCAGCACTTGAAGGTGTTGGAATAGATTCTTATGCAGGTTTTTTTCACACAGATAGACCGGGAAGAGTTAGCATGGCACTAGACATAATAGAAGAAATGAGAGCCCTTTTAGTTGATAAGTTTTCTCTTTCAATGATAAACTTAGGCAGAATAAATAAAAATCATTTTGAAGTAAAAGAAAATGGGGCAACATTATTAAACGAGAAAGGAAGACAAATAGTATTAGAAAATTGGAACAAAAAAGAACAAGATGAGATATATCACACATTTATAGAAGAAAATATAAAAATAGGATTACTTCCTCATATACAGGCGCAACTTTTAAATTCATACATAAGAGGAGATATAGAATCTTATCCACCATTTATGATAGGAGGATAAAATGCAAGTATTAATAACATATGACGTAGAAACAATAACATCTGAAGGCAAAAAAAGACTTAGGCAAGTATCAAAAGTATGTGTTGATTATGGGCAAAGAGTACAAAATTCAGTATTTGAATTAAATATTTATCAAGCAGATTTATTAGAAATAAAAAACAAACTTATAAAAATAATTGATCCGCAAAAAGATTCAATAAGAATTTATAATTTAGGGAAAAATTGGGAGAGAAGAGTAGAAACATTAGGAAAAGATGATTCCTATAATCCAGAAAAAGATTTACTTATGTTATAATGGATATGAGAATTAGAGTTAAACATAAAAACATATAAACTAACTCACAAAAAATAGTAAAAAAGAAACAAAACTCTAAAAAAATGATTAGCTGTATTTTTTTTAATTGATGAAAATGTCTAAAAAATGCAGTCGCACCCTTTATGGGTGCGTGGATTGAAATAACAGAATTATCTGTACAAGTGACAAAAAAGAAGTGTCGCACCCTTTATGGGTGCGTGGATTGAAATTTATAAGGTATCACTAGGCAAACTTGCACATCAAGTCGCACCCTTTATGGGTGCGTGGATTGAAATCAAAAAGGCGAGAATATTATTTTTACTGCTGATAATGTCGCACCCTTTATGGGTGCGTGGATTGAAATACGTTATTCATTTTCTAACTCCTTTAAATCTCATAGTCGCACCCTTTATGGGTGCGTGGATTGAAATACAGGCACTTAAAAAAAATAATGAGAGCAATGATACGTCGCACCCTTTATGGGTGCGTGGATTGAAATAACTCTCTAAAGTTTAAAAGTTCCCACGTCTTTTCAGTCGCACCCTTTATGGGTGCGTGGATTGAAATTTCTTATATCTTTATCAAGTGTATACATTTGACTTGTCGCACCCTTTATGGGTGCGTGGATTGAAATTCATGTAAGTAACCTCAGACTCAATGCTTGTATGTCGCACCCTTTATGGGTGCGTGGATTGAAATGGTAGAAAGACAGGACTTGCTAATGTTATCCACATGTCGCACCCTTTATGGGTGCGTGGATTGAAATATTTTTCCACCCCTTTATCGAGTAAATCTTTGATGTCGCACCCTTTATGGGTGCGTGGATTGAAATTTGATAAATTTCTAAATCTAAATCAGATTCAAATTCGTCGCACCCTTTATGGGTGCGTGGATTGAAATAAAATCTGCCTTACCTTGTATCAAGTTGCCAACAAGTCGCACCCTTTATGGGTGCGTGGATTGAAATTACTATTGCAATCACTCCTTTGTTGTGTTATAATTTGTCGCACCCTTTATGGGTGCGTGGATTGAAATACTAATTTTAAGGTATAACGTAGGTGATATGCCAGGTCGCACCCTTTATGGGTGCGTGGATTGAAATACTAATTTTAAGGTATAACGTAGGTGATATGCCAGGTCGCACCCTTTATGGGTGCGTGGATTGAAATTCGTCTTTTAAAACTTCTACTCTAGCACCTAAAAGTCGCACCCTTTATGGGTGCGTGGATTGAAATAATTCAGCAGCTTCAAGTTCACTTTCGCTTACCACGTCGCACCCTTTATGGGTGCGTGGATTGAAATCTATAAATAGAAGAAACTTGTTATAAATCTATTATGTCGCACCCTTTATGGGTGCGTGGATTGAAATTTTTGGGAACACGCTCTAAGCTAGTGATTGCAACGAGTCGCACCCTTTATGGGTGCGTGGATTGAAATCCAGCACGCACATCTTAAAAGCAAAAAAGATGCAGGTCGCACCCTTTATGGGTGCGTGGATTGAAATAATTTCATGTGCATCTATGCTAAATTCAAATGTTCTGTCGCACCCTTTATGGGTGCGTGGATTGAAATTCCAAGCTCTATATCTGTATCATAAAATCCTGTACGTCGCACCCTTTATGGGTGCGTGGATTGAAATGAATCATAGACAAGATTATTTTCTTTATCTAGTATGTCGCACCCTTTATGGGTGCGTGGATTGAAATATCCTTTGTCATATAAATTGCCTTTTCATAACCAGTCGCACCCTTTATGGGTGCGTGGATTGAAATCGTCTGGATTGTTGATGACTCTTACCTTTGTTTCAGTCGCACCCTTTATGGGTGCGTGGATTGAAATTGTCATTATTTGATACTTGTACTTAATACCATTTGGTCGCACCCTTTATGGGTGCGTGGATTGAAATCACATTAACTGGGATTTTAGAAGGGAAACACACTAGTCGCACCCTTTATGGGTGCGTGGATTGAAATTAAAATATCCTAAGTATGCAGTAAAGGGTAAAAAGGTCGCACCCTTTATGGGTGCGTGGATTGAAATGTTAAATTTTCACTTTTATTTGTTCCTACATACAGTCGCACCCTTTATGGGTGCGTGGATTGAAATAACGCTTTACTATCACGTTACTCCCTCACCGTTTGTCGCACCCTTTATGGGTGCGTGGATTGAAATTATAGATACTAACAATAATAAGATTTAAATTGTTAGGTCGCACCCTTTATGGGTGCGTGGATTGAAATCTTATGAAATGGTATATGTAGGTCTGACAACACCAGTCGCACCCTTTATGGGTGCGTGGATTGAAATTATATAATAAAGAAATTGTATGTTTTTGGTTTTTATGTCGCACCCTTTATGGGTGCGTGGATTGAAATCCGTTGTGGTTGCAGTAGAGAAAACAAAAAACAAGTCGCACCCTTTATGGGTGCGTGGATTGAAATCATTATTTACTTTATACGATAATTCAAATTCCGTTGTCGCACCCTTTATGGGTGCGTGGATTGAAATGAGGTTGATGATATATCTTGCAAAGGCAAGGGAAAGTCGCACCCTTTATGGGTGCGTGGATTGAAATATGAGGCTCCAGAGAAATTTTCTACTGCAGGACCTGTCGCACCCTTTATGGGTGCGTGGATTGAAATCTCCAAAGTCTCTGATGACCTGACGGGAGTTTCTAGTCGCACCCTTTATGGGTGCGTGGATTGAAATTTTGCATCTACTACCATCGTTAATAACGCAAACCCGTCGCACCCTTTATGGGTGCGTGGATTGAAATTATAAATTTACAATATAACATTTTAGAAGATTTAAGTCGCACCCTTTATGGGTGCGTGGATTGAAATGTCAATTGTAAACGACATTATGATGGATTATTATCCGTCGCA
Source organism: Peptoniphilus lacydonensis (assembly GCF_900106515.1). Lineage (GTDB taxonomy): Bacteria > Bacillota > Clostridia > Tissierellales > Peptoniphilaceae > Peptoniphilus_A > Peptoniphilus_A lacydonensis. Next base: position 960,824 of record NZ_FNWF01000003.1, read on the forward strand.
CCCTTTATGGGTGCGTGGATTGAAATTTCTATGGTGTCAAAAGTTCCCAAATATTTGTTTTGTCGCACCCTTTATGGGTGCGTGGATTGAAATGATGGCGACTTGATATTTTTACGAAAAACCAGTGAGTCGCACCCTTTATGGGTGCGTGGATTGAAATATACACAATGTAGAGAAGCTAAGGGAAAAGCCACTTGTCGCATCCTTTATGGGTGCGTGAATTGAAATAAAAGTTTAAAATACAAATGATGCTTTTAGGTAGAGTTAATTTTTGATTTGCTCAACTGTAAAAGCATTTTTTATTTGAATTTATTAAAAAGTTAATTATACTTTAACAAATGTGTAGTCTTAATAGCTTTGTAGTATAATAAAAATAGCGTGCTATGAGATTTTTTGTAAAAACTTGTAGAAATTTATTTTATTTATTATAATACTTTTATTATGGAGGTAATATGAGATTATCAAAACTTTATATGCCAACTTTAAGGGAAGATCCTCAAGATGCAGAGATTGCATCTCACAAGTTTCTTTTAAGAGCTGGTATGATTAGAAAATCTGCTAGTGGTATTTATACATATTTGCCACTTGGTTATAGATCTATTAGAAAAATTGAAAATATTGTGCGTGAAGAGATGGATAATGCAGGGGCTATGGAAATTTTAATGTCTGCTATCCAACCTTCTGAAATTTGGAAAGAGTCTGGAAGATGGGAAAAGTTTGGACCAGAGATGTTTAAATTAAAGGATAGAAATGATAGAGAGTTTTGTCTTGGACCTACTGCGGAAGAATATTTTACTACTCTTGTTAGGGATGAAGTCAAGTCTTATAAGGATCTTCCTTTAAATTTATATCAAATTCAAACTAAATATAGAGATGAAAAAAGGCCTAGATTTGGCATCAATAGAGCCAGAGAATTTTCTATGAAGGATGCCTATACTTTTGATGTTTCTCCTGAAACTTTAGAAATTTCTTACAATAATATGTACAATGCTTATGAAAAAATCTTTGATAGGTTAGAGCTTGATTATAAAATTGTTGAGGGCGACAATGGTGCAATGGGAGGAACTGGCTCTCATGAATTCATTGCTCTTTCTGAAACTGGTGAAGGTGTTATTGTTTATTCTAATTCTGGTAAGTTTGGTGCGACAGAAGAAAAAGCTCCTGTTGAGTATATTCTTCCTCAAAGTAAAGATGTAAAAGATTTGGAAAAAGTTCACACTCCTAATGCTAGTACAATTGAAGAGGTTTCTAAGTTTTTAGATGTTGATTCTAAAAGATGTGCTAAGGCAATTGACCTTATGATTGAAGATGAGCCTGTTATTGTTTTTATTCCAGGGGACAGGGAACTTAATCTTGCTAAACTTGTTTCTTACACTGGCGTAGCTGAACACGATATTAGAATGATGGAAGATAGTGAAATTGAATCTATAAAAACTAAAAAAGGTTACACTGGTCCAATTGATTTAGATGTTAGAAAGATTTTTGATAAAAGAATAACAGAAATAAATAATCTTGTAATTGGAGCTAATGAAGATGAGTACCACTATGTTAATGCAAATTATGGCAGAGATTTTGATGGAGAAGTTGTTGATGACCTTTTACTTGTGACAGAAGGCGATAAGGTGCCTGGTACTGATGAAGACTATAAATTTGCAAGGGGTATTGAAGTTGGGAATATTTTTAAATTGGGTACAAAATATTCAGAGGCTTTAAATGCTACTTATCTAGATGAAAATGGTAAAAGCAATTATTTCTATATGGGTTCTTATGGTGTTGGAATTACAAGATCTGTGACTGCTGTAATTGAACAGAATCACGATGACAATGGAATTATTTGGCCTATGGCTGTTGCACCTTATGAAGCAATTGTTACTATTGTAAATACAAAGGATGATGATCAAGTTGCTCTTGGCGAAAGAATTTATGAAGATTTAAAATCTCAAGGTGTAGAAGTTTTGCTTGATGATAGAAAAGAAAGAGCAGGAGTTAAATTTAAGGACAGAGATTTAATTGGAATTCCACTTAGAATTACTTGTGGTAAAAAATCTTCTTATAATATTGTTGAATATTCAACTAGAAGAGAATTGAAAAATTTTGAGATTTCTTTTGAAGATGCAATTAGAACTGTTTTAAATGAAGTAGAAAAGGTTAGGTAATATGAGCGATTTTAAATTTGAAATAACAGAACATTTAGGAGTTCTTTCTGAAAGTACTAAGGGATGGACTAAGGAACTAAATAAAGTTAGTTTTAATGATAGACCACCTAAATATGACCTTAGAGAATGGGATCCAAATCATGAAAAAATGTCAAAAGGTGTAACACTTAATGATGAAGAAATAGAAATACTCTCTAAGATACTAAGGGACAGAGGGATTTAATATATTTTTAAAATAACTTATGTTATAATATATGAATGAAAAAAAGTCATGTGCGAGGAGGCAATTAAAATGGAAATAAAAAAGAAAGAAAACAATACTGTTTTTTTTGATATTGTTTTAAAAAGAGAAGATATAAATAAAGCTGAAACTGAAGTATACAAGAAAAATAAAAAGCATTTTCAACTTCCTGGTTTCAGAAAGGGTCATGTTCCTAGACAAATGATTGAAAATATGTATGGAAAAGATGTATTCTTTGAAGATGCAATCAATGAACTTTTGCCAGCAGAATATGAAAAAGCTATAAGTGAACTTGATCTTAAAGTTGTTGATCAACCAAATATTGATATTGACGAAGAATCAATTGATAAAGATGATTTAATTGTAAATGTTTCTGTTGATGTTAAGCCTGAAGTAGAAATTAAGGATTATGAAGGAATAGAAATTGAAGATCCAACTATGGAAGTAACTGATGAACTTATTGATTCTGAAGTTGAAAATGAAAGAGCAATGAATGCAAGAATTATAAATGTTGATGACAGGGCTGTAGAAGAAGGCGACACTGTAAATATTGATTTTAAAGGTTCTTTAGATGGGGAATATTTTGATGGTGGCACTGCTGAAAGTCAAGATCTTAAAGTTGGTTCAAATACATTTATTCCGGGCTTTGAAGAACAATTAATAGGTCATGAAATTGGAGAAGAATTTGATATAAATGTAAAGTTCCCAGAAGATTATCATCAAAAAGATCTTGCCGAGAAGGATGCTAAATTTGAAATTAAAATAAATAGTATTTCCTATGAAGAACTTCCTGAACTTGACGATGAGTTTGTGAAAGACATTTCTGAATTTGATACTCTTGATGAATTTAAAGAAGATCTTAGAAAGAAAAAAGAAGAAGAATTCAAAGTTAATTCTAAAATGGAAAAAGAAAGAAGAGCAATAGATAAAATCGGTGAAATGGTAGATACAGATATTCCTGAAGGAATGATTAACGCTCAAATTGATGATATGATTAGAAATTATGATCAAACTCTTAGAGCACAAGGAATAAGTTTTGAAGACTATATTAAAATGGTAGGTCAAAGTCTTGATGAGTTTAAGGAAACTATGAAACCAGAAGCTGAAAAGACTGTTAAAAATGACCTTGCACTAGAAGCTCTTGTTAAGTCCGAAAATGTTGAAGTAAGTGATGAAGAAGTCGAAGAAGAAGTAAATAAAGTTGTAGAAGAGTACTTCAAAGACGACAAGGATCACATGGAAAAAATGAGAGAATATATGCTAAATCAAAATAAGGAAGTTGTAAGAGAGGACCTTAAGAAGAGAAAAGCAATTGATAAATTAGTAGAAAAAGTAAAATTTGTAGAACCAGAAGAAACTACTGAAGAAGAAATTAAAGAAGAAGTAAAAAAAGATAAAGAAGATAAATAATCAGAGGATGTGATTAAATGGCATTAGTGCCAATGGTAGTAGAACAAACGAATAGGGGAGAAAGATCCTATGACATTTATTCAAGGCTTTTAAAGGACAGAATTATTTTTGCCAGTGGCGAAGTAAATGATGCTATGGCAGATTTAATAGTTGCACAACTTTTGTTTTTAGAATCTGAAGATCCGAATAAAGATATACAACTTTATATTAATTCACCTGGCGGATCTGTCAGTGCAGGTTTTGCAATTTATGATACTATGAATTATATAAAGCCAGATGTATCTACAATTTGTATAGGAATGGCTGCATCAATGGGTGCTTTTTTACTTGCGTCAGGTGCAAAAGGAAAGAGATTTGCACTTCCTAATTCTGACATTATGATTCATCAACCTTCTGGTGGAGCACAAGGTCAAGCAAGTGATATACAAATTAATGCAGAAAAGATTTTAAAAATTAGACACAAATTAAATGAAATTTTATCTGATAGAACTGGTCAACCTCTTGAAAAAATTGAAAGAGATACGGATAGAGATTACTGGCTTAGTTCAGAAGAAGCCAAAAAGTATGGTTTAATAGATAAAGTTATTGAAAAAAGGTCTTGAGGTGAAATATGGCAAATACAGATGAAATTTTGAGATGTTCATTCTGTGGGAAAACACAAAATCAAGTGAATAGATTAATCGCCGGGCCTAATGTAAATATATGTGATGAGTGCATAGAGAGATGCCACTCAATTTTAGAAGAGGAAGTTCCTGTAAATATTAATAGAGACTTCAACTTGAAGAAACCTAATGAGATAAAAGAAATTTTAGATCAGTATGTTGTAAAACAAGAAGATGCGAAAAGAGCTCTTGCAGTAGCTGTATACAATCATTATAAGAGAATTAGTTCTTCAAAAAAAGCAGATAAAGATATTGAACTTCAAAAGTCAAATATTTTAATGATTGGACCAACAGGATCAGGAAAAACTCTTCTTGCACAGACTTTAGCAAGACTTTTAAATGTTCCCTTTGCCATTGCTGATGCAACTACCCTAACTGAAGCTGGATATGTTGGTGAAGATGTTGAGAATATTATCTTGAAGTTAATTCAAAATGCAGATTATGACATTGAAAGAGCAGAAAAGGGAATCATCTATATTGATGAAATAGATAAGATTGCTAGGAAGTCTGAAAATGTATCTATTACAAGAGATGTAAGCGGTGAAGGAGTTCAACAGGCTTTGCTGAAAATAATTGAGGGGACTGTTGCAAATGTTCCTCCACAAGGCGGAAGAAAACATCCTTCTCAAGAGTTTATCCAAGTCGACACTACAAATATTTTATTTATTGTTGGTGGAGCTTTTGATGGAATTGAAAAGATTATCGAAAATAGAACTGCAAAATCTTCTATGGGTTTTGGGTCAGAGATTGTCGATAAAAGAGCAAATAGAGAAAATATTCTTAAAAAAGTTGAAACTGAAGACTTATTAAAGTTTGGACTTATACCAGAACTCATAGGCAGACTTCCTGTAACTATAACTCTTGAGGAATTAGACGAAGATGCCCTAGTAGAAATTTTGACTAAGCCAAAGAATGCCCTTGTAAAACAATACAAGGAGCTATTAAAGTTTGACGATGTTGAATTAATTTTTGACGACCAAGCCCTAAATTATATTGCAAAGAAGGCAATAGAAAAGAAGGCAGGAGCTAGAGGCTTAAGAGGAGTTATCGAAAACACCATTATGAATGTCATGTACGAAATTCCTTCAAGAGATGACATCAAGGCAGTAAAAATAACTAAGGAATCAGTAGAAGGCACAGCATCTGCTGAGTTAATAAAAAAATAAAAATAAATTTAGCCGTGGTTGACACGGCTTTTTTAGAAGGTGAAAAATGGAAAAAGTAAAATTACCACTAATCCCTCTTCGCGACTTAGTAAGCTTTCCCCACATGGTCATGCACTTTGATTGCGGTAGAAAAATTTCTGTAAACGCAATTGAAAGGTCAGAAATGCAGGATTCAAAAATATTTTTGGTGGCGCAAAGAGAACTGGAAGTTGAAGACCCAAAGAGAGAAGACCTCTTTGATGTTGGGACTGTGGCAACTATAAAACAAATTTTAAAACTCCCAGGTGGAGTTGTTAGGGTCCTAGTTGAAGGTGAAGAGAGGGCAAGAATCTCAAGCCTTGATATTAGCGAGGAGATAATTGAAGCGGATATAGAAATCCTAGAAGAAGAGGAAATTGACTACAGAGAAGACGACCAAATCGAGGCAGCACTTCGCCTTGCTTTAAATGACTTGGAATCTTACGCTTCCTTAGATGAAAAATTCTTCCCAGGACTTTTATCTAACATTGCAGACACAGACAACCCATCAAGGTTTATCGACACTGTTGTTGGCTATCTTGACTTTAAACTTGAAGAGTACCAAAAACTACTTGAGACAACTGATATTTACGAAAGACTTGTTGCCTTTCACGAGATAATGAAAAAGGAAATTGAAATTCTTTCTATTGAGAAAAAGATAAATGACAAAGTTAAAAGCAATATGGACGAAATTCAGAGGGAATATTATTTAAAAGAACAACTTAAAATAATTCATCAAGAACTTGGCGATGGAGAGGAAGAAGGCGAGCTTACAGAAACTTATAAGAAAAAAATTGAAGATAAAAAACTTCCGGAAGAAGTAAAAGAAAAAGCTCTTAGTGAAATTAAAAGATTAAACAATTTGAATTCACAATCTCCAGATTATTCTATGCTTATAAACTATTTAGATTGGATAATTGACCTTCCTTGGCTTGAAGGCAGCAGCGAAAAAGTTGAGTTAAAAGATGCTAGAAAAGTTTTAAATGATGAACACTATGGTCTAAAAAGTGTAAAAGAGAGAATTTTAGAATTTATAGCTGTAAGAACTTTATCAGAGGGCAAACAAAAAGGGCCTATTTTGTGTCTAGTAGGTCCTCCTGGAGTTGGGAAAACTTCTATTGCTAAGTCCATTGCAAAAGCTCTAGATAAAGAATTTGTCCGCATGAGCCTTGGTGGTGTAACTGATGAAGCAGAGATTAGAGGACACAGAAGGACTTATATTGGTGCTCTACCAGGAAGAATTATAAGTGAAATGAAAAAAGCAGGCACAAATGATCCAGTATTTTTATTTGATGAAATAGATAAAGTGGGAAATGACTTTAAAGGAGATCCTGCTTCTGCACTTTTAGAAGTTTTGGATCCTGAGCAAAATAATACTTTTACAGATAGATATTTGGAGCTTCCTTTTGATTTATCTAAAGTGTTTTTTATTGCTACGGCTAACACAACACAAACTATTCCAAGACCTCTTTTAGATAGAATGGAAGTAATTGAAATTGGAGGGTATACTCCAAATGAGAAATTAAATATAGCAAAAAAATATTTAGTTTCAAAACAAATTTCTGAAAATGGATTAAAAAGTGAAAATATAAATATTTCAGATAGAGCTTTAAAAGATATAATTGATTATTACACTCGTGAATCAGGAGTTAGAGGTCTTGAAAAACAAATTTCAAAAATTGTGAGAAAGTCTGCGCTAAAGATTGTAGAAGAGAATGAAGGAAAAGTTTCGGTGTCTACTAGAAATATTTCAGATTTTTTAGGGGAGAAAATTTATTTAATTAGTGAAAGAGAAAAAATTTCTGAAATTGGTTCTGTAAATGGACTTGCTTGGACGCAAGTGGGTGGAACTACACTTGTAATAGAAACAACAGTTATGCCAGGAAATGGGAAACTTACGCTTACAGGCTCTCTTGGCGATGTCATGAAAGAATCTGCCATAGCAGCAACTTCTTATATTGCGTCAAATGCAGAAGAATTTGATGTTGATCCAAATTTTAGAACTAATAAAGACATTCACATTCATGTGCCAGAAGGTGCAGTGCCAAAAGATGGGCCATCTGCAGGTATAACAATTGCAACCTCAGTTTTGTCTGCACTTACAAAAAAACCAGTGAGAAATGATGTTGCCATGACAGGAGAGATAACTCTTCGTGGGAAAGTTCTTCCAATTGGAGGACTTAAAGAAAAACTTTTGGCTGCAGAAAGATTTGGAGTTAGTACAGTTATTATTCCGGAAGAAAATAAGAGAGATTTAAAAGAAATTGAAGAATCAGCTGTTAAAAAGTTGGAAATAAAAACAGTTTCAAATTTTAAAGAAGTTGCAAAAATTGCGATAGGTGATTTTAATGAAGATAAATAACGCAGAACTTGAAAAAGTTGCTGTGCTTGAAAAGCAATATCCACATGAAAATTTGCCAGAATTTGCCTTTGCAGGAAGGTCTAATGTTGGTAAATCTTCTTTTATAAATGCAATGCTAAACAGAAAAAATCTAGCAAGGACTTCATCAACGCCAGGAAAGACTCGCACAATTAATTTTTATAAAATAAATAATTCTCTTCGCTTTGTAGATTTGCCTGGTTATGGTTATGCAAAAGTGGCAAAAAGTGAAAAAGAAAAATGGGCTGGAATAATAAATAGGTATCTTGAAACTAGAGAGAATATTCTGGAAACAATTTTACTTGTAGATATAAGACATGAACCCACAAATTTAGATAAGCAAATGTATGACTATATAATAGATTCAGGATTTTCAGGAATAGTTGTAGCTACCAAAAAAGATAAAATAAAAAGATCGCAAATAAATAAACACGTAGATACAATTGCAAAAAAATTGGGTGTAGAACACAAAGAAAATATAATTCCATTTTCATCACAAGATAGAGATGAAGTAAAAGATATGTGGTTTATCTTTGAAGATATGATGCGTTTTTATGATGAATAAGAACAAAATATAGATAGAGCTAGTTGAAACTGGCTCTTTTTGTTGTAAAATAATTGTTTCAAAAAAATATATAGAAATAAATTTCACACAAATTTTAAATATAATTCATAATAAAATGATATTGTATAAATAATCGGAGGGATATTATGAAGAATAAAAATAAAATTGCAATTTTATTCTTGGCAATTTTATTAATTTTACCATCCTTTGCCTTTGCAAAAGATGTGGATGAAATTGTGATTCTTGGAAGCGACTTAAAGGAAACACAAAAAGATGAAATGCTTCAAGAGATGAAAGCAGATGAGAATGCAAAAATAATTGAAGTAACAAATGCTGAAGAATATAAGTACTTAGGTGATGTACTTTCTCCAAAGGAGATAGGCAATAAGGCAATTTCATCAGCAATAGTTAAGTACACAGAAAGAGGTAGTGGAATAAATATAAAATTATCAGACAATATACGAGTCGTAAAAGAAGATGCCTTTAGAAATGCACTTACAACTGTGGGAATAGAAGATGCAGATATTTACGTAACTGCACCAGGAAAAGTTAGCGGAACAGCAGCATTGACAGGAATTTTGAAATCTTATGAAGTAAATACTGGAAAAAAGCTTCCTGAAGATTTAAAAAAAGTTGCCAATGAAGAATTAGTAGTTCAAACAGAACTCTCAGAAGAAATTGGCGATGAGAACTCTAATGACATAATTTATCAAATAAAAGATGCAATGGCAAAAAATATGCCTAAGGATGAAAAAGAAGTTAGATCATTAATAGAAGAAGTAGCAGATAATTACGATATAAAATTAACCAAAGGGCAAGAAGATAAACTTGTTTCACTATTTAACAATATGAAAGATGCAGATGTAGATTGGAATAAAATAGCAGATGCAGCAGTAAAATATAAAAATAAAGCCTCAAAATTTCTAAACTCCGAAGAGGGAGAAAAGGCAGTAAAAGATACAAAAAATTTTATAGAAAAATTTATAGATTTTATAGTATCACTTTTTAAATAATAAATTCTAGAAAAAGTGTAGAAAATGTTAGAAAAGATTCACCATTTTGTGGCGAATCTTTTTTAGCGTTCTTAAATATGAAATTCTATGATTTTTTATTTTTTTCTTTTACTAAATTAATAGAATTGTACCAATTTGATTTTAAATAATATTTTGCTTTTTCTAAATCATTATTTTTTAATTCTTTAATTATAGATTGGTGTTCTTTAAAAGTATTTGATTTACCATCATTATCTTTAAAAAACAGCAGTTCAACTCTTTGAATCTTCTTTTTCAGTGGATGAATAATTAATGGTATTTCAGGATTTTCAGATAGATAAATTATTTTATCATGAAATTCATTATCATAATCTAAGAGTTCCAAGGTATTTGAATTCTTAAAAGCAGTATCTAATTTTTTATTTATATTTTCCAAATCCTTGATAAAGTTTTTATCGATTTTGTCAAAAGCTTGTTCAAGAGCTAGCATTTCCAAACTAGCAACAACAGAGTAAGTGTAAAGAGAAACGTCTAAGTTTATTGGAGCTACAATAGTCCATCTATTTGCTTTTGATAGGACAAGGCCTTCATTTTCGAGCTTTAGAATAGCTTCCCTTACAGGAGTTCTACTTGTGCCTAAACTTTCTGATAAATCGTTTATATTTATTTTTGTTTCTGGCTTTAAAATACCTGTGATAATCCAGTTGGAAAGAGTATCATATACTTCATCTTTTATAAAAGTTCTATTTATTTTTTTGTTATCTAAATTTAAATTCAATTTAAAAACCTCATTATTATATTAAATAAAGTATAGCATAAAATATAAATTAGTGTTGACAAAAGTTGGTGTTAAATGTAGTATGTAATATATCACACAACACAAAAAAGTTTAGCTAAAAATTTTTTAACAATTTTAGAAAAAATAATATTTTTTTATATTTATATCGAAGTAAAGTTATAAATTAGAAAAAGAAAAAATATAGTTATTAGGAGGGTTTATGAATTTAGAAGTTTTTACGAAAAAGAAAAATGAGAGAAAAGAAAAATATGATATTAGTTTTTTGAATGAGGAAGAGGCAAAAAAAATTTATGATTATCATAATAGTTTTCCTATGTACGAAAAAACTCCCTTTATAGAATTAAAGAATCTTGCAGAAAAAGTTAATGTAAAAAATATTTTAGTTAAGGATGAATCTTATAGGTTCGGATTAAATGCATTTAAGGTTCTCGGGGGAAGTTTTGCAATAGGAAAAGTAATTGCAAAAAAATTAGATATGGATATTAAAGATTTAACTTTTGAAAAACTAACATCAAAAGAAGTGAAAAATAAATTAGGAGAAATTACCTTTATAACGGCTACTGATGGGAATCATGGGCGTGGAGTTGCATGGGCAGCTAATAAATTAAATCAGAAAGCAATAGTATACATGCCAAGAGGTTCAGCTAAAGAAAGAGTTGAGAATATAGAAAAGGAAGGAGCAACTGTAAAAGTTTTAGATGCTAATTATGATGAATGCGTTAGGAAAGCAAATAAACTTGCAGAAAAAAAAGGATATATTATGGTTCAAGATACTGCTTGGGATGGATATGAAGATATTCCTAAGTGGATTATGCAAGGATATATGACTCTTGCATGGGAAATGTATGAAAGTTTGCAAGAGAAAAATATAAAACCAACTCATTTATTTTTACAAGCAGGGGTAGGATCCTTTGCGGCTGCGACAACTGGATTTTTCACCAATATGTACAAAGATGAGGGTAAGCCAATAATAACTGTAGTAGAACCTGATACAGTTGCGTGCATTTACGAATCAGCGATTGCTAACGAAAGAGTTCTAGTAGGAGGAGAACATGAAACTATAATGGCAGGACTTGCTTGTGGAGAACCAAATACTTTTGGATTAAAAGTACTTTTAGATAATTGTGAAAATTTTATAAAAGTATCAGATGAATTTGCGGCTTATGGAATGAGAGTTCTTGGTAATCCTTATAAAGATGACAAAAAAGTTATTTCTGGAGAAAGTGGAGCAGCTCCCTTTGGTTCAATTATAAAAATTTTAACTGATGATAAATATAAGGATGAGAGAAAAAAATTAGATATAAATTCAGATTCTAATTTAATATTTGTTTCAACAGAAGGTGATACAGATGCACAAAATTATTTAGATATTGTTTGGGATGGAAAATATGAAAGTACAGGAGGTATAGAATGAGTAAAATAACTGCAGTGGAATTAACACAAAAACTAATTAGAAGACAAAGTTATTCAGGTAATGAAAATGGTGTATCTGAAGAACTTAAAAAATTTTTTAAAGAAAATAGTTTTGACGATGTTCACGTGGACAAATATGGAAATACTATTGGTCATATTAAGGGAAATAAGCCAGGTCCAAAGATTGTATTTGATGGTCATATGGATACAGTTCCTGTAACTGACGAAACTGAATGGCTATATCCACCTTTTAAAGCTGAAATTCATGATGGCAAACTTTACGGAAGAGGTTCAAGCGATATGAAAGGGGCATTAGCATCAATGGCAGTTGCAGCTACTAATTTTAAAGAAAAAACTGCTGGAGACTTTGCTGGTGAAATTTTTGTTGCAGGAATTGTTCATGAAGAATGCTTCGAAGGTGTTGCTGCAAGAGAAGTGAGTTCTTTTACAAAACCAGACTATGTAGTAATTGGGGAAGCTTCAAATTGTAATGTTAAAATTGGACAAAGAGGAAGAGCTGAAATTAAAATTGAAGTTTTAGGAAAGCCATCTCACTCAGCAAATCCTGAAAAAGGGATAAATGCAGTTTATAAAATGTGCAAGGTGATTGAAGCGATGCAAACTTTAAAACCAATTCATCACGACAGACTTGGCGATGGAATATTAGAACTTGTTGATATTAAATCAAGTCCGTATCCAGGTGCATCAGTTGTACCAGAAAAATGTGTTGCAACTTATGACAGAAGATTATTAGTTAACGAAACTAAAGAATCTGTTTTGGATCCAATAAATGACCTTTTAGAAAGTTTAATGAAAGAAGACAGTGAATTAAAAGTTAGAGCTTACTATACAAAGGCAGATGAAAAGTGTTTTACTGGAGAAATCATTGAGGGAGAAAGATTTTTTCCAGGTTGGATTTTTGACGAAGATGAAGAATGGGTTAAAAGAGTTGTTGCAAAATTAAAAGATAAGGGGCAAAATCCAAAAGTAACTCAATATAATTTCTGCACAAATGGGAGCCATTATGCTGGAGAAAGAAATATTAAGACACTTGGAATAGGACCTTCTAAGGAAAACTTAGCACATACCGTAAATGAATATGTAGAGATTTCTGAGCTAGATAAAGTTGTGGATTCTTATGAAGCTGTAATGGAAGCGTTATTAGTGTAAAGGAGATAATATGTACGATATCTTAATTAAAAATGGAACTGTAGTTGACGGAACAGGTTTAGAAACATTTAATGGAAATATAGCTATTAAAGATGAAAAGATGTATTTTGTCGATGATGATGTAGATGCTAATAAAGTTATTGATGCACAAGGAAAAATCGTTACTCCAGGGTTTATTGACACACATTCCCACTCTTCAATGCTAGTAATCGAAGACCCATATCTTGCGCCAAAATTATTTCAAGGGATTACAACAGAGCTTGTTGCACAAGATGGAATGGGACCTGCACCAGTAAATGATAAAACTGTAAAACCTTGGAAGAAAGCAATGGCTGGACTAGAAGGAGAATATGAGTACGAGTGGGATTGGAGAAATATAGAAGAATATTTAAACAAAGTTGATAAGCTAGACCTTGGCCCAAATATTGCCTATCTTGCACCACATGGAAATCTTAGAATGGTTAGTATGGGGCTTGAAAATAGAAAGCCAACAGCAGAAGAGCAAGAGAGGATGAACAATGAACTTCAAAAGGCTTTTGATGCAGGAGCTTTTGGAATGAGCACTGGAATGATTTATCCTCCATGTGTATATGCAGATATTGATGAGTTTATAGAACTTGGAAAAGTTATAAAGAAAAATGGAGGCGTGTTTGTAACTCACCAAAGATCAGAAGCAGATGCAATGTTAGAATCAATGGATGAAATTTTAAAAATTGCAAGAGAAGGGGGATGCAGAAGTCATTTCTCACACTTTAAAATTTGTGGAAAGAACAACTGGGATTTAATTCCTGACATTATAAAAAAGCTTGATAGTGCTAAAGAAGAAGGACTTACAATTTCTTTTGATCAATATCCATATGTTGCAGGGTCAACAATGATGTCGGTGATACTACCACCTTGGGTTCATGATGGAGGAACAGATAAACTAATAGAAAGACTTAATGATCTAGATCTTCGTGAAAAAATGAAGAAAGACATTAAAGACGGAATACCTGGATGGGATAATTTTATAGACTTTGCAGGATTTGAGGGAATTTATATAACATTCGTTAAGAATAAAGAGTCAGAAAAGTATGTTGGAATGAATCTTATTGAACTTGGTGAAGCGACAGGTAAAGATCCTTACGATGCAATATTTGACTTAATTAGAGATGAAGAAAATATTATCGGATTAGTTGATTTCTATGGTATGGAAGAGCACATAAAGACATTTATGAAGAGAGATGAACAAAATGTTTGTACAGATGGAATCATAGGAGCAAAACCACATCCAAGACTTTATGGAGCATTCGCAAGAGTTCTTGGAAAGTATTGTAGGGACGAAAAAGTATTTCCAGTTGAAGTTGCTATTAGAAAGATGACAGGCAAAGCAGCGGATACAATAGGACTTACTGACAGAGGTTATTTGAAAGACGGTTATGCGGCAGACATACTAGTTATTGATTTTAATAATATAAAAGATAATGGAGATTACACAAATCCTAAACAATTAGCAACAGGTATCGACTACGCGATAGTAAATGGAAATATTTTAATTGAAGATGGGAAAGCTACTCCTAAAAAAGCGGGAAAAGTTTTAAGATTTAAAGGAAGGTAACTATGAATGCTACTCAAAAAACGACATTTATAATAATTATTATTTATATGGTAGCAACAGTTGCAATTGGTCTTTTCGCATCAGCTAGACAAAAAAAGAAATCAAAGTCTGATAATGCTAATGAAGATTTTTTAATGGCGGGAAAGTCATTAGGACCTTTAGTACTTGCAGGAACATTGTTTGCAGCTAATACAGGAGGAGCATCAACCACAGGAATAGCAGCCAATGTTTATAGCTATGGGATTTCAGCTGCATGGTATGTGATTGCCGCAGGCATTGGATTTGTTCTTGTTTCCTTGGTTGCTTCTTATTTTAGAAGATCATCAGCTAATACAGTTCCACAAATTATTGGAATGAGATATGGGAAACCATCACATATAATTACTGCTATAACTTCAATTTTAGCATTATTTATGGCTACAGGAGCTCAAATAATAGCAACAGCTTCTATAATAAATGTATTAACAGGAGTAAACTTTAAAATAGTAGCAATTATAACTACAATAGTTGTAATTGCTTATACGATGATTGGTGGATTTGCGTCAGTTGCATCAGCCAATATGATGCATGTATTTTTTATAACGGTTGGTATGACAATAGCTTTATTTATAATGGTTAAGAGTGAAACAATTGGTGGATTTACTAGTTTGTTTGATAAAGCAAGAGAAGTATCTCTTGGTTCAAATGGACAAGTAGATTTAATTAGTATGACTAAAATAGGATTTCCAACTGTACTTGGGTATGTTGCTATGTATTGTATGACATTTCCAACGGGACAAGAAATTGTACAAACATTTTCATCTGCAAAAAATGGAGCTGCGGCAAAGACAGGTTCCATAATAGCAGGGATTTTGTCTGCAGTATATGCCATAGTTCCTGCGCTTATTGGTTTAATAGCATACTCTTACATTGATGGATATTTAGAAAATGGAGTTTCAAAATCGGCGCTTGCAGATGCAACAATTAGGTTTGCACCACCAGTGGTAGCAGGTATAGTTCTTGCGGCTGTAGTTGCAGCGACAATATCAAGTGCATCTGGAAATATGATTGGGACAGCAACAATGTTTTCCAATGATATCTATAAACCTTATATAGCTAAAAATGGCACAGATCCTGAAGAAGAGGTTTTAGTTTCAAAAATAGTAATGATTTTAGCAGGGCTCTTTGGATTAGGTGTGGCTCTACTGAATTCTAACATTATAAGCGTTATGATGTCTGCATTTGCATTACGCTCAGCAGGACCATTTGCAGCATTTGTTTGTGGACTATTTTGGAAAGATGTTACACAAAAAGCTGGTTTTATAGCAATTCTTTCTGGCACTATTGTATCGGCTTTGTGGATATTTATTTTAAATAATCCATGGGGACTTAGTGCAATAGTGCCTGGTGCAATAGTTGCGTTTATAGTAATATTTATTGTAACTAAGATAGATTTAGCATCTGGAGGAAAGCCGGCACCATTAATTGAATTTAATGAGGACTAGTTGTTAATAAAGAAATTTTTGAAAAGTTTATAATTACAAAAAGACGAGAAAAGTTAGTATCCTCGTCTTTTTGATATAAATTGATCTTGAATCTTCTAAAATCTTTTAAAGATTTTAGAATTTGTTGTAGTGAACTTTTGTTGATATATCAAATTCTTCGTGATCCTTTGTGCCTGATTTTTTGTAGCCAATTGGAATTAAACATTGTGCTCTGTAAGGTTTTTTTATTCCAAAGTTTTCTGCGAAATATTCTTCATAAGATATTTTTCCGGCAGTTTTTCCTTCTTTTACATTAATCCATGATGATGAAAGCCCTTCTTCTTCTAATAATAGTTGAAGATAAGCTGCAGTAAGTGAAGTTTCTTCAACCCAAGTTTTACAAATTTCTGTGTTTGCAATCACTATTACAACTACTGGAGCTTCTTTTAGGTAAAGAGTTGCAAAGGAGTCCATGTTTGAAAGCTCTTCGATTTTTTCCTTATCATCAACTACTATGAACTCTACTGGATGGGAGTTACCATTGCTTGGCCCCATTGAAGCATACATTAAAAGTTCTTCTAATTTTTCTTTGTCAACTTCTTTATCCTTATATTTTCTAACAGATCTTCTTTTTAAAATAGTATCTTTTAACAAAATATCACCTCAACTACATTTTACCACAAAGATTTAATTAAAGTAATCTGTGCAAATATATTCATAATATTTTTAATATTTGCAATCAAAGATTTAAAATTAGTTAAAATCAAGGAAATAAAGGAATTTATTTTTTTTATATTTTTTTGAAAATATTTTCATAAAGTTGTTGACAAATTTAACTTTCTAAAGTACAATATATGTGAAGTGAAAACTTCATCATCTTTTTTCTTCCCTTAGAGAACAGTTATTTATTTACATAATCTGTTCTCTTTTTATTTACATAAAAATTTTGTAATAAATAGGAAAAAAGTAATTTTGATACATTTGTTGCACAAGTGTTACAAAGAATATTCTTTGTAATCAAAACTTAAAATAGAAGCTATTTCAAAAGAAAAAAATTAAGTTATAATTATATTGAGGGTGATAAAAATGAAGATTTTTAATAAGACTTCATTGATCCTTATCTGTGCAACGATGATTTTACCAAGTTCTGTAATTGCAAGATCCTTTAAAGATACAAGAGGGCATTGGTCAGAGCCGGCAGTTGATTTTGTAACTAAAAAAGATATTATGTCAGGTTATGAAGATGGCAATTTTAAACCAGATGAAAATATGACAAGAGCAGAGTTTTATGCAACTGTAAATAGTTTAGCTGGTTATGAAAAAACTTATACTGTTACTTTTTCTGATGTGAGTACTTCTGATTGGTTTTATAATGATGTTGCAAAGGGTGTCAAGGCAGGATATATTACTCCGACAACTGGAAAACTAAACCCAACTCGAGAAATTACAAGAGAAGAAGTTGCAGAAATTCTTGGCCATGTTTACTCTTTGACTCCAAAGGAAAGTGCAACTAATGAATTTAAAGACAAGAACAAGATAAGTGAATCGGCTAGAGGTTATGTAGGAACTTTAGTCGAAAGTGGAATATTGCGTGGCTATGTAGATGGAAACTTTTATCCAAGAAGATCTATTAAAAGGTCAGAGGCAGCTACAATATTTAGATCGATGATTTCTAATTACAATTATCCACAAAAGAGAGCTCTAAATAATAGCAAAATTAAATTTGGAAGTAGGAATCTCTACGAATAGGACAGGAAACTGTCTTATTTTTTTGCCTTTTAAAAGTTATAAATGTATTATCATAATAATTATATTTTAGATAATAATATATAAGGAATTAAGCAATGAAATTAATACAATTGAGGGGGTTTATATAATTTGATATAATTTTTCCTAAGGAGTGACAATATGAGTATAGAAGTTAAAGTAAAGGAAGCGAGATTTCCAAATATATCGAGGACTAATTTTGAGAATAGAAATTACGAATTTAAAGGTGGCATAGTTGGGCAAACTGTCGAGATAAAGCCGAGAGGGAAAAGATCAAGAAAAGCAAAATTATTAAAAGTAGTTGAAAGGTCAAGCATAGAGAAGAAAAGTCCCTGCCCTCATTTTGAGAAGTGCGGAGGTTGTACATATCAAACGCTAAGATATGAAGATGAATTGGGATATAAAAAAAGTTTAATAAAAAAATTATTTGAAGAAAATGATTTTGATTTTGCACCAGAAATTGTGCCTTCACCAAGTCACAAATTTTATAGAAATAAAATGGAATATACTTTTGGAGATGAGTACAAAGGTGGACCACTTGCATTGGGATTGCATGTAAAAAATAGGTTTCACGAAATAGTAAATACTAGTGAGTGTAATATTGTGGATTCTGACTTCAATAAAATCAGAAGTGAAGTGAGAAATTATTTTGAGAATTTGAGGAAAAGTCATTACAATAGGAAGACACACCTTGGATTTTTGCGTCATCTTTTAATAAGAAAGGGAACAAAAACTGGAGAAATAATGGTTCTTTTAGCCACATCAACTCAAAGTGAACTTGATAGAGATGCTTTTGTAAAATTTTTATTAAGTTTAGAATTAGATGGAAAAATAGTAAGCATTTTTCATGTAAAAAACGATGCTCTATCAGATGCAATAGTGCCAGAAGAAATAAATTTAATATATGGGAAAAATCATATCCAAGAAGAAGTTTTAGGGCTAAAATTTAAAATAAGTCCTTTTTCATTTTTTCAAACAAATACAAAATCAGCAGAAATTCTCTACAATATAGCCAGAGAAAAAATTGATGCAAAGGATAAATTAGTTTTTGATTTATATTCAGGAACGGGAACAATTACACAAATGTTGGCAGGAAGTGCGAAAAAAGTAATTGGGGTTGAGATTGTGGAAGAAGCAGTAGAAGCGGCAAGAGAAAATGCAAAATTAAATGGAATTAAAAATGTAGAATTTATTGCAGAAGATGTACTAAAAGTTTTAGATAGTTTAGAAAAAAATCCAGATATAATTGTACTAGATCCCCCTAGAGAAGGAATAAATCCAAAAGCGATAGAAAGAATAATAGATTTTTCTCCAGAAAAATTTCTATATATATCATGCAATCCTGTTACACAAGTAAGAGATCTCAAAGTTTTTGAAGAAGGAGGGTACAAAATAGAGGAAATAGAGATTATTGATCAATTTCCAAAAACTTCTCATGTGGAGACTATAGCGTTGATACAAAAGATGTAAATCTAGAAATCCTGCATTTCAAGCAGTTTTATAAGCATTTTGTATTTGAAAAAGATGAAGAAGGATATGTAAAAAAGATTCAAAAAAACTACATGGACGTAAGAGTAGTTTTGCAACTGGTATGAGGAAACACAAAAAATAAGATAAACTCATTTTGTACTTTCTACAAGAGTAGCTTAAAAGGCTGCTCTTTTTTTATGAAGAAAGGATAATATAACTTTAGACATAAAAATCTAAATATTTGTCCCATAAACGTAGAAATACGTCCCGATTTGCGATATAATGATAAAGAAATTAGGAGGTATGGCAATATGAAAAAACAAAATGTTTTGAATTTAATAAAATACCATGTGGAAAGGAATGAAAATTCCTTTAGAAATGAGGCTATAGCAATAGCAAGATATTTTGATAGCATAGGAGATTATCAGTTATCTGAGTATATTATGGGGTTAATATCTGAATCAAATTTATATTCACCACAAAGTAGTGATTTTGAAAGTGAGTTTTTAAAGCAAGTTGAAATAAAAAATTTGGAGGCTTTAAATTTACCGCTTGAAATAACAGAGGATATAAAAGGTATTATTAATGCTGTAAATCATAATGTTGGTATTAATAAATTTTTATTTGAAGGATTACCGGGAAGCGGAAAAACAGAAGCAGCAAAAAATGTTGCAAGATTGTTGGATCGCTCTCTTTTTAGAGTGGATTTTGAAAATTTGATAGATAGCAAGTTGGGACAGACTAATAAAAATATAGTAAAAGTATTTAGAGAAATAAATATGCTTCCAAATGCAAATAAGGTTGTGGTTTTATTTGATGAAATTGATGTTATTGCTTTAGATAGGATTAATTCTAATGATATTAGGGAGATGGGAAGAGTAACATCTACAATTTTAAGAGAATTAGATAGATTAACAGATCTTAATAAAGAAATAGTGCTTATTGCAACAACTAATATATATTCAAATTTTGATAAAGCATTAATTAGGAGATTTGATGCTGTTATTAATTTCAATAGGTATAGCGATGAGGATTTAATAGAAGTTGCTGAATATTACTTTTCTTCTTTTATCAAGAATTTTAAAGGAATATCAAAAGACACAAGATTATTTAAAAAGATATTGAAAATAGCAAAAAAAATACCTTATCCTGGAGAATTGAAAAACATTATAAAAACATCACTTGCATTTAGTGATGTTGATTCTGAGTATGATTATTTTAAGAGATTATATAATAGCTTGATAGGAAATCTGGATCACAAGGATATAAACCAGCTTCATGAGGAAGGCTTCACTGTAAGAGAAATAGAAAAATTAAAAGGAGAGTCTAAAAGTTCTGTCTCAAGAAAGTTAAATAAGGAGGAAGTAGATAGTGAATAATGTCTTGGAATTAAAAGGGAAACGCTTTGTACAAGCCAGTAAAAATGGTAATCGTGGTGGTGTATCCATGAATGGGAGGATGGAAGTCAGTACAGAGCATTTATTAAGATTAAAAGCTCAGCTAATCCAGATTAAAGAATTTTGGGATAAAGAAACAAAACCGTTTGAGGGTATTTTGGTTAGTGTTTATTATAATAAGATTGTTGCGAAAAGTAATCGAATTGCTGGACTTTTTAAAGGGACATATTCTAATGAAGCAATTGTTGGAGTAAAATTTAATTCAAATCAGAGTAAGCATATAATAACATATTTTCTTGATGAAGATGATTTAACTAAAAGTATAGAGTTAATTGTAAATACTTCAAATATATTATCTCAAAAATTTAGAGGAAATATCAGCAAGAGCGAATTTAAAGACAAAAGTATTGTTAATTCGGAGGTTTTTAAAAAACTTTCTGTAAGTATGTCTACATTTAAACAGGTGATTGCAGATGTATCGTATATTGATTCTTTTGAGGTAGAGTTACCTACGATAGATATAAAACAGAGTATTATAACTTTGTATGATGTAAGAAAAGATACAAAATTATTATTTGAAAGATTAGGGATAGATATTTTAAGTAGCAGAATTTTAGATAATCAAACTGTTTACTTAGACGAAAAGCAGGTAGAACTACTTTTAGTAAAAGCACCTTATCTTGTTTCAATGGCAACCGTTGATTTGTCAAGTTTATCACCTGATGATTTTACCAATGAGCATCAAACAAAAATGATAACTATACCATCCCCAACTATTGAACCAACAATTGGTGTGATAGATACCTTATTTGATGAAAGTGTTTATTTTAGTGATTGGGTTGAATATCATGATATGGTCTCAGAAGATATACCAAAAAATCCAAAAGATTATAATCATGGGACAGCAGTATCTTCCATTATTGTTGATGGAGCAAGATTAAATCCTTGGCTGGATGATGGCTGTGGAAGGTTTAAAGTTAGGCATTTTGGAGTAGCGGTAGGTGCTGAATTTTCTTCATTTTCAATAATAAAGAAAATAAAGAGTATTGTGGTAAATAATTCAGATATAAAAGTCTGGAATATTTCACTTGGTAGTAATCAGGAAATTAATGACAACTTTATTTCTGCTGAAGCTGCAACATTAGATAAAATTCAGTTTGAAAACAATGTAATATTTGTTGTGGCAGGGACAAATAAACCAAGTGCAGATATAGTAAAAATAGGATCTCCAGCAGATTCTGTTAATAGTATAGTTGTAAATTCAGTTAGTAAGAATGGTCTGTCTACTAAATATGCTCGTAAAGGATTGGTATTATCTTTTTATGCAAAGCCTGATGTGAGCTATTATGGTGGCAGTGAAGAAGAGTACATTAGGGTTTGTGAACCTTTAGGGGCTGCGAGTGTTGCTGGTACTTCTTATGCTGCACCGTGGATTGCGAGAAAATTATCTTATTTAATTGATGTGATAGGATTTAATAGAGAAGTTGCAAAAGCCATTATTATTGACGCTGCAAGAGGTTGGGATGAAAAACCGACTCCTGAGGAAGTTGCTTTATATGGGCATGGAGTTGTACCAATTCATATAAACGATATTATTCAAACAAAAGATGATGAAATAAAATTTGTGGTATCAGACGTTAGTGAAAAATGGAATACTTATAGCTACGATTTTCCAGTGCCTCTAAAGGATAATAAGTATCCATATATTGCAAAGGCTACTATGTGTTATTTTCCATTGTGTGATAGATTGCAAGGTGTTGATTATACAAATACGGAATTAAATTTACATTTTGGGCGAATAGGGGATGATAAAAAAATCAAGGATATTAAGGGGGATAAACAGAATACGGAAGACACTTTAGAGGGAGAAAGAAATTATCTTTTGGAAGGTGAAGCCAGAAAGCAGTTTAGAAAATGGGATAATGTAAAGTATATCGCAGAGAGTGCTACAAAAAGAATGATACCAAAAGACTCTTATAGAAATAAAAACTGGGGTATGGAAGTGAAGACAAATAACCGATTAGCTCCTCAAGATGGTATAGGAGTTAGGTTTGGTGTTGTTGTAACACTCAAAGAAATGAATGGAGTTAATAGAATTGATGAATTTATCAGAAGTTGTACATTAAATGGTTGGTTAGTAAATGAAATCGATGTTGTTAATAGAGTAGATATTCACCAAAAAGTTAATGAAGAAATTAAGTGGGAATAGTATTTGTTTTTTTGCACTATCGACAGTAAATGGGATGGTATGGAATATTTATAAAAATTATAGCAAGTATAAGAGGTGAAGAGATATGGAGAATCAAGATAAGATATATGAAATAGAAATTAACAGTTGTGGTATAGGAGGGAAGCTTAGGATACAGAATAGAAATAATCTTAGGTATAAAAAAATTCGTACGTAGATGGCAATGTTGTACGAGAACATCTTTGTTTGTCTAAAGAAGAATATGAGTTGGCAATGCTTAATTTATTTACATTATATTATTGTGAGGGATTTTATCAAGAAACATCAGCAATGTATTTTGGAAACATACCGATTCAAGCTAATGGAGGCATTGAAAAATTTAGGATTACTGCATTAGGATGTAATTATTAGATATGATATTAGAAAAGGATTAGAGGGAGTGATGACTATGCCTGATACAATTATATATTGGTTATGGGGATTGGTAAAAGCAATACCTGAAGATATTATCAAAGGACTAATAGCATCATTTTTAATTTTACTTATAATAAAACTTGTTAACAAAGTTAAATTTTTAACTTCTAAAATTAAAAATATCATATTAAATTTGTTTAATACGAAGATAGAAATATCTACTAAAACCACTTTTATTGAATCTCCAGATTATCATTACACGACAATAAGACGAGCTGAAAATGTTAGAAGTGAAAATTCTAATGACAATGATGTTTTTTTGCTAATTATTGCAGGAGTGTTTGTAGCTTCTATAGTAGTTAGTTTTTTCAAAGAATATGTAGATTATATTTCTTTGTTTTTAAAGTGGTTTGGACTTATCCCACTGATGATATGTATATTATTTTTATTTGTTATATCTATTAGTCAAGAAGTTCAAAAAGTTACAGTTAAATTCATCGCAGTTTCAATAGTTGTTTCTGCATTGACATTATATTATGGACTTAATCTTAAAGAAATGGCGACAACAATGAGTGCAACAATAACAGATGGAAGAAATCTTTTTGCATCGGTATATAAAATTTTTGGCGTATTTATAGGAGTAATTCAACAGTTAATATCTTATATATTATTGCTTAGAGTAATAAGTGTTTATATTGATAGAAAAAAGAAAAAACCGATACAATCAGTTCGTCGTTTCATCGCTAAAACAAAACAATTTGAATCGGTTATGTTCCTTAGCATTATAGTAATATTTTTGTCAATTTTATCATACGCATTTACATTAGAAGCTGTTCATAAATTTCTATTAAAGCAATAGGAAGATTTAAAAGGCTATCTCTCCATCTCCCTGCCCATGTAAATTCCGTAGTTCTTTCGTATTTGACAAAGCTCGTTCATAGCAGATTTTGTAGAAGAGTACTCTTGCATAAGGGTATTCTTTTTTTCTTGCAATTTATAAAGTTTAGTCAAAATATCTTTTGAATTTGGCGGCTTAGAATGGTTTTTTTAAGCTCTGAAAGGGCAGTTTCGTATAGAATGATTTGAGATTTATATTTCTCAAAAAAATGCCTTGTCAGATGGATTTGCTTTATGTTCCTTGTAGTATTCTCGATGCTTTTTGATAGTATAAACTTGCTCCATAGTTGCAGAAAGCTCATGCATTTCCTTGTCAATTTCTTTGGTTTTATCTTGTAAGTTCTGTCTTTCTTCAGTACTTTTCTTGTTGTATTCATCAAGCTGCTTAACGGAGTTAATGCCATGTTCTCTGATGAAAACAACTGAATCAGCCATTGTATTTAAGTTGTGTTTTGTTGCCCAGTATTCATAGTCCTCGATATATTTAACCTTTGTATCAGTATTCATATTGATGACATTTCCGATTCGTTTTTTGATAGATGGGGTTTTAATAGTTTGATTTTCTGTAAGACGCTATTTTAGTCTTTCCTCTGTATAGTCATCCCCAATCATCTTAATTCTTGTAAATCTCTGCTTATCTTTTTGCTTAAAGGCTATATGTTTTCCATACTTTATTTCATAACCAAGCTCAGTCATTTTCTTTAGAAATTCTTCCCAAGCCTTAGACTATTTTATCAAATGATAAATGTCAAATTGAAGTCTGTTTTCCAAGAAGTACATGTATTAAATTGGTCATTTTCGTACCAAGATTTACCAGCAGTTTTATATTTTCTCTTGTAAGCTTCATAGTATTTATCAATGACTGAAAGCTTATTTTCTTTACATAATTCATCACTTTGATACCTGATTTTATGGTAAGTTTTTTTGTTAGACTGGTAGCATTTACCAGTTTTGTAATTAACATTATTAAAAATAATATGGTTGTGGATATGCCCTCTATCTATATGGGTTACAAGAACAAATTCATAATCTTCCTTTAAAATTTTCTTGCATAATTTCATTCCTATCTCGTGAGCTTTTGTAGGATCAACCTCTCCTGGTAGAAAAGATTGAATCAGATGTCTAGCTAAAACTGTACCTTTAGTATTATCCTATTCTCTTGTTTTCATAAATTGAATATGGGCAGTAGATGGGTGACATTTGAATGAAGATGCCAAGATTTTTTCACTCTTAGTAATGTAGTCTATTGCCAAATTTAGAGTTTATTTTATATGATGTATTTTTGTAATTGCCATATTAATCACCAGAATTTTCTTTTGATTTATTAAGAAGTAGGGAATGGACCTGCCTTATTTCTTTTGATAATTTTTCTATCTGTTTATTCATTGATTCAATTTCATTTTTGTAAATAACACCAGTTGTATTAGTAGCTTTTGCAATCTGGTTTATATTATTTGTTGCATTTGAAAGTAACCATTGTAGATTTCTAAATGGTTCTAAATCTACTACATATATCTCTTTTTCTAATACACATTTTCTAAGAAAGTGGGACATAGTTTTGCAGTTTGCAAGTCTCATTTTCTTTTCAAAAACTTCTTTTTCTTCTTTAGTTAGTTTTATTTCTATTATTTCATTTCTAAATCTATTTGCCATTTTATTCTCCTTTATAAAATATATTTCGGGGTCTTAGGGTTCTCCCTAACAAGGTAAAAATTAAAAAAATGGAGCAATCCGTAAAGGTCTGCTCCATTAATTTTTTCGTAAGTGTCCGTACACTTACTGTGCTTGCTATTAAAGTTATAAGCGTTAAGCGTTTATTAGGTTTTATTAATTATACCGCATTTAAAGAAATTAATAAAGAAATATAAAGGGCGTTCAAACAAATATCTTAAATAAGATTACTAAATTTTAAAATAATTCATGTATTGAAATTAATTATCAAATGAGTTACAATAAAACTGACGATAGCGTCGGAATTATTTATTGACAGGAGATAAAGTTTTGAATGATAAAAAATTGAAAGTTGGAGAAAAAAGGAAGTTAGAAATTCTGGAAGCGGCAAAAAAATGTTTCTTAGAAAAGGGTTTCCAAAATACAACTATGGAAGATGTTATAGAAAAAGTAAGTTTAAGTAAAGGTGGTGTTTACTATCATTATGGCTCAACCTATGAAATGATTTATGATTTTATGAAATTAGGCATCAAATATAGAGGAGAAAAAAACAAAACTATCGACACATCTAAGTTAACGAGTTTAGACGCAATTACTGAGATGATGATGGAGAGAATTTATGATGAAAATGAATTTAAAAGCATATATGCAATTTTTTTGAAACTTCAAAATGAAGATAAAAGATTGTGTGAAATGTTTAAAAATTTAAAAGAAATAAACACAGAAATTTTATCGTCTACATTTCCTCCAAACGATAAGCTATCATCTGTTTTTGAAGATGAGTTTTTAGTGACCTTTGTAAATACTTTGATTTTAGGATATGAAAGTTTAAATCAAAAAGAAATTTTTATTGAAAATAAAGAAACAATCAAAAAGATGTTAGAAGGTTATTTGAGAGAAAAACTCATTAATTAGGAGATTTTTATGGGTAAGGAGTTAATGTGCCACCTTTATGGAAGAAATTTAGAAAAAATAATAGAAAATTCTAAAGGGAGAATTTGCGAATTTCATAATTTGGAAAATGGGAAGTATATAGTTTCGAAGTACGAAATTTTCAAAGGGGTAACAGTTTTTTATAATGATATACACACTTCTGTCATAAAGAAAAAATTATCAAAAAATTTAAATCAAAGCTACGAGATTAATCATTGTAGAGAAGGAAGATTTGAATGCGTATTAAGCGATGGAACTATTACTTATATGGAATCGGGAGATTTTGCAATCAATGCAAGTAGTAACAGCTCCGAGGAATCTTTTTTTCCTATATCTCATTATCATGGTGTGACTTTTTATATTAATCCAAATGAATTTGATAGCGAAATATATTTTTTAGAAGAAATGTTAGGGATTAAATTTAAAGTTGTTTTAAGAAAATTATGCAATAAGGACAAAGTTTTTGTACAAAGAGCTACTCGGCATATTGAACATATTTTTTATGAAGTTTATAAAGTTCCAGATGAAATTCTAATTGAATATCTAAGGGTAAAATTTCAAGAACTTTTCCTATATATTTCAAGCCTTGATACCAGTAACAAGATAAGCGATAGGAAATATTTTATTAAGACAAATGTTGATATTGTAAAGAAAATAGATGAATTTATAAAGAATAATTACGAAAAAAATATAACTTATGATAAACTATCGGAAATCTTTAAGATAAATTCTACCACAATGAAATCTTGCTATAAGAGTGTTTTTGGGCAAACAATTAAGGAAGTTATAACAAGTAAAAGATTGGAGGTAGCAGCTGATTTTTTGAATAATACATCAATTTCAATTACGGAAATTGCTATTAGGGTAGGTTTCACAGATCATGCTAAATTTTCAAATACTTTTAAAAATAAGTTTAATCTCACTCCTTCAGAATATAGAAAAATATCTAAAACAGCACATTTAGTCTAAATAGTCAAGAAAATAAGCTTAGTCTATTATAGAATGATAACAGCTATCAACTAAGGAGGTTGAATTATGGAAAGTAAAAAATTAACTATAAAAGATTTAGCAACCATAGGAATTTTTTCTGCAATCATGATTGTTGTATTCATTGCTTTTTCAATGATTACAGGGGCATCATTATTTTTCAATATGATTTTTAATGCTGTGTTTACTGCACTAATTTTAGGACCATTTTTTGTTTATATGGCTATGAAAGTAGGCAAACCGGGAGTTGCACTAATTTATAATATTATACAAGCTATATTAGCAACTGTCTTTATGGGTCCTTTTATGATTCCATGGTTTGTAGGTGGCGGGATAATTGCAGAGTTATCTATGCTTGGTACAGATAGCTATAGGAATATAAAAAGAATTACTATTGCTTGGATAATTACATCATTAACTAGAGCGGCTCATGGCATGAGCGAAATATGGTTTTTTAAAGATGCTTTCATTAAGTCTGGCGTATCTCCAGAACAAGTTCAAATACAAACTCAGTATTATACAAATCCTAAGTGGATTCTTATTTCTTTAGCATGTACTATTGTGGCGGCAATTATTGGTTGCTATTTAGGAAATAAGATGACAGAAAAACATTTTAAAAAGACAGGCATAATAAAATGATGCATTTGGACTTACGTTCCAAATTAGTAGTATTTTTAAGTACAGTATTTTTGGTTTCAGCATTGTCCAAAGATACTGTACTTTTTTTATTAGCCGCCATTCTAGTTATTTATGTATCACTGCAAGGATATAGCAAATCTACTATAAAACTAATTATTGCAATTGGCGTTTTAAGTTTTTTGAGATTTGTCTCAAATGGTGAAGGTTTTGGCATTTTGATTCCAGATATGTTTCTGTTTATGGTTATAAGAACATTAGTTATAGTTCTATCAGTAATACCAATTTTAAAAACACCTCCAGGAGAGATAATGGCAATAATGAAAAAAATGAAAATTCATAGAAATGTTGCTTTGCCACTTATTTTCATGATGAGATTTTTCCCAGTAGTTAAAAGTGAGTTTAAAGAAATTATCGACTCGTTGAGATTAAGAGGATTAATTTCTATTAAAAAACCATTTTTAACGATGGAATATTTATTTGTTCCTATGATGTTTTCATCTTCAAAAATAGCTGAAGAACTTGCCGCCGCATCGGAAGTAAGAGGAATTTCTGCATCTGGAAAACATAGCTCAAGAAGAGAAATAAAATTTAGAAATCTTGATGTTATTGTTTGTTTAATCACCATCTTTATAACAATGAGCATGATTTTCCTGGAGAGGAGTTATTAAGATGATCAAGTTAAAAAATGTAAGCTTTGCCTACAGTAAAGATTCAGCAAACATCTTAAAAAATATTAATTTGGAAATTAATGATGGGGAATGTGTTGCCTTTATAGGGGCGAGTGGTTGTGGGAAAACTACCCTTACAAGACTTATAAATGGTCTTGCTTATAAATTCTATGGAGGAAAATTAAAGGGAGAAATTTCCATAGATGGAATAAATCCCCTAGAAAAAGAATTATATGAAATAGGAAGGAAAGTAGGATCTATTTTTCAAAATCCCAAGAGTCAATTTTTTGCAGAAAATGTAGAAGATGAAATTGCCTTCGGGCTTGAAAATTATGGGATAGAAAGAGAAAAAATAGATGAAATAATCAATAATTCCTTACAATCTATTAATGGAGAAAATTTAAAAGATAAAAACTTATTTCATCTTTCAAGTGGAGAAAGACAAAAAATAGCAATTGCTTCTATAAATGCACTTAATCCACCTATTTATGTTTTTGATGAACCGTCTGCTAACCTAGATATGAAAAGTGTTGAAGCTTTAAGAAAACTTATGCTTTCATTAAAGAAAAAGAAAAAGACAATAATCATTTCAGAGCATAGGCTGTACTACCTTAGAGGACTAGTGGATAAATATTATTATCTTGAAAATGGGAAAATAAACAATGTTTTTACAGAGGAAGAACTCGCATCAAAAAGTGAAGATTTTTTCAATAAGTTAGGATTAAGATTCTTTTCTTTAAATAAAATATCTCCTAAAATAAATAAGTTAAAAGAGATAAATTCTATGAACTTAGAAAAAATTTATTTTTCCTATAATAAGAATGTCCTAATAAAAGATTTGACCTACTCATTTAAAAGTGGAAATATTTATGGAATTATTGGGGATAATGGCATAGGCAAATCTACTCTGTTTAAAATTTTAAGTGGACTTATGAAAAAAGATAGTGGTTTTATATCTATAAATGGAGAAAAATTAAACAAAAGAAATAGGCAAAAAAGAATATACTACCTGTCAAATAATCCTGAGAGTAATCTTTTTGAAGTTTCAGCAGAAGACGAGTTAAAACTAAATAATAAAGATGCAGATACAGATAAAATATTAGCTGATTTTAACTTAGAAAATATAAAAGACATCCATCCACAAATCATGTCAGGCGGACAAAAACAAAGATTAACTATCGCTTCAGCAGAACTTTTAGAAAGAGATGTTTATTTATTTGATGAGCCAACAAGTGGTTTAGATGGACATAATATGCAAATTATTTCAGAAAGAATGAAGAAATTACAAGAAAAAGAAAAAATTATACTTATAATTTCCCATGATTATGAATTTTTGTGTAATTCCTGCAATAAAATTCTTTATTTAGACGGATACTCTTTTGAGGAATTTTCTACAAAGGAGGATAAAGAAAAAATATTAGCTATATTAATGGGAAAAAAATTTAATATTTAGGAGGGGATTTGATGAATTTAATAAAACAATATGTAAGAAAAAGAAAAGGATCATATTTTGCATCCGTACTACTTGCCATAGTGGGAGTAGTTGCTGGGCTTTTTTCTTATATATACATGGCAAAAATCATTGTAAATTTGATTAATGGTGCAAATGATATGAGTTTATATACTCCACTATGTATAAGTATTTTAATAACATTTGTTATTAAAGAAGTGGCAGCTGGAATATCAACAAGTATTTCTCATACAGCAACCTTTAATTCACTTGGAGAAATCAGAAATGATATTTCTAAGAAATTTTTTAAGATGCCTCTGGGAGATGTATTATCAAGATCATCTGGAGAATTAAAAAATATTATAGTTGAGCAAGTTGATTCTATGGAAACTTCACTTGCCCACTTAGTGCCAGAATTTACGGCAAACTTAGTAGGACCGATTCTATTATTTATTTATATGTTTACATTAGATTGGCGATTGACCTTGCTATCACTAATTCCATTTGTGATAGGAATGGCTACCATGATGTCTGTAATGAATGCTCATTATAAGGAGATGTTTGGGAAGTCAGTTGCCATTGGTCAACATATGAATAATTCCATTGTTGAGTATATAAATGGGATAGAAGTAATAAAGACCTTTAATCAAAGCGAATCATCTTATAAAAAATATGCGGATAGCGTTTACGACAATGCAAGCTTTTATTATAACTGGATGGGTGAATCTATGAATAAGGTTGCTATAGGTAGATTACTTTCTCCTATGGGAATTATTACAATCATACCTTTTGGGATTTTATTTTATATAAATGGAAGTATTGATTTAGGAAATTTAATTACCTTAATCGTCTTATCCTTTGCTACAGTTTCTAGTATTTTAAAAATCATGAACTATATGGATGATATGTCAAGAATATCGACTATAACTTCTGAAATAGGAAAGATTTTAGATTCAAGAGAGTTAGAAAATATTGACAAGGGAGAGAAAATAGAATCCTATAATATAGAACTTCAAGATGTAGACTTTTCTTACAATGGAGAAAAGAAAATCATTGATAATCTTTCAATGGAAATAAAAGAAAAGTCTGTTTCAGCATTCGTTGGTCCTTCTGGGTCAGGCAAGTCCACAATAGCAAAACTTATTGCTGGATTTTGGAATGTAGATAAGGGATCTGTTAAAATTGGCGGAGTAGAAACAAAAGATGTGTCGCTCGAAAACTTGTCTTCACTTATTTCTTTTGTATCCCAAGACAATTTCCTCTTTGATATGACTATAAAGGAAAATATTAGGCTTGGAAATAAGAATGCCTCTGACGAAGAAATTATAGATGTATGTAAAAAATCTGCCTGCCATGATTTTATTATGAATCTATCTAATGGTTATGATACAAGAGTTGGTGAAGGTGGAGGTTATCTGTCTGGAGGAGAAAGACAAAGAATATCTATTGCTCGTGCCATGCTAAAGAATGCACCAATCGTAATTTTAGATGAAGCAACTTCTTATATAGATCCTGAAAATGAAGCTCTCATACAAAACGCCTTGGCAAATCTAGTTAAGGGTAAAACTTTAATCATAATCGCTCATAGGTTAAAGACAATTGTTGATGCAGATAGGATATTTGTTATTAAAGATGGCAAATTAAATTCTTATGGTACTCATGAAGAACTATTAAAGTCATCAGAACTTTATAAGGAAATGTATGCTGCAAATTTAAGGGGTGATGAAAATGCTTAATGTGTTTAAAAAGATATGGAATTTTTCAAAAGAAGAACAGGTATATATTAAGAAATCTATTCTCGCTGGATTTTTGCACGCAGTATTTAATGCCCTTGAGTTTGGTGCGATTTACTATATGCTAGTAAATATATTTTCTAAAACTTTAGACTATAAGGCTATCTTTGTTTGTCTTGGAATATTAGTTATATCCCTTGTTGGAAAGATAATGACACAAAAATCATCACAAATGGCACAAACACACGCTGGATATTTTATGGCAGCTCACAAGAGAATAGAAATAGGAGAAAAGATAAAAAGAGTTCCTATGGGTTTCTTTTCAAGCTTTTCACTAGGAAGATTAACTACTATTGCTACATCTTCACTTTCCCAAGCAGAAATGTGGGTGCCTATGCTTTTGGTTCTTGTACTTGGTGGAGTTTTAAATACTTTAGTCTTTGTCCTTGGAACTTTAATTTTTAATGTAAAGGTAGGACTTGTTGCAGTAGTGGGTGTAATAGTATTCTTTATAGTTACATCAATGATGGAGAAAAAATCATCAGCTAATGCAGACAAAATGACAGAAACACAAACAAGACTTACAAAAGAAGTATTAGCAACTTTACAAGGAATGCAGGTTATAAAATCCTATAATCTTGGTGGAGAAAATAACAGAGCTTTAAGAAAGTCTATAAAAGATACATCAAATATACTTTTAGATTTAGAAATATCTGTAGCACCTTACACAGTTATCCAAAGAATTGTAATGGGAATAACAACTGTAGCTATGGTCTATGTATCATTAAAATTAAATTTATCTGGTGAACTTCCACTTGCTGAAACAATTCTTATGATTATGGCATCCTTTATTATCTTTGAAGGCTTAATCGGGGCAGGATCAAACATGGCAATCCTAAGAGCTTGCGAAAATGCCATAGATTCTGTAGGTTTTATCGACTCTATGCCTGATATGAGAGAAGGAAGTATTACAGAGCCTATAAAAAATCACAACATAGTCTTTAAAAATGTATCATTTTCCTATGATGATAGACCAATTTTAAAAAATGTATCAGCAGAGATAAAAGAAAATACTATGACTGCTATTGTTGGACCATCTGGATCTGGTAAGACAACATTTTGTAATCTTATTGCAAGATTTTGGGATGTAAATTCTGGTGAAATTTTAATAGGTGGAAAAAATATTAAGGATTATAAGATAGAAAATCTTATGAATTCAATTTCCATGGTATTTCAAGACGTCTATCTGTTTGAAGATACAATTGAAAACAATATAAAATTTGGAAAACAAAATGCAAGCCATGAAGAAGTTGTAGAAGCTGCAAAGAAGGCAAGGTGTCATGAATTTATAGAAGCTTTACCAGAAGGATATGACACTATTATTGGGGAAGGTGGAGCAAGCCTATCTGGTGGA
The DNA here is from genome assembly GCF_900106515.1 of Peptoniphilus lacydonensis. Lineage (GTDB taxonomy): Bacteria > Bacillota > Clostridia > Tissierellales > Peptoniphilaceae > Peptoniphilus_A > Peptoniphilus_A lacydonensis. Next base: position 994,484 of record NZ_FNWF01000003.1, read on the forward strand.
GAAAAACAAAGAATCTCCATAGCCAGAGCCATGCTAAAAGACGCAGATATAATTATCTTTGATGAAGCCACAGCAAGTATAGATCCAGAAAATGAAGATAAATTAAAAGAAGCGATAGAATCACTAACAAAAAACAAAACAGTAATTATGATTGCCCACAGACTAAAAACCATAAGAAATGCAGATCAAATCTTAGTCTTAAAAGATGGAGAAATAGTAGAACGTGGAAATCACGAAGAACTGATTAAAAATAATGGACTTTATTCTGACCTTATCAATGCAAAAGCTAAGGCGGAATCATGGAAATTAAATAATTGATAGGAAGAAATATTAAAGTCTTTGAACAGGAAAATTTAGATTAGAGGATTTATGTCTAATAGCATAAGTCCTCATTTTTTATGTTCAAATTAATCATTAAAACTCAAAAATACTATAAAAAAATAAAAATTCTGGTTACCAAAGAGGGCAAATTTCACTATATAAAGTGAGGGGTATTTTGTCATCTTTCTATAAAAATCAAAATACTTTGAGTTGCGAATATTTATAAATTTCTTAGGTGAGATTAGTATATTTTAAATTTAAACAACTTATCAAGGTAAAAAATTAACTTACATAGGAGGTAAAAATGCAAGCAATAAAGATTTATAGTATGAGAGTTGCTATGTTACGTAGACTTTATGAGCTTAAATTAATTAATGATAAGGAATATACAAAAATTAAGAATAGGTTAGAAAATGATTATAAAAAGATGGATATAAAGTAGTTAATCTTGTGATATAATAACACTGTAGAAAGATACAAAATGGGAAGGAGGTAAAATGAATACTAAAGTAAAATTAATAAAAGCTTCAAATACTGGAGCAAGAAATAGAAATGCACTACATTTAGATTTAAAACGTGTTGCAGCGTATTGTAGAGTAAGTACAGATAGCAAAGACCAACTTGAATCATATAAATCGCAAGTTGATTATTACACAAATCTAATAAAAAATAATAAGAACTGGACTTTGGCTGGTATATATGCAGATGAAGCGACAACAGGAACAACTGCTACTAAAAGAGCAGATTTCATGAGACTAATAAGTGATTGCCAAAATGGAGATATAGACATGATAATTACTAAATCTATATCAAGATTTGCTAGAAATACATTAGATACTTTAAAGTATGTAAGACTATTAAAGGAAAACAATGTTGGTGTAGTATTTGAAGAAGAAAATATAGATACTTTGACAATGGATGGAGAGTTACTATTAACAATATTAAGTTCAGTAGCTCAACAAGAAGTAGAAAATACCTCAGCCCATGTAAAAAAAGGACTGAAAATGAAAATGGAAAAAGGGGAACTTATTGGTTTTCAAGGTTGTCTTGGATATGATTATGACCCTACAACAAAAAGTATCTCTTTAAATGAAGAAGAAGCCAAAATTGTCAGATACATCTTTAAAAGATATTTAGAGGGCAATGGTGGCTCAGTCATTGGCAGGGAACTAGAAGAGCAAGGATATCTCACCCCGAGAGGTAAAACAAAATGGTCTGATACTACAGTGTTAGGAATAATTAAAAATGAAAAGTATATTGGAGATATACTAATGGGAAAGACCTTCACAGTTGATCCCATAACAAAAAGAAGACTAGCAAACTTTGGTGAATCTGATAAATACCACATTGAAAATCATCACGAGCCAATTATACCAAGAGAAGATTTTGAAAAGGCACAAGAGATTAGACTCAGGAGAGCACAAAATAGAAACACCATTGCTAATTAGGAAATAAGATGACAGAAACTATCAAGGCAATATGCTTTTTCAAGTATGCTTGAATGTGGATTTTGTGGAGAAATACTTTCAAGAAGAACATGGCACACTAGTTCAATTTATAAAAAAATTAACTGGCAATGTGTAAAGTCAACTAAAAAAGGTAAAAAATATTGCCCTCATTCAAAAGGAATACAAGAAGCAGCAATAGAAAAAGCATTTGTTGAAAGCTATAGGCAATTATGCCATGTAGATTCAACAGTAATAGATGACTTTTTAAAAATTGTAGAAGAAGAAATAAATGATGAGACTTTGGTCAAAGATTTGAAAAAGTTAGAAAACCAATTAAACAGAATCATTAGTCAAGAAAGAAAGTTAGTTGATCTTCATTTAGAAGATAGTATAGACGAAGAAGTTTATTCTAAAAAGTATAAAAAACTTACAAAACAAAAAGAAGAATTACTTGATGAAAAGAAAACCCTAGAGCTAACAATAAAAGATGAAAACTCTATTAAAGAAAGATTAAAGCAATTTAAAAAGGTGTTAGAGAATAGAGAAATCATAGAGGAATTTAACAGAACAGTATTTGAAAGCATAGTTGATAAAGTCGTAGTGGGTAGAATTGACAAAGACGGAACAGTCCATCCTTATGACTTAACATTCTATTTCAAAACAGGGGTTAAAGATAGTCAAGATTCTAATAACTTTAAAGATAATAGAAAAAATGCCAAAGACAATGACATTAATAAATTGTGCTCCTACAAGAATGACGAGGATAAAAAATTATGTTCCCAAGCAAAAGACAATGCATGTTGAGAGCGTGGTATTGATGTCAAAAATAAGATTATAGGTTATAATAGTGTTGAAAGTAGTAGCTTTTAGGATTTTTAGAGGGTTTTGTATGAATTTTGAAAAAATTGTAATTAGTTTATTACCTATAGCAGGATTGTTTTTGTCTTTCTTTTATAAGTATAAAGCAAATGGAAATATAAGTAAGTATAGTGGATTTAGAACAGCATTAAGTATGAAATCAAAAGAAAACTGGAATTATGCCCATAAGTATGCAGCTAAACTTTTGCGCATATATACTATATTTTTTATATTACTAAATATTATAATAATATTTAGTAATAGTCTAACTAATACAACTATGACAATCATAGTTGTATTGCAAATGCTATTCTACTTCATCATTGGATATAAAGTTAATAATGCTTTGGCGAAAAAAGAAAATAGTTAGAATCTATTAAGAATTAAAAAAAGATAAAGTTGTGTATATTGAAAATGAAAAAATAAACTGGTAATACAAGGTGACGACATTGAGTCTAGGGTTGTAGTATTAATTCTTATAATTTTAGCTGCTAATGCGAATGTTGTATGAACGCAAATGTAAATACAATTATTAATGCTAATGTAATAGCGAAGGTAAGCGGTGGCTTCAATTACAAATTAACTAATATAAAAGATTATAGTTTATGATGAAATGATTAAAGTAATATTTAAATCTTCAGTTGAAGTTGAAATAGAAAATTGACAAAAATAAAAACTAAATACACAATAAATCCCACAGAATCCGACATGCCTCTTAAAGTGATGTAAGTTGGGTCTTTTAGTTGTAAAAATAGCTCCACCATGTTATGGTAAGGGCTTGTTCCATAAGTATTATATAAGAAAAAATGGTCAAGTACTTGAATGAAAAATTAACAAACACTTTAAGGATATTAAAAACTAATTCAAACGATGTAAAATTAACTTCGAAATAGGTCCTATATGGAATTATTTCTAAATAGAGTTGAATTACATGGGTTTATCATTTATGATGTACTTAGATTAAGTTCCAAAACGGAAATAATTCTAAATAGAAAAAGGTGTAGGTTTATGGAAATAAAACGTGATTACTATCTAGATAAATTAATACGAAAAAAAGATAATGGATTTATTAAGATTATTACAGGAATTAGAAGGAGCGGAAAATCTTATTTGCTGAATAATCTATTTTATAATCATTTGCATGAAAATGGAGTAGATAATAAGTATATTATAAAATTTGCCTTTGATTCGGCTAGGGATTTATTAAAAATTGGCGAAGATTTAATGGATTTAGATCTACTAAGTGGTGAAAGATTAGTAGATCCTAAAAAATTTTTAGACTATATTATGAGCCAAACGAATGACAAGGAAAAATTTTATATCCTCTTAGATGAAGTTCAATTGCTTAAATCTTTTGAGCAAGTCTTAAATGGATTTTTGCGTCAAGATAATTTTGATGTTTATGTTACTGGGAGTAATTCTAAATTCTTATCTAAAGATGTCATTACTGAATTTGCAGGTAGGGGTGATGAAATTCATGTTATGCCGCTTGTATTTTCTGAATTTCTTCAAACTTATGATGGCGACAAAGAAGATGCTTTTGCGGAATATCAAGTTTACGGCGGTTTACCAGCTGGGGCTTTAATGAAAACGGATGAAGATAAGATGAATTATCTAAAGGGGCAACTCGAAAATGTATATTTGCGCGATATTGTTCATAGGTATGACATACGTTTAACTTCTGAACTAGAAGACCTACTCAATATTTTGGCATCAGGCATTTCAAGTCTTACGAATCCAAGTAAAATAGCTTCAACTTTTCAATCCATAAAAAAATCTAAAATTTCTGCAAATACAATTGATAAGTTTATAGGCTATTTTGAAGATTCTTTTATTTTAAAAAGAGTCTATCGATACGATGTTAAAGGGAGAAAATATATAGGCACGCCTTATAAAATATACTTTGAAGATGTAGGGTTGAGAAATGCAAGATTAAACTTTAGACAGATAGAACCAACCCACCTAATGGAAAATATCATTTATAACGAATTAAGATATCGTGGCTATATGGTTGATGTAGGAATGGTCATGAAAAGGGAAAATGTTAATAATAAAGATATAAAGAAACAGCTGGAAGTTGACTTCATAGCCAATCTTGGAAATAAAAGATATTATATTCAATCCGCCTATAGTCTTCAATCAATCGAAAAAATAAATCAAGAAAAAGCGTCCCTGTTAAATATTGACGACTCATTTAAGAAAATTATTATCGTAAAAGATAGAATAACCCCCTTTTTAGATGAAAATGGAATACTCACTATTAATCTATTTGATTTTTTGTTAAACAAGGAAAGTTTGGACTTATGATGAATAACTTAACTTATTCGTTAAGGATATATTCCCACATATGAAGCTTTTGAAAAACTTTTAATTTTATCCATAATAACAACTCAATCCATGCGGAAGTAATTACTTTATTATTTAGATATAAAATAGAATTTGTTTAATTGTGAAAATATTTAATATTTGATTAATGTATTATTTATTAGAGAAATTCATTTTTAATTGGGTAAAAATATTTTATAAAATTGTTCGAAGTTTTTGAAATTTTATTCTTTAATACTTATATTTTTATAACTTGATTAGGGCATTTTTAGGGAATTATAATTGACAGCTAATTAGTCCTAGTCTATAATGTGAACATAGGACAGTTATTAATTTTGCCTTGTAGGCTTTAATAAATGTAAAGAAAAATTCTTCATAATTCTTGGAATTTTTCACTTTGTATATTTCAGATGTGAGTTTGGAGTATATAGCAAGAGGGTTGGTATTTAAGAAGTGTTTTATATGATGCTAATTCTAAAAAAATAATTTATATATTAAAAAATTTATTTTAAGTTGAAAAAGATTTGAATGATGTTTAGAGGTTAGAATTTTAGGGGTGGATTATGAATTTAAGTGAAAGATTAAAAACTTATGGTATGGAGCAAACATTAAAATATATACATAAGGATCCAGAGGTGAATTTGGAAAAAGCTTTAAATTTAAGCAGAAAGATTTCTCCGGATGCTTTTAAAAGTCAAATGGACTTTATTGAAAGAATTGTAAAAGATAAAGACGATGTCTATCATAAATATACAATTAATATGTTGGACAGATTGGATCCAGAGGTTTTTGATAAATTTGTTGTAAATTTTTTATTGAATGCAGGATTATTTAGTGAAGATTTAAAAAAAGAAAGCAGAGAAAAATATGGATGTAATGTTCCATGGGCAATTTTGTTAGATCCAACTACTGCTTGCAATTTAAAGTGTAAGGGATGTTGGGCAGCTGAATATGGAAATAGTTTAAATTTATCTTATGATGAGATTGATGACATTATTAAACAAGGTAAGGAACTTGGAATATATTTTTATATATTTACAGGCGGAGAACCTTTAGTTCGCAAAAAAGATGTGCTAAAAATTTGTGAAAAACATAGTGACTGTGAATTTTTAATATTTACTAATTCTACTTTAATAGATGATGAGTTTGCAGATGAAATGTTAAGACTTAAAAATATTATTCCGGCTATCTCCGTTGAAGGCCCTGAATTTACTACAGATTCAAGAAGAGGAGATGGTGTCTACAATAAGGTTATTGAAGCTATGGATAGACTTAAAGCAAAAGGTCTACCTTTTGGAATATCTTGTTGTTATACATCTGCAAATTATGACTCAATAATAAGCGAAGAGTTTGTAGACGAAATGATAGAAAGAGGAGCGTTATTTGCATGGTACTTCCACTTTATGCCAGTTGGAAAGGGAACAGGCAAAGAACTTCTTCCAAAGCCAGAACAAAGAGCTTATGTTTATGAACATCTAAGAGAAATGAGATCAAGAAAGCCGATGTTTTTCTTAGATTTTCAAAATGACGCTGAATATATTGGTGGTTGTATAGCAGGAGGTAGAAATTATCTTCATATAAATGCAAATGGTGATGTAGAACCTTGTGTATTTATTCACTATTCAGATTCTAATATAAGAGAAAAATCTTTGATAGAAAGTTTGCAGTCACCGCTATTTATGGCATATCATGATGGACAACCTTTTAATGAAAATATGCTTAGGCCTTGTCCAATGCTTGAAAATCCAGAAATGCTTAGAAATATGGTTAAAGAATCCAAGGCAAAGTCTACTGACATTTTAGAAAAAGAAGAAGTAGATGAACTATGTGATAAATGTAAAGACTATGCCGTAGAATGGAAACCTGTTTCAGAAGACTTGTGGGAAAATAGTCCATGGACTAGAAAGAATAGAAATAAATAAAAATTTAACAAAATAAATTATAGGATGCTTCTGCTTTTTAGGAGCATCTTTTTTATAAGAAAATATTAAAAATATAAATTAGAACTGATGTAAAAGTTTTATAGCTTGGAAATTATTTGTAAATGAAAGAGAGGTAAATATTTTATGGTTATAGTTAGAAAAGTTAAACATAGTGATGCTAATGAACTTATAAGTTATTGTAAAAGGGTAGGAAGTGAAACGGATAACTTAACGTATGGTTCAGAGGGTATAGGTTTATCTATAGAAGAGGAAAAGAAGTTTATTGAAGAGATGGATGAAAATTCAAATAATATTTTTATTTGTGCACTTGAAGATGATAAAATCATTGGAATTGGAAATTTAAATAGACTTCCTAGAAGAACAAGCCATAGATCAGAAATTGGTCTATCTGTTATAAAAGATAATTGGGGAAGAGGCGTAGGAAGTTTACTTCTAAATGAATTAATAGAGTTTGCAAGAAGTAGAGAAATTGAAATTATTAGTTTAAAAGTTCGTAGTGACAATATTAGGGCTATAAAATTTTATGAAAAGTTTGGGTTTAAAAAATTATTTACCATTCCAAAGCATTTAAAGATAAGGGATGAATATTATGATGCTGATTTTATGGTTTTAAGTTTATAAGTTTTGACAAGATTTTTAGTCTGTATGTCAAATACTTTTAGTTTAATTGGAAAAACATTAGCGAAGGCTTCGTTCAAAAGATTTTTTATTATAGTTTGTAAAAAAGAATATTAATTTTAAATTGGGAGTGTAAAATGGAAAATAAAGTTAATGAAAGAAGGGGTGATTTTGTAAAGTAAAATACTTAAGGAGCGACAAAGAAGGATGCAGAGATTTTATTAAATAAAATAGTGTTACTTATCTTAAAAGAAATTTATGATATAAATTTTTAATAAGTTTTAATAATAGAGTGGGGTAAACTTTAAATTAAATATGTGGGGATTTATTTAATAGTTTAGTTGATATTTTATTTTGGGAGGAAAATAGAATGATAACATACAAAAATGTTTCCATGTCTTATCCAGATAGTGGGAAAGTTCTCGATAATCTCAACTTTGATATTAAAGATGGAGAGTTTTTTGTGATAGTTGGGCCAAGTGGCAGTGGAAAGACGACAACATTAAAACTTATTAACAGACTTATTGAACAAACTGAGGGAGATATAATATTTAAAGATAAAAAAATAAAAGATTATCCTTTAAGAGAATTAAGGTTAAGGATTGGGTATGTTTTGCAAGAAATTGCTCTTTTTCCGAATCTAACTGTAGCCGAAAATATTGCCATTATTCCAGAGATGAAGAAGATGGATAAGAAAGCTATAAATAAAAAGACAAAAAGATTGCTTGAACAAGTTGGATTGGATCCTAAAAAGTATATAAATAGACTTCCCAAAGATTTATCTGGAGGAGAAAGACAAAGAATAGGAATTTTAAGAGCCATAGCAGCAGATCCAGAGATTCTTCTAATGGACGAACCTTTTTCTGCTCTCGACCCAATAAGCAAGGCACAACTTCAAGATTTAATAAAAAAACTTCATGATGATTATAAGATTACAACTGTTTTTGTAACTCATGATATGAATGAAGCGTTAAAGCTTGCTGACAGAATTTGTGTTATGAGAGAAGGAAAGATTATTCAAATAGATGAACCAAAGGAAATTATGGATAATCCTGAAAATAAATTTGTAAGTGAGTTTTTTAACAACGAAAGTGGCGTCATATGAATACTTTAATAGAAACTTTTAATGAGAGAAAATCAGATTGGTTAGTTAGTCTTTTTGAGCATTTGCAAATATCTTTATTGTCGCTTATTATAGCAATAGTTATAGCTGTGCCTTTGGCAATTCTTTTATCAAATCACAAAAAGGTAAATGAAGGGATTTTACAAGTGACGGGGATTTTTCAAACAATACCTTCGCTTGCGCTTTTGGGGCTTTTTATTCCTTTTATGGGAATAGGAAAGGTGCCTGCAATTACTGCTCTTGTAATTTATGCAATTTTTCCTATTTATCAGGGAACTGTAACAGGATTTGCTGAAATTGATCCATCATTAGAAGAAGCGGCAACAGCCTTTGGTATGACTAAGTGGGAAAAATTAAAAAAATACAAGTTATCTCTTGCAATGCCAATAATAATGTCTGGCGTGAGGACATCAAGTATTATGATTATAGGGACTGCAACTCTTGCAGCTCTAGTTGGTGCAGGAGGATTAGGTTCTTTTATATTATTAGGCATTGACAGAAATAATTCAGCTTTAATATTAATTGGTGCAATATCATCAGCAATTTTGGCAGTGTTATTTAGTTTAATAATTAAAAATTTGCAAAATAAAAAGCCAAAGACAATTTTAATTTCATTTGTAGTGGTTCTAGTTTTATTAGGAATAAGTTTTATTCCCTCTACAATGAAAAGCAATAAGTCACTAGTTGTTGCTGGGAAATTAGGAGCTGAGCCAGAAATAATTATAAATATGTATAAAGAACTTATAGAAGATAAGACAGATATAAAAGTAGAAGTGAAACCAAATTTTGGAAAGACAAGTTTTTTGTACGAAGCTTTGAAGTCAAAAAGTATTGATATTTATCCTGAATTTACAGGAACTGTCACAAGCTCTTTAATTGAGGAGGACACTTTTAAAATCCCAAATGATCCAAAAGAAGTTTATGAAATTGCAAGAGATAAAATATACAAGCAAGATAAATTAGTCTATTTAAAACCAAGTAAATTCCAGGATACCTATGCGATTGCAGTAAGAGAAGATTATGCAGAGAAAAATAATCTTACGAAAGTTTCTGATCTTAAGAGATTAGAAAATTCTATGGTGGCAGGTTTTACTTTGGAATTTAATGACAGGGAAGATGGAAATAAAGGGTTAAAATCATTATATGATTTGAATTTTGAAGTGAAGACAATGGAGCCAGCACTTAGATACACTGCAATTTCCAATAAATCTATTGACTTAACAGATGTCTATTCGACAGATAGTCAGATTATTACAAATAATTTAAGAGTTTTGGAAGATGACAAAAAATTATTTCCACCTTATCAAGCAGCACCTCTTTTAAGAGAAGAAACTTTAGAAAAATATCCTGAACTTGAAAAGGCTTTGGGAGAACTTGATGGTAAGATAACATCTCGTGAAATGACGGAAATGAATTATCAGGTTGATGTAGAAGGAAAACCTGCAAGTGAAGTTGCAAGAGATTATTTAATAAAAGAAAATTTGATAGAGAAAAAATAATAAGAGTAAAAGTTATTGGGATTTTTATAATTTAAAAATAATTACTCAAAGTTAAATTGGATATAATAGAATTAAGATAGAATGTGATAAAATAATATAGATAAATTATTTTGTGAAGGGAGAAAATTATGACTGAAAATAAAAAGATTGCAATCCAAGAAACTTATGGTGAAAGATTTCAACATTGTTGGGGTTGTGGACCAAAAAATGATAGTGGAATGCATTTAAAATCTTATTCATCAGAAGATGGAAGTGAGTGTATTACAAAAATTACTCCAGACAAAATGTATACAGGAGGAGTTCCTGCAAATTTATTTGGAGGAATGATTGCGATGATTTTTGACTGCCATGGAACTGCATCAGCAGCTTGGTTTAAACATAGGGATAAAGGACTTGAACTTACAGAAGATACAGTTATTGGAAGATTTATAACAGCAAGACTTGAAGTGGATTTTAAAAAGCCGACTCCAATGGATAAAGAAATTACTGTTACAGCTACTGCAGAAGAAATTGGGGACAGAAAAGTTATTGTAAATATGATTATGGAAGCTGATGGAGAAGTTCGTGCAAAGGCAAAAATGATTGCTGTTGGCGTAAAAGACAATATGTAAAAAATTTATAAAAATTATTTTTAATGACTTTAATTTTGATTGAGGTCATTTTTTTATAAAACTTTAAAATAATATATAATCAAATTTAGTTATTGTAAAGAGATAAAAATTTATAATTAAGTGCTATAATGAAAAAGTACTTTGGGGTGATTGAGTGAAGAAAAAAAATATTTCGCGAGCAATGTTATTTATAATTTTATTTGGAATTGTAAGTTTATTTTCTGATATGACTCACGAAGGTGCTGCTAGTATAAGAGGAGCTTATCTCGCTCTTTTAGGTGCATCGGCGGGAACTATTGGTTTTATTTCTGGACTCGGAGAACTAATTGGATATTCTATGAGATATGTATTTGGTAGAATTACTGACAAGACTAAAAAATATTGGCCAATGGTGATTTTTGGATATATTTTGGATATTTTAGCTGTGCCTGCACTTGCTCTTGTTGGAGAAAATGGATGGATTGCTGCATCAATTCTCTTAGTTATTCAGAGAATGGGAAAAGCTATAAAAAAGCCAGCAAAAGATACAATTATGTCCTTTGCAGCAAGTCAAGAAGGTGTGGGAAAATCCTTTGGAATACAAGAGATGCTAGATCAAATTGGGGCATTTCTTGGACCAGTTATGCTTTATCTTGTGATGTTATTTAAAACAGAAGGTAGCACTTTTGAAATTTACAAAACTTGTTTTGCATTTTTATTTATCCCAGGAATAATTACAATTTTATTTTTATTTTTTACAAAGAAAAAATTTCCAAATCCAGAACATTTTGAGCCAGAGCCAAAGGAATATGTGCCTTTTAAAATGAAGAAGTCTTTTATATTTTATATTGTTGGTATTTCTTTTTTTGCTTTTGGGTTTATTGACTACTCAATAATAATTATGCACATATCAAAAAATTACACTTCTATTGCAGGAAACCTTTATGAAACTTCAAATTTAATAAATAGTGGCACAATTCCACTTTTATATGCGGGAGCAATGCTTGTGGATGCAGTGGCGGCTCTTGTATTTGGTCATATATATGATAAGAATGGAGTAAAAGCCCTTGTTATTTCTACGATAATTTCTGCACCATTTTCTGTTTTTATATTTGGAATGAAAAGTGTTCCTGCACTTTTATTTGGTTTAGTACTTTGGGGAATTGGAATGGGAGCACAGGAATCGATATTAAAAGCAGCTGTAACGTCAATGGTTCCAAAGAAAAATCGTGCGACAGGCTACGGAATATTTGAGTGTTCCTTTGGAATTTTTTGGTTCTTGGGAAGTTGGTTAATGGGAGTTATGTATAGCGTATCTATACCTATTATGATTTCAATTTCTATTGCAGCACAAATTTTGGCAATACCTTTCTACTTAAAGGTAGGAGAAATAAAATAATAAGAAAGGCGAGTTTGATGACTCTAGAAGGTTAAATAAAAATTAAGGAACAAAAGAAACTGTTGGGGGGGGGTATGAATAAACATACTATCTCAACAGTTTTTTAGTAAAAAAATTGCACTTACTCTACAAATCACCTAAGATAAAGTCACCACAACCAAATAAAGGAGGTAAAGTAAGTGCAAATGAATAATATCACAAAGCTTGTGGGAATTAAAGGTATTAAATTAGAAAAAGTAGAAGAAACAGAAGATAAGATAACAATAACAGGTAAATGTAAGAAAAGACCTAAAACATGTCTATGCTGTGGATCAAAAAAGATAGAAATACATGACCATAGACAACAAAACATAAGAGATTTACCATATAGAGACAAACAAGTAATATTAAAAATAGACATAAGACGATTTAAGTGTAGAGAATGTGGAAAAAGATTCACAGAAGACAAGCCATTCGTATCAAAACATTGCCAAATAACAAAAAGACTAAAAAGAAGAGTATTAGAAGAATTTAAAAACAAAATATCCATCAAAGATATAGCTAAAAAATTTTACATTTCACCCAAAACAGTCTCAAACATAATAGATACAGTAGAAATAAAAAGACTAAAACTAGGAGAAGTCCTAAACATAGACGAATTCAAAGGAGATTCAGGAGGAGAGAAATACCAGACGATAATAGCAGATAGTCAAAACAAAAAGATATTAGACGTACTACCAACAAGAAAATTTGATTACTTAGATAAATACTTTAGTCAAATACCAAAAGAAGAAAAAGATAAAGTAAAAATCTTCGTAAGCGATATGTATAGACCATATAGAGATATAAAGAAAAAACACTTTCCAAACGCAAAACATCTAATAGACAGATATCATTTCATAAGACAAGTAACATGGGGATTTGAAAATACAAGAATATCAGAATCAAAAAAGATGAAAAAACAAGAAAGAATACACTTTATGAGAAGTAAATCCCTTCTGACAAAACCAATGATAAAACTTGAAGATGACGAAAAGATAAAAGTATCAATAATGTTAGAAAGAAACGAAGAAATAAGAAAAGCATACCTAACAAAAGAAACCTTCTACAACCTAGTTATGAAGAGTGAAAACAAAGAGAAAGCTCAAAGAAACATACAAGGTTGGATAGTTTACCTGTTAGAAGATGGATCCATTAAATGGAGGTCCTGTCTAACAGCATTTAAGAACTGGATAGAACAAATATCAAACAGTTTTGATTACGAATTTACAAATGGATATGTAGAAGGAATTAACAATAAAATAAAAGTATTAAAGAGAATAACATTTGGAATGAAAAATTTCAAAAGATTTAGAAATAGAATATTAGCACTTGAATAATATACAAGAACTGAATAAAAGAATTAGCTTTTAGGAAAATAAGCCTATAGGCTTATTAAGTGACGCTAAAAACAGGTAGAAAGTGACTATTAAGATAGGTCTTTTAAAAGTAAGTGAATAATGATGTATAATTAAGAGGGAATTTATGTGGGATGATTTTCTTGCAGTTGTTGAAAGTAAGTGAATAATGATGTATAATTAAGAAGAGATGCCAACTTTATAGGTTAGCATCCCCCAATGGATTCTTTAGAGCCGAAAAATTTCAGCATAAAGTTGTTCTTTGTGCTGATTTTTTTTGGCAAATTTAAGAAGTTTAGAGATTTTATAATTAATTTTGCACTTTGTTTATAAACTTTTTACACAATAATGATTGATTAATTATATAATAAAGATAGAAATAAAATTTATGGAGGATTTTATGGGAAACCTTATAGAGGTCAGAGGTCTTGTAAAAAAATACAAGGAACTTACTGCGGTCGACAATTTGGATTTGGACGTGGAAAAAGGAGAAATTCTGGGTCTACTAGGTCCAAACGGTAGTGGGAAATCCACGACTATCAATTGCATATTGTCGCTATTAAAAAAAGATTCTGGAAGTGTGAAGATTTTTGGAAAAGAAATGTCAGCTGATGCTTATGATATCAAAAAAAGGATTGGTGTGGTGTTTCAAGATGTCGCAGTGTATGATGAGTTGACTGTATACGAAAATATCGACTACTTCTGCGGATTGTACATACAAGACAAATCTGAAAGAAGTAAGCTTGTGAAAAGGGCGTTGGATTTGGTAAGTCTGAATGATTTTGTGAAGTTTAAACCGAAAAAATTATCAGGGGGTTTACTAAGAAGACTTAATATAGCTTGTGGAATTGCACATAAACCTGAGCTAATTATCCTAGATGAGCCGACTGTTGCTGTTGATCCGCAATCTAGAAATAGTATTTTGGAAGGAATAAAAAAACTAAACGAAGATGGATCAACGATAATTTACACATCGCATTATATGGATGAAGTTGATTTTTTGTGTGATAATATCGTGATAATTGACAAGGGCAAAGTCATTGCTAAGGGCTCATCGGAACAACTCAAAGATATGATTGAAATGAACGAGAAGATAAGCTTCACAGCGACCGAATTAAATGAAGATGTGATATCTCAAATCAAATCTCTTCCACATTTGATGAATTTTGAAAATAAGGACGGCAATGTTAAGTTGAATTTTTCTAATGGAGATGGGTATTTAATGAAGTTGATTAAACTTCTCGATGAAGAAAATGTTCAGTACAGTTCTTTAAATGTCGAAAAGCCAAGTCTTAACGATGTTTTCTTGGAATTGACGGGCAAAGATTTGAGGGATTGATATGTTTCTACATTCATTTAAAAATACTTTTAAGCTGCTTCTAAGACAAAAAACTATGCTATTTTGGGCGTTGTTGTTTCCAATTGTTTTGGGGATTTTCTTCAAATTAGCATTTGGAAATATCAATGAAAATAGTAAATTTAAAACGATAGATGTAGCTGTTAATGAAACTCTTATGCAAGACGACAATTTCAAAAACTTCATAAATGAGATGGAAGATGAGAAATATTTCAATGTTGTAGAATCAAAAAACGAAGATATATTGAATACTAACGAAGATGTAAAAGCGTACATTGATTCGATGGATAAAATTTACACGAAAAAATCGGGGATTTCCGAGACAATCGTCGAAACTATTATGAATTCATATTCTCAAAAAGTATCCATGATAACTAAGATAATGCAGAAAAATCCGACGGCTGATATCGGGAAAATTTTAAATGTAGACGATCACATCAAAGACGTTTCAAGAAAAAATATGGATCCTGTGAATGTGTTCTTCTACACGCTTTTGGGGATGACGACGATTTACGGATACATGTGGGGACTTTTCGTGAGTTTCCAATACGAAGCGAACTTGTCTACAAACGCAAAACGTAACGCAGTTTCTCCAACTAAAAAAGGCACTATGCTTTCTGCATCAGTTCTAGTCAGCTGGATTATCAATTTTGCAATCACAGTTTTATTTATCGCATATTTGAAATACGCACTTGGAGTTGAATTCGGAGATAGAATTGGGGCGATAATAGGACTTGCAAGTATTTCATCTTTTTGTGGAGTTGCGTTTGGAATCTTAATCGGAGTATCCAATAAAAAAAGTCTTGATACAAAAATCGGAATGGGAATCGCTATTACGATGCTGATGTCTTTTTTAGCGGGAATGATGGTTCCAGAAATAAAAGTAGTTATCGCAGAGAAACTTCCCATTATCAACAAAATCAATCCTGTTGCAGTTGTTACAGATGCAGTGTATTCGTTGTATTATTACGATTCAATGGTACGATTTAACAAAGATATTATAAATCTTTTGATAATTACAGTTGTATTTGTCGTAGCGTCACTATTTTTCATGAGAGGTAAAGAGTATGAGAGTCTTTAAAAATTATTTTAAAATCACATGGGCACACAAAACTCCTATACTTTTGTACACGATAATATTTTTCGTATTGATGAGTTTTGCGACAAAAAACACTACACAAACTTCCTACAAACCCGTTGATGTAAATATTTATGTGCAAGACAAAGCGAACACCAAACTTTCCAAATCTCTCTACGATTATTTGGGCAAGAATGCTAAGATAAAAACGATGGATGAAACAATCGTAGACGACAAGCTTTTCTACAATATTATCAACGCAGCTGTGATAATCCCAGAGGATTTCGACAAAACAAAAGAAGTTTTATACAAAGTCGCTCCGAATAATGCTTATGCGATGGATATCAAAGAAAAGATAAATATTTATCTGAGCCAAGTAAGTTCCTACGAAAAAAGTGGATTTACTGAAAATGAGGCTATAAAAAATGCGACTGAGGATTTGGACAAAAAAATTGATGTAAGTATTAAAGAGGGTAGTACAAATTCCAAAAAAGATAACTCCAAATTCTACTTTAACTTTTTAAATTACTTATTACTTGCACAAGTGATATTAGTCGTTTCAAATATCGCTTTGGTCTACAAGAAACAACCAATTCTTATGAGAAACAATGTGTCACCACGTCCAAGAACTAGAATAAATCTGGAGTTGATGCTGGGTCATATCGTCACAGGACTTGTGTTCTGGTTAATTTACATGATACTTTTCTGTGTTTTGTACAAATACGATTTTACAAAGATACACGTCAATCTTATGATGCTTAATTCGTTTGTATTCACTATATCTGTGGTGTCGATGGCTGTGATGATATCAAATGTAATCAAAAATTCTAACACAGTTCAAGGAGTAATGAATATCGTTTCACTTGGATCGTCGTTTTTGTGTGGGGCATTTGTTCCGCAAGAATTACTAGGGAAAACTGCTCTTACAATAGGGAGAATCTTCCCAGGATTTTACTATATAAGTAATAACGAAATTTTAGAAGAATTTCCAGAACTTTCCAAAATTCTTCCTAATCTTTTTATAATTTTGGGATTTAGCGTAGTATTTATAGTGATTTCTGTTTTGGCAAAACCAAAAGGTAACGATAATATCAACAAATCATGACCACCCGTAAAACAGGTGGTTTGTTCAAGGGCTATAAGCCCGAGTGATACCAACCAGCGTCTCAAGGCGCTGGTTTTCACTCCGTTCAAATCTAACTGTTTTTGCCACTTTAGCCTATCACTGAAAGGGATTTTTAATTTCTATTTCCCAAACGGATCTGTATATTCTTTTACACTCAATTTATCAAGTGCTATATCATGTTGCTATTGTTCTCTTATATATTTTGCTATTGTCTTTTCATTCAATCCCACTGTGCTCACATAATATCCTTCTGCCCAAAAATGACGATTGCCAAATTTGTATTTTAAATTCGCATGTCTGTCAAACATCATTAGGGCACTTTTCCCTTTTAAATATCCCATAAAACTTGATACTGATATTTTGGGTGGAATGCTTACTAACATGTGTACATGATCTGGCATCATATGCCCTTCTATTATTTTTACTCCTTTGTATTTACAAAGTAATTTGAATATTTCTATGAGACTTTCTCTATATTGATAAAATATCACTTTTCGTCTATACTTTGGAGTGAAGACTATGTGATACTTGCACATCCATTTTGTGTGAGACAATGAATTAGTTTTATTTGCCATAAAATCACCTCTTATTATTTTAGGTCTGAACAACTCTATTATAATACTTGGTGATTTTTTTGGTATAACCTAAGAACGCCTACCCGCATATGACCTGAACCCCAAAATCCGGAATACGGATGGAGGGGTTTTTGTATGCCAAAATACACAAATGAATTTAAAATAAGATTAGTAATAGAATACTTATCAGGTAAATCTGGAGGCTATAGAATTGTAGCTAAAAAACATGATATTCCTTGGACTACATTAAGAGAATGGATAAATCAATACAAATTTGGTGGCTTCGATAAATTATCTAAAAAGTTAAAAAACAATAAATTCACTAGTGAATTCAAGCTATCTGTAATACAATATAGGCAAATCAATAATACTTCGCTTAGAGAGACTGCAGAGCATTTCAATCTTGTTAATGGATCTATGGTATATAGATGGGAGAAAGCTTATCAAAAGCATGGTTTATCTGGGTTAGAAGACAATAGAGGAAGGCCTAAAAAAGAAATGACCAAATTAAATAAGAATTCAAAGGATAATACTCCAATAAACGAAAGCGAGAGAGAAGAATTAATAAGACTAAGAGAAGAAAATAGACTTCTCAAAATGAAGATAATCTACGAAAAAAAGCTACAAGCCTTGCTACTGGAAGAGGAAGCAGAAGCAAGGAAAAGACAAAGATAATCCTCAAACTACAAAAAGAATATCCAAAAAGCAAGGTAAGTGAATGGATAGAAATAGCTAAGTTACCAAAATCATCCTACTATGAATGGAAGATAAAATTAAAAAATCCAACAGACAAAGACAAGGAAGTTAAAGGTGAAATTAAAACCATAGTAAAAGCATCAAAAGGTAGCTATGGCTACAGAAGAGTAACTATGGTATTAAAAAAGGAACAAAAGAAACTGTTGGGGGGTATGAATAAACATACTATCTCAACAGTTTTTTAGTAAAAAAATTGCACTTACTCTACAAATCACCTAAGATAAAGTCACCACAACCAAATAAAGGAGGTAAAGTAAGTGCAAATAAATAATATCACAAAGCTTGTGGGAATTAAAGGTATTAAATTAGAAAAAGTAGAAGAAACAGAAGATAAGATAACAATAACAGGTAAATGTAAGAAAAGACCTAAAACATGTCTATGCTGTGGATCAAAAAAGATAGAAATACATGACCATAGACAACAAAACATAAGAGATTTACCATATAGAGACAAACAAGTAATATTAAAAATAGACATAAGACGATTTAAGTGTAGAGAATGTGGAAAAAGATTCACAGAAGACAAGCCATTCGTATCAAAACATTGCCAAATAACAAAAAGACTAAAAAGAAGAGTATTAGAAGAATTTAAAAACAAAATATCCATCAAAGATATAGCTAAAAAATTTTACATTTCACCCAAAACAGTCTCAAACATAATAGATACAGTAGAAATAAAAAGACTAAAACTAGGAGAAGTCCTAAACATAGACGAATTCAAAGGAGATTCAGGAGGAGAGAAATACCAGACGATAATAGCAGATAGTCAAAACAAAAAGATATTAGACGTACTACCAACAAGAAAATTTGATTACTTAGATAAATACTTTAGTCAAATACCAAAAGAAGAAAAAGATAAAGTAAAAATCTTCGTAAGCGATATGTATAGACCATATAGAGATATAAAGAAAAAACACTTTCCAAACGCAAAACATCTAATAGACAGATATCATTTCATAAGACAAGTAACATGGGGATTTGAAAATACAAGAATATCAGAATCAAAAAAGATGAAAAAACAAGAAAGAATACACTTTATGAGAAGTAAATCCCTTCTGACAAAACCAATGATAAAACTTGAAGATGACGAAAAGATAAAAGTATCAATAATGTTAGAAAGAAACGAAGAAATAAGAAAAGCATACCTAACAAAAGAAACCTTCTACAACCTAGTTATGAAGAGTGAAAACAAAGAGAAAGCTCAAAGAAACATACAAGGTTGGATAGTTTACCTGTTAGAAGATGGATCCATTAAATGGAGGTCCTGTCTAACAGCATTTAAGAACTGGATAGAACAAATATCAAACAGTTTTGATTACGAATTTACAAATGGATATGTAGAAGGAATTAACAATAAAATAAAAGTATTAAAGAGAATAACATTTGGAATGAAAAATTTCAAAAGATTTAGAAATAGAATATTAGCACTTGAATAATATACAAGAACTGAATAAAAGAATTAGCTTTTAGGAAAATAAGCCTATAGGCTTATTAAGTGACGCTAAAAACAGGTAGAAAGTGACTATTAAGATAGGTCTTTTAAAAGTAAGTGAATAATGATGTATAATTAAGAAGAGATGCCAACTTTATAGGTTAGCATCCCCCAATGGATTCTTTAGAGCCAAAATTAACCCAGAGGGTCAGTTCAAAATCGTCTTTTTTATTTGCGAAAAATTTATTTAGTTCCTATAAAGAATTCCTAAAAAATTTTAAAAATAATCTGAAATTAGTTTACAAAATTTTTACTAAATATTTACTTTGACTTTAAAAAAAGAAAAATATATTGTAATATAAAATTGTAATACAATTTTGGAGGAGCTATGCAAATTAATTATTTTATCGAACTATTAGGAGGGCTCGCCTTATTTCTATATGGAATGGAAATGATGAGCAGTGGTTTGGAACTAGTCGCAGGAGATAAACTTAGAACAGTTATTGAAAAGATGACTTCTAGTTTTTTTAAAGCAATACTTGTCGGAACTTTTGTAACTGCGATAATTCAGTCCTCTTCTGCTACGACTGTAATGGTGGTAGGTTTTGTAAATGCAGGACTTATGACAATTTATCAGGCAGTTGGTATTATAATGGGGGCAAATATTGGTACAACTATAACGGGTCAATTAGTTGCACTTAATATTTCAACTGTTGCACCTATTATTGCTTTTGTAGGATTTTTATTAAACACATTTTCAAAAAATAAGAAAAAAAGATATGTGGGTCAAGCTGTAATTGGTCTTGGATTTTTATTTATGGGAATGGAATTTATGAGTGAGTCCATGGAGCCTTTGAGAGATTATCCTGGATTTGTAACTATGATGACAAAATTTGAAAATCCGATCTTAGGAGTTTTGGCAGGAACTGCTATAACTGCAATAATTCAATCTTCATCAGCTTCTCTTGGTATTTTGCAGGCAATTGCTAATCAAGGTGTGATTCCACTTCACTCTGCTATGTATATAATTTTTGGTTTTAATATTGGTACTTGTATAACATCAGTTCTTTCATCTGTTGGTTCGTCTAAGAATGCAAAGAGAACTGCCCTTGTCCATGTTCTTTTTAATATAATTGGAACTATAATTTTTGTAATAATTTCTTTTATTATTCCAATTGATGAGGTAATAACAAATATTTCTAGAGATTTGCCAGCGGCACAGATTGCAAATTTGCATACATTATTTAATGTTACAACTACACTTTTACTATTTCCTTTCTCTAGAAAACTTGCAGAGCTTTCTTTTAAAATAATACCGGGAATTGATAGAGAACAAGAAGAGATGTCTTTACAATTTATAAATAAAAATGTAATAAAGGATGCACCAGCAACATTTACAGATGTAAAGGCTGAAATTAGAAGACTGCTTGAAGTTGTAACTAAAAATTATGAGGATTCGGTAAGCCTTCTTAAAAATTTTGATGAAGAAAAGTACGATGAAATATTTAGAAGAGAAGAAGCTATAAATTATTTAAATAAAGAAATTTCTGCTTTTATAATTGATTCTCTAGGTCTTGCAATGAATGAAAAGACATCAGCAAATTTTGCGGCATATCTTAGAATTTCAAGAGATATGGAAAGAATTGGAGATCACTCAAAAAATATTGCAGAAGTTGCAAAATTAAAGGATGATCAAAAGTTGGAATTTACAGACAAAACTTTTGAAGAATTGAGTGAATTAAATGCGATTATAGAAAAAATGTTCAAATCAGCAATGGGTGAGTTGGATAAAAGAGATAGAGTTATATTTATGCGTGAATCTAACGAAACGGTGCAAAAGGAGGCGTCTACTTTTAGAAATAATCATATGCTAAGAATGCGACAAAAGATTTGTAATCCAGAAAGTGGACTTTTGTACGAAAAAACTCTTGCTGCTTTAGAGAGAATTTCTTCATATATATCCAACGCAAGTAAGCTTGCAAATTAAATTTTAGAATTATCTGTTGGGAAACTGGCAGATTTTTTTATTGCAAATTTTATAAAAGAAAGATGTATATATTTAATTTTATAAAAAGCATAGAGATAGACATACATTTAAATATTTGTTTACAAACTAAAGTTTAGATGATAAGATTAGTTTGGTGATATTATGGAACTTAGTGAAAAAATAAGAATTCTTTCCGATGCTGCTAAGTATGATGTGAGTTGTTCTTCATCGGGTTCAAATAGAAAAAATAAAAAGAATGGAATGGGAAATGCGAGTATAAGTGGCATTTGTCATTCATGGAGCGAAGATGGAAGATGCATATCTCTTTTAAAAATACTTTTTACAAATCACTGCATATACAATTGTAATTATTGCATAAATGCTAAAAGTGTAGATTCTAAGAGAGCGTCCTTTACTGTGGACGAAGTTGTGGATCTTACAATAAATTTTTACAAGAGAAATTATATTGAAGGTCTTTTTTTGTCTTCTGGAATTTTTAAATCTTGCGATTATACAATGGAAAAGTTGATAGAAGTTGCGAAAAAACTTCGCACTGAAAAAAATTTTAATGGATATATTCACATGAAGGCAATTCCAGGAGCAAGTGAAGATTTGATAAAAGAATTAGGAAGATATGTGGACAGAATGAGCATAAATATTGAGTTGCCAACTGAGGAGAGTCTTGCACTTTTAGCTCCAGAAAAGAGCATAGATGAAATTACAAAGCCAATGGATTTAGTTTCAAAAACTCTTTTTATGAATGGTTTGGAAAAGAAAAGTCGTAGTAGAAAAAATTTATTTTTGCCAGCTGGTCAGACGACTCAAATGATTGTTGGAGCAGGAAATATTCACGATATAGATGTTATAACTAGATCTCAAATGTTATATGATGATTATTCTCTTAAAAGAGTGTATTATTCTTCTTATGTTCCAGTTAGAGAAAATTCTAATTTGCCTAATATAAGCACTCCACTTATTCGGGAACATAGAATATATCAAGCTGACTTTTTGATGAGATTTTATGGATTTAATTCTCGTGATTTATTATCTCATGAGAAAAAAGATTTTGATCTAAATTTAGATCCTAAGATGGATTGGGCAATAGATAATTTTACAAATCCTCTTGAGGTAAATAAGGCAAGTTTAGATGAACTTTTAAAGGTTCCAGGGTTTGGTCCAAAGGCTGCGAGAAAGATTGTAAAGGCGAGAAGAGCTTTTCCTCTTAAATTTGAAGATTTGAAAAAGCTTAGAATATCCACTAAAAGGGCAGTTAATTTTATAACAGTTTCTGGAAAATATTATGGAAGAAAATTTGACACAAGAGATACACTTAGGTCAATTATTTTGGATAGGGAAAGTAGCGAGCAACTATCCTTTTTGGAGTGAAAGATATTATGATTTATGTATACGATGGAAGTTTTGAAGGCCTTCTAACAGTTATTTTTGATTCTTACAAAGTTTTAGAAAGTGTGGAAAAAATAACTGTAAAAAATATGCAGATTGATTTTATTAGTGAGAAAATAAATACTAGAACAGATCTTGAAAAAGCAAATAGAGTGAAAAAATCCATTATAAAAAATTTCTCTTATTCTTTTTACAATAATATTTGCATGGTTTTTTCATCTTCATCAGATAAAAAGGAAATGGCAATAGCGAAAACTTTGAAGAAGCTTTATACTAAGGGATTTTATTATATTGAGAGTGCAGATACTAATGTAGTAGATTTTAGAAATATTTTAAAAAGAGTTTCTGGGGAAATACATTCTTACAAGGGGCTTATTCGATTTAGTGAGTGTGATAATATTTTATTTGCTAGATTTGGTCCTGAGAATGATATTTTATTTTATTTATATTTACATTTTAAAAATAGACTGGGAAATTGTAAATTTATAATCGCAGATACAAATAGAAAAAAAGCTGTACTTTACGATGGAAATAAAGGCAAATTTTTTGACTTTATTGATGATAAGAACTTAAAGATAGAAGATAAGTATGTGGATCTTTGGCTTAGGTTTTATGATTCTATTGCAATAGACGAACGCAAAAATGAAAAACTTAGAATTCAAAATATGCCAAAAAAATATTGGAAAAATCTTCCTGAAATGAATAGATTAAAATAAAAGGGTATAATAATAAGGGAGGAAAAAGTAGTAAATGAAAGGCAAAAGAATTTCAAACCTTGATAAACATATTGAAGAAAATTATGAAGACGCAGAATTTATCGAATCAAGTGAAATTGATGTTCCAAATTTTTTACAAAAAGATTTTGAAGTAGGAGCAAGTAATTGCACTATTGCAAGTCTTACTAGAATTATAAATTATTATTACAAAGACATGGATAAATTTTATATCTATGATGAAGTCTTTAAAATAGCTAGGAGAAGTGGTTATTTTAAGGATTTTGGCACAATTCCTTTTTTTATATCTCACATTTCAAATAAATTTTGCTACAATAATAATTTAAAATTAAGATGCAGAGGTGTTTACCTTGGTAATTTTTATTCAAATGTGAAGGAAGAAATAGATAGTTTTAGACCAGTGGTGATGAATCTTGGCAGTGGTTATTATAAAAGGCATACTCTTGTAGTCTTTGGTTATTCAATTTATGAATTTAAAGGCATGAAATTAAAAATTTTAAAAGTCTATGATGGTTGGAACAAAACTCCTTCCTATATAGATTACAATGCCTTAAAAGGTTTTATGAAAGCACCTATTTTTTCTTACAATATTTTTAACATTGACTTGTCTTAATGTTTATAATAAAATCTAGGTTTAAATGTAGGTGATATTATGGAAAAAGATTATTTAAAGTTTTTGGTATCTGAACTTATTTTTGTAAAAGAAGATACTATTACAAACTTAATTCCCCAAACTGAAGAAAAGTATAGGGAGATTTTTGGCGAACTTGAAAATTTTGTCGATGTTTTAAATTTAAATATAAGAAAAATTAGAAGAAACATAAAACTTTTAGATAAATTTCCTCCAGAAGATGCTAGAAAAAAAGCAGATGAAGAATTTAAAAATGATTTTAAAAAATTTAGCGAAGAAGTTTTTGAAAATGAGAATTTTTATATAGATGAAGAGAAGAGAAGGGAAGTTGAAGATATCTTTAGAGAAGTTATCTTTCATTACAGTCCAAAACTTTATGATTTTCCAAAGGAAGACTTCGATAGAGCAAAAATTCTTTTTAAAGAGTGTGACAAAGATGGACTTTTAAATTTTTTAGAGAGAAAAAGACCTAAAGAACTTGATGTAAGTGTAGAAGTATTGCAGCTTATGAGGGATGACTTGGAAATAGAAATTTCAAATTTATTTGAAAGGTTTCCCTTAAATCAATTGGATATGCTGGAAGACAAAGATGCCATAAATTTTAATTTGAAAAGACTTAAAAATGTATATGAAGAGTATCAAGAAATTTATGCAGGTCTTAGAGAGGAATTAAATATAAAAATTGCAGAAAAATATAGCACCCCGTAGTTAAAAACTGCGGGGTCTTTATATTTTTATTAATTTTTAATTATTTTTTGTGACAATATTTTTGTGAATTTAATTGCCATTGTTCCAGAAAATATTCCTATTAAAATTCCTGCAAGTACATCTGTTGGATAGTGTACAAAGTGATACATTCTAGAAAAAGCTATAAGTGATGCCAAAACAATTGCAAAAAATCCTGCTTTTTTGTTGTGAAAGTTAATCACAGTCGCAGCGGAAAATGAGGAGCCTGTGTGACCTGATGGGAAAGAAAAGCCAAAGGGTTCTCCTATCAAAAGATCCACATTAGAAAAATTAAAAGGTCTAGGTCTTCTTATAATTGGTTTTAAGATTAAAAGACCAATTATTGAGAAGATAATTAGTGCAATCGCTATTGTAAAACCTTCTCTTTTAAATTTATTATTTTTTTGAAAAAGAAGAATAATTATAATAGCTATCCAAATAATTCCACCATTTCCAAGATTTGTTATAAAAGTCATCAAATTATCTAAAAAATTAAAGTGGATTTTTTGTAAAGATTCTAAAATTTGTAATTCCATTTTATGATTTAAACTTATTTTTTACAAAATATATAAAGTCTTTTAAATTATTTTTTAAGAAAGCATCGTTGTGATAAACGAGATAAAAAGTTCTAGTAATTTCCAAATCTTTTATTCTGTGCTTTTTAATAGATGGATCGCTAAAGGACGAACTAGATCCAATAGAGATTGCGTCAGAATTTTTTATAATATTTAATACCATGTCTTTATTTTGACAAATAAATTTAAGATCAATTGGAATGTTTTTTTCACGCAAATAATTTAAAAGTATTTTTTTGGAAGATTCATCTAAATCTCCAAAGACAAACTTTTTATTTTTTAAGTCTTTAGCATCTAGCACATCTTTGTCCTTTATATCAGAATCTCCTGATGAAATTATAAAAATTTCATCTTCCAAGAAAGGCTCACAAGAATTGTATTCTATTCCATTATCTCCGTCTATTATTGCCAAGTTGACAATACCAGAATCTAATTTTTCTAAAATTTTATCGCGAGAATCAACATAAACTCTTATGCTGACATCTTCGTTTTGTGCTTCGTATTCATCTATTATTTCTAAGAGAAATTGTGAGCTAAAGTTTGAACTGACGCCAAGGTTTATATTGTGTGCAGTTGATGATCCTTGCAAAAATATAACTGTATCTTCAAACTGTTCTAAAATGTTTAAAGCAAAGTCATATAATCTAAGTCCAACATCAGTTATGTATAATTTTTTTGAAACTCTGTCAAATAACTTGACATTGTATTCAGTTTCTATTTGAGAAATTGCATGAGAAACAGTTGGCTGAGAAATTTGCAAGTTTTTCGCAGCGTTTGACATATTTTTTGCTTTAACAACTTCTATAAATATTTCTAAATCTCTAATAGTCATAAGAACCCCCTTAAAGATATTCTATTATTATTTTTAAGAAAAATCAAGAAATATAGAAAAAAGGTTATAAATTTATTATAAAAAATTCATTTTTGTTTGTAAATACAAAATCTTTTATAAATAAAAAATAATGATAAAATGACAGGATAAATTCCTGCCATTAAAATTTATTTATATTATATTTTTTAAAATTTTCTTGCCAACTTTTATCAGATGCCAAATTTTCTTCAAAGATTTTGTTCTTTTCCATAAAATCTATGAAAAATAAATTAAATTTTTCTGCTCCAACTACATTTAAATGATGAGGATCATAAAAATCACTTTTACTTAAATTAATTTCTTTAGTAAATTTATTAAAATCTACAAATTCTGCATTTTTTTCTTTTAAATATTTTTCAAAATATTTTATATTTTTTGAATATAGATCGTAATCATAAATTGGAGTTTTTACGAAAATAACTCGAGCGCCATTTTTATTTGCTACTTCCATAATTTCATCAAAAGCTTCTAAATTTTCTTCTAAGTATTTTTTTTCATTAAAATTTCTTGCACCTTCTCTAAAATCGTCTATATCCCCATCCCCTTTAGAAAAACTTTGGCTCTTATTTTTTAATAATACATATCCCTTTAGGTAGTCTGAATAAGAACTTTTATTGAAGTTAAAATCTTCGTCCTTTAATTCATCCCAACGACTGTGATAGGTCACTAAGGGAAGTATTGCGGATGGCTTATTTTTATAGGGAACTTTTTTTGCAATCATTTTAATTTTATTTAGGGATAGTGGCATATAGTCGCAGTAAGAGTTGACGACACTTGTATCTTCGTCAATTTTATAAATTGCTGCATTTATGTCCACAAAAATTACGCGGGGATTTTTTCTTTTAAGAGCGTCCTTTATATAGTTTGCAGTAATTTTTAGAGGTTGACTTTGTGATGCAAGGACATAAGATTTTATACCAGTTTTCTCATAAATAACAAGAGGTTCAAAGGAACAGTAGCTGTGACTTGTGCCAAAAAACATTACGTTGTAATCTTCTTTTTCGTTGTAGAATCCTCCAATTTTATTTCCCATATCCCAAGGTTTTGATAAAGATTTTCTTATAAAAATATTGTTTAGTTCTAAAGAGCCCCAAATTATTATTGAAATAAAAATTATTGATTTTAAAATTTTTAAGAATTTTTTCATTTAATCACCTAAAATTGAAAATAAATAAATTGTGACTCAGAAAACTGTGGCCCGTATACTCCAAAAATAATAATTCCAAATATAAAGGCTAGATAAATAATCCATCTGATTGGAAAAATTGTTTTTGAAATAATTTTTTCTACATTTATTTTATTATATTTTAAAATATCAAAAAGAATTAAAATTATTACCCCAATAAGTAATGGATAAATATTTGAAATTCCAAAGGATGTTTTTGCGATTTCTTCTGTCAAATTTGTGCTCTTTGGATTATTTATTATTGCACTAATATAATTATTTCCATGAGAAATATTTTCTGCTCTAAAATAAATAAAGGCAAAGACTACTGCTATAAAAGTTATAACTCGTCTTATAAAATTTATAAAAGCATTATTTATTTTTTTATTTAAATTAAAAATATTTTCAAATATATTTAAGATTCCATGTATAAGTCCCCAAAGAACGAAGGAAAGATCTGCACCATGCCACAATCCACTTACTAAAAAGACAATAATCAAATTAAAGTATTTTTTTATTTTACCCTTTCTATTTCCTCCAAGTGGTATGTAGAGATAGTCTTTAAACCAAGTAGAAAGAGAGATATGCCATCTCCTCCAGAACTCAGTAATTGATTTTGACAATAGAGGTTCTTTAAAATTGTCCATTAAATTTATGCCAAGGATTCTTGCAGATCCTTTTGCCATAATAGAATATGAGTAAAAATCACAGTAAATTTGAAGAGTAAATAAAATTGCTGAGATAATTAAAACTTCTCTTGAGAAATTTGTATAGTTTCTAAAAACTTCATTTACAAGAATTGCTGCCCTGTCTGCTATAATTAATTTTAAAAACATTCCATAGAAAAAGAGCACAAGACCACTAATTAAATTTTCGTAACTAAATTTTCTCGGATTTTTAATTTGTGGAAGTAAATTTATGCTTCTTTCAATGGGACCTGCGACAAGTTGTGGGAAAAAAGACACAAAAAGAGCGTAATCTATAAAATTTTTTTCTGCACAGAGATCTTTTCTATATACATCTATGGTGTAGCCGAGAGCCTGAAAAGTGTAGAAAGATATTCCCACAGGCAAAATTACATCTATTGAAATATTAAAATCTTTCCCAGAAAAATTATTTATTAAATCAGCAAAAAAATTAAAATATTTGAAGACAAAAAGTATTCCTAAATTTATTATAAAACACAAAAATACAGCAATTTTCATTTTTTTAGCTTTATTTCTATTATTCTCTATATAAATCCCAGTTAAGTATGTAATAAATATGGAGAAAATCATTAATAATGTGTATTTTACATTCCAAAAACTATAAAATATTAGACTTGCCAGTAGCAAAAATATATTTTTAAATTTTACACTAAACAAGTTATAAAAAATTACAACTAGAGGCAAAAAAATTAAATATTCAAATGAATTAAAAAGCATAAAATCCTCCAATCACTATATAATATAGCAAATTATGGAGGATTTCAATAATTAGATTTCTTCTGCTAAACTAAGTTTGTACTCTCTTGGAGTTTTTCCTGTGTACTTTTTAAAAGTCATTGTAAAATGCGGTTGTGAAGAAAATCCACATTCATAACTTATATATTCCAAAGTTTTTTTATCTTCTTTTAAAAGTTCCTTGGCTTTATTTGTCTTTAATGTGTTTAGATACTGACAAAAAGTAAATCCAGTTTCTTCTTTAAAAAGAGAGCACAAATAATTTTTTGAAAGGTGAAGTTTTTCTGCAAGCTCTTCTAAATGAAGACCGTCACTATACTCTTCATTAATTATTTTAATTGCACTGTCTATTATTTCATTTTCAGAAAAATTTAGAGCATCTAAAAGGGTGTTTGAATAAGCTTCAATCAAATCTCTTGCTATCAATTTAAGAGAAGAAGGATCTAATACTAGAGCGAGTTTTTGTGAAAATTCTGCATGAACTGGGGACAAATCTTTATTGTATGTAATTAAAAAATATGTATATAAAAAAGTGTTTAAGTCTTCGATTTGTGTTTTCATTTCATCTATATTTTTTAAATTAGTACTTTTTGAAAGATTTTCTAAAATCTCATGAGCACAGTTAATGCATTCAGGTTTTGTTTTTTCTGCAATTGGCAAATAATTTGTCATAATTCCTCCTTAAAAAATTTTATTTCATTTAAATTTTTATCTATTACTTTTTTACAAAATAATTATATTACAATTGATACCGAATATCAACTAACTACAATTAATAATTTTATCGGAATATATTTAAAGAATTATTTATGAATTTTTTAGAATTATAATGTACAATATAAAAAATTTAATAAACTTAAAAATAATTCTTAGAATGTGATGTTAATTTATTTTAAATATCATATAATAGAAACTGGAGGGATTACTATGACAATTTCAAAAAATAAAATGATTGAACTTGAGAAGAGAACAATGAGTGAGTACAATATTGATTCTCTTATTTTAATGGAAAACGCCGGCATGGGAATCTTTCGTGAAATAAAAGATTATAATTCTTTTACAATAATTTGTGGGAAGGGAAATAATGGCGGAGACGGACTTGTAATTGCAAGACATTTAATACTAACTGGAAAATCAGTTGAAGTTTTTATTATTTCAGATGAAGGAACAGAAGAATTTTCAAAAAATTTAGAAATTGTTAAAAAATTGACTGATGTAAAATATATTGATGATAAAAATTTTGACGAACTTATTGAGTCTTTGGAAGTAAATGAAGTGTGCCTAGATGCAATTTTTGGAATTGGTCTAAATAGAAAATTAGATAAATTTTATGTAGATCTAATTGATGTTATAAATTGTCATGGGAATTATATAGTTGCCGTTGATATACCCTCAGGCATTGATGCTGATACAGGCGAAGAATACGGCAATTGTGTTGTTGCCAATATTACTTATGCAATATCCGATGTAAAAGAAGGGGAACTTTTAAATAATAGTGTTGGAGAAATTAAAAAAATATATATTGGAATTGTGAGGTACAGGGATGAGTAAAAAAATTAGCAGAAATATTAATTTGACAGAAGGTTCCATTGCAGAGGGTATTATAAAATTTGCAATTCCACTTCTTCTGACAAATTTTTTGCAACAACTTTATAATACAGCCGACCTTATGATTGTAGGTAGATTTGCAGGAAAAAATCCCATGGCAGCAGTTGGAGCAACTGGCCCCGTTTCAAATTTACTTATAGGTCTTTTTTTGGGACTTACAACTGGTGCTTCTGTAATAATTTCTCTTTATTATGGTTCTAATGACAGGGATGCACTTAAAAGATCTGTTGGATGTTCTTATTTTCTAGGGATAACTTCAGGGCTTTTAATTACAATTTTTGGATATATAACCACTCCTTTTTTTCTAAGAATAATGGACACTCCTGCTGAAATTTTTAATGATGCAATAATTTATATGAGAGTTTTCTTCTTGGGAACAATTCCGATTTTAATTTACAATATGGGAGCGTCAATACTAAGAGCAATTGGAGATTCAAAAAGACCTTTTAACTTTTTATGTGTATCTGCAGTTGTAAATATTGTTCTAGATTTGATTTTAATTGGAATGTTTCACATGTCAGTTTTGGGAGCAGGACTTGCAACACTCGCATCACAAGTTACATCAGCAATACTTGTTACAATTTCACTTTTAAAGACAGATGGGTCTTATAAGCTTAGAAGAGAAGAAATTAAACTTCACAAATTTGAAGCAAAGAGAATTTTTGAAATTGGAATACCAACTGGAATTCAAACTGCACTTTTATCTTTTACAAATGTAGTTTTTCAAGCAAAAATAAATTCCTTTGGTTCAGATGCAATAGCAGGTATTGCGGCAGAGGGAAGAATTGATGGATTTTTATTTATGTCACTACAAGCAATTGCACTTGCAGCCACTACTTTTTCTGGGCAAAATTTTGGAGCAAAAAAATTTGAAAGACTTCGCGAAGGTATAAAAGTGTCTTTAATTATCGTAATTGTAATTTCTGGAATTTTATCTATAATAGCTTTTACACTTGCAGAACCGCTTATTGCAATTTTTAATACAGATCCCAATGTTATATCATATGGGTCAGACTTTTTAAAAATTTTAAGTCTTGGAATTTGGTCTTTTGGCCTTTCAGAAACTTTATCAGGTTTTATAAGGGGAAGCGGGCACGCCTTGGGGCCTATGATTATTTCCCTTTTAACAATTTGTATTTTTAGGCTTGTTGTAGTTTATTTTGCGATGCCGATATATCAATCCATAAGGGTAATAAGTATAATTTATCCAGTGTCATATTTTTTAAATTTTGTATTAGTGTCAATTTATTTCAAATTTGGAAGCTGGAGAAAAAGTATAAATTAAAAAAATTTTGGGCATCGAAAGATGCCTTTTTAATTGCAATAATGGAGAATTTTATTGTAAACTATAATTAACATATTAAAAGTAGTGATTCTATGAAAAAGAAGAGTATTTTTTTAATAATAATTTTATTATTTTTAGGAATTTTTGCTGAATTTAGATTTAGACATTATCCAAAAAAAATTGTTGCTGAAGTTTTATATACAATTGATGATAGGATTTTTGACTTTGCAGATAATTATTTTGAGAAAGTCGGAGTAAGGGATATTTTTTATAAAGTTAAAAGTACAGGCGATTATGGAATAAGATTGAGTGCAAAAAAAACAAGTGGTGATAAATTAAACATAATAGATTTTGAAAGTGCTACTAATAAATCGAGGTATTTTCTAAAAAGAGTGGAAAGAGATAATAAGGTAAAGAAATCTGGAGAAAAAATTGTAAATAACAATGTTTATTTGTATTTGCCATATATTTCGGAAAAAACTTTATTTGTGGATAGGAATACAATGTTAAGCCTTTCTGAGGATTCAGACGCACTAAAAGATTTAGGGTATGATATAAATAACGAAAAATTATTTGCACCGCCAGTTTCTTTTTCTGAAAAAAATACAGAATTAAAAAAATATGTCAAAAAAGAATGGACAAAGATTATAAGAACTACTAGAGTTAAAAATATTTCAGAAAATAAATTTGAAGTGAAAGTTAAGTCAAAAGATCTTCAAAACTTAATGAAAAAAACAAAAGAATTTTACTCTCTAGAAGATAACTTTTTTTATAACTATTATTTGACTAGAATTTTGGAAAGAGAATTTGCAAATATTTCTCACGATTTGAAAAACAGAAAAAATATTATTTTTTACCTGGAAACAGATGAAGATTCTGATTTATTTAAAATGCACTCAGAAGACAATCGCTATACTTTAATAATTGGAGATACCCTTGAGCTTAGAGTTCCAAATAGGTATATTTATGTGGAAAGAGAAGAAAATGAAAAATTAAATACAATAAAAGGAAAAATTGACGACAGAAATTTCAGGATGAGCTATTACCCTGAGGAAAAGAAATTAATATATCACGATGAAAAGATGAAGTTTGAATCTAGAATTTTTGATTTGACAAGGGCAAAGAGTTTTAAAGTTATATCAGACATAGAAGGTTCAAAATTTAGAAAGCTAAATTTTAATTTTTATACAGTTCCCAAAAAGATTGAGAAGGAAAGTGATTATATTGAAATTTTAAAATTAGATAGAGATGATTGGCAAAATTTAATAAAAGGTGAAGAAAATGAAAAATGATTTTAATAAAAAAGAAAAATTAATATTTAGAATTTTAATTGATTCCATTATAGTGGGGACATTCGCAGGACTTTTCTCTGTGATGTACAGATTTGTAATTTCAAAAATGGATTATTGCAGAGGGCTTTTATATAGAGATTTTAATTTTAAATCATTATTTATTTTAATACTTTTAGCAATTATTATTTCATTTATTATTTATAAATTGCTTAAATGGGCGCCATTATCTGGTGGAAGCGGGATTCCACAAATACGAGGAGAAATTCTTGGGAAGTTTAATATGGACGAAGTGCCAACGCTTTTATCAAAAGT
Source organism: Peptoniphilus lacydonensis (assembly GCF_900106515.1). Taxonomy (GTDB): domain Bacteria; phylum Bacillota; class Clostridia; order Tissierellales; family Peptoniphilaceae; genus Peptoniphilus_A; species Peptoniphilus_A lacydonensis. Next base: position 1,028,340 of record NZ_FNWF01000003.1, read on the forward strand.
TTTAGGAGGAGGGCTTGGAAATCTAATGGGATTTTCTCTTGGAAGAGAGGGGCCATCAATCCAAATGGGTGGTGCATCTGCAAAATATATTGGCAAGATGTTAAAAAGACCTCCTGATGAAGTAAAATATATGATAACAGCAGGAGCAGCAGCAGGACTTGCAGCAGCATTTAATGCACCAATGGCAGGGTGCATATTTGCCATAGAAGAATTGCATAAAACTTATTCGAGATATGTACTATTGCCAGCACTTATTGCTTCAATTGTTGCAAATTATGTTTCCTTTGTAATAATGGGAGCAGAAACTTCTTTTTCTTTTTTTGTAACAAAGTCACTTCCCATGAAATTTATGTGGATTGCAATATTAATTGGAATTTTGACGGGATTAATTGGCGGCATTTACAATTTTTTTATTACAAAATTTCAGGACTTATTTAAAAAGATAAATTCAAAAGTTTTAAAATTCACACTTTTAATGGGAGTTACAATTGCAATTGGATTTATATTTATTGAAGGAACAGGCGGAGGACATAACCTTCTTGAAAAGATGGCAGAGGGAAGATTTTCTGTAAAATATATTTTAATTATTTTAATAGTAAAATTATTTTACACAACTTTTTGTTATGGTTCGGGAGTACAAGGGGGAATTTTTCTACCAGTTCTTGTAATAGGAGGATCTTGCGGTGCTATTATTTTTGCAATCGTAGATAAAACTTTTGGATTTGAAGATTACTACATCAATTTTATAATTCTGGGTATGAGCGGAATTTTGGCATCAGTTGTTAGAAGTCCAATTCTTTCAATAATTTTAGTATCGGAGATGACCTCTACATTTGAGCACTTAATTGCACTTTCTGTGGTTGTAATAGTTTCCTATTATGTAGCAGAATTTTTAAAAGTTGCTCCAATCTATGACACATTATTTGAAAGGCAATTAGATGACAAAAATTTATTAAGTCCAAAGGAGAGAGAACTTGGCAATTATTCAATTTTTGAATATGCAATAACAGATGACCTAAATGTAATAGGTAAAAGTCTTCGAGAAATAAATTTTCCAAAACACTTAATAATTATTTCAATTGAAAGAGATGGAGTAGATATAGTTCCAACAGCAGATGATGTAATATTACTTGGCGATAAGATAACTATCCTTATAAATTCAGAAGATGCTCTTGAGATAGATGAATTTTTTAAAAAAGAATGAATTACTTATAAAAAAATTTGTATGGTTAAGAGAGATAGAAAAGAATAAAAATTTTTACTAGAGTTGAAATATCAATTCTAGTATTTTTTTGCAATAAAAAATCTCACCCTCAGATGAGATTAAAAATTATAAATTTTCTAAATATTTTTTTACTTGTGGGCCTATGAAAGCTTTTTTATCTGTTAAGAGAATAGGCCTTTTGACAAGCATACCATCAGTTGAAAGAAGTTCATAGATTTCGTCATCTGTCATGCTCTTCTTTTTATCTTTTAGTCCAAGTTCTCTGTATCTTACTCCACTTGAATTAAAGAGCTTATAAATATCAATGTCTGCTTTTTCTTTTATATTTTTTAGTTCAATTTTCGACAAAAGATCTTTGTCAATTTCTCTATAGTTATAAGAAATGTTTTTTTCTTCTAATAGTTTTTCTATATTTTTACAAGTACTGCACTTTTTGTATCCAATTAATGTGTTCATTTTGCCTCCTTTGACTTAAAATTATTATACTATAAAAATTAGTAAAATAATTTAAAAAATTTTTATAAAAAGTGTTTTAAAATTATTTTACAGGGTATTATATTAATACCAGATAAGATTAATTGATTAGTAAATAGAAATTTAGATTTACGATTCTTATTTGGAGAAGCTTGACAATTCCATCCAATTAAAAGTAAAAATGTTTTTGATTTTTTTAAATTTACAAATTTTGACTTAAAATGCCAAAGTTTTTATATAAATCGAATAGTTTTAACGAATGAATAGGAAGATTTTATTAATTTGCGAGTAAGTTTAGTAAGAAAAATTACTTTTAGTATTTTTATAATGAGCACAAAGTCTTAGAGTTTGGGACTTTGGACAATGTAAATTTATAAGATGCTTTAGTAAAATAAGATATAGGTGATAGACGTGATTGAACCAAAAAGTAATCATTGGATGGAATTGGGTTTCTAAAAAAGAATGTCTTACGATGAAAAGTGGAGGCATTCTTTTTTTGTGCAATTTTACCTTTTTATAGAGTTTACTGCAATTAATTTTTAAGAATTTAAGTATTATTTAACATTTTTAAGAAAAAAATCGCCACGAGATAAAACCGTGACGATTAAAATTATTAAAATTTATTTTTCTAAAATTTTTGCAGCCATTTCTTCACCAAATTCAATTAGTTTTTTAATTTCTTCATCAGTTGCTGCACCTTGAATTTCAAGTTGAGTGTCTAGCACATCATACTTTCCTTCTTCCATATATTTTTTTAGATTTTTAAGAGCACCGCCGCTCCATGAATAAGATCCAAAGATTCCCCAATAATTATTTTTCATTCTTTGGTGAGAAACTTCTGTCAAAAAATAATCCATTGGTGGGAATAAGTTGTTGTCATAAGAGCATGAACCAAGTATTACTCCCTTGTATCTCCAAATATCTGATAGAAGGTAAGAGAAAGGAGTTTTTGTTATATCTCTCACTTTTATATTTTTAAGACCGCCTTGTGAAAGTCCTCTTGCAACAGCTTCTGCCATTGTTTCTGTATTACCATACATTGATCCATATATTACAACACAGCCATCAATTGTTTCTTGATTTGCAAGAGATGTGTAAATGTCAGTTATTTTTTTGGGGTTATCTCTCCAAATTGGACCATGAACTGGACAAATTAATTCAATATCAAGTCCGCCCAAATTATTTAATGCTTTAAGTGCTTGGGAAGAATATTTCCCAACAATATTTATAAAGTATCTAGTGGTTTCTTCGAGATAGTATGCGTCGTATTCAATTTGATCATCAAAAATACCACCGTCAAGTGTTCCAAATCCACCAAATATATCTTGTGAGAAAAGTGTCTTTGTTGCTTCTTCATAAGTTACCATGGATTCGGGCCAGTGAACCATTGGTGTCATGTGGAAAGTAAATTTTCTATTTCCTAGTTCAAGAGTTTCTCCATTTTTTACTTCTAGTATGTTGTCCTTAATTTCGTAGAAATTATTTAACATTGCAACAGCTTTTTTATTTGTTACAAGTTTTGCATCAGGATAAATTTCTAAGATTGATTTTATTGAAGATGAATGATCAGGTTCCATATGGTTTATTACGATGTAATCAATTTTTTCATCTTCTCCAATAATTTCATTTATCTTTTCAACATAAGCTTCAGTAGTATTTGCTCTTACAAGATCTACGATAATATTTTTTTCGCCTTTAACTAAATAAGAATTGTAAGCAACTCCCTTTGGGAGTGGCCACATCCCTTCAAATAGTTCAGTTTTTCTATCATTTGTCCCTATAAAATAAATATCATCTTTAATAGGTACTGACAATAAGTTTTCCATTAAATCCTCCTTATATTTTTATAATTTTATTTTTAATTCAACAGGGCAGTGGTCAGATCCCATAACTTCCTGATGAATTTTTGCATCAACTAAATGTTTTTCTAGACCTTCTGAAACTACAAAGTAATCAATTCTCCAGCCTACATTTCTTTCTCTTGATTTTGCAAAGTAGCTCCACCAAGAATATTCATCTTTTAAATCTGGATAGAAATATCTAAAAGTATCTATATATCCATTTTTCAAAAGTTCTGTAAATTTTTCTCTTTCCTCATCAGTAAATCCAGCTGATTTTCTATTAGTAGAAGGATTTGCAAGGTCGATCTCCTTGTGGGCAACATTTAAGTCGCCACAAAGAATTACTTCTTTATTTTTTCTAAGTTCATTTAAATAATTTCTAAAATCATCTTCCCAAACTTGTCTGTAATCTAGTCTTTCGAGTTTTCTCTTTGAGTTAGGAGTATAACAAGTTACAAAATAAAAATTTTCAAACTCCAGAGTAATAACTCGTCCTTCCTTGTCGTGTTCATCTATTCCAATTCCATAATTGACAGAGATAGGTTCTTTTTTTGAGAAAATTGCTGTACCAGAATAGCCTTTTTTTTCTGCATAATTGTAAAATTCATAGTAATGGGGAAGGTCCATTTCAATTTGTCCCTCTTGAAGTTTTATCTCTTGGAGTGCAAATAAATCTGCGTCAAGTTTTTTAAATTCATCCATAAAACCTTTTTTGACAACAGCACGAAGTCCGTTTACATTCCAAGAAATCATCTTAATCTCTTCCATATCTCCTCCTAATAAAATTCTAAAAAGTCGTGTCTTTCGCCCTTTTCCTTATACCCTAAGATTTGTTCCATATTTACATTTTCAGTAGCACGAAGAATATTTATGTCAACATTTTTATTTTCCTTTTTTAATTCTTCAATTAAATCTTTTATAAAAAATCTTTTGTTACCTGACTTTTTCTTTGTGACAGTACAGGCACAGTCAAGAGCAGATAGTCCAGTTGATTTCATAAATCTAATTATAGCTTCTTCTCTAACTAGATACATTGGTCTTATTAACTCAATGCCCTCAAAATTTTTTGATTTTAATTTTGGCATCATAGTTTTAAAATCGCCAGCATAAATAATATTTAACATCACAGTTTCTATTACATCGTCAAAGTGATGACCAAGGGCAAGTTTGTTGCAGCCAAGTTCTTGAGCTCTATTGTATAGATTGCCACGACGCATTCTCGCACACATATAACAAGGAGATCCGCCATCTGACATTTTTTCTGCAACAGAAAAGACATCTGAATTGTGAATTTTTACTGGGATCCCAAGTTTTTCGCAGTTAAATTCCAATCTTTCTCTATTTTCAGGAAGATAACCTGGGTCCATTGTAATAAATTCAAGCTCAAAGGGAACCTTGTTGTGCTTTTTTAATTCTTGCAAAAGTTTTGCAAGAGTAAGAGAATCTTTTCCGCCAGAAATTGCAACTGCAATTTTATCTCCTGGACTTATTAGTTCGTATTTATTAACTCCTTGCACAAATTTTTTATAAACATCTCTTCTATAAGTTTTTATAAGAGACCTTTCAATGTCCACAGTACTCTTAATTGTATTCAAAAATTATTTCACCTTTACCAATCTAATTTTATTATAACACAGTTATTTACTATTTTTTAGACTAAATCGATTTTATAAGTTTAACGTAAAAATTTTAAAAATAAAGACTATTTAAAAACTTTTCGTTTAAAAATTATAACACAAGAAATGTTTTCTAAAAATAATATTAAAAGTAGAAAACTCTGCTATAAAACTCTGCTATAAAGGGATTAAATTATAAAAAAGTTACTCTTTGTGTTATAATTTATTTAATTAATTAAGAACTTAGCAAGTCGAAGAAAAAAAGAAGGAAGTAAAGTAAAAATGGTAAATTATAATGTAAAGAAAAATTTCACACTTCTTGTAGATTTTTATGAACTAACAATGGCAAATGGATTTTTTCAAGAAGAAATGAGAAATAAGATTGTAATATTTGATATGTTTTTTAGAGAGGTGCCTGATAACGGACAGTACACGATTGTTGCAGGACTTGAACAATTAATTGAATACATGGAAAATCTTCATTTTTCAGAAGAAGATATTGAATTTTTGAGAGAAAAAAATATTTTTGTTGAAGAATTTTTGGATTATTTGAGAGATTTTAAATTTGAATGCGACGTGTGGGCAATGCCAGAGGGAACTCTTGCTTTTCCTGAAGAACCACTACTCACAGTTAAAGGTCCTGCCATCCAAGCACAAATGCTTGAAACTATGGTGCTTTTGACAATAAATCATCAGTCAATGATTGCGACAAAGGCAAGTAGGATTGTAAGACAAGCAAAAGGAAGACCAGTTGTGGAATTTGGTTCGAGGAGGGCACAAGGTTATTCTGCTGCAAATTTAGGCGCAAGAGCTGCATACATTGGAGGATGTGCTGGCACTGCAAATACTCTTTCAGACAAAATGTTTGGAGTTCCAGCTCTTGGAACAATGGCACATTCTTGGGTTCAAATGTTTGACACAGAATTAGAAGCTTTTAGAGCCTTTGCAAGAGTTTATCCAGACAATTGTCTTCTTTTGGTAGACACTTATGACACTTTAAAAGAAGGTGTGCCAAATGCAATAAAGATTTTTGATGAAGAAGTTGTTCCAAGAGGATTTAGACCTAAGGGAATTAGAATTGATTCTGGAGATATAACCTATATATCTAATAAGGCGAGAAAAATGTTAGATGATGCAGGTTATCCAGATGCACAAATTATGGCTTCAAATTCTCTTGATGAATTTACAATAAGAAATATTTTACATCAAGGGGCTAAGATAGATTCCTTTGGAGTTGGAGAAAGACTTATAACTTCAAAGTCATCGCCAGTTTTTGGAGGAGTATATAAACTTGCTGCCACAGTAAATGATGGTGGAGAAATCATTCCAAAAATAAAGATCTCTGAAAATGTTACAAAAATAACTACTCCTGGATTTAAAGAACTTTATAGATTTTATGACAAAGAAAGTAAAAAGGCAATGGCAGATGTTATTGCATTAAGAGAAGAAGAAATCCCAGAAAATAATTATGAAATTTTCCATCCAGTTTATACATGGAAGAGAAAAACTTTGGAAAATTATGATGTTAAAAAAGTTTTAGTTCAAATTTACGAAAAGGGAGAACTAGTATATAATCTTCCAAGTCTTGAAGAAATAAAACAAAAAGCAGAAATGGAACTTGACACTCTTTGGAGTGAAACAAAAAGACTTGACAATCCAAATGAATATATTGTGGACTTGTCAGAAAAACTTTGGGAAGTTAAGAGTACATTGTTAAAGAAACATGGGAAGAACTAATTTATAAATTAAAAATAGAAGGGAAGAAATATGCAGTACTACGGAAATGTTTTTAGACCACCAAGTGAAGCAAGATCTCTTATAGTTCAAGCTACAGTTGGTTGTTCGCACAACAATTGCACATTTTGTTACATGTATAAAGATGATGATTTTAGAGTAAGACCACTAGAAGAAATAGAAAAAGATTTAGTGGAGATGAGTGCTTATAAAGATTATTTTGAGAGAATTTTTTTGGCAGATGGAGATGCTTTAGTATTAAAGACAGAGGATTTGTTAGAAATTTTAAAGACTATTAAAGAATATTTTCCAGATGTGAATAGAGTTTCATCCTATGCTACAGCTAAGGATATAAATAGAAAATCTCTTGGAGATTTGAAAAAGTTAAGAGATGCAGGACTTGAAATGCTCTATATTGGTTTTGAAACTGGAGATGAAGATCTTTTAAAAAAAATTCAAAAAGGTATAACCTATGAGGAATATGTATCTGCAATGAAAAAGGCAAAAGAAGCAGGTTTTAAAACTTCTGTTACAATTATTGCAGGACTTGGTGGAGTAGATGGCATAGAAAAAAATGCAATAGGAACTGCAAAACTTGTTTCAGAAACTAAGCCAGATTTCTTAGGTTATCTGACAATGAGGGTTTATAAAAATACACCTCTTTATAAAGATTATATTTCTGGGGATTTCAAAATGCCAGATGCAGGAGAAATTTTGGAAGAAATGAAAATATTTTTGGAACACGTTGATTCTGAGGGAACAGTTTTTAGGTCCAATCACGCTTCAAATTATGTACTCCTTGCAGGAAATTTAAATGAGGACAGAAAAGCTCTTATAGGTGCAATAGAAAAAACTTTGAAAAAGAAAAATTTTAGACCTGATGTTTTGAGAGGGTTCTAAATAATTTTAAGGAGGGCAAAGTGGGAGTTAAGGCTTATAGAATTTCAATTAATGATGAAAAAGTATTTAATGATTTTGTAAAAAACAATGAAATTTGTTTCAATAGTGAAGAAGATATTTCAAGTAGAGAAAACTTGAAAGAATATTTGGACATAAAAAACATGAGTCCGAGGGTTGCAACTTCACTTGTCAATTTGCTTGATAAGTTAAATAAAGATGATTTTCTTTGGCTTAAAAATAAAGATAATTTTGCCCTAGGAAAAGTTTTGGAAAAGTTTCAATATGGAAAGAATAAATCTAAAGTAGATATTGAATTTATAGAAATAAGAGAGATAGATGATAAAATAAAATCCACATTTAGAGGGGCAAAATATGCGACTATAAAAGATGAGGATTTTATAAAATTAAGTGAAGAGTATTTTTACAAGGCTCTAAAAGAAAGAGAAAGTTCAAACTTAGAAGAAATTTCAAAGCATGAAAATAGTGGGAAAATTTCCTTTACTAAAAAAGATTCAGATGAAGAAAAATCTCTCGTTGTAAATCCTATAAGATTTTTGCTTCCACTTGATGATACAGATTTTTCGGAAAAAGAAAAATTAGAAATAGACTACAAAGAAAAGAAAAATTTAGATAATAAAGATTTTGAAATAATTATGGAAATAAATCCAAGTATTAAAGAAAAAAATAAAGATACATCCGTGGAAGTTAGGAAAAACAATTTACCAATGATTTACGAAATCAAAGATCTAAAAGAAGTAGAGGAAAAAACCTATTCATTAATTAATGATTATAATGATATCTTCCTAAGACAGGTTAAGTTGGCATTTGAAATTTATGAGATGAATGTAAAAAATGTAGAAAAGATTCAAAAAAATTTTTTTGAAGAGTATTTCAAATTTTGGAATAATATTTTGGGAAATTCAAAATAGAAAGGGAGATTCATGGAAGAAAAAAATGAGAAAAGGGAAATAGAAAAGAGTGTTGTAAGAAAATTGTCCTTTAAAAAAGAGGTTTATAAGAAGGTTTTCTTGACAGGACTTGCACTTTTATTTGTAGCTTATTTATTTGCAAAAAGTAATTACATATTTTCTGGAATTGGAGTATTTTTTGGTATAATTTCACCCTTTATTCTAGGTGCAGTTTTTGCTTTTATAATGAAAATACCTCTAAACTTCTTTGAAAATAAAGTTTTTAATAAAATAGAAAATAAAAATTTTCAAAAACACAAGAGATCTATTTCCATTACTATTTCTTTTATCCTATTAATACTTATAATTTATATAATAAGTGTTATCATTGCACCTCAAATTGCAAATTCTTTTAATGGACTTAAAAAATCGCTGCCCAGTTTTTTGCAAATGGCAATAGATAAAACTAGAGAAATACCCTTTTTAAATGAATATTCTAACAGATTGCAACAAGAATATGACAATTTAAGCTGGAATGAAATATTTAATAGAGTAAAAAGTTTTATGACATCGGATGAAAAATCGACAGCTATTTTAAACAATGCACTTTCTACCGCTTCAAGCATAATAGGAGGACTTTTTTCTTTTTTTCTTGCCGTAATTACTTCAATCTATATATTGGCAGATAAAGAAAGCCTTGGATACCAATCCACAAGAATTTGCTACTCAATGTTTGACGACAAAGTTGCAGACAAGATTCTTCATGTTGCACACCTTTTGCATGAAAATTTTTTTGGATTTATAAAAGGGCAATTGGCAGTTTCAACTCTTATAGGAATTGCAACATTTATATCCAGTTTTATTTTAAGAATTCCCAATGCAGCGACTCTTGGCATTATAGTTGGAGTTACTGATCTAGTGCCGATTATTGGACCTTTTTTAGGTGGGGCAATGGGATTTATTATGATTGCAATAGAAGATTTAACAAAAGCTTTTGCTTTTTTAATTTTAATAGTTATTTTACAACAAGTCGAATCAAATTTAGTTTATCCAAAACTTGTTGGAGGAAAAGTTGGTCTTCCATCTCTTTGGACTCTTATTGCAATAACAGTTGGCGGTTCACTCTTTGGTGTTGTGGGAATGTGGATTTTTGTGCCACTTGCATCTACAATTTATGAACTTATAAAAGAGTATACTGAGAGAAAAATAAATGAAAAAAATTTAGAGCTCAGAATTAAAAAAATTTAAAACAAAAAATAAAAACTGACTAGAATTTTAAAACTCCAGTCAGTTTTTTGTAGAAAAATTTTTAAGAATTATTTGCTTTTCTTTTTGCTAGTATTTTTTTCTTTTTTATCGTCTTTTTTACTATTTTCTTCTGCTTCTAAAATATTACCTTCGCAGAATAAGTAAGTTCGCATTTGTTCGTCCCATCCATCTTGATTGCGTCTTAGCCATTCAAGAGTCATCATTGCGTGTTCGATTTCTTCTTCAGCGTTGTGCCACATAATTTCTTTTAAATCTTTGTCATTTGTTACAGCAACTCTTTGGTAATACCAGTCAACTGCTGCAATTTCTTCTTTAAAAGAGTTAATTGCTCGAATAATTTCTCTTTCCTTTTTAGTCATTTCACTAGCGGGTTCATGATAATCGTTAGCCATAATATCCTCCTTAAAAAAATAAAAAATACAATCTTATACATAGATTATAGCACTAATAAGATATCAGTCAATCGTTTCATTTTTTGAAAAATTTTAACTGTGATATAATGTTAATAAGATAGGTTTGGAATAAAGGGGGAGTATAATGATAGAATTTAAAAACGTAAGTAAAATTTATCCTGGAAATCAAGTTGCAGCGGAAAATATAAATTTAAAATTTAATGATGGAGAATTTATATGTTTCATTGGAGCTAGTGGTTCAGGGAAAACTACTTGCATGAGAATGATCAATAGAATGAACGATATTACTAGTGGCGAGATTTTAATAAATGGTGTAAATATAAATGAAATGGATGCAGTTGATCTTAGAAGACAGATAGGATATGTAATACAACAAATAGGACTTCTGCCACATATGACAGTTTATGATAACATTGTTTTAGTGCCAAGGCTTTTAAAGTGGGAAGAAGATAAGTTAAGACCAATTGCAGAAAACTTAATCGAAAAAGTTGATCTTCCTCTTTCTTATTTAGATAAATATCCATCAGAACTATCTGGAGGACAACAACAAAGAATTGGAGTTATAAGAGCTCTTGCAGCAGATCAAGATATTATTTTAATGGATGAACCCTTTGGGGCACTTGACCCTATAACTAGAGATGCACTTCAAAAACTTGTTAAAAGACTTCAAAAAGAAATGGGAAAGACAATCGTCTTTGTTTCTCACGATATGGACGAGGCGCTTACTCTAGCAGATAAAATTGTAATTATGAAAAAAGGACATGTTGAGCAATTTGATACGCCAGAGAACATTTTGAAAAATCCTGCCAGCAAATATGTAGAAGAAATGCTTGGAGAAGAGAAACTAAATGAAGCAAAAACTTCTTATAGAACAGTAGAAACAATAATGTTAAAAAATCCTGTTTCACTGACAAAGGATAGATCCACTTATGATGCTCTAGCTCTTATGAGAAATAAAAGGGTAGATACAATTTTTGTGACAGACGAAGATAATCATCTTCTTGGTGCAGTAGGGATGTTTGACATTGGAAGATTTGGGAAAAACATTAAATCTTTAGAAGAAGTCATGGAAAAAGTTTATGCAATCAAAGAAGATACTGTTATCATGAATGCCATTCGTGATATTTATAATTTAGATATTAAAAATCTTCCTGTTGTTGATTATGAAAATAAATTGGTGGGGCTTGTAACTAGAGCATCTGTCGTGGATACAATTTATACAAATCTTTGGGAAAATGAGGACGAAGTAGAAGAAGGAGAAATCTTTGAAGAAGATAATTTATCAGAACTTATAAAAGATGCATCAGGGGATTCATCTAAAAAGATAGGTGAGAATGATGATTGATTATCTACTTTCAAATAGTGCAGAAATTTTTGCAAAATCAATGGAGCATCTATTTATTGCTTCCGTTTCATTATTTTTTGGGATACTAGTTGCTGTTCCTATTGGGATTTTGCTAACTAGATCTAAAACTGCAGCAAAAATTGTGATGGCAATTGCATCAGTCTTACAAACTGTTCCTTCCTTTGCACTTCTTGCTCTTATGATTCCAATTTTTGGAGTTGGGAAAAAACCAGCCATAGTTTCGCTTTTCATTTATTCACTTCTTCCAATCTTGAGAAATACTTATCTTGGGATAGCGGGAGTAAATGAAAATTTAATTGATGCAGCTAGAGGAATGGGAATGACAAAATCACAAATTTTATTTAAAGTACAAATTCCAATGGCAATGCCTGTAATGATGAGCGGGATTAGACTTTCTGCAGTATATGTTCTTGCATGGACAACTCTTGCATCTTATGTAGGAGCAGGTGGACTCGGCGATTTTATTTTTAATGGCCTTACAAATGCAATAATGCCAATGGTAGTATGGGGGACTATTCCTGTTACGCTAATGGCAATTATAGTTGATTTTTTATTTGGAATTTTGGAAGAAAAACTTTCACCTAATAAAACTAGTGAGGTGGCATGATGAAAAAATTAAAAAAATTAATTTTTATAATTTTAATTGCGTCACTTTTAACATCTTGTACACTTCCGGGTATTGGTGGAAACACAAAGACAAATGTAGTTGTTGCCACAGGTTCTAATACAGAAAGACAAATTTTGGGAGAAATGGTAAAACAGATGATAGAGCATCATACTGATCTTGATGTTTCACTTATAACAAATTTATCTTCATCTGTTTTAAATCACATAGCAATGTTAAAAGGAGATGTAAATGTAGTTGGTGCGATGTACACAGGCACAGCACTTAGTGGCGAACTTGGTATGGATCCTATAAGAGATCCAGATGAAGCACAAAAAGTTGTAATGAAAGAATATTACAAGAGATGGAATAGATATTGGTATCCTTCTTTTGGATTTGATAACACATATGCCTTTATGGTTACAAGAAAATTTGCAGAAGAAAATAATCTTAAAAAAGTTTCAGATTTAGAAAAATTATCTGACAAGATAAGTGTTGGAGTTGACACTGCTTGGATAACAAGAGAAGGAGATGGCTATAAAGCTTTCGAAGATATATATGGATATAAATTTAAAACCATTTATCCAATGGACATTGGACTTGTTTATACAGCACTTGCAAGTGGAGAAATGGATGCAGTACTTGGATATTCAACTGATGGAAAAATTTCATCTTATGATTTGGTTGTACTTGAAGATGATAAAAGACTGTTTCCACCTTATGACTGTTCGCCAGTTGCATCAAGTGAAATAATTGAAAAGTATCCAGAAGTTGAAGAAGCTATATTGAAACTTATGGGAAAAATTTCTTCGGAAACTATGCAGGAATTAAATAGACAAGCTGATGAAGATTTAGTAGAACCACAAAAAGTTGCAGAAAACTTTTTAAAGAAAAATAATTATTTTGAAGATGTAGAAGTTGATAAGAAAGAATTGCAAAAGTATAAAGAATTTGTGAAGGGAGGAAAGGATGTCTGAAGTATTTTATTATTATGGGAAAAATTCAAGTTATGTATTTGAACAATTTATTAGACACTTTTTAATATCGATATATGGAGTTTTATTTGCGGCATTAATTGCAATTCCTCTAGGATTTTTTGTTGCAAGAAGAAAAAAACTTTCTAGAATAACAATTAGTATAGCAAATGTGATGCAAACTATTCCTTCTCTTGCTATGCTTGCTATTTTGATGTTTGCAATAGGAACTGGTCCAAACACAGTTGTATTTGCAGTTTTTCTTTACGCAATACTTCCAATTTTAAAAAACACAGTTTCTGGTATAAACTCAGTAACACCAGAACTTATTGATGCAGCAACAGGAATGGGAATGACGAAAAAACAACTTATGACTAAAGTAGAACTCCCCCTTGCCATTTCGATTATAATGGGTGGCATAAGAAATGCACTAGTACTTGCGATAGGAGTTACAGCAGTAGGTACTTTCATAGGAGCAGGAGGACTAGGAGATATTATAACTAGAGGAATAACAGTAGCAAATGGCAGTCCAATAATAATTGCTGGCGCTATACCAACAGCTCTTATGGCAGTTTTAGCAGATTTAGTTCTTGGAACAATAGAAAATAAACTTACACCGAGAACTTTTACAAAAATATAGAATATATAAAACTCAGAGCCTTGCCCTGAGTTTTTTGCTAAAAATTTTTAATTATTATTTCTCTTAAAATCAAGTATGGAAATTATTATATTTACAAGAATAATGTAGTGATGGTAAAAAGAAAATAATATTGCAGCTATTGGACCACCAACCATTTCCATGGGAGTTCTGCCAGTTATATTCCATGGAATATATAATGGAGTCATTATTGCAGAATTTTCTAAGTCCAAAGCAAGTTTGTAATTATCTTCATAATTGTCCCTTGCCATTTCATAAGTCATCATTGATGTCAAAGTTTGGTTTGCACTAAATCCTGCTATGACAAAGGAGATAAAAGACATAACTACCATGTTTGGAAGTTTTATAAACATTTTTCTCACATATTTTTTTACAGAAACTAAAAGTTTTGTTTCTTTAAAAAATCCAAAGTAACCAGAAGATATGCTCACGATTAAAATCATTTTTTTCATAGAAAGTAATCCGCCCCCGTTAATTAATTTTCCTGCACTGGATTCTATGTGAAAGCCAAATATAAGCGAATTTATAATGTCTATTATGTCTTTATTTTGGAAGAGAGCAGCGGAAATTATGGATAATATAATAGAGATTGTCATGTTAATTCTAATGTCTACTTTTAAAATAGCAAGGAGGATTATTGATAGCGTTGGAATTATTAACAAAGGATTGAAGTTAAAAATTTCTGCAATGGAGTTTACACTATCTGAATTAATTTTTGCATCTATATTAAAGTTAAAAATTTGAAAAGTTATTAGAGTTAGGACTAATGGTATTACACAAGTTTTAAACATATTTTTTAAATTTACATATAGATCTGTCTTCGTTAGAGTTGCTACGAGAAGTGCTGATGTTGACATTGGAGAAGATCTGTCGCCAAAATAACATCCTGACAAGATTGCACCACCAGTTACTAATGGACTAAAGTTCATTGCATTAGATATGGACATAGATATTATTCCTGCAGTAGATGCGGTACCAAGACTTGTTCCAGTTAAAATAGAAATTGCTGAATTAAATATAAATACGCCCACGTAGAAAAAATTTGGTGAAATTAAATTTGTGCCAATATAAATTATGTATGCAATGGTTCCAGATAGTCTCCAGATTCCAGTAATCATTCCAATTAAAAGAAAGACTGCCAAGACAATTTTTGTTTCATTAAGTCCTGCAATAATCATTTTTTTAATTTCTTTTATCTTATAGTCTTTTAGAAGGGCGTAAATTATTAAAAGTATTAAATTAAAAAATAGTGCAATCACAATTGATATATTAAAAATTATTGCCACAAACAAATTTATCATAAAAAGTATTAAAGTCACTAACTCTAACATTAAATCACCCATATTTATTATAGAGTATTTATAAAATTTTAGTAACATTGAAATAATTTATTATTTTTTTTATAAAAAATTTAATTTGATATTGCATGAGAGAAGAAGAAATAATATAATGGTTATTGTATTAAGTAACTGATACATAAATACAAAATAAAAAGGGGTTGACTTAACATAATAATAGACTTTTTTATATATAAATATTTTGAAAATATTTAAGAAATTATTTGAAGTTTTTTAAGAAAAATGAAGATTTTTGTTATGTAAAATTTATAAAGTTTACTATATAATTGTATGAGGAGGTTGATATGAAAAATTTTTTTAACAAAATAAAGTCGTGGATTACAAGAAGTAAAAAGAATAAAATAATTTCTATATTAATTTTGATTTTAATTTTATTCGGAATTTTTAAACTGATTTCATCTTTATCTCATAAAAATGATTCAAATTTAGTATCTAATAATCAAATTGTGGAATTAAAAAAGGGAGATGTCACAAATTCTGTAACAGAAAAAGGTGAAGTTGTTCCTTCAAATTCTGTTGAGGTTTTTGCGGAAAAATCTCTTCCAGTTACTAATGTAAATGTAAAGGTTGGAGATAAAGTGAAAAAAGGAGATGTGCTTTGCGAGCTTGATTCATCTTCTTTGGAACAACAAATAAAATCAAGAAAAGCGCAAAAGTCTGCCACAGATAAAAGTGTTTCTGCACAAATTTCTGCTGCCAAAAAAAGGCTTTCTGAAGCTATTAGTGGAAGAGATTCTGGTAAAAATTCTGCAATAGTTGCAGCGGAAACTTCCCTTACTCAAGCTATGGATCAATATCTTGCTGCACAAAAAGCTTATGATGATTTCAAAAGAAGTATTGATGAGAGGTATAATGAAGGGATTGTCGCAGAGAGAAATACTAGAGAAAATTTGGCATATCAAGAAAAGACAAATGATTTAAAATACAAACAACTGAAGGAAGACATGAATAGAAATATAGAAAAGATTTCTGAGAATAGATCTCTTGCTAGTGAAAGTGCAAGAGATAAAAATTACTTACAAGATAAATTAGATGATTTAAAAAGAGAACTTACTGAAATTGGACTTGAAATTGGTAAGGAGCAAAATGAGATAGCAGATTTGCAAAGCTCTTTAGTTTCTACTTCTGAAACTGAACATAGAATTAATAGTGATAGTGGCGATGATACTGAGGATAAAAAGAATGAAACATCAGATAATAAGGAAAAAAGAGATAAGGTTAATGAAAAAATAAAAAAATCTAGGAAAAGGATAGATGATTTAACCAGAAATCAAAATGAGATAGAATTGGAAATTTCCAATGTTACAGAAGAACTTGGAAATGCAAGATCAGATGAAGAAAAGTATAAGTCAGAAGCTGATGCAATTGAAAAGGAACTCGAAGAACAAAATAAACAAGTTGAAGGTACAAAACTTGAAGTTGAAAAAACTAAAGATGATATTTATCAAGACGCAGACAAAGTTTTAAAAGCACAAAAGGCACGAGATGATCAGTTGAAGACTCTTGCACAAAATGTGGAAACTGCAAAAAATAATTATGATGATGCAAAGAAAAATCTAGAGTCTACAAAGGTTCAAGTTGAAAATGAAATTTCGAGTCTTTCAGACAACTTAAAAACTGCTAAGGCAAGTGCAAATAATGTGGATAATGTGGAAATAGAAAATTTGACAGAAGAACTTGAAAAGGTTTTAATAAAAGCACCAGCAGATGGGACAGTTACTAAAGTTGAAGCAAAAGAAGGTCAAGTTCCTACGGCTTCAGTTGCAAAAATTGAAACTATTGATACTTTGAGAATTGAATCACAGGTAAAAGAATATGACAAAAATAACATTAAAGTTGGCACAGAGGTTGAAATAACTTCTGATTCTGCAATGGGAGAAACTTTTAAAGGAAAAGTAATTTCTATTGACCCTGTTCCAAAAGAGGAATCGCCTGAAAGCAAGTCCACAGAAGTGTATTATAAAACTGTGATAGAAATAGATGAAAATAGTTCAGAAAAATTTTCGCCAGGTATGACACTTAGAGTAAAATATATTTTAAGTCAAAAGAAAGACACTTTTAAAGTTCCAACTGATGCAATTTTTGAAAGAGATGGAAAAGATTATATTCTTGTACTAAAAGATGCAGGAAAAGATAATTACGAAATTCAAAAAATTCAGGTAAAAAAAGGTATTGCTAATGATGTTGAAACTGCAATTACTTCTGATAAATTAAAAGATGGAATTAAAGTATTGTCAAATGCTGGAGGTTATGGAGAAGGAAGTATTATAAAGATAGATGACACTCCACAAGAAGAGGCTTCAGATGAAAAGTAATCTTATAAAAATGGAAGGGATAAAAAAGTCTTTTAATATTGGGAAAGAAAATGAACTTGAGATTTTACATGGAATAGATTTTGATGTAAGGGAGGGGGAATTTGTTTCAGTAGTTGGTCAGTCCGGTTCGGGCAAATCAACTCTTATGAATATAATTGGACTTTTGGACAGACAGACTTCTGGTTTTTATGAATTAAATGGTGTGGATATTTCAAAATTAAAAGATAGTGAGCTTTCCACTTATAGATCTAAAAAAATTGGTTTTGTATTCCAAAATTTTAATTTAATACCTAGATCTAATGCCCTAAAAAATGTTGAACTTCCAATGACCTATGCAGGAGTAGAAAAGAAGGAAAGAACGGAGCGTGCTGAGAAACTTCTTGAAATTGTGGAAATGAAAGATAGAATGAATCACCTTCCAAATGAACTTTCTGGTGGACAAAAACAGAGGGTTGCGATAGCAAGGAGCATGGCAAATAATCCTGATATTATTTTGGCTGATGAACCAACGGGAGCTCTCGATTCAAAGACTGGCAGAAATGTAATGGATCTTTTTCACAAGTTAAATGAAGTTGAAAAAAGGACTATTGTAATTATTACACACAATCTTGAACTTGCAGAAGAAGCCACAAGAATTTACAAAATGACTGATGGAAGAGTGGAGGAGATTTAATGGATTTGTCTGAAACTATAAAACTTTCTTTAGAAGGATTGAAAGCAAATAAACTTAGATCTTTTCTCACAATGCTTGGGATAATTATCGGAATAGGTTCTGTAATTGGAATAACGACTATTGGGGATTCTCTTACAAAATCTGTAAATAAAGCTTTTGACATGATAGCAAATACTGCTGTTCAATTGTATGTGACGCCAAGGGATTCTGATTATGACACAGGGGAATTAAGTGAGCGTGATTATTTTACAGAAAATATTATAAATTATTGTGAATCGCAAAAGGGAAATAGAATTGAAAAACTTTTGTATCATGGTGCAAGTGGTCAAGGATATGTTAAAGAAGGTAGAGAAAAGGAAAGAGTTGAAGTAAACTCAACTTCGGAAGATGAAAAATCTATTTTTAAAATTAATATGATTGCAGGTAGATTTTTAAATGATGAAGATGTGGCAAGAGGTAAATCTGTTGCAGTAATATCTGATAAAGTTTTGGAAAAAATCTATAAAGTTCCTGCACCACAGGTATTAGGTCGAGAGGTTAACATTGAGATGGGCGATAAGCTCATGGTTGCTACAATAATTGGAGTGTATGAGTACGAAGAAATGCAAGTTATGGGTAAGTCTTTAAATGGAAGCACAACTTCTTTATATATTCCAAGGACAACTGGGGACAGAGAACTTCTAAGTGAACCAAGAGTTTGCTATTATGATATGGCAATAACACTTAAAAATCCAGATACAATAGAAGAAGATGCACAAGCCTTATGTGACGAGTTAAATCAAAAGTTTTATTCAGATAATCCTCGTGCAGAAGTAAAATATTATTCAGCAAAGAGCGAAATTAGTAGTATGAATAATGCAATGAGTTCAATTCAAGTTGCAATTGGAGCAATTGCTGCAATTTCACTATTAGTTGGTGGAATTGGTGTAATGAATATTCTCCTTGTATCTGTAACTGAAAGGACGAAGGAAATAGGAATAAGAAAGGCACTTGGGGCAACGAGAAGTGATATACGAAAGCAATTTATAATTGAATCTATTATAATTTGTATAATCGGAGGATTTTTTGGAATAGTTTTGGGAACAGTTATAGGTTTAATTGGTTCAAATCTTTTGAATGCTATGACGTTACCTTCTGTAAAATCAATAATTATTGCAGTAGGATTTTCTATGCTAATAGGAATTTTCTTTGGATATTATCCTGCAAATAAAGCTGCAAAAATGAATCCAATAGATGCCCTTAGGTATGAATAAAATAAAAATTAAAAAATGTAGATAAGAGATGCAAGATTAGTGTAAGGATAACTTGCATCTTTTTTTTATAAAAGTGATTGGATAATAAATCTTACTTTACATTAAATATATATAAAATTTACTTTTGAATGCAATAATTTTGCAGAAGGAGTGAAAGGATGAGTAAAAAAATAAAATATATTTGTAACGGGGCGTTAATTTTAATTTTAATTTTTATTTTTATTTTTTGGAAAGATGTAGACTTTGGAGATACAGTTATAGTTCAAAACGCAGTTTCTTATGAGAAGGGTAAGGTTATAAAAGTTTTAGATGAAGATACAGTTGAGAGTTATCCAAATTTAAAGACTGGATCCCAAAAAGTTTTGGTTGAAATGAAAAATAAAAGGTTTGATAAACCAATAACTATAGAAAATAATTTATTTTCGGAACATTCTGTGTACTTAAAGGAAGGTTCTAAGGTAATAGTTTATGTGGACGAACCAAAGGGGATTGAGCCATATTATACAATTTATAATTACGACAGGTCTGTCCCAATAGCTATTATGTTAATTTTATTTTTAATAATGTTATATGCAATTGGAAAGTCAAAGGGGATAAAATCTGCGGCATCACTTTTTATAAGTTTATATTTAATGTTTTG
The DNA here is from genome assembly GCF_900106515.1 of Peptoniphilus lacydonensis. Taxonomy (GTDB): domain Bacteria; phylum Bacillota; class Clostridia; order Tissierellales; family Peptoniphilaceae; genus Peptoniphilus_A; species Peptoniphilus_A lacydonensis. The sequence goes on from NZ_FNWF01000003.1 coordinate 1,048,561, forward strand.
TTTTATGATCCCTCTAATATATTTGGGACATTCGCCAGTATGGGTTACAATATTAACCTGTGTCTTGGGAAGTATTTATTCGGTTGTAATACTTCAAGGTTACACATTAATTGGACTTGTAAACTTAATAAGTGTGTCAGTTGGATTTATATCTGCTGCAATATGTTTTTATATTTCATCTTATTTCACGCATTTAAGTGGATATAATTTAGCTGATGTAGAAGGACTTTTACTTATAAATTCAAAAACAGGATTACAAATATATCCTCTTATGTTTGCAGGTGTTGCCATAGCAGCCTATGGAGCTTGTAAGGACGTTTCCGTTTCAATATCTTCCGCACTTCATGAGATATATGTAAAAAATCCTAAAATAACAAAAATAGAACTTTTTAAATCTGGGATGGTAATAGGAAAGGATATTATAGGTACTATGGTCGATACTTTGGTATTTGCATTTTTGGGAAGCTCCATAGCTACAGTTTTAGTTTTAATATCCTATGGAGTTGATTTTAATCAATTAGTTAGTTCAGATTTTTTTGCTGTTGAACTTGTCAATTCGCTCATAGGTACAGCAGTAGTAATTATAATGGTTCCAGTTAGTGCTTATCTATCAGGAGTAATCTATAAAAAAGAAAAAATCAAATTAAAAAGAAGATAAATTTACAAAATCTTTAAGAATACATTACAGATTATATTCTTTGACTTTACAATATTGTGAAATAATAATTCTAACTGAAGAGGAGGTATATAATGAAAAGGAGATTCAGTTTATTTTTAGCTATACTAATGTTAGTTTCAGTATTTTCACCATTAGGATTGGGATTTGAAGGTAATGAAATTAGATTTAGTACAAATGTCGTAGAAGCGGCAGAAGATGATGCTCAATCAAATGAAGCAACACCAAAAGAAGAAGTTAATAATGCATCAGAGGAAGTGACACCAGATGTGGACAATGGAACACCTTCTACAGAGGATAAAGATGTACAACCAGAAGTAGATCTAAAAGATCAAAATATTATTTTAACAAATGATATATTGACTATAGGAAAAGATGGCACAGAAAGAAACTTCACATGGTATGCAAATACAAAAGAAAAAGGAAAATTTGAGTTTGCAAAACTAAATGCAGAAAAAGATTTTAAAGATGCAACAGTTCTTGATGCAACAGTTATTGAAGAAACAAATAAGGACGGTTTTTCAAGTAATTCAGTTACACTTGAAGGATTAAAACCAGACACTGAATATATGTATAGATTCTCTAATGGAGATGCATTTTCTGAAGTTAAAACTTTTAAAACTGGTGGAAAAGGAGATTTTAGTTTCTTTGCAGCAGGAGACCCTCAAATAGGGGCTGGTTTTGAAGACGAAGATGAAAAAGGTTGGGACAAAACACTAAAGCTTTTACCAGAATTAGATCCTAGTGCATCATTCTTACTCTCACTTGGAGATCAAGTAAATATTTCAGACAATGAAAGACAATATGATGCTTACATTAATAGAGATGGATTCAATGGATTAACTCTTGCACCAATAATAGGAAACCATGATTCAGGAAATCATGCTTACACAGAACATTTTAAAGTTCCAAACGTGCAAGATGAAGGGACAACAAAGGCGGGAAGCAATTATTATTATGTATATAACAATACACTTTTTATTTGCTTAAATACAAACAAAGCTGATTTTGCTGAACACAAGGCTACAATTGAAAAAGCAATTGCAGAAAATCCGAATGTAAAATGGAGAGTAGTGACATTCCACCAACCACCATATACAGTGGCAACACATGCTTTAGATAAAGATGTTTTAAACATTAGAGCAAATTTAGTTCCAATCTTAAAAGAAAATAAAATTGACCTTGTATTAAATGGACATGACCACGTTTATACAAGAACTCATGTAATGGATGGAACAAAATCCATAATTGAATGGAAAGCTGGAGAAAATAAAGAAGCACCAAGTGAATATGTAAATCCAAAGGGAATTATATATGTTACAACAAACTCTGCATCAGGCTCTAAATTTTATAATATAAAGAATGAAGATTTTGAATATTCAGCAGTAAAGAACCAAGAAAAAATTCCAAACATTTCAAATGTAAAAGTTACAGATAATTCAATTGAAGTTACAACTTATAGAACTAGCGACAAATCTATTGTAGATAGTTTTAAAATTGTAAAAAATGAAACAACAGATGAAGAAGTTAAATTAACAAATGATATATTAACTATAGGAAAAGATGGCACAGAAAGAAACTTCACATGGTATGCAAATACAAAAGAAAAAGGAAAATTTGAGTTTGCAAAACTAAATGCAGAAAAAGATTTTAAAGATGCAAAAGTTCTTGATGCAACAGTTATCGAAAAAACAAATCTTCCAGGATATTCAAGTAATCAAGTAACTTTAGATGGATTAGAACCAGATACTGAATATATGTATAGATTCTCTAATGGAGATGCAGTTTCTGAAGTTAAAACTTTTAAAACTGGTGGAAAAGGAGATTTTAGTTTCTTCGCAGCAGGAGACCCTCAAATAGGATCACATGGATATTTAAATGGTAAAGACGGCTGGGATAAAACACTAAAGCTTTTACCAGAATTAGATTCTAGTGCATCATTCTTACTTTCACTTGGAGATCAAGTGGATACTGGAAAGGACGAAGAACAATACGATGCATATATTAATAGAGAAGGTTTCAATGGATTAACTCTTGCACCAATAATAGGAAATCATGATGAAAGAGGAAATGCTCACGAAGAACACTTCAAAGTTTCAAATGTACAAGATGAAGGAAAATCAAATGCAGGAAGCAATTACTATTATGTTTACAACAACACATTATTTATCTGTTTAAATTCAAATAACAAAGATTATGCAGAACACAAAGTTACAATTGAAAAAGCAATTGCAGAAAATCCAAATGTAAAATGGAGAGTAGTAACATTTCACCATCCTCCATACACAGTAGCATCTCATGCATTAGATGATTATATTACAGATATGAGATCAACACTTGTTCCAATATTAAAAGAAAATAAAATTGACCTTGTATTAAATGGACACGACCACGTTTATACAAGAACTCATGTAATGGATGGAACAAAACCAATAATTGAATGGGAAAATGGAGAAGAAGGAAAAGCACCAAGTGAATATGTAAATCCAAAGGGAATTATATATGTTACAACAAACTCTGCATCAGGTTCTAAATTTTATGACATAATGCAAGATAAAAAGTTTGAATATTCAGCAGTAAAGAACCAAGAAAAAATTCCAAACATTTCAAATGTAAAAGTTACAGATAATTCAATTGAAGTTACAACTTATAGAACTAGCGACAAATCTGTTGTAGATAGTTTTAAAATTGTAAAAGAAGATAAAAAAGAAAATCAAGACAAACCAGTTATTCCAACACCAGTTGAACCTGAAAAAGACAATAAAGATGACAAAGAAGAATCATCTTCAAATGTAAGAAGACACAGAAGCCACAGCCATGCAAAAACATACCCTGTATATACGTCAAAGTCTAGTAATTTTACAAAGGAAGATGCCTTGAAGAAGGGTGAAGAAATTGCAAATAAAAATTTAGCAAAAAATTCCGGAAAAGCTACTGATATTGATGGACATTGGGCTAAAGATTCAATAAATTACGCACTTGAAAATAATTTAATTGACTTAATAGGAAATGAATTTAAACCAAATAAAAATGCTACAAGATATAATGTAGTAAAGGCATTGGGAAGATTCAAAAAAATTGATGTGGAAAAATATAAAGGCAAGTCTTTGAAAGATGTTGATGCAAATTCAGAAGAATCTGCTTATGTAAATTGGGCAATTGAAAATGGTATTATAGCAGGCTATGAAGATAATACTTTTGGAGGAGATAGAGAGATAACTCGTGAAGAAATTGCGAGAATACTAAATTTATTTGCTGAAAAATTTGATATAAAAGTAAAGAATCTAGAAGCTCCTAAATTTAAGGATCAAAATAAGATTTCTGACTGGGCATCAAAAGATGTAAAAGAAGCAACAGAAAAGGGTCTATTAGTTGGACGTGATGATGGAACTTTTGGACCTAAAGATAATTTAACTAGGGCAGAAGTCGCTCAAATGATTGTAAACATGATTAAGTAAAATCATAAGTTAAAGTAAATCTCAGTGTAAGAGCTGAGGTTTATTTTTATCTAATTTTTTATTGAAAAACAATAAAAAATTATTGAAAATCATTAAATGAAGTTTTATAATTAAGGCAAAAGGAGGTTCTTATGAAAAATTTTAGAGTAAAATTTATTGGTACGCTTTTAATTGTTGCTGTGATTGTTTTATCCTTTGCATCTTATGGAATTTTTAAATTTTCAAATATAATGACTAAAATGTATCCTATGTTTTTAAATATGAAATATCCAATGTTATTTTTGTGTGAAAGTATTGTTGTAGTTTTAATTTTTGCAATTTTATTTGGAATTTTTGCACTTAAAAAATATGGCGATGGAAAAGTCTTTGGAAGAGAAATGTTATTTGATCTTCAAGTTATCGCTCTTTCCTTTATAGGGATTTGTTTAATTTCTATTTTGTGCATAATTTATACTGATTTTAATTTAGATGGATCTATCACAAACTTGATTTTTATTGGAATTTCTATTTTGTCTATGTTAATTGCACAAATTTTTCTTCTACTTTCAGATCTTATTAAAGAGGGCATTGATTTGAAAGTAGAAAATGACCTTACGATTTGAGGTAGAGTATGGGAAAAATAATTGTGGATTTAGACATTGAACTTGCAAAAAATAAGATGACTCTCACAGAACTTTCTGAAAAAGTTGGAATAACTATTGCCAACCTTTCTATTTTAAAGACTAATAAGGCAAAGGCTATAAGATTTTCAACTCTTTCAGAAATTTGTAGGGTGCTAAATTGTGATGTTGGAGATATTTTGAGATATGTAGGTGATGAAGATGAGCGATAAAAAATTTAAAAAAGTGTTAACCTTTATGTTTGGAATTTTTATAATAGCTATTTTGATTTTATTTTTTGTATCTGACAGGCGAGATCAATCTGTAAAAGAAGTGGAAAATGAATTTGGAATAGAAATTCCAAAGGGTGTTAAAAGAGAAAGAGAACTTTATAAAGAACTGGATTTTCACGGAGATGGAGAAGCTTCGATTTTATTTAGCGCAGGAGAAAGTGATATTAAAGCTGTAGAAAAGGAGTTAAAGGATTATAGAGTCATAAATGATAAAGATAAAGAGGCTGCCATAGAAACTTGTTACAAAAAAGTTTGTAAAAGAGGCTTTGATCCTTCGTTGAGTTTGGATAATAAGAAATATTTTAAAGAAACTTCTAATTATAAATTTGGAAATGCATATGGAAATTTTATCGCCATTATAATTGATGAAGAAAAAAATGAAATTTTATTTTTAAAATGGGATACATGACTTTAGTAAAAGACTTTGCAAAAAAGCGAAGTCTTTTGTTTTTTTAGATTTTACTTTAGATGAAAGTCTTTGTTAAAAAATAAATCTATGTTTTAAAAAGTTTACTAGGGGTAGCTTTTATATAAGTGGAAATTTTACTAATTAAATAGAATTTAAAGGAGAATATTATGGCTAAACCAAAAATTAATCTTGATAAAAAATATGGGCTTTTTATTGGCGGAGAATTTGTTGAAGGAGAAACTGAAGAAACTCTAGATGTATATTGCCCTGCTGATGGAAACCTTCTTTCTAGCATAACACAAGCTAGTGAAAAAGATGTTGATAAAGCCGTTGAAGCTGCATGGGAAGGTTTCAAAGAATATAAAAAAACAAATAAATATGAGAGGGCAGAAATTTTAAATAAAATTGCAGACATCATTGACGAAAACGCAGATCACCTTGCAATGGTAGAAACTTTAGATAATGGTAAACCAATTAGGGAAACTAAAAATATAGATATACCACTTGCATCTGAACATTTTAGATATTTTGCTGGAGCAATTTTGGCAGAAGAGGGAAGTGCCAACGCTATTGATGAAAATACTCTTTCAATAGTTCTTCGTGAACCACTTGGTGTTGTTGGACAAATTATTCCATGGAACTTTCCATTTTTAATGGCAGCTTGGAAACTTTCACCAGCACTTGCAGCAGGGGATGCTGTTGTGATTAAACCATCTTCTACAACTTCTCTTTCTCTTCTAGAACTTATGAAACTTATTAAAGATGTTGTGCCAAAGGGAGTTATAAATGTAGTAACTGGTTCAGGCTCTAAGTCTGGTGAATATTTACAACACCATGAAGGACTTTCAAAACTTGCTTTTACAGGGTCAACAGAAGTTGGATATAAAATAGCAGGAGCTGCGGCAGAAAAATTAATTCCAGCTACTTTAGAACTTGGTGGCAAGTCAGCAAATATTTTCTTTGACGATTGTGATATGGATCTTGCCATAGAAGGTCTTGCAATGGGAATCTTATTTAATCAAGGGCAAGTATGTTGTGCAGGTTCAAGAGTTTTTGTTCACGAAAATATTTACGATGAATTTGTAGAAAAGGCAATTGCAAAGTTTGAAGAAATTAAAGTTGGACTTCCTTGGGAAGAAGACACTCAAATTGGTGCACAAGTAAATAAATCTCAAATTGAAAAAGTCTTGGGCTATGTTGAAATTGCAAAAAAAGAAGGTGCAACAATTGCTGTTGGTGGAGAAAAAGCTACGAAGAATGGAACAGAAAATGGATATTTCACAATGCCAACTCTTATAACAAATGCTAAAAATGATATGAAAGTTGCAACGGACGAAATCTTTGGACCAGTTGCAGTTATAATTAAATTTAAAGATGAAGATGAAGTAATAAAACTTGCCAACGATTCTCAATATGGTCTTGCAGGTGCAGTTTGGACAAAGGACATAAATAAAGCACTTAGAGTTGCAAGAGGAATTGAAACAGGAAGAGTTTGGGTTAACACTTATAATCAACTTCCAGCAGGTGCACCTTTTGGTGGATATAAGAAATCTGGTATAGGAAGAGAAAATCACAAGATGATGCTAGATGCTTATTCACAAGTTAAAAATATTTTTATAGATACTTCTGAAAAATCTTCAGGCTTGTATTGATTAAAATTTAAAATAAGATTTTTAGGAGGCTTCACATTTAAGTGAAGTCTTTTTTTTGAGAAAAATACTTTTATTTAATAATGTAGAGAAGTACAAAAAGAAAAGCAAGTGTGATAAAATTAATATAATAAATAAAATAATTATAGGAGTGATGTCATGAGTATAGTGAAACCTTCAACGCTTCCAGGATTTATGGAACTTCTTCCAAAGGATCAAATTCTTTTTAATGAGATGAAAGACATTATAAGAAAGAATTTTGAAAAGCACGGTTTCTTACCAATAGATACGCCAGTTATAGAAAAATCTGAAGTTCTTCTTGCAAAGGGCGGCGGCGAAACTGAAAAGCAAATTTATAGATTTAATAAGGGCGACACAGACATGAGTCTTAGATTTGATCTTACAGTTCCTCTAGCGAGATACACTGTGGAACACATGAATGACCTTTCCTTTCCTTTTAAGAGATACCAAATAGGAAAAGTATATAGAGGGGAAAAAGCTCAAAAAGGACGCTTTAGAGAGTTTTATCAATGTGATATTGACACAATTGGAATGGGGGAACTATCTCTTGTAAATGATGCTGAGTTTCCTGTAGTAATTTATCATACTTTTAAGGAACTTGGCTTTGCAGATTTTACAATTCACTTAAATAACAGAAAAATTTTAAAGGGATTTTTTGCATCCCTTGGAATTGAAGATTCTATGAATGTTTTGAGAATTGTGGATAAGATTGATAAAATTGGTGAAGGAAATGTACTATCAGAACTTTCTGAACTTGGATTGGAAAAAGATTTTGGAGAAAAAATTTTAGATTTTATAAAAATCAAAGGCAGTACAGATGAAATAATTGAGCAATTAAATGATTTAAATATTGAAAATGAAATATTTCAAGAGGGTCTTAATGAAATAACACAGGTTATAGGATACATGAGAGATTTTGGGATTGATGAAAATTGTTTTGATATAGATCTTAAGATTGCAAGAGGACTTGACTATTACACAGGCACAGTTTATGAAACAACTCTAGACAATTATCCAAAGATTGGTTCAGTTTGTTCTGGCGGAAGATATGAAGATCTTGCAAGTTATTACACAGACAAAGCTCTTCCAGGTGTGGGGATTTCCATTGGGCTTTCAAGATTATTTTATCAATTAAATGAGGCAAATATTATTTCTAGTGAAGAAAAGTCTTTAATAGATCTTTTGATTATTCCTATGGATGATTGCGTATCTGAAGGAATAAAATTATTGAGTGAGCTTAGAGAAAAGGGACTCAAAGTTTCTGTTTATACTGAGTTTGCAAAATTAAAGAAGAAATTTAAATATGCTGATCAAACTAAAGTTGATTATGTAATTGTCCTTGGCGAAGAAGAAGTGAAAAATAGAAGATATAGTTTAAAAAATATGAAAACAGGAGAACAAGTAGAAGTATCCTTTGAAGAGTTAGTAGAAAAATTTAATGGGTGAGTGCGACTCCTTTGAAAAAGCTTCCTATTCGGTCGCTTTTTCTGCAGTCGCATGCATAAGGTTCTTCAACAGTTCAGCCATCGCTATGCTTGGCTTCACTGTGAAGACCACTCCAATCGCGACTTGTCACGATTGTCGTTACCATTAAAAATATGAAAACAGGAGAACAAGTAGAAGTATCCTTTGAGAAGTTGGTAGAAAAGTTTAGATAATAAATATTAAATGACTTATAAATACTTTGTTTAGTTGTTTATAAGTCATTTTTTGTTGCACTTTTTTTTATTTAAGATTAAAATAGGATAGAAGTTTGAAGAAATGAGATGAGATTTTGAAAAGAGAAGATATAAGAAATATAGCAATTATTGCACACGTTGACCATGGGAAGACTACACTTGTGGATGCACTTTTAAGACAATCTGGGATTTTTAGAGATAACCAACAAGTAAGTGATAGAGTAATGGACTCTAATGATATTGAAAGAGAAAGAGGAATTACAATTTTATCAAAAAATACTGCTGTAAATCACAATGGAGTAAAAATAAACATTATTGACACTCCAGGGCACGCAGATTTTGGTGGAGAAGTAGAACGTGTTTTAAAGATGGTAAATGGAGTTGTACTTTTAGTTGACGCTTTTGAAGGACCAATGCCACAAACAAAATTTGTTCTTAAAAAAAGTTTTGAACTTAATTTGCCTGTAATTGTATGTATAAATAAAGTGGACAGACCTGAAGCTAGACCACTTGAAGTTGTAGATGAAGTTTTGGATTTATTTATTGAACTTGGAGCTGATGACGATATTCTTGAATGTCCTTTTGTATTTGCATCAGCAAAACAAGGAATTGCATCATTAGATTTAGATGATGAAATGACTTCAATGGATCCACTTTTTGAAACAATTATAAAATACATTCCTGCACCAGAAAATAAGGACGACCTGCCTTTTAAACTTTTAATTTCTACAATTGATTACAATGAATATGTTGGTAGAATTGGAATTGGAAAAATTGAACAGGGAATAATTGAACAAAACGATAAGCTTGTTAGAGTTAACAAACAAAAACCTGACTTTCAAGAAAATATAAAAATTGCACAAGTTTATGAATTTGAGGGATTAAATAGAGTAGAAGTTGATTCGTCAAGATCTGGTTCAATTGTAGCCGTAACAGGAATTGAAGATATAAATATTGGAGATACAATTACGTCTACTGAAGATACAGAAGCTCTTGAGTTTGTAAAGATTTCTGAGCCTACAATTTCAATGAATTTTTCTGTAAATGATTCACCTTTTGCTGGAAGAGTTGGAAAGTTTTTAACTTCTAGACAGATAAAGGCTAGGTTGAATAGAGAACTTCAAACTGATGTTGGACTTAGAGTTGAAGAAACTGATACAACAGATTCCTTTAAGGTCAGTGGAAGAGGGGAACTTCACCTTTCCGTTTTAATAGAAAATATGAGACGTGAGGGATATGAGTTTCAAGTTTCAAAGCCACAAGTTTTGTATAAATATGACGAAAATGGAAAAAAATTAGAGCCAACTGAAAGGGTAACTATTGATGTGGATAGTGTCTATGCAGGGTCTGTAATTGAAAAACTTGGCAGAAGAAAGGGAGAACTTGTAAATATTATTGAACCTAATGGTGGATATCAAAGACTTGAATTTATAATTCCTTCAAGAGGTCTTATTGGTTATAGAACAGAATTTATGACTGATACTAAGGGAAGTGGAATTTTAAATTCTATTTTTGAAAGCTATGTACCATATAAAGGAGAAATACCTAGAAGAGTAAATGCTTCGATTGTTTCCTTTGACAAAGGTGTTGCGTCAACTTATGGTCTAAATAATGCACAAGAGCGTGGCACACTTTTTGTTGAGCCAGGCGAAGATGTCTATGAAGGACAAGTTGTTGGAGAATCTCCAAAGGGAATTGAAATTGAAGTTTCTGTTACAAAATCAAAGAAACAAACAAATGTAAGAGCATCAGGATCAGATGAAGCACTTAGACTTTCTCCTGTAAAGAAGATGAGCCTTGAAGAAGCTCTTGAATTTATTGAAGATGATGAACTAATAGAAATAACTCCTAATGAATTTAGACTTAGAAAGAAAATTTTAGATTCTCAACAAAGATACAAATCAAAGAAAAATAAATAAAATTAATAGAGGTGCTCTATGATCAATACCTATTTGGGAATGTTTAAAGACTTTGCACAAATTTATTCATTTTTATTTATAGCAAATGTCTTAATTTCTGCTTTTATAATTTTATATGACAACAAAAAACCGACGTCCACACTTTTATGGGTGATGGCAATAAATTTTCTTCCCATAATTGGTTTTGTCCTCTATCTATTTTTGGGACAAGATATTTCTAAATCAAAAATATTTGAAGGAAAGACTAGAGCTGATAAAATTTTAGAGAAAGAATCTACAAGTCAGCTTAGAGAAATGGAAAATGATGAGTTTGTGTATTCCAACAAAAGAACAGAAGAGTATGTGGACATGATTGAAATGTTCAATAGGGCTGAAGAGGAGATACTTTATACAGACAATAAAGTAAAAGTTTTTAACAATGGAAAAGATAAGTTTGAAGAACTTTTTAGCGATTTAAAAAAAGCTAAGCATACAATTTATGTTCAATATTATATTTATAAGTCCGATAAACTTTCAATAGAGTTTACAAATATTTTGATTGAAAAAGCAAAAGAGGGCCTTGATGTCTATTTGTTAATAGATGGTATGGGCATTAGGAAGATGAAGCTAAGTGATAAAAACAGAATTATCAAAGCAGGAATAAAATTTGGTATATTTTTTCCAGGTTATATCGACAAAATAAACACTCACATGAATTATAGAAATCACAGAAAAATTGTTGTAATAGACAAAAGGATTGGGTATGTAGGTGGTTTTAATGTTGGTGATGAATATGTGTCAAAGGGCAAGATGGGATTTTGGAGAGATACTCATTTAAAAATAGAAGGGCCAGCTGTAAACGGTTTGGCATGGAGGTTCTTTTTAGATTTTAAATTTGCATCAGAGGATTATACTAAGGGATTTACAACTGAGTTATTTCCTGAAATAGAAGATGGAGTGGACATAAATATTGTAACTAGTGGTCCAGATACAAAGGCAGATTCTATTAGAAATGGTTACGAAAAATTAATTACATCTGCAAAAAAGGAAATTTATATTCAGACACCTTATTTCGTGCCAGATGAGGGACTTTTAAAAGCATTAAAAGTTGCAGCATTAAGTGGAGTAAAGGTTAATATAATGTTTCCCAAAAAGAGGGATCACCCCTTTGTGCATTGGGCATCTCTTTCATTTTTAGGAGAACTTATAAAATGGGGAGTAAATGTATATACTTATGAAGGTGGATTTCTTCACACAAAAATAGTTATATCAGATGATTATCTTTCAAGTGTTGGAACTGCAAATTTTGACATAAGAAGTTTTGAACTAAATTTTGAAGTAAATGCTTTTTTATATGACGAAGAGTTAAATAAAAAGTTGAAAGACGATTTTATAGAAGATTTGAAAAGCTGTACAAAAATTACTCCAGAGCTTTATGAAAAAAGATCCAAATTTGTGAGATTTAGAGAATCTATGTCAAGGCTTTTGTCGCCAATCTTGTAAAATGAATTTAGAAATAAATAGAAAAAATATAAAGAATGTAATAATAAAAGTAGAAGATGGTATAATAAAAGTATCTGCTCCATATAAAATAAGCGACAGAGAGATAAAGAGAATTGTTGAAAAAAATAGAGATAAAGTTGAGAGATTGAAAATAAAAGATAAACACAAAAATAGATACAAAAATCTTTTATTTGGCGAAAAAATAGAAGCAAGTTCAGAAATAGAACTTGAAAAAGTTTATAGAAGAAATCTTGAAAAAGTTTTAGATGATATTTTTTATAAATATGAAAAAATTACTGGACTTTCTCCAACTTCAGTAGAAATAAGGAAAATGAAAATAAGATGGGGCACTTGTTATCCAGATAAAAAAGCTATAAAAATAAATTTAAAATTGGCAGAAAGACCAATAGAACAAATAGAAGCAGTAGTTCTTCATGAACTTATACATTTAAAATATTTTTACCACGACGAAAATTTTATAAATGAGTGTGAAAAATATTTGCCAAATTATAAAGAGTTGGAAAGAGAATTAAAATCATAGGTGAGATAATGAAAAAATTTCTAAAAATAATAGGTATTGTAGTATTAATACTTGTATTAATGAATCTATTTAATATTTCTATATTTATAGGAAATCAAAAAGTAGATAGACATCTCATACTACAAGGTATAAGAAATTTCAGTTTGGGAGATTTCTTTGACAAAATTTCAAAATTTATAAAAGAAATATCAAATGGAATAAGAAAAGCTGTAAATAGCTTGTAGAGTTTTAATTCTATTTTTGAAGTAAATAAGAGGAATTTTAGCACGCTTTGGCGTGTTTTTTTAAATTTATTATTCGGAATTATTTTACAACAGATAGTGTGATATAATTATTTTAGGGTGAGAAAATGGATTTAAAATTTATTATTCTTGGATGTGTTATTCCAGGACTTATGACAGGGGTTGGAGCAATCCCTATATTTTTTGCAAAAGATATAAGTCAAAAGGCTTTAGATGTGCTTCTTGCTGCTGCAGCTGGAGTAATGCTTGCAGCAACTTGTTTCTCTCTTGTACTTCCAAGTCTTGAAGTAGGAGAGGGAAGAGTGGGAGTCCTTGTTACAGGACTTGGGCTTTTTTGCGGAGCATTAATGCTCGATTTGATTGACAGATATGCACCACATGAGCATTTAATAGATAAAAGACAAGAAGGAAAGAATACAAAAAATATTTCAAAGATTTGGCTTTTTGTAATTGCAATTGCCATTCACAATTTTCCAGAGGGACTTGCAACAGGAGTTGGATTTGGAGGAGATAATGCGTCTAATGGTCTTTCTGTTGCTTTTGGTATTGCTCTTCAAAATATGCCAGAGGGACTTGCAGTTGCACTTGCTCTTGTGAGAGAAGGATATTCTCGCAAGAAAGGTTTTTGGATAGCCACACTTACAGGACTAGTTGAACCAATAGGAGCTTTTTTTGGGGTTTGGCTTGTTTCAATTTTTTCTTCGACTCTCGGATTTATACTTGCACTTGCCGCAGGAGCGATGCTTTTTGTAATAAGTGATGAAATAATTCCAGAAACACATTCAAATGGATATGAAAGACCTGCAACTTATGGAATAGTTTTAGGTTTTATCTTGATGATGTTTTTAGATTCTTTAATTTAATATTTATAATTAACTTGTTGCATTGTAGCAAGTTTTTTGTATTGCAATAAAAAATGCACTGCAAAAACAGTGCAAATTAATTATTTTTTATTGCAATATTTATTTCGAAGGAATTTTCATCTAAAAATTCTTCACGCATATCAACATATTCTGAAAAATAAATTTCTGTATTTTCGTCAAAATTATAAATTGGATGAACTCCGTCTGCAAATTTTAAGTTGCTATTTTTTCTCACATTGTCATAGGAAAATAATTCGCCAACTGCGTGATATTTCAAAATAATTATATTATTAAGCTTTTTTATGTAGCTTGGCTTTTTGTAGTTAATTGACATTTCAGAAAGCATGGAAGTCAAGCTTTCTGTTAATTCAAATTCTATTTCTTTTAAATTTTCCATAAAAATTTCTGTCTTGTAATTATTTACATTTATAATATAAGAGTCAAAATTAAAAATCATTTTGCACCTCACTTGTGATAAGGGTGGTTATTTATTATTCTAAAGGCTCTGTAAATTTGTTCCATTAAAATTACACGCATAAGTTTGTGAGGGAAAGTCATCTTTGAAAAGCTAAGTTTGTAGTCAGATTTTTCTAAAACTTCATCTGAAAGGCCAAGGCTTCCTCCAATTATAAAGGTAATATTTGAATAGCCATCTATCATTAAACTATTTATTTTATCGGCAAATTCAACTGAGTCAATACTCTTTCCCTTTATATCAAGGGCAATGACATAGGCATCATCTTTTATTTTTGATAAAATTTTTTCGCCTTCAATATTTTTTACTTTTTCTATGTCCTTTTTGGATAAATTTTCAGGACATGGCTCGTCATTAATTTCAAAAATGCTTAAATCAGCATAGGATTTAAGCATTTTCTTGTATTCATTTATTGAATCTTTAAAATAATTCTCCTTGATTTTGCCAAGCACAATTAAATTGACATTAATCATTTTAATTTTTTAACTTCTTCAAGAGCTTTGTCAAAGTTTACTTCGTCTGTAACTTCAGGAACATATTCAACATATTGAACTTTTCCTTCTCTATCGACTATTACAACGCCACGAGCAAGAAGTTGCAATTCATCAATTAAGAAACCATATTTTTTTCCAAATTCTTTATATCTGTAGTCAGAAATAATATCTGCATTGTCAATTCCCTTTACTGAGCAAAATCTTTCTTGTGCGAAAGGAAGATCCACAGTTACAGTTACAATTTTAATATCATCAGATAATTTTGTGGCTTCTTCGTTAAAAGTAGTGGCTTGAATTGCACATACAGGTGTATCAATAGATGGTGCAACAGAATAAACTACAATTTTGCCTTTAAGATCAGCTGAATTAAAATCAGAAAGGTCTTTATTGACAGCTTTAAATTCAGGAGCAATATCTCCAACTTTAATTTCTTTACCTTCAAGAGTTACTTTATCTCCGCCAAATGTTATATCCATTTTAATTCCTCCTAAAATTATTTTTGTTTTAATTTACACTATATTTATATCCAATTATTTATAATCTTAACAAGTGATTGCAATAAAATGCCATCTTAATTAAAATATAAGCAAGAAAACTTTTGTTAGTTAAAGGGATAAAAGAAGGAGGGAAATATGAAAAAGTATTTAAAAGCCTTGTTATTAATTTTTATGGCAGGAATAATTTTTACAGCCTGCACAGGTAAGGATGAAGGTCTTCCAGACAAAAAAATTTATAATGTAAAGTGGACTTTGGAAAGTATGATAAATACAGATGATGGAGTAGAATTAAGCAATGACATGGCTCTTAAATTTGACAAGAAAAATTTTGTCATGACTGATATAAACAGTGCCTATGACTATACTGGCACTTATAAATTAAAAAAGGCTGGTGCAGGCTATGAAGTTATTATGAAGTTTGATGACTTTGAAGAACCTGCCATTGGTGCCTATGATATGAAAACTCAGATGGACAAAGACCCTGTACCAAACCTGGTTTTTGATTTTATGGAAAGGGCCTATTCCTTTATTGGTGAAGAAAAAAATTAAATGAGTCAGGAGTTTATTTTGAAAAAATATATATCTTTTATAATATCATTATTTTATTTTCCAACTTTAAACCTAATTTGTATAAAAATTTTTGAACACATAAATGAGAGACTTCAAGCGACTTTTGATATAAAATATATGATCATTTTAGATGGTGTGAAAATTTTAATGATTTTGTTTTTGGGTTTTATGCTCGCCTATTATACTAATTTCTCATCCAAACTATCTAAAAAGACTCTTGGAATATTTTTATTAATTGAAATTTTTATACTTGTAATCTATGTATTCATAAAAAAATATTGTTTGCAAGAAAATTTTGTTTACCTTTATGATTTTAATGCCTTGTATTTTTTCTTGCTTATAGGAGAAAATATTTTTTTGTTTTTACATCAAAATCATGAATCAAAATCATGAATTATAGTAAAAATTTATACTTTATTATTTAAGGAGGGACAATAATGTGTAGAACACTAAAAAAATCTATATTAATTCTAATGTTTTGTTTTTTGTTACTAGGAAGAACTTTTGCGGCTTCTGGTTATGAGACACAACAAAACTCTTATTTTAAAACTGTGACTGGAGAAGTCATTCCGTTGAATGTAAAAGTTAAAGAGGTCAAATTACCTGTTCTCAATTCAGTCTCAAACAACTCAATTGACGATAGTGCATTTGTTGAATACGAAGTTTATTTACCATCTAAAGTAATAATGGAGGGGTATAGTGGAAGCCTATCAGATGATACAACTAATGGGTATGTTAAAGCGTGGGCTCGATTAAATTATAAACATAGAAATGGAAAATATTTACTTACATCAGTAGAAGGAAACTGGAGAATTATTGATAGATTAAACAATATTTCTATTAAGAATACAGAACTTCTTATTGCATGTAATTCATACCCACCTGATAATCAACGATCTCGCTTTGGGGTTTCAGTGCCTTTTAATGTAAATACAGGATTTTCTGAGTATGCAGATTCCAATTCCCCATTTGTTGCAATTGGAGCGAATACATTTGTAGATGTATATTCTAATGAATATATTTTTAAGGGAAACTTAATGCTGCATATTCCAATAGCTATTAAGTCAGCGATTGATCCGAGTTCATTTGCTAGAGCATATTAATTTATAAACTATTATATAAAATTAAAAAAACGCATTAAAACATGTAAATATGGTGGTTTTGTTATTAGTTTTACTTTTTGTTAGAAATCACTAGTTAAGAAATAGACTATGTTAATAAAAGGTAGGCAGAAAAAATGTACTTTAGGAAAATCAGAACAAGAATTAGGCACTTTTGAAAAAATATTGAAAAATATATTTTAATAAAAAAGTTGATGTGTAGAATAGATTTACCTATCTTGCACATCAGCTTTTTTTAAAATTAAAATTTACGATAAAAAGGCTCTTCTCAGAATGAAAAGAGCCTTAATTTGTCTTAAATTCTTAATTATTTGTATAAAATCTTTTTACATTAACTTTGAAACATTTCTTGCATAAGCAATTGGGTCTTCTATGTCTAGACCTGCAACAAGTCTTGCTCCGTCGTATAAGAGTTTTGTGTAAGTCTTGAATTCTTCTGAAGCTTGGTCCATTTCCTTTAGCTTCTTAAGGGCAGGGTGGTTTGGATTTACTTCTAGAACCTTGTCTGCCTTGAAGCCCTGGTTGTTTGGCATGTTTTTAAGAGTTTTTTCCATTTCAATGGAGATTTCCCCCTTGCTTGAAAGGTAGGCTGCATCATCTTTTAGATTTGGATTTTCTCTAATTGATGAGACTTCTCCTTCCAAGATTTCCTTCATCTTCTTCACATAGTCTTTAAGAGTTTTTTCGTCTTCTTCTTTTACATCTTCTGTTTCAGAAATTGACTTAAACTTCTTGTCGTCATATTCTTCTAACATCTTAATGACAAATTCGTCAATTGGGTCTGTTAGGGCAAGAACTTCTATGTCCTTATCAATAAAGTGCTTGATTTGTGGTAGGTCCTTAATAGCTTCGATTGAGGATCCATTTGCATAGTAGATAAAGTCTTGGTCTGGCTTCATTTCTTTTCTGTATTCATTGAAAGTTGCATCTTCTCTTTTTGTTGTAGCAAAAATAAATAGGTCTTTTAATTTATCTTTGTCAGCACCATAATTTTCATAAGCGCCTGACTTTAGGCTAACTCCAAAGTTTTTAAAGAATTCTCTGTATTTTTCCCTGTCATTTTTAAGGATTTTTGCAAGTTCATCAAGGATTTTCTTTTCTATATTTTTCTTAATTAATTGCAATTCACGAGTTTTTTGTAGCATTTCACGTGAGATGTTAAGGGAAATGTCTTCTGAGTCAACTACACCCTTTACGAAGCTCAAGTAATCTGGAAGAAGGTCTTCACATTTTTCCATAATCAAAACTCCATTGGAATAAAGTTCAAGTCCGCCCTTTCTATCTGGATTAAAGAAGTCAAAAGGTCTTCTTGATGGAATGTATAAAATTGATTTAAAGGAAATTGCGCCTTCAACGCTCACATGGATGTGTGCAAGAGGATCTTCAAAACCAAAATGTCTTTGTCTAAAGAAGTTGTTGTAGTCTTCTTCTGTGAGTTCATTTTTATTTTTTCTCCACATTGGGACAGAAGAATTTAGCACATCGTCTTCTCTATAAGATTCAAATTTTGGATCTTCTTCAGTGGAATCATCGCTTGGTTTTTTCTTTTCAACTTCCATTTTAATTGGGTAGCTGATGTAGTTGGAGTAGTGGCTCACAAGATCTCTTATTTCATATTCATCAAGGTATTTATCATAGTTCTCATCTTCATTATTTTCTTTTAAGTGAAGAGTTATAATTGTTCCATGAGAATCTTTTTTTGCATCTTCTATTGAATAACCTTCTGCACCCTGGGACTTAAATAGATGAGCTATATCATCTTTATAAGATTTAGATAAAACAGAAATTTCATCGGCAACCATAAATGCAGAGTAGAAGCCTACCCCAAATTGTCCAATGATTTCGTGATTATCTTCTTTTTCATTTAATTTTTTAAAATCTAAAGAACCGGATTTTGCAATTGTACCCAAATTTTCTACGAGTTCGTCTTCGCTCATTCCAATACCATTATCTTCAATTGTTAAAGTTCTATTTTCTTTATCAGGAGTGATTCTTATAAAATAGTCTTCGTGATTAAATTTTACATTTTTGTCATTGAGTGCAATGTAATACATTTTGTCCATTGCATCACTCGCATTTGAAATTAACTCTCTCAAAAATATTTCTTTATTTGTGTAAATGGAATTTATCATTAAATCCATTAACCTTTCTGTTTGTGCATTGTATTTTTTATTTTTCATAGTATTATCACCTTTCTCATTAGCACTCGAAGCACTCTACTGCTAATAATATATCTTTTTGTTTCATTAGTCAAATTTTATTTTTAAAATATTTTAAGTTAGTTTTGAAAAATAAAATTCTCTAATAAAGAGCCTTAGAAAGTCTAAGTTTAGACAAAAAATTAAATAAATTTCCATAATAAATAAAAATATAAGCTGCAATTGTTTTCAAATTATTTTAGTTGATGTATAATATATTTGATATTTTTGATTGGAGGGGAAGATGTATAAAGAAGTAGAAAATGGAAATAGAATAAAAATAATTACAGGACATTTTGGAAGCGGAAAGACAGAATTTGCGATTAATTACTGCCTCTATTTGAAAAAATATTTTGAAAAAGTTGCAGCAGTTGACTTGGATATTATAAATACATATTTCAGGATTAGAGAAAAAATGGATTTTTTAGCTGAAAGAGGTGTGGAATCATTTTCATCTAATATGAGAGAAAAGAATTCTCTAGATATCCCAGCAGTTGATGCTGCAATTTTAAAACCTTTAGAAAATAAAGATTATAGAGCCGTTTTAGATGTTGGAGGAAATCCTAAGGGTTCGCTTTCTCTTGGAAGGTATAGAGATATTTTGAAAAGAGAAGGGTATGATCATTATTTTGTAATAAATAGAAATAGACCTGAAACAAAAGATTTTGAGTCTGTAAGAGATTTTATTGGACAAGTAGAAGGTCATTCACAGACAAAAGTCACTGGAATAATTAATACCACACATTTTTTAAAGGAAACTACAGTAGATGACATTTTATATGGCGATGAACTTGCAAGAGAAGTTTCAAAAAAATTAAATCTTCCTTATGTATATGCAGTATGCCTTAAAAGTATAGAAAAGGAAGTTAGAGATTTAAATTTAGAAGCAGAAGTTTTTCCAATAGATTTATTTTTTAGAGAAGATTGGATGTTATAGGAGGTAAATTATGGCTAATGGCAGAGTTGAATTTGAAAAAGACAGATGTAAAGGTTGTGGACTATGCGTAACAGTGTGTCCAAAGGATGTTATTGAACTTGATAGAGAAACTATTAATGCAAAGGGATATGCACCAGCAATGGCAAAAAGACCAGAAGATTGTATAGCTTGTCAAAATTGTGCAATAACTTGTCCAGATTCAATAATAACAGTTTATAAAATTTCTTAAGGGGTGTTTACATGACAAAAGTACTTATGAAGGGAAACGAAGCAGTTGGTGCAGCAGCAATAGAAGCTGGATGTAAATATTTTTTCGGATATCCTATTACTCCGCAATCTGAAATTCCTGAATATTTATCAAGGGAACTTCCAAAGGTTGATGGATGTTTTTTGCAAGCTGAATCAGAAGTTGCAGCTATAAATATGCTTTACGGAGCAGCCGGAGCAGGAGCAAGAGTTATGACTTCTTCTTCATCTCCAGGAGTTTCGCTTATGCAAGAAGGTATTTCTTACATGGCGGGAGCTGAACTTCCTTGTGTAATTGTAAATATGATGAGAGGGGGTCCAGGACTTGGATCAATTCAGCCTTCTCAAACAGATTATTTCCAATCAACAAGGGGTGGAGGTAATGGAGATTATAGAACTATAACTTTGGCACCTTCTTCAGTTCAAGAACTTGTAAATTTAATAGAACTTGGTTTTGATTTGGCGGACAAGTATAGAAATCCTGTCGTAATAATGAGTGATGGTGTTCTAGGACAAATGATGGAGCCAGTTGAATTTGGAATGCAAGAAAAAATGATTCTCCCAGAAAAAACTTGGGCAACAAGAGGGAAGGGCAAAAATAATGGAGAAAGAAATATTATAAATTCAATTTATCTTTCTGCCGATGAACTTGAAGAACACAACGAACATTTAATAGAAAAATATAGAGAAATTACAGAAAATGAAATTAGAGTAGAAGCTTATGGTATAGAAGATGCAGATCTTGTTATAAGTGCCTATGGAACTACTGCTAGAATTGCAAAGAGTGCAATAGAACATTTGAGAGAAGAAGGGTATAAAGTTGGTCTTATTCGTCCAATAACTTGTTGGCCATATCCTTATGATGCTTTTAAAGATATTAATCCAAATTGTAAAGACATATTAGTTTGTGAAATGAATCAAGGACAAATGACTGATGATGTTAAAATTGCAGTTGAAGGAAGACAAAATGTTCACTTCTTTGGAAGACAAGGTGGAGTTATTCCAAATGTAGAAGAAATAAAAGAAGCTGCTCTTAATGTTTTAGGAGGTCTTAAATAATGGAAAAAACTAATGAAAAAGTTTTATATAAATATTCAGAAGGTTTGACTAGAAATGAAACACATTACTGTCCAGGATGTACCCATGGAGTAATTCATAAACTTGTGGCAGAATCACTAGTTGAACTTGGAGTTTTAGATGATGCAATTGGAGTTGCACCAGTAGGATGTGCAGTTCTTGCATATAAATATTTTAATTGTGACATGCATGAAGCAGCACATGGAAGAGCACCAGCAGTTGCAACTGGAATAAAAAGAGTGCATCCAAATAATCTTGTGTTTACTTATCAAGGGGATGGTGATTTGGCATCAATTGGTACCGCAGAAATTGTACAAGCAGCACATAGAGGAGAAAATATTTCAACAATTTTTGTAAACAATGCAATTTATGGAATGACTGGTGGACAAATGGCGCCAACAACATTAGTTGGGCAAGTTACAACTACTTCTCCTTATGGTAGAGATGAAAATTGGTGCGGAAAGCCACTAAAAGTTTCTGAAATGCTTGCTACAATTGACGGAGCAAAATTTGTTGAAAGAGTTTCAGTTGACACTCCAGCAAATATTAGAAAAGCAAAAAAAGCAATAAAAGAATGTTTCAAGCATCAACTTGAAGGTAAAGGCTTTGGAATAGTAGAAGTATTGTCATCTTGTCCAACGAACTGGGGACTACCTCCAGCAGATGCGCTTGCATGGTTAAGAGATAATATGATTCCATACTATCCACTAGGAAATTTTAGGAGGGAAGACTAATGGCTACAAGAGATATTATTGCCGCTGGATTTGGTGGACAAGGTATTATGGCAATGGGGCAACTTATAACTTATTCAGGGATGCTTGAAAACAAATTTGTATCATGGCTTCCAAGTTATGGACCAGAAATGCGTGGAGGATCAGCAAATTGTTCTGTTGTAGTTTCAGATGAACCAGTTGGATCTCCCGTTATTTCACAAGCAACAGATGTAATCGTAATGAACGAACCATCACTAGAAAAATTTGAAGAGTTTGTTGCACCAGGAGGAAATTTATTTTTAAATTCATCACTTATAAAATCTTTTCCAAAAAGAGATGACATAAATGTATTTTCTATACCAGTAAATGACCTTGCAATAGAACTTGGAAATGCAAAAGTTGCAAATATGGTAATGCTTGGAGCATTTTTACAAGTTACAAACACTGTAAAAACAGAATCGGTAATAAAAGCTTTTACCAAAGTTTATGGAGATGCAAAGAAAAAACTTCTTCCTATAAATGAAAGAGCAATTGCAACTGGACAAGATGCAATAAAAGAAGCAGGTTGTGTAGGTGGAATTTGTCAAATAATGCCAGAAAAAACTAATGCCGAAGTCACAAGTAATTATTCAAGACAAAGTGCTGCAAATATTGAACTTAGTGGAACTGATTTAGAAAATATTGAATACTTAAAGACAATTAAAAAATATTCTGAAGAAGATGATGAAAAAATCTTTGAAAATGAAGTGACAATTGTAGATGAAGCCCTTTTTGTAGAAGAAGAATCAATTAAATTCTGTGATAAAGCTGCTGAAATGTTAAATGGCGACGATGCAGGAGAAATTTTTGCATCACTTTCACAACAATCAGAAGAGCACATATCTTATCTAAAGGGTCTAAAGGAAAATATAAAATCAAAGGACAATACATCTTTTGCAGATAAAGTCAAAGCAAAATTCACAAAAAGAGAAGATTACGATTGGGGCAAAGTTGATCCAGAAAAGGCAAGATTAGCACTAAATGTATTTTCAATTGCAAAGGACATAAAAAATCAATCGATAGCTTTTTATAATAAAGCAAAAGAAAATACAAAAGATGAAAATGCAAGAAAACTATATGACGAACTTGAATATTGGGAAAATTTTCAATTAGAACAAGTAACAGGTCAGTATGAAATTTATAAAGATGAATGGTGGTCTGACCAAATGTTTTCAAAAATGTAAGATTTGTAAAAGTAAAAAATTAAGAAGCATCAAAGTAGGTGCTTCTTTTTTACTTTATAAAACATCCACAAAGATTTTATTCTCTTAAGATCTTTATAATGTTTAAAATTTACTTGTAGAAATTTATTGAGGGATATATTTTTTGTTTTCATCGCCAAGTGTATATTGGGCTAGAGTAGATATAACTGTATAAACCAAAATAGATGCTAGATTTGCAGTTACAGAATCGTGGTCAAACCTTGGAGAAACTTCTGCAATGTCAAAACTCATTGGCTTTCCTGTTGAAAAAATGTGTTTTAAAAGCAAAATTACTTTTTCTGGATCGACACCAAGTGGTTGTGGTGCAGAAACTCCTGGTGCAAAACTAGATGTAAAACAGTCCATGCAGATTGTAATATAAAGGTAGTCTTCCTTTTTTATATACTCATCGAGATTATTTACAATGTCAAAAAAGTTTTCGCTAATCATATCTTTGCCAAGGACATAGTTCACGCCAAGTTCATCAGCAGTTCTAAAAAGTGCAAGTGTGTTAGAGTGTTTTTGAATCCCCATTACATAGTAGGCATATTCCGTTCCCTTTTCACGAGTATAGTCTGAAATTTGTCTAAACATTGTTCCACTTGTTCCAGTTCCCTTTTCATAAGGTCTTAAATCAAAGTGCGCATCAAAGTTTAATATTCCAAGTTTGTTATCTTCTTTGTCGTCTAGAAAGGTTGAAAGTCCTTTGTAGTGACCAAAGGCAGTTTCGTGACCTCCTCCAAGAACAATTGGAAATAAATTTAAATCTAAAATTTTTTTTACAGCTTTTGCAAGCTCGTCTTGACTTGCCTCAAGAGTTGTATATTTACTTGTGACATTTCCACAGTCAAAGATTTTTACTTCTTTTGAGAATTGACATGGAAGTTTTGAAAGTTCTTTTCTTATAGCAGAAGGACCCGCAGCTGCACCAAATCTACCTTTATTAAGTTCAATTCCTTGGTCTGATTCAAACCCTAAGATGCCAAAGGCAAGCTTTCCATCAAAAGGAGTTAGATCTTCATCGTTTAAATCAAGACCTTTAACCCATTGATGCCATCTAAAACTTTCATAGTCATTTTCATCATCAATTCTACCTGACCATATTCCCATTTCTTGTGGGCTGTAATAATTTATCATTTTACACCTCAATTTACTTTGTTCTTTGGAGTTTTTCCATTTTTAAAATCAATCAAATTGTCCTTTGCATTTTTGCCCATCTCAAGCCTTGCTTCAAAAGTTGCATTGCCCAGATGGGGTGCAAGAATTACATTGTCGAGGGCCAAGAGTTTTTCATTAACTTTTGGTTCTTTTTCATATACATCAAGAGCGGCACCTGCGATTTTATTTTCTATTAGTGCATCAGCAAGGGCATCTTCGTCAACAATTGGACCTCTGGACGCATTTATTAATATAGCACTTTTTTTCATCATTTCAAGTTCTTTTTTGGAAATCATGTGGCGAAGTTCAGGCACAAAAGCAGTGTGTAAACTTAAGAAGTCAGAATTTTTTATTACATCATCTTTTTCCATGTATTTAAGAACAAATTCTTTTTCAAAATCTTCTTTTCTAGTGCGAGAATAATAAATTACATTCATTTCAAAAGCCTTTGCTCTTTTTGCAAGATTTTTTCCAATATTTCCAAGACCAATTATGCCAAGAGTTTTATCTTTAAGTTCACTTCCAAGATAAAAAGTTGGACGCCAGCCGTAAAACTTTCCTTCTCTTGTAACCTTATCGCCAGATACAATACGTCTTGCAGAAGCAAGCATTAGTCCAAAAGTAAGCTCTGCAGTAGAAATAGCAGATGCAGGAGCAGGTGCATTTGTAACAACAATTCCTTTTTCTCTTGCATAATTTATGTCAATATTATCAAAACCAGCTCCGTAGTTTGCAATTATTTTCAAATTATCTGATGCATCAATTACATCTTTATCGATTTTATCAGATAGAGGACATAAAAGAGCATCTTTACCCTTAATTTTCTCAATTATTTCTTCCCTAGTAAGAGGAATATTTGAATTGTGATAAGTTATATCAAAATTCTTATTTAGTTCATTATAAATATCTTCTGGAATATTGCTTGTAATTAATAGTTTCATAAAATCACCTCGTCAATTTTATTTTAACATATATATTTGAAAATTATAGAATGAGGTGGTAAAAAATACTTCAGAAATAAGAAAAGAATTAATTCCTTTAATTACAAAAAAATTTAAGAGGATAAGTTATACTGATAAACAAAATATGGCTGATAATGAAATTAAATTAAATATTAGTTTTTCTACTACTCAAGATTTATTATTCAATACAGTACTAATTAATAACTTTAAAAATGTGGATTTTTCCTTTAATAGCATGAAAAGCTCT
This sequence comes from Peptoniphilus lacydonensis, assembly GCF_900106515.1. Classification (GTDB taxonomy): domain Bacteria; phylum Bacillota; class Clostridia; order Tissierellales; family Peptoniphilaceae; genus Peptoniphilus_A; species Peptoniphilus_A lacydonensis. The sequence goes on from NZ_FNWF01000003.1 coordinate 1,074,328, forward strand.
AGTTTACAGAAAATAAAATTCCCAAAAACAAAGGAGAAGTCGGTTGATGTTGTTTTAAGAACGGAAAATAAAGACTTGAGGTTAAATGATTATATTTTGATTTTTGTGGAAACTAAAAATGATATAATTGATATTATAAAGCATAAGAGATTTACGATTAAAAATAATGTAGAAAAATTAGATGAAGTAATAGAGCCAGTATATATAAAAAATATATATGAAGAAATAAAACATTTTGACTCAAAAGATATAGAAAACTTATCATTGTTAGATTATAAGTTTTCTGAACTTGAAAGATATTTTAGTGAGAATGAATATAAAAAAACATATATTTATATTGATATAGAAAAAGAGTTAAGAAACTCACCCTATTTTGAGAAATTTATAGAAGATATTAATTCTAAAAAGAGTATACCTGTTAGTTTAGTAATATTTTATATGAAAGAGAACAATTGCCAAATAATAGATGGAAGTGTATCATTTATAAACACAGAATTGAATAAAAAGATTTTGATAGAGAATCCTAATTTATATAGTGTACATACAAACGAAGGTTTTCGAATTATGGCTATGTTCTATCCTTTAGAGGAATCTGATGATAAATTATATACTTATAAGATGTCGATTTGGGACACCTTGTTTTATTCTAAAGTTTTTGGACAAAATTAATTGGTAGGTTAAGATTTGAAACGTATATATTAAAAAATTAAATACTTTATATTTATGGAGCTAAAAAGTTTTTAGCTTCATTTTTGATTATGTGATAAAATTTAATTTGGAATTTAAAAAATTCTATATTTTTATATAAATTTAAAAGTTAAGAGGTGATTAAGTGGAGAATAATGAAAACAAATTAGGGACTATGTCCATTCCAAAGCTTTTATTTCAAGTATCTTTTCCTATTGTAATTTCTATGTTTATACAGTCAATGTATAACTTGGTGGACTCATACTACATAGGAAAAATTAATGAGGAGGCATTTACGGCGATTTCAATTGCCTTTCCAATTCAAAATATAATGATAGGAATTGGAGTTGGGACGGGAGTTGGCATGAATTCTCTTTTATCTAGATATTTAGGTGAAAAAAATTATGAAAAGTCTAATAACACAGCGGAAGTAGGTTTTTTTCTTGCTATAATGTATGGAATTATTTTACTTATACTCTCGAGATTTTTGCCACGACCTTTTTTATCTGCACAGACGGATAACGTAGAAATAATTAGTTATGGAATAGAATATTTGCAGATTGTAATGGGACTTTCTATGGGAGTATTTATACAGATTTTTCTTGAAAGAGCTCTTCAATCTACTGGAAGAACTATTTTTACAATGTTGACGCAACTTATTGGAGCTATACTAAATATAATTTTAGATCCTATTTTTATTTTTGGGTATTTTGGACTTCCTGCCATGGGTGTTAAGGGTGCCGCGATTGCAACTGTAATTGGACAAATAATTGGTGCAATTTGTGGATCTATTTTTGAATATAAATTTAATAAAGAAATTGAAATTAAAAAACCTGTATATGATCCCAAAATTATAAAGGAAATTTATAGAGTCGGAGTTCCTTCTATGATAACTATAATCATTCAATCTTTTACTATTTATATATTAAATAAGATGCTATCAGGAATCTCTACATCGGCTATTGCTGCTCTAGGTGCGTATTTTAAAATTCAGTCTTTTGTATTTATGCCAATATTTGGGCTAAATAATGGAGTTGTTCCTATAATTGCATATAATTATGGGGCAAAGAAAAAAGATAGAATTTTAAAAACGATAAAGCTTGCCTTTATAAGTGTGACTGTGATGATGTTGGTTGTTTCGGGAATTGTAATGTTTTTTCCAGAAGAACTTCTATCAATATTTTCCGCATCAGATAAGATGTTAGAAATTGGAGTACCAATGCTTAAAATTTGTGCTCTTTCATACATCTTTGCAGGAATATCAATAGTAGGTACAAGCGTGTTTCAAGCTTTAGGAAATGGAATTTTGGCACTTTTTGATTCAATTCTAAGGCAAATTATAGTTTTACTTCCAGTAGCTTATATTGCAATAAAATATTTTACTGTAAATGAAATTTGGTGGGGATATGTAATTGCAGAGTTTGCATCAGTGCTTTTTGTAATTTATTTTATGAACACCTTTGTGAAGAAAAAGTTGGAATTTATTTGAGCCTTAGATGGCTTAAATGTTGAAAATTTTTTGATTTTGATGTATTATGAATTTAATTTAAATAATCCTAGGAGGAAATATAATGGCTAAAGCAAAATTTGAAAGAAATAAACCACATGTAAACATTGGAACAATAGGTCACGTTGACCACGGCAAGACAACATTAACAGCAGCAATTACACTAGTAATGAACAAGAGATACGGCGGCGGAGAATTCGTAGACTACGCACACATAGACAAGGCTCCAGAAGAAAGAGAAAGAGGAATCACAATCTCAACATCTCACGTAGAATACGAAACAGAAAACAGACACTACGCACACGTAGACTGCCCAGGACACGCTGACTATGTAAAGAATATGATTACAGGAGCAGCACAAATGGACGGAGCAATCCTAGTAGTATCAGCAGCAGACGGACCAATGCCACAAACAAGAGAACACATACTATTAGCAAGACAAGTAGGCGTTCCAAAAATTTGTGTATTCCTAAACAAAGAAGACCAAGTAGATGATCCAGAACTAATCGAATTAGTAGAAATGGAAGTAAGAGATTTACTATCAGAATACGACTTTGACGGAGATAACACACCAATCGTAGTAGGAAGTGCACTAAAAGCCCTAGACGATCCAGACGGAGAATGGGGAGATAAAGTAGCAAAACTAATGGAAGAAGTAGACGCATACATTCCAACACCAACAAGAGATACAGATAACCCATTCCTAATGCCAATAGAAGACATCTTCTCAATCACAGGAAGAGGAACAGTAGCAACAGGAAGAGTAGAACAAGGAGTAGTAAAAGTAGGGGACACAGTAGAAGTAGTAGGTCTAACAGACGAAAAAAGACAAGTAGTAGTAACTGGAGTAGAAATGTTCAGAAAACAACTTGACCAAGCAGAAGCAGGAGACAACATAGGAGCCCTACTAAGAGGAGTACAAAGAGAAGAAATCCAAAGAGGACAAGTACTAGCAGCACCAGGAACAATACACCCACACACAAAATTTGAAGCAGAAGTATATGTATTGACAAAAGAAGAAGGAGGAAGACACACACCATTCTTCAACGGATACAGACCACAATTCTACTTCAGAACAACAGACGTAACAGGAGATATCCAATTAGCAGAAGGCGTAGAAATGGTAATGCCAGGAGATAACTCAACGTTCACAGTAACACTAATCACACCAATCGCAATGGACGAAGGACTAAGATTTGCCATTCGTGAAGGTGGTAGAACAGTAGCATCTGGTGTTGTATCTAAAATTATTGACTAATTCTTTAAGATTAAAAATTTAAAAGTAATACAAATAGGAGCAGGTTTAGACTTGCTCTTATTTTTTTGGTTCTACAATATTCTATTAAGGGATGTTTTTTTTATCAATCAATAGATATTATAGAAACTATTTCAACCAGTAAATTTTCTTTTAAAAACTCTATATGTTAGAATAAACTACGGAGGATTTATGAGCATATATAAAGGACTTAATAAATATAAAATTAGAATTTTTGTTGTCATACTTCTTACTTTTGGCAATGCTCTTGGAGAGTTATTTCTGCCAAAACTTATGAGTCTTGTTATTGATAAGGGTGTGGCTTATGGAGATACCAATTATATTTTGAAAATTGGTGCGTTAATGATTTTAGTAGTTATTTTAACAGTTATATGTAGAGCTTCTGCAGCATATCATTCTTCGAAGACTACAATGGCATTTTCAAGAGATCTTAGATACAAATTATTTAGAAAAATTAATTACTTCAGTTTTGATGATGTTGAACACTTTTCTATTTCTTCTTTAATTACTAGGACCACAGACGATGTGAATCAAGTGGAACAAATGGTTTTAATGGGACTTAGGCCTCTTGTGAGAGGTCCGCTTATGTTTGTTGGTGGTCTTATTATGGCTCTTTCTACTAATTTAAAACTTTCTGTTGTTTTTCCCATAACTATTCCCTTTATTGCTATTGGTCTTTACATTGTTATAAAAAGGGGATTACCTTATTTTCCAATTTTGCAAAAAAGACTAGATAATTTAAATGAGCTTTTTAGAAGAAGGATTACAGGACTTCGTGTTATAAGAGCATTTTCGAAAGAGGAACATGAAGAAAAAATTTTTGAAAATGCTAATAGAGATTACAAAGACATGGCTACTAAAGTAAATAAGTTGATGGTAAATGTGAGACCGCTTCTTGCTATTATTTTAAATCTTGCTATTGTTGCTATTATGTTTTTTGGTGCAAAGTTAATTGATATTAGAGAAATGGGAGTTGGAGAGCTCATGGCATATATTCAGTACATTACTCAAGTTCTTACTGCAATGATTATGATGAGTTTTCTTCTTTCAATGGTGCCTAGGACTGTTGCGTCTATGAATAGGATAAATGAAGTCTTGGAATATGATTCTACAAGAACTGGTGGAGATAAAAAGCTAGAAGGTGGAATTTATGAGATTAGGACAAAAAATCTTTCTTTTGCATATCCAGATGCAAGTTTAAATTCTTTAAAAGATATAAATTTTGAAGTCAAAAGCGGTGAAACTCTTGGGATAATTGGAGGTACTGGTTCGGGTAAGTCTACGTTATTAAGGCTTATTTTACAATTTTATGAGCCAGGGGATAAAGAACTTTTTATCAATGGAATAGATATTAAGGACTTAAATAATTATGATGTGAGAGATAAAATTTCCTATGTGCCACAGGAAAATTTTTTCTTTTCAAAAACTGTTTCTGAAAATTTATCTTATGCCAATGAAAAATCAGAGAAAGATCTCATGAAAGAATCCCTTTTGAAAGCAAAAGCAATGGATTTTTTGGGAGATGATCCATTAGATAAAAAAGTTTCTCGGGGTGGAAAGAATCTATCTGGTGGTCAAAGACAGCGTCTTGCAATTGCAAGGGCACTTACAAGGGATGCATCAGTTTATCTTTTTGATGATTCTTTTTCTGCCTTAGATTACAAAACTGACTATGAACTTAGACAAGTTTTAAGAGAAGATTTGAAAAATAAAATTGTTATAGTTGTTGCACAAAGAGTTGCTACAATTTTGAATGCTGATAAAATTCTTGTGTTAGAAGATGGAGAAGTTGCAGGCTATGGGGATCACAATTATCTTATGAAGAACAATAAAATTTATAGAGAGATTGCGATAAGTCAGGGGCAAGATTATGAATAAGAAAAATAGTACGCTTTCTAGGATATTTGGATATTTAAAAAGTTACAAGTTATTTCTTCTTGTTGCAGTTTTCTTGACAATAGGGACTTCTATATTTGAAATTATTTCTCCAAGATTAATGGGAAATATAACTACGAGAATTTTTGAAAATTTAAAAAATAACATTGGCGTTGATTTTGATTATGTTATAAGAATTTGTATAATTTTGGGGTGCTTATATTTTATTCAAGGAGCTTTCGAATTTTTTAGGGGCAGGATTCTTGTTGATATTACACAAGATTTAATTGAAAGAATAAGAAGAGAAATGTCAGAGAAGGTAAAGTATATTCCAACGGCTTTTTTTGATAAAAATAAAACAGGGGATCTATTATCTAGGATGACTAACGATGTTGAAACTCTTGGCAAGAATTTGCAGCAGACAATTTCATCTCTTTTGTCTTCTGTGGTATTAATTGTGGGAATACTTACAGTGATGATAAGAATTTCTAAAATACTAACTTTGGTATTTTTATTTACACTTCCCATGACCTATTTTTCTACAAAGTTTATATCAAAAAAATCTCAAGGTTATTTTAGAAAGAAGTCAAAGGGAATAGGTTCAATGGTAGGCTTTGTTGAAGAAAATTTTTCTGGGTCCGAACTTATAAAGGCGTTTAATTATGAAAAAAGAGCGGAAGATGAATTTTTAGAAATTAATGAAAATTTATATGAAGTTAGCTATAAAGCATCCTTTATGACAGGGATTATGCTTCCAATTATGACTTTTATTTCTAACCTAGGCTATGTAATGTTATCAATTGTTGGTGGATTTTTGGTATTATCGGGTAAATTATTTGTAGGTGACATTCAAGCGGTGATTCAGTATGTGAGAAAGCTTGCAAATCCCATAGAGCAACTTGCGGAAATGGCTTCTATTTTTCAAGCATCAATTGCTTCAGCAGAAAGAATTTTTGAATTTTTAGATCAAGAGCCAGAAGAAGAAATAGTAAGAACTGAAATTAGAAAACCAGTTGAGAAAATAGAGTTTAAAAATGTTTATTTTTCTTATGACAAAGTAAATTCTGTTATAAATAATTTAAACTTGGAAGTTGAAAAAAACAAAACTGTTGCCATAGTTGGATCTACTGGTGCAGGAAAGACAACTATTGTAAATCTACTCATGAGGTTTTATGATATTGATAGAGGTTCTATAAAGATAAATGATGTAGACATAAAAGATGTATCAAGAAGAAATTTGCGTTCTCTTTTTGGTATGGTACTTCAAGATTCTTGGCTATTTAGAGGAACAATTTATGAAAATATTTTGTATGGTCGTGAGGATGCAACTAAGGAGGAAGTAATTGACGCGGCGAAAAAAGCCTATTGCCACTCTTTTATAGAAAAGTTTCCAGATGGGTACGATACAATTTTAAATGAAGATGCATCTAATATTTCTAAAGGTCAAAGACAGCTTCTTACAATTGCAAGAGCACTGATTTCTGATCCGGAAATTTTAATATTAGATGAAGCTACATCATCTGTTGATACTAGAACAGAATCTCTTATACAAAAGGCCATGAAGAATTTGCTTAATGAGAGGACAAATTTTGTAATTGCACACAGACTTTCTACTATTGTTAATTCTGATATGATTTTGGTCTTAGATAAGGGAGATATTGTAGAAAAAGGAACTCATAAAGAGTTAATTGCAAAGAATGGAATCTATGCAGAGCTTTACAATTCACAATTTAAGGATTAGGAGGAATTATGAAGGATTTTATTTTTAATGTAGACACAAAGATACTTTTTGGAAAAGATCAAATGAAAAATTTGGCAAGTGAGATAAAAAAATATGGCAGTAGAGTTTTGCTTGCCTATGGGGGAGGTTCAATAAAAAGGAATGGACTTTATGATGAAATAATAAAAATATTTAAAGAAAATAATATTTTTTATAAGGAACTTTCAGGCATTGAGCCAAATCCAAGAGTTGAATCTGCAAGAGAAGGTGTAAAAATTGTAAAAGAAAATAAGCTTGACTTTATCCTTGCAGTTGGTGGTGGATCTGTAATAGATTTATCAAAACTTGTTGCTGGTGCAGTATTTATTGATGGCGATCCATGGGATATTGTAATTAGAAAAGAAAAGATAAATAAAGCACTTCCAATAGGAACAATATTGACACTTGCAGCCACAGGCTCAGAAATGGACAAAGGTGGAGTAATAACAAATCCAGAAACTACGCAAAAACTTGCTTTTGGCTCAGAATATACTCTTCCAAAATTTTCCATACTAAATCCAGAAGTAACTTATTCAGTAAATGCAAAACATACTGCGGCAGGTGTTGCAGACATAATGAGTCACACTATGGAAAATTATTTTACACTAGATGATGGAGCATATATGCAAAATAAACTTTCTGAGGGAATTTTAAAAACTTGCATACACTATGGACCAATTGCCATGGAAGAGCCAGAAAATTATGATGCGAGGGCAAATATTATGTGGGCATCAACTTGGGCAATTAATGGGCTTCTTTCAACAGGAAAGGAAACACCTTGGTCAGTTCACCCAATGGAACACGAACTTTCTGCATTTTATGATATAACTCATGGAATTGGACTTGCAATTTTAACTCCAAGATTTTTAAATCACATATTAAGCGATGAAACAGTTGATATGATTAGAGCTTTTGGAATAAATGTATTTGGAATAAAGGAAACAGAAAATAAATTTAACGATGCAAAAAGAGCAATCTCTGCACTTCATATGTTCTTTGAACAAGATATGATGATTCCAATGACACTTGGAGAAGTGGGAATAGACGATGAAAAGTTAGAAGAGATGGCAGATAGAGCAGCAAAGCACGCTGGTGGCTCAATAAAAGGTGTTGTAGAACTTAAAAAAGAAGACATTTTAGAAATTTATAAAGCTTCTTTATAATTTAATTTAGATAAAATATGTAAAAATAGGGACGGGGAATAAAAACCTCGTCCTTTTTTAAAAGTTTATAAAAATTTTGAATTTATTAAGCTTCTACTGAGTTTTCCCATAATCCATGAATATTACAATAACTTAGTGCGTAAACTTCTCCACCCTTGTCAGTTTTAACAGCAGTTTCTACACAAGGAACAGTTTCGATTTCGCCTTCGCCATGAGCATTAAATTCATAAGAACCGACTTCTGTTGGGAATTTTTCTCCTTCAGGTTTGAAGAATACTTTAATCCATGCAATGTGGTGTTCCAAAGTGTTTGGATGTTCAATTTCTTCACCAACAATTGTTTTGATTTTTAGAAGCCCTTCTTCTTTTTCTACGTGAATTACAGGAACGTGTTTTTCTGTTTTAAAATCAGCAGTTTGTACTGTTTCAGTTAATTTCATTTTTATTACCCCCAAAGTAAATATTTTTGTTATATAAAATTATTACCCTAAATTAAATAAATTAACACATATATTTAAAAGAAAGACAAAGAAATTTATTTCTAGTATAATAAGAAAGAGGTGTTAAATGAAAGAAATAAAACTTATCGCAACTACAAATATTGGGCTGGAGGCAGTTACTAAGAGAGAACTAATTGATCTTGGATACGATAATTTAAAGGTGAGCGATGGAAAGATTGAAATAAATTGTGGGCTAGAGGATATTCCTATTTTAAATTTAAGACTTAGAACGGCAGAGAGAGTTTTACTTTTAATTGATTCTTTTAAGGCGGAAACTTTTGAAGAACTCTTTGATAAAGTTTTTGAAATAAGATGGTGGGATTATATAAGCGAAAGCGACAATTTTATAATACAGGGCAGAAGTAGGAAGTCGAAATTATTTTCTATTTCAGACTGTCAAAGAATTACTGAAAAAGCAATTATAGAAAAATTAAAGATGAAGTATAAAGTTGCTTGGTTTGAAAAAAGTGGCCCTAGAGTTAAGGTAGAAGTATCTCTTTTAAATGATATTGCAGAAATCACAATGGACACATCAGGAAATGGGCTTCACAAAAGAGGGTATAGAGAGGTAAATTATAAAGCACCACTTTCAGAAACAATTGCGGCAAGTCTTATAAAACTTTCTTTTTGGAATAAAGATAGGGTTCTTGCAGATCCATTCTGTGGTTCAGGCACTATTCTCATAGAAGCTGCAATGATAGAAAAAAACATTGCACCTGGACTTATGAGGGATTTTGATTTTGAAAATTTTAAGTTTTTAAATCCAGAAATTTTTAAAGAGGAAAAGAAAAAATGTTATGGCGAAATAAAATATGACGAAAAGCTTGAAATTTTAGCATCAGATGTATCTCATAAGGCAATCCAAATTGCAAGGACAAATGCAGAGATACTTGGACTAGATGAAGATATCTCTTTTTTTCAAAAGGACATAAGGGATTTGGATCTTCCTGATGATTATGGAGTTCTAATAACAAATCCTCCTTATGGAGAGAGAATTGGAAAAGAAGATGTAGATGAATTAAATAGGGAACTGGGGAAACTTGCTAAAAGTCTAGATACTTGGTCTTTTTATATAATCACAGGAAATGAAAATTTTGAGAAAAATTTTGGGAGAAGAGCAGACAGAAATAGAAAACTCTACAATGGAAGACTGAAAACTTATTACTATCAATACTATGGTCCAAAACCAAAAAGATAGTAATTGTTAAGTTAAAAACAATTTGCTATACTGTAAATAATATGGTGAAAGAGGATGACGCATTGACAAATTATTTAAATGAAGACAAGATAGATGACAAAATTGATTTTCAAGTTTTAAATGCAATTGCAGATTTAGTCCGAGTTCTTGATTACAATGAAAAAGTTATCTTTGTAAATAAAGCTATGGAAGATCTTTTGGGTTATGACAGGGACAAAAAAGTTTGTGTAATTGGAGAGGATCTTTTTGATCCTGAAATAACTAGACGTGCTCTTTTAAGTGGTGAAGTCATTCAAAGAGAAGAGAATATTGGAAGTATGATTTTTTCTGTAAAATGCTCTCCAATAATAAATAAACATGGGCAAATCTTGGGAGTTGTAGAGGTCTTTAGAAATGTCACAATGGCGAGAAAACTCCAAAAAGAAATAATCGAAAAAAATAGATTTATGACAAGTGAAACTATTGCTGCATCTATAATTCAACAGACAGTTCTCCCAAAAAAAGGATTTATAAAAAATTTAAAAATAAATTATGTTTACAATCCTTCTACAATTTTAAGTGGAGATATGTTTGATGTATTTGAAATTGACAACGAAAATATTGCGGTTTATATAGCTGATTCAGTGGGACATGGCTTTGCGGCATCTATGGTAACCATGTTTATAAAATCTGTTATAAGAACTCTTGAGGACAGTACGCTTATTTCTCCAAAGAAAACTCTTGAAGAAATTTCAGAAAGATTTACAAGTTTAAGACTTGAAATAGAAAATTATTTTACTTGTTTTTATGGTGTTTATAATAGGAAAGAAGATAAATTTGTATTTTCAAATGCAGGTCATTTGCCAATGCCCATGAGAGTAAGAGATAGAGAATTTAAAAGTTTGGAAGCAGAAGGTTATCCTATCTCGAGATTTTTTGCGAATCCTAATTATGAAGAAAATGAAATAAAACTTTTTTCTGGCGATTATCTTTTATTTATGACAGATGGTGTAGTGGAAGCTAGAAATTCAGATAAGGAAGTCTTTGGATATGATAGAGTTCGTGAAATTATTTCCAATAATAATAGTGATATTTTAGAAATTTTAGAAAGTGAGCTTATTGAATTTAACGAAGGAACTCAAAAAGATGATATATCAATGTTACTTGTAAATGTGTGGTAAAAAAGCTGATTAAAAAAGGTCGACTAAAATAAATTGTTTATGAAATATTTCAGGCAAATTTTTTATTAAGGTAAATTTTGCCTGTTTTTTATTTTTTTGAAATAAAATTTTATAAATTTATCTAAGTAATGTTACAGAATTATTAAATTTTCTAAACTTTTGTAAAATGCTAAAAAATTTTTTATTATTGGGTATAATAGTACTGAGAAAAATATTTTAAATTAATTTATTATAAGGAGGAGAGTTTATGAACAATAAAAAATTACTTAGTCTAGCACTTGCTGGGGTAATGATAACAGCAATGCCATTTAATGTTTTTGCAGACGAAAAGGAAGGAGCATCAGATAAAACTACAGTAGGAGAATCAGCTAGAGAATCAGCAACTGGAGAAGAAAATCCATCTGTCCAAGATACTGAAGAAGTAACAGTAACATTTGATTCAGGCAGAGAAAGTGAAGTAACAGTTAAAACAATTAAAAAAGGGGAGACTGCAAAAGCTCCAGCAGCACCAACAAAAGAAGGATATAAGTTCAAAGGTTGGTATGATGGGGATACCGAATTTGATTTTGATAGAGCTATTACAACTGACACAGTTTTAACTGCAAAATGGGAAAAAGAAGAATCTTCTGAACCAGTTTCAAGAGAGCTTTCTATTTCTGAAAGACACATAAGAAATGGAAGATTTTATGGAGAGGTAACTTCTGATGGCGACGCTGTCGAAGGAGCTACAGTTACTCTTTATGATTATGATGGAGATAAGACAGGAAAGTCTACTACAACAGATGAAGATGGATATTTTGACATATATATAGGTTATGACTATGGATATGATGATGACGATGACTATTATTATAATGGATACCGTTATTACAGAGATGGTGATAGTTGGTATTATTATAGAAATGGTAAAAAATATTGGACAGATTATAGACCATCTAGAAGTAGACGTTCTAGAAGATATTATGATGGATATCTAAAGGCAGAAAAAAGTGGTTATGAATCAGATAAGTATGAATTAGATGGATACTATTCAAATGGCAGAAATTACAGATATGATAGATTCGACAGATATTACAAAGATGATTATGACAAAAGAGTTTATCCAACAGATATATCAAGAACTAAATATTCAACAAAGGGATATTTAAAAGGATATACAAATACGAGAGTATATGTATATGACGGAGATGATTATCTTGGAAGCGACACAACTGATAGTGATGGATATTTCAGAGTAACATGGGACAGCCCTTCTATTTCTACTTCAAGAAGTTTAGAATATTATGTATATGGTAGCAAATACAGCACAAATAATGGATATTCAATTATTCCTACTATAAACACAGTTAGTGCTGGAGCAAAATATGTAAGAGGTAATGCAGGGGCAAATGCAGATGTAACTATTTATGATTCAAACGGGGTTAAACTTGGTAGTGCAACTGCAGGTGACACTGGTATATACAATGTCACTTTAAATAGAGAACTAAAAGCTGGCGAAACTATTAAAGTTGAATCAAAAGAATCTGATAAGGTTGCAAAGACTGCTGAATACAAAGTTGAAGGTACATCAGTAGATACTGATGCAGAAAAACAAGTTGGCTATATTGCAGGATTTCCTGATGGAACGTTTAAACCTGAAAAAGAAGTTACAAGAGCAGAAGCTGTTAGAATGTTTGTAACACTTGTAAATGATGGAAAAGAAGTTCCAAAGAATTCTAAGACAGACTTTAAAGATGCAAATGACGCTTGGTATTCTGATGAAATTAATTTTGCAGTATCCAAAGGATTTATAAAGGGATATTCTGACAATACATTTAAACCAAATAATTCCATTACGAGAGCAGAATTTGCACAAATGATTTCTGTATTTGTTAAAGATGGTTATCCAGGAACTGGTTCTTTCAAAGATGTAAAGGGTCACTGGGCATCTGATGCAATAAATGAACTTTATGGAAATAAAATTGTGAGTGGTTATAAAGATGGCACTTTCAAGCCAGATCAAAAACTAACAAGAGCAGAAGCTGTAACAATTCTTAATTCAGTATTTGGCAGAAATACTAAATCAAGTTCTCTTTCAGATGTAAATGAAAGTTCACTAAAGAAATTTACAGATGTATCTAAGAGCCACTGGGCATATTATGAAATTCTAGATGCTTCTAATGGACACAAAGCTTCTAAATCTGGAGATTCAAGTGTTTGGAAATAAGTTTAAAATAAACTTTTAAAATTAAATTATGATGGACTAAGGTCTAATTAAGGCGGCAGGGGAAACCTTGCCGCTTTTATAATGATTATTTTATACAGTTTAATTACAATTAAGACATACATTATAGTTTTTGGCATCATTAACATAGCAATAGCAGGATTTATTTTCTTAAAAAGAATTACTGAGACATAAAATAAAAAGCTAAAGAACACATAGATGTATAAATTTTTAAATTCATATCTCTTTCTAATTTTAAATAAAAGAGTTATATCAATTAAGCTCATTAGCACAAAGGGAATGTTCGATAGTAAATCTTATTTTGATATTTGTCAACAATTTTTGTATTTTTTAAAATGAAGGCAATTTATCTTTATAAAGAATTACTATAATATTTTAAAAGTTTATTTTTTAGGGTATAATAATTATGTCGAAATGTATAATAAAAAAATACAGGAGGTAAAGATGAAGATATTAGTGCCAATTGATGGATCAAAAAGTTCAAAAAAGTCTATTGACGTAGCAAGAGAGATGGGAGAAAAATTAGAAGCCGATCTTTTAATCTTGACGGTTACTCCAGAAACATCTGTGTTTGAACAATATCCTGCTAATTTTAATTTCACACTTGAAATAGACAAGGCAAATGTTGAAAGAGCAGAAATGATTTTAAATAACGCGGAAACAGATTTAAGTGGATATCCTTTTAATGTAGAAACTTTTTACACTTCAGGAAATCCTGGAGAACAAATTTGTAAGTTTGCAGATGAAAAAGATGTTGATTTTATTATAATGGGAAACAGAGGTCTTGGTGCTTTTTCAAGAACGCTTCTTGGATCTGTTTCAAATAAAGTTATAAATCATTCTAAAAAGTCTGTTCTTGTTGTTAAGGCAGATATTTAATATTAGGCGGGTTGACCGCCTTTTTATTTTGGTGAAATTTTATTATATTATGCTAGAGTTTATTTAATGAAAATATTTTCTTTGATATATGAAATTAAAAAATGTTTTCAGGAAGTTCAGAAAAGAAAAAATGGCAGATTAAAAAAGTAATTTATAAATCTATAAAAGTTTAAATACTTTTAGTTAAATAAAATCAAAAATTTAAGTAATAAAGAATGATTTGTTTATAAAATTTTACTATAATTGCAAGTTTAAAATATTGCTAAGACAAGGTTAATTAAAGTTTTTTGACAAAAGAAAGCTTGAAAAACTAACGCATAATGATATAATGGAAACAGTGGTATGTTAATTAAATAACATTCTTTAGAATAATTGTTAGGGGGATTTTAAATGGATTTTAGAATGGACAAGGAACATCTATTGTTACAACAAATGTATCGTGCATTTGCTGAAACTGAAGTAGAACCTGTTGCTGCTGATGTTGATGCAACAGAAGAAGTTCCTATGGAAAATGTTAAAAAAATGGCCAAATATGGTTTCTTCGGAATACCATTTCCAAAAGAATATGGTGGACAAGGTGCAGATTATTTAGCTTATTCAATGGCAGTTGAAGAACTTTCAAAAAAATGTGCAACTACTGGTGTAATTGTATCTGCTCACACTTCACTTTGTTGTGCTCCAATTTATGAAAATGGTACAGAAGAACAAAAGAAAAAATATTTACCAGATTTATTAGCAGGTAAAAAGATTGGTGCCTTTGGACTTACTGAACCAGGTGCTGGTACTGATGCAAGTGGACAAAGAACAACTGCTGTACTTGATGGTGATGAATATGTACTTAATGGTTCTAAGATTTTTATAACAAATGCAGGATTTGCTGATGTATTTGTTATAATTGCAATGACTGACAGAACTAAAGGAACAAGAGGAATTTCTGCTTTCATAGTTGAAAGAGGAACTCCAGGATTTACTGTTGGTGAACCAGAAGATAAGATGGGTATTAGAGGATCTTCTACTTGCGAACTTATTTTTGAAGATTGTAGAATACCAAAGGAAAATCTTCTTGGAAGAGAAGGAAAAGGATTTGCGCTTGCAATGAAAACTCTTGATGGAGGAAGAATTGGTATTGCATCACAAGCTCTAGGTATTGCTGAAGGTGCAATTGACGAAACTGTTAAATACACTTCTGAAAGAAAACAATTTGGAAGAAGAATTTCTCAATTCCAAAATACTCAATTTGAACTTGCAGATATGAAATCTACAGCAGAAGCAGCTCAACTTTTAGTTTATAGAGCAGCTGATGCAAAATACCATGGGGAAGCTTATGGACATTATGCAGCTATGGCTAAATTATTTGCAGCTGACGCAGCTAGCGATATAACTAGAAGATGTCTTCAATTATTCGGTGGTTATGGTTACACTCGTGACTATCCAATTGAAAGAATGATGAGAGATGCTAAGATTACTGAAATTTATGAAGGTACATCTGAAGTAATGAAGATGGTTGTATCTGGCTGGATGGGCGTTAAATAATCGGAAGGAGTATTATAGATGAATATATTAGTATGTATTAAACAAGTACCTGACACTAATGAAGTTAGACTTGACCCTGTTACAAACACTCTTATTAGAGAAGGTGTTCCAAGTATAATTAACCCTGATGATAAATCAGGTCTTGAAATTGCTCTAAGACTTAAAGATGAAAATCCTGATGATGTGAAAGTAACTGTAGTATCAATGGGACCTCCACAAGCTGAAATGGCATTAAGAGAAGCACTTGCAATGGGAGCAGACGAAGCAATTCTTGTAAGTGATAGAGCTTTTGGTGGAGCTGATACTTGGGCAACTTCATGCACAATTACTGCTGCTTTACAACATATTGATTTTGATATTGTTGTTTGTGGTAGACAAGCAATTGATGGAGATACTGCACAAGTTGGACCACAAATTGCAGAACATCTTGGAGTTCCACAAGTTTCTTATGTTGAAGAACTAAAACTTGACGGCGATAAGAAAGGTGTTACTGTAAAAAGACAATTTGAAGACAGATATCACATTATAGATGTTAAATTCCCATGCTTAATTACTGCTATTGCAGAATTAGCTGAACCTAGATATATGACAATTGGTAAGGTTTTTGAAGCTTATCAAAAAGAAATCAAAGTTTGGGGACTTGAAGATATTAAAGACAAGTTAGATATGGCAAACATAGGACTCAAGGGATCACCTACAAAAGTTAAAAAATCTTTCCCTAAACAAGGTAAAGGTAAAGGAGTTCTTTTAACAGACCTTACTGCAGATGAAGCAGCTCAAGCTATCGTTGCTAAACTTCAAGAAAAGTATATTATCTAATTGGGGGTTTAAAAATGAGTAAAGATGTATTTGTATTTATAGAACAAAGAGATAATCAACTTGAAAAAGTTGGAATAGAACTTTTAGGAAAGGCAAGAGAACTTGCCGATGCTCTAGGACAAAATGTTGTTGCAATGTTACTTGGCGAAAAAGTAAAAGATCATGCAGAAATTCTTATAAAACACGGAGCAGATAAAGTTATTGTAGTAGAAGATGAAATGCTTAAAGAATATGTTACAGAACCATATGCAAAAGCAATTACACAAATCATAAAAGAAAAAGATCCTGAAATCGTAATTTACGGTGCGTCATCAATAGGTCGTGACCTTGCTCCAAGACTTGCAGCAAGAATTCACACAGGACTTACTGCTGACTGTACAAAACTTGAAATAGATGAAGAATCTAAAAACCTAATGATGACAAGACCTGCTTTTGGTGGTAATCTAATGGCAACAATTCTTTGCGAAGACTTTAGACCACAAATGGCAACAGTTAGACCAGGAGTTATGCAAGCACTTGATTCTGATGGTTCAAGAAAAGGTGAAATTGAAGAATTTAAAGTTGAATTTGATGACTCTGATATGAATGTAGAAATAAAAGAAATTTCTAAACAAGAATCTCAAAAGAAAGATATTACAGAAGCAAAAATCTTAGTATCAGGTGGACGTGGAATTGGTGGACCAGAAGGATTTAAACCACTTCAAGAACTTGCTGATACATTGGAAGCAGAAATTTCTGCATCAAGAGCATCAGTTGACTCTGGTTGGATTACAAAAGATCACCAAGTTGGACAAACTGGGAAAACTGTAAGACCAGAACTTTATTTTGCAATGGGTATCTCTGGAGCAATCCAACACGTTGCAGGTATGGAAGATTCTGATCTTATCATAGCAGTTAATAAAGACCCAGAAGCAGCAATTTTTGAAATAGCTGATCTTGGTGTAGTTGGTGATATTAACGCAGTTGTTCCAAAATTAATTGAATCAATTGAAAGAGAAAAGAAAATTAAAGCTGAAATTTAATTTTCTTTTAAAAATTGTAAATTTTTGAGAGGTTGCATTTGTTTGTGACCTCTTTTTATTTTTAATAAAATGTGAAAAAATTTAGTCGTGTTAAAGTGAATTTTAAAAATAATTGGTATGAATCCTCTATTGTAAAGAGATATCTCTAAATGGTATCATGTAAGAGGTGATATTATGAGGAAAAACTTTTTAATTGTGATTATGTGTAGCATTTTAATTTTTACAGGTTGCAATAAAAACAATAATCAGAAAATTAAAAATGGAAATAATGTAAATATTAGTAGTAATAATGCTAAAGATAGTGGGTCTAAAGTTTCTGGGAATATTGAAAAATATGATTTGGAATTTTATGAAACTTTTGACACTGTTGTAGATGTTGCAATTTATTCTGATGATAAAGATTTCGCAGAGAAGAATTTGCAATATACTAAAAAGAGATTTGAAGAACTTCACAAACTTTTTGATAATTATAAAAACTATGAGGGGATAACAAATGTAAAAACTATAAATGACAATTCTGGTATTAAGGGTGTTGTAGTTGGTGATGTTTTATTTAATTTAATAAAGAATTCTATTGATGATAATAATATTATTTCACACAATACAGATGTTGCTATCGGACCAGTGACTGAACTTTGGAATAGTTATAGAGAATTATATGAAAGTGGAAAAACTGCTTCTGAAGTGAAAGAAATAAAGGGATCTACTCTTCCAAAGAATAGTGAATTAGAAAGATTGCGTGCTCTTACAAATATTAATAATATAAAGCTTAATGAAGAAAAAAAAGAAGTTTATCTCGAAAAAGAGGGTATGAAGCTCGATCTTGGTGCTACTGCTAAGGGTTATGCAACTGAAATTGTGGCAAAAGAATTGGAAGAAAGAGGAGTTACTTCTGGGATAATATCTGCTGGGGGAAATGTTAGGATAATAGGAAGTCCTGGAGATGGACGTGAATTTTTTAGTATTGGAATTCAAAATCCTGATTTAGAAAATGAAAATTCTATTCTTCTAACGATGAAGTTAAAGGATACTTCTGCTGTCACAAGTGGTGATTATCAAAGATATTTTGAAGTTGATGGAACTAGGTATTGCCATATTATAGATCCGGATACTTTAAAACCATCTAGGAGATTAAAGTCAGTTACGGTTATAAATAAAGATTCGGGATTGTGTGATTTTTTGTCAACAGCTGCTTTTAATTCTTCCAATGAAGAAATAGAAAGTTTGGCAAAAAAAACTAATTCAGCAATTATTTGGGTAGATGAAAATATGAAATTGAATTACACTGACAGTGCCAAGGAATATATTAAAGACTAGGGGTTGACATGAGGAATAACACACGAGGTTTAATTTTTCACATTTTGATAGTTTTTATAACTTTTCTTTTGGCAGCTCTCATAAATTTAAGTGATTCTGTTAGAAGATTGGTTTATGGAAATATTTTTTTCAAACTAATTGTAGTAGCTGTAATTTTTGTTTTGTATTTTAATTTTGGAAAATTACTTTCTAAGAGAAATGCAAAAAGTTTGGATTTTTTTGCTGGCAATTTAATTATTTTAATTGGTCTTATATTGTTTGGACTTGGATTTTTGGGACTTGGGACAAAAATTTTCAGCACTTCTGTGGGTGGAAGTTATTGGAAGTTTCCCCTTGAGTTTTTTCTTATGCCAGAAGTTTATTCAATAAAAGTTTTGGGAATTAAGTACAATGGATTTAGTCTTTTAGTAGCTGCACTTATACCTGGTATTATTTATGGCTTTAGCATAAAAATTTCCAGAGCAAAAATTATTAGAAGAAGTAGAGTTAGAAGTAGAAGAAGAAATATTAAATAGGAGGATTTGTGAAGGGAAGTATTTATAAATACGATAGTGAAGAGCTTTATAATGAAACTGTAAAAAGACTCGAAGATTTTGGAGTTGAATTAATTGAAATAGCAAAACTTGTTCAAGTTCTTCAAGGGGAGTATATTGAAAATTTGAGTTTGGAAAGATGCCTTGAAAGTGTTGAGAGCGTAATTAGAAAAAGAGAAGCAATTCATGCAATACTTACAGGACTTGCCTTAGATGATTTGGCAAATGAAGGAAAGCTTCCAGAGCCTATCCAATCAATTATATATGATGATGAAGGGCTTTATGGAGTTGATGAAATTTTAACTCTTGGCATTATAAATATGTATGGAACCATTGGGCTTACAAATTTTGGGTATCTTGATAAGAAAAAAATTGGAATTATAAAAGATTTAGATGAAAAGAAAAAGGAAGAAAGAGTTACTACTTTTGCAGATGATTTAGTGGCAGCAATAGCTGCAGCGGCATCTGCAAGAATAGCACATCAAAATAGAAAATAAATTAACTATAAAATGCGGAAGGTTTTGTTGTCGTAGTCAATAAGACCTTCCTTTTTCAGTTTTGAAAGTTCTCTTGAAAGAGAAGAACGATTTAAATTTAAAAATTGTGCAAGTTCTGTAATATTAAAGTCAATTGTGAAATATTTTGAATGATTCTTTCTAGATTCATTAGATAGAAAGTATAAAATTTTTGCTCGAGTAGATGGAAGAGATAATAGATTTAATTTGTCGCGCATAAATAAATTTTTATTTGCCAAGATTTTTATTAAATTGTCGTTGACTTTTTCTTTTGAAATTGATGAACTTTCTTTAAAGGAATTGTAGTCAAAGAAAATCACTTCTGTATACACAGTGCTTTCAACAGAAAGAGGAATTTCTTCTATATTTTGTATAAGTACTGATTCTGCAAAAAGTGCTGGTGCAGATAATTTTGAAAGTATAGTTTTATTGCCAAAGTCATCATCAATTGCAAGTTCAATTTGACCACTTAATAGAATTCCAAAATTATTAATTTTGTCCCCAACGTTAAATATTGTAGTTCTGCTTGGATAATATTTTATATCAGACATAAATTTTTTAATTTCATTTAATTCACAATCATTTAGATTTTTAAATAACTCAATATTTTTCAATGCTTTTAGAATTTCCATTCAACACCTCATTTATATTGTAACATTAATTAATAGAATTATTTAAATTAATTATAATGAAGATTGAAGAACAAATTGTTAAATGTTAAACTATCATTAGGTTTAGTGAAGAAGAGGGAGGATATATGAAAGTTACTATTTGTATGGGTGCTAGATGTACCCTTATGGGGGCTAACGCTATATACGATGCTGTGGAATATTTGCAAGAGCATTTATGTGGACCAGATTCAGAACTTTGCTCAGCTGAGAATTTAGAAATTGAGTTTGCACATTGTTTAGATTATTGCAAAATTCACAAAAATGAAGCATCACCTGTTGTAATTGTAGATGACGAGATAATGCTAAAAGCGACTGCTCAAGAAGTGAGTGCAAAAATTATTAGCAAACTGAGAATTTGAGATAGAGGGAAAAAATGAAAGAAATTTATGGAACACTTGTTGACATAAGAAGAAAAGTTTTTGCAGAAGTTGCAAGAATTGCTTATAATGATTTAGATATTTCTGCTCTTGAGGATTCCAGTTATAGAATTGTGCCTGGAGAAGTTGCAAAGTATAGAAATGATATATTTAGAGAAAGAGCAGTTGTAGATGAAAGGCTTAGACTTGCAATGGGCCTTGATGTTAGAGAGATAGGAGTTTTTAAAAAAGTTACTGATGGGTTTGATGAAGTTGATATAGATACTAATGCTTATCAAAAACCACTTATAAATGTTATAAAATTTGGCTGTGAATCTTGCCCAACAAAATCTTTTTATACTACTGATAATTGTAGGAAATGTATTGCGCATCCGTGTATAAATGTGTGCCCAGTAAATGCAATTTCAATGGGAAAAGATAGGACTATAATTGATAAAGAAAAATGTGTAAGATGTGGCAGATGTGAAGAAGCCTGCCCATATAATGCAATTGTAAAATATGAAAGACCATGTGCAGCTGCCTGTGGAGTAAATGCAATTTCATCAGATGAATATGGGAGGGCAGAAATAGACCATGATAAATGCGTGGCATGTGGAAGATGTATTGCAGAATGCCCTTTCGGAGCAATATCTGACAAAACACAAATTTTTCAACTTATAAAGGCAATTAAATCGGGCAAAAAAGTTTATGGAGCCATAGCACCTTCATACGTGGGACAATTTGGTGCAAACACAAGTGCTGAGCAAATAATAGAAGCCATAAAACAACTTGGATTTGAAGATGTAATCGAAGTTGCACTTGGAGCAGACCTTACGACTCTTCACGAAGCAAAGGAATACCTAGAGAGAGTGCCAGAAGACATACCTTTTATGGGTACAAGCTGTTGTTTTTCTTGGACTCTTATGATTAGAAATGAGTTCCCAGAATTTTTCGAGCAAGTTTCTGACTCTGGTTCTCCAATGAGATATACTGCAAATCACATAAAAGAGCAAGACCCAGATGCGGTAGTTGTATTTATTGGACCTTGTACTTCAAAAAAATTAGAAGCAATTGACACTAAGGTTAAATCTGATGTAGACTTTGTGATTACTTTTGAAGAATTAATGGGAATGTTCGTAGCAAAGAATGTTGAACCTTCAGAAATAAAAGTTGAAGAAGATGTTGAAGACGGCTCTGCGCTAGGTAGAGGATATCCAATTGCTGGTGGTGTTGCCCAGTCTGTTAAAGTCGTTGCAGAAGAACTTGATCCAGATAAAGAAATTCACATCCAAGGGGCTCACACACTTTCTGAATGTATGAAGATGCTAAAAGTTGCCAAAGCAGGGAAGTTAGACGGGTATCTTTTAGAAGGTATGGCTTGCCCTGGGGGTTGTATAGCTGGAGTTGGTACTGTTGCATCTGTAAACAGAGTTAAAAAACAAATTGAAAAATTCAAAAAGGATTCAATTTATAAAACTCCTCTTGAAAATGAGAATATAGCAAAAGAAAGAGAAGTTTTATAAAAATAAAACTAATAAATTTATAAAAAATTCCCTATAAATATTGACAAGAGAGGCTTTCTAGTCTAAAATATAGGTCATGTTTAAAAAGCCCCGGAATAATTTTTAAACTATTTAGGAGGAAAATTCATTGAAAAGCTACATGGCTAAAGCAAATGAAGTTGAAAGAAAATGGTATGTAATTGATGCTGAAGGAAAAGTACTTGGTAGAGTAGCATCTGAAATTGCAAGTATATTAAGAGGAAAGAAAAAGCCTATCTATACACCACATGTGGACTGTGGGGACTATGTTATTGTAATTAATGCAGACAAAGTTGTATTGACAGGTAACAAGATGAATCAAAAGATTCATGCATATCACACTGGATATCCAGGCGGAAGAAAAGAAATTGTTTATTCTGAAATGATGGAAAAAAGGCCTGAAAAAGTTATTGAACTTGCTGTTAAGGGAATGCTTCCTAAGAATAGACTTGGCAGAAAGATGATTAAAAAACTAAAAGTTTATGCAGGTAGTGAACATCCACATGCTGCTCAATCACCTGAAGTTTATGAAATTTAATTGGAGGTAAGAATGGATACTATACAATACAGAGGTACTGGAAGAAGAAAAAAATCCATCGCTCAAGTTAGACTTCTACCTGGCAATGGAAAATTTACAATTAATGGAAAAGATATTGAAGAATATTTTGATTATGAAACTCTAAGAACAGTTGCAAAAGAACCACTTGAACTTACTGATACCGAGTCATCTTTTGATGTAATTGTCAAAGTAGTTGGAGGTGGATATTCAGGACAAGCTGGTGCTGTTAGACATGGTGTTGCAAGAGCACTTCTTGAAGTTGATCCTGAATACAGATCAGTTCTTAAAAAGGCAGGATTCTTGACAAGAGATCCGAGAATGAAGGAAAGAAAGAAATACGGTCTTAAAAAAGCAAGACGTTCTCCTCAATTCTCAAAAAGATAATTTTATATTATTTTTACAAAGACCTTGGAAACAGGGTCTTTTTGTTTGCAATAAATTGTAAAAATGTATCTAAAAAATCTTTATTTATAATTTTCTATAAATTTAAAATAATTCTTGACAAATATTAAGCGAAATAATATTATCAAAATAAAGAGTAGTAATTAAAATTGAATACAAGGTAGAGGTTGTAACTGTGGATATCATGGACTTTAGATATTTAGATTATATGCACGATGTTAATGATTTTTTCACAAAAATACAAAAGGCAGAGGAACCTTTTGTATTGCCTAAATATGATATATATAAATGGGATACATATATGAGTTTTGATATAGATTCTAACAATCCTATATTTTAAAATCATAATTTTAATACATAGGATTGTTAGACTATTCTTCATGGTTTCATGAAGTTTGTACGCAGTAGGTTTTTGAGCCGAGGTGGTTATAATGGGAGGTGAAATGCAATGTCAAATAAAATACTTAAACTACAAGAAATGAAGGCTAACGAAAGTAAAGTAGTTTCTAGAAAATCTGGTTAAAACAGTAGTTTCAATGCTATAAGCCAAATAGCAATTGCTTAAAGTTAGTCCTAAATAATGAAAGAAACTATTAAATAATAAGACCGCCTTTAAGTTAATTATAATTTTGGTGGTCTTATTTCTTTAAAATTGGAGATGATTTTATGGAGGTTATTAAAGTAAAAAACCTTTACCATACTTTTGATGGAAGTAACTATATTTTAAAAGACATATCTTTATCATTAAAAAAGTCTGAGTCAATAGCGATTATGGGTCCTTCTGGTTCAGGGGAGAATAGTATAATGGTGACAGATACAATAATTAAGTTAAATCAAGGTTTAAAGGCTTCCACAAAATTTTTAAACAAGATGATTTTAATTTGAATCTGTCATCTTTTTGTTGAATTCACAAAATAAATTTAATTTAGGTAAAAAGGATTGAAGAGGATATGATAATAGTTAGAGTGATTTTTAAAATCATACTTTTTCCTATTAGTATAGCACTAAGTATTATTGCTATGTTTTTAACTTTTATATTGGGACTTAGTACGGTATTTTTTAAATTAATATCTTTTATTGCAATAATGGGGTTTTTAGGATCTGTTATTAACGGAGAAAAAAATCTTGCAGTTGAAGCCATTATATTAGCATTTCTTTTTAGTCCTTATGGAATTCCAGCGTTAGGATGTGTTGTAGTAGAATTAATAGAAGAGGTGAATAAAAAAATAAAATTAATATAAAAACAAAACATAAAAATTAATTCAAGAAGAGATAGCAAATTAAGATATGCTGTCTCTTTTTCTGTACTAAGAAAGGGGGTGTAAGATGAAAGAAATAGTAGAATTTGAATATTACTATGGTAATGAAGCAGAACAATATTCGTTTTTTAGAATTCCAAAATCTTTATTTACTAATCAATATTTTAATAGTATGTCAGTAGAAGCTAAAGTCTTATATGGAATTTTATTAGATAGAATGAGTTTGTCACTAAAAAACAAATGGTTAGATGAGTCAAACAAAGTATATATCATTTACACCATAGAAGAAATTATGGAAGTGTTAAATTGGGGTAGAAATAAGTCCGTTAAGATAATGAAAGAAATCGAAGAAATAGGGCTATTAGAAAAAAAGAGACAGGGACTTGGCAAGCCAAATCTACTTTATGTAAAGAACTTTATATACACAGGAAACAATAAACCTACAGAAGTTTCAAAAGTAAACTTGCAGAAGTTTAAAAATCAAACTTCAAGAAGTTTCAATAATAAATCTCAAGAAGTTTTAAAAGAGGACTCTAATAATACTAATATTAATAATACTGATATTAGTAATACTGATTTTAATAATCCCACCTCCATAGCATTCTTAAAATATGAAGAAGAAAATTTAGATAGAACAATTTTGGAGGAGGCAAAATTAAAAGAAAAGATTAAAAATAATATATCTTATGAAATATTTGAGAAATCAAGGATAGAAGATAAGAAACAAGTAGATGTAATTATAAATGTTCTGGTAAGAGCATTAAATAATTCTAAAAGCATTCACATAGGTGGGCTGAAGATAGATCATAAAAAGTTAAAAGAAAAGATTCTAAATCTAAACTATAAACATATAGATTATGTATTGACATATTTAAAAGAAAACGCACCCAAAGATATAAGAAATATAAACGCTTACTTGCTTACACTCTTATATAATGCAGATGAAAATATTAAAAATATGGAAATTATAAAAGGCAGTAATAATAACAATAAAAAATATGACTATAGTAGAGATGAAGATATCTGGCAAGAATTTTTAAATATGAAATAGGAGGTGAAATTTCTATGGAATCAATTAAAGATATTTTAGAAAACAATATAGAACCATTAGAAAAAATATATTTTTCAAAAAAAGACAATAATGAAAGTTATATAGATCAAAAAACAGGACTAAAATATTGCTCACATTGTAAAAGTCCAATGGAAAAAGAAATTGACTTTTTAGGAAAAAGAAAAAAAGTACCTATTTTATGTAAGTGTAAACAAGAAAAACAAAAACAGCAGGAAGAAGAAAGGCAGAAGATTAATCATCTTTTAAAGATTGATAGATTAAAAAAAGAATGCTTTGATGATCCTATACTTTTAAATTGGAACTTTGCTAACATGGATAAAGACAGCGAACATGAAGAAGTAGCAAGAAATTATGTAGAAAAATTTGATGATATATATATAAATAATATAGGTTTAATTTTAACAGGAGATGTAGGATGTGGAAAAACTTATCTTGCAAGTTCCATAGCTAATAGTCTTTTAGAAAAAGAAATAAAAGTTAAGATGACAAACTTTTCAGTAATTTTAAATGATATGACAAACTTTGAAATTGACAAAAGTAAATATATTGAAAAGCTAAATAATAAGCAACTACTTATTATAGATGACTTTGGAATGGAAAGAGACACAGCTTTTGCAGCAGAACACATCTTTAATATCATCGATAGTAGATATAGAGTAGGTAAACCTCTGATTATAACTACGAATTTAAGTATATCAGCCTTAACAAACCCTCAAACAATAAAAGATAAAAGAATTTACTCAAGAATACTTGAAATATGTAGCCCAATTATATTTACGGGAGAAAACAGAAGAATAGAGAAAATGAAAGAAAAGTCGAAATTAGCCTATGAAATATTAAAAAATAAATGAAAGTAGGTGAGTAAATGCAAAATGACGATATCAATAGTAGAACAATTGCCATAATGAAAAAAGCTGGAGTAGTAACAGCTAAGCAAGTTATAAACTTAATGAAAAAAATATTAGAAATAAATAAGCAAAAAGCAAGCTTAGAAAAGACAGGGGCAATTAGCAAATTTAAGAAAGTTAAAGTAAAAGATCTGGTAAAAAAAGGAAAAGTAGAAACCTTAGAGCTTAATGATATAGATTTAAAGACTTTAAAAAGAGAATTAAAAAGATATGGAGTTAAATTTTCAATAAAAAAAGATTTAGAAAGCGGAAATAATATTATATTTTTTCAAGCAAAAGATGAAAAGATAATGGAACAAGCCTTTAAGAAAACTGTATATAAATTTACTCGAGAAGAGTCCATGAAAAAAGAATCTGTTATAGAAAAATTAGCTAACTTCAAAGAGAAAGTAAAAGCTACAACGGATAAGGATAAGGTTAAGCATAAACATCAAGAGCAAAGTTTATAAGGGAAAAGATTGACAATATAGGATATATCCTATAAAATGAAAGTGAAAAGATAGAATGAATCAATTTATAGTTGAATATTATGAAAAGGAAGATGGAAGCTATCCAGTAGAGGAATTCCTCTTATCTTTGGATATAAAAATGAGGGCTAAAGTATTTAGAAACTTAGAACTCTTAGAAATAAAGGGGAATCAACTTAGAGAGCCATATTCAAAACATTTAGAAGATGGAATATTTGAGTTAAGAGTGAAACTAGGAAAAAACATAACAAGAGTTCTATATTTTTTTGTCATAGGAAATAAAGTGATATTGACTAATGGATTTATAAAGAAAACACAAAAAACACCAAGGTCAGAAATTAAATTAGCCAAGCAATATAGGGAAGATTATCAGAGAAGGAGTTATAAAAATGAGTAAAAATTTTAGAGATACCTTAAAGGAAGAAATGGAAAACCCCGAATTTAAAAAAGAATGGGATAATTTAGAGGTGGAATTTCAAATAATAAAGGCTATGATAGATGGAAGAAATGAGAATCACCTTACTCAAAGAGAACTCTCAGATATGACAGGTATTGCCCAAGGGGATATTAGTAAAATAGAAAATGGTAATGCTAATCCTTCTATTAAAACCTTGGATAGACTTGCAGATGCATTAGGAAAGAAATTGAAAGTTACCTTTGAAAGTAAAATATAAGTATATAAGTGTATGAAATGAAGAAAAATGTTTGTCCTAGATGTAAAAGGGAAATGAAGCAACAGTTTATAGGTTTATTACATTGTAAATGTGGAATGAGTTATCATAAAGATTTAGGATATTTTGAAAGAAGTGAAGATATGATTTTTGCTTTGGAAAGAAAAAGAATAGGTAAAAAGGTAAAAAAAGTTCCAGTAATAAGGTATAAAAAATAAACAAAACTGATAAGAGAGTTATTAATTTTTTAGAAAGGGAGTGAACAAGACGAAAATACTTAATGAAGTAATGAAAGATATAAAGAATGTATTTCACATACGAGATAAGAAAAGATTTATTTTAGAAAATCTTCCATATCTCGTATTTTTTTATATAGGAAATATACTAGCTAGTCATATAAACTCCTATGAAGGAGGAGATATATTAGATAGAATTATGGTAGCCTCTAGTCAAATTGATAGTTTAAATTATTTTCTTTCGTTTAAAATAAGAAATATATTAGCAGGGGTAATACTAGCATTAATTATTAAATTGGTTTTAATACAAAAGAAGAAAAAAGCAAAAAAATTTAGAGAAGGTAAAGAGTATGGATCTGCAAGATGGGGGAACGAAAAAGATATAGAGCCATATATTGATAAAAAGTTTGAAAATAACATTCTACTAACTCAAACAGAGAGACTTACAATGAATAATCGCCCTCAGAATCCTAAATATGCAAGAAATAAAAATGTTCTTGTCATTGGTGGTTCTGGTTCAGGAAAGACAAGATTTTTCGTAAAGCCAAATCTCATGCAAATGCATTCGTCTTATGTAGTTACTGATCCTAAAGGAACATTAGTATTAGAATGTGGGAAAATGCTAGAAAAAAATGGATACGAGATAAAAATTTTAAATACCATTAACTTTAAAAAGTCTATGAAGTACAATCCATTCGCTTACATTAGAAGTGAAAAAGATATACTCAAATTAGTACAAACAATCATTGCAAATACAAAAGGTGAAGGTGAAAAGTCAACTGAAGATTTTTGGATTAAGGCAGAAAAGCTCTATTATACTGCCCTCATCGGTTATATTTACTATGAAGCACCAAAAGAAGAACAAAATTTTTCAACCTTGTTAGCTATGATAGATGCATCAGAAGTTAGAGAAGAAGATGAAAACTTTAAAAATGCTGTTGATTATATGTTTGAAGCTTTAGAAAAAGAAAAGCCAGATCATTTTGCAGTAAAACAATACAAAAAATACAAACTTGCTGCGGGTAAGACTGCTAAATCTATTCTTATTTCTTGTGGAGCAAGACTTGCACCATTTGATATCGAAGAATTAAGGGGTTTAATGAGCGAAGATGAATTAGAGCTTGATAAAATTGGAGATAGAAAAACTGCTTTATTTGTAATAATATCAGATACAGATGATACCTTTAACTTTGTAGTATCAATAATGTATTCTCAGTTATTTAATCTATTATGTGATAAGGCAGATGATGAGTATGGCGGAAGATTGCCAGTTCATGTAAGATGTCTACTTGATGAGTTTAGCAATATAGGTCAGATTCCAAAGTTTGAAAAGCTAATTGCCACAATTAGAAGCAGAGAAATATCAGCTTGCATTATTTTGCAAGCTCAGTCTCAACTAAAAGCAATTTATAAAGATAATGCGGACACCATAGTAGGAAATTGTGATTCCACATTATTTTTAGGTGGTAAAGAAAGGACAACCTTAAAAGAACTATCTGAAAGTTTAGGCAAAGAAACAATAGATCTATATAATACGTCGGAAACTAGATCAAATCAAAAAAGTTTTGGTTTAAATTATCAAAAAACTGGAAAAGAATTAATGAGTCAAGATGAGATAACTGTAATGGATGGAGGTAAATGTATTTATCAACTAAGAGGAGTGAGACCATTTTTATCTGATAAGTTTGATATAACTAAGCATAAAAATTATAAATTACTTGAAGATTATGATAAGAAAAATGTGTTTGATATAGAACAATATTTTAAGAAGAAGGATGGAATTAGATTAAAAAGTGATATGGAAGTTGAAGTTTTAGAGGCATAAAATTAAAATTGAATATTGTCTAAGGTATAAATAAAGTTATTGAAGATTTAAAAACAGCAAGAGAATTAATTATTACAAATTTAAAATTAATTAATGAGTTTTATCAAGTATTTAATTAATAGAGGAACTTTGGAAAGGAGGAAGTTTTATGGAAAAATATTTAATTAATGATTTAAACATATCAGGATATAAAAAGATAATAACATTATTAGATTATAAAGAAAAAATTTCTACTTGCTTAAAAAATATAAAGCTGCTTCCTTCATCTGAATATAAGGTTTTAATCGACACTGCTTTAGTTTCAGGAATAAATAGTTATAGGTTTCTAGAAGTAAAAATTAATAAAGACGGGACAATAAACTTAAATAAATATTCATATCCCATAGTAGATGAAAATATAATTAACAAAGCTAATTCTATAATTAGTAAAGAGTCAATATGGCTAAAAAACTCAATTTTAACAAATTCTCAGAAAGAGTTAATAGCAACATTTTAAATAAAAAAACATAAAATATATAAACACCTAAAGAATATAAAAACTTTAGGTGTATTTTTTTATACTAAATGGGAGGATTGCATGAAGATATACAATGAAAGAGATTCTCCTTTAAAAATTAAATAGCCATAGTATCAGGACATCTAATAAAAATAGATGTTCTTTTTTTGAAAAAATCATAAAAAAATTAAGGAGAAAATAAGATATGGAAAGAGAAATGCTAAACATAAGTGGAAATTTAGTTGGAGAAATAAAAACAACAACAATAGATATAAATGAAGGAAAAAGAGAAGTAGCAAATTTTACTGTAGTAAATAAATTTAAAGAAAATGGAAAAACAAAAAAAGAATATATTTATTGCAATCTATACGGAGAAAAAGTAGAGACAGTAGAGGATTTCGAAAGCGGTGAGTATGTTCATATATTTGGATATTTTAAAGAGGTAAAAAAAGAGGAGAAAATATTCAAAAATTTTATTGTAAAACATATTAATAGAATAAATAAAGAAGAAAAAGAGGAGGAATAAAAAATGGAGTTTTTCACACAAGCAGTAAATGTATTAAAGGTATTAGTAACAGCGATTGGAGCTGGACTTGGTTCTTGGGGAGTAATTAATCTAATGGAAGGTTATGGTAATGATAACCCTGGAGCTAAATCTCAAGGTATTAAGCAACTTATGGCAGGTGGAGGAATTGTGCTTATTGGACTTAAATTAATTCCACTTTTAGCAAATGTATTAAAATAAGATGTTTAATATAGTAGATAAGATCAAAGAGTTTTTTTCGGAGATGCTTATAGACATGATCAAGGAAAATTTAAGTGGAATGCTTCTTGATATAAATGATAAAGTATCTACGATAGCAACAGAAGTTGGAAAAACTCCGAGTGGATGGAACTCGGAAGTTTTCCACTTTATAAAATCAATAAGTGAAAATGTAATACTTCCTATAGCAGGTCTTATCATAACTGCAGTTTTATGTATTGAGTTAATTCAAATGGTAATGAATAAGAATAATATGAACGATACAGATACATTTGATTTCTTTAAATATATTATAAAAATGTGGATAGCTGTATGGTTGGTATCTCATGCTTTTGAATTTTCTATGGCAGTATTTGATGTAGCTCAAAGTTTAATAGGAAAAGCAGCAGGAGTAGCTAATGTGAGTTCAAAAGTTTCACCAGGGGATATAGCGGCTATGACAGAAACATTGAAGAATGAATCAATAGGAAAACTTATGACAGTAGTAATAGAAACCTCTATAGTAAAAATGATAATTCAAGGAATATCGGTATTAATAACGGTAATACTTTATGGAAGAATGATAGAAATATATATCTATACCTCTGTTTGTGCTATACCTTTTGCCACTATGGGAAACAAAGAATGGGGGAGCATAGGAACTAATTATATTAGAGGACTTTTTGCTCTTGGACTACAAGGGTTATTTTTGCTTATATGTGTAGGTATTTACGCAGTTCTTGTAAAGACTTTAAGTATAACAGATATACACAAGAGTATTTTTGAACTACTTGGCTACACACTAATACTTGGAATTACGATGATGAAATCTGGAAGTATTGCAAAATCAATATTAAATGCACATTAAAGGGAGGAGAAATGTTTAAAGGAATAAATAAAAGAAAGAATGAACTTAAAATTAAAAGGTTTGGAATAATAGGATTACCAATAATTATAATTGGATCATATATAACAAATAAAATAAGAAAAAAAGAAAGGGAAGATGAGATGATAATTTATAGAATAGAGGAAATAGAATAATGGCATATGTAAATGTTCCAAAAGATTTAACTAAAGTAAAAACCAAAGTAGCATTAAATTTAACAAAAAGACAATTAATTGGATTTACAATAGCAGGAGTAATAGGCTTTCCTATTTATATGTTATCAAGAAAAAATCTCCCAAATGATATATCTATGCTTATTATGATAGGAGTAGCATTTCCTATTATTTTCACAACACTTTATGAAAAAGATGGTCTGTATTTTGAGAAGTATCTTAAGTACATGATAGAAAAAAAGACTCAACCCAGTATTCGACTATATAAAACAGATTGTATTTATGATATAGAAAGAAAAATAAGTAAAATGAAAGAAGGGAGAAAATGAATCAAATACAAAAAAGACAGCAAAAAAAATTAAATGCAGAAAAAGAGAATTTTAAAAAGCAGAAAGAAGACTTAAAAAGCATAGGTAAAAGTCAAAAGAAGATAGAAAGTTCAAAGAAGTACAAAGGACAAAGAAAGCAAAAGAAAGAGCTTTCTTTTTTTAATGGAAGAAAACAAAAGAAAAAAAGTGTTCAAGATACAATTCCCTATTTAAGAATGCTTAAAAATGGAGTTTGTCAAATAGAAAAGAATAAATTTAATAAAATGATAAGATTTTTAGATATTAATTATCAGCTTTCGACAGAAGAAGATAAAGAAAGTATTTTTAATGAATTTTCTAACTTTTTAAATTACTTTGATCCAAGTGTAGATATTGAACTCTCATATATTAATAGAATAGGGAAAAATGAAGAAATAGAAAAAAATATTAATATCCCATATAGAGATGATTCTTTTAATGAGATAAGAAAAGAATATAGAGAGATGTTAAAAAATCAAAGTGAAAAAGGGAACAATGGATTAAGTAAATATATGTATATCACTTTTAGCTTAGAAGCACAGGATATAAAAGAAGCTACAATTAGACTTGAAAGAATGGAAATGGACATACTAAATAATTTTAAGAAAATGGGAGTTAAGGCTTATGTGCTAGATGGATACGAAAGATTAAAGGTGATTCATGATATTTTAAATAAAGATAAAAAATTTACTTTTTCATATGATGATTTAAAACATAGTGGTTTATCCACAAAAGATTATATTTCTCCGACTTCTTTTAATTTTTCATCTATAAATCAGTTTAGAGTAGGAGAATACTTTGGAGAAGTAAATTTCTTACAGATTCTTGCACCAGAATTATCTGATAGACTATTATCTGAATTTTTAGAAGTTGAAGAAAATATGATTGTAACCTTTCATATAAACTCTATCGATCAAACAAACGCAATTAAAATGATAAAAAGAAAAATTACAGATCTAGATAAGATGAAAATTGAAGAAAATAAAAAAGCTATAAGATCGGGATATGACATAGATATATTACCTTCAGACTTGATCACTTATGGAAATGATGCTAAAAGACTTTTATTAGAGCTTCAAAATCATAACGAGAGAATGTTTGTAATTACAATATTATTTACAAATATAGAAAAAAGCAGAAAGAAATTGAGCAACGTAATTTTTCAATTAAACTCTATAGCAGGTAGACATAATTGTGTATTAAAGAATCTTAATTATAGGCAAGAACAAGCTCTTATGTCCTCATTGCCTATTGGAAAGAATGACATTGAGGTGAAAAGGGGACTTACTACAAGTTCTACAGCGATCTTTATTCCATTTACTACAGAAGAATTGTGTTTAGAAGGAGAAAGCTTATATTATGGTTTAAATGCATTAAGTCGAAATATCATAATGACAGATAGAAAGCTGTTAAAAAATCCTAATGGTTTAATACTTGGAACACCAGGGTCGGGAAAATCTTTCTCGGCTAAAAGAGAAATTACCAATGCCTTTTTAATTACACAAGATGACATTATAATATGTGATCCTGAATCCGAATATGGGAATTTAACTAGAGCATTAGGAGGAGAAGTTATAAGGATATCACCTACTAGTAGAGACTATATTAATCCATTAGATATAAACTTAGATTATGCAGATGAAGATAATCCATTGTCATTAAAGTCTGACTTTATACTATCATTATTTGAATTAGTAGTGGGAAAAGAAGGACTGAGTGCAGAAGAAACTTCTGTTATAGATAGATGTCTTCCAATCTTATATAAAAACTACTTTGATAATCCTATACCTTCTAATATGCCAATTTTAGAAGATTTATATAACTTACTTTTGGAACAAGAGGAAAAAGTAGGGAAAAAACTTGCGGTAGAAATGGAAATATATGTTAAAGGAAGCTTAAATGTTTTTAATCATAGAACTAATGTAGATACTAAAAATAGAATACTTTGTTATGACATCAAAGAATTGGGAAAGCAATTAAGAAAAATTGGAATGCTTATTGTTCAAGATCAAGTTTGGAATAGAGTTACAATTAATAGGAATAAGAAAGAAACTAGGTATTATTGCGATGAATTCCATTTATTGTTAAGAGAAGAACAAACAGCAAGTTATTCAATAGAAATTTGGAAAAGATTTCGTAAATGGGGGGGAATACCAACAGGGTTAACTCAGAATGTCAAGGATCTTTTAGCTAGTCCTGAAATAGAAAATATATTTGATAATACAGACTTTATATTGATGCTAAATCAAGCCTCTGGGGATAGAGAAATATTAGCAGATAAACTAAATATATCACTTTACCAATTATCATATGTAACCAACTCTAATGAAGGAGAAGGGCTTTTGTTTTATGGGAATACCATTGTTCCATTCGTGGATAGATTCCCTAAAGATACTAAGCTATATAGACTAATGACAACAAAGCCAGAGGAGTTAAAAGAAAGTTATGAAGAATAAGATAAAAAGTAACTATATTATTAATTTAGATGCATTAGTAGCCTTAAAAGAACTACCTAATGAGATATTTGATTGCTGTATTACTTCTCCTCCTTATTATGGATTAAGAGATTATAAAGTTAAAGGTCAAATCGGAAGAGAAGAAAGTCCTGAAGAGTACCTAAATAAGTTAGTAGAAGTATTTGACCAAGTAAAAAGAGTATTAAAAAAAGATGGAACTTTATGGATTGTAATAGGAGATTCTTATGTTGGTACTGGAAGCAAGAAAGAATACAAAGACCAAAAAAATAAGAATGGAAGGACAGGTCAAAAAGTTTCTGTAACGAAAAAATTAAAAGGATATAAGACAAAAGATTTGATTGGAATTCCTTGGCAACTTGCATTAAAACTAAGAGAAGACGGTTGGTATTTAAGAAGTGATATTATATGGCATAAAGAAAATGCTATGCCAGAATCATGTAAAGATAGACCATCAAGATCATACGAGCATATTTTTTTACTCTCTAAATCAAAAAAATATTTTTATAACTATGAAGCAATGAAAGAACCCATGAAAGAGATAAGTAAAAAAAGATATATAAGGGCAAGGGGAAAAGACAATAAGTACCTAAAAGAAAATACAGGTGCTAAAAGACAGAGCATAAATGAAGCAAGAGAATATGGAGAATATATAGGAGATAATATTCCTCAGTTTAGAAATAGTAGAGATATTTGGACAATAAATACTAATGCCTTTAAAGGAAAACACTATGCAGTATTTCCACCCAAATTAGTAGAAATTTGTATAAAAGCAGCTTGTCCTAATAATGGGTTAATATTAGATCCATTTATGGGATCAGGCACAGTTGGAATGGTTGCTACTAAAATGAATAGAGAATATATAGGAATAGAATTAAATGAGGACTATTGCAAGATGGCTAAAGAAAGGATTGAAGAAAATATGAAATAGGAGGCGTTTATGAAAAAAGAAAAGGGCAAAATAAATCCTAGAGATGTACCAAAAAGTAAACTTATATTGGAAAAGAAAAATATAAGTAACAACACTATAAAAAATAAAAAAGATTTACCCATTTTATTAAATAAAAATTCTGAAAGAGAAAATAGCACTTTTATGAATGAAAAAGATAGCTACAGACAAGTTTCTGAAGTTGAGAATTATGATAATCTAAAGAAAACTTCTAGCCACTTTCAAGAACTAAATAATAAATATATACCTAATGTTAATGAGAAATCAGATAAGGGAAAAATACAAAGAAAAAGACAGGAGAGAGTATATAGAGAAAAAAATAAAATACTTGATAACTTGAAACAAGATAATGAAGTAGAAGATAAAATTAGAGAAGAAAGAATCAAAAGAGAAAATGATAGAGTATATGAAAATAGGATAAGTAATTTCAAGAAGAGTTCTAATCATATATCTAAGAATGTAATAAAGAATAAAGATAAGTTAGAAGTTTATGACCCATTGTCTAAAGATTTAGATAATGATGGAGTAATAGATCGTTATGATATGGACTTTAGAGATAGTAATATTTCTTATAGAGATACTAGTGATGATGAAAAGTATTTTTCAAAGTATAGAAATAAAAGATTTCTAAATGACTTTAGAAAGAATAAAGAGCAGTATCAAAGTGACAAGCAAGAAAATTCATTTCAAGATAAGTCCATTTCAACAAAAATAGAAAGATCTAATGTAAGGGATTATAAAGGTAAGAAGTTTAGGACAAAAAGTTTATACTTAACAGAAAGTAAAATGGATAATAAGAATTATCAGAAACTAAAGACTGGTAAGAACTTAAAGGAAAAATGCTTTGTAGATCTAAATAATAAAAAGAAAATTATAGATAATAACAAAAAAGAAGGTAAAAGAGCTAATTTTAATCTAAGTGAAAAATATACAAGAACAAAAAAGGAAAGTTCGAATGTAGAAGAAGGTCAAAATAAGTTTATAGAAGATAAATTGAAGGTAAAAGATAAGCTTCAAAAAGATGAAGAAAAGATCTCAAAATTACACTCGAAAAAAGCAAAAAAAGAAAAAGACCTAGTTAAAGATAATAAAAAAGCAAAAAAAGGAGGATTAGAAAATCCTTTAATTCTTGCAAGTGCAATAGCATCAAACTATTTTTATAGCGGAAAAGAAGATAATGCAGGAATAGATGCATCATATAAAGTAAGCAGAAGTACAGAACTTATTGGAAAAAATATTAGACGTAATCGTAGAAAAAAAGCTTTAAAAACTAAAAGAAAATTAGAGAAATTAGATAATAAAATTCATAAAAAAGAAAGTAGATTATTATTTGAAAAAGATTTTGAAGAATTAAAAAAGTCTAGAGCCTATCAAAATACCAATAAATTGAATCGATTTTTTATGAAGAAAAAATTTCAGAAAGATTTCAGAAAAAAACAAGAAGTAAGCTTAAAAAATAGAATAAAAAAGTCTATTACAAATGTGAGTAAAAAGACAGCAGAAGTTCTAAAAAATAAGGGATATAAAAATATTTTTATTATCCTTTGTATTTTAGGACTTTTTTTCATGCTATTTAAAGAAATAAGTAATATTGGAAGTATTACTTCAGGTATTACAAGTAATGTTATGGCTACAAGTTACTTATCAAAAAAAGAAGTGCTAAGTGATATAAATAATGAATTTTCAAGTTATGAATATGCTTTGCAAGATGAGATAGATAGCATTAAAGAAAATTATCCAAACTACGATGAATATCATATAAAAGGAGAGCCAGTAGGTCATGATGTTCACGAGCTATTTAGTTATTTAACAGCAAGATATGGAGAAATTAAGTCGACTGATGAAATAAAAAAGGAGCTAAAAAAACTCTTTAATCAGATGTACAAAAAAGAGTATACATCAAAAACTATTACTAAATATGATAAAGATGGAAATCCATACACCTATAAAATATTAACTCTTACCATTACCAAGAAAAGTATTGATAAAATTGCAAAAGAAGAGTTTGCAAATTATGAAACTAATATGGCTCACTACTTATCATTATTAGAAAATCAAGGAAATATGGGAGATTATTTTGGCTCTGGTTATGGAGATTTAGGGGATATAGTAGATAATCCAAATTTTGGAAATCCCGGTATAGAGTTTGATGATGTAGCAGTAAGGAGATTATTTGGAGAAGCTGAAAAACATATAGGAAAAAGATATGTTTTTGGAGCTAGTGGACCAAGGAATTTTGACTGTTCAGGATTTGTATGTTGGTCATTTACAAAATCAGGAGTAAAGAATATGCCAAGAACAACAGCTTGGAGAATATATACTGATTATTGTAATCCTGTATCGCCTAGTCAAGCAAAGCCAGGAGATATAATTTTCTTCAAAGGAACATATAATTCTGGAACACCAATATCTCACGTAGGAATATATGCAGGCAATGGAATGATGATTCATGCAGGAGATCCTATTCAATATGCAAATATTAATACAAGATATTGGAAAGAACACTTTTATGCCTTTGGCAGACCAAGATAGAAAAGGTGATAAAAATGAATAAAAAACTAATTAAAAATATAGAAAAACAAAAAAAGTTAGTAAAGAAAAAAGAAGATATTGAGTTGGAACTTCAAATCTTAGAAGAAGAACAAGAAGAATTAGAGAATATGGAAGTTATCAAAGAGTTTCGTAGCAAAAAAATATCCCTTGATGAATTTTTATATATAGTAAGAAAAAATAAGGAAGAAGAAAGAAAAGAAAAAAGTATAAGTCAAATTAATGAAGGAGAAGAAAAGTAATGAAAAGAATAGGAAATAGAGTTTTAGCGATTGGAATGATACTAGCAAGTATTATAAATATATCGCCTATGAGTCATATATATGCTAGTTCAGAAAAAAGTTTACAAAACACAAATAAAATTGAAGCTGAAATGGTATGTAGCAATGTAGAAAATTTAGAAAAAGAAATTACAGACTTACAAGAGAAAATTAAAAACTTAAATAAAGATAAAGAGATAAATAAAGATCAAATAAAAAAGCTTCAAGAGAAATTAGATTCATATAAAAATAAGGAAGATAATTTTTTAGAAGATAAGAAATGCCTAGAAGATCAATTATTAGAAAAAGAAAGAGTAATTAAAGGTCTAGAAGAAAAAATATGTGCTCTAGAAAGTAAAGACAAAAAGCAAATAGCTGAGCTAGAACAGCTAAGAGATGAAGTAAAGAAACTTCAAGAAGAAAGTGAAAAATTAAAAGAAGAATTATCTTCTGCAAAATGGGAATTAGAAGCAAAAGGTGAAAAGGCAGAAGTTAATGAAAAAAGTTTTAAAGAAACAAGAGAAAAGATTGGTCAATTAGAAAAAGAGATTAAAGAAAAGGATCAAAATATAGAATTAAAAGAGGAGAAAATAAAGAAAATAGAAGATACTTTAAAGGCAAAAGAAGAAAGATTAGAAAAATTAAAAGACCAAGTAGATAAGGCAAAAGAAGATAAAGAAAATTCTTGTGAGAAAGTAAAATCTCTTGAAGAAGAATTAACTGAATTAAGATCTAAAGCAGAAAAAGATAAAAAAGAATTACAAGAACAGATAAAAAGCTTGGAAGATAAAATAGAACAACAAACAAAAGAGTTTGAAAATCTCCAAAATGACTTAGACAAAAAAATAGAAGAATGTAATAAAAGAATCAGTGAACTAGAGAAATACCTAAAGAAAAACAAAACAGGGGAAAAAGAAAAAGCTATAAATGATAAGGAAAAGCTTGAAAAAACTTTGGATAATCTTAAGAAGAAACAAGCAGAAATAGAAACAAAACATGATAAAGATGTAGAAGAAAAGATTACTAACAAAGAAGTAGTAGATACTAAAGAAGTTATTAGTAAAAGAGAGGATAATATAAAGCCATGTAGTAAGAGCGATGAATTTAGCGTGTTTCAAGTGGGAAAAAATTACTATAATGTCATAAAAGATGGAAAGAAAACTACTGTGTATATGGATGTTAAGGCATACATTCAAGATGATCATATTATGTTACCTATAAGATATACAGCCTATACTTTAGGATTTAACGTTGAATATGATGACAACAAAAGAGAAGCTATATTTTCCAATAAAGAAAATATCGTTCTTCCAAAGAAAACATTGAGATTAAATATAGACACAGGAGTCATGAAAGATAGTGACGGAAATATTTATCATTCTGATACTAAGCCAGTAATTATAAATGGAAGAGTTCATGCTTCTATTTCAAATATTGCAAAAGCTTTTAATGCAACTTGTGGAGATATAAAAGACGGAAAAGATCAAAGCATTGAATGGGATAATAACAAAAAAGCAGTATATGTATTTAAAAATATAAAATAAAAAAGGAGCTAAAGATGAAGAAAAGCGGAATAAAAGTAGCCTTAGTGTTACTCTTTATGTTTACAATAATACCAAGTATATCCATGGCAAAAAGTAATGAAAGTGAAATAACGAGTCAACTAAATAATATATATACTCCAGAAAATAATAAAGAATTAGAAAATTTATTTGATGAAGATGTGTATAATCCTTCTGATGAAAAACAAAAAATACCCTATCAAGAAGTACCTAAAATACCAGATAGTAAAAATGTAAAAAGTGAACAAAAAGAAAGATCTATTAATTCATGCCAACCAGCAAAACCTGTAAAAGGAGGGAATACAAAAGCGATTAATTCTTTAGCAACAAAGGAGAATAAAGCAAGAGGGACAGTATTGGAAAATGTAGATGAAAGTGGAGAAGATCTAACTCCTAAAGTTGGAGATAAAGAAGTAAGAAAAGAGGGCGAAGAAAATCCTGTAGATGTTAGACAATTTTTAACTTTTCAGACTAAATCAGGCAAGACAATGCACCTTATTATAGATCATTCACAAAACCAAGAAAATGTTCAACTATTAACAGAAGTTGGTGAGCAAGACCTTTTAAATATGATCGAAGGAGAAAGTGATACTAAATCAAAAGAAGAAAAAGTAGTTAGAAAAGAAGAGCCTATAAAAAAGGAAGAACCTCAAAAAGAAAAAGAGAAAGAAAAGAAGTCAGGCGTAGGATTATATATTTTTATAGTTCTTATAATGCTAGTGGGAATAGGTGCAGGATATTATTTTAAAGTTTACAAAAAAAGAGAAGAGGATACTATTGAAGATGATGAAGATTATGACGAATTAGAAGATGATTATGAATATGATAAAGAAAATGATGAGAAAGAAAGTATAGAAGATACAGAAATTATTCCAGAAGAAGATGATTTTTAATAATGAGAATTTTTTGAAAAGATGGGAAGTTTATTCGAGAAAAACATATATGCGAAGGATATAACATTTGAAGAAGTGTTAAATAATGGAATAAAAATTATAAAAATATAGAAACATTCAGATATGAAATTCAACTATCGTATAACAAGAAGAATCTACGATAGAAAAGTATACGGTTTTTAAAATTTATATTAAAATCTAAAATAATTTGTGAAACTAAGAGAAGATAATAGTTTGTTAATAAAAAATAAATAAGTGATGTAGTAAAGATTATGATAAATTGCGAGCGAAGGAGAAATCTTTCGCTCTTTTTTTTATAAAAAATTAAGGAGGAAAAATGAAATTAGTTATAGCAGAAAAACCAAGCGTTGCAATGTCAATAGCAAAGGTTATAGGAGCAAAGAACAAAAAAGATGGATATTATGAGGGAAATGATTATAGAGTATCTTGGTGTGTAGGTCATCTAGTTCAGATGGCAAATCCTGATAGTTATGATGAAAAATATAAAAAGTGGAGAATTGAAGATTTACCTATTATTCCAAAAGAATACAAGTACGAAATTGTAAAGTCCACAAAGAAACAATTTAATATTCTTAAAAAGCTGATGAACAGTAAAGAAGTTGATACTATAATTAATGCTTGTGATGCAGGAAGAGAAGGA
Organism: Peptoniphilus lacydonensis; assembly: GCF_900106515.1. Taxonomy (GTDB): domain Bacteria; phylum Bacillota; class Clostridia; order Tissierellales; family Peptoniphilaceae; genus Peptoniphilus_A; species Peptoniphilus_A lacydonensis. Next base: position 1,116,254 of record NZ_FNWF01000003.1, read on the forward strand.
GAAGCTATATTTAGACTTGTGTATATGAAAGCAAATTGTAAAAAGAAAATAGAGCGTCTTTGGATTTCATCTATGGAAGATTCTGCCATAAAAGAAGGATTTAACAATTTAAAAGATGGAAAATACTATGATAATCTTTTTGACTCAGCAAAGGCAAGAGCTATAGCCGACTGGCTTGTTGGAATGAATATGAGTAGACTTTACTCTTGCTTATATGACGAAAATTATAGTATAGGGAGAGTTCAAACACCAACATTGGTAATGATAGTGGATAGAGATTTTGAAATAGAAAATTTTAAAAAAGAAAAATATTATACAGTAGAAATAGAATTTGATAAGTTTATGCTATCCACTAATAGAATAGATAATATGGTGATAGCTGAACAGCTGATAAATTTAATAGGCAATACAATAAAAATTACAGATTTAGTAAAAAAAGAAAAAATAACGAAACCAGATTTACCTTTTGATTTAACAACGCTACAAAGAGAGTGTAATAAATATTTTGGATATAGTGCAAAACAGACATTAGATTATGCTCAAAGCCTTTATGAAAAGAAATATATAACCTATCCAAGAACAGACAGTAGGTATTTAACAGAAGATATGATTGTAAGTACAATAAATAATATTTTGGGGAAAAATGATTTTGATACAGAGCGTATTAAAATTGTATTTAATTCAAAAAAAGTTAGCGACCATCATGCAATTATACCTACAGTAAGTTCATTGAGTAAAGATATATCTTATCTTCCAGAAAGTGAAGCTAAAGTGTATAAACTAATATTAAATAAACTAAACGCAAGTGTTGGATATCCACTCGTTGAAAATACAACAAAAATTGTAGCTGTATTTGATAGCTTTGAATTCACAAACACTGGCAAAGTAATTAAAGATGAGGGATTTACAAAGTATTTAAAAGAATATAGACCAAAAAAGAGTGAAAATATGATATTTCCTAATGTGAATATTGGGGATGAACTTGAAATAAAGGAAAAAAATATTAAAGAAAAGTATACTACACCTCCAAAACATTTTACCGAAGATAGTTTACTTAAAGCTATGGAAATAGCAGGAAATGATATTTTAGAAAAAGGTATTGAAGTAGAAAGAAGGGGTATAGGGACTCCAGCCACTCGTGCAGGAATAATAGAAAATCTAATTTATAAAGGTTATATAAAAAGAGATAAGAGAAATCTTATTTCAACAAGAAAGGGCCTAAACTTAGTATCAATAGTAATAGATGAATTTAAATCACCAAAAACAACAGCAGAATGGGAAATGAGATTAAGTGAGATTGCAAATGGAAAAGAAGATAAGGAGATATTTTTAAAAGAAATTGAAGAAGAAATCAAAAACACCATTGGTAGATATTGCAAATAAATTGATTATAAAAATAGAGAAAGATAGTAGTAGATATAAGTTTTTTCAAAAGCAAGGATATAAAGGAAAATAATCTTAAAACATAGCTAACTTACAAGAAAAGATAAGCATATTTTAAAGGGAAACTAAGAATATCAATAATAGGCAAAGGAAAAATAGAAAAGATAGAAGAATATCTTTGATGAGCATTTTCTGATTTATGAAGTAATTTACCATGGAAAAAGTAGTTACTAATAAAATGCATTTCCTGCACCCAAAAATATATAATTTTAGGTGCAGGAAGTTTTATAAATGATACAAAAAACAATAAAGCTTAATGGCTAAGGAGGTATAGAAAATATATCTTCTTTTTTATTACTAAAATAAGAAAATATAGAGTGCCAAGATATTATACAGTAGATTTAAGTAAATCAATATATCTTGCAAGAGAAGAATTTAAAGAAAAGTGCAAAAATTAAATGTCACCCAATTGATTTTTTGCACCCAAAAGTATATAATTTTAGGTGCAGGAGGTATTAGAAATGGAATCAATAAACAAGAAAATAGAAGATATAATGACAAGCAATACAGGAGAAATTTTTTCTATTAATGACTTCTATGGACTGGGGACAAAGAATACAATCAAATCCGTTTTATACCGATTAAATGAAGAAGATAAAATCACAAGACTTATAGATGGATTATATACAAAGCCTAAGTATAGCGAAATCCTTAAAGAATATTCTTATCCAGATGCAAATGCCTTGGCAGAAAAGATAGCCGATAAATTTTCTTGGACCATATCTCCAACAGGAGATACAGCTTTAAATTATACTGGATTATCTACACAAGTTCCAAACGAATATATATATATTTCTGATGGACCATATAGGCAATATGATTACAGAAATAAGAAGATACTATTTAAACACACAAGTAATAGAAACATTACGTCTTATTCAAAAGAACTATCTATTTTAGTTCAAGCAATTAGAGCTTTGGGAAAAGATGGAATAGGGGAAGAAGAACTCAAGAAGTTAGCCGTATTTGCCCAAAATATTAAAGAAGACTTAAAGCGTGATACCTTAAAGCTACCATTTTGGATACAGGAAATATTAGAGAAAATACAGGAGATTAATAATGAAAAAGCTATTAGAAATATCAAATGAAGAACTTGAATTAGTTATACAAAATACATCAGATAAATTGAACTTGTCAAAGGCAATTGTGGAGAAGGACTTATGGGTCTGTATTATTTTGAAATATCTATTTAGTGATTTTAAATATAGGGACTATATTGTCTTTAAAGGGGGCACAAGTTTATCTAAAGTATATAAATTAATAGAAAGATTTTCAGAGGATATAGATCTTGCTCTTAATTGGCAACTCTTGGGCTATGAAAAGTTAGAGCCTTATGAAGAGAGGAGTAAAACAAAGCAATTAAAATTTAACGATAAACTAAATGAAGATACAAAAAAGTTTATACAAGAAGAATTTTTGCCAACTCTGCAAAAAGATTTCAAAAAATTATTAAAGAACAGAAAATATAATTTTTATATTGATGAAATAGATGGACAAACTATTGCCTTTGATTATCCTAAAAATTATGAAGATACCTCTATACTTCAAGTCATAAGATTAGAAATAGGAAGTTTAGCAGAACCGATTCCATCAAGTAGGAAAAAGATAAAAACCTATATAGAGGAAACTTATCCAGAGGTATTTAATGAAAATATAGAAGTTGTATCTGTAAATAGTTTAAGGACTTTTTATGAAAAAATAACTATACTACACAGAGAGGCTAACAGAATAAATGGAAATTATCCTACAAGGTATTCAAGACATTTTTATGATGTATATAAAATGCTACTTACTGACATAAAAGAAGAAAGTTTTTCTCAATTAGAATTATTAAATTCTGTTATTCAATTTAAGAAAAAGTTTTATGCCAGTAATTGGGCGAAATATGATGAGATAATGGAAGGAAGAATAAAGTTAATTCCATCAAAAGAAGGAGTGGAGATTTTTTCCAAAGATTATGATAGTATGAAAAATATGATATTTGGAGAAAAAATACCATTTGAAAAGATAATTAGCGAACTAAAAAAATATGAAGAGAGTTTAAATGAAAAAATAAGTAATAATAAAGCTTAATAAATAAGGAGGTATAGAAAATATATCTTCTTTTTTTATTACTAAAACAAGGAGGGGTAGAATGCCAAGATATGATACAGTAGATTTAAGTAGATCAATATATCTTGCAAAAGAAGAATTTAAGAAAGATATAAAGAAATATGAAGAGTATTTAAAGGTAGTAGGTAACAACTATAAGTACCCATATATACACCAAATATCTATTTACAATATGGATACCAAGGCTACAGCCTGTGCGGAATTTGATTACTGGAAAAGCATAGGTAGGAGTGTCAAAAGAGGAGAAAAAGGAATACCGCTTTTAGATATAGAAAATGGAAAAATAAAATATATCTTTGATATAAGGCAAACGGTAAGCGTTGATCACAACATTTCTGAGGTAAAATTATGGGAATATGATGGCAAAAAACATTTAAACTTATTAGATGAACTAATAGATAAGTTTAAAGAAAAAGACAGCCAGCTTTTATTGAGTCAAGAAGATAAAATAGATGCCTTAGCAGGAAGTTATGTTCGAAGAAAATTTGATGAAACATTAGAAGGTCTATCCGATGAAAGCCTGAAGGCTATTCAAAAGATAGATCTTTTTAATTTACTCAAAGAATCTGTAAAAGTTTCCGTAAGTGAGAGAATGGGAGTTTCCTATGAACTAAAGGAAGAAGATTTGTCTATATTATCTAAAATATCAAGTGTGGACATAGATAAAGCTTTAAATTTTACATCTAATATAAGTAAAAATATTTTAATTGATTTAGGAAGAGAAATAAATAAATTAGAAATTTCAGAGAAAGTTCAAGAAAGAAGAAATTGGGAGCAGACAAAAGATGTAAAGGAGCGTTATAATGAATTAACGGCTAATATAAATAAAGATATAGAAGAAGGAGGCTTAGAAGATGAAAGAGAAAGTAGTATTAGCAGACAAGGAATATCTAGTAGAGGAAGGAATTTACACACCAGTAATCAAGGAGAATCCATTCGAGATACATGGAGGGACTTACAAGATGGAACTGATGAATCAAGAAGTGGAAGTATTAGTACCAAATATGGAGATGCCGAAAGAAGTGGATATAGGAAAGCTCAATTATTGGGGAAGGATGAGGTTGAACTTTCTCAAGGAAAGCAAGAAAGAGGACTATCAGATAATGTATCTACAGGGGACATTAATGAGTCATCTACTATCCAAGGAAGAAGAAATAGAGGAATTTATCAGTCGAGAAGAAGTCAAGATGATGGAAGCTTGGGGACTGACAGAAGAATTGAAGGAAAAGGACTATCTGAAATATATAGGACTGAAGAAGAATATGGATATGCTCCTACAAGAGATGGGAGAAAAGGAGATTATCCTAGTTTAAAAAATGAACATGAAATTAAAAATACAGGGGAAGTAGAGTCTACTTCCTTTTTTTCTGCCAATAATCAGAAAGAACAGACCTTTATTACAAGTCCAATAAGCCAAAGAGAAATAGATACATTTTTAATCTATGGTGGAAATAATCAAGATGGTAGATTGCCAGTAATAGCAGAGTTTTCTAAGGGAAAGTCCTTGAAAGAACAAGCAAACTTCTTAAAAGAAACATATATAGGAGCTAATGGTTTTGAAATAGATGGAAGAAGAATTTCAGCTTGGTTTGGAGAAAAAGGAGCAATTTTTAAAGAGGGAGATGGAGCAAGATATAGGGAAGGTCAAATAGTTTCTTGGGAGGATTTAGCTAGTAATATTAATGATTTATTAGATAGAGGAGAATTTGCTACTAATGTAGAATTAGTAGACAGTTCGTCTTATGAAATAGAAAAAATAGCAGAAAAACTTTGGTATTTAAAAGAAGATTTTTCTGATGAAATAAAAGATAGTTATCTTAAAAGTCTAAGTGAAATAAATGGAAAAAACTTCCAAGAAAAAACGGAAAATTTATGTAGAAAGCTAAAAGATAAGAATTCTAGAAGTGAATTAAGAAAAGAATATGAAGTATTTTTGGAAGAATACAAGAGTAATCCTAATATTTTACGATTTAATCACCATAAAGTAGATAGAATTTATCAGAATCTTAGAGACTTAGAAATAGAAAGAAAAGTATACCAGTCAAGTTTGACCGGTATTGGACCTATCTATAGTTTTATTACAAAAGATGAAATAGATGAGAATTTACGAAAAGGTAGTGGATTTTCCGATGGGAAAAAACGAATATATGATTTTTTTAGAGAAGAACATACTTTAAAAGAAAAGGCAGATTTTCTAAAAAATGAATATGGAATAGGTGGTTCTTCTCATGCCCTATCAGGAGCAATGGGAAGTGGTGAATGGCACGATGCAAATGGAATAAAATATAGTAAGGGAAATGCTGAAGAAATTAAGTTATCTTGGTCTGATGTTGCAAAAAGAATTAATGACCTTATTAAAGAAAATAAGTATATAGAAGAAAGTATTGAAGAGGATAGTGAGAAAAAAGTTTATCATGATATAAATGATGTAAAAGATATAAAAGATATAAAAGAAGAAAGTCAAGAGTCTATAGATTATCAAGATGATCTACCTCCTACAGATAGTGAGGTTTATACAGAAAAGATAAATAGTATTTCTACCTACTACTATCAAGGGCAATCTGTAGCAAGTATTGGAGAAAATGGAAGACTTGTAATTTATGATGACTTTATGCCAAACTCTTTAAAAGAGGACTTATACTCATTAGCCTATGAAAAGCAATTAGATTTATCCTTAGAACAGTTAGAGAATGGAATTGTTCTTGAGGGAATAGAGGACACATTTTATATTAAAGATAAGGAAGAGATAGAAGGAAAAGAATATTATCTTTTAGAAAGTCAAAGTCAATATGATGACATTCCAAATATCATAGTAAATTCCGATAGGGAAATTATAGACGATGATATAGTAAATGGTTTTGAAGAGTTTAGGGAATTTTACATTAGTAAAGATAAAATAGACTTTAATCAAGATAATCTTATAGATAATGAAGAAGATTATTGGATAGTTGAATTTAATGAAAGTTCAAGTCTGATAGAAAAAAATTATGAAGGTCAAAGACTAACTAAGGAACTATTAGATGAAATAAAGGAAATAGATGAAAAGATAAGACTTCAAAATAAGACATTTGAAGAAGATAAATATCCACAGATGACTGATGAATGGGTAGGATATTCCAAATTCTATTTCAATCATATAGTAGATGGGAAAAAAGTTGATTATTATAGGATAGACATAGGTGATGGAAATGAGGCGAATCAAAGGGGCTTCGATTTTCTGTATGAACAAATAGGGAAAAATCAGAAAGAACTTAATCAGGCTAGTGAAGAAAGTAAGATAGATGAAAAAATACTTTCTATAAATCAAATTGAAGATAGACTTTTTAATGTATTAGTTAAGGATAAAAATTTAGAAAAAGAAATTATAAAAGCAAGAGAAAATTTAGGGAATGATACCCTAGCAAGTTTTAATTCTGTATTTCAAAGAGAATATGCAAAAATAATGAGAGAAGTTTCCCATAAACAGGACAATCTTCCAGATGATATGAAGTCTATAGGAAGTGTTAGAAAATTAAGTATTAGAATCCAAAATAGATATAGAGAATATTTAGATAATTTATTTAAGAATTATGTAGAAGCTGATAAGAATATGGACTCTATAAAAGTAGGGGACATAGTTAAAACAGAAGATAATAAGTATTTAAAAATAAAAAATCTTTCTAATGGATATGATGAGTATGACAATCCAATCACTTATTATTCCTATGATGCCTATTTTGATAAGGACTTAAAACTATTTTCGCATTCTTTTAAAGAAAGTAATTTAAAAGTAGTAGAAATACTAAGAGATAGTCCAGAAGAAGAATTAGCAAAAGAGATTTTAGAAGATAAAATAGCAGTAAAAGTAGGTTACTATTATGCTCTAGTAGATAGAGAAAAAACAAAGGATATAGAATTAGAAGAAACAGGAAGTAGAGTTTATCCAAGAAAGGACAATTCTCAAGGAAAGCTATATACCTTATATAAGGGCAAATCCTTTGAAGAAAGCAGAAAAGTAGATAGTTTATTTGATGAAATAGCTATCAAAATGAAAGATGTAAATCTTAGAAATTTAAATGATGTCTTTACATTGGAAAGGGAAGGCTTATTTGAAATATCTGATGATGAAGTAACAAAATTTAAAGAAGGTTATGACATAGATATAAAAAGTTTTGGTCAGCAATTTCCAGATTACTATGATGATATATATGTACTAAATAAAAATCTTGAAATTAATGGAGCCTATCAGAATCTTGCCTATATAAATAGAGAAAATGAAATTACTTTTAATGTGGATCTATCTCAAGAAGAAAAAACACAAATTGAAGAAATAAGAAATAAAAAGGAAGTCATATCCAAGCTAATAGAAAAGGATACTAAAGAAAAAAATGAGTACTACTTTGATCCTCAAAATGAAGAATATTTACTTTTATCAAAGAAAGTAGAAGATGGATTATTAAAAATTCCAGATAGTATTAAAGACACCATAAAGGGAAAAGAAGGCTTTGAGGTTGAGTTAGTTTTAGATACAAAGAAAAAATCCCTTAAACAAAATCTGCGATACAATGGATATATTTTGAATACTAATTCAGCTATAAAATATAAAAGCTATAAGGACTTATTAAATAGTGTCCCTTATTTATTGGATGATAGACACAGGGAGGTACTTCTAGAGGGATATTTAAATCAGCAAATAGAAAAGGAAAAAGAAAAACAAGAAGAAAATTCTTTTACAGAAGGCATTAATGTTAGATACCAAGGTAGAGAATATATCATATCTAACATTAATGATAAGACAAATCCTAAAACTATAGAATTAGAAGATAATACAGGATTAATGAATGGTTTTATTACAGGAAATGAAACAATTCTTTTTAATGACTATAATGACCTTGATTTAGAAGTCATAGGAAATAAAGAAGTAGAAAGTATAGAGGCAGTAAAGCAAATTAGCTTTGGAGACTTTGCGAGAGATCTTAAAGAAGAAAAAGCCGATAAGAAACTTAAAAGTAAATATAAGTTGGAAGAACAAAAATCTATTCAAGAAAAAGAGATAGAGGAAGTTTCCCTAGAAAATTATAAAATCTTAAATGAAGAAGAAAACTTACCACCTTCTCAAAGGCTAAAGAATAATATAGAAGCTATTAAGCTTTTAAAGAATCTAGAAAGGGAAAATAGATTTGCAAAAAAGGAAGAACAGGAAATTTTAGCAAGGTATGTAGGCTGGGGAGGACTTTCTGATGTATTTGATGAAGAAAAGGAAGGTCAGTGGCTTGATGCGAGAAATTTCTTAAAAGAAAATTTAACTGGTGAAGAATATAATAGAGCAAGAGAATCTACCTTAACGGCTTTTTATACTCCTAAATTAGTTATAGACTCTATCTATGAAACTCTTTCTAATTTTGGATTTAAAAAAGGTAACATCTTAGAACCAAGTGCTGGGACAGGAAGATTTATAGGAAGCCTACCTGAAGAAATGAATGAGTCAAAATTTTATGGAGTAGAGTTAGATAGTATTAGTGGTAAAATTGCTAAACACTTATATCCTAATGCTAATATACAAGTTAAAGGCTTTGAAGATACAAATTTTTCCAATAATTTATTTGATGTTGCCATAGGAAATATTCCTTTTGGAGAATTTAAAGTAGCAGATCGTGAGTATGAAAGAAATAACTTTCTTATTCACGATTATTTTTTTGCTAAATCATTAGATAAAGTTCGTGATGGTGGGATTATCGCATTTATTACATCATCGGGAACAATGGATAAAAAGAGTGAAGACGTTAGAAGATATATATCTGAAAGAGCAGAATTTTTAGGAGCTATAAGATTACTAAATACTACTTTTAAAAGACAAGCAGGTACAGAAGTAACCTCGGATATAATTTTCTTAAAAAAGAGAGATAGACTTCTAAAGATAGATGAAGATTGGGTTAAGTTAGATAAAGATGAAAAAGGATTGAGTTACAATAAATACTTTGTTGATAATCCAGACATGGTAATAGGGACTATGGAAGAAATATCATCAAGATTTGGAACAAGTCTTTCCTGTATAGAAAGAGAAGATATTTCCTTAGAAGAAGGATTAAAATTAGCAATAAAGAATATTAAAGGAAAATATGAAGAGGTTCAAATGTATGAAGACCTGGGAGAGAAACTAGTACCTGCCGATGATAGGGTTAAAAATTATTCATTTGCCATGGTAGATGATGAAATATATTTTAGAGAAAATTCTATTATGCAAAAAGTATCCTTAAATGAAAAGGATAAGGGCAAGGTGGAAGAGTATTTAAAATTAAATGCAAGTTTGAGAAATGTAATCACTTTTCAAAAGGAAGATTACTTAGATGAAGAGATAAAAAAAGAACAAGAAAAACTAAATAGCCTATATGATGAATTTTCAAAGAAATATGGGAGATTAAATTCAAAAGATAGTAAAAAGTTATTTAGAGAAGATGCCAATTTTTCCTTGATTTCAACCTTGGAAAAATTAGATAAAGAAGGAAACTTTATAGGGAAATCTGATATATTCACGAAAAGAACCATAAAAAAAGCTGTAGTTATAGATCATACGGATAAGGCGATAGATGCTCTTGTACTATCTATTAGTCAAAAAGGAAAAGTTAATTTTGATTATATGGAAGAGTTAACAGGCAAATCGAGAGATAAATTAATAGAAGAATTAAAAGGAGAAATATTTTTAAACCTAGATTCATTTGAACCTAATGATATAAATCCATTTAAGTCTGCTAAAGATGTAGGAGATTTTTCAAGATCTTATGTAAGTGCTGATGAATATTTATCAGGAAATATAAGAGAAAAAGTAGAAGTGATAGATTCCTATATTAAAAATATTGAAAAAGAGCTAGGACAAAAAGAAAATTTAGCAGATAGAGAGTTATTAGAAAAGGAATTAAAAGAGTTACACTTTCAAAAAACAAAGCTAATGGAAGTTATACCTAAAGAACTTGATGCAAGTGAAATTACAGTTCGAATGGGTGCAACATGGATACCAGAAGAAGATTACAAAAAATTTATGTTTGACTTATTAAAAACATCAGGATCTGCAAGATGGGATATTGATATTAAATATTCTGACTTTACGGGAGAATTTAGAGTTGAAGGTAAAAGCAGTGATAGAAATAATGATCTTGCCATCTATACCTACGGCACAAATAGAGTAAACGCCTATAAACTGATAGAAGATATTTTAAACCTAAGAGATACAAAAGTATTTGATCAAATAGAAGATGGTGACGGAAAGAAAAAATCTGTTTTAAATCAAAAAGAAACAATGCTTGCAAGAAGTAAGCAAGAAATAATAAAAGAAGAATTTAAAAACTGGATATTTGATGATGTAGAAAGAAGAAATAGGCTGGTAAAAGACTATAACGAAAGATTTAATTCCATAAGATTAAGGGAATATGATGGTTCTAATCTTACTTTTGAAGGAATGAATCCTGAAATTGAACTTAGAGTTCATCAAAAAGATGCCATAGCAAGAGGTTTATTTGGTGGAAATACTTTACTTGCCCATGAAGTAGGAGCAGGGAAGACCTTTGAAATGATAGGTATAGCCATGGAGTCAAAAAGACTTGGTATGAGTAATAAGTCGATGTTTGTTGTACCTAACCATATAGTAGAGCAGTTTGGAAGAGAATTTAATGAACTTTATCCAGGAGCTAATGTATTATGTGCAACAGAAAAAGATTTTACACCAGATAGGAGAAAAAGATTTTGCAGTCGTATTGCTACAGGAGATTATGATGCAGTTATTATAGGACATTCTCAATTTGAAAAAATTTCTATATCAAAAGAAAGACAAGAATATGAATTACAAAGTCAAATTGATGAAATTATTGATTATATAGATGAGTATAAAAGGGAAAGAGATCAAAGATTTACTGTAAAACAGTTAGAAAAGACAAAGAAAAAGTTAGAGACAAAGTTAGAAAAACTAAGTGCTGACTATAAAAAAGATGATGTAGTAACTTTCGAAGAATTGGGAATTGATAAGTTATTTGTAGATGAAGCCCACGCTTATAAGAACCTATATCTTTATTCTAAAATGAAAAATGTAGCAGGTATTACTTCTACAGATTCACAAAAGTCAAGCGATATGCTTATGAAATGCCGCTATATGGATGAAATAACTAATAACAAAGGTCTAGTATTTGCTACTGGAACACCTGTAAGTAATAGCATGGCTGAACTTTATACTATGCAGAGATATTTACAATATGATGAATTAAAAAAGATGAAGTTACAACATTTTGATTCTTGGGCTTCTACTTTTGGAGAAACTATAACAGCTATTGAACTTAATCCAGAAGGAAATGGTTATCGAAGTAAAACGAGGTTTGCTAAGTTCTATAATCTACCGGAACTTATGAATACAATAAAAGGATTTATGGATATTAAGACAGCAGATGTATTAAACTTACCGACTCCTGAAGCCTGCTATGAAACTATAAAGACAAATCCTACAGAAGAACAGAAGAAAATACTTGAAACTTTTTCAGAAAGAGCAGATAGAGTTCGTAATAAACAAGTTGATTCTAGTGTAGATAATATGTTACTAATTACAAATGATGGAAAGAAAATGGCTTTAGATCAAAGATTAATAAATACTTTACTTCCAGATGATCCAAACAGTAAGGTAAATACTTGCATCAAAAATGTATTTAGTATTTGGGAAAAATACGAGGATAAAAAATCATCACAATTAATCTTTTGTGATATGTCTACACCAAGTAATGAGTTTAACATCTATGATGACATTAAACAAAAACTTATGAATTTAGGAGTGCCTGAAAAAGAGATAGAATTTATCCATAATGCAAAAAATAATAGAGAAAAAGATGCAATATTTGACAAAGTGAGAAAAGGGGAAATACGAATATTACTTGGCTCTACTCAAAAGATGGGAGCAGGTACTAATGCTCAAGATAAATTAATCGCTATCCATGATCTCGATATACCCTGGAGACCTGCCGACCTTTCTCAAAGGGCAGGTAGGATCGTAAGACAAGGAAATGAAAATGAAAAAGTTTATATTTTTAGATATATAACAGAAAACACTTTCGATGCTTATCTTTTCCAAACTTTAGAAAACAAACAGAAGTATATTTCTCAAATTATGACTTCAAAAACGCCAGTAAGAGTAGCAGAAGATGTAGATGAGGCAACTTTAAATTATGCAGAGATTAAGGCACTTGCAACGAGTAATCCTCTAATCAAAGAAAAGATGGACCTTGATGTAGAGGTTTCTAAACTTAAAATGTTAGAATCAAACTTTAAATCTAATCTTTATAAGATGGAAGATAAGGTAGTAAAGTTTTATCCAAAAGAAATAGATAGATTAAGGGGAAAAATAGAGAACATAAGAGAAGATATTAAGAATACTGAACCTTATAGGGAAGTAAGTAAAAATACAAAAGAGGAAAATAGATTTACCTCCCTAACCATTGATGAGAAGAAGTATACGGATAAGAAAATTGCAGGGGAGTTTTTGTTGAATAAAATTAAGGGACTGAAAATTAATGGAGAAATGGATAGGGAAGGAATAAAAGTAGGGAAGTATAGAAACTTTGATCTATCTATAAAGTATGATTCTTTTTTCAATAAGTATAACTTTATTTTGAAAGGAAAAGAAGATTATACGGGAGAGTTTGGAACAGATGAATTAGGCAATATTACAAGAATGGATAATATACTAGATAAATTACCAGAAAGACTAGAAGATAATATATCTAAACTAAAAGATACAGAAGAACAATTCCAAATAGCAAAACTAGAAGTACAAAAGACCTTTCCTCAAGCTGAGCTTTTGAAAGATAAGTCTCTAAGGCTTTCAGAAGTAAATAATCTTTTGGATATGGGGGATAGTGAAGATATACAACAAGATAATCCATTGCTTGAAGAAGTAAAGGAAGAATTAATTAATTTCTTGAATAGAGAATATGAAGAAGATAACAAAGTAGAAGATTTTGATAACCTATTTCCTGATTTAAATGACATAAGAATAGCTTATACAACTACACCAGATGAAAAACATGAGGTACAAATTAGTTTAGATTTGGAAAATTATAAAATGAATACCTATGTAGATAACACTTTAATTGATAGCTTTCAGTATACCTATGATCCTTTGGACGCAAGTGATTTGAAAGAGTTAATACAAATAAAGATGGCTATTGGCTTTTGGGATTTTAATGAGCTTGTAGCAGTTGATGAAGAAAAGTTAAAGGAAATTCTTGGATTTGAAATAGATGATGAAGGTAATTTTTATGATCCATTAAATTTAGACTTGGATAATGATGGAATTCCTGATAGATATGATAATGACTTTAAAGATTCTGATTATTTTGAATCTACTTATGATGTTGAGGATAATTTTCATGCTAAAGAAGAAAAGGAATCTATTATAGATAAGTTACAGGAATACAAGAACAATTTAGAAGAAGACAATAATATAAAAGAAATAAACAACTGTGAGCCTTATGGTAGATAAATATTTAAGTAATATTGCTAGAGGAAGAGAATATGAAATTTGATAAAGATGGATTTAATGAATTTATACAAGACGAGTTTTCTTTTGATGGAGCAACTCAAAGAATAATTAATAACTTAGTGGAGTATGGAATCAAAAATTTAGGAGATTCAGAGGATAAATTAGTAGACTTTATTTAAACTATAATTAATGATCCGACAGTTGAAGAAATAAAACAATTTGTAATTAATGAAGAAAAAGAAGAATTAATAGGAGGAATATTAATGGATGTACGAAAGGGAAATGTAATTAATACAGAATTTGGAGAAACAATTGTACTTGATGTGAAAGATAATCAAGCTACACTATTTGATGGTAATCAATTTATTTTGGCTACAGGAATTAAGTTAAACAAGAAAAGCGAAAAGTATGAATGGGAATCAGTAAGGTATGCAAGTGATGTAAAAACTATAGCAAATATGCAAAACACTGATTTTAAAAGTATGAAAAATACAATAGACTTTCTAGCTGAATATAATCATAAAGAATTTGTAAAAGGGATCGTATCTCTTGAAACAGGAGTGTTAAATGAAGAGGTTCTTAATGCTGCCTATGATAATTATATGAGTGATTCAGTAATGGGACTTATTGATGAAAAGTTTATGGATTATATAGATGAGCAAAGATTAGCAGAAAATTTAGAAATTAATCGAGAACAAGTAGATAAAGAAAGCAAGGATATATTAAACATAGATGGAAATTTAGCTAGTGATATAGAGATCAAAGATTTAAAAGCAAAAGATGGAAGAAGTTTTAAAGTTGCTTTCTTTTCTATAGCAGAAAATGACAAAGAAGGAAATGTAAAGTTTACTGATTGTTATGCATATGATGATAAAATTAGTCAAGTAGGTAATATGAAGAAAGGTGACTTTGTACACTTATTTGGTAAGGGAAAAACCAACATAGGAAAGAATGGAAAAGAATATAGGAGTATAAAGATATATTCTGCCAAGTTGCTAAAAGCAAAAGAACAAATAAAAACTCAAAATAAAGATAAAAAGTCTATATTTGGGCAAATAAATAGATTTAAAAGTAATGATAATAAAAAGGCTCATAAAATTGAACATAGAAAAGATGCAGAGAGATAAATATTGGCGGTCTTCGGACTGCCCTTATTTTTTGTTGAATAAACAATGATTATTCAAGTAGTAGTTGAATATTTACAAATATATGTTTAATACACAAAAGTTAGCTGAGATTTATTATTGATAAGGTTACAATAAATAAAAGAGTTAAGAATAACTAGAAAGCAGTAGGTAGAATAACAGATACTAAAATAACTAATTTATACTGAGATATAGTATATAATAATATTAGAAGAATATTGATATAAAATCATGTATCGTCTATATCATAGAGTTACGATTATTTGTGTTTATCAACATTTATAAGGGAAAATTATGAAAAGAAAAGATTTAATTTTGATTGCTCATATTATATTACAAATTGTTTTGTTCATACCTATAATTCCTTTTATAAAGTATTATCAACGAAAAGATATAGGAATTATAATAATAATTTTGCTGAGTATTGTAAATTTTATTTCGTATGTTATTACAATATTAAATTCTGATAAAAAATTCATTTTAAAGCATAGTATTCTAATTATTCTATTTATAATATTTATATGTATAGAAGATACAATACTAATTAATTTACAAACAGGAAAACACATAGAATTAGTCATATATAGCTTATTATTGTTAGAAAATTTAGCCTTGATATATTCAACGTATAAGTTAAGCATCAAAAAACTAATTATAACTATTATTATTTTTATGTCAGCTTTAACAATAAATTATAATTATTCATTATCCAATTTTATATATAAATATGTAGTTATTCTTTTATTAATGAGTCCTAGTATTTCTTATATATTAGATAGAAAAATAAGACATAATAATAGAAGGGTAATTTTATATTTACAAATATGTTTTATTATTTCTTTTTGTATTTATAAAAAAATCAATAGTATTGATATTGTTTCAATTAGTGAGTACCTACTATTATCAATTATATCAATGGAGTCGGCCTTACTGTATAAAATTATGATTACGGATGTAAGAAAAGGATTAGCATTATTTATCAAAGCCATGAGGAACCTATTTTTAGGTTATATTGTGTTATTTGTAATGCTATATTTAGTGGGTATTTCTGTAGTAGATATTACTTTATTATCTTTTTACTTTTTTATATATTTAGCAGAATTTAGAAGTTATAAGGAGTATAAGAAACATCAAAGTGTTACTTTTGATGAATTATTAGATAGTTATTATGTTGAAATATATAGAAACAGAGAAATTGAAAGACTTAATATTTTAAAAATTCAGACATTTTTACATGATGATATACTTCAAATCATAATAGCTATACGTAGATGGATTGAAGATAATTTGTCAGGTTCAGATAAAAATTATATATTACAGAATTTAGATAAATTGAATGATTTAATTCGACATGAAATTGATTCATTTAATCCTAAGATTAAAGAGTACAGTTCTTTGTACGATGCATATAATAAACTTATATCAGATTTAGAAGATATGTATTTAAGTAAACAGATGCTTATTGAATTTGAATGTAAAAAAGATATTGAACTTTCATCACCTTATGATGAGCTAGTATATAAATGTATTAATGAGTTATTAATAAATGCGTTTAAGCATTCTAAAGGTTACAACACTAATATTAGTCTAAAAGTGGAAAAAAATATAATTTATTTAACAGTTACAAACGTTGGAGATTATATAAAAGATAAAGATAAAATTAAAGAAGGCAATATAGGATTAAATATTCTAAGGCTGAATTTAAAACAATACAGCGGGGTATTTGAATATGAAATATTTAAAAATAATGAAGAATTAGAAGAATCGTATGTGCAATTTAAAATAAAAATTCCATTAGATAGGAGAGTTATAAATGAAAATTTTGTTAATAGAAGATCATAAAATGGTAGCTACTTCTTTAAAAATGAGTTTAGAAACAGAACAATCTATTTCTGTAGATGTAATAGACTGTATTGAAAAACTTAATACAGATAAATCAATTCTTAGTTACGACTTATTACTTATAGATATTAACTTAACGGGTATTGAAGGAACAGTAAATGGATTAGATTTAGCTGAAAGATTGATAGAAGATTATAGAGATATAAAAATTGTTATTCTAACTGCATATAAATTAGAATTCTATATAAAACGAGCTAAAGAAATAGGATGTAGAGGATTTATTTCTAAAGAAGAGGATACTAAAAAGTTAATACAATATATTAAAAGTATTGTAGAAGAAGATAAAATAATATTTCCTGAAGAAAATTATATGTTAGAATCGTTGACAAAATATGAATTAAGAATAGTGAGATTGTATTCAAATGGTATGTCTAGGAAAGAACTAGCTAAAGAACTTAATACAAATGTTAGAAGTTTAGCGGTATCTTTATCTAGAATATATCAAAAATTAAATGTTAGAAATTATCAAGAAATGATAGACAAGGTAAGAGAACTAGGTTATGTAGATTCATTTTAATAGATGAGCATTAGGATTTAAAAATTCTAATGCTTTTTTTATTCACAAAAGTTAGCTGAAACTGAAATTAAAAAAATATAAAATTAAAGAAAAAGTATAGAATTAATAATATTTAGAGGTGATAAAGTGATGAATTATTCAAGTAAACTAAAAAACAATATGGTAGGAAGAGAAATTACTCCTTTTAACGTGTGTAAATTATCGTGTACTAATACTTGTAGGTATAGTTGTACAGCAAAGAATGCTGCTAAACACCCAAAATATTCACATAGTACATTTAATAATAATTTAAATAAAGATGATAAAAAATAATACAACTTACAAACTTGGAAAAGAATTTGATATTTGGAAAGAAGGTACTGCTCAAACATTAACGTTTATTGTAACTGAAGATTGTAATTTAAGATGCAGTTATTGTTATATTACACATAAATCTTCAAATAAGAAAATGTCATTTGATGTAGCTAAGAAATTTATTGATTATGTACTATCAGAAGAAATAATAAGACCCAAAGGAGTTATATTAGATTTTATAGGTGGAGAACCACTACTTGAAATAAAACTAATAGATCAAATATGTGATTATTTTAAATTAAAGACATATCTATTAAGTGATGAATGGTTTTGGGATTATAGAATTAATATAACGACAAATGGAATTAATTATGCTAGTAAAGAGATACAGGATTTTATAAAGAAAAATCAAGGAAAACTCGAAATTGCAATTACGTTAGACGGGACTAAAGAAAAACATGATATGCACAGGGTTTTTCCAAATGGAAAAGGTTCTTATGATGAAATAATAAAAAACATAGAATTGTACAAAAATCAATTTCAAGCTTCGACCAAAGTAACATTTGCAAGCAAAGATTTGAAATATTTAAAAGATAGCATTATTCATTTATGGGAATTAGGAATATCTGATGTAGCAGCAAATGTAGTTTTTGAAGATGTTTGGCAAGATGGAGATGAAAAAACTTTTGAAGACCAGTTAATTGAATTGGCAGACTATATCCTAGAAAATAGACTATTTGATAAATATTCTTGTACTTTGTTTGATGAATCTATAGGTTTTCCAAATAGTAAAGAAATATTAGAAACAGCTTCATGTGGAGCTGGCAAGATGATAGCAGTTGGTCCTGATGGTTCATTGTATCCATGTATGAGATATAAAGATTATTCACTTAACAATAAAAAGGAAATTGCAATTGGTGATGTAGAAAATGGTATAGATTTTGATAAAATAAGACCTTATTATCTGATAAATACGAAGCTTCAATCTGATGAGGAGTGTCTTAACTGCAGGATTGCAAGCGGATGCACTTCATGTTTTGGTCATAATTATGATTCTGCAGATAGTAACACAAATTTTCAAAAGGCAAAGTATATTTGTAAAATGCATAAAGCAAGAGTAAGAGCAAATAACTACTACTTTGCAGAACTACATAATAGGTATGGAATTGAAAGAGAGATTAATAACGAAGAAAGAGATAAACTGTATTTTTTGTTGTCTAATTCGATTGTAAAAACTTGTGCTAGTAGTGAAAATAGAAGTGATTCTTCTATTATGTCTAATGAAACTATAAAACAAGGGTTAGAATATGCTAAAAATAATTTTCTAAGACCAGTATTCATACATAGTAATTATGGACTCAATTTAAATTTCAAAGAGATAGACTTAAAAGGATATAATATTTTTCACTATTGCTCAATAAGAAATCAAGATAGTATAAGAAAAATAACTAATAACTATATCCTTACAATTGAATATCCTGATGATGAAGAGTTTATAAGAAATATGAAATTAGAAGAAAATATAATACTAAATATATCATCTAAATGTTTAAGTGATATGGAGACTTTTATAACAAAATTATTCAATAAGACTAACAGGATTAATCTAAATATATTAGATATTGATAAACAATTCAATTATAACCTATATGAAAAACAACTAATGAATATTTCTGATTATATTTATTACGAATATTCGAATAAAGGAATAATTAAAGAACTAAATGTAATAACTGATGAAATGTTTATGGAAGAAAAAGAATTATGTGATAGTGGATTGAATTCTTATACCCTTGCTAGCAACGAAAAGTTTTATGTTTGTCCAGAATTTTACTTTAATTTTCCTTTGGATTATATAGGAAGCTTAGAAGATGGAATAAAAGAGAAATACAATAGACATTTATACTCAGAAAAATATTCTCCACTTTGCAATAAATGCAGTGTTTGTCATTGTAATTCTTGTAGTTTTGAAAATTATATAAATACAAATGAAATTAATATACCTTCTAAGAATTCATGTGTAAAATCTAGTATTGAATATAGAGTATCTTATGAATTACAGAAAAAATTATCAAAGTTAATGGACTTTGATAGACATATAAAACCACTAAATTATTTAGATCCATTTGTTGATGTTTTAGAAAAAAATCCTGTAAATGGAATTTTAAACAAAAAATACTTGGAGGATAGCTAAGTTGAAAGAAGTTGGAACATTAACACAGGAAGAATGTAGTAATATAGAAGAGCTTCTTGAAAAGAAAATAGCATTAGAAAACCTGTTGAATATTTTATCTGAAAGTCAAGAAATTTATAAAAAAGTAGATAGAGATTATAAAAACATAGTAGAAGAATATGAAAAATGGTGGAGAGATACATCCGATAAATATATTTGGGAAAGTACTGAAAATTCTTTTTGGTCAATTGATTTTAAATCTAGGAAAGTATATTTAGTAGATGAATAATATGTTTGATTGGCGTGAACACAAAAAAATAATTGATAAATTTATATTACCACAGAAAAAGAAAATTATATATTTAATAATAATCATACTATTAGGAATAATTGCAAGTATGGCGATTCCTTATATATTTGGGAAAATTATTGATTTAATAGTAATAAAAGATTTGCAATTAGTTTCAAAGTTTATTCTTATAAGTCTATTTTTAAATATATTTCAAAGTTTAAGCGGTATTTTAGAGGAATGGATAGGCAATATATTATCAGTGGATTGTTCGAACAGTATAAAAGAAGCAATGTTTTCTAAAATATTAGATACAAGATATGAATTTTTAAATTCGTATGGAGAAGGAGAACTTGTAAGTAGAGTAGAAAATACAGGTGATAAAATAGTCAGTTTCTATATAGATTTTTTTTCAAGCATTATAATGATTTTGTTTAGTATCATTATATCTGCCTATATTATGATTAGGATATCATTAAAATTATTTGTAATTGCGATTATATTACTTCCATTGACTTACGGAATTAACTACATATTTAAAAGTACTATTATTAGTAAACAAAGAGACTATATAGCAAAATTAGATGTATATTCTGATTATCTAATAGATACGATTTCAAACTTAACTGGAATAAAACTAAATAATCTGGAAAAAACATTTAAAGAAAATTATAAAGAAAAGCTTCAGGATTTAAAAAATGTATCTATGTCGAATTTGAAGATAAAGATGACTGTAACGAGTTTACAAGATTTGATAACCATTATTTTAAGTTCTCTAATATTATTCATTTCAGCAAAATTAATAATATTAGGAAATTTGACATTGGGAAACATAGTTGCCTTTAGTAGTTATATGGAAAAGTTACATTCGTCAATTAAAAAAATTGGTGATTTAAACTTATCTTTTAATGAAGTTATTGTAGATTTAGAACGATATAGGAAAATTATGGATCATGACAATGAAAAGAAAATTGATGGAAAGAAATTATCAAAAGTAACTAGTCTTAAATTTAAAAATGTTTCGTTCAAATATGATGATGAATATATATTGAAAGATTTTTCATTTGAAATATCGAAACCTGGATTATATGGAATAGTTGGAGAAAACGGATCAGGTAAAACAACAATTTTTAATCTAATTAGTAAACTTTATACCGATTATGAAGGTGAAATCTTAATAAATGACATCGAAATAAGTGATATTAGAGATGAAGATTTAAGAGATGAAGTCTTATTTATAGAAAGCAAACCATTTATATTATGTGAAAATCTGAATTCCAATATCACATTATTCGGAAAAAATGAAATTGATGAATTATTTTTAGATAAAATAATTAGATTTCTAGAATTAGAGAAAATAAAAACGCATAAGACTAAAAACTTAGAAGACACTTTATCAAAAGGAGAACAACAAAAAGTTCAGCTGACTAGGATGATGATTGGGCAACATTCTTTGATTTTATTGGATGAAGTATTATCTGGATTTGATCAAGAAATGAAGAAAAAAGCAATTTCTAAGATAAAAGAAAAAAGTAAAAATAGTATTCTAATAATAATCTCTCATGACTATGAAATACAAAAAACATGTGATGATATATTTTTAATGGCAGATAAAAAAGAAAATTATTAAAAATTATGTTTTTAGAAAGTTTAGGAATATAAAAAAGTAAAAGTATTCACAAAAGTTAGCTGATTTTTAAATGTATTTAGATTAAACTGAAATTAAGAAAATAATAATAAGAAAATAATAAACAGTAAGTGGAGCTTGAGGATATTATTCAACAAGTGCAAATTAAAACTACTAGCATGCAAACACAAAGTTGCTGAATTCTCGTAAGCGTATTTGAAATTTTGAGTATTTACTAAGACATTATATTATTGATTTTAAAAAATATCTGAATATTAATAAGTATGAATTAGCTGAAAGTATTGGAATAACATAGAAAATATGAAAAACGAATAGCTATAAAAATATTTTTAAGGTTATATTAAAGTAAGATTAAAATTTAATAAATATAGTTATTGGTACGAGAATAAGAAAGTGGGTTATTGTTATGAAGATAAGATGGAATGATTTAGTTGCTCATAAAAACTATAAAGAGTATATAATTTTATTTTATAATTCTGAGATAAACAAAAAGATTAATAAAGATGAATACAAAGTAATAGATTTTTTATCAAAGAATAATATAGATGTATCTTTAGAAAATAGCGATTATCTTGATTTGTTTTCTAATTATGAGGATGCAAAGTATATATATAATTATATAAAAATTTTTATAAATCAAGGAATACTAAAAGTTTATGAATCTATTAATAAAAAAAATGAAGAAAAGAATAAAATAACTACACTTTGTATTATACTTACTAATAAATGTAATTTAAGATGTAGGCATTGTTGCCAAGATGCTGGATACACTAAGTATGTTGAATATAGTAAGAGAGAGTGGGAAAAAGTTATAGATTTACTGTTTTCATATTTTGATTTTGATAATATTATGATATCTGGAGGGGAACCGCTAATTGTTGATTATATGTTTGATATAGTATCATATATTGAACATAAGAAAAAGTCTATGAAGTTTACACTCATGACTAATGGATTATTAATAGATAAAAATAATATAAGATTATTAAAAAAATATTTTAATCATATTAGCATTAGTCTAGATGGTATTGATTCATATACTACAAAAATTATTAGAAAAGAAGATTTATTTATAAAAATATTGGATAAATTATATTTTTTGAAAAATGAGGGATTCTTAGATATATCAGTATCAGCAGTTCTTCCTAAATCTGATCAAATTGAAAATGCATTTGAATTATTATGTAAGGAGTTAGATGTTTTCCCAATGATTAGAGATTTATCTTTAACAGGTAGATGTGGTTCAAATATTTACTTCATAGATAAAAACTATAAAAAGTATATCAAAGATAATGGCTTTAACGAATATTGTGATTATGAAAGGGAGGATTTAAATAATTTAAGAAGATGTGGAGCAGGAAAAGAAATTATAACGATTACTCCAGATGGCTCCATTTTTCCTTGTAATATCCTTCAAAATGAATCTTTCAAAATAGGAAATGTAAAAGATGAAAATATATATGAGAAAATAACAAAATATAATATAAGAAATAAAATGAAAGAAAATTTAGATATTAAATGTAATAATTGTGAATATATAGATTTTTGCTGGAGTTGTTATTCTAAATGTCTATCATATGAGGACAACGAAAAATTATTACATGATAGATGTATATTTAGGAAAGAAAGAATGAAAAAATGTATGGAAAGAATTTATTAATATGATTATAAATCTATGGATAACTAAACAATGTAATTTAACATGTAAATATTGTTATGAAAAGCAACAGTTTAATAAATATAACGAGGTAGATAAGATAGATGACATCATTCTTTGGATGAAAAAGAATATAAATGATATTGAAAAAGTAATATTTCATGGCGGCGAACCGTTGTTAAAATTTTCGTATATAAAACAAATTGTTTCTGAACTAGTTGCAATAAAATCAAATATAATGTTTGGGATTACAACAAACGGAACAATATGGAATAATAATATAAGAGATTTTTTTATAGAATATAAGGATAATTTTAGTTCCGATATAACGGTTAGTATAGATGGTGATAAAGAAACTCATGATTTAAACAGAATTTGCAATGGAAATGGAACGTTTAAAAAAGTTTTACGTACATCTGAAAACTTACTTAGAATTGACGGAAATATAAGAGCAAGGATGACTTTTACTCCGGATACTATATATAAGTTAAATGAAAATATTGCTTATTTATACAAAATTGGCTTTAGAACTATTTCATCATCATTTGATTTCACTGATTATCGCTGGAGTGAAGTTTATATAGAGGATGTTTTGAAAGAATACATAAAAATATATAATTATTGGAATGAGATGGCTGATGTAAATGTTGGAATAGTTGATGAAATAAATTGCAATAACAAGCTAAATAAATGTAATTGTGAATTTAACTTGTGCTTGGATGGAATTATTTATCCATGTACATTCATAGTAGGAAATAATAACTTTAAGATAGGAGATATCAATCGTGGAATTGATTATAAAATAATAAATGAAATAACCGATATCAGCTTTAAAACTAATGAAAAATGCAGAGATTGTTCTAATAAAGATTATTGTGACTCTAATCGTTGCAAATTAATGAATTATAGTACAAGTGGTAATTATTATGAACCGAACCAAAATATTTGTGCCTTTGAAAGTGTAAAAAATCTAGTTAGAAAGATGGTTATTAATAATTTATGTATATAACAAAAATATTTTTGTTATAAATATATTTAGGAGGAATGTTCTATGAAAGAAAAAATGAAATTTGGTGTAATTTCCAAGAAAGAGAATCTTGAATTAGTAGAGGCTCAAGCGTGTAAACCAGGGAAAGATTGTTTATCAGATTGTTCAAGAGAAATTTGGTCGGGTAATTCAAACAAGTATACTAATGGATGTAGTATTAGAGAGCATAAAGATGCGCACTGGTCAAGATGTCGCTGAAATTAATGAGGGCAAAGGCTTATTTTGCCCTCATTAATTTATATATTTAGAAAATAGGATAAAATATGTATTCGATATTTGTTGATAGTGGTATAAATACAGAATTCAAAGAGTTTAAAGAGAAAAAAATTATAAATGTTAATAAAAGTAGTGTAAAAGATTTAACAGGACATGGAACCTCTTGTATAAGTTGTTATACTAGATTTAGTGACAATGAAAAGTTAGGAATCATTAAAATTTTTAATGAAAATAATTATTGTGATGTAAATAGTTTCTACAACGCTCTTAAAAAATGCTTATATATTGATAATATCAATGGCATATGTTTGAGTTTGAGATTAGATATATCTGATTACTATATGAAAAAAAAATTTACTAGAGTAATTGAAAAAATCCTTCAAAAGAAAATAAAAATCGTGACACCTATTCCAAACGATTCTGATAGGGATAATTTTTTATTAACGATTGATGGAATTTATAAAACAAAATTTAAGTATAGTAATAAACTAAATATAAGACGTATAGGAGAAAATACTTATGTTTTTGAAGACGCATATAGATTATATCCAACAACAGATGGGGAGTATAAATTTTTTTGGGGTAATAGCATTTCTTCTCCAGCTATACTTGCATATTTAGAAAATAAGAATTCTATATTTCTAAAATCTAAAAGCAAAGTGTCAGAATTTTCAAGTAAAGAACTAAATGAAATTTACTATAAGTATTTTATTAATATTAATAAAAAGAAAATATATAAAAATGCTTTTTCATTTATTAAAGAAATTGAAAATAGGTTTAAACTGGATTTAAGTTATAATGAATTTACTCTAGAAGATTTTATGACATTTCAATCAATAGTAAAAAAATTAGAACGGTTAAGGAGGCAAAATGAATTTGCTAAAAATAAATAATATAAAGAAAAGTTACAATAAAGGATTATTAAATGAAGTTTTAGCATTAAATGGAATAAATTTAGAAATTGAAGATGAAGAATTTATATGTTTACTAGGTAGAAGCGGATCTGGTAAATCGACTCTTGTAAATATTATTAGTGGTCTTCTCAAACCTGATTCTGGAGAAGTAATTCTAAAAGGAAAAAATATCCTGAATTTATCGGATGTTGAACGAGCACTTTTGAGAAGAAAGGAAGTGGGACATGTGTTTCAAGATTATAAATTAATCACTGTACTCAATGTTGAACAGAATATTAAACTTCCCTGTATAGAAAAGGATGAGAAATATTTTGAATTTTTAGTTGAAAGCTTAGGACTGGAAGATAAATTAAATAGGTATCCTGATGAATTATCAGGAGGACAACAACAGAGAGTTGCAATCGCTAGAGCGTTAATAAATAAACCAGAACTAATATTAGCAGATGAACCTACTGGAAATCTTGATTCTACTACAGAAAAAGAAGTGATGCAATTACTCAGAAAAATGAATATTAAATTGGGAGTTACAATATTATTAATTACACATAATGATAAACTTGTTGAGTATGGAAATAGAGTTATTTATTTGAATGATGGAATGGTGATTAAGGATGAAAGATTTATTAATAGGGCATCTATTTAAAGATAAAAAGAAGACTTTACTTTATATTTTTATTATATCTATATCAATAGCTATATTTCTAAGTTCTACTGGATTTTTTAATGGACTGAAAAATAACCGCTTGGAATTATCAGAAGAAAAAAATGGCTCATATCATATTGAATTAAAAAATTTATCTACTAAACAGGTAAATAAATTAAAAGAAGATACGGCACTAAAAAAAATATACAATGAGTATATTCTTGGAGAATTTAATGATGATGGTGATGGCTTAATCTTATATAGAGAAAGAGGATATTCAAATGCAGAAAAACATTTAAATAACCTTTTGAAAGGTGAGTATCCGAAAAAGGGAAATGAAGTCTTAATAAATAAAGGCTATCTAAAAAGATTAAATATACGTATTGGTGATACGTTTACTGTTAATTATTATGTTAACAATGATAATACTAATACGATTAAAGAAGAAAAATCTAAATTTAAAGTTAGTGGAATAATAGATGACTTCTCAGCAGATACCAATATGAGTTTTATTTTAGTATCTGACGATTATGGAAAAACACACATTAATAATTTGAAAGTGAATTCTACTTTAATTGAACTGAAAGATTATAAAGATTATCAAAATTTCATATATAAGATTAAGAAAACATTTAACATATCAAAAGATGTGTATCTAAATAATGAATTAATTAATACATTGCGTGAAAATGAACAGTTAAATGACTATAGTACACTCATCAATATAATAATATTATTTATATTTTTTATTGTGTTGTATACTACCTTATTTGGATATTTAGACAATATTTTAGAAGATATTAAAAGTATTTTAGCAATAGGGTTTACAAAGGGATATGTTGTTAAATTTATCTTTTCTTTGATCTTTTTATTTTTATCGTTATCTATTGTTCCAGGATACTTAATTTATTATATAATAGCAATGTTATTTAAAATTTTGGGATTTGATTTTATTCAAACGGGACATATATTAAATCAATTTTTTTCTATTATAATATTTGAACTTTTATTAGCAGTACCGGCATTGTTCATATATTTAGTAAGGATATCAAAAGTTGACATTCTTGAGATTAAAAAATCTACTAGAAAAGAATCTGTTATAATAAATAAATTAAATGATATTTTTATAAATAGTAAAAAAGAATTTGGAATGAAAGAATATACTAGATCAAGAATAATTAGAAACTATAAAAAAAATATAGCAATAGTTATAATAACAGTTCTAAGCTTTGGTTTTCTATCTTATGTATCTAATATCTATAATCTTTTTGAAAAAGAAGATTATAGTTGGTATCATTACTATATTCCAAAAGACATTTTAATTGAGACTCAAGATTTAAATGAAGTTAATTATGGTGATGAAGATAAGGAAGTTCAATTTTTTACGAAAGACATAGCAGACCAAATAAAATCTTTAGAAAATATCAAAAACATTGAAAATCATTTAATTGTAGAAGATAATATGTTTTTACAGATGAATGATACCATGAAAGATTTCATAGAAAAAAATAATGATGAAATATACACAACCAATATTGTAGAAAAAAATAAAACAAAATATTTAAAACTTTCAACTATAATATTTGGATATGATTCTTATTTTAAAGATAGTAATATTGATAATCCAATTATTTTAACTGCAGATATCAGAGACAAGTTTAAGCTGAAGAAAGGTGAATCAATATTGATTTTGGATAATAATAACAATAGAAACGTTTCTTTTACCATTGTTGATTTCATTGACAAGGTACCCACACATTTATCCTACGAAACTACTACCTCAGCAATTGTCAAAAATGAAGATTTAATGAAGATAACAGGGATTAATGGATATAATAGATTTGATATTACAATGGAGGATAAAAATGATTTTATGATTGAACAAGAGCTAAGTAAAATTGGTAATATTTCTAAAATAGGAGAAACAAGGGTATTTGATAAAGAAATTGAAGGTTTAAAAGAAGAAAGTCATCGAGAACTACAATCACAATTAGTTGCTGTTTTTGCGATGCTTTTAATAACAATCTTAACAGTTGGAAATATAATTAATGAGAATATAATTAAAAGAAAATATGAAATTGAATTATTGCAAACCTTAGGAATTACGAAAAAAGAAATCAATCGTTCGCTTGTAGAAGAAAATATGTTTGTGGGAATAATATCATTTATTTTTGTTTTAGTTTTACAAATAATATTGTTTATTACATCAATGGAAGGTGGTAGTTTTAAGATAAAAATTTTGCGAGGATTACCAATTTTAGCAATTGAAATATCATTATTTTATATACTTACTAAATATGGAATCAAAAAAATTATCAAGGATTAAACTATGAGAGTTGTATTTAGAGGATTTCTTAAACCAATTAAAGATTTAAAAAAAAATAAATTTATAATTATATTAATGATTTCATTATCTTTAACAGTAACAATATTAAATGTATATTCTCCTATATTAGTTAAAAATATAATTGACTTAGGGATAATGCAGAAAAATATTGTAAATATGTATTTATATATTACATTGTTGCTAGTATCATCTATTGTAAGTGCTATTCTAGATTATATTATAAATATATTTAATAAAAAAATTTCGAATGATTATGTTATTTTAAAAAGAAAAGAAGTTCTCTACACATTAGATAATAGATATATTAAAGATATAGATAAAATCAGTATTGGAAAGATAATGAGACTTTTAAATAATGACATTCCACTTTTAGCAAATTTTCTAACTTATAATATATATTCAATTTTAAGTGATGTCATAACAGCAATATTTGCTATATTTGTCTTAATTTATATTGATTTTAGATTATTTATAGTTACAACACTATTACAAATAATATTAATATATTTTTCTAAATTAATAGATAAAAGGACGGGGAAGCTAGTATTATCGATAAATAATAATAGTGATTTCTTCAATTTAAAAATGTCAGATATACTTTCTAAAATCAATTATTTAATATTAACTAATTTTTATAAAAAACAAGCTAACAAATTAGGAGAAATTAGCAATGATATATTATATGAAGAGTATAAGTTAGAAAAATTGGAAGGAATCAATTATTCGATAAGTAGTATACTACAATCTTTTATAATGATAGTAATATACTTATACTGTGGAATAAAGATAATAAACAATTGTTTAACAATAGGAGAATTATTAATGTTTACAATGTATTCTAATAGATATATAAATCCTATAGCTAGGCTGATTCAAATGAAAGTTTCCTTAATTCAAGCATCGGAAAGTATCAGAAGAATATATAATTTTATTAATTTAGATGGAGAAAATAATTATAATCATAAAGAGAATAGTCTAGATGGTGATATTATTTTTTCTAATATAACATTTGCATATGATAGTTATAAAATTTTTGATAAAAGTAATTTTAAAGTTCTAAAAGGTCAAATTAATCTAATTAAGGGGAAAAGCGGGACTGGAAAAACGACGCTATTGAAAATTTTATTAGGAATATTAGAACTTGAATCAGGAAATATTTATATTAACAATGAAAATATTAAATCAATAGATGTTAAATATCTTAGAGATAATATTTCCTATGTATCTCAGAAAACAGAAATTTTTTATGATACATTAAGAAATAATATAAATATTGATGAAAATACGAACATAACAGATACAACTATAATAGAATCTTTAAAATCTGTTGGTTTAGGAGAAAGTATGATTGAAGACAAAACATTATTAGATGAAATTTTATTAAATGATGGAAAGAATATTTCAGGGGGAGAAGCTCAAAGACTTGCACTTTGCAGAGCAATAGTACAAGATAGGAAAATTATTATTTTGGATGAGGTTACAGCTAATTTAGATAAAAAAACAGAAGATGATATAGTTAGTTTAATTTATGATAATTTTAAAAACAAAACTGTAATTATCATTACGCATAGTGATGCATTTGATAAAATCGCACATAATATAATTAAATTAAGATAAATTTAATATTAAGTTGAATTTATAAAAAAGTTTATTGGTTGGTTATGAATGTATTTTTTGCTGTAGCTTTTATTAAGTCAAATCCATAGTATTATATAAAATTACTAGCACAATATTTATTATTTCATTCTAATATACAATTTAGAAGATAGATGTTAGCCAATCCTCATTGATATCAATGAGGATTGCACAAATTAGTCTAATAGCAGATTCTTCATTAGGAAATATCCTAATCACTTTTTCACGTCTTCTAACTTCTTCATTTAATCTTTCTAAGCAATTTGTTGCTCTAAGTCTGCTATGAATTATATCATTAGCTAAATATGCAAAGGAATCTTCAAATCCTTCGTCTAGGGTATTTAAACAGTTTTGATATTTTTTATCATCTTCGTATTTTATGAATATTTCTTCTTTCATTTTTCTTGCTAAGACCACATCCCGGATTTTAAATAGTGCCTTGATATCATTCCTAAATTCTTCAGTATTTTTCTTCGGGGCTTTTGATAGGATATTTCTCAAGAAATGTACCTGACATCTTTGCCATATTACATTTACGAATGTTTCTTTTATTGCTTTTACTATACCCTTGTGGGCATCTGATATTACCATTTTAAGTCCAGACAGTCCTCTAGATTTTAAATATTCAAAGAATTTTGACCATGAGTATTCACTTTCACTAGAACTTAAGTCTAAGCCTATTATTTCTCTATTTCCTTTTTCATTTTTTGGTATCTTTCAAAGACTTCTGTTGAGAATTTTCCATCTCTTGTTCTAGGTACTCTTAGAGTTAATGTTCCTATTTTAGTTGTATAGTCACGTTCATAGTAGCCATTACGATAGGTACTTATGTTAGAATCCCTTTGATAAGATTTATTTTCTAAGTATTCATCTCTTTCTTTTTCCATAAGCTCGTTAAATACTTTGGTTAGAATAGTTTTTGCCATATCGTTTTTAACTTTAGCATTGATTAAATTTTGAATATCTTCTATGCTTAATGTAAAGTGTAATTGGGTCGTTTGTTACTCCTAGTTTGGTTTTTGTGGTTAAAAACACTGTACTAGTTAAGGTTTCAAATGACCTTTTCTTTTTACACAATTATACGGGCTCTATCCTTCATTACAATACCAACTAATTTTATGGACAAAGCAATCAAATATATTATTACTGGATATGAATACATAAGTAATGAAGTCTTGTTTATTGAGAGCAAACCATTTAGATTACATTATTAGATAAAGAAAAGGTAGATGAACTATATTTATAAAAAATAATTAAAATCTTAGAACTAAGTAAAGTTGGAAAATATAATAAACCAAATATAAAAGATACATTGTCTAAAGGGGAGCAACAAAAAGTTCAGCTGACTAGGATGATGATTGGGCAACATTCTTTGATTTTATTGGACGAAGTATTATCTGGATTGTATCAAGAAATGAAGAAAAAAGCAATTTCTAAGATAAAAGAAAAAAGTAAAAATAGTATTCTAATAATAATCTCTCATGAAAATGAAATACAAGGAATATGTGATGAAATATTTTCAATGTCTAAAAATTATATAGCAAAGAGAATAAGAAATAATATTCACAAAAGTTAGCTGAAATAAACATCTAACTACTATAAGATTAAATTATAAATAAGGCAGTAAAAGTGTTAATAGCATAAAGGAGATATGTAATGAAAGAAAAATTAAAAAAAATATTTTTGGGATTAATTTTTGTATTGGCTATTTGTGTACTTATCTTACCTAATAATAATGTAGTTGCATCCCATGGAGAAAATCTGAGCTATAGCGATATTGAAAAAATAGGAGATGAAGTTAAGAAATACATCATTGTAGATGATGATAGACTATATTTTGATTATCAAAATGCACAAAATAATAACGAAAATCCAGAAGTTATAGAACAAGGCTTATTGTTAGAATCAGTTAGTTCAAATTATGCAGAATTTAATACAGAAGGTTACAGAACTCGCTCAATAGGGTTACCAATATGGGGGAACTATTGTGGTCCAGGTTATGGAGGGAAAGATTCCAATAAACCAGCTACTGATATACTAGATGAAGGATGCAAAAGACACGATCAATGCTACAAGTGGTCTTTAACACTTAGAAAGAATTGTAAGTGTAATAAAGATTTAGTAAATTATATTGATGAACATAAAAGCGAAATGTCAGGAACAATGGCTAAAGTAGCATGGGCAATTAGAACGTATTTTAATACTGTGGGGCAAGTTGGATGCTAAGAACTAATATAGGGAAATACACATTTGTACTCGGTATAATAGTGTTTGTTATTTCATATATTCTTCCTGTGAATTTATTAGATAAATTTACAGAATTAAAACCTTTAGGTATAAGCACGATTTTTATATGTCCTATACTTGGGATAATTGGCTTGATATCTTCCATAAAAAGAAAATCTATTTTATTTGCTTTTTTGAATTTGTTATTGCTATTATCTTTCCCAATTACTATGTTCATTGGAAATATACTTTTTAAGTAGTTGGTATAGAAAGTGAAAAGTAAAAATATAATCAAAGGTATATATCTTCTGATTCTTATTTTTGCAATATTTAAATTGTTTAATTTAAATATTAGTAATTACGAACAATTTTATGAACTATCTAATTATGAAATAAAGAAAAGGCAGCTGAATCAAATAGAATGGGAAGATATAGGCAAAAAAGATGGTATATATCTATTAACATCAAAAGATTGTCCTTATTGTTTACATTATATAAGCAATGGAATAGAGCTAGTAAAAAAAGAAAGTGAGGAACATGATTTATCTAAGAATGTCATAGATTTAGACATAGGTGATTATTTTAATAACGCTGATCTTAATAGGACATTAGATTATTATAGCATTAATACCATACCATGTATATTGGAGATTAAAGAGAATAAAATAAGACTTATAGAATTTGAGGACATTCAAAAATTTTAATTAAAGGCATATATAATTAAGTCAAGTCCATATTATTGTGTAAATTCATCTAGTACAATATTTTCTATTACATTTTTATGTATAGTTTAGATGTTGACATCCAATCCTCATTGATATCAATGAGGATTGCGCTGATTAATCGGATAGCTGATTCTTCATTTGGAAATATCCTTATAACTTTTTCGCGTCTTCTTACTTCTTCGTTTAATCTTTCTATGCAGTTTGTTGTTCTAAGCCTGCTATGTATCACATCATTTGCTAGATATGAAAATGTGTCTTCAAATCCTTCATCTAAAACTTTTAAGCTCTTTTGATACTTATTTTCATTCTCGTATTTTAAAAATATTTCTTCTTTCATTTTTCTTGCTAAGTTTATATCTTGTATTTTGAATAATGCTTTTATGTCATTTCTAAATTATTCCGTGTTTTTCTTTGGGGCTTTTGAATGGATGGTTTGGCGCTTATTGTCATTAATAATTGAATTAAAAATTCCTCTTTTCTGGTGCTAGAAAAGGGGAATTTTTGATTATTGATTATTGATTTTTTTATTAGAGTGAGATTATAAAATGAAAACACACATAATACAAAATAAAAATGGAGAATTTATATTATTTTTGCCACATACATGTAGATTTTTTAAAATTAGTAAATCTGTAAAAAATATAGTTTTAGATATTGAAAAAGGGATTAATAGAAAGATAATTGTCGATAAATATAATATTGATTTTGAAAAATACGAGAAAATTTTTGAGTTTATAAATCAAGAAATTATCGAAGCACCAAGAAATATAGACAAAGTTAAGCAAATATCAAAATTAGCGTTACATATAGTAAATGGATGTAATCTTAATTGTATATATTGTTATGCAAATGGAGGAACTTACAATTCTACCAGCAGTGTTATTTCTAATAAAACGCTCAAGCAAACAATTGATACATTTTATAATAGATTTGATTGTATTGAGTGTATTCAATTTTTTGGAGGAGAGCCCACATTAAATTTAGGTGCTATTGAGTTTGTATGTGAATATGTTAAACGTTTATACGAATCAAATAGAATAGGTAAAATTCCGAACTATACGATTACCACTAATGGAACATGCGCAACAGATTATTTTATTGATTTGATTAATAAATATAATATTGATGTAACAGTTAGTTTAGATGGCAATAAGGATATAACTAACGAAACAAGACTAAATAGACAGGGATATAAGACGGCAGATGTTATAGAAAATAATATAATAAAATTGAGAAATAAGACAAATCAACCGATCGCAGCAGAAGTAACTTTTACACAATGGCACATAAATAAAGGTATCAGTGTTCAGGATACTGTTGATTATTTGTATGATAAATTTAAATTTAAGGCGATTCATGTGGTCCCTGTTAGTGCAAAAGAACATGCATCTTATAGGTTAAAAAACAGAGAAACTTTTTTTGATGCGGTATCATCTTCTTTTAAAAATAAAAAAGTAAAATATATGCTTGTAAATCAAATATTAGATAGTTTATTTAACAAAAAAATTTCAAATAAAATATGTGGTGCAGGCGCGACCGTATTTTCAGTTTCAGCTAAAGGAGATATTTATCCATGTTTTATGTTAAATGATTGTGAAAAATATAAATTGGGAAATGTATATTCATTAACTGATGAATTTTGGGATATACAAAAAGGACCAATGAGTAAATATTATAAGTATGATAGGTTTAAATATGCTAAGTGTAATGAATGTTTTAATCGCACAATATGTCATGGATGTATGGGAATAAACCAGTATACAACTGGCAATATATTTGAATCGGCAGAAGAAGAATGTGAATTTATGAGAAAATTGACAGAAGAGGTTATTATCTCTGTTTTGGAAAGTTAATATATGAAGAACAATAGACCTAAAGCAGTAAATGATATTAATGATTATATTTTATTTGAGAACAAAAATAAGGAAGATATATATTGTATAGGTAGTATTGAGAAAGACAGATATATAGAAGTTAAAGAAGAACAAAAGAATGCTATAATGAAATCTATTAAGTATTTTGATGGGACTAACGATATAGGAGAAATTTATGAAAAGCTTAAGAAAATAGAAAATATAGATTTAAATATTAATAAGTTGTATAACTTATTATTGGAAGCAGGATTACTTGAAAATGAACAAGTTGATTTAAATAAAAATGAATTTGAAAGATATGGTCTTAAGATAGCATCTATACCATTAGATAAGCTATCAAATTTATTTTATTTTTTTCAAAGTATTCTAGATTATATTTAATAGTATTGATATTTGCTGCTTTTTTTTCATTCCCCTTGATACCAAAAATGTTATCAAGATTGTTGTATTTTAACATTTATAAAACATTAGATTCTTCAGTTTTGAGCTTGATTTTATCTTTGTTTTTAACAACAGCAAGTGTACTTGTACATGAATTTTCACATGCTATTTTTTCTAAAAAATATGGATTAAGTCCAAATAAAATGGAAATAGTATTATACTTATATTTAAATCCAATTGCATATATAAAAACTAATGGGATTTATACGCTTTCTAAGCGAAAAAGAATAATTGTCTGGAGTGTTGGAATATTATCAAATTTAATTATATTTTTTATTTCAGTAATCATCCAAAATTATACTACAGGCACAGTTAGTAAAGTTTTTTTATTGTTAGCATACACTAATTTAGGATTAGTAGTAACAAATTTTATACCATTTTTGCCACTAGACGGATATTATATACTAACTACTTTGTTTCAATTAACAAATTTAAGAAAAAAATCATTTGGGGGACTAAAAAAAATATTTAAGGAAGAAACTTTTAAAAAGAGGGTCATTTATATAGTATACAACTTTATTTCGATAGTTATATTATGTTATATTATCGTAGTACCAATAGTTCAAGTTATATATAATTTTTATTTAGCTTATTTAAGAAATAATAATATATTTGAAGGCTTGAATGAAATTTGGATGTATCTTATATTGGCAGTTTTAATGATTTTTTCACGAATTATTGCTAGAAAACAAAAATAATGCTGGAGGTTAATATGAAAGATGAAATTCTTCTAGAAATAAAAAACTTAACAAAAAAATATAAAAACATCACTGCATTAGATAATGTTAATTTAAGAATAGTAAAGGGAAAAGTGTATGGATTTATTGGTAAAAATGGGGCTGGGAAAACTACATTAATTAGAATGGTTACTGGGTTAGCTTTTCCGTCAAGTGGAGAAATATCTATATTTGGTAATACAGAACAGAAAGATTTACAATATGAAAGAAGAAAAATTGGGGCCTTAGTGGAAGGACCAACGCTTTACCCATTTATGACATCAAAAGAAAATTTAAGAAGTCAACAAATTCAAAAAGGTATAAATGATGAAAATGAAATCGAAGAGATTTTAAAACTTGTAAATCTAGAAAATACTGGTAAGAAAAAGGTTCGTGATTTTTCCTTGGGTATGAAACAGAGATTAGGAACAGGACTTTCCTTAGTTGGAAATCCAGATTTTTTAATTTGGGATGAACCTATAAATGGACTTGATCCAGAGGGAATCAAGCAAATTAGAGAATTGATTAACCATCTTAATAAAGACCTAAATAAAACAATTTTAATTTCAAGTCATATATTAGAAGAACTTAAAAATACATTTACCGATTTTATCTTGATAGATAAGTGGAAAATAATTGAAACAATTACAAAAGAAGAGCTGTCAAAATATAAAAAAGAATATATTTTTATTAACACAAGTGATAATGAAAAAGCTATAAATATAATCGAGGAAGAATTTTCCAAGATAGAAATCAATAAAGATACTGAATTTATATGCATAAAGAATTTTAATTATAATATAGATTTATTATCGTCTTCATTGACAGACAACAAAATTCAAATTAGGGAAATGAAAAAAGAAAGAGAATCTTTAGAAGATTATGTATTTGAAAGAATAGGAAGCATGTAATATGAAGAATATACTAAAGTCGGAATTATATGAATTTGTACGAGACAAAAAGTATCTAATTCTACTAATTACATCGATTATATTACAATCTGTTTTATTGATTGATAAGAATGTAAAAAACACATCAGAAATGATGTATGTTAGTTTTTATAATATGCCATTATTATTTATTGTTGTTAATGTTTTTATATCTCTATATATAGGAGGTAATTTTTTAGATAGAAAAATTAATAGATACATTGTAAGTGGACATAATAGAACTAATATTGTTATAGTTGAAACGTTTGTTGTGATTATATTTTCCAATTTAATTTTGATGTTACAACCAACAATAGCCACCATAATTACTGCGATAAAAAATAGTAATGGAGCAGATAATATAAATATTTTGAGAATATTTCTGGTTACATTATTATTAAATACATCTTTTTTGGTAATCACTGTATTTTTAGCTTTTTTATTCAAAGATATAGGGAAGACATTAGTTTCATCTGTTGGAATTTATTTTATTGTTATTTTTTTATTGAATTCTAATAACGCAGTTCAATTAGCTCACATTATTCCGATGGGACAAGGGAGATTATTGATAGAAAATAGCACTACTTTGACGAAGGCAGTAGTTTTATCTAACGTATATTTCTTTGCTTTTTTAATAGGAACAATAAAATACTTTAAAAAATGTGATTTAAAATGATAATGGAGGTAAATATGAAAAAAATTATGAAAAAAGATTTTTACCAGATAAAACATAATAGATTCTTAATAATATCTTTCGTGGCTATTTTATTGCTAGGTATTTTTAGTTCCTCTGGGTATTTATTAGATTTGAATTCAAGAAAAGATGCTATCGGAATTTTTGATGCAATGGTTTATGATTCAACTGTAATTGTAATTTTAGTTACAATAATTATTACATCAATTATGGGAGCAGAGTTTAAAAATAGAACGGTTAATAATGAAGTTTATATAGGAAACTCCAGAAGTAATATTTTCTGGAGCAAAATAATTGTATATATGTTTGCTTATAACCTAATGATATTGGTATATCCTATAGCTGGATGTATTAGAATGGGGTTAAGTCTTGGATATGATTTAAATTTATACTTGAATATTGAACATATTGTTAAAATAGCATTCTTTTCAATAATATTAAATAGTGCAATGTATTCAGTTTGCGTATTCTTTATATTTGTTTTTAAAGATATCGCAAGATCATTATCATTATCTATAGTATATATTTTTTCATTTGCATTATTAATAGCATATGGAAAGCCTATGGGATTATTTGATAAGATTTTTATATTAAACTATATTCCAATTCAACAAATAAGGGATATTCTATATGCTGATATGAATGGATTTAATGAAATTATATCTTTTGTGAGTGGTATAATGCTATTATTTTTTTTCTTATTATTATCAAAAATCATATTTAGAAGACAGGATTTGAAGTAAAAGGTGTTGTTGCAAAATGATGAAAATTCTTTATGGATGCAGATAGAAAACTCTCCACCCTAATAATTCAATTCATTATCAATATATTTATCAGTATTTTTCCTTAATTGGGTCAAGTCATGTATCAAGGTGTTCTTATTAGAGTAGTCTTTCATAAGAATATCTTTTTTACTTTTATATTCATCGTAAATATTTGATAATTCTTGTATGTTTAAATTTTTATACTTGTTTTTGTCTAAAGTAGTTATTGACTTTTCGTAAGTGATAATTTGAGTTTTATATTCTGCATAAAATTCTTTATCTTTAGAGTTTGATTTATAGATTTCATAAATAGATTTATTTATTTGTAAAGTGTTTAAAGCTTCAATTGCAGTATAGATTTCGTTCAAATCTTTTTCTATATCCTTAATTTTATCTAAAGTTTTTTGCCTATTAATGGCTTCTTGTAGAAGTTTATTTTCTAGATCTATATTAGATGTCAGCCCATACTTTCTGAGTTGATTTAAAGTGTCAGCCATAGTATTCATATTGTGCTTCTTTGTCCATATTTCATAAGCTTTAGAAGATTGTATCTTTTTATTATTTTTTAAGTCTATTATATTGTCGACTTTTTTATATGCTTTCGTAGAAGAATCAAAATCAATTTTTATGAACTTTTTATGCATATTATTTTCGATTCTTTCCTTTATCTTTTCATTGGTATAATCTTTTCCAAGAGTAGTTTCTTTAGCACGAATAAATCGTCCTTTTTCTCCTTGCTCTTTATGACGAAAAGATAGGTACTTGCCTAATTTGATTTCGTATCCATATTCTTCCATAGTTTTTAAAAAATTATCATAGCTATTAGACTTTTGAATAGCATGATCAATAGATATTTGAAGTCTATATTTCCAAGATGTCCCTTTTTTAAATTCCATATATTCTTTATATGATTTCCCATTAGTTTTATATTTATTTTTAAACTTTATATAGTCTTCATCTATAATAGATAACTTATATTTTCTACACAAGTCATCACTATAATTTCTAATTTGATGGTAAGATTTTTTATTGCTTTGATAGGCTTTACCTGTATGAAAAGAAACATTATTAAATAGAATATGGTTATGAATATGCTCCTTATCAACATGGGTAGTTATTACGTATTCATATTTTCCTTGCAGTACCTTCTCACATAATTCAATTCCAATTTTGTGAGCCTCTTCAGGTGTAGTTTCTCCAGGTGCGAAAGCTTGAATTAAATGCCTAGCTAAAACTTTAGCTTTAGAATTACATTCTATTTTTGTTTGTTCAAACTCTAAATGAGCAGTTGTAGGGTTACAATTTAGAGATGAAATTAGAATTTTTTTGTCTGTTTTATTGCTATCCATAATATAAT
Organism: Peptoniphilus lacydonensis; assembly: GCF_900106515.1. GTDB lineage: Bacteria > Bacillota > Clostridia > Tissierellales > Peptoniphilaceae > Peptoniphilus_A > Peptoniphilus_A lacydonensis. The sequence goes on from NZ_FNWF01000003.1 coordinate 1,156,455, forward strand.
CAAGGGCAGCTTTTAATGTAGATTTAATAGGATGAATCTTAGTAACAGCCATTATTTTTTCTCCGTATTAAAATTATTGGAATAAGTAAGAGAGTATATCTTTTTACGCATGGATAAAATATCTTTTGCTTGTTTTTCTAATGATTTTTTCAAATCATCTATATCATTTTTATATATAAGGGATGTTGAGTTTACTATTTTTGCAATTTGATTTATATTACTTGAAGTACGACTTATATTCGTTGACATTTCACGAAAAACATCCATATCTAGAATAAAGATATCTTTTTCTAAAATACATTTTATAATAAATTGTCTAAGAGATTTGCATTTAGATGCTTTATATTTTTTGTTCAATAATTCTAATTCTTCATCAGATAGCATTAGATATATCCCGTTATTTCTAGTTCTATTTGCCATAGGTTACCTCCTTTATATAGTTAAGTAAAAAAAGAAAAACCTGTAAAAGCAAGTATAGCAACTTGTTTTACAGGTTTAATTTATTATATATTCTTTAAGAAAACTCCTGAGTTTTGCTTCTAATTGTCTTATATTTTATCACCTTTAAAAAGAATAATCAAATTTCGTATATGAGAGAATGTAAATATTTTTTATAAGGATAGCTAATGCAAGTTAAAAAAATTAGGGGTTTGGGGATATTCCCCAACAAGCAAAGTAGATTAAAACAAACAGTAGCTTTATAGTTGGTTTAATCTATTTTTTCGTAAGTGCATATGCACTTACTGTGCTTGCTATATAAGCTAAGTGTTAAGCATATATTAATCTATATTATATTATTCGTTCACTTGAGATCAAATCACTTGAATTTCTATTGATATTGATTTACAATATCAATATAAGGAAATAATTATCTTTTTACTTTCAGTTTGAATTTACTGGAGGATTTGATATGGTTAAGATATTTGCTGTGAAGATTATAGATAATCCATACAAATATGAAAAATTACTTATTAAAAAGTTAGACGAGTTAGAGAGAAATAGATATAAAAAAATTAAAAATGAAACTAGAAAGTTACAATTTTTAGTAGGAAGAAATTTACTATTTTATATCATTGATAGAATATTAAATATGAATTTCAAATATGAAATACAATATGGAGAATATGGGAAGCCAGAGTTTTCATTAAATAATTTGAAATTTAATATTTCGCATTCGAATGCTTGGGTTATTTGTGCTGTATCGCAAACAGCAGTCGGAGTTGATATTGAGAATATAAATAATTTAAATAATTGTAGGTATATAGAAAATTTGTTGGTTGAATTTTATGAAAAACTTTCAGAAATAAAATATTTATGCAACGAAAATTTATCCTCCGTATGGACTTTAAGAGAGGCATTTATAAAATTGAAAGGTCTAGAATTTGATATTCTTAGTAATAATTCAGCTTTGGCATCTAGTATAAAAAGTAATGAGGAAAATATTTATTTTAAACAATACGATGTAATTAGTGGATATTATGTGACGTGTTGTTCGTACGAAAGAATCGAAGATGAAATTAATATAATTGAATTTTATGATTTACTTACAGAATGAGGAGAATATTAAAGATGGAGTTAGCAGGTGTAAACGATGTATGTAATATAGCTGATATTATTATGGACTGTAGTATAGGGCAAGATTACTATCCAAGTCAAGCAATATTAAATAATAAGTTGAAAGAAGGAATTAGGAGAAAAGAGGTATGGATATGTAAAGATAATAATATTATAATTGGTGTTTTATGGGTCATGAAAAAAGGAATGTTTGGATCTTACCCATATCTTCATATAATTGCAGTAAAAGAAGGATGGAGATTTAATGGAGTAGGTTCAAAAATGATGAAATATTTACACGATAACATTGTTAGTACTGATAGTGATTTTTTACTTAAGAAGCTTTTTCTTTTGGTAAATACAGATAATAAATCAGCTATAAAGTTTTACGAGAAGTTTGAATATATGGAGATATGCGAAATAGATTCATTGTTTAGGAAAGGGAAAAAGGAAAGATTAATGATAAAAAAATTTTTTTAAAAGCTAAAAGAACGAATGTCGGTCTAAATTTAAAGTTTTACCTTAAAGGAGGATTATATTATGGATAGTTACATAACATTAAAAGTTAAAGAAGAAAATTTAGAAGTTATTAATGAAATGCTACCATATGTATCAGAATATATAAAAGAAATTATTTATGACAGAGATAATAAAATTATTAAAGTACGATGTGATGAAGATTTGAGATCTGAAGTAGAAAATAGCATTCAAGAACTAGAAGAAATGCTAACTAATAATTTTTTTGAGAACGACAAAATAAATAGTGTCATTATTAAAGATTGGACGAATAAAAAAGTTTATAATAAGAAAGATGTTTTTGCAGAATTAAAAGAAAAATTGGAAATATATGATACTGCGAGTGGCGCTTTTGCTTATAATGGGTTAACGTTGAAAATATTTAATTATTTTCTTTATAAAATTGATGAATATGCAAAACAAATATTTAATGATTGTACAATAAAATATCATAGAGTTCCATCTCTATATAGTCTTGATGGCTATCAAAAAGGAGGTTATTTTGATAGTTTTCCTCATCATATAATGTTTGAAACAACTTGTCTAAATAATTTGGATAACATAAATAAGTTTTCTGAAGCGCAAAATTTTAAAGAAGCAAATGTTAAGATAAAAAAACCATCAAATGTTTTAAGAACAGCTTCATGTGCCCCTATATATAAATATTTAGAGAATAAAGTTATAGATAAAAATGAAAAAGATATTTATATTGTTATCGGAACTTGTTTTAGAAATGAAGCAGAGAATATAAAAACATTGTCTAGATTAAACGAGTTTACAATGAAAGAGTATGTTTTTGTTGGTGATGAAAGATTTATTGAAGATAAACTTGATAGAGCAATGGGACTTTGGGAATTTTGGTCAGATACTTTTTCACTAAATTCAAAAATAGAAACAGCCACAGATTCATTTTTTGCCAATAACTATAAAAGATTAAAGTTATTTCAGGTTTTAGGGAAATCAAAAATTGAATTTAAATGTTTAATACCTAATGAAAACAAGTATATATCTTGCAGTTCTAAGAATTATCACAGGACTCATTTTTCTTCAAAATATAATATTTGTTATGGAGATAAAAGTACATTAGCGCAGAGTGCCTGTTTTGCATTTGGCATAGATAGGTTAACATTTGCCTTATTGTCCCAAAAAGGAGTAGATATTGAACTTTGGGACGAAAATACGATTGAAGAAATTAATAAATATGTCGAACTATTCTAGGAGAACTTATGAACACAGAAATTAAAGGTATAGGTATTTACCTCCCTAAAAAAGTAATAAACAGTTATGAAGCTGAAGAAATGGCTGGATATAGTAAGCATGGCTTGAGAAATGGATTGGTTAAGATGATAACTGGTGTAGAGACTAGGTGTTATGCGGGAGATAATGAATATTGTTCTGATATAGGATATATGGCTGCAAAAAATGCAGTTAAAAATTCAAGATTATCAGTTGATGACATAGATACACTGATTTTTTGCTCTGTTACTCAAGATTTTGCAGAGCCTGCAACCGCGAATGTTATCGCAGATAAATTAAAATTAAAGAATGCTTACGTTTTTGATGTGAAAAATGGATGTAATGCTTTTTTGCAAGGAATGGATATAGCGGATAGTCTTATTAAAACAAAAAAAGCTAAAAATGTACTTATTGTTTCTGGAGAAGCTTTAAGTAAATGGGTAAAATTTGATTATTTAGATAAAGATGAGTTAATGGTTGGAAGTCCAGTTACACTGTCTTTGGGAGATGGAGGAGGAGCTTTTGTATTAGGAGAAGGTAGAAGCAATAAAGGGATTTTAAGCTCCAAATTTAAATCTTATCCTGAATTATGGAATAATAACGTTATGTGGGGAGGAGGAGTGAGATTTCCTAGAGATGTTAAGAAGATGTATATTCCAGGGACTACAAAAAAGCTAATTGAAAAACAATTAAATATAAGAAATGATTTAATTGAGGATGAATTAAAAAAAGTTAACTGGACAATAGATGATGTCGATTTTTTTGCCTCAACGCAAGCAGCAAAGTGGCTTAATAAAAAAATACAAGAAGAAACTGGTATTGATGAAAGTAAAATGAGCTCGGTTGTTGAAAAATGGGGAAATGTAGCCTGCAGCAATTTACCTTTAGTTGTGTATGATGCGATAAAAAAAGAAAAAATAAAAGAAGGAAGCAAAGTTGTATTCATTGGTGCAGCTGTTGGATTTAGTACATGTGTAATAACTGTACAATTTTAAGGTGGTGTTCGATGAAAAATTTAAAAACTTGCAAATGCTGTGGATTAACAGAGTGCAAAGATGTCATAACGATTGACGGTAGTGGTATTTGTAACATCTGTAATGAATATAAAAATATGACTTTAGACAAAGGTTCTACAGGTTTTGATTCATTGCCTTCTAATAAAAAGAAAGATATTCTGTATAAAAAAATAGATAAACATGTGAAGAAATGTAAGAATAGCAAATATAATTGTGTAGTAGCTGTGTCTGGTGGAAAAGATAGTTTAATGACGTTATATGTGGCAAAAAATAAATTAGGATTAAATCCGATAGGATTTTTTATAGATAATGGTTTTGCATTAGATGAGATGAGAGAAAATATAGATAATGCATCCAAAATATTAGGGATAGACATAGTAACTTATAAAACAGATATGATAAAAGAAATATTTACAATATTACTTAAATCAAAAAAACCGATATATTATTGTAGAGTTTGTCATTTATTAATAGATTTATATGTCAAAAGTTTCTGTAAAGATAATGAAATAACATTGTTATTAGGAGGGTATACGAAAGGACAGACTTATATAAATAAGAAAGAATTGTTTTGGATATATGATATATCAGATGAAAATACCTTGAAAGTATTGAGCGATTTTGAACAGTATGAACAATTATCAAATATGATAAAAAATCCATTAGCTTATTTTGCTAAAAATTTTAGAGATATAGAGCAGATATCACCATTTAAATATATGGATTATAATGAAGATGAAATAATAGAATTTTTAAAGAAAAGTATAAATTTCAAAGTTCCAAAACATAGTTGGCCACGAAATTCTACAAATTGTGAATTTAATTATCTATCTCAATATTTAGCCAGAAAACAATTTGGTTATTCTCAACATGAGACTGAAATGGCTACTTTAGTTAGAGAAAATGAAATGTCTATAGAAAATGCGAAAAAAATTTTAAGTACGCCTATAACAAACAGAGACATTGAAAATATTTTAGAAAAATTGAATATAACAAAAGCTGATATATGCATTTAATTTGAAATGATGAGGTGATTACTATGAATATTAATGATAGAGTTAAAAAGATATTAACTAATACAATTGATGGGATTGATATAAATAATTTAACGAATTCTGAACAATTAATAACTACTGGTTATATTGATTCATTTGATATAATAAGATTAATGGAATATTTTGAGAATGAATTTTGTATAAAAATTGATATAGAAAAAGTTACTCTAGCAGACTTTGAAACTGTTGAGTCGATGTCAAATTTAATATTAGGACTGAAGGAAAATTTTTATGAATAACGCAACCTTAAAAGATGTTTTCATAAAAACATTTCAAAACGATCCTAAAAAGGTAGTTTATGAATATTATAGTGGGAAGATAATAGAAAAAATAACTTATAAACAATTGAAAGATAAGATATATGGTATAGCATTGATATTGAAAAAATATCTTGTAGGGATTCCAGATGAAAGTTGGGTTATATTGCAAGCAACTAATAATCCTTGGGATATGGCTGTTTTATGGGCATTGATTCATAATAATATGAACGTTTTATTATTAGATAAAGAAGTTAAAAATCCTAAATATATAATAAAGCAAAGCTCAGCAAAAGCAATAATAACTTCTTATAACTTATCTATACAGAACGTAAAGTCTATAAATATAGAAGTATTAAGAAAACACAATCCTTCAAAATATCTTTCAGACAATAATTTTACATTTTCAAATAAGATTGCTCTTTGCACTTCAGGTACAAGCGGAAATCCTAAAATTTTTGTTCATACAGGAACTCAGATATACGCTCATATTAATAGCGTTTTAGATAGATATGGGAAAGCGAAGGATCTGAAATATAATGCAGAAAATAATGAAATAAAAAAAACAATGCTAACTTTTAAATTCCACCATATAGCTTCTGTTTTATTGAATTTTATGTATCCTTATATTGGCGGAACGATTGTTAAAACAGATGAAATTGGAATTAAAATATTGCTGGATTTAATTAATTCTAGAAAAGTTCAGAATGTTTATGCTGTTCCAATGATTTGGGATTCTATGGTTAAGTATATTGCGGGGAAATATGGAAATAGCAATCCAGAAACTATTAAAAAAGCTTTTGGGGACTCTTTAAGATTAGCGATGATGGGAGCGGCTAAACCTACATCTAGAACAGTAGAGATTTTAAACAAGGCTGGGATATTCACAACATCAGCCTATGGGATGACAGAAATAGGATCTTTGACTTCAAATATAAGTAGAAGTACTGAGAATAGAAATAAGGGAATTGCAGGTAAAGTAGGCTCAAGATTTTATGAGGTTAAAGTAAAGAAAGAAAGTGGAATATTAAAAAGTAGTGGTACTGGTGAACTCCTTATACGAGGCAAAATTGTTTATTATTCACAATTAGTTAATGGAATTGAAATTGTTAGAGATAGTCATGAATATTTTCATACTGGAGATATTGTTAAAATTGAAAGTGATGATTTATATATAATAGGAAGAGTCAAAGATATTATAGTGAATACATCAGGAGAAAATATTTATATAGATGAATTAGAGTTGAAATTCAACTTTCTAAGAGATTTAGGAATAGAATATACTATTATTGGGATAAATGACGAACCGATATTGGTTATTTATATGTCAAAAGATAATGATGTTAGCGAAATTTTAGAAAATATTAGTAGAATTAATAATTCTTTGGAAATATATACAAGAATAAAAAAAATATATTTTTCAAAAATTCCACTATTTAGAACGTCTACTGAAAAAATAAAAAGGAATACAATTAAGGATGAAATTGTTTTAAACAATGAGATATTTAAATTAATAAAATCGTATTAATTGGAGGTAAAATGAGTAAAGTTGATGAAATCATATTAAAACAAATTTCTACTATATTAAATGTAGATAAAGATAGAATAAAGGATAATTCAAGATTAGTGGAAGATTTGGGAGCTAATAGTTTTGAATTAGCTGAAATATTTCTTTCTCTTGAAGATGAACTGAATATAGATTTAAAAGATAAATTTATTTTGGAAAGGACGGTTTATGTAAAAACTATAAGAGATCTCGTAGACGAAGCCTTGTCCCAAAATGAGAAATGGTATGAAAAAGAATGACAAGAAATGTAAAAGATCCAGAAGAAAGAAAACAAGAACTTATAAATATAGCATCCAGACTTTTTGAAAAGTATGGGTATGAGAAAGTTTCTGTTCGAGATATTCTCGCAGAAGTTAATGGCGCTCCGGGAATGTTTTATTACTATTTTAAATCAAAAGAAGATATATTCTTGGCATGCATGGAAACATATTTTGATGATAAATTAAAAAATAAGTTAGATATACTTCAAAACAAGGAAATAGATTACGAAGAAAGAATAAAAATCTTAAGAGAACTTATAGTAAAAGATATAGGTCAATTTACGAAAAAATATAATTTTTCTCTCAATAATTCAATAACAGATAATTCGTATAGGCTTTGGGAGTTAACTCACTATATTGGAAAATTTATAGATGTCTATTCTGAATTTATTATTGAAGGAATCGAAGATAAAAAAATAGAAAACAATATGGGAATAGATAGAGAAAATGTAAAAAGTTTTGCAGCTTTTATTTTATATGGGGCTGTTGGAACAATATATACTGACTCAATCAATAAAGGAGAAAATAAAACAAACTCAAATGGAGCCTTTGAAGTGATTAGCGAACTTTTTCCAAGACTTCATTAGATAAAAACAAAATATAAGTATTTTACAAGGGAAACATTAAGTATGTTTTCCTTGTATTAGTTTTAGGGTAAATGAACGAACTCGTTCTGAGAAAAGGAGGAATATTATAGATGAAAAAAAAGAAATCTATTGGAGATATTATTTCCTACAGTGAAGTAAAAAAAGGAAGACTTATCAGTGGAATAATATTTGTTAGTTTGGGAATGTTACTAAGTATATGCCCAATCTTAGTAATATATAAGGTTATTAAATCTCTGTTTTTATATGGAGCATTAGATAAAAACACAATAAACCTTTGTATTTATGGACTTGTAGCTGTAATTTTAGCTTACCTTTTAACCTACGTTGGCAGCATCTTATGTCATAAATTTTCATATATCTTAATAGCAAATTTAAAGAAAAAAATATTGAATCACGTTGGAAAGTTACCATTAGGATTTTTCAATGGAGATAATAAGTCTAAAATAAGGCAAGTGTTAGGTTCGGATATGAATCAAATTGAAGGATATTTTTCTCACCAATTACCAAATCTTATTTCGACTTTAACAATAATTTTAGCGATGATTGTTGTCATGTTTAAGATGAATTTGTTGTTAGGATTTATAACATTGTTAGTTTTACTTATAGGACTTGGAATTCAAATTGCGATTATGGCAAAGATTATAAAGTCAGGCGGACTTGCTGAAAATTTTAAGATTCTTGATGACATTAATTCTGCAACTACTGAATATGTAAAAGGTATGCCAGAAGTTAAAATATTTAGTTCTGGTGTTAGGTCATTTAAAACTTTTTCGAAATCTGTAAATGATTATAAAAATTTTACAAGTTCTATGACTTCAATGATAAGACCGGGTTTTGTGTCTTTTAGAGTGTTCATACTTTCAGTAGCAACATTTATAGTACCTGTTGGGATAAGCTTATTATCAAAAAATTATAGCTTAGATTTTTTAACTACTTTTGTTTTCTTTTTAATAATTGCCCCAGCTATGAGTGTACCTCTTTTGAAACTTAGAGATTTTGCAGAAGGAATGAATTTGTTAAATGAAGTTGTGGCTAGAATATATGAGCTTATATATGAAAAAGAAATGTTAAGCGGAAGTAACGATAAAGATATATTAGACTACAATCTTGAATTTAAAGATGTAAGCTTTGCTTATGGAGAAGAAGAGGTTTTAAAGAATATTAGTTTTTGTGCAAAACAAGGAGAAGTTACTGCATTAGTAGGATATTCAGGAGCAGGAAAATCAACAATAGGGACTTTAATACCAAGATTTTACGACCCATTAGAAGGTTCTATTGAAATTGGCGGAGTAAATATAAAAAATATTTCAATAAAAGATTTAATGGACAATATTTCTTTTGTTTTTCAAGATAGTGATCTTGTTACAGACACAGTTTTTAATAATATTGCTATGGCGAAGAAAGGAGCTACTAAAGAAGAAGTTATAAGAGCAGCCCAAAAAGCAAGATGTCATGATTTTATTAAACAGCTTCCTCATGGATATGAAACTCGTTTAGGAAAGGAAACTTATTTATCTGGAGGAGAGAAACAACGTATTGCTGTGGCAAGAGCAATCTTAAAGGATTCACCTATATTGGTTTTAGATGAAGCTACAAGTTTTGCAGATTCTGAAAATGAATATCTTATGCAGGAAGCTTTATCGGAACTAGTCAAAGATAAGACAGTTATTATGATCGCCCATAGGTTAAATACGATAGAGAAAGCAAATCAAATTTTAGTAATATCTGATGGAAAACTTGTAGAAAGAGGAAAACATGAAGATTTAATCTGTGTAGATGGGATATACAAGAGGCTTTATGATATCTATAAAAAAACAAATATTTGGCAAATGGATATAGAAGGGAGTGAGAGATAATGATAAAAAATATTACCTTAGGAAAGGCAAATAATATAAGAAAATCTATTGTTCTAAACATTTTAGCATCTATTTCTAACCTTATACCATTTATTGCACTAGCTAAAATTGTAGAAGCATTATTTCTAAGTAGAAATACAGGAAAAATAGACACGAATCTTTTATGGAAATATTTTGTGATAATGGCAGTATTTTTCTTTGTAACAATTTTCTTTGAGAATTTAGCTACAAAATACACCTACGAACTTGGATATAAAGTGGCAGCAGATGGAAGAATAGAATTAGCAGATCATATAAGAAAACTGCCTATAGGTTATCTTTCAGGCAAAAGCTCAACGGAGATTTTAGATACTCTTATGAATGACTTTTTTAAAATAGAAACAGCAGTGACTCATCAATTGCCACAGTTTTTTAGTGGTATATGTGTAGCTATTGTTTGCTCAATTTTATTTTTGATAATTGATGTAAAAATGGGAATAGCAACTTTTATTGGTTTACCAATTTCTATTTTACTGTTAAGACTTATGCAAAATTTTCAGAAAAAAATCTATTTAAGAACAAAAAAGATAAAAATAAAAGAAGATGAGGATATAAATGAATATTTAGATACGATAAAAACACTTAAAGCTTACAATAGCTTAGAAGAAACATTAACTAAACTTGAAAGAGATATTGAAGATTCTAAAGATGCAAATATTAAGAATGAGAAAGGTGTAGGCTCGTTAACTACTATAGCAAGTATGATTTTAAGAATAGGGCTTCCTTTGATGAGCTTAGTAGGTTCTTATTTATTTTTAAATGGAAACTTAGAAATTGACACATTTTTAATGTTCTTATTTGTAGGTACAAGAATTTTTGATCCTTTAGAGCTTGCACTTGTAAATTATAATGGGTTACAAATAGCATCAGTGTCAGGAGAAAATATCCTAAGATTGTTAAATGCAGAGCCTATGAAAGGTGAAGAAGACTTAAAAGTAAGCAATAACATTGAAATTCGAGATCTTTCATTTTCTTATAAAGAGTCTAAAGTTCTTGATGATGTCACATTGGATATCAACGATAATGAATTAACAGCTTTTGTAGGATATTCTGGTTCAGGAAAATCTACACTAATTAAGCTGATATCAAGGTTTTACGATCCTGATGAAGGAACAATAAAAATTGGAGGAATAGATTTAGCTAAAGCAGATCCTTACAAATTAATGGATAAATTTTCTGTGGTATTTCAAGATGTATATCTTTTTAAAGATACTATTTATAACAATATTAAATTTGGAAATGAAGATGCTAGTAAAGATGAAATCATAAATGCAGCAAAAATGGCAGGGGCATATGACTTTATAATAAAAAAGGAAAATGGATTTGATACTATGATTGGTCAAGGAGGAGCAACTTTATCTGGAGGTGAGAAACAAAGAATATCCATAGCAAGAGCGATCTTAAAGGATGCTCCAATAATATTACTCGATGAAGCGACATCTTCGCTTGATCCCGAGAATGAACTTATCATACAAGAAGCAATTTCAAATTTAATTAAAAATAAAACGGTGATAGTTGTAGCTCATAAGCTAAGAAGTGTTATGGGTGCAGATAAAATAGTTGTTTTAAATAAGGGAAAAGTAGAAGAAGTAGGAAAACATGAAGAACTAATTAAAAATAACGGTCTGTATAAAGACTTATGGAATTATCAAGAGAAGTCAAAAGAATGGAAGATTGTATAGTAACAATCAATTTTAAAGGAGGAAAAGAAAATGAAAACACAAAAGAAATCATCAAAAAATGCAATTACAGCAGGTGTTTTAATAGCACTTTATTTTGTAACTTATTTAGTTATAGGAGCAATATCTATGCCTGTTCCTGTATTATTTTTACTAATGCCTATGCTTGTAGCATTACTTGCTGCACCAACCTATCATATGATTCTTGCAAAAACAAAATCAGGTACGGCAATTGTAATTGCAGCTACTCTTCCAAGTATATTGTTGGTTGCAACAGGACATATCCCAATTGCTCCTTTAGTTGCAATACCAGCTGGAATAATAGCTATGCTTATAGCAAAAGGTGGAGATTATACTAATTTTAAGAAAAACACAATTAGTCATATGTTTTTTTCTCTAAACTTATTTGGTGGGTTCTTACCAATTTGGATTATGAGAGAAGCATTTTTTGAAAGTGTAATAAAAGGTGGCTTAGATCAAAGCTTTTGTAATACTGTAAGGGCTTGGACACCAATATGGATGTTACCAGTTATGATTATTGGAACATTTATATTTTCTTTGTTAGGTTCTTACTTTACAAAGAAAATACTAAATAAAAAGCTTAAATCCGCAGGAGTATTATGATGGATGATGCAAAGTTTGTTCTGGGGTCAAAATATGACCTCAGGACAAAACTTATTTTGCTTATAGTTGCGAATGTTTTAATTTTTTTAGGATTTGGTTTAATCTATCAAAGTCTTATAACATCATTTTTTCTTGCAATTATTATTAGCGATGGCTATAAAAAATCAGCCTTACGATATATTCTGTTTTTTGTGATAAGTGTAATTTTAGAGAAATCATTAGTACATTTGAACATAAATTTTCTCATAAACCTACTTTTATTTATTTTTGCAATTGGAAGGAAGTTTTTACCTTGTATTATTGTTGGAAAATGGATCTTAAATTCTACGTCTGCCTCTCTTGCAGTAGCGACTTTGCAAAAATTAAAATTTTCAAAAGACTCTCTTATAATGATTTCTGTATTATTTAGATGTTTTCCTACAATTAGGGATGAGTGGAGTCACATTAATATGGCAATGAAAACTAGAGGAATCAATTTTAATTTAAAGAACTTATTAGAAAAACCTACTCTGATTATGGAGTATTTTTTTGTCCCTCTTTTTGTAAGTGTTATAGAAATGGGTGATGAGTTATCTCAGTCGGCTATTGTAAGAGGACTTGATGCGCCTGTTCAAAAAACAAGTAGATACCTAATTAAGTTTAGAAAAAATGATATTGGTGCTTTAACTCTTATGATTTTGATTTTATCAACAGTAATATTTATGAAAGTTTTAGGGTGGGATTTATGATTGAAATTCGAGAATTAAGCTTTAAATATAAGGGTGGAGCTAATTATTCATTAAAAGATATAAACTTAAAAATAAATAAAGGAGAGTGTATTCTTCTGTGTGGTAAGAGTGGATGTGGAAAATCTACCCTATTAAAGCTTATTAATGGAATCATTCCTGAATTTTATGATGGGGATATTTGTGGAAGTGTCAGAGTAAATGGCATTAATACCTTTACAACTGAAATACATGAATTATCTAAATTTGTAGGTTCAGTTTTTCAAAACCCTAAAACTCAGTTTTATACAACTAATACTACAGATGAGATCGCTTTTGGCTTAGAAAATTATGGTATAGATACTGAAGCAATTAATAAAAGAATTATAGAAGTTGAAAAAGACCTTCGCCTTGAAAGACTAATGAATAAAAATATATTCAACCTTTCAGGAGGCGAGAAGCAAAAGATTGCCATTGCAAGTACTTACGCTTTAAGTCCTGAAATATTTGTACTTGATGAGCCGTCTTCAAGTTTAGATATCAAATCAATGAAAGAGCTATCACAGACAATTGAAAATCTTAAAGCTATGGGAAAAACTATAATTATTGCAGAACATAGATTGTGGTATTTAAAAGACATAGTAGATAGAGCAATCTATATGGAAGATGGCAAAATTATTAGAGAATACAATATGGAAGAAATTGAAAAGTTAAGTGAAGATGAACGTTTGAAAACGGGACTTAGGCACTCTTCTTATAAAGATATAAACCTAGTTAATAATGAGGAGAATTTCAATGAGGAATCCTCATTAGAAATAAGAAACTTGATTTTTAAAAGAAATGCTAGAACAATTTTATCTATTGATAATCTTAAATTTTCTTATGGCAATATAATTGGAATTGTTGGGGAAAATGGGATTGGTAAATCTACATTTGCAAAAATTGTATGTGGACTATACAAAACAAACGATGGAGAGATTTTAAAGGCTGATAAGCGATTTAATAGAAGAAATAGGATAAAAGAAAGTTTGCTAGTTATGCAAGAAGTAAACTATCAACTATTTACTGACACTGTGTTTGATGAAATATTATTAACATCAAAAATTAGAGATAAAAATATCATAAACACTTACTTAAAAGATATGGAACTTGAAAATATTATTGATAGAAATCCACACACTTTATCTGGAGGACAAAAACAAAGAGTGATTATTTTATCAGCATTGTTGTCTGGTAAGAAAATTTTATTTTTTGATGAACCAACCAGTGGATTAGATTATAGAAATATGAAAATAGTCGCTAAGAATATAAAAAAAGTAAAGAAAAAAGATAGACTAATTTTAATAATATCACATGATATTGAGTTTTTAGAATTAGTTTGTGATGAATCTATTAATTTACTATAAATTGTAACGCGTATTTTGTAATAACAGAAAATACTAAGATTAATCATAAGGAGTAATAAGTTGGGTGTGATTTTTTAAGGAAAATCATAAGAAGAATAGTGGGAATTTTTTATATAATTATTATATTTTTACAATATATATATTCTTATAGAAAATCAACTAATTTTATTGGATTAAAAAGGTTATTTTATTTAAGAGGGCATGCTATATTCATATGTAGAAACCCTCCTTTTTTTATTTTCAAAAATAAATTTGAGAATAAAAAGGAGGATAATATGTCTAAAGAAAAATATATTTATGTAAACGGAAAGAAAGTACATGTAAGTGATGAAATATATCAAGAATATAAAAAACTTAAAAATCATGAAGAATATCTACAAAGAATAGATGGAAAATATATAGACTATAATTTTCAAGGAGTAAACGATTCCATAGAAAACATAGAAGACAAAAAAGTAGATATTGAAAAAATAATAGAAACTAAACTAAGGTTAGAAGATCTATATAAGGCACTCGATAAATTAAACGAATATGAGAGAAGAATAATTATTGCGCTATATTTTGAAGAGAGAACTATTAGAGATTTAGCGAAACAAGAAAAAGTATCTCCTAAGAAAATATTCAGCCTTAGAAATAAAATATTACAAAAACTAAAGAAAATAATTGAAAGAGAATAATAAGAAGATATCAACGGGGAGCAGTCTTTGCTCTCTATTTTTTGTGAAAAAATTAAAAAAATTCTAAAAAAATGGAAACAAGAGGCCTAAAAATTAAGGTTTATATATAGAGGGATATTTTTTATCACTCGATTTATATAGATAAAAAAATTGAACCTTGACAACTGCATAGACCACGATAGGACATTAACCAAGTATGGAGCGATACAAACTACGCCAAGATCTTTCTGCTTAAAAGATTAGGTTTAAATGGATACTCAAAAAAGAATTGAAGGATAAAAGAAAGAGAGCGACAAATAGTACCTGTAAATCAGAAATGGCTTTCTGTGCTATGAAATACTTGGGGATAATGATACTTCTAAAGTTGATGCCGGCTCATCTAAAAAGAGGCGGAGGTGAAATTCCTATGCTGTCTGCCAAGACACCTACCAAAGTCATAAAACTTAACTGTTTATTTAAGGAGCTTAGAAGTATGAATAACTTAAATTTAGATGAACAAAAGATAAAAGAAGGTATACAAAATGAAAGCTTGAAAAAAGAAGAGAAAACAAGTGATAAAACTTACAACATAGATGGCTACAAAGTACTATTTACATTTAAAGATACAGGTCTAACATTAAGCGACATAGTAGAATCATATATAGAAGAAAAACTATTTATTTTTTAATAAAGAGTATTGAAATAAAAAATAAGGAGCGTTATACTTTGGTTGTGGAAGCCTAACCTTCATTTAATTTTGTATCTAAAGAATAAAATGAAGGAGGGCTTTTTTATGTGCAAAAGTAAAGCTTGTATTTATTTAAGATTATCAAGAGAAGATGGAGATGTAGAAGAAAGCAACTCAATATCAAATCAAAGAGAATTAATTCATAACTATGCAAATAAGCAAGGGATAGAAATTTTAAAAGAATTTGTTGATGATGGTTATTCAGGAGCTACTTATAATCGTCCACAATTTAATGAAATGATAAGAAGTCTTGAAAATAAAGAATTCGACACTTTGATAGTAAAGGATTTATCAAGATTTGGAAGAGATTATATAGGAGCAGGACGATATATTCAAAAAATATTTCCAGATATGCAGGTTCGATTTATATCCATAACAGATAATTATGATAGCCAAAATGCAGATATGAATGATACACACCTTATATTACCAATAAAAAATTTCATAAACGATAGCTATTGTAGAGATATATCAAATAAAGTGAGAAGTGCTCAAAAAGTCAAGAGGGAAAAAGGGGATTATATAGGTGCTTTTGCTCCATATGGATATAAGAAGAGCAAAGAAAATAAGAATAAATTAGAAATCGATGAAAAAGCTGCTGAAGTAGTAAAAAGAATATTTGGAATGAAATTGTTAGGATATTCTTCTAATTCTATAGCATACCATTTAAATGATCTTGGAATTGATTCTCCATTAATTTATAAGGAAAAATCAGGATTAAATTTTAATGGGGGATTTAGACCAATTAAAGGTGGAAAGTGGTCAGTTAACTCTATAAATAGGATTATCAGAAATAGAGTATATATCGGTTATATGGAACAAGGAAAAAGGATTAAATTAAACTACAAAAGCGAAAAAGAAATTTGTGTAAATCCTAATGATTGGGTCATAGTTAAAAATTGCCATGAAAAAATTGTATCAAAAGAGATATTTAATATAGCAAATAATTTATTAGATAGAGATGTATGGCAAGCTAGAAATAAAAATCCAGATATTTTTGCTGGTTTAATGTTCTGTAAAGATTGCGGATCACCACTAATAAGAAGAGAAATAAAAAGTGGAGACAAAAAGATAGTTCAGTATATATGCTCAAATTATAACAAAAATGGTTCTTGCACTAGACATGCTGTAAAAAAAGAAGAACTTTTAGAAGTAATTAAAGATATATTTACTCAGTATATATCTTTTCAAGAGTTGCTATATAAGAAGATTAAAAATAAAAAAATAAAATTATCTGCTATTGATTATGAAGGACGTGAGTTAATAAGACAAAAAGAGAAGTACGAAGCTATACTATCTTGTCTATATAGCGATTTAGAAGATAAAATATTGACAAAAAATGAATTTAATAGGTTTAGAGAAGCTTATAAAAGTAAAATTAAAGAAATTGATAAAGAAATACAAAATAGAGAAAATATAAAATCTAATGTGTATAAACTTCTAGAAGAAAACAAAAAATGGATCAATGAAATTAAGAGAAATAAACAACTAAATAAAATCGACAGATTATCATTAGTTATGTTGGTAAATAAGATCGTTATTGGAGAGAATAAAGAAATCCAAGTAGTATTTAATCATGCAGAAGAGTTTAAAATATTAAATAAAATGATAGCAAATGATAAGGAGCTAGATTCTTTAAAAAACATTTCTTCAGCTAGGAGAATAAGCTAAATGGCTAGGACTAGTAAAAGATATTTAAATAAAGATAACAAAGTAGCTCTATTATCTAAAAAAGAAACTAAATATAGAGCAGGAATATATACACGATTATCTCAAGATAGAAAAGAAAAGTATAGGAATAAAAGTGAATCTATTGATAGCCAAATAGAAATAGGAAGAAAGTATGCAGAAGAAAATGATATACAAGTAGTAAAAGTCTACGAAGATTATGAATTCACAGGCACAAATTTTAAGCGTCCAGGATTTATAGAGATGATGGAAGATATTAAGTCAAAAGAAATTAATTGTATTATAGTAAGAGATCTATCAAGGTTTGGAAGAGAATACTTAGAAATAGGTAACTATATAGAAAATATATTCCCATTTTTAAAAGTTAGATTCATATCTGTTATAGATAAAGTAGATTCTTTAAATGGGCTTGATGACAAGAAAAGCTTTGAAGTAACAATTAAAAATATCATGAATGATATGTATTCAAAAGACATATCAAAAAAAGTTAGAAGTTCTAAAAAAGAATTAATGAAGAAAGGATACCATATTGGCGGGAAGCCACCTTTTGGATATATATCAGTAAAAACAGAAGGTGGAAGTGTATTTAAAGTTGATGAAAAAGTAAGAGACGAAATAGTTTATATCTTTGAATTAGCTAATAATGGAGCAAGTATGGTAACGATAGCTAGAGAATTAAATAAAAAAAGATATAATCCGCCAAACATTTATTATAAAACAGGAGAAGTATATAAAGACAAAGAAACGAATCCTGGATGGAGAAATTGGTCTATTCAAAGAATTTTAAAAAATGAAGCGTATATTGGAAATTTAGTCCAAGGTAGATACACAAATATGATAGAGGATGGTAGTAGGAATAAAATAAGATCAGAAAAAGAATGGATAAGAGTTGAAGATAGACATGAAGCAATTATAGACAAAAAAGTATTTCAAAATGTTCAAAAACAATTAAGAGATAAATATGATAAGAGTTTTGGAAAATACTTGATACCAAAATATGAGGGAAGAGAAGATTGCTTTTATGGATTGCTATTTTGTGGCATATGTGGAAATAAATTATATAGATACTACTCTGTTTCTTGTGGCAGAAGATATTACTACTATGGTTGTAGAAATCTAGAAGAAGATAGGAGTAATAACCATGTGGTTATTTCAGAGATACAGTTAAAAAGCATATTAAATGAAGAAATAAAAAAATTAATGGAAGAAAACATTAGCTTTGAATGGGTTGAAGAAACTCTTAAATCAAAATATGAAAGTTTAAAGCAAAATAAGATGAAGTCCTTAGAATCTATGGACAAGAAAATAAAAGATCTTGAATATGAAATATTAAAAACATATGAAAAATATTGTCAAGGACAAGTTAAAATTGATTACTATAAAAAAATCAGAGAAGTTAAAAATAATCAAAAGAACACAATTGAAAGAGAAAGACGAATAGTTGATACTCAACTAACCAAATTAAAGAATAAGTATTTAAAAGGAATTGAGTTTTCAAAGAACTTATATCAACTTAACAGGGAGCAATCTGGATATTATAAGAATTTAATTGACAAGATTATTGTTCATAAAGATAAAAAATTAGACGTATACTTTACTTTCACACTTTAAAAGTCAGAGGAAATCAAGATGTATAAAATAGGAATTTACATGAGATTATCTAAAGAAGATTATGAGAAAAATGAGGAAAGTAATAGTATAAAGAATCAAAGACAATTAATCTTATCATATATTGATAAAAATTTTTCTGATTTTTGTGTAGATAATAAAATTGAATATATAGATGACGGTTATTCAGGTATGAATACAAATAGACCTGCATTTGAACGATTAATGGAAGATATAAGAGATCTAAATACCAATTGTATTATTGTAAAAGATTTATCTAGATTTTCAAGAGACTATATTGAAACTGGAAACTATTTAGAAAATATTTTTCCGTTTTTAGGAATAAGATTTATTTCTATCAATGATGGATTTGATAGTAAAGATAATTGTAATGGAACCATTGAAATTGACACGCAATTTAAATCATTACTTTACGATTATTATAGTAAAGAACTTTCAGAAAAAATAAAGCTTACTTTGAATTCACTAAAGTCAAAGGGAAAGATAATTAACGAGGCACCTTTTGGTTATGTTAAAGATCCAAAAAATAAATACAAAATTATAAAAGATGACATATCTTCTAAAGTGGTAAGAAAAGCTTTTGATATGATATTAGAAGGACATTCTCAGGGAAGTATAGCTAAAAATTTTAATAAGGAAAAATATCTTACAGGATCTGAAAGAAAGAGAGTATTAAGAGGAGAAAGTCTAGAAAATTATAAAAAGATTTTGTGGACCACAGGACAGATAAGTAGAATTCTAAGAAATGAATCTTACACAGGAACATTTTTATATAATAAAACGTACAAAACTCCAATAAGAAAAAGTATACCAAGACCTAAAGAAGAATGGGGTAGAATACAAAATGCTTTTGAACCAATTATTTTCAAAGAGGAATTTAATAAAGTTCAAGATATATTAAATCAAAGATCGTTTCCAGCTCATAATGATGCAAGAGATGTAGATAGTCCTCTTAGGTCAAAAGTAATATGTGGTGTATGTGGGCATAAAATGAAGTTTGATTACAGAGCAGTTGTTGGTAAAAATGAAAAGAAATATGACTGTAGATTTAGATGTAGAGTATGTAGTTTAAATTCAAAGTCAAATTCCATTAGTTCAAACACAGTCGAAAGTTATGTGTTGGAGAGCTTAAAAAGAAGAGGTGTAAGATTAGAAGAAAGAAAGACTATTAAAAGTAAAAAGGTAGATCAAGGAAAAGTGAATGCACTAAAATTTGAAATACAAAAGAACTACGAGTTATATTTAGATTCTAAACTTACACGAGAAGAATTTCTAGAAATTAAGAATAATATAAATGAACAATTAAGTAGTTTAAAAAAGGAGTCTGAAACTAAAGATAAATTAGAAAATATTACTATGTGTAATACAGACTTAAAATTAACTAATGAAATTGTTGAAAATAACATCAAAGAGATTATAGTAGACGCCTCAAAAAACATAGAAATTGTCTATAAATAATGTGATATAATTATAAGCAATAACTTGACACAATAGGGGAAGTCAACACTTCTTTATTGTTTATGTGGTATGATAAGGGCTAGTAGAGGGGAGATTTTATTTTTAAACAAAGATATTAGGTCGCTTTCCGCAAGAGAGTTAAATGAACTGTATAGAAAAAATTTTGACTTTATATTTCAAGATATTAACTTAATTCCTGTCTTAAATGTAGAAGAAAACATTGAGCTGAAAAATAGTCTTATCAAAAAAAGACTAAATATGAAAGAATTAGAAGAAACTTTGAATCTGTTAAATTTAAGTGGTAAAGAGAAGTCTTATCCAGCAGAATTGTCTGGTGGTCAACGACAAAAAGTTGCCATAGCCAGGGCTCTTTTATTTAAACCAGACCTTATTTTTGCAGACGAACCTACAGGGGCATTGGATACCAATTCTTCTTACAATGTTTTGGAGGAAATGAAAAAGCTGAATGATATAGGTACAAGCACTATAGTTGTAACACACGACCCTAACGTAGCGATTCAAATGGACAGAGTACTATTTTTGCTTGATGGTCAGATTAGTCAAGAAATTAATAAGCCAAGCATCGGAGAGATTTTAGAAATTTTTACAGATCTTGAAGAAAACAAGAAATTAGGAGGGAAAGATTAAGATGAAAGTAAAAATTGCTATATAGGAAGATTAAAAATAAGCTAGTTAACTTATGGATGTTTTTAGCTATGACCTTAATTTCTATAACACTAAGTTTAACATCTGCGTGGTATTTGGCTACATTAAACCCAAATAATGATTTAATTTTTTCTACATTTAATAGAAAAAAAAATAATCTTATACTTGGAGACTTAGTGAATGGATCTCAACTTCAATTTTTAATGATTTTATTTTTTGGGTTTTTACTTTTAGTAGGGACAATTTATTTTTCAATAAAGCAGGAAGATAAAGATTGGGCTCTTTTAAAACTTAATAGTCTAAATAATAAAGAGATTATTGAAATTCTTTTATTTAGAACTTTAATTTTAAATATTATAGCTTCGGTTCTTGGAATATTTTTGTCTAGATTTTTTATAAAAGCTTATGTAAAGTTTTTCTTTTATTTTATTTTCAAGCCAGGATATGATAGTCTTTTAATGGTTAATCTAAGACCAGGATTACAATCTAGCGTAATAAGTTTATTAGCTATTTTTGTTATGGTTATTATAGCAAGTTTAACAGCAAGCATAAATGTTATAAAGACAAGACCTATAGATCTATTTATTAAATCAAACGAGATAGCAACTCTTAGCAATAGAAATATTATTCTAAGAGCTATTATCGGTTTAATATTATTTTTCATATTTCTATATTATACTTTAATTAAGCCGGTAGAAACAGGGACTATAATAGATATTCAAGGAGTTGGAGCTTTAGCGATAGCTCTTGTTATAATTGTGGCCCCTATATTGATTCCGAAATTTTCTAGTTTAATAGCAAAAGTCTTGGTGTTAAAAAATTCGGCATTAGCTTCTTATTGTAGAGGTCGAGTTTTAATGAATACACAAAAAAATCTTTCGCTTGCCACACCCATTCTTTTAGCAGTTATAATACCTTCGATTTTTGCACTTTTTTCAGAGGTAAGTGTAGTAAGGATGAATAGAGAGTATAATGCTCAAAATAAGAAAATGGGAGAAGGGATATATGCCATTATAAATCCAACAAAAATAGATGCTTATGCTCAAGAAAAGCTATTAGAGATTAAGGGTACACAAGATTTAATAATTACAAACACTTTAAGCTATTATGATGCTGCAGAAGATGATCATTATGTAGGAGTTAATTACATTAATGATAAGAGTCTTATGGTTAATTTAGACCTCGAGGCAGGAAGTATAGATAATATATCTAAAAATAAGATTGGTGCAAGTAATGATTATGAACTTGGAGATGAAATAAAAATTACATATTATAATGGAGAAGAGAAGACATATAATGTGGTAGCAGTTTTTAAATCTGTGCCTTACCTGTTATTGCCGAAAATATATATTGACTATAATTCAAATGAATTCTTGCAAGGACTTGAAAAGATTGATAACAAGTTATATATGAGTAACTCAAGCATTGGAAAGGCTGAATTAGAAAAGAAAGTTAAAAAAATTTTACCAAGTTCAAGAGTTTTGACAGGTTCAGAAGATGTAAACGAATACTTAAAGAATTTTTCTGATCATGAATTTACAACAATAAAATTTCTTTATTTCCCTTGTATGATTTTAGCGTTGGTAATTATTGCTCAAAATATAATATCTTTAATTTCTTTTAAAGAAGTTGATTTTATATAATTATTTAGAATGGGCTTTACTAGAGGGGAAATAATTCTAGAAAATTTAGTAGAAATTCTGGCTACTATTTTTTCCGCCAATATTATGATAATTATGGTAATTTCTATAATGTTGGTTAAATTTACCAAGGAATTTAGTATAAATGAAATTACTATAGGAGCAAATCTTCCAATTAAAGTGTGTCTATATTTAAATATATTTTTTATTATAATATGTATTGTTATTACTGTAATAGTTTGTTTGTTGAAGACAGAGAAAACTAAAATGGTGGATAGGCAAATTTAAAAGGCTTGAATATTATGAAAATAAGAGAGTTTAATTGCACAAATTGAGGAAAGAAAGTTTGTTTTTTTGGTAATTTTATATATACTATATCCAGCTATGGATATAGTGGCTGCATTGCAGCTAGCTACAAGTGTAGATAGGCTTATCGAGGGCAATGTGTTCTCCTTCATTAATTATTTAATAATAGCTACATTTTTTTGGACAATATCAGTTTTTTTCAGAAATTACGCTAACATAAAGGAACAAATATTTTTACAGTTACTTTCTAAAAAATTACGAACCCTAAGTGTAGGAAGAGTTTGTGATGACTTAAATAACAATGAAGGGATTGTTGACTTTTCTAAATACATAAATATGATGACTAATGACATTATATTAACAGAGAAGAGTCTTGGTTCGTTATTAAAATTTTTTTCTATATTAAGTACCATTATTTTTGTAACACTTGCGCTTATCAAATTCCACTATATTATATTTATAGTATCAACAATTTTAGGTATTGTGATGATTAAAATTCCTAAACTTTTTGAAGATAGAATAAAAAAAACTACTGATGAAGTTTCTTTTGCTAATGAATCATTGCAAAGAAATATAACAATTTGGCTAAAAGGAAGCAAAGTGTTAAAGCATTTTAGAGCAGAAAATATGCTTTATAATATTAGTGAAAAGTATTCGGATTTGATTAAGAAAGCTAAAGTTGAACAGACGAAATGCATAACGAAGTCCAATTTTATTGTGAGTATTATGAATATATTTAGTCAGATTATTATATTAGTAATAACTGGTATTTTATCTTACAAAGGGAAAGTGTCTTTAGGATCAATTATTTCAGTTGTGAGTATATCTGGACAATTATTTAATTCATTGGATGAGTTTGGAGAGAGTTATGCTGAAGCGATATCATCTAATTTTTTGTTAAAGAAGTACAGTCTAATGGAAAAAGCGAATCCAAAGGATAAGATAATTTTAAGAGAATCTATAAAACTGAAAAATTTATCTTATAATTATGGTAATGAACAAATTAAATTTCCAGATATTATATTTAATGCAGGTGGAAAGTATATAATCTCAGGGAAAAGTGGAGTAGGAAAAACAACTTTACTAAATATAATTTTTGGTTCTTTAGAGAATTATAAAGGAGATATTTTTTGGGATGATATAGATTATAAAGATTTAAACTTGGATAAGGGCATTTCATATATATCTCAGGACCCTTATATGTTTTTAGGAACTATTAAAGATAATATTATTTTGGATAAAGAGTATGATAAAAACTTATTTAATGAAGTTATAAAAATAAGTATACTACATAGTGTTATAGAATCATTACCTCTTAGAGAAAATACAGAAGTAGATAGTGATAATATAAAGTTTTCAAAAGGGGAAATTCAAAGAATAGCAATTGCAAGAGCGTTATATCATAAAGAAACGGTATTAATTATAGATGAAGGTTTATCTAATATAGATAAATATAATGCAAAATATATAGAAAAATATTTGTTTGAGAATCAAGGGTTAACAGTGCTTATGGTAACTCATAATTTAAGTAAAGAGACGGAAAAGATTGTATCAAAAATTATCAAATTAAAGTAGTTTAAAATGATTATTTTAAAACTACGGATGTATAAACTTGAAAAGTATATTATGAGTAATCATTGTACTGCAAGTATTATATACTAATTAGATTGTTAGATTAAGATTATAAAATACATTATTAGTTGTTGTTAGTATAATAAAAATAAGTAGATGTAATCGTCATAAAAGGTTAGGATATTAACCTATCTTATTAAATTTAGCGTAATGTTGATAATTTTTTTCACATAAAAATATCTGTTATAGATTTACTTCCCTAGAGATATTAAGAGCCTGTTATTGTTATCTTGCATCTTAATGGGTACTCATTTGTATTTTTGTTTTATTACATTGTACATTAGAAATGCTTTTTATGTGTATGGGTGGCTAATTATGTATACAATTTATAAAAAATCTTTATTATCCATTCATTCTACACTTTACTTCATATTTGATGTATAATATGGAAAACTAAAAGGGAGGAAAACATGAAAAAGTTTAAGAGAATTTTAGTAGCGAATCGTGGAGAAATTGCAATTAGAATATTTAGAGCAGCAAGAGAAATGGGGATTCGTTCAGTTGCAATTTATTCTGAAGAAGACAGACTTTCACTTTTTAGAACTAAGGCAGACGAGTCTTAT
Source organism: Peptoniphilus lacydonensis (assembly GCF_900106515.1). Lineage (GTDB taxonomy): Bacteria > Bacillota > Clostridia > Tissierellales > Peptoniphilaceae > Peptoniphilus_A > Peptoniphilus_A lacydonensis. The sequence goes on from NZ_FNWF01000003.1 coordinate 1,181,819, forward strand.
TTAATTGGCAAAGGCAAATCTCCTCTTGATGCCTATCTTGATATTGATGAAATCATAAGTCTTGCTAAGAAAAAAGGTGTAGATGCGATTCATCCTGGATATGGTTTTTTATCTGAAAATCCTGAATTTGCACGAAAATGCGAAGAAGAAGGGATTGCTTTTATTGGACCAAGATCAGAAGTTATGGAAAAACTTGGAGATAAAATAACGTCTAAAATCGTTGCAAAAGAAGCAGGTGTTGCAACAATTCCTGGAATTGAAAAGCCAATAAAGAGTGAAGAGGATGCTATTTTATTTGCAAAATCATGTGGATATCCAGTTATGATTAAGGCTGCTGCAGGCGGCGGTGGAAGAGGAATGAGAATTGCTGAAAGCGAAGATGAACTTTTAGAAAAGTTTCAGTCTGCAAAGAATGAAGCCAAAAAAGCCTTTGGCGATGATTCAATGTTCATAGAAAAATATCTTGACAAGCCAAAGCATATTGAAGTGCAAATTTTAGGCGATGAATACGGAAATATTGTTCATCTTTATGAAAGAGATTGTTCTATTCAAAGAAGACATCAAAAAGTAATTGAATACACACCTGCTTTTTCACTTCCAAAATCTCTTAGAGAAGAAATTTGTGAAGACGCACTAAAAATTGCAAAATCTATTGGATATTCAAATGCAGGTACTGTTGAATTTTTAGTTGATTCAAAGGGCGATCACTTTTTCATAGAAGTTAATCCTCGTATTCAAGTTGAACACACTGTAACGGAAATGTGCACTGATATAGATATTGTTCAGTCACAAATTTTAATAGCAGAAGGCTATAAACTTTCAAGTGACAAAGTTGGAATAAAGAGCCAAGATGAAATAGTACACAGAGGCTTTTCTATCCAGTGTCGTGTGACGACTGAAGACCCTCTAAATAATTTTATGCCAGACACTGGACAAATTAATTTATACAGATCGTCTTCTGGGTTTGGAGTAAGACTTGATGGTGGAAATGGATTTACAGGTGCAGTTATTTCTCCATACTATGATTCACTTCTCGTTAAGGTTATTACAGAAGCGAGAACTTGGGAAGACACTATTAGAAAAGCAAAAAGATCTCTTTCCGAGTTAAAAATAGGTGGAGTTAAGACAAATATTGGATTTTTATTAAATGTTTTAAATACAGAAGAATTTAAAAAGGGAACTTGTGAAACTGGATTTATAGAAGAGCATCCGGAATTATTTGAGATAGAAAACTCTAGGGATAAAGAGCTTAGGATTATGAAGATGCTTGGAGAAAAAATTGTAAATGACAAAAAAGTTTTAAAGAAAAATTTTGATGTTCCACAAGTTCCAAAATTTGAGAAAAAAGAATTTGAAGGATACAAGCAAATTTTTGACAAGCTTGGTGCAGATGGTTTAAAGAATTATATTTTACAAGAAGAGAAACTTCTATTGACAGATACCACTATGCGTGATGCACATCAATCACTTATGGCTACGAGAATGAGGACAGTGGATTTAGTTAAAATTGCAGAAGCTTTAAATTATAACATGGGAGAACTTTTTTCTGTTGAAATGTGGGGCGGAGCAACTTTTGATGTAGCTTACAGATTTTTACATGAAGACCCATGGGAAAGGCTTAAAATTTTGCGTGACAAAATGCCAAATATGCTTTTGCAAATGCTAATTCGTGGAAACAACACTGTTGGTTATAAAAATTATCCTGATAATGTTGTAGTGAAATTTATAAAAGAATCTTCAAAAAATGGAATTGATTTATTTAGAATTTTTGATTCACTTAACTGGCTTCCAGGCATGCAACTTTCCATTGATGAAGTTCTTAAAAATGGAAAAATAGCAGAAGCTACAATGTGTTATACTGGAGATATTTTAGATGAAAAGAAGGACAAGTATTCTATAAAATATTATGTGGACTTGGCAAAAGAACTTGAAAGGACAGGGGCACAAATTATTGGAATAAAAGATATGTCTGGACTTTTAAAACCTTATGCAGCAAAAAAATTAATTAAGAATTTAAAAGAAGAAGTTGGTGTGCCAATTCACCTTCACACTCATGATACTACTGGAAATGGTGTTGCTACAATTTTACAAGCGACAGAAGCTGGAGTTGATATTGTCGACACAGCGGTAAACTCTATGAGTGGACTTACTTCTCAACCTGCTCTTAACTCTGTTGTAGCTGCACTTAAAAACACTAATAGAGATACAAAAATTGACTTAGATAAAGCTGAAGAAATCTCAAAATATTGGGCAGCAGTAAGACCAGTTTATGAAAACTTTGAATCTGATTTAAAATCTGGAACTACAGAAATTTATAAATATGAAATTCCTGGAGGACAGTATTCAAATTTAAAACCACAGGTTGAAAGTTTTGGCCTTGGACACAAGTTTAAAGATGTAAAAGAAATGTACAAGAGTGTAAATGAAATGGTAGGGGATATTGTAAAAGTAACACCTTCATCAAAAATGGTGGGCGACTTTGCAATTTTCATGGTGCAAAATGACTTAACTCCAGAAAATATTTTAGAAAAAGGAAAGAATCTCGATTATCCAGATTCTGTGATGACTTATTTTAGAGGAATGATGGGACAACCTTATGGAGGATTTCCTAAGGATCTCCAAGAAATGATTTTAAAAGGAGAAAAGGAAGTTACAGTTCGCCCAGGCGAACTTTTGGAGGACGAGGATTTTGACAAAATAAAAATACATTTGGAAGAAAAGGGGATTGAACCAAGCGAAGAAGATTTGATTTCATCTGCACTTTACCCAAAAGTATTTGATGATTATATTGATTATATAAAGGAAAATGGTGAAGTTTCTAGAGTTGGATCTGATGTATTTTTCCATGGACTTATGGAAGGGGAAACGGCAGAGATTTCTATTGAAGAGGGAAAAACTTTAATAGTTACTTTAATTGAAATAGGAAAACTTTTAGATGATGGAACTAGAAATTTAACTTTTGAAATAAATGGATCAAGAAGAACTGTAAACATAAAAGATAAAACTGTAAAAGATTTCGAAAATGATAAAGATGAAAAGATTTATGCAGATCCAAAAAATGAAAAAGAAATTGGGTCATCTATTCCGGGGAAAATTGTAAAAGTTTTAGTTTCTGAAGGCGACAGTGTTAAAAAAGGGGATAAATTATTTATAGCGGAAGCTATGAAAATGGAAACAAATATTGTTGCTAATGTAGATGGGAAGATTAACAATGTTTTTGTTCGAGAAGGTGACATGGTTGAAAGTGGAGAGCTACTAGCAAGTGTTGAATAAAAAGATTTATTCTGGGTAGAAATTTATTAAATAATAGTTTAAATATTTTATCGATACAAAGGAAGTGCGAAATGAAAAAGCTTTATAGGTCTAGGGAGGACAGAATATTTGCAGGAGTTTGTGGAGGTATTGCAGAGTATTTTGGAATAGATTCAACTATTGTAAGAGTTCTTGCATTTTTGTTAATTGTCCCAGGTGGACTTAGTATTTGGGCGTATATTATTCTTGCTATTATAATACCTAAGGAACCTTCTGGGAAAGATTCTATAAAAGATGATTATGGCGAAGAATTTTATTCTCCCAAAGGAGATTACAGAAAAGAATATGAAAGACAAAAGAGAAAGTCTGATGATGACTTTTATTAAAATTTTTAGAAAGAGGCGTTGGCCTCTTTTTTTTAGCTTTTAATGCATAAAAAATTTTTAAGTTTTTAAAACTTATTTTGAAAAAAGCGTCAAAATTATTTTCTGTATTTAATTGTGAATTATTGATACAATATTGAAGAGGTGTTTTAGTTGATTACTCTTGAAGGAATTGTGGAAAGAATAATTTTTAGAAATGAAGAAAATGGCTATACTGTTGCGAAAATAAATTCAGAAGATGGAGATTTTGTAATTGTTGGCAGTGCGGCGATTTTTAAAAATAATTTTCATTATAAATTTATTGGAGATTTTACATATCACAACAAATATGGTGAACAATTTGCTTTTACAAGTTTAGAAGAAATATCTCCAGAGGGCGATGCTGCAATAATAAATTATCTTTCAAGTTCAATGATACCTCATATTGGCGAGAAAATGGCTAAGAGGATTGTAGATAAATTTAAGGACGAAACCCTAGAAGTTATAGAAAAGAATCCTGAAAAGCTCCTTTCTGTTGAAGGTATTGGCAAGAAAAAGTATAGAGATATAAAAGAAGCTTTGGATAAGCAATATGCTATGCGAAAAATATTTTTACATTTTTCACAATATAATCTTTCTACTTCTGCAATTTTAAAAATATATAAGGAATATGGAGATAACTCCATAGATGTAGTGATGAAAAATCCCTATGATTTAATAGGAAAAGTGAAGGGACTTGGTTTTAAAAAAGTAGATGAAATTGCGCAAACTATTGGCATAGATAAGAATTCTTATTCTAGAAAAATTGCTGGACTAAAGTACACACTTTTACTTGCAAATCGAGATGGACATACTTATTTACCCTTGGATAAACTTATAGAGGTTTCTGAGAAAATTTTAAATTTAGAATTTGAAAATGCCGATGAGATTGCAAGGGCTTTAACTCTTGAAAAAAATTTTTTTGTTGAAAAAGATGGAGAGAATTATAACTGTTATATTGCGAGGTATCTTGCTGCTGAAAATTATGTTGCTGGAAAATTAAATGATTTAAATATTTCCTTTGATGAAGATATAGAAATTGATGAAAAAATTTCTGATACTGAAAAGTTTAGAGGTATAGAACTTTCTTCTTCTCAAAAAAGAGCCGTAAAAGAATCCATAAATAGCGGTGTTTTTGTTATAACTGGGGGTCCAGGAACAGGAAAGACAACGACACTTAAAGTTTTAATAGATATTTTTGAGTCCATGGATAAAGTTATAAAACTTGCTGCGCCAACAGGAAGAGCAGCAAAGAGAATGAAAGAGCAGACTGATCGTGATGCTTTTACGATTCACAAACTTTTGGAGATTGGGTTTGCTGGCGACATGGATTTTTCAGATATTGAAGAGCTTGATTGTGATGTTTTAATTGTAGATGAGGTTAGTATGGTGGACATACTTTTAATGGAAACACTTTTAAAGTCTATTGAAAGCCCAACAAGACTTATTTTAGTTGGCGATAAAGACCAACTTCCGTCTGTGGGAGCGGGAAACGTTCTTTCGGATATTTTAAAGTCAAAGGCAATTAAATCTGTAAATTTAGAAGAAATTTTTAGGCAGTCTGAGAAATCTATGATAGTAAAAAATGCCCATCTTATAAACAATGGCAAGATGCCTGTTTTAAATGTTGGAGATTTTTTTATGATTTCTGAAAGAGGGGAGATAAAGGGACTTGAGATTATAAAAGACCTTGTTAAGAGCAGACTTCCAAATTATTTTAATGTAAGTGAATCTGATGTGCAGGTTTTAACTCCAACTAAAAAGGGAAATCATGGTACAATTAATTTGAATAAAGTTTTACAAGAACATTTGAATAAAAGTGAAGAACACTTAGAATTCGCAGGCAAAAAATTCAAATTGGGCGACAGAGTTCTTCAGACTAAAAATAATTATGAGCTTGAGTCAAAAGTTGAAAATGGATTTTATGAAGATGTAGAGAAAGGTGTTTTCAATGGAGATTTAGGTTATATTTCAAAAATTGACAGAGAAAATAAAAAAGTTACAGTTATTTTTGATGACGTGAGGAGTGTAGAATATAATTCTGAAAATTTAGATGAACTCACTCTTGCCTATGCTATGACTATTCATAAATCTCAGGGCAGTGAATTTCCAGTAGTTGTAATACCATTATTTCGTGCAGCGCCAATGCTTCAAACGAGAAATTTAATATACACTGCAATTACGAGGGCAACAAAGGCAGTGGTTTTAGTTGGAAAAAGTGAATATTTGGTAAAAATGATTGAAAATAATAAAACTGTACACAGATATTCAAATTTGTCAAAGAAATTGAGGTTGGCAAATGAAAATAAGAGAGTTTAATTGCCCAAATTGCGGAAAGAAAGTAAATACTTATGGACTGTGCAAAGACTGCGATGAATTAATTGATAGAAATCCAAGATATTATTATGATATAGAAGGGCTAGATGAATTAATAGTTGCCTCGACTTATTCTGGGCTAATGAAAAAACTTATAATTCAGTTTAAGTTTTATGAAAAATTATCTTATAAAGACATAATATCAGAAATTATGACTGAAAAACTTTTGGAAAAAAATTTGTCCAAAGAAGTTTTAACTTACGTACCCATGTATAAAATAAGAGAATCACAAAGAGGGTTTAATCAGTCTAAAATGTTGGCAGAAAAAATTGCAAAAAATACGGATATGAAATGTGAAGATATATTTATAAAAACCAGGGATACTAAATTTCAAGTTGGACTTACTAAAAAGGATAGAGAAAAGAATTTAAAAAATTCCTTTGGAGTACTTAATAAAGTAGACGAAATTATTATTGTAGATGATGTCATAACTACAGGATCAACTTTAAGGGAACTGACAAAAATTGCAAAGGTAAATGGAATAAAAAAAGTGACTGCACTTGTTGCAGCCACAGAAGTTGCTTAGTCTTTTATATTTTTAAACATGGAGTCATGTCTTGGCCAAATATTTAGCGTTTTAAAGTATTTCATTGAATAAATTGTGGAATTTATTTCTGCACCTATTAAAATAATTACAGATAATAAGTATAACCAAACTAAAAATACGATAATACCACCAAGAGATCCATATGTTATGGAATATTTTCCGAAATTTGATACATAAAACCCAAATACAATAGAAACTATAATTACTCCAAGTGTTGAGAATACTGCTCCAGGTAGAACTCCTTTAAAGGTTATCATATGTTCCTTGCTATCTGAAGGAGAAAATTTATATAAAAGCATAAAAATTATTAGCATATAGCCAAGTGGGATTACATTTTTACCAAGGCTCCATATTTTGTTAAAGACTGCACTTTCAGCACCTAAATAACTCATTACAGTTTTATAAATTATTTCTCCAAATATTTGCGTAAATATAAGCATAAAAAACATTATGATTAGAGATATGGTAAAAATTAAAGCTAAGAATCTAAGTTTGAAAAAATTTCTTTTTTCTGAAAATCCATAGGATAGATTTATTATTTTAATTAGCTTAAATACTGCAGTTGATGCAGTAAAAAGACCTGCTATAAATGAAATTGTGAAAAATGAACTTGAAGATGCATTTTGTAATTCTTTAAGAAAGGTTGTTACAGTATTTTGTATATCCGCTGGCAAGACTTCTAGCATTGAAAAAATATATTTTAGATTGAGTATTCCCGAGAAGTTAATTGCGTTAATAAGAGATATTAAAAAAGGAAATACTGATAGAACTAAAAAGTAAGTTAAACTCGCACCATAGGATAGAATGTCGTGGTTTAATATTCTATATGTCAATTTGTCAAAGAAAGTAAAAACTTTTTTATCTTTGATTTTATCTATACGATTATTTAAAAACTTCATTAAACACCTCTGTTGTATTATATATTAAATTTTATAGAAGAACAATTAGTTTACATTATAAAAAATGGTAAAGGATGATGATTATGAATTACAATATACTAGTTTGCGATGATGAAAAAGATATTTTAGGTGCAATAGAAATTTATTTGAAGGCAGATGGACATAATGTTTTTACTGCCACAGATGGAATGTCTGCTCTTAAAATAGTAGAAAAAAATGAGATTCATCTTGCCATAGTTGATATAATGATGCCTGTTATGGATGGTATTTCACTTATCATGAAGATGAGAGAAATTACGAATATACCTATAATAATTCTTTCTGCAAAAAGTGAGGTTACTGATAAAATTGTAGGGTTAAATGTAGGAGCAGATGATTACATAACAAAGCCTTTTAATGCTGTGGAGCTAACGGCAAGAGTAAATTCTCTAATAAGAAGATATTTTTCTCTTGGAGCTTCTAATATACAAACAGGTGATTTAAAAATTGGAAGAGTTAGCATCTTTGATAAGTCGAAAGAAGTTAGGGTTGAAGATGAAGTAGTTAGTTTAACCCCATACGAGTATAAAATATTGTATTTACTTATGAAGAATCCTGGAAGAGTTTTTTCTTCAAATGAAATTTATGAAAGTGTGTGGGAAGAGGAAGCCATTAATGTTAGAAAAATAATTTCTGTTCACGTTTCACATCTTCGTGATAAAGTTGAAATAAATCCGAGAAAACCAGATCTCATTAAATCAGTTTATGGAATGGGATATAAAATTGAGGACAAGTGATGGGTCTTAAAAGTTTAAAAAGATCTATTAGAGATGTAATTATAAATTTAATAGAAAGAGTTTTTATAGAAAACATTTTTGTTTCTTCTACGATTATCCTTGAGCTTTTTAATATAAATAAATATTTTATGATGACATGGATATTTACTATTTTATTTATGTTCTTAAAAATAAAAAGAGGAAAATTTACAGACACTGTTTTGACATATAATTTATTTAAATATAGACAGTTTAAAAATTTTAGACTTTTTGGGACTTTAAATGTAACTTTAATAATTTTATGTATTCTTTTTTATAGTTTAATACCAAGAGAGATTGTGCTTTTAAATGTTCTTCTTTTTATGATTCTTCGAGCAGTTATAATAGTGGAACTTCAATTTGCACAAAATTCACTTTCAATTGAACTAGTAGAATCTATTTTATATGGGTATGATTTTAAAATTCCAGAACCCTTTGAGAATGAGTACTTGGAGAAAATTACAATTTTGATGGAAGATTTTAAAAAGCGTGACAAAAAAAGATTGGAAGATAGTTTTAGGACTGAAAAATCTAAAATGGAACTCATAACTAATATATCTCACGACTTGAAGACACCTCTCACTTCAATAATTAACTATGCAGATTTGCTTTCAAAGAAAAATGAACTAGATGATGAGGCCAAAAGTTTTATAAATATTTTAAATAGAAATTCTTCTAGACTAAAGGATTTAATTGTGGATTTAATATTTGCGTCGAAAACTAGTACCAAAGATATTTCAGTGGAAAAATCGCTTGTGGAATTAAATGAGATGATTCTTCAAATTTATGGAGATTATGATTCTCTTTTTAAGCAAAAAGATTTGGACTTTTTATATAGTTCAACAAGCGATGAGATTTTAATTTATACAGATGTAAACTTATTTGTAAGAATTGTTGAAAATCTTTTTTCCAATGCTTACAAATATTCAAAAGAAAGTACTAAAATTTTAGCTGGAGTTATTGAAAGAGAAAATAAGATTGAATTTTATGTAAAAAATTTGATGAAAGAAAAATTAAATATGAGTAGCGAAGAACTTTTTCTTGAACTTTCGAAATCAGATAGATCTAGACACAGTGAAGGATCTGGACTTGGACTTAATATAGTTAAAAACTTGTCTGAAATTTTGGGAGGAGAAGTTAAGATTTCTATTCATGGGCAGTGGTTTGATGTTCACGTAATTCTTTTGAAAGACTCTTAATGATTATATTATTGACAATGGATTATATTTGAAATAAAATAAAAAGAAACCATAGGTTTTTCATAATGGCAATTTTAATTAATTGCCATTTTTTTTGGTTTTATTTTTAATAGGGGGATATATGATTGAAGAATTTGGAATAAAAAGTTTTAATAAAAAGAAGATGAAAGAAAATCTTCCATATCCGGTTTATCTAAAGTGGAAAGAAGCTCTTAGAAACGAAAAAGATTTAGACAGAGAAACAGCTGATGCCATAGCTCATGCAATGAAAGATTGGGCACTTAAAAATGGTGCAACTCATTTTGCACACTGGTTCTTGCCACTAAGTGGGCACACTGCAAAAAAACATGAGGCGTTTATAACAAGAACTTCTGATGGCGAGCCAATAAATAGATTTTCTGGGAAGGAACTTGTAAAAGGTGAACCAGATGCTTCGTCTTTTCCAAGTGGAGGTATGAGATCTACTTTTGAAGCTAGGGGCTACACTTATTGGGACCTTACGGCAAATTCTTTTATAATTGGAAATGTACTATATATTCCCACAATTTTTATGTCTTACAAAGGTGAAAAACTTGATAAAAGAGGACCTCTCATTGATTCTATAAAAATTTTGAGTGATGAAGGCGTAAAAATTGTAAATATTTTTCGCAAAGATGAATATGCTTATAGGATGAGAGTAAAGGTTGGGCTCGAGCAAGAATTTTTCTTAGTAGACAAAGAAATTTATAAGAGGAGAAGTGACCTTAAAAATATTGGAAGAACTATTGTAGGAGCACCTTCTCCAAAGGGACAGGAGTTATCAGATCATTACTTTGGACAAATTCCTGCAAGAGTTGAAAAATTTTACAAAGATGTTGATGAAAAACTATACGGCCTTGGAATTTATTCTGAAGCTGAACACAATGAAGTTGCTCCAAATCAATTTGAAATGGCAATTTTATTTGAGAATGTAAATGTGGCAATAGATGACAATCAACTTCTCATGAATATCTTAAAGGAAACTGCACTTGAAAATAATTTGGTCTGTCTTTTTCATGAAAAACCTTTTGCGAATGTAAATGGTTCGGGAAAACACAATAATTATTCAATTGTAACTAATTATGGTTTAAATGTTTTTGATCCAGGGGATGATCCTTACAACAACAATATATTTTTGTTATTTGTGTCAGCACTAATTGAAGCCACAGATAAATATCAAGATCTTTTGAGGGTGAGTGCATCTTCCACATCAAATGATTTTAGGCTTGGTGCAGATGAAGCACCTCCTGCCATTATTTCGCTATTTTTGGGAAGTGACTTAGAAGAGCTTTTTAAAGATATAAAAGAGGAAAGACATTATAAAAAAGAAGACGATAATATTTTTACTGGTTACAATCTTTTAAGTGTTCCAAAGGATTCTAGCGATAGAAATAGAACTGCTGCTGTCGCTTTTACGGGAAATAAATTTGAATTTAGGATGCTTGGTTCTTCTAAAACTGGCTCTGATTTAAATATAACACTTAACTGTGCTATTGCAGATTCTTTGGCAAATATGTATGAAAAATTAAAGCCTTACATAGGCGATGAAAAGAAACTTAGAGAAAAAACTCTTCAAATTGTAAGAGATACTATGAGAAGTCATGACAGAATAATTTGTGATGGAGATAATTATTCAGATGAGTGGAAAGAAGAAGCAAAAAAGAGGGGACTTTCTAATCACAAAACTTATTTTGATGCACTTGTATCACTAAAAGATTTTGACTATACAGATATATTTTTAAAGAGAAAAATTTATACGGAGAAAGAAATAAATGCAAGTTATGAAGTTAATTTAGAAAAAGTTGTAATCTATCATACTTTAGAAGCTAAAATAATGATTGATATGATTGATAAAGATATTTTGCCAGAAGGAATTTCTGAGTTAAAAGATATTTCCCATGTTCTTTCTTTTAAAAATAATGAATTAATATCTAAGAAGTATGATAAAATAGATTCAATGATTTCTAAGTTAATTAAGTGCCAGGAAGATTTGAATATCTTAATAGAACATTCGAAAAAAATAGAGGATATATACAAAAAGGCAGAGTATGTAGAGAATAATATTGCAGCAAAACTTCTTGAAACTAGAAAAGTTGCAGATAATATGGAAAAATTAATTTCAAGAAAAAATATTACTTTGCCATCTTATGAAGACATTTTTAATTCGCTAAGCTAGGAGGAGTTATGACTAAGTTTATATTTGTTACAGGTGGAGTTGTTTCAGGAATTGGAAAAGGAATTTCTGCTGCAAGTATTGGAAGACTTTTAAAAGATAGAGGTCTTTCTGTATTTATGCAAAAGTTTGACCCATATCTTAATGTAGACCCAGGAACTATGAGTCCTTTTCAACATGGAGAAGTTTTTGTGACAAGAGATGGAGCAGAAACTGATTTAGACCTAGGACATTATGAAAGATTTATAGATGAAGAACTTACAAAGGACGCTTCTATCACTACTGGAAAAGTTTATTCCACTGTAATTGCAAAAGAAAGACGCGGAGATTATGATGGTGCCACTGTGCAAGTTATACCTCACATAACAAATGAAATAAAAAATGCAGTATATAAAGCTGCAAAGGAATCAAGGGCAGATGTAGTTATTACAGAAATTGGCGGAACAGTCGGAGATATTGAATCACTTCCATTTTTAGAAGCTATAAGACAAATTCACTCTGAAAATAAAAAATCTGATGTACTATTTGTCCACACAGTTTTAGTGCCAAATATTCCTGGCTCAGATGAATTAAAGACAAAACCAACCCAACATTCTTTTAAGGAACTAATGAGCAACGGAATAAAAACTGATGTAATAATTGTAAGATCAAATGGAGTTGTTACAGATGATCTTAGAGAAAAAATTTCTCTTTTCTGTGATGTTCCAGTTGAAGCAGTTATCCAATCTACAAATGTAGATTTAATTTATGAAGTGCCTCTAGTATTTCACAATCAACATTTAGATGATTATATTTTAAAAGAACTTGACCTTGAAGACAGACCTAAATCTAATGGAAATTGGAAAAAGATGGTGGATAGGTTTAAGGATGTAAAAGGCGAAGTTAATATTGGACTTGTTGGTAAATATGTGAGTCTTCATGACGCTTATCTCTCTGTGACGCAAGCATTAACTGATGCTGGCTGCGAAAATGGTGTTAAAGTAAATATAAAATGGTTAAATTCTGAAGAAATTGAAAAAGATTCTAAGATTTTAAAAGGGCTTGACGGGATAATTGTTCCAGGTGGGTTTGGTTCTCGTGGAACTGAAGGAATGATAATGACAAGCAAGTACGCTCGTGAAAATAATGTGCCTTACTTTGGGATTTGCTACGGGATGCAAATTGCACTTATTGATATCGCCAGAAATAAACTTGGATATAAAGGTGCGAACTCAACAGAAATAGATCCAGAAACAAATTATCCAATAATAGATCTTTTAGAAAACCAAAAGAATATTAAAAATGTTGGTGGGACATTAAGACTTGGAAATTATGATTGTACAATTCATAAAGATACTTTAGTTTATTCACTTTATGGTGAAGAAAAAATAAAAGAAAGACACAGGCACAGATATGAATTTAACAATGATTACAGAGGAAAAATTAGATCTGCAGGAGTAGTTTTTTCAGGAATAAATGAAGATAAAGATTTAGTTGAAATAATTGAATTAAAGGATAGTGACTTTTTTGTCGCTTGTCAATTCCACCCAGAATTCAAATCAAGACCAACAAAAGTACACCCTCTATTTAATGGATTTATAAAAGCGGCAATAAATAATAAAAATAAATAATTTTTGTAGGAATATTTTTAGCTTAATGTTACAATAATAAGATTTTTTTAAATTTAAAATAATTAGTTTAGGTATCAATCAGGTTTAATGGTTGATACTTTTTTGTTTTGTAAAAACTAAAAAAGCTCCTAGATTTTCTAGGAACTAAATTAATATAATTATAGGAACTTGTCTTTTAAGTTGTCCCAATAGGAATTATTTGAAAAGACGAGTTTTTTTATTACTTTATTTGAAAGTCTGATGTTTACTCTGTGAAGGTTGTTAAAAAAGTATTCAGAACCATCAACTAATAAAAGATTTGAGTCCTTGTATCTTTTTTCCACAACTAGAGAAATTGTGTGGACTCCTGGAACTATTACAGAAGATCCAAGAGATCTATATGCAGCAGAATTAACTGGAGAAATTGGTGTCATTTGCAATACATGAAGGCTTGGATAGACTATTGCCCCTCCACTTGAAAAGTTGTATGCAGTAGAGCCTGAGGGTGTTGAAACTAAAACTCCGTCACCAGAAAATTTTTCTACATGATTTCTGTCTATAAATACATTCATGTGAATAGTTTTAGAATGGGCGGCTTTTAATACTACTTCATTTATGGAATAAAATTTATAAACTTTATTTTTGGTGTATATATCTGATCTAATGAGTTTTATATCGTCAACATTGTAATTGCCATTTTTGTAGTCTTTTACCAATTTTTCTATTTCATCTGGTTTTATTTCTTGATAAAAGCCAAGATGTCCTGTGTTTATTCCGACAAAGGGCATATCAGGAAAGTCGTTTTTGTGTATAGCTTTTATAAAGGATCCATCACCACCTATACAAATTGAGAGCTCTGCATTTTTATTGAACCCATTAAAAGGTTCGTATCCATAGTTCGTTAGGACTTTGTGCAAATTTGTGGCAGTTTTTTTGGATTCGTAATTTGCATTTGTGATTATATTTATAATATTTTTTGACAAGGTTAAACCCCCTTGATTTTTTTCTTTATTATTTATATTATAAACGAATAAACTTACATTGACTAGAGGTGTAAAATGTATAGGTTAAATTCCAAGGACTTTTTAAATTTTAGAGTTGGCAAAGAAATTAAATTAAATGATTTTTTGCGTGAAAAAAATTTGTCTTCAAGGTTAATTAGAAGGTCTGTTAAAAGCGAAAGCATATATTTAAATGGAAAGTTAAATAAAAAAAATAAAAAGTTAAAGATAAATGATATTGTATCTGTTAAATTTGAAGAAGAAGATTTAAATGGAAAAATAGAGCATAGGGTTCTAGATATTTTATATGAAGATGATGATCTTATTTTAGTAAATAAAGAGCCCTTTATGGTTACCCACACAGCCAAGGACGATACAACAGGGACTCTTTTGAATTATTTATGTGGTTATTTTTATGGAAATAACATAAATAGAAAAGTTAGATTTGTAAATAGACTCGATAGAGATACTTCAGGAATAGTAATGGTTGCGAAAAATTCTTTTACACAAGATAAAATTTCTAAGGAATTTAAAGAGAGTGTCGAGAAAAAGTATTTGGCAATTTGTAATGGGATTTTTCATGAAAAAGAGGGAGTCATTGAGACGCCAATTGCATTATCAGAAGATAAAATTAGGCGTGAGGTAAATTATGTTACTGGGAAAAGATCTATAACTTCTTACAAAGTGCTTGAAGAAAAAGATAATATGAGCCTTGTTCTTTTGACTCTTCACACTGGAAGGACGCATCAGATAAGAGTTCACCTTTCTCATATTGGTCACCCTATTATAGGGGACGAGCTTTATTTTGAAAAATCTAATTTGATAAAAAGGCAAGCACTTCATTCTTATTCTCTAAAATTTAAATTGCCAAGAAATAATAAAGAAATAGAAATTTTTGCAGGAGTACCTCACGATTTTTTGTTTTTTGGTGGCAATTTATTGAAAAAAACGTTTTATTGAGTTATAATTTAATTAAGTAAATTCTGCGATGTTCGGGTTAAGCCTATTTAATTCAACCGACAAATAGAACACGGGATACTGTGTATATGTGAGATATGACAAGCCGTCTTTGAGCGGAAGTCAGAAGACACTATCAAGTTTTTTACCCACCATGATAATGGGCGGGTGTGAATTAATAAGGTTTCGGCATTGCGGATTTTACTATTATTCTTAAAGTTATCTTATTTTATTTTTGGATGTGATTATTTTAAAAATAAAAGGGTACATAATTAACAAATTAAATTAAGATAAGGAGAATTATTATGGGATTATTTGATTACTTAGAAGAAAAAAGAAATGAAGCAATAAGAAGAAGAAGATGCAGAGAAGCTTCAAAAGTATTTACAAGCATGGCATTTGGAGCTTTAGTGGGAGTTTTATATGCACCACAAGAAGGTAAAAAAACTCGTGAAGAAATTGCCCAAAGAGCAGAAGAAGCGGCAAATCAAGCTATCAATGTTGCAAATGATGCAAAAGATACAATAGAATTTAAAGCTTATCAAGCTGGAGAACAAGCTAAACAAACTTATGGAGAATTGAGAGATAAAGCTGCAACTAAAAAACGTGAATTTGATGAAGATGTTGAAGTAGCTAAAGCAAAAGCTGGAGCAATTGGAGAAATTGTAAGATCTGGTGCAGAAGATGTCAAAAAAAATGTAAAAAATACAACTGATGAAGTTAAAGATACTGCTGAAGACGTAAAGGGCGATTTAAAAGAAGGAGCTCATGACGTTAAAAAAGAAGCTAAGAAATCTTCTGAAGATGTAAAAGAAACAGTTAAGGATACTAAAAATAAAGTAGAAAGAGAAGCAAACAGAAGATAAGATTGGAGGCATAAAATGTTAAATCAATCATTTACACTAGGTGGTCTACTTAGTTTCTTACTTTATGTTGCTGGGATAGCTGCACTTGTAGCGCTTTTTTTAGCACTGTCAAACGTAGTAAAGGTTTTAAAAAATGTAAATGGCATTATTGAAAAAAATCAAGGCGAAATTGATCACACTATAAAAACTGTCCCTACAATTGTTGACAATGCGAAAAACATTTCTGAAAATGTAAATTCACTTTCAAATGATGCGACAAATCTTGTAAATGATGTTAAGCCTGAAATTGAAAAAGTTGTTTCAACAGTTGGTTCAGTTTCAGATACCGTAAATGGCATCACAAGAAAAGTAGATGATACATCTTTAAAAGTATCAGACACAGTTGGCAATATATCAGATGTAATTTCTGATACTGCAAAAACTATTTCACTTAGTTCAAATAACGCCATTGACTATTTCTATATTTTTAAAGAAGTTGTAAAGGCACTTAAAGAAGTTTTTTTGAAATAATTTAGAGGCGGAGTTTTTGCTTCGTCTTATTTTATTTTTTTACATAAATTTTATAAAAGGTGATAGAAAAGGAATGAAGAAAGTAAAAATCATTGCAAATCCAAATTCCGGAAGAGGAGCGGCTCTTGGGAAAATATTAGAATTAATAGAGCTTATGAGTAGAGATGAGTATGAAATTGAACTTTTTTTCACGCACAAAGAAGGCGATGGCATAAAATTTTCAGAAAATTATTCTGGCGAGGATTTTATTATATGCAGTGGAGGAGATGGAACTGTAAATGAAGTCGTAAATGGAATTTATCTTTCTAAGAGAGATACTCCACTTGCAATTTTACAAAGCGGAACGGTAAATGATTTTGCAAATGCACAGGGCCTTCCTACAAATCCCCTTAAATTTTATAAAATGATAAAAAACTTTAACATTAAGACCATAGATATTGGACTTGCAGGGGATAGAGCCTTTATAAATGTTGCAGCTGGAGGAATGCTTACAGAGATTGCATATACAGTTTCTGCTGAGAAAAAAGCAAGTTTGGGAGATATGGCATATTATTTAGAAGGAGTAAGAGAACTTTTTGGGAAAAAATTTTTTAAATACCAAAAAGTTGTAAATTTTAATATAGAGAGTGATGAGTTTACTGGTTCTGTCGAAGGACTTCTATTTTTAATAACAAACTCAACTTCAGTTGGAGGATTTAAAAATATGGCACCTTTAGCAGATGTTTCTGATGGATACTTAGATGTGCTTATTTTTAAAGGATTTAAGTTTTCTGAAGTTCCAGAACTTGCAACTTCACTTGTAGGTGGCAGGCATGTAAACCATGACAAAGTAATGTATTTAAAAACTAAAGAAATAAAGATATCTTCAGATGAAGAGTTGACAATAGATGTAGACGGTGAGAAAGCTTCAACGCTTCCTATGACTTTTAAGGTCTTGGAAAATAAGCTTAAAATAATAGTACCATAAGGAGGAAAGTATGGCATCTACAATTAAAGACGTAGCAAAAATGGCAGATGTTTCCATTTCTACAGTATCAAGAGTAATTAATGATTCAAAACCCGTAAGCCCTGAAGCTAGGAGAAGAGTTTTACACGCAATAGAGGTTTTAGATTACAAGCCAAATGAAGTAGCTAGAAGTTTAGTGACCAAAAAATCTAATTTAATAGGTGTAATTGTAGAAGATATTGGATCTAATTTCATTTCACAAATATTAAGAGGTGTGGAAGAAGTTGGGAGAATGTATAAATACGACATACTTTTGTCAAGCTCCTATGGTGATCCTGAATCTGAAATGAAATTTGCAAATCTTTTGGCACAAAAACAAGTAGAAGGGATTATTGTGATTTCAAATCTTCACAATCCAAAGCTTGAGTATAAGCTAGAAGAGAGTAAGATTCCATATGTAGTTATTAGCAATTTCTACGACATAGAAAAATTTTCGGCAACAATTGACTATGAAAAAGCAAGTTATGATATGGTTTCTTATCTAATCTCAAAGGGGCACAAAAATATTGCATCTTTAGGTATAAGAAAGGACATTGATAGAACTTTCGAGAAGAAAAAAATTGAAGGGTATAATAGAGCTATGGAAGAACATGGTTTAAAAAAAGTAAACATGTATGTTGAAGGACTTGGAGAAGAATTTGTAAAGAGCGAAGAGGATACAATAATAGAAACAGTTAAAAAAGAAAAAATCACCGCAATTTTTGCATCCTATGACACAATAGCAATACACCTTATAAATTTACTTTTGGACAATAATTACAAAACTCCAGATGACATTTCTGTAACTGGTTTTGGAGGTTCTTATATTTCTAACATTTATAGACCTAAAGTGACAACTGTGAAAATTCCTTATTATGATATTGGAGCAGTTTCAATTAGAAAAATTTTAAAGAAAATAGCAAAAGAAGATGACAATTTGGCAGAAAATGTAGTTTTACCTTCAGAAATTCTTGAAAGAGAAAGTGTAAAAATTTTAAATGACTAAAATTGCCATAGAAACAAAAAGTGAGATTATAAAAACAGGGCTTCAAAATATTTTAAAAGAATATGAAGTCCTAGATTTTTATAAATTAAAAGATGAAGACTACTCTCTTCTAATATTTCAAAATAAAGATTTAGCGAGAATAAAAAAAGATAAAATAAGAATAATAAAAAAAGAAGAATTACCTCTAAACATAGACTATTCTGTAATAACAATATTTGCCAAAGAAGAAGAAATACTTGAAGCTGTGAATAAAACAATAAGAGGATACATTTACATAGAAGAAAGTCTAAAAGAAATAAAAAGGGATAGAACAAAAAAGTTTGAAAATCTTAAAAAACTCACTAAGAGAGAAAAATTTTTATTAGAAGAAATAATTTCTGGCAAAACTAATAAAGAAATATCAAAGGAAGTTTATATAAGTGAAAAAACTGTAAAAAACAATTTGACTATTTTATATAAAAAATTAGAAGTAAGCGGAAGGCAAGAATTATTAAAGAAATATGATGAAAAATTGAATAAAAGTAGTTTATAATATGTTAGGAGAGCTAACATATTTTTTATTGCAAAAGAAGAGGAGAATACAATGGAGAAATATTATTTAATAAATTATTTAATGTATTTTTTTATATATGCCTTCATAGGATGGGTAGTGGAAGTTAGTTATCACGCAGTGACTAAGAAAATGTTTATAAATAGAGGATTTTTAAGTGGGCCTTATTGTCCAATCTATGGTTTTGGAGCAGTGGCAGTGATTATAATTTTGAAAAATATAGCTGAGAATAACAAAACTGTTTTATTCTTTGGATCAATGTTTATAGCTTCATTAATAGAATTCATAGTTGGATTTATACTAGAGAAGATATTTCACAAAAGATGGTGGGATTACTCAAATAGAAAATTAAATATTGGAGGATATATTTGTTTAGAGTTTTCAGTGATCTGGGGAATTTTTTGTTATATACTTTTTGAAAAAATACACCCAGTAACAGGAAACCTAGTGAAGTTGATTCCAAGAAATGTAATTCTATATTTAGATATAGCTTTTGCATTAGTAATGATTTTAGATTTAATTACAACTATAAATACATTGATAGGATTAAATAAAAAATTAAAAATGATTGATGATATAAGTGCAGATATAAAATCAGTTTCGGATAAAATAGGTATGAAAGTATATGACAAGACCATAAGCATAGAAAATAGGCAGCAACAAATAAAAGAAATAGCAGCAGTAAAAGAGTTTGAAGAAGATATAAAAGAATTTAAATATAGAATAGAAGACAAATCAGATGAAAGAAGAATATTAAAAGCCTTTCCAAATTTGAGCAAAAATTTAGAAGAAGCACAAGTTGATCTAGAAGAAATAAAAAAATTAATTAGAGATAATGAACATTTATAAAAATTTGGCGGGAGAGAATTATGAAACAATATGAAAACAAAGAAGAATTAAAAGAAGAAATTAGAAAAACTTATAAAAAATATAAAAACTTATAAAAAATATATTGATGAATTTAATGACATTGATGAAAGTCTAAAGAATAAAAGAATTGAATAAGTGGACAGAACTCCAGCGGAGAATCTTTCTTATCAAGTCGGATGGACTACACTTCTTTTAAAGTGAGAAGAAGACGAAAAGAAAGGAATACAAGTAAAAACACCCTCAGATAAATTCAAATGGAATGAGTTGGGAAAATTATATGAAGGGTTCAATCAAAAATATTCAAAATTATCATTAGAAGAATTAAAAAATATTTTAGATGAAAATGTAAATAAAACATATAAAATGATAGACAATATGACTGAGGATGAATTATTTAAACCTCATATGAGAAAGTGGGCTGATGGAGTAACAAAGACAGCAGTATGGGAAGTATATAAATTTATAAACATAAATACAGTAGCACCTTTTAAGACTTTCAGGACAAAAATAAGAAAATATAAAAAATTTACAGAAAACAGTTGACATTTAAAAAATATAATAGTACTATGTAACAGTTGTCGAAAAAAGACGACTGTTATTTTTTTGAGTAAAATTAATTATAAAAAAATGAAAAAAACAGTTGACAGATTACTTCGGAGATGGTATCATATAGAAGTTGTCGCTTGGGGCAACAAAACTTTTGTAAAAGTTAAGTAAAAATAAAACAAAAAAGTTGTAAAAAATACTTGACAAGAAAAAAATACAAGAGTATAATGAAAAAGCTACTTCAAGAGTAGCAAGAACAATGATAATTAAATAGTGTGAAGATAGAAAGATTCATAAAGAATCAAAAAATCGTGATAAAATCACAAAAGCAAACCAGAAATTCGTTTAGTTTGATAAAACTAATGAGTCATACAAATTTTTTAATTGAGAGTTTGATCCTGGCTCAGGACGAACGCTGGCGGCGCGCTTAACACATGCAAGTCGAGCGATGAAACTTTAACAGAACCCTTCGGGGCGAAGATAAAGTGGATTAGCGGCGGACGGGTGAGTAACACGTGAGTAACCTGCCTTAGACATTGGGATAGCCTCGGGAAACCGGGATTAATACCAAATAAAATCATAATGACACATGTCATAACGATCAAAACTCCGGTGGTCTAAGATGGACTCGCGTCCCATTAGCTAGTTGGTAGAGTAAAAGCCTACCAAGGCGACGATGGGTAGCCGGCCTGAGAGGGTGAACGTCCACATTGGAACTGAGAAACGGGCCAAACTCCTACGGGAGACAGCAGTGGGGAATATTGCACAATGGAGGGAACTCTGATGCAGCGACGCCGCGTGAACGAAGAAGGCTTTCGAGTCGTAAAGTTCTTTTATATGGGAAGATAATGACGGTACCATAAGAAAAAGCCCCGGCTAACTACGTGCCAGCAGCCGCGGTAATACGTAGGGGGCTAGCGTTGTCCGGAATCACTGGGCGTAAAGGGTTCGCAGGCGGAAATGCAAGTCAGATGTAAAAGGCAGTAGCTTAACTACTGTAAGCATTTGAAACTGCATATCTTGAGAAGAGTAGAGGTAAGTGGAATTTTTAGTGTAGCGGTGAAATGCGTAGATATTAAAAAGAATACCGGTGGCGAAGGCGACTTACTGGGCTCATTCTGACGCTGAGGAACGAAAGCGTGGGTAGCAAACAGGATTAGATACCCTGGTAGTCCACGCTGTAAACGATGAGTGCTAGGTGTCGGCGAATGTCGGTGCCGCAGTTAACACAATAAGCACTCCGCCTGGGGAGTACGTGCGCAAGCATGAAACTCAAAGGAATTGACGGGGACCCGCACAAGCAGCGGAGCATGTGGTTTAATTCGAAGCAACGCGAAGAACCTTACCAGGGCTTGACATACTGAGGACGTACTTAGAGATAAGTATACTTCTTCGGAAGCCTCAATACAGGTGGTGCATGGTTGTCGTCAGCTCGTGTCGTGAGATGTTGGGTTAAGTCCCGCAACGAGCGCAACCCCTATCTTTAGTTGCCAGCATATAAGATGGGAACTCTAAAGAGACTGCCGATGATAAATCGGAGGAAGGTGGGGATGACGTCAAATCATCATGCCCTATATGCCCTGGGCTACACACGTGCTACAATGGAAGGTACAAAGGGAAGCAACAGAGTGATCTCAAGCAAACCTCAAAAAGCCTTTCCCAGTTCGGATTGTACTCTGCAACTCGAGTACATGAAGATGGAGTTGCTAGTAATCGCAGATCAGAATGCTGCGGTGAATGCGTTCCCGGGTCTTGTACACACCGCCCGTCACACCATGGGAGCTTGTAATACCCGAAGCCTGTGAGCAAACCGCAAGGGAGCAGCAGTCGAAGGTAGGATAAGTGACTGGGGTGAAGTCGTAACAAGGTAGCCGTATCGGAAGGTGCGGCTGGATCACCTCCTTTCTAAGGAAAAAGATCTTCACGCTATTTTAATTATATATGGGGGTATAGCTCAGTTGGGAGAGCGCCTGCCTTGCAAGCAGGAGGTCAGGAGTTCGAATCTCCTTATCTCCACCATACCGACACACTAAAATCGAGCGTAGCGAAGATTGAAGCGATGGAGGTTGTGTGTAAAGAATTCCCAAAAGACTGACCGTAAGGGAGAGTCGATTGGCTAGAATTCGATTACCACCATAACTTAGTTATACTAAGTTTTGAACCATAACAACTAAAAAAACTAATCAAAATTTCTAAAAAGAACAATTAAACTGGAAATAAACAGAAATGTTTATTAACAAAGGTCAAGTTAAAAAGAGCACTAGGAGAATGCCTAGGCACCAAGAGGCGAAGAAGGACGTGACAAGCTGCGAAAAGCTGAGGTTAGTTGCAAATAAGCCAAGCCTCAGATATCCGAATGGGGAAACCCACCTCAAAAGAGGAATCCTATAGCCAATAAATAACTATAGGAAGCGAACCAGGTGAACTGAAACATCTAAGTAACCTGAGGAAGAGAAAGAAAACTCGATTCCCAAAGTAGCGGCGAGCGAACAGGGAAGAGCCCAAACGTGTAAAAAGAGAAAATAGCCAGTCGAATCATCTGGGAAGACGAACCAAAGAAGGTAACAGTCCCGTAGACGAAGGCGAAGATATCCGACACAAAAGAGTACCACGGAACACGAGAAATTCAGTGGGAATACAGGGGGACCACCCCCTAAGGCTAAATACTACTTGGTGACCGATAGCGAACAAGTACCGTGAGGGAAAGGTGAAAAGAACCCCGGGAGGGGAGTGAAATAGAATCTGAAACCTAGTGTTTACAAGCAGCGAAAGTGGCAAAAGCCACGATCGTGTACTTTTTGTAGAACGGGCCAGCGAGTTACGATTACAAGCAAGGTTAAACATTAAAGATGTGGAGCCGAAGCGAAAGCGAGTCTAAAGAGGGCAAAAGTTAGTAGTCGTAGACCCGAAACCGTGTGATCTATCCATGAGCAGAGTGAAGTTGAAGTAAAATTCAATGGAGGCTCGAACCGGGTAGCGTTTAAAAGCTATCGGATGACTTGTGGATAGGGGTGAAAAGCCAAACGAACACGGAGATAGCTGGTTCTCCTCGAAATAGCTTTAGGGCTAGCCTCTAGCAAGAATGAAAAGGGGGTAGAGCACTGACTGGTCAAGGGGCATGCATATGTTACCGAGACCTATCAAACTCCGAATACCAAATCATACGCTAGGGAGTCAGACTATGGGGGATGAGCTTCATAGTCGAAAGGGAAAGAGCCCAGACCATCAGCTAAGGTCCCAAAATTATAGTTAAGTGGGAAAGGATGTGGAGTTACTGAGACAACTAGGATGTTGGCTTAGAAGCAGCCACTCATTTAAAGAGTGCGTAATAGCTCACTAGTCAAGTGACTCTGCGCCGAAGATAACCGGGGCTAAACTATATACCGAAGCTATGGAACGAAAAACGTTGGTAGAGGAGCAATGTATGAAGGAAGAAGCAGAAGTTGAAAAGCACTGTGGACATCATACAAGAGAGAATGCTGGCATGAGTAGCGAGAGGTGAGTGAGAATCTCACCCGTCGAAAACCTAAGGATTCCTGAGCAAGGCTCGTCCACTCAGGGTAAGTCGGGACCTAAGGCGAGGCTGAAAAGCGTAGTCGATGGACAACAGGTTGAAAATCCTGTACCGATACAATCAGTGAGGAAGTGGGGACGCAGAAGGATAATAAGAGCGCCCAGTTGGTGAGGCGTGCAAGCGCAAAGGATGGGAAGTAGGCAAATCCGCTTTCCGAGAAGTCTAAAGCGTGATGCGGATCGAAAACAAGTAGAGAAGCTTATAACTCCACACTGCCAAGAAAAGCCACTACAAGAGAAGTATCGCCCGTACCGCAAACCGACACAGGTAGGTGAGGAGAGAATCCTAAGACGAGCGGAAAAACCTTTGTTAAGGAACTCGGCAAAATGACCCCGTAACTTCGGGAGAAGGGGAGCCCCTGTAAAAGGGGGCCGCAGTGAAAAGGCCCAAGCGACTGTTTACCAAAAACACAAGTTTCTGCGAAGTCGAAAGACGAAGTATAGGAGCTGACACCTGCCCGGTGCTGGAAGGTTAAGGGAAAAAGTTAGCATAAGCGAAGCTTAGAACTGAAGCCCCAGTAAACGGCGGCCGTAACTATAACGGTCCTAAGGTAGCGAAATTCCTTGTCGGGTAAGTTCCGACCCGCACGAAAGGTGTAACGATTTGGGCACTGTCTCAACAAAGGATCCGGTGAAATTGTAGTAGCGGTAAAGATGCCGCTTACCCACGACAGGACGGAAAGACCCCGTGGAGCTTTACTGTAGGCTGAGATTGAATTTTGGGATTAAACGTACAGAATAGGTGGGAGACGAAGAATAAGGTACGCCAGTATCTTAGGAGTCACCGTTGGGATACCACTCTTTTAATGCTAGAATTCTAACCTAACCCCATGAAACTGGGGAAGGGACACTCTCAGTTGGACAGTTTGACTGGGGCGGTCGCCTCCGAAAGAGTAACGGAGGCGTTCAAAGGTTCCCTCAGCACGGACGGAAATCGTGCGAAGAGTATAAAGGCAGAAGGGAGCTTAACTGCGAGACCAACAAGTCGAGCAGATGCGAAAGCAGGACTTAGTGATCCGGTGGTACCGAGTGGAAGGGCCATCGCTCAACGGATAAAAGCTACCCCGGGGATAACAGGCTTATCTCCCCCAAGAGTCCACATCGACGGGGAGGTTTGGCACCTCGATGTCGGCTCGTCTCATCCTGGGGCTGAAGTAGGTCCCAAGGGTTGGGCTGTTCGCCCATTAAAGAGGCACGCGAGCTGGGTTCAGAACGTCGCGAGACAGTTCGGTCCCTATCCGTCGTGGGCGTAGGAAATTTGAGAGGAGCTGTCCTTAGTACGAGAGGACCGGGATGGACAAACCGCTGGTGCACCAGTTGTACTGCCAAGTGCATAGCTGGGAAGCTAAGTTTGGAAGGGATAAGAGCTGAAGGCATCTAAGCCCGAAGCCCCCCTCGAGATGAGATTTCCCTCGAAAGATAAGACCCCTAGAAGAAAATTAGGTAGATAGGCTCAAGGTGTAAGTGTAGCAATACATTCAGCTAGCGAGTACTAATAGGTCGAAGACTTGACCAAGAGAAAGAAGAGTAGATTAGTTTTTTAAGTTAATCTGGTGAGAATAGGACAATGGACACACCTGTACCCATACCGAACACAGAAGTTAAGCATTAGTCCGCTGATGGTACTTGGTTGGCAACGACCTGGGAGAGTAAGTTATCGCCAGTTAAAAGGTCTATTGATGCAAGGATATCTTTGTCAATAGACTTTTTATTTTAAATACTCCTTTTAAAATTAGTAAAATGTTTTGCTTTAATTATTCCACAATGAGTTATCTCATTACATATTAAAGAAAAGATAAAAAAGCCTTCCTTATTGGAGGGCTTTTTTATTGCAAATATTTATTTTTATAAATTAATAATGATAAACTAGGTGATATGTGGAAAGTTAAATTGAAAATAAATATTATAAAAAAAGGCATCTGTTAAATTTGAGTATAGCAGATGCCTTTTTTAAATTTTAAGGAGAAATAAGTTTATTATTTTTAGGGTATTATATAATTCTTCAAATACAATTTTACTTTTATTGTAATTTTTTTTATTAATTACTATGTCCATATGCCAAGGAATTGGAACTTTAAATTCAGCAATGTTTAAATAGTTATTGTATTTAATTGAGTTAATGTCATAAAAGATTTGAGGTAGTATTGCTAAGTAGTCTGTGTTAACAATTGTTTGTAAAACTGATTCAGGATTCATTAGGTGAATTTTTCTTTTGCATTCCACTTTATTATTATCAAGAATTCCATCTATTAAAGTCTTTGATTTACTTAGGGTCGAAGGATAAATTAGAGTTTTTTTATTTAAATCAGAGTATTTAATAGAGTTGTTTTCAAAATGATGATTATTTTTATCGTAGATTGCAACGTAAGAACTGTCTAATATAGTATGATTTATTGTTTCGTTGTTATTTTCGTTATAGCCAACGGTTATTATTATGTCTATTTGTTCATCTTCAAATTTCTTCATTAGATCCCAATAATTATATTCTACTATGTCTATTATTATATTTTTATTTTCTTTGCACTTATGTGATAGAGTATTTATTTTTTCATAAAGTATAGGCATAAAGACTGACAAAATTCCAATAGAAATGTAATTTGATTCTTTCTTTTTATAGTCGATAATATTTTTTTGAATTTGATTTTCAATGTTTATTATTTGTATTGAATTATCATAAATGATTTTTCCAATAGGAGTAAAGCCAGTTAATCTTCCTTTTTTTCTAGTGAATATTTCAATTCCTGTCATTAATTCTATATTTTTAATAGTTTTGCTAAGAGCTGGCTGAGTTATGTAAAGTTTTTCTGCTGCTTTGCTAATATTAAAATTATTATTAGCTATGCACACTATGTATTTCATTTGATTAATTTCCATGTAGCCCTCATTTATATATAAAAAAAAGTTATGGTTTTCATAATAATTATATCGTGGTATCAAGATAAACTAAATAGTATATTTAATTATACCATAAAGAATATGTTTTTAGATTAAAAAGGAGATTTTTCAAATGGATGAGAAAAAAATTATTTCAATGGATGATGCCCTTGATATGATTCATAGTGGATGCACTATTATGATTGGTGGATTCGCAGGGTCTGAAGCACCTAATGAAATCATTCAAGGAATTGTTAAAAGAAACACAAAAGAGTTAACTTTGATTTGTAATGATACAGGTGATTTAAATATTCCTGGCGAACATGTTGGGATTTTGACTCCTAATCATTGTATTAAAAAAGCAATCGTTTCCCATATAGGAATGAATAAATTTACAGTTGATCAATTTAATAAAGGAGAGATTGAAGTAGAGTTTGTACCTCAAGGAACTTTAGTTGAAAGGATTCGAGCAGGTGGTTATGGTCTTGGAGGAGTTTTAACACCAACAGGGATAGGGACTGATATAGCAAAGGGGAAGGAAATTATAAGTGTTGATGGTAAAGAGTATTTATTAGAAAAACCTCTTAGAGCAGATGTGTGTATAGTTAGGGCACGAAAAGCTGATAAGATGGGAAATGTTGTATTTTTTGGATCTGCTACTGCTCATTCAGCTATGATGATTACTGCTAGTGATATAACGATAGTACAAGCAGATGAAATAGTTGAGAATGGAGAAATAGCTCCAAATGATGTAACTATGCCAGGTATTTTTGTTGATTATATTGTTAAGGGGAGTATTGAATAATGGAACTTAATAAAAATGAAATGAAAGAAATTATTGCGAAAAATATTGCTGTGAGGTTAGAGCCTAATACTTATGTCAATTTAGGAGTAGGTGTACCTACTTTAGTTTCTAAGTTTGTTACAGATGAACAAAATATTAATATTCACTCAGAAAATGGAATGATAGGTGCCATTGGAGATATTGATTATGATGATCCTAATTATATTCCTGGTGTAATAAGTTCATCTGGATTTCCGACAAGATTTAAGAAAGGAGCTTCTTTTTTTGATTCATCTATTTCTTTTGGAATTATAAGAGGAGGACATTTAAGTGCTTCTGTTCTTGGAACTATGGAAGTTGATGAGCATGGTAACATTGCTAATTATACTATTCCAGGCAAATTAGTTGTTGGAATGGGCGGAGCTATGGATTTATGTGTAGGTGCTAAGAACGTGATAATTGCTACATATCACACAAATAATGGAAAACCTAAAATTTTAAAAAATTGTAAATTACCTCTTACTGCACAGAAAGCTGCGACTATGATAGTTACTGAAAAGGCAGTTTTTGATATTGTAAATGAAAAGTTAATTTTGTCAGCTTACAATCCTAACTTTAGTATTGATGAAATTATTAGTGGAGTTGAGCCAGATGTTGAAATTTCTGAAGATTTAGAAAAAATGATAATGGAATGAAAGGGGAAAATAAATGTTAAATTTTTTAAATGACGAAGTTGTTTTTGTAGGAGCAGCTAGAACTCCTGTAGGAGCTTATTTGGGCGATTTAAAGACTTAAGGTTCAGGAATTAGGAGTAATTGCTTTAAATGAAGCTATTAAGAGATCTGGAATTGATAAAAATGATATTGATGAAGTTATTGTAGGTCATGTTACTGGCTCTCAAACAACGAATAATTTGGGCAATATTATTGGAATAGATACTGGTTTAAAGCACGAAGCAACTGGAATGACAGTCAATAGAATTTGTGGTTCTGGAATGCAGTCTGCTGTTTCTGGTGCTCTTGAACTTTTAAGAGGAAATAAAAAAGTTATTGCAGTTGGTGGAGCAGAATCTTTATCTAGAGCACCTTATATGTTGCCAGAAGAAGCTAGATTTAAGGGATTTAGAATGGGGGATTCTATATTAATAGATGCAAATGATGAGGGACATAGAACAGCTTCGGGTGCAAATTCAGGTATAAACCACATGGGAAATACTGCTGAAAATGTTGTTAGAAAATATAATATTTCGAGAGAGGATCAAGATAAATTTGCATACGACAGTCAAATGAAAGCAAGAGAAGCTATAAATTCAGGTAGATTTGCAAAAGAAATAGTTCCTGTTGAAGTAAAATCAAGAAAAGGAAGTACAATTGTTGATACTGATGGACATCCAAAGA
Source organism: Peptoniphilus lacydonensis (assembly GCF_900106515.1). Taxonomy (GTDB): domain Bacteria; phylum Bacillota; class Clostridia; order Tissierellales; family Peptoniphilaceae; genus Peptoniphilus_A; species Peptoniphilus_A lacydonensis. The sequence goes on from NZ_FNWF01000003.1 coordinate 1,210,986, forward strand.
AGGACACAACTCTTGAAAAGTTAAGTACTTTAAAGCCCGTATTTGAAAAAGGAGGCACTGTTACGGCAGGTAATGCTTCTGGTCTTAATGATGGTGCGGCCTTTGAAATAATTACAACTCTTTCTTACGCAAAGGAAAAAAATTTGGAAGTTATGGCAAAATTAGTGGATTATGAAATAGCAGGCGTAGATCCAGCTTATATGGGAATGGGGCCAGTCCCTGCTATAAATAATCTGCTCAAAAGAAATGAACTTGATTTAAAAAAAGATATAGGAATGCTTGAAATAAATGAGGCTTTTGCTGGTCAAACTTTGGGCTGTTTAAAAGAACTTGATATTTATTTAGGAAGTAAGTATTATGAGGAAAACTTTAATATTCATGGTGGTGCAGTGGCACTAGGGCATCCTCTTGGAATGACGGGTGCAAGAATTATAACTACTGCTTTATATGAATTTAAAGAAAATCATAATTTGAAATATGCTGTTGTAAGTGCGTGCATTGGAGGCGGACAAGGCATAGCATTATTACTTGAAAATGGATATTATAAGAAATAGGTGATTCTATGAAAGGATTGCAACAAAAGTTCTATTGGAATAAGAAATATATTCTGAAAACTTTGTTATGTTTATTTGTAATATTTTTATTTTGGATATTACCTCCAATAGATCCAATTACATCTATGGGGACAAAAGTAATAGGAGTTTTTATTGGAACGGTACTTATGTTATCTATTGTCGACACTATATGGCCTGTATTTTTTAGTTTTTTACTTTTGACATTGACAGGTGTTATGAGCTTAAATGATGTTATAAAAGGTTCAATTGGAAATTGGATTTTTGCTTTTGTAGTGGCAAGTATGATACTGACAAATGCTCTAAATGAATCGGGTTTTACGGCTAGACTTACTACAAAAATGCTCACGATGAAAATTTCTAAGAAAAGTCCTTGGTCTTTTATGTTTGTGTATTTCTTTATTTGCTATTTGGTTGGAGCATTTATGGATCAAGTTCCAGCGACAGCTTTCTTTTTAGCTTTTACAAATGAGATAATAAAAAAGACTGGATATGAAAAAGATAGTAAATTTTCTAATACTTTGTCACTAGGTGCTATTTTCTCAGTTAATCTTGGTGGGGCAGCTACGCCAATTTCACATCCACTTGCAATTTTGGGAATTGGAATATTTGAACAGACAACTGGAATGGAGATAACTCTTATTGATTATATGGCATATGCAGTGCCTACGACGTTTATACTATTCTTAGTTCTTTTTATAATAATAAGATATTTTATAAAACCTGATGTTTCAAAAGTTAGTAATCTTGACATGAATAAATTTTCAGAAGATTTAAAACCTATGGAACTTAGAGAAAAGTCAATAGCGACAATATTTTTTGCTACTGTAATATTATGGATTCTTCCAGGAGTTTTACAAATATTTTTACCTAAAGATAATAGCGTAATTTTAATGTTCAAGAATCTTACCATTACTTTTTGGGCTTTCTTAGCAGTTATTTTACTTGCCTTTGTCAGGATAAATGATACGCCATTAATTGACTTAAAAGAAACAATGAATATGAAAATTCCTTGGGCGACAATATTTTTTATTTCTATTGGTGTTTTATTGGGCAGTGCAGTTTCAGCAGAAGGTGTAGGATTAAATGATTTTGTTATTTTAAATTTAAGACCAATTATTGAAAAATCATCAATTACATTAGTTGTGTTTTTATTTGCACTGGGAACTTGTGCACTTACAAATTTCTCTTCAAATGTATCAACAATTACAATAATGACAGGAGTTGCAGCAAGTGTTTCTATGGTTTCTTACAATATTAGTCCTATTGCACTTTGTGTTACAACGACAATGTGTGGCTCACTAGCATATGTACTGCCATCATCATTTGCTCCAATAGCAATGCTTCATGCCGATGAAAATTCTGATTCTAAATTAATTATAAAAATAGGTATAATTATGGTTATTTTGTCAGGGCTAGCAGCTACGTTTATTGGATATAATATTTTAGCGTCTTAATAAATAAAATATATTAAAAGTTCATGGTAATTATACTTAACAAAAAAGAGCTACTTAAAACGAGAGTAGCTCTTTAAAAATTTAATTCAATTACTTTATTTTCATCTAGAGATCTTTTTACATCTATTATCCTTTGATTTGAAGAACCACGAAATCTAAGTGTCAAGTCTTTTAAGTTTTCAACAAATCTCCCATCAACTAATACGTCGCATTCTTCTAAAAGATTTTTTTTGTTCTCATCTTTTATTATTTCTTCAAAGGTATAACCAGAGAAAATCCAAATATCTTTTTGAACTTCTTTCTTTATGTCCTTTATAGTCATTAAAAGATCTACTTCATTTTGAAAGGGTTCGCCACCTAAAACTGTCAGACCTTTTACTTCAGGAAGTTCTAGATATTCTATTACTTCTTTTGTTTCTTTATCTGTCCAAGTTTTTCCAAAATTGAAGTCTTGATATTCTTTGTTAAAACAGTTGTAGCAATTGTGAGTGCATCCCGTTACAAAAATTGTGCTTCTTATACCAGGGCCATTTGCCACATCGTATTTTCTTATTTGTGCATAATTCATTATATGTGAAGAACCCTTGCGTTAATTTCTTTTGTTCTGCCTTCATTCCAGAAGTTTTCTCCAAGATAGCCACAAGTTCTTCTTACAACTGATAAAGTTGATCTATCTTTGTTGTGACATTGTGGACATTCCCAATCGCCTTCTTCGTTCAATTTAATTTCACCGTCAAATCCACATTCAGAACAGTAATCTGATTTTGTGTTAAATTCTGCGTATTGAATGTTGTCATAGATAAATCTTACAATTGTTTCAAGTGCTTCTAGGTTGTGACCCATATTAGGTATTTCTACATAGGAAATGCAACCACCTGTTGATTTGTCTTGAAATTTTGATTCAAAAGTAAATTTTTCAAAGGCAGATATTTCTTCACGAACATCAACGTGGAAGGAGTTGATGTAGTAACCCTTATCTGTTACATTTTCTATTATTCCAAATCTTTTTTTGTCAATATTGCAAAATCTTTGAGTCAGTGATTCTGCTGGCGTTGCATAGAGAGTAAATTTAATTCCATATTCTTTTGTCCATTTCTTTACTGCATCGTTTAATGCGTCCATTATTCTCATGGCAAAGTCGTATCCCTTTTTAGTTGTGTGACTTACACCTTTAGTTAAAACAGTTGCTTCATATATTCCAATGTATCCTAGAGAAACTGTGGAGTAACCATTTAATAAAAGTGGTGCAATAGATTCATGTTTTCCAAGTCTTGCAATGGCACCATGTTGCCAGTGAATTGGAGATGAATCACTTGTAACTTTTTTTAGATGTTCGTATCGAAGTAGCCCCACTCTTTTTACCAAGTCTAGTCTTTTTTCTAAGATTTCAAAGAATTTTTCTTCGTCGCCTCCGGCAAGTATTCCTATTTGAGGTAAATTAATGGAGCACGCACCCATGTTAAATCTTCCTTCAAATTTGTAATTGCCCTTTTCGTCTTTATATGGAGGAAGAAAAGCACGACAACCCATTGGAGAAAATACATTGCCTTCGTAGTTTGCACGCATTTTTTTGGCAGAAATGTAATCAGGGTACATTCTCTTTGCAGTGCATCTGACGGCAAGGGACGTTAAATAGTAATATTTTGAATCTTTGTTAATGTTATTTTCGTCTAAAACATAAATTAATTTAGGGAAGGCTGGAGTCACATATACTCCTGCGTCATTCTTTATTCCTTGTATTCTTTGCTTTAAAATTTCTTCTATAATCATTGCAACTTCGTCAACGTATTGGTCATCATCTTCAAGCCACATAAATAACGTTACAAAAGGAGCTTGACCATTTGAAGTCATAAGTGTGTTTATTTGATATTGAATAGTTTGAATTCCACTTTCGAGATCTTTTTTTGTCATTCTATTTGCCATTTTTTCAGCAAGTTCAATGTCACCTAGAGTATCAAGAGCGAGGCTCAAATTTTTTTCATAGGATCTTCTAAGATATTTTCCAAGGCAAGAAATATTTATACTTTGTCCACCATATTGATTTGATGCGATTTGTGCAATAATTTGCGTCATTACATTACAAGCAACTTGGAAAGACTTTGGAGTTTCGATCATTTTTCCATTTACGACAGTGCCATTGTCGAGCATATCCTTCATGTTTACAAGGCAGCAATTAAAAATAGGTTGGATAAAATAATCCATGTCGTGAATGTGAATAGCACCAGATTCATGTGCTTCTACTAAGTCGGCAGGAATCATTTTTCTCTTTGCAATATCCTTTGAAACTTCACCTGCGATTAAATCTCTTTGAGTTGATGCTATGATTGCATTTTTATTTGAATTTTCGTCCATTAAGTCTTCATTAGTTTCATTTAAAAGACCTAATATATCTTCATCAGTAGTATTTTGTTCACGCTTATATTGTTGAACAGATTTATAAGATTCGTACGCTCTTGCAGTTGCTGGATTATTATTTTGAATCAAGCGATAGTAAACTTCGCTTTCTATGTCGTATATAGAAAGGGGAAGTTCTCTTTCTTTCGCAAGTTTTTCAATTTCACTTGCAATTTCAAGAGCCTGATTTTCTATGTATAATCCAGAACTAGAATGCATAGCCTTCTCAATTGCTATTACAATTTTATCTCTATCAAAATCAACTTTTTTTCCATTTCTTTTTATAACTTGTGACAATTTCACTCACCCTTTCTATATAAGATAATTATAAATAAATTATACAAGATATTTTGTACAATGTAAATACAAAAAATAGAAGAAAACACTATATATAGTAGTATATAAATTTTAAAAAGTGCTAGATTTGTTATAATTCTAATATTGAATAAGGTTTAATGTTATAATGAATTTATAAAATAAAAGAGGGGTAATTATGTTAAAAATATTTACAGATGTATTAGATCCTTTTTTGTGGGGACTTTTTCCAATTCTTAGAAAATTTGAAAGAAAATACAATAATTTTAATTATGAATTTGTAATGAGTGGGTTGATTGGAAATTATGAAGAGTTTCTTCCCAAAAATTTTAGGGAAAAAAATTCCGTAAAACTTGGAAATAAAATTTTATACGATATGTATAGAGCCACATCTACGATTACAAAAATGCCAGGTTTCAAAGAAAATCTAGATCTTTTTACAGAAGAATATAAATCTTCTTATCCCTTAGATAAGTATTTTTTATCTGTTAAAGAAATTGATGAGAATATTTCTAGGGACTATATAAGAAAAATTTTAGAAGAAGCAATTATTTTTAATAAGAATATTTATAAACTAAATGTTCAAAGAGAAATTTTAGAGAATTTTAATATTAATTTTGAAGAATTTATATTTAATTATGAAAATAGCCACGAAATTTTTCTAGAAAATAGGATGGAATCCTTTGATTACAGAATAAAAAAGTTGCCGGGATTTTTGGTTACAGAAAATAATAGAGTTTTGCAAAATATAATGGATTTTAGTAGAGTTGAAGAATTTTTATTAGAAAATCTAAATCTAGTAGAAAGAGAAGAAGAGTTAGATGAAAAAGAAAGAATAATTGATTATATAAAGTCCTATGACCTTGTTCTAAAAGATGAGGTAAAAATTGTTTTTGGAATAGATAATAAATTGGACAATCTGTTAGAAGAAGAGAAGATAGAAATTAAAAAAATAAATGGCTTTGAAATCATCTATAATAATTTTTGAAGAAAATCTCATTTAATTTTTTATAAGGATTTTTACCAAGTATCTTAGTAATTTAAAAATACAATTTAATAAAAGATAATGTATTGATAATAAAGGACAAAAAAATTGCCGAGATAACTCGGCGTGTAAAAGGAAATTAATTAAAAAGTGTATTAAATAATCTGTTATAAGTTTAGCATAATAAATTTATAAATACAAGGAAAAATTTAAAAATTATAAAAAAATTAAAAAAGGAGGAACTTTTTGTCCTCCCTATGTAAAACTAGAATATTTTATTATTTTTGTTGAGATAATTCTTCTGCCTTTGCGATAAAGGATTTATAAAGATTTAGAGCGTCTTCATTGTTATCGTCCATAATTAATTCTTCGGGATGAAATTGTAATCCCAAGAAATAGGATTTGTCAGTTCTAACTATTGCTTCAATAGTTCCATCGGAAGCTGTTGCTACAACTTTTAAATTATTCCCCAAATCTTTTATTGCTTGATGGTGCCAAGAGTTTACTTCGATAGTACCTGTTTTTCCAAAACCATCAGCTAAAATATTATCTGGCAAAACATCTATATCGTGTTTCACAAAAACTTTTCTTTCAGGATCTCTATGAATAATATCAGTAGGTCTTTGTGCTATTATATCTTGATATAAAGTACCACCTGATAAGATATTTGTAAATTGCATTCCTCTACAAGTTGCTATTGTAGGCTTATCTTCTTCCAATAAAGCTTTAAGTAGAAATTCATCAGATTTATCACGTCTAGGGTTTATATCTTCTAAAGTTGGAATTGGTTCTTCGTTGTAAAGTGCGGGATTTAAATCATCTCCTCCAGTTACTACGACTCCATCAACTTTTTTTATCTCTTCTTTTGCTTCGTCAAGAGATGTCATTTCTTTTAGAAATACAACTTTAGCTCCAGCTTTTCTTAAAGCATCAGCATACATTTGTGTATCTTCATCAACTTTGTCCTTAGAATTTTTATCAACTTTATCTGTTGACCAAGAAACGCCAATAGTTGGTGCATTTTTGTCTTCTTTATTAGAGCAAGCTGTAAACGTTAATATTGCAATTAATAAGAAGAGAATAGACATAATAATATTTTTTGTGTTAGTTTTTCTCATATTAAGCTCCTTTTTAAATATTATTTTCTAGTTCTACAAAGATAGTATATCGTTTTCAAAAAAATCTCGCAATAATTATGGTGAAAAATTATAAAATAATTAGCAGATAACTTGCAAGAGTGCTAAAAATATTGTATAATTTAATAGTCAAAGATAGTCAAATGATATTTTTAGAATTTAGAATTTTATTAAATATTTGAATTATTTATACTAAAAAACTAATTAAAATATATAATATAATTAGTTAATTTTATTTATAGAGATTAAATAATTTTTGATGGAAAAATAAAATATTTTAGAATTTTTGACAGTCCACGTGAGGAGGTTATTAGTTGAAATATAAAGATTATTATGAAATCCTTGGAGTTTCTAAAAACGCAGACGAAAAGGAAATAAAAAGTGCTTACAGAAAGCTTGCAAAGAAGTATCACCCAGATCTTCATCAAGGAGATGATGCTGCAGCAGAAAAATTTAAGGAAATTTCTGAAGCTTATGAAGTTTTATCTGATAAGAGTAAGAGAAAAAAATATGATACTTTTGGTTCTAATTATGATTTTAGTTCTGGATATGATTTTGACCCTTCTCAATATGGTTACACATACACTACGGGGGGAAGTGGAGCAGATTTCTCAGACTTTTTTGAAACTATTTTTGGTTCTAGTAGGTCAGGAGGAAATTTCTCCGGTGGTTTTAATATAAATGATATTTTTGGAGATTTATCTGGAAGAGGAAATGGAAGGACTGCAAACAAGACCAGAAATAAATTTGAGTCCGAGCTTTCTATTTCTATTAGAGAAGCCTATGAAGGAACTACAAAAAATGTAAATTTAACTTACAAACAAAAGGAATATGATATTGTTGTTAAAGTTCCAAAGGGAATAACTCGTGGGAAAAAAGTTAAGGTAAAGGGAGAAAAATTTGGACTTCCTGGAGATATTCTTTTTAAAATAAATATTCGCGATGAAAAGGATATGTCTTTAGATGGACTTGATATTACAAAAAAAGAAGACATTTATCCATGGGAAGCAGCCTTTGGAAGTAGCAAAACTGTTGAAACTTTAAATGGGAAGTTAAAATTAAAAATACCCGAAAATTTTGTTGGAGGAAATAAGATGAGAATTCCTTCAAAGGGATTTAAAGATTTAAAGGGAAATAAGGGAGATCTTTATATTTCTTTTAATATTGTAAATCCTAAAGATTTATCAGAAAAGCAATTAAAATTATATAAAGAACTTGAAAAAATTAGTAAATGAGGTGTTTAAATGAATTTTGAAAAATTTACTCAAAAGTCCCTTGAAGCTGTTCAAGGAGCATATAATATCGCTAAGGAATATGGCAATCCTGAGGTAAAAGAAATTCACATTAATTACGCACTTTTAGATGACAAAGAAGGACTTATACCAAGGGTCTTGACATATATGGAAAAAAATCCTGAGATGATTAAAGCGGATGTCTTAAAAATTATTGAAAGACTTCCAAAACAATCAGGTTCAGAAGTTTATGCAGATAATTCTTATAGAGAATTATTTACAAAGGCTGAAGATTTTATGAAGAAGATGGGAGATGAATATCTTTCTGTTGAACATATTTATCTTGCACTTTTAAATATGAAGGGAACTGGTTCCTCATCTATTTTTAACAAATATAAAATTGATGCAGATAGTTTTCTAAATTCTCTAAAAAAAATTAGAGGAAATCAACATGTAACAACTGACAATCCAGAAGGAACTTATGATGCTCTCAAAAAGTATGGTCAAGATTTAACTGAACTTGCAAGAGATGGAAAGTTAGATCCCGTTATTGGTCGTGACGAAGAAGTTAGAAATGTAATTAGAATTTTATCTAGAAGAACTAAAAACAATCCTGTTTTAATTGGGCCTCCTGGAGTTGGCAAAACTGCAATAGCAGGTGGACTTGCACAAAGAATTGTGTCTGAGGATGTGCCTGAAGGATTAAAAAATAAAACAGTATTTTCACTTGATATGGGGGCACTTATTGCAGGCGCAAAATATCGTGGAGAATTTGAAGAAAGATTAAAGGCTGTTTTAAATGAAGTGAAAAAATCTGAAGGAAATATTATTTTATTTATAGATGAAATTCACAACATTGTTGGTGCAGGAAAGACTGATGGGGCAATGGACGCATCAAATTTGTTAAAGCCAATGCTTGCTCGTGGAGAACTTCACGCAATTGGCGCAACAACTCTTGATGAATATAGAAAATATATTGAAAAAGATCCTGCTCTCGAAAGAAGATTTCAAAAGGTTTTGGTTAAAGAGCCGACAGTGGAAGATACAATTGCAATTCTTCGTGGTCTTAAAGATAAATACGAAATTTATCATGGGATAAGAATTGCAGACTCAGCTGTTATTGCTGCTGCAACTCTTTCTGATAGGTATATTACTGATAGATTTTTGCCAGATAAAGCCATTGATTTGATGGACGAATCCTGCGCAATGCTTAGGACAGAAATTGACTCAATGCCAACAGAAATTGACGAAGTTAGAAGAAAAATTTTGCAACTTGAAATAGAAAATCAAGCACTAAAAAAAGAAACTGATGAAGCGAGTGTAGAAAGACTAAAAAAATTGCAAGTTGAGCTTTCTGAAGAAAAAGATCTTTTTGACAGATTGAAATCTAAATGGGAATCTGAAAAAAAGGCCCTTGATTCCACAAAAGATATAAAAAAACAAATTGAAGAAACAAATCACTCAATTGAAGAGGCCGAAAGAAATTATGATCTTGAAAAACTTTCTGAATTAAAATACGGAACTCTTCCAAAATTAAAGGAAGAACTTGCTAAAAAAGAATCGGAAACAAAAGATGAATCTACATCAATGGTAAAGGAACAAGTTACAGAAGATGAAATTGCTTATGTTGTCAGCAGGTGGACGGGAATACCAGTTGAAAAATTAAATAAAACTGAAAGAGAAAAACTTTTAAATCTTGAAGATATTTTGCACAAGAGAGTAATAGGGCAAGATAATGCAATTGAAGTTGTATCTGATGCAGTTTTAAGAGCAAGAGCTGGACTAAAAGATAGAAATAAACCAATTGGATCTTTTATATTCTTGGGGCCAACAGGAGTTGGTAAAACTGAAACAGCAAAGGCACTTACAGAAACGCTTTTCGATGATGAAAGGAATTTAATAAGGATTGATATGTCAGAGTATATGGAAAAGCATTCTGTGTCAAGACTTGTGGGATCTCCTCCGGGATATGTTGGTTACGATGAAGGAGGACAACTTACAGAAGCAGTTAGAAGGAAGCCTTATTCTGTAATTTTGTTTGACGAAATCGAAAAGGCTCATCCAGATGTTTTTAATATTTTACTTCAAGTGCTAGATGATGGAAGACTTACTGATAATCAAGGAAGGACTGTTGATTTTAAAAATACAGTTATAATTATGACTTCAAATATTGGATCACACTTCTTAATTGATGGAATCGGAGAAGATGGTCAAATAACAGAAGATGCAAGAGAATCTGTAATGGGAGATCTTAGGGCGTCTTTTAGACCAGAATTTTTAAATAGAGTTGATGAAATAGTTTTATTCAAACCACTTCAAAGAGAAGAAATTTACGACATTATAAAACAAAGTATAAGAGAAGTTGAAAATAAATTAGAGGACAGAGATATAAAAATTGAAGTCACAGATTCTGCTCTTGAATTTATTTTAAATGCATCCTTTAGCCCTCAATATGGAGCAAGGCCAGTTAAGAGATATATTGAGCACGCTCTTGAAACAAAAATTTCAAAATTAATAATTAAGGGTGATGTTATGGATGGAGATACTATTTTAGTAGATGTGTATGCGGATGATTTATCTATAAAAGTAAAATAATTTTATTTTGGAACTTGCTAAATTTATTTTAGTGAGTTCTTTTTGTTTCTATATTGTTACAAAATATTAAAAAAATGTTAAAAAGAAAAAAGTTATTCTAGTTATCACTTTATTATCACAAAAGGGCTTTAAACTCAATCATAGTATAAATTAATAATTAATTTTATTAGGGGGAATTTAAATGAAACCATATAGTAAGAAATATTTAGCACTTGCACTTGCAGGTGTGCTTGTGACGTCAATGCCAGCTTCTATTTTTGCATCAAGTGGAGATTTATTAAAAGAGGCACAAAATGAAAAGTACTATAATTCAAAAAATGATAAAGACGATGATGACGAAAAAACTACTGAAGCCGATAGAAATAGAAGTAGAGTAAGAGATACAAGAAAAACTCTTGAAAAAGGTAAGAGATATGACATTGAAGATATAATAGACCTTCCTAGTGGAGCTAGAGTAGTTGAAGGAGAAACATCATTTAAATACAATGAAACTGGAAAACAAACAGAATATGTTACAGTAAAATTTAAAGATGGTTCTAAAAAAGAAATAAAACTCACTTTTGATGTAGAAAAGAAAAGTGGTCGTTACGATGATGTTGACATCTCAAATGTAAAATACAATGGAAGAGAAATCACAGGTAAGACAGAACCTTATGCAGATATTTATATCGAAAGAAGTAGAAAAGATGACAGACATATTGGTGAAGCAGATAGAAATGGACGTTTTTCAATAAAATATGATATTTCAAAAGATGAGATTGTTTATGTTTATGCAGAAAAAGATGGAGATAAATCTAAAAGAGTAAAAATTGCTGGAGAAGAAGACGATTATATTAAAGGATCTGAAGTTGAAGCAAATGGCCTTAGTATAATGGGAAAAACTTTGACAGGATTTATTCGAAACCATCCTTATGAAAATATAAAAGTTTATTATGATGGAGAACTTTATGGAACTTTTAGAACTGATAAAAATTCATATTTTTCAGTTAAATTGAGAGATGATATTTCAAAAAGTGATTTTGACGATTTAAAATTCTACAAAGATAAAAAGACAGCAGAAAATGATAAATTGACTATTACTGAAGCTAAAGAAGGACAAAAACTTGTAAAAGGTAAAGCAAATGCAAAAGATACAATTACTGTTTATGATGCAAGTAATAGAAAATTAGGTAGCATTGAAGTAAATAACTCTGGAGTATTTACAGTATTCTTAGATAGAGAATTAATTGCAGGAGAAACTATAAAAGTTGAAGCAAAGACAGATGATGACGATGTAGAAAAACTTGACTACAAAGTTACAAAAAAAGCTATTCAAGATGAAAGAGTAATTTCATATATCGAAGGCTACCCAGATGAAACATTTAAACCACAAAATAATGTAACTAGAGCAGAAGCGGCTCAAATGTTTGCTACACTTATAAATGGTGGAAGCGGATTTGGATTTGGGGACAAGACAAAATTCTCTGATGCAAATGATGAATGGTATTCCGCTGCAGTAAATTATGTTGTTGAAAAGAAACTTATAAGTGGCTATCCTAATGGAACATTTAAGCCAAATGAAAGCATTACAAGAGCAGAGTTTGCACAAATGATTTCTGGATATATTAAAACAGAAAAGACAAATAAATCTGATTTTAATGACGTAAAAGATCACTGGGCAAAGGATGCAATTGACAAATTAAATGGAAACAAAAATGTTAGTGGTTACCCAGACGGAACATTTAAACCAAATGAAAAAATCACAAGAGCAGAAGCTGTTACAATTTTGAACTCTGTATTTGACAGAAATACAAATAAGGATTCACTTAAAGATATTAATGTTTCATCTTTGACAAAATTTAGCGATGTAAAAGAAGATTTTTGGGCTTATTACAATATCCTTGACGCATCAAATGCGCACAATAGAGAAAGAGCAAATTCAAATTCTGAAGTTGATGTTTGGGTAGAAAAATAAATAAAAGATTTTTGACAAAAATTTAAAAATATAAATAAAAAGTGCAAGTAGAAAAATTTCTGCCTGCACTTTTTTTAATAAAATGTTAAAAGAGAATAAGAAAACAGCTATAAAAAACAATTAATACAATACTATGATATTTTATTTAGATAATTAAATGTATAATGGATATGTCAAAAATCAATTGATTATTGCAAAAGGCGTTACAGACATTTCATGAAATTGATTTTATAGAGTAATTCAGTTATAATTATTTTAATAAATAATAGTAGAAACTTATCAGAATATTGACAGATTCTGCCAAGGCCTTATCCAAATGGATTAGGTTTTTTATGGAGGTTTTATGAATAAGAAGTTTTATATTACGACGCCAATATATTATCCAAGTGATAATCTTCATATTGGTCATACTTACTGCACTGTTGCAGTAGATTGCGTAAAAAGATTTAAAAAAATGCAAGGATATGATGTGTTTTTCACAACAGGAACTGATGAACACGGTCAAAAAATAGAAGAAAAAGCAAAAGAATTTGGTATGGAGCCAAAAGAATATGTTGATGGCATAGTTAAGAATATAAAAAAACTTTGGAAAATTATGGACATAGACTATGATGCTTTTATCAGATCAACTGATGAGGATCACGAAAAAAATGTTGCAGATATTTTTCAAAAACTATACGATAAAGGTGACATTTATAAAGGAGAGTATGAGGGTTATTATTGTACTCCTTGTGAATCTTTTTGGACAGAAGCACAACTAGGAGAGGGACACACTTGTCCTGATTGTGGAAGAAAAACAGAAATTACTCACGAAGAATCTTATTTCTTTAGATTATCAAAGTACAAAGATAGACTTTTAAAATATTACGAAGATCATCCAGAGTTTATTGAACCTGCCTTTAGAAAAAATGAAATGATAAAAAGCTTTTTTGAAGATAAAGATGGATTAAGTGACCTTTCTGTTTCTAGATCAAGTTTTGATTGGGGAGTAAAAGTTCCCTTTGATGAAAAACATGTTATATATGTTTGGATAGATGCATTATCCTGTTACTTAACTGCAATTGGATATGGAAAGGACGAAGAACATTTTAATGAATTTTGGCCAGCAAATGTTCACTTCGTAGGAAAAGAAATTATTAGATTTCATGTAATTATTTGGCCTGCAATTCTGATGGCACTAGATCTTCCTCTTCCTGATAAAATTTTTGGACATGGTTGGATTTTATTTGATAATGACAAGATGAGTAAATCAAAGGGAAATGTAGTTTATCCAGAGCCAATTATAAAACTTTATGGAGTAGATGCTTTAAAATATTTTCTACTTCGTGAATTTTCTTTTGGTTCAGATGGTTCTTTTAATATAGAAAAATTCATGCAGAGATTAAATTCTGACCTTGCAAATGACCTTGGGAATTTACTTTCAAGAACAGTTTCCATGATTGGAAAATACAATGATGGAATAATTGAAGATAAAGGTGTCAGAGAAGAAGTAGATGATGATTTAGAAAATCTTGCAGTTTCTTTAATAGATGAAGTTGAATCTGCTATGGAACATTACGAATTTTCTGTAGCTCTTGAATCAATTTGGAGATTGATAAGAAGGACAAATAAATATGTTGATGAAACTGAACCTTGGAAGCTTGCTAAAGAAGAAGATAAAAAGGATAGACTTAATACGGTTTTATATAATTTGAGCGAAAGTCTTAGAATTGTATCTGTTTTAATCCATCCTTTTATCAAAGATACTTCACTTAAAATAAGAGAACAACTTGGCATAAATTCAGAAATAAACTTAGATGATGCAAGAGTTTTTGGTCTTATAGAAGATGGAACTAAGGTAAACAAAGGCGAAGTTATTTTCCCAAGACTTGACATAGAAAAGGAAATTGAAAAGTTTAATGAAGAAAATACTGCTCTTATAAAATCTAGAACAAATATAAATGCCAAAAAAGATACAGAAGAAGACATAAAAAAAGAAGTAGACATTGAAGATTTTGCAAAACTTGATATTAGAGTTGCAGAAATAATTGACGTAGAGGATCATCCAAATGCAGATAAACTTTATGTTTTAAAATTAAAAGTTGGCGATATAAATAGACAAATTGTATCTGGAATAAAAGAGTATTACAATAAAGATGAATTAATTGGAAGAAGAGTTTTAATTATTGTAAATTTAAAACCAATTAATTTAAGAGGAGTTGAATCCAATGGAATGCTCCTTGCTGCCATAGATGATAAAGGAGATATATCCCTTGCATCAACTTTATCTGATATTAATTCAGGTGCAAAAATTAGTTAGGAGATAATATGATAGATTCTCATGTACATCTCGATGACGAAGCTTTTGATGAAGATAGAGATGAACTTATAAAAAATTTAAATGAAAATGGAATAGAAATTGTAGTAAATAATTCTTCAGATCTTAGTTCTTCAGAAAATTCTGTAAAACTTGCCAATAAGTATGAAAATATTTATGCTTCTATTGGAGTGCATCCTCATGAAGCGGAAAGCTATAATGACGATGTGGAAAAAAAACTTATTGAACTTTCAAAAAATAAAAAAGTTGTGGCAATAGGAGAGATTGGTCTAGATTATTACTACGATAATTCTCCCAGAGATATTCAAAGAGAAGTTTTTAAAAAACAAATTGCTCTTGCAGCGAAACTCAAAAAAAATATTGTGATTCACTCTCGTGATGCTTCAGAAGAAACTTTCGAGATTTTAAAAGAAGCTCATGAAAAATATGAATTCGTAGCACTTATCCATTGCTTTTCCCAATCTGTGGAGATGATGGAGAAGTATTTAAAGATGGGCGATTATATTGCCCTTGGAGGGGCTGTTACTTTTAAAAATTCAAAAACTCCAAAAGAAGTGGCAAAAAAGGTGGACCTTGAAAGACTTCTTTTAGAAACTGACTGTCCTTATATGACGCCAGTTCCATATAGGGGCAAGAGAAATGAACCTAAATATGTGAAATTCACTTGCAACTATATAGCAGACCTAAGACAGATAGAAAGTTCTGAGTTAGAAAAAATTACGGCGGCGAATACTAAGAGGTTCTTTGGGATATGAAAAAAGTAATTAAAGAGGTTATTGTAGCAGAGGGTCGTGATGATGAAATTCAAATAAAAAAAGCTGTTGATGCAGAGGTCATCACGACTCATGGATTTGGTTTTGGGAACAAATTAATTAATTTGTTAAAGGAGATTAATGAAAAAAGAGGAATAATAATTTTCACAGATTCTGACTATATGGGTTCACAAATAAGAAAGAGAATTGCAAAAGAAATCCCAAGTGCAAAACACGCTTATCTCTCCCAAAGTGTGTCGACAAAAAATGGAGATATTGGTGTAGAGAATGCAAGCCCAGAAGAAATTTTAAAAGCATTGGAATCGGCAAGAGCTACAAGTACTAATATGAACCAAGAATACACAATGAAAGATTTAATAGAAAATAATTTAATTAATTCTCCTGAATCAAAATATAGGAGAGAAAAACTTTCAGATATTTTAAAAATAGGATATGGAAATGGTAAAAAAACTCTTCACAAATTAAACTCCTTTGGGATTACTAGGGAGGAATTTGAAAAAGCCATGAAGGAAGTGAATTCTAATAGATAGATTATATAAACCAAAAAAGCTTTCAGAAGTTTTATCTAAATATGGATTTAGATTTACAAAGTCATTGGGACAAAATTTTTTAATAGATGGGAACATAGTTAGGAAAATTGCAGATGCTGCCGAAATAGATGAAGAGGACAATGTCATAGAGATTGGGCCAGGAGTGGGGACTCTAACAGAAGAACTTGCTCTTCGTGCCAAAAAAGTTGTGGCAATTGAAATTGATGAAAAATTAAGGGAACTGCATAAAGAAACTTTAGCACTAGAAAACGTAAAAGTTATTTATGGGGATTTTCTAGATATAGATTTAAAAGTACTTACTGAAAAAGAATTTGGGGATGAAAGCTTTAAAGTTGTAGCTAACCTCCCTTATTATGTCACTACACCTATTATTGAAAAGCTAGTTTTATCTAATACAAACTTAATTTCAATAACAGTTATGGTTCAAAAAGAAGTTGCAAAAAGACTTTCAGCAGGGCCTGGTGGTAAAGATTATGGATCTTTATCTGTTTTTATAAATTATTACACAGATTGCAAATATAGATTTCAAGTTCCAAGATCTGTATTTATGCCAAAGCCCAATGTAGATTCGGCAGTTTTAAGTTTAAAAATGAAATATAGAGAAGAAGTTGATACGGATTTTTTATTTAAAGTAGTTCGTGCAGCTTTTACAACAAGGAGAAAGACAATTTTAAATTCTCTTTCCAATTCAAAATTAAATTACACAAAAGACGAAATAAAAAAAGCACTTGAACTAAGCGGCGTAGATGAGAGAAGAAGGGCAGAAACGCTTGATCTCAGGGAATTTATTGTCTTGAGTGTAAATTTTAAAAGCGTGGGGTAAATAAAAAATGAAGGAAAAATATATAGACGAAGTTTCGAAGGATGTTGAAGAAGACATATTAAGTTTTAACGAAAAAGAAAAGTTAATAGATTTGATTTCACAAATATTTAAAGCATTATCAGATCCAACTAGGATAAAAATAATCTATGCGTTGATGAAGGGACCACTTTGCGTTTCCGACATTTCAGTTTTGCTTGATATGAGTCAATCTTCAATATCGCATCAACTTGCATTACTTAGAAGCCAAAGCTTAATAAAGGTCAAGAGAAGGGGAAGACGTGCATATTATTCTCTTGACGATGAACATGTTCTTTCCATATTTAAAGATGGATTGGAACATGCAGAACATAAAATATAATAAAAATATTAAATTATTTGATTTAAATTCAAATATTAGAGTATAATAAGTTAATATAAGGAGGAATAAGAATGAGTAAAGTAACAGTTTATACAAGCAACACTTGCCCATATTGCACAATGGCAAAGGATTATTTAAAGGAAAAAGAAGTAGACTTTGAAGAAAAAAATGTGCAAACAGACAAAGAAGCTAGAAACGAACTTATGGCAATGGGTTACACAGGAGTTCCAGTAATCTGTGTAGATGACGAACAAATTGTTGGCTTTGATAAAAATAGATTAGATGAATTATTAAAATAATTTAAATTTTAGAATAGATGCCTTGAGCATCTATTTTTTTGGAAGTGAAGATGTGGATTTGGTATCAGTAATTTTAATTGGAGTTGGATTGTCCATGGATGCCTTTGCAGCTGCTATTTGCAAAGGTCTTTCAATTAAAAAAAATTTTTTGGAAAAATCTTTTATAATAGCGCTATTTTTTGGAATATTTCAAGGATTAATGCCTTATATTGGTTATCTTTTGGGTTCTCTATTTGCAGAAAAGTTGCAAGCAATAGATCATTGGATAGCTTTTGTTCTCTTATTTATAATAGGATCTAATATGATAAGAGAATCAAAAGACAAAACTTGTGAAATAGAAGATGATAAATTAGATATAAAAAACTTATTAATGCTTTCTATTGCAACATCAATTGATGCCCTTGCTGTTGGAATTTCATTTGCTTTTTTAAATATAAATATTGGAACAGCAGTTTTTATAATAGGAATTACAACTTTTTTAATTTCATTTATTGGAGTAAGAGTAGGTAGAGTTTTTGGCGTTGCCTTAAAGGATAAAGCAGAAATAGTTGGTGGATTAATTTTAATTTTTCTTGGGACAAAAATATTAGTTGAGCATCTCGGTCTTTTAGCTATTTAAAAAATTATATAAAATTTAGAACTCTCCAGATTATATATAATCTTTTGCTGTTTGTATAGTAAAGAGCTTATATATAATTTGGAGAGTCTTTTCTAAAAGTTACTAAAATAAAATTGGAAAAATTTTAAAATCTAAATTATTATTACAAGTGAACTCATTCATTATATATAAGGATAAAAGCGCAAATCGAGTCGAAAAACATATTCCAAAAATATAAATTTAGAAAAAATTAATTTTAAGAATATGAAAAAATTTTACTTTCATTTAGTCAAAGATTTTGCCTCAAAAATATATTTTTTTTGAAAAATTAATAATAATACTATCTTCTTTTAACAAATGTAATTTTTAGTTAAGAATTTTCACTATTTGTATTTTTATACAAATAAAACAAAAAGGCTTTCCTTTATTTTACTGTAATTTTCATGTATAATTAATTTGCAAAAGATTTAGATTAATTAATCATACATATAGATTTTAATTGAATTAATTTTAGGTCTTTGTTATAATGTTCTTAAAAGTTGGAATGGATTCCGCAATATGAAACCACATTGGGAGGTGTGATAATGCTAGGAGATGTAAATCTTACCATGGGAGAAGCCTTAGGGGTAGCCTTGACTGGTTTTTGTGTAGTTTTCTTAGCTTTGATAGCTTTACTAATTGCAATAATTTTAATTAGTAAAATAGTTAATGCTATTGAAGGGAAATCCGCATCAGGAAAGTCTAACGATAAAAAGGCACCTGCACCAGTAGCAAAAAAAGCTGCTCCAGTTGATAATTCTATGGATCCCGCACTTTTAGCGGCGATAGTTGGAGCAATCAGCATGCAAGAAAAATCAAGAGTTGAAAGTTTTAGAATTGTTTCTATAACTGAAAAGAAGTAAAATTAAAATTTGAAATTATTCTATTATTTATACAAAGGAGAAATTAATGAAATATCAAGTTAAAGTAGATGGAAAAGTTTTTGAAGTAGAAGTTGAAAAAGTTGGTGGAGGATATCAATCACTTACACCAGCATCATTAACAGCAGCACCTGCAGCACCAGCAGCGCCAGTTCCTCAAGCAGCAGCACCTGCACCAGCACCAGCGGCTCCTGCAGAACCAGCACCAGCACCTGTAGCTCCAGCAGCAGCACCAGCCGCATCAGGTGGAAGTGGAGATGTAGTTGCACCAATGCCAGGAACTGTTTTAAAAGTTAATGTCAATAGTGGAGATACAGTAGCATCAGGGGATGTAATTCTTATTCTTGAAGCTATGAAGATGGAAAACGAAATCGTAGCTCCATGTGCAGGTAAAGTTACACTTAATGTAAAAGCGGGAGAAACAGTAGATACTGACGCATTACTTGCAAGTGTAGAATAATTAGGAGGTCGAAACATGTTAAAAGAAACATTACAGGGGATACTCGCCGAATCAGGGTTTGCAGCCTTGCAATGGCAAAATGTCGTAATGTTTATCGTATCCTTTATTCTAATTTATTTAGCAATAAAGAAAGAATACGAACCACTATTACTTCTTCCTATTGCATTTGGTATGCTTCTTAGAAATCTACCATTAACAGGCTTAATGGACGTGGCAGATCCTTGGCAAAGTTCAGGTGTTCTTGCCATTATGTATAATGGGGTTAAGTCAAACTTATTTCCATGTTTAATTTTTATGGGCGTTGGTACAATGACTGACTTTGGACCACTTATTGCAAATCCAATTTCATTGATACTTGGATCAGCAGCTCAATTTGGTATATATGTTGCATTTTTAGTTGCGATAAAATTGGGCTTCACAGGATCAGAAGCTGCATCAATTGGTATTATTGGTGGGGCGGATGGGCCAACAGCTATATTTACAACATCACAACTTGCACCACATTTACTAGCACCAATAGCAGTAGCAGCTTATTCATATATGGCACTTATTCCAATGATTCAACCGCCAATTATGAAGGCGCTTACTACTGAAAAAGAAAGAACTACAGTTATGAGTTCTTTGAGAAAAGTATCTAAATTAGAAAAAGTTATTTTCCCAATTGTTGTAGTAACTTTTACATCACTACTTCTTCCAGATGTAGCACCACTTCTTGGTATGCTAATGCTTGGAAATTTATTTAAAGAATCAGGAGTAGTTAATAGATTGTCAGACACTGCACAAAATGCGTTAATGAATATTGTAACAATTATGCTAGGAACAACAGTAGGAGCCACAGCTGATGGAACAACTTTTCTACAATTATCAACACTTAAGATTATTGCTCTTGGTTTAATTGCATTTTGTTTCGCAACAGCAGCAGGTGTACTTTTTGGAAAAATTTTATACGCAGCAACAGGTGGAAAGATAAATCCACTTATTGGTTCAGCTGGTGTTTCAGCAGTACCAATGGCAGCACGTGTATCACAAGTTGAAGGTAGAAAATATAACTCTACTAACTTCTTACTAATGCACGCAATGGGCCCTAATGTTGCGGGAGTTATTGGATCAGCCGTAGCAGCAGGTGTATTCTTAATACTATTTGGTCATTAATATATTCAGCTCCATTGTGGGCTGAATATTTATGTAATTCAAGTTATATGTTTATAAAGGAGGTTTTAACTTGAGTAAAGTAATGGAACTTAAAGACGCCATAGCAAAATATGTAGAAGATGGCGATGTGATTTCACTAGGTGGATTTACAACTAACAGAAAGCCTTACGCAGCAGTAAATGAAATTTTGCGTCAAGGACAAAAAGATTTTATCGTTGAAGCAGGCCCTGCAGGAGGCGACTGGGATACATTAATAGGAGCTGGCAGAGTAAAAGCATATATTAACTGTTATACTGCTAATTCAGGATATACAAATGTTTCAAGAAGATTTAGAGCAGCAGTTGAAAAGGGAGAACTTCTTATGGAAGACTACTCTCAAGATGTTGAAATGCAAAGAATTCATGCAGCTGCACTAGGACTTCCATATTTACCTGTTAGACTAATGATGGGTTCAAGTTTAGTGGACGAATGGGGAATATCTAAAGAAGATAGACAAAAAATTGATAAACTTCCAAATGATAAATTTATATATGTAGAAAACCCATTCAAAGAAGGAGAAAAACTTGTTGCAGCACCAGTTCCTGAAATTGATACTGCAATTATTCACGTACAAATGGCTTCTCCAGATGGAACTACAAGAATTCTTGGAAACACATTCCACGATGTTGACATTGCCATAGCAGCTAAAAAAGTTATCGTTACTTGCGAAGAACTTGTAAGTGATGAATACATTAAAAACTACGATGCAGCTGACAATAAAATTCCTGGTTTTTGTGTTGACGCAGTAGTTCATGCACCATTTGGAGCTCACCCTTCACAATGTTATGATTATTATGATTATGATGCAGACTTCTACAAAATGTATAATGTAGAATCTAAAACAGAAGAAAACTTTAATGCATTCTTAGACGAATGGGTATACGGAGTTAAAGATCATGAAGAATATCTTAACAAACTTGGTGCAACAAGATTAATTGGTCTTAAGAATGTTCCAGGATTTGGTTATTCAACAGATGCACTAAAGAAGGGAGAAGATAAATAATGGCTAGATATGATAATTATACAAATAAAGAAATGCAAGCAGTTACAATTGCTAGACAAATTAAAGATGGTCAAATAGCAATTGTAGGAACAGGATTACCACTAATTGGTGCTTCTCTTGCAAAAGCAGTTTATGCTCCTAATTGTTACCTAATCGTTGAATCAGGACTTATGGATTGTGATCCAATAGAAGTTCCAAGATCAGTTGGTGACAACAGATTTATGGCACACTGTGGAGTTCACTGGACAAACGCAACTTATGTTGGATTCCAAGCAAATGAATGGAAACATGACAAGAAGAGAATGATTGCATTTATCGGTGGAGCTCAAATTGACCCTTATGGAAATGTTAACTCAACTGTAATTGGTGATTATCACCATCCTAAAACTAGATTTACGGGATCAGGTGGAGCTAATGGTATTGCAACTTATGTAAATACAATTATTATGATGCAACATGAAAAGAGAAGATTTATGGACAAAATTGACTATGTAACTTCTCCAGGTTGGATTGATGGTCCTGGTGGAAGAACTAGAGTTGGTATTCCTGAAAATGTTGGACCACAAATGGTTGTAACTGACAAGGGTATATTAAAGTTTGATGAAGAAACTAAGAGAATGTATCTTGCAGGATATTATCCTTCTTCATCTCCAGAAGATGTAATAGAAAACACAGGATTTGACATTGATGTATCTCGTGCAGTTGAACTTGAAGAACCAGATGAAGATGTAATCAAATTAATAAGAGAAGAAATAGATCCAGGCGAAGCTTTCATTAAAAGACCTGTTGAAGAATAAGAGGAGGATTTATGGGCCAATACTCACTTGCTTCATATTTTCAAAATATGAAGACAATTGGAAATCCATTAAAAGCAGTTGACGAAAATAACTTTAATGAATTAAGAGAAGTTGAAGAAGAAATAAGAGAATTTGCTGAGAAAGCTCTTGCTGCCGGCAAACCAGATGAAAAAGTAAATGAACGTGGAGAAATGACAGCTCTTCAAAGAATTGCTGAACTTATCGACGAAGGTACTTGGTGCCCACTAAATACAATTTATAACCCTGGTGACAATGATCACGGAACAACTGGTGTTGTTAAGGGACTTGCAAAAGTTGACGACAGATGGGTTTACATCGTTGCATCAGATAACAAGAAACTTGCAGGTGCATGGATTGCAGGACAAGCTGATGACCTTCTAAGAGCATCAGATACAGCTGAAAGACTTAGAATTCCACTAGTTTATATACTAAACTGTTCAGGTGTAAAACTTGATGAACAAGAAAAAGTATATCCAAACAGACGTGGTGGCGGTACTCCATTCTACAGAAACTCAAGACTTAACCAATGTGGAGTTCCTGTAATTGTTGGAATCTATGGTACTAACCCAGCTGGTGGTGGATACCACTCAATTTCACCTACAATTATAATTGCACATAAAGATGCAAACATGGCTGTTGGTGGAGCTGGAATCCTTGGCGGTATGAATCCTAAGGGATATATAGATGAAGAAGGAGCAAATCAAATAGCAGATCAAACTGCTAACGCTAAGAAAACTACTCCTCCAGGATCAGTTGGAGTTCACTTTGCTCAAACTGGTTTCATGAGAGAATGTTATGTTGAAGAAGAAGGCGTACTTGAAGGTATTAGAAAATATCTTTCTATGCTTCCAAAATTTGATAGAGAATTCTTTAGAGTAGACGATCCAAAGAATCCACTATATGATCCTAACGACATGTATTCTTTAATTCCACTTAATGGTAAAAAAGCTTACGATGTTTATGACGTAATTGCAAGACTTTTTGACGGTTCAGAATTTATGGAATACAAAAAGGGTTATGGTAGAGAAATGGTAACTGGTCTTGCTAAAGTTAACGGACTTTTAGTTGGTGTTGTAGCTAACGTTCAAGGTCTATTAATGGGCTATCCAGAATACTACAATGATCCAAAACACATCTCAATTGGTGGTAAACTTTATAGACAAGGTCTTATAAAGATGAATGAATTCGTAACACTTTGTGCTAGAGATAGACTTCCTATAGTATGGTTACAAGATACTACTGGTATCGACGTTGGTGACGATGCTGAAAAGGCAGAATTACTAGGACTTGGTCAATCACTTATTTATTCAATCCAAAACTCTGATCTTCCACAAATGGAAATTACAATGAGAAAAGGTACTGCAGCAGCTCACTATGTACTTGGTGGACCTCAAGGTAATGACACTAACGCATTCTCACTTGGAACTGCAGCAACTGAAATCAACGTAATGAACGGAGAAACAGCAGCTACTGCAATGTACTCTAGAAGACTTGCAAAAGATAAAAAGGCTGGCAAAGATCTTCAACCTACTATTGACAAGATGAACGATTTGATTCAAGATTATGCAGAAAAATCAAAACCATTCTCTTGTGCTAAGTATGGACTTGTAGATGAAATAATAAACATGAACTTATGGAGAAACTATATTATTGCTTTTACAGAAAGTGCATATCAAGATCCAAAGTCAATTTGTCCAGTTCATCAAATGCTTACACCAAGAATAATTAGAGATTACGACAGATTAAATAATATTAAATAATATTAAATATATGACAATTTATTGGATAATCTTACAAGGATTATCCAATATTTTTGTATATGTACTCTGAGGTTACCATAAGTAAAAAATAACAACAAATATATATAAATAGTAAAGCCTAAAATCTCTTGAAGCCTTGTATATTCTTGTTTTAAGGGTTATGTCTTTTGACAAAGGTACATAATTATAGTAGAATTAAATACAGTAAGATATTAATATTAAAATAAAGAGGAGATTGTATGGCAGAAGCTATTTATACAATGGGGGTTGATATTGGTTCAACTGCCTCAAAAAGTATTATTTTAAAAGATGGCAAGGAAATTATTTCTACTTCTGTTATTGATGTTGGTGCAGGGACGAGTGGTCCTTCTAGGACAATTACTAAAACACTTGAAAAGGCAAACATGAAAAGAGAAGATATTTCCTATGTAATGGCAACAGGATATGGGAGAAATGCACTCCCTGGAGCAGATTTTCAAATGTCTGAACTTTCCTGTCACGCCAAAGGTGCTTATTTCTTATTTCCAAATGTTAGCACAATAATTGATATTGGTGGACAGGATGCAAAGGCTCTTAAAATAGGAGATAATGGCATGCTTGAAAATTTCGTAATGAATGACAAATGTGCTGCTGGTACTGGAAGATTCTTAGATGTTATTGCTAGAGTACTTGAAGTTGACATCTCTGAACTTGAAGAATTAGATGCGAAATCTACAAAAGATGTAAATATTTCTTCTACTTGTACAGTTTTTGCTGAATCAGAAGTTATTTCACAGCTTGCAAGTGGAGCAAAAATAGAAGATATAGTAAAGGGCATTCATGACTCCATTGCTGCAAGAGTTGGCTCTCTTGCAAAAAGAGTGGGATTAAATGATGATATTGTATTTACAGGTGGAGTTGCCTTAAACAAGGGCATGATAAGAGCTCTTGAAGAAAATACTGGACACAAGATCCACACTTCACCTTTATGTCAACTAAATGGTGCTCTTGGAGCAGCACTATTTGGATATCAAAAATGTAAATTGGAAAAATTAAAAGATAAAAAGGCTAATGCATAATTTATTTTAGGAGGTAAACTATGGCTGATAAAATTCAAAAAATACCAGGTAAAAAACCAAGACCAATCGAAGGAAATATTCCTGCAGCTCAAGCTCTAAGAAATGTAGTAGATAGAGTTTATGGAGCAGCATGGGATGCAAAAAAAAGAGGAGAATTAGTTGGATGGTCATCATCTAAGTTCCCAATTGAGTTAGCTAAAGCTTTTGGACTTCACGCAGTATATCCAGAAAATCATGCAGCAACAACAGCAGCTAAAAAAGACGGACTTAGACTTTGTCAAACAGCTGAAGACATGGGATATGACAATGATATCTGTGGTTATGCAAGAATTTCACTTGCTTATGCAGCAGGGGAACCTACTGACTCAAGAAAGATGCCACAACCAGACTTTGTACTTTGTTGTAACAACATCTGTAACATGATGACAAAATGGTATGAAAATATTGCAAGAATGCATGACATTCCAATGATCATGATAGATATTCCATTCCAAAATACTGTTGATGTACCTGAAGAAAAAGTTGATTACTTAATGGGACAATTCGAATATGCTATTCACCAACTTGAAAAATTAACTGGAAAGAAATTTGATGAATCTAAATTTGAAGAAGCTTGTAAGATTGCAAACAGAACTGCAGCAGCATGGCTTAAAGCTTGTTCTTACATGGCTTATGAACCATCTCCACTTTCTGGATTTGACCTATTTAACCACATGGCAGATATTGTAGCTGCAAGGTGTGAAATTGATGCAGCAGAAGGATTTGAACTTTTAGCAGCAGAGTATGAACAATCTGTTAGAGAAGGTACTTCTACTTGGGAATATCCAGAAGAACATAGAATTCTATTTGAAGGAATTCCTTGCTGGCCAGGTCTAAGACACTTGTTCGAACCATTAAAACAAAATGGAGTAAACGTAACAGCAGTAGTATATGCACCTGCTTTCGGATTCCAATATACAACTGTAAGAGAAATGGCAGCAGCTTATTGCAAAGCTCCTTGTTCAGTATGTATTGAAGATGGTGTTGAATGGAGAGAAACAATGGCAAAAGAAAATGGTGTTTCTGGAGCACTTGTTAACTACAATAGATCATGTAAACCATGGTCAGGGGCAATGCCTGAAATCGAAAGAAGATGGAGAGAAGATCTTGACATCCCAGTAGTTCACTTTGACGGTGACCAAGCTGATGAAAGAAACTTCTCTGAAGAACAATACAAGACTAGAGTCCAAGGTTTAGTAGAAATTATGAACGAAAGAAAAGCAGATAGAATCGCTAAAGGCGAAGAAGTTTACACTAATTTCGAAAACACTAAAGAAACAGACTGGTCTAAGACTACAATTTAATAGAGGTGCAAAATGACTGATATACAAAATTTATTAAAAGAATTTAAAAATATAGCAGAAAGTCCAAGAGAACAACTTGACAAATATCTTGCAGAAGGTAAAAAAGCAGTTGGAGTATTCCCTTATTATGCACCTGAAGAAATTATTTATGCAGGTGGACTTGTTCCAATAGGAATATGGGGAGGACAAGGTCCAATAGATAAAGCTAAAGAATATTTCCCAACATTTTATTATTCACTAGCACTAAGATGTTTAGAAATGGGACTTGATGGAAGTCTTGACGGACTTAGTGCGTCAATGTTAACTACACTTGATGACACATTAAGACCACTTTCTCAAAACTACAAAGTTTCTGTGGGAAGAAAAATTCCAATGGTATTCTTGAACCATGCACAACACAGAAAAGAAGACTTTGGTAAAACTTACAATGCAAAAATCTTTAAACAAGCAGCAGAAAGGCTTGAAGAAATTTGTGGTGTAGAAATTACTGATGAAAATTTAAAGAAAGCTTTCGAAGTTTACAATGAAAACAGAGCTTTAAAGAGAGAGTTCATTAAATTATGCGGAGATTATTCAGAAACCATAAAAGCATCTGACAGATGTTATGTATTAAAATCTTCATATTATATGCTAAAAGATGAACACAACAAGATGCTTAAAGAACTAATTGAAGCTCTAAAAGCTATGCCAAAAGAAGAATGCAAGGGACCAAGAGTTGTTACATCTGGTATAATTACAGATAACCCAGCACTTCTTGAAGTTCTTGACAAATTTAACATTTGCGTAGTTGCAGATGATGTTGCAAGTGAATCAAGAGGACTAAAAGTTGATGTTGATACTTCAATTGAAGATCCATATATGGCTCTTGCAGATCAATTTGCAAGAATGGACGAAGATCCAATTCTTTACGATCCAGATATTTGGAAAAGACCAAAATATGTTGTTGACTTAGCAGTAAATAACGATGCAGATGGATGTCTATTGTTTATGATGACTTTTAATGACACAGAAGAAATGGAATATCCATCACTTAAAAAAGCTTACGAAAAAGCTGGTATTCCACTAATCAAAATGGGTTACGATCAACAAATGACTGACTTTGGTCAAGTTAAAACTCAACTTGAAACATTTAGTGAAATGGTAGAACTTAATAGAAACTGATTAAATAAAATTTAATTTAGATAGAGATCTCAATTGCGAAAGTAGTTGAGGTCTTTTATTTTGCAAAAAATAAAAAGTGCGGGATTGTAATATTTTACACTTAAAAAAAGTGCGGGATTATGATATTATTAAGATATAAAAAGTGCGGGATTGTAATGTTTTGCACTTAAAAAAAGTGCGGAATTACAAAATAAGGCTTATAAGGAGGATTTATGTTTAGAAGAAAAATATATAGAGAACTTTTAGAATGGAAAAATTCTTCAAAGTCGAAAACAGCACTCCTTATAGAAAGAGCAAGACGCGTAGGGAAGTCTACAGTCGCAGAAGAGTTTGCAAAAAATGAATATGAAAAATACATTTTGATTGATTTTGCTTATGCTACAGATTCGGTGAGAGATTTATTTAATGATTTATCAGATTTGGATTATTTTTCTTGCAACTTCAATTGCAGTATGGAGTTAATCTCGTTGAAAAGAACTCTCTTATAATTTTTGATGAAGTTCAATTCAATCCAAAAGCTAGACAGGCAATAAAGTTATTGGTAGCAGACGGAAGATATGACTATATTGAAACAGGATCTCTAATATCAATTAAAAAGAATGTAGAAAACATTTTGATACCAAGTGAAGAACATAAAATTAATATGTATCCAATGGACTTCGAAGAATTTTTATGGGCAACAGGAGATATAGAAACTCCACAATTGTTAGAAAAAATTTATAAAAATAAAATTTCTATTGGACAAGAACAAAATAGAA
Source organism: Peptoniphilus lacydonensis (assembly GCF_900106515.1). Classification (GTDB taxonomy): domain Bacteria; phylum Bacillota; class Clostridia; order Tissierellales; family Peptoniphilaceae; genus Peptoniphilus_A; species Peptoniphilus_A lacydonensis. The sequence continues at coordinate 1,239,817 of NZ_FNWF01000003.1, forward strand.
ATATGATGAGAAAATTTAGACTTTATATGCTTGTAGGAGGAATGCCTCAAGCTGTACAAGAGTATATAAGTTCAAATAATTTGGAAATGGTTGATCGAGTAAAAAATGAAATAATAGAACTTTACGAAAAAGATTTTTACAAAATAGATTATACAGGACAGATTTCAGAATTATACGACAGTATACCTTCCGAACTTAACAAGCATTCATCAGCTTATCAAATAACAAGTGTCATAAAAAATGGCAACAAAGAAAGTATAATGTCGAAAATATCAGAATTGAAATCATCAAAAACAGTTTTAACTTCTTACAATGTTCTAGATCCCAATGTAGGACTTTCAAGCATGGCAAATAGAAATAAATTTAGGCTTTATTTAAGCGACACAGGTCTTTTAGTGTCACTTATGTTTAAAGATCGAGAGTTTACAGAAAATATAATTTATAAAAAACTTTTAAGTGATAAATTACAATCAAAATTAGGTATTTTGTATGAAAATGCAGTTGCACAAATTTTAGTGTCAAAAGGTCACAAACTTTATTATCACACATATCTTGATAAAATAAAAAAGAGAAATTATGAAATCGACTTTATTATTCCAAAAGAATCAAAAATATCTCCCATAGAAGTAAAATCATCTGGATACAAGGCGCATAAGTCTTTGGATAATTTTTCTGTCAAATATTCCAATAGAATAAAAGAAAAAATAGTAATATACACAAAAGATTTAAAGATAGAAAATAATGTGACATATCTTCCTATTTATTTAACTATGTTCTTGTAGATAAAAAAACTGTTGCCAAAAAAAGCAACAGTTTTTTGTTAAAGTTTTTTAAATCTTCAGCCTTTTTTTACAACAGTATTTTCTTCGAAAGCTCTATCGTCAAATTTTTCAATTCCAGCTGGCACATTTACTTCCATAATGTTATTTTTTCTGAAAGCATACATGTCAATTTTTTTAATGTTTTCTGGCAATTTAACTTCAGTTAAATTATTTTTATAGAAAGCACTAACTCCAATAAATTCAACAGTGTCTGGAATATTAATTTCGCCAATTTGATTTAGAGAAAAAGCATTATCGCCAATGTATTCTACTTCTTTAGGCATTTTAACATCAGTTAATTTATTTCTGTAAAATGCATAAGAGTCAATCTTTTTAACAGCATCAGGGATAATAACTTCAGTTAAGTTATTTACGCCAAAAGCTTCATACTTAATCTCTTCAACAGTTTCTGGAATTACAACTGAATTAAGCTTTCTTCTAAAGAAACATTGTTCTCCAATAACTCTAATTTTTGTTCCATCAGGCCCTTCAGTAGGCACTACCATGTCAAAGTATCCATTTTCTTTTATTTTGTCTTTGCCTTTTCTTGTCATTCCTTTTAGAACATCGCCATCAAATATAAAATCGTCAAACTCCCAAGGTTTTTCCATAGTATGTATGTCCTCCCCTACATAAAATTTTTCTTATTTACATTATAACATAGTGTGCACAAATTATAAAGGAAGCTTGTAAAACAGACAAAGATGAACATTTTTTATTAATAAAGAAAACTTATTTACTAAAAGTTTGAATTAATTAAAATATCTTACTAAATATAAATAATATCTATTTAGTTGGGTAACAATATAATAAGAGAAATGAAAGAAGAATAAAATAGGAATAAAAATAAAGAAAAATTAAATAAGTAGTAAAATTTTCGTAAAATCCGCAGGAAAAGGTAATCTTGAGTTGACCTTATTTTATTTTGATATTATAATCTACTAAAGCAAAACAAAAATAAAGACTTTAAAGTGGAATGGTTAAATGCAAGAACTAAAAATAGGAGGAAGTAATGGATAATAAAAATTTTTTTGAAGATATGTTAGAAATGCAAAAGAATATTTTTGACAATCAAAAGGAAGCTTATAGTAAGTTTATGGAATCTTTCAATTTTGGAAATTTCAAATCCTTTGGACCAGATATGTTTGTAAATAGTTTTAAAAATCCAATGGAATTTTTCACTGATTATAAACAAATGAATCAAAAGTTTGAAGATAATTTCAAAGACTTTTTCAATCAAGTGCCTGGATATAAGGAATCAATGGAAAACTACAACAAGAATGTTGAATTTTTAAACAGACTATATCTTGCTTATGGCGACTTTTATAAAGATTTAGACATTGTTTCAGCACAAAATAAATTAATTGAATTATTTGAAATTTATAGCGACGAGTTAGTTGATATGTCTAAAAAGTATTTCTACAAGTTGATACCAGATAGTTATTACAGAATTGTGGAAAACTTCAATTTAGAAAAGTTTGTAAGACCAGTGGTTCAAAATTCTAAGAAATCAATTGACTTTTATGAAGAAGCTATTAAAAATAGACCTGAACTATTAGTTAAAGATGTAAGAGATTTTTATCAAGGAATTCTGGATAAAATTTTTGAAATGCCAACTATTGGTGTAAGTGATGGAGAAAAGATAAAGTCTAAAAAAGAACTTGAAAATTATCTTGAACTTGAATTAAAGCTTCTTGAATTTAATTTATTCTTGGAAAAGAAAAATCAAGAAACAGCACTAAAGGCTCAAAGGAATTATATTGATGGTCTTGAAACTGAAGCATCATTAGAAGATTTTTCTGATTTCTTCAGATTCTATATGAGAAATTTTGAAAGAGCTTATAAGGATCTTGTAAATTCTAGTGAATACAAAGAAAAGGCTCAAGAAATTATAGATATAGTTGAAAAAAATAAGGATGCTTACAGAGAAAGATTGGCAGAAAAGCTAAAAGACATTCCAGTTGCAACAGCAAAAGATGCTGAAAAGTTCTTAGGTGAAGTTGAAGATCTTGCAAGGGAATTTGAAAATGAAAAGCTTGCTAAGTCAAGTCTAGAAAATATTGTTACACAAAATAAGATCGATTCCGAAAAGGAAATTAGAGAACTTAGAGAAGAAGTTAGAAAATTAAAAGATGAAAATGCTAAGGTTAAAGCTGGACAAAATTTAGAAGTTAATAAAGAAATCGAAGATCTTAAGAAAGAATTAAAAGAAATAGAAACATTAAGAAAAGAAGTTAAAGAAGTAGAAGTTCTTAAAAAAGAAATAGAAGCTTTGAAAAAGTCAAACAACAACACTAAGACTAAATAAAAGTGAATAAATTAACTGGTGATATTTTTCATAAAACCATCTCCTTAAAATCTGCAGGGAAGTCTGCAGATTTTTTCTGCAAAAAATGGTTATAAATTTAAATCTTATATAGTATATAAAGTAATTAGATTAAGAGTTAAAAAGTTTAGAGGACAAAATGATATATTTAGATAATTATAAATCTCCATTAGGAAATATTTTAATAGCATCAGATAAATGCGGTTTGACAGGCCTTTGGTTTGAGAATCAAAAATATTTTAAAGAAAATTTAAAAGAAGATGTTATTTTTAAGGAAAATAATTTTATAAAAGATACTAAGGACTATCTTGATATTTATTTTTCTGGGAGAAATCCAAGTTTTACGCCAAAAGTTCACATGATGGGTACAGACTTTAGAAGAGATGTTTGGAAAATTTTACTTGATATACCTTATGGAAAGACTACAAATTATAAAAGTATTGCACAAAAACTTGTTGAGGAAAAAGATTATAAGAAAATGTCTTCTCAAGCAGTTGGTGGTGCAGTATCACACAATCCAATTTCTATAATAATCCCCTGCCACAGAGTTGTTGGAAAAGATGGCAATTTAACAGGATATGCTGGAGGAATAGATAGAAAAATTAAACTTCTCGAATTGGAAAAGATTGACATAGAAAATTTCTTTTTGCCTAAATAGAAGTGGAAAATTTTAAATTTTAATTTTGTTTTTATACTTGAAAAAATTTTTTATTTGAGTTATTATAATAGTGTTAGCAGAATAGAACAATGAGTGCTAATTATTTATTGGAGGTTGAAATAGATGAAACTTAGACCACTTGATGATAAGATCGTCATTAAAAAAATTGAAAAAGAAGAAACAACTACTTCAGGAATTGTACTTCCTTCTTCAGCAAAAGAGGAATCAAATATAGCAGAAGTTGTTGCAACAGGAAATAAACTAGATACAGATGAAGATATGAAGGGCCTTGTAAAAGTGGGCGACAAAGTTATTTTTTCAAAATATGCAGGAAATGACATTGAACTTGATAAGGAAAAATACACAATTATTAAATTCCAAGATATCTTGGCAGTAATTGAATAAGGAGAGATAAAATGGCTAAGGAAATTAAATTTTCAGAAGATGCTAGAAAAGGATTAATTAAAGGAATAAATACTCTTGCAGATACAGTTAAAGTTACTCTTGGACCTAAGGGTAGAAATGTAATTTTGGACAAAGAATATGGAACGCCACTTATTACTAATGATGGTGTAACTATTGCAAGAGAAATTGAATGCGAAGATAAATTTGAAAACATGGGAGCTCAACTTTTAAAAGAAGTTGCCACTAAAACAAATGATGTAGCCGGTGATGGTACTACAACAGCAACTCTTCTTGCACAAGCAATTATAAGAGAAGGAATGAGAAACCTTGCTGCAGGTGCAAATCCAATGGTTCTTCAAAAAGGAATTGAAAAAGCAGTTGATAAGGCAGTTGAAGAAATCAAAAACTTTTCAACAGAAGTTTCTTCAAAAGAAGCTATTGAACAAGTAGCATCTATATCTGCTGCTAATGAACAAGTTGGAAAACTTATTTCAGAAGCAATGGAAAAAGTTGGAAATGATGGTGTAATCACTGTTGAAGAATCAAAATCAATGGGAACAAGCCTTGACGTAGTTGAAGGTATGCAATTTGACAGAGGGTATCTATCTCCATATATGGTTACAGATTCTGATAAAATGGTTGCAGAATTAGAAGACCCATATATTTTAATTACGGATAAAAAGATTTCAAATATTCAAGAAATTTTGCCACTTCTTGAACAAGTTTTACAAGAATCAAAACCACTTTTAATTGTAGCTGACGACATTGAAGGTGAAGCACTTGCTACACTTGTTGTAAACTCACTTAGAGGAACATTAAATGTTGTTGGAGTTAAAGCTCCAGGATATGGCGACAGAAGAAAAGATATGTTACAAGATATAGCAATCTTAACTGGTGGACAAGTTATTTCTTCTGACCTAGGTCAAGATCTTAAAGATGCAACAATTGATATGCTAGGGTCAGCAGCAAAAGTTAGAGTTGAAAAAGAACTTACAGTTATAGTAAATGGAAATGGCGAAAAATCTGAGCTTGACAACAGAATCAGCCACATTAAAAATCAAATTGAAGAATCTGATTCAGAATTTGACACAGAAAAATTACAAGAAAGACTTGCAAAATTATCTGGTGGAGTTGCAGTAATTCAAGTAGGTGCAGCAACAGAAGTTGAACTTAAAGAAAGAAAACTTAGAATCGAAGATGCACTTGCAGCAACAAGAGCAGCAGTAGAAGAAGGAATTGTTGCAGGCGGCGGAACTGTATTAATTGATTCAATAGATGCAGTATCAAAGGTAGTTGACGAATTGGAAGATGACGAAAAAACTGGTGCAAATATTATCTTGAAGGCATTAGAAGAACCACTAAGACAAATAGCAGAAAACGCAGGGTTAGAAGGCTCAGTAGTAGTAGAACAAGTAAAAACAAAAGAAAATGGAATTGGATTTGACGCATATAAAAAAGAATATGTAGATATGAAAAAAGAAGGAATAGTTGATCCAACAAAAGTAACAAGATCAGCACTCCAAAATGCAGCAAGCGTAGCATCAATGATATTAACAACAGAAGCAGCAGTAGCAAATATAAAAGAAGACGAACCAGAAATGCCAGCAATGAATCCAGGCATGGGAATGATGTAATTAATGGTAGTTTCAATCGTGACTGGTCACGATTGAAACGGTTTTTAAGCTGAAGGCGACAGAAGGGAGCCTAAAGCTATGAAGAACCTTATTCAGAAAAATAAAGGAACATAGATTTTTGGCGAGCAAAAATCTATGGAAAGACTTATCACGATTTCTGAGAAATCGGATCAAGTCTTAGTCAAAAATGTGACCAAGTAGGAAACATTTTTGAGTGATTTGGATATAAAGAAGTTAACTAAATAAGAGTAGGAAGTAGTCTTAAAAATAAGGCTACTTTTTTATATTCATACTGAGAGGGCGACTGCAAAAAACGACTGAAATGGAGTTTATTTAGAGAAATGAGATATTAAGAAACAAAAACTTAAACAAATAAGCTATGAAAAATCACTGTCTTTTAAATTATTTTAAGTAGTGTTTAAATCTAGTAAAGAAGAGTACTTATATTAAGAGGTGTTATATGTTTATTAATTATATAAAAGCTTTTGATGACAATTATATTTGGACAATTGAAAAGGACGATAAAATTATTGTAGTTGACCCTGGCGAAGCAAGTCCTGTAATAAATTATTTGAAAGATAAAAATCTTGATTATATTCTTTTAACTCACAAGCACAGTGATCATGTGGGTGGAGTGGCTGAACTTAAAAATAAATATGGATCAAAAGTTTATGGACCCATTGAAACTAAAGAGTACAATGATGTTAATTTAAAAGATGACGATGAATTTGAACTCTTGGGCGAAAATTTTAAAGTGATTTTAACAGGTGGACACACGAAAGAACACATTTCTTATTTGATGGGAGATAATTTATTTTGTGGAGATGCACTTTTTCTTGCGGGTTGTGGTAGAGTTTTTACAAAAAATTATAAAGCATCCTACGATGGACTAAGGAGATTAAAAAAGCTTGATGATAATACAAAAGTTTATGCTGCTCATGAGTACTCTCTTGATAATTTAAAATTTGCAAAATCTGTGATTTCTAATGAAGACTTGGATAAAGAATATGAAGAAGTAAAAAATTTGAGAAAAGAGGATAAAATTACACTTCCTTCAACAATTGGAATAGAGAAAAAAATAAATCCTTTCTTCATAGCAAAGGATTTAGATGAATTTATAGATTTTAGAAATAAAAAGGATAATTTTTAAATTAAAAGATAAGTTAAAAGTATAAAAGTGTTGGCGACAAACCAACACTTCTTTATATTGCATAAAATTATATTAGCCAATTCCCCCTAGGATTGCTCCTGCAATAAGAGCCACAAGAGCGGCTGTTACATATACATATTTAGCTAGAGGATAATACCAACTGCCAATTTTTTTGCCAGAACCTTCATTTACTGCGTCAAGGGCATAATTTTTTCCTGCAACCCATAAGAACATTATTCCAGCAAGAGCAGCTCCAAGTGGACAAATATAGATTGAAATGAAATCCATCCAACCACTTACTATTGCTTGGATAAGTATTGCTACAATACATCCTATTACGTGAATTATAATTGTAGAATTTGCTCTTGATAAATTAAATTGTTCTTGCAAACATGCCACTGAAGTTTCATAAAGATTAATAAGAGAACTTATTCCTGCAAATAATACGCAAATGTAAAATATTATCCCAATAATTCTTCCAAAGGGCATTCCATTGAATACATTTACTAAAAAAATAAACATAAGTCCTGGACCGCCTGTATCAAGAGGAGCATTGGCTGTTGCCATAGCTGGGATAATTACAAAAGCTGCTAGTAGAGCTGCAATTGTATCAAAAACAGCTACATTTCTAGCTGATGATGGTATATTTTCTTTTTTGCTGAGATAAGACCCATATATAACGGTTCCACTTCCTGCAACTGAAAGAGAGAAGAAAGCTTGTCCAAAAGCAAATATCCAAACTTTTGGATTTTTTAATCCTTTGGGGTCAACTGTAAAAATATATTTATATCCATCATTTGCACCTTCGAGAGTTATTATGTAAATTGCAAGTCCGACAAATAAAATAAATAATAGTGGCATCATAAATTTGTTTGCCTTTTCAATTCCATTAGAAACTCCCATAACCATAATTGCAAAACTTGCTATTATAGCTATTACAATCCAAAGATTTGCACCGCCTGCTGAAGCAGTTTCACCAAAAGTAGAACCTATCAAGTCCATATCTTGTCCCATTTTATAAAGTTTACCTGATAGGGATAAGTATGTGTATTTAAAAATCCAACCCATTACACAAGTGTAACCTATTGAAAGAGCGAGAGAACCAAGGACAGGGATAAGTCCAATTATTTCGCCAATTTTTTTATTATTCCATTTAAGCTTGGTGCATTTTCCAAAGGCACCAACTGGGCCAGCTTCTGCTGATCTTCCAAGTGCCATTTCAGAAATTACGCCAGTAGATCCTATAAGTATTACAAAAATAAAATATGGTATTAAAAAAGTCATCCCGCCATAGGTCGAAACCATTATAGGAAATCTCCAAATATTGCCCATTCCTACAGCAGAGCCTATACACGCAAGTATAAAACCCCATTTACTTTGAAAACCATCACGAGTTTTTAAATTGCTTTCCATAAATTTTCTCCTTTTGGGTAGTATAGTGATGCCCCCACCTTTGTTGGAAGGGGCATAAGTTTTAAACTTTACAATATTTTAATTTTTACAATGAAATTATTTTTGATTAAATTTTATGCTAATTATTTTTCATCTTCAGAAGGCTCGTAAGTTTCTAAGAATGCGTGGAAGTGACGCATAGGGAGATCTTTTCCCTTAACTATTCTAATATTAGGAATAGTAGATCTGTCTTCGTAAAGAGCTTTGACAGCGGCAATTACATAATCCATATGTTCCTTAGAAAGTTGACTTCTATTTACTGCAAATCTAACAACATTTGCAACTTCTGCTTGTTGTTCTGGAGTTTTTAGATCGTATTCCATAGAATAATTGCCAAGTTCTGCAGTTCTAATTCCATAACGTCTAATTAACTCAACAGAAAAACCTTGACCAGCAAAAGTTTCTGGAGATCTCTTGTTGTCGAAGAATTCATCCATGTTTATATAAACTCCGTGACCACCAGCAGGAAGCACAACTCCTTTGACTCCGGCTTTATAAAAACCTTGAGCAAGATATTCACATTGTTTAACACGAGCATCAAGATAGTCGAATTTAGATGCTTCATAAAGACCAGCGGCAAGAGCCATAATATCTCTACCACTCATTCCGCCATAGGAATCATTTCCATATGAAGAAATTTGTTTAACCTTTAAAAGAATTCCAACATCTGTCTTAACAGATCCATCTTCGTTGAAGTCAGAGAATTTTTTCCAGAATAAACCCTTATCTCTAAAAGCCAAAACTCCACCCATATTTGCGTGTCCATCTTTTTTAAGAGAAGCAGTGAATCCATCGCAATAAGAGAACATTTCTTTTGCAATTTCTGGGATAGATTTGTCAGCATAACCTTCTTCATTTACCTTGATAAAGTAAGCGTTTTCTGCCCATCTTGCGGCATCAAACATATAAGGAATGTCATATTTATGAGCAATTCTTGAACATTCTCTAAGATTTGCCATAGAAACTGGTTGACCACATACAGTGTTATTTGTAATAGTTGTATAAATTAGAGGAATATTTTCAGGCCCTAAATTTTCGATTAGTTCTTCTAATTTTTTTGTGTCCATGTTGCCCTTAAATGGATTTTTTTCATAGTGACCATTTTCAGGAACTTCCCACAAAAGTTCTTTGTTGTAAAGATTTCTTGGAATAGAGCCCATTTGTTTAATATTTCCCTCAGTAGTGTCAAAGTGACCATTTGAAGGAATAGTATAAGTTTTTCCAGGTTCTCTACTATTTAAAATCTTTTTTACAAGTTCAAATAAAACTGATTCAGCAGCACGACCTTGTTGAATAATAAAAGTATTAGGTCTTTCCATTTGAGCAGAACCACCGTTAAAAAGGCCGCCTTCATATTCACAAAGGTAGACTTCGTTCATTAGTTTTTCCACATCAGTGCAATCAGTTCTTATAAGGTCGATAATTCTCTTTTGATCATCGCCTCTTTCAAAGACATCTCTAAAAGTGTCTAATAAAACATAATAACCTTTATTTCTTCCATAAGATTCATCGCCCAAAAACATAGCAGACCATTGAGAATCTGTCATGGCAGTTGTGCCAGAGTCAGAAAGCATATCAATAGTTAGCATTCCGGCAGGGAAGGCAAATTCATTGTAGTGAGTAGCTTTAAGAGCTCTTTCTCTTTGCTCAACTGTTACATTGGGAATATTTTTTGTCACATAAGTATAAGAATGTGGCGTAGGTACATCTAATTGGTACTTTTTCATAAAATAACCTCCATATAAATAAAAAATGATAAATTTACAGAGGAACCCCGGTCATTGACAAAAGTCAACTAGCGGACAGTATCCAAATTGAGAACCCCGGTTATCAAAAAGTTGATTGTAAATTAGCGAAAATTATTAAAATTCCACTAGCAAAAATAAAACATTTGATGAGCGGTCAGCACTCATAGATAAAGAACATTATCTATGCAATAGTTTATAACAATGAATAACCAAAGTCAATAATAATCTATATTGCAGGAATTAGAATTTTAAAAAAGTAAAACTGTTTTTGGATAGTAAAAAATCTCCAAAAAAATGGAGATTAAAAATAAGTTTTTTATTTTACTATTAATAATTTATTAATTATTTTTCAACAGATGCAGAATAGTTTTTTTCAATTGAATCATCAAGAGTTTTTGTAAATTCTTCGTCATTTTGATTTACATTTAGTCCTTCTGTCAAAGCCCTTGAGTAAGATGCAATTACATTTTTATTTTTTCTAAGTTTTTCATTTGCAAAATCTCTTGAGTATCCACCAGAAAGTGCTACAACTCTAACTGTTTGGCCATAATTATATAAATCTTCATAAAGATTTTCTTTTTCAGGAAGGGTTAATTTAAACATTACATAATTTTCTTTGTCAAGTTTTTTAAGACCTTCAATTAAATATTTTTTAAGTATTTCTTCTATTTCAGCTTTCTTTTCTGCGTGTATATCAACTTCTGGTTCAATTATAGGCACAAAGCCTGCGTTGGAAATCTTAATGGCATATTCAAATTGTTGTTCTACAACTCGTTTAATAGACTCTTCATTTAATTCCTTTATAACAGAACGCATCTTTGTTCCAAAAATATTTCTTTCTTTTGCATTTTCTAGAAGTTCGTCAATGTGTTTAAAAGGTTTCATAAGTTGAACGCCATCTTTTAATTCATCAAGCCCTTCATCGATTTTTAGAATTGGAACTATATGTTTTTCTTCCCAAAGATAATCTCCAGTGTATTTGTCAGAAACTTTTGAATTCATAGTGACTTTAAATAAAATTGCAGCTAAAATTCTATCGGATGTGAAAGATTCATTTGTTATAATTCTCTTTCTCATTTCATGTACGCATTCAAACATTTCTTCTTCATTAGAATAAGCATCTTCTTTTACCCCATAATTTAAAAGTGCTTTTGGTGTAGAACCACCTGATTGATCAAGCGCTGCTATAAATCCCTTTCCATTTTTCATTCTGTCAAATTGTTCTTTATTCATTTTTACCTCCAAAACTCTAGACTTATAATTACTTCTAATTATATAATATGTAGACAAAGTTGACAAATGACAAAGTTTTTGAGGTGAATATGAATTATTACGCAGTAAGAATTGGAAGAAATCCTGGAATTTACAAAACTTGGGATGAGTGTAAGAAAGAAGTTGCAGGTTTTAAAGGTGCAAGTTTTAAAAAGTTTTCTAAATTAGAAGATGCAAGAAGCTTTATAAATGAAAAAGAAGAGGCAAAAAGAGAAATAGCAAAAGATGACGAGCTAATTGCCTATGTAGATGGTTCTTATAGAAATTCTGATAAAAGCCACTCTTATGGGGTATATATGTACAATGATGAGGAAGAATATTCTTTTTCCAAAAGATTTTTTGAGGATTCAAAAATGAGAAATGTATCTGGAGAGATAAAAGGTGCAATGCGTGCCATGGAATTTGCAGAATCAATTGGAAAGAGAAAGATTTATCTTCATTATGATTATGAAGGCATAAGGTCGTGGGCTCTTGGATATTGGAAGGCAAACAAAGAAGGAACTATTTTTTATAAAAAATTTTATGACGAAATAAAAGATAAATTAGAAGTAAAATTTATAAAAGTAGAAGCACACACAGGAGTTAAGTACAATGAACTTGTGGACAAACTTGCAAAGGAGGCAAAATGAGAAAATCTTGGGATGAATATTTTATGGAGATAACTAAAATGGTAGCTACAAGGTCTACTTGTGATCGTGCCTTTGTAGGTTGTGTTCTCGTAAATTCTGACAATAGAATTATTTCAACAGGATATAATGGATCTGTCACAGGAAATCCTCATTGCGATGAAGTGGGGCACACTATGCGTGACGGACACTGCATTGCAACTATACACGCAGAGATGAATGCACTTTTGTATTGTGCAAAAGAAGGGATTTCTGTTAAAGGGGCAAAAGCTTATGTGACACATTTTCCATGCTTAAATTGCACAAAGGCACTTATACAAGCAGGAATTTCAGAAATAATCTACAAAGAAGCTTATAGAGTTGATGACTATGCTTTAGAATTAATCAAAAAAAATAATATAAAACTAAAACAAATTTAGAACAAGATTGGAGGAAAAGATGAAAGGATTTGCTGAAGAATTTAAGGAGTTCATTGCAAAAGGAAATGTAATGGACATGGCAGTTGGAGTTATAATAGGTGGTGCTTTTGGAAAAATAGTTTCAAGTCTTGTTGAGAATATTTTGATGCCACTTATTGGAATTTTAATTGGAGGAGTCAATTTTTCTGATCTAAGTGTAAAAGTTGGCACAGCAGAAGTAAAATATGGAATATTTTTGCAATCTGTATTTGACTTTTTAATTATTGCACTTGTCATATTTATAATGGTAAAACAAATCACTAAAGTGACTAATATGTTTAAAGAAGAAGAAACAGAAGAGCCAACAGAAAAAACTTGTCCATTTTGTAAATCTAAAATCGCAATTGATGCAACAAGATGTCCACATTGTACATCTGAACTTGGAAGTGCAAAATGAAAGAATGGGGTTTAGTATTAGAAGGTGGAGGGGCAAAGGGAGCATACCAAGTGGGAGCTTATTTTGCCCTTATGGAAATGGGATTTAACTTTTCCAAAATTGTGGGAACAAGCATTGGTGCTTTTAATGGTGCAATGTTTTCTCAAGGAGATGCCTTTAGATGCTTTAATCTTTGGAAGAACCTCGATTTTGAATCCTTTGAAGACGAAGTGAAAGAAGCAGAAGAAAATGAGGCCCTTCTAGATAAAATAGTTCAAAAGTTAAAAGATCACGATATAAAAATTCCTGAAATTAAAAAGTCACCCTATCCACTTTTTAGGTTAGTGGATAAATATATAGATGAAGATAAGCTTAGAAATTCTAGTATAGATTTTGGACTTTGCACTGTGAATGTATCTGATTTTAAAGTTGAAAAACTATTTAAAGAAGATATTGAAGAAGGACTTTTAAAGGACTATATAATTGCATCTTGTTATCTTCCCTTATTTAAGATGAAACCACTTCATGGAAAATATTTTTTGGACGGAGGATTTGCCTCACAAGCTCCAGTTGATATGATTGACAAATCCAAAATGGATGCCGTTGTAATAAGACTTCACAATAGTCCGCCTAGAAATGAAATTAAGGCAAAATATATAATAAAACCAAGTAAAAAACTTGGCTCAAGCATGGATTTTAATAAAGAAAAATCTGATGAGCTTATAAAAATTGGATATTTTGATGCCTTTAGAGAGGTAAAAGGCTTGAAGGGAGAATATTATTATATAAAACCAGTATCGGAAGAAGACAGTTTAAAATATATTTACAGGATGTTAAAAGACAGATTTGAAAGTTCTGAAAGTGAAGTTGTGAGAAAAATTTTTGAAGAACATGCTCCCAAAGTAGCAGAAGAATTTGACCTTCCAGACAATTTTAAATACGATGAACTTTTATATAGACTCTTGGAAAGAGAAGGAGAGAGGAAAAATCTAGATAGATTTAAAATTTATTCAGTAGAAGACTTTATGAAGGAGTTAGAGAATGGCTTTTGACATTGATTTTAAACTTATGAAAATAAAATCAAAACTAAAAAACCAAAAACCATCTCCCATAGATATTGAAAATTCCTTTTCCGTCATGATTCTTTTAATAAAGAGAAAGGGCGATGTGCACCTTCTATTTGAAAAAAGAGCCTTAACTCTTAGAAATCAGCCTGGAGAAATTTCTTTTCCAGGAGGCCGCATTGAAAAAGGAGAAACTCCAGAAAAAGCTGCTATAAGAGAAACTTGCGAGGAACTATTAATAGAAGAAAATGAAGTAGAAGTTTACTCAGAGGGGGATTTTCTTGTAAATCCATATTCTGCAATTATATATACTTTTTCAGGTGAAATAAAAAGAGATTTCTATGAAATAAATCCCTCAAAGGATGAAGTTGATAAAGTTTTTACAGTCCCACTGAAATTTTTCATAGAGAATGAGCCAAAGTCCTATCATTTAAATTTAAATGTAAATAGAAGTGAAGACTTCCCCTATCACTTGATACCAAATGGAGAAAATTACAAATTTAAAAGAGGAAGAGAAGAAGTTCTCTTCTATGAATATAATGGCGAAGTAATCTGGGGATTTACGGCAAAAGTTGCAAGACGATTTGTTGAAAAATTAAAAAAATAAACTCTATAAAATAAAAATTAAAATAAAGACAATATAAAAAATTAAAATTGTAATATAAATGTAATACAGGATACAAAAACTCTAAATTTCAACGTTTAGAGTTTTTTATATTTTTATTTTGAAATATTTATAAAAATTCAGATAAAAAGAATAGCTTAATTTAGCGATTTTGTAGAAGAATTACAAAAAAGTAACAAAAAATTGACAAAAGAAGGATTTTCTAATATACTTTTATGAGGTTGAAAGAGGTTACAAAAAAGTAACAAAATTTACAAAATTGTAACGATTATGGAGGTTATTTTTTGAATAGAAAGAACATTTTTAAAAATGCGAAATTTATTTTAATTGCCCTAGTGCTTGTATCAGTCTTGACAATGGGTTTTAATACAGCTCTAGGTAGTGACGTAGAACTAGATATCAATGGAAATACTAAAACAGTGTTTACATATGAAAAGACAGTGGGCGACTTTTTGAAAAAAGAAGGAATAGTTGTGACAAATAAAGATTCAGTTAGTCCAGCAGTTGACGAAGAGATTACAAAGGATACTAAAATAGTTATAACTTCACCAAAATCTTATCATATAAAAGATGGAAACAAGACACTCATTGCAGAAACAAGTGGATACACAGTTTCAGATGTACTTGAAAATTTAAATATAAAATTAAATAAACTTGACAGAGTTTCCGTTTCTCTTGACGAAATAGCAACAGAAGGAATGGAAATAAAAATTGATAGAGTTGAAGAAGAAAATGTAGAAAACAAAGTAGAAATTCCTTTTGAAACAGAAACTCGTGAAAACAATGAAATGTTAGAAGGAGAAAAAAATATAATAACAGAGGGAAAAGCTGGAGAAAAAACTGAAACTGTAAAAAATACTTATGTAAATGGAGCTTTAGAATCATCAGAAGTTTTGAAAAGTGAAATTACAAAAGAACCTGTAAAAGAAGTAGCTGAAGTAGGAACAAGAAAAGCACCAGCAGCACCTAATGGTAAATCTGCAAAAAAAGTAATAGTGATGCAAGCGACAGCTTACGATCCAACAGCAGGATCAACAACTGCAACGGGAACTCGTGCAAGAGTTGGATCAGTAGCAGTAGATCCAAAAGTAATTCCTCTTGGATCAAAATTATACATTGAATCTATGGATGGATTCCAAAGTTATGGCTATGCAACGGCAGAAGATACTGGCGGAGCAATAAAAGGAAATAGAATTGATTTATTCTATGGCTCCAATAGAGAAGCAAATAATTTTGGAAGAAGAAATGTAAAAGTATATGTGCTTGATTAATTAATAAAATCAAAGGCTCTGGAAACAGGGCTTTTTTATTTTGAAATTTTTATCTTTTGAAATAAGATAAGAAAATATAGAATATAAAGTTGAAAATAAATAACTTCTTCATTTAAAAGAACCTTTATTTAATTTATAATATATTTGAGGATGATTTTATGAAATTAGAAGAACATGAACTTGTCGATAGATATATTTATTATCTCAAGAGATACATTCCCTATGACAAACAAAAAATGGCAGAGGATGACTTTTTAGAAATATTAAGAGAAAGACTTCCGCAAATTTACACAGAAGATGACATAAAAAAAGAACTAAATAAAATGGGAAATCCCTACGAATTTGCAGACACATACACAGAAGGTGGCAAATTTCTTTTAAGTGGCAAAAATTATGAACTCTTTAGGTCTTTTTTGAAGATGCTCACAATTTCAGCTGCAATAGGAATAATATTATTTATCCTAAATTACTTCAACAGATTTATAAAGACAGATGTCTTTGAACTTCTAAAGAAAATAGTAGTAAATATATTTGCACTTAGCCTTTTACCATCGTGGATATGTGAAAAAATAAAAGCAACAAAAATTTTAAAAGCGTTAGTAGAAGATTGGGACATAGATAACTTATATGAATCAGTTGAATTAAAATTTGAAAAGTATCAAATGGGATTTTTAATTTTAAACTTTTCTATGTACTTTATGCTCCAAATCTATATAATAACAGCGAGTATTGACATTTCAGAAATGACATACACCTTTGTCATGTTTTTATTTTTTATAAATGTACTTCGCTTTAACTTGAGATTTTCAGAGAACACAATATTTTCAAAAATAATGTATTTGGAGTACTTTGTAGATTTGTTTACCATAATGAGTTTCACCATTATGACGAGATTTTTTATACCAAATGTGTTTATGATAAAGATTATAATATTCTGCAATGTGCTTAACTTAATCTCAAACACTTACACTATTTCTAAGAGTAAAAATATATTGGAGTCGAGAAAAAGAAGAAAAAAAAGTAGAAAGAAAAATAATAAGAGAAGATAACCTTGCAGTGGCGAGGTTATTTTTTATGCCCAAAGTACTAAAATTGTATTCAGCTTAATAGAAATAGAAAAAAATCTTATAAAGCAAAAAATAATATGGATAAAAAGATAAATACAATAGATATAAAAATAAGATAAAAGTGAAAAATAAAATTTATTGCAAAAATGTAACCCCTTTGTTATAATTTTACATACGGTCGCAAGACCTTTCTATTGGGGCTAGAAGATGTTTCAGTAAAAACAATTGCTACATAATATTTCAAAAGAATTTCACGAACTTCGTTTATGTAATGTAATTGTAATTTTACAAAAGAACTTTCTAGTGTATAATAGAAACATAAGAGGAACATGACAACTAAATAAAACCGAAATAAGGCGATATTTATTTGTCACCTCTGAGTCGAGATAGTTCAGTCTCGGCGACAAAAGTTTAAGACTTTTGTAGAATCTACAAAATTTTTAAGGAGGTCGAAAGACAAATGAACAAGAAAATTATTTCTCTAGTACTAGCACTAGTAATGGTACTAGGATCATTCACAAGTGTCTTCGCCGCTGAAACAAAAAAAGATGATGCTAAAGCAGAATCTAAAGAAAAAGTTGAAAAAGTAGTTGGAAAAGATAACAAAATCCAATACATTATCGACAAAAAACTTGTTGAAGGCTACGAAGATGGAAACTACGGACTTGATAAAAACATCAAGAGATCCGAAATCACAAGATTACTTGTACTAGCTAATGGTAATGAAGAATTATCAAAACAATTACAAGGATCAATGCAAGTATACAATGACGTTAAACCAGAACACTGGGCTAACGGAGTTATCACAGTAGGTACAACAGTACCATCTGATGCTAACGGAATTGCAATGCTAGCAGGATACCCTGATGGATCATTCAAACCAGAAAATGATGTAACTTACGCTGAACTTGCTAAAATGTTAGTAGTTCTTGCAAAAGAAGATTTAACAGCTGATATGGTTAAAAACGCTACTTGGGCATCTTCTTGGATGACTTGGGCAGCACAACTTGGAATTCTTGACGATGTAACAATTGCAGATTCTAACAAAGCAGCTAACAGAGCAGATGCATTCACTATGATTTACAATGCTCTTTACAAAATGCAAGAATTCAAGAGAACACCTTCTAACGAAACTAGAGGTATTGTTTCTAACCTAACTAATAGCAAACTTACTCTTAACCAAGATAAAGACAAAGAATACAAAATCACAAGCGATACAGTTATCGTAGATGGCGACAATGGTAGAAAACAAATCGTTAAAGTAAATACTGTTGACAATCTTGATCTTTACAAAGGATCTCTAGTAAGAATTCTTACTAATGATAAAAACGAAGTAACTCACATCCTTGAACTTGGTAACCCAGAAGACTTAGCTAAAAGTAACCACAACGGTCTTTTAGATGAAGACAATAACATCTGGGAAGGCGTAGCAGATGCAACTGTAAAAACTGATTATTACAAAGACATCGTAACAATGAAAGATGTTAAACAAAAAGACATCAACAAAGCTTACGCTACAATCAAATTAAACTCAAGTGCAACAAAAGGTAAATACATCAAATTCTTTGATGCTAAAGAAAAGTTAATAAGAGAATTAAAAATTAATGACAAAACTGAAGTTTATGTAGCTAACCCTTATAACAACATTATGAGAGAAGTTAAAGACATTAACGAAGCACTTTCATTAATTGGTTTCCACAACTACAAAGACGATTACAAAATCGCTAACGTATACGCTGGATTCGACACAGATGATCACAAATCAGCTGTAAAAGGATATGATTCTGAAAGAAACACAGCTAGAGTTATCGTATTTAACGTAGTATCTAAAGATAATGATGGAGATCGTTACAGAGTAGTTCAAGATTCTTCTTCTAAATACTCAAATACACTTGAAGACGTAGACGGTAAACTTTATGACAGAGATAATGTTCTTAACAAAGCACACTTCCCACTAAACTATGGTGACAAGTATGACGTTATAGAACTTCGTGGTGATGCTATTGAAAAAATAATCGATCACAGCGAAACTAAAGACTATCCAGTAGTTAAAGTAGAAAAAGTATTTGACAATGATGAAATCAAAGTAATTGATAGATTTGACAACGAAACTCTTCTTTATGTAGGAGACGCTGACATCTTCAATGCAAAACAATATAAAGACCTTGAAAAAGGAGATTATCTACAATTTGCAGCTAACGATAAGAATGCAAGAGATATAGATGCAGTATCTATTTTCGAACCATCTAAATATATCGAAGACAAATTTGATGAATCTGGATCAGTTCTTAATGTTGTTAATGGAATTGAAGGACACACTGTTGTAGGAACAATCAAATGGGTTGGAGAAAAAGAAGTAGAAATTAAGGTTGAATCTGACAATTGGGATAAAGATCTTAACAAGACTACTAAGACTTACAAAGTTGACAAAGAACTTGCTACTGTATTAAAAGACTATGTAGGCAAGGAAGTTATCTTTAAAGCTGAAAACAAAAAACATGATGACAATGTTAGAGCTTATGACTTTAGATTAAATGATGAAAAAGAAACTCCAATCAAACCTAAGTCAAAAGCTGGAAATGTTCAAGATATTAAAGATGCAATCAAGAAACTTGATGCAAAATATCCAGATCAAGAATCAGTTAACAAAGATTTTGATAATGCAAAGAAATCAGTAGAAAAAATTCAAAAAATGATTGATGATCTTAAATTTGAAGATAAGACTGAATGGGAAGGCGTTGATAAATCTTATAAAGAAGCTTTAGATAGAGTTAAAGGATTTGTTGATACAAAGGAAGAAGCTGTTAAAAAAGAATATACAGAACAAATCAAAGCAGTTAAAGATGCAGCTGATGCAAAACTAACAGATGTTAAGGTTGCAAAAGATACTTTAACTCAAGATAAGGCAAAAGCTGAAGTAAAGGCTATAGTTGATAAAGAACTTAAAGATGGAGTAACTGCAAAATATGAAGTAGAAAGCTTTGATAATGTACAAAAACAAGTAAAAATTAAAGTTACTTTTGAAAAAGCTCCAGCTGATGCTCAAACATCAGAAGTTATAGTAACTGAAGAAGCTTAATGATTTTTTAAATCAAAGATAAAACCTGAGGGAAACCTTGGGTTTTTCTTTTTTTTACATAATTAAAATATATAATAAAGTTTATAAGATTTGACACATTTTCTTATAAACTTTTTTTTTATAAACATATTAATTGTTACAGATGTATTTAATCTAATTCGTTAACTCCTTTATTAAATAAATACTTATCTTTTTCTTTCGCACTTATTGTTAAATTGACTCTAGACATATAATCAAATTCTTATAGGGGATAATTGTAAGTTAACTTATATGTAATTTATTAAAAATAAGTTTAAATATATGTTTGACAAAGTAAAACAAAAGTTTTATAATAAAATTACATTAACAATAAGGAGGCATTAAATGAAGAATAATAGTTATGAAGATTTTAACAGAGTGCTAAATTCTGCTCTTGTTGGGGAAGAGAGATCAAAGGTGAAACTTGTAAACATGCTAGATCCACTAATTAAATCGTCAATAAAAAAATATTGCCCTATTAAAAGGGAATATGAGGATCTCTATTCTGACGGAAGAGCAATGATACTTTTTTCTATTGAAACTTTTAACCACAAGAGCAATTTTTTGCATTTTGTAAAGTTAAATCTCAAATATTTTTATCTTGATACATATAAGTATCTTTTAAATGTGGAAAATGACATAAGAGAGAGCGAGGTAAAAAATGATAATAGTGAGGAAGGTGAAATTACTGTATTTGATACTCTAGACAGTGGCATAGACATTGAAGGAGATTATATTTATAGGGAGAGGGAGGGGATTTTAAGAGATGCGATGAATTATCTTAGTCCAAGGCAAGGTCTTGTTGTGAGATTATTTTATTATGAGAGGATGAGTCTTTCTGAGATTGCAGATTTTCTTGGTATTTCTGTGAGGACTGTGGTAAATCTAAAGTCAAAGGCCATAGAAAATATGAAGAAGTTTGTAGGTGTTTATTATGATTAATTTAGGAGGTTTTTATGTTAGTTGAAAAGAAACTTATTAAGTTTAATTTTGTGCCAAGACGTGGCATGGTGAAGCCTGTTTTTATTGTTGTGCATGACACAGGAAATACTAATTTTGGGGCAGATGCTATTAATCATTATAAGTATTTTAATGGTGGAAATAGAAATGCTTCTGCTCATTATTTTGTAGATGACAAAAGGATAGTTGAAACTGTTGAAACTACTAATGTTTCTTGGCACTGTGGAGATGGGCATGGAAAGTATGGAATTACAAATAATAATTCTATTGGTGTTGAGATTTGTGTAAATAGTGATGGTGATTATGAGAAGGCACTTGAAAATGCTAGAAAGGTAATTAGATTTCTTATGGATTTTTACAATATTCCCCTAAGTAAAGTTGTGCGTCATTTTGATGCGTCACACAAGATTTGTCCTCGTTCTATGAGTGCAAATAATTGGGAAAAGTGGTGGAAGTTCAAAGAAAGTTTGTAATTAAAAAATTTTTGAACTTTTTTAAAATTAGGATAGTAACTTTTCACCTTTTTTTCTATATACATAATAGGAGGTGAAAATAATGGCTGTTAAAACTTTAGAAACTAAGTGCAAACTTAGAACTGTTGTATCAGATGATTCTACTGGCAAAGTTAAGAGAAGAAGTATTACTGTTAGAGATATAAGTCCTAATGCTAATAATGAAAATCTTTTAAAACTTTCTATTGATCTTAAAAAATTAGTAGAAGGAGATCTTGCTGGCACTGTAAAAGTTGTTGAAGAATCTCTAGCTGAAGAAGCTTAATTATTTTGTGTAAGTTGTAAATTTGTTATTGAAGGAAGGAGAATTTATGGATATTAAAAGAAATTTAAGACTAAAACTTGCAGACAATGATGGGAACAAATACAATCTGAATATTTCAGATCCCAGCGAAAATGTGTCCAAGGCACAAACTGATCTCGTTGGAAGTGACATTGTAGACAACGGATTAGTTATGGGAAAAGCTGGTCCTTTAAAATCTTATAGTGGTGCAACTATGATCACTACAACTGAAAAGGAAATATGATTATGGAGGAATTAATCTCAACTATTTCAAATATAGGATTTCCCATTGCAATTTCTTGTTATCTCTTGGTGAGGCTAGAGAAAAAGATGGAAGAGTTAAATGAAGCAATTGTCGAGCTGAAAAATGCTCTTGAGAGATTTGGCAAATAGCCATCAAAATAATTGATTTAAATCAAATTTTATTATTAATAATTTAAATTATTGTACATAGGGCTTAGGCCTATTTTTTTTGCAAATTTTTTACATAAAAATGTCTGTTAGAGATTTGCTCCCCAACAGATATTATAGAGCCAAAATTAATGATATATGGGTTATGTCTTACAGCTTAAACCATATATTTTTTATAGTAAAAACATAAAAAAATTCTCAATCTAAAATTATCAAAGGTAGAGTTTGCTATGGAGGTCTTGACTTATCACCGACAAAAGAATTAATGAAACTTATACTTGAAAGAAAAATTGCCATTGAGGTCATCCAGTTCTAAGGTGGATGATGAATAATATCTTTATACGAACTGATCCTGCTGGAAATATAAAGACAGACAAAGAAAAAACCACAGAAAAGATAGTCGGAGTTATCGCTACAATTATGGCTTTTGATAGGCGATAAAATGTGGGAATGATACAAGTGAATCGGTTTATGACGATAGAGGGTTGATAGTGTTTTAATGTCGCCATTTTTGATTTATCATACATAAATTTAGTAAAATGGCGATATTAATCTCGCCAACATTGATTTATATACGCCAATTATGGACACATATTACTAGAAATACCACCAAAGTTAAGCATATTGAGTTTTATTGGATTTTTAAAAGGGAAAAGTAGCATAATGATATATGAAAAATGGGACAGCTTAAAATATAAATACAATAGGAAGAAAATTTTGGTGTCGAGGATATTATATAGACACAGAATACAGGAACACAAAAGCAATAAAAGAGTATATTTAGAATCAGCTCAAGGAAGATGAATTGAGTGCTCAGATAACAATGGATAACACAGCCCCATTTAAGAGTTAGCGAGTAAAAATTGCAAGCGGTAAACAAAAAGCAACTTTGAGGAGTAGCTAGTAAAAAAGGTTATTCGGACCGCAAAGTCAAAACTACCATCTACGCTATGGATTTTTATTTATAAATTTAACTGTATATACACTTGACTTGTCTAATCTTAGCTTTTGTAATATAATTTTATTCAAAATTTATTAGGAGATAGGATAAAATTGAAAGATTTAGAAAAGTTAAATTTTGATGAAAAATTAGAAAAATTAAAAAAATTAAAGGAAGAAGGGGACGCAGTTATACTTGCACATTATTATGTAAATGAAGACATACAAGCCATAGCTGATTACATAGGAGATTCTTTTTTTCTAGCTCAAAAGGCAACTGAGCTCAAGAAAAGGACAATAGTTATGGCAGGAGTTTACTTCATGGGCGAGAGTGTAAAAATTTTAAATCCAAGTAAAACTGTATTGATGCCAGATATCGGAGCAGATTGCCCCATGGCACACATGATAAGTGTCGAAAAAATTAAAGAGATGAGAGAAAAGTATGAGGATTTGGCAGTTGTAACCTATATAAATTCTACTGCTGAAATTAAAGCTTATTCAGATATTTGTGTGACATCTTCAAATGCTGCAAAAATTGTAAATAAATTAAAGGAAAAAAATATATTTTTTGTACCAGATAAAAATCTTGGCAACTACATAAAAAAATCTTTGCCAAATAAAAATGTTATTTTAAATGATGGTTGTTGTCCTGTTCACGATGAGATAGATGTTAATGATGTGAGAGCTTATAAGGGAAAGGTTAAAATTTTAGCTCATCCTGAATGTAGAAAAGAAATTTTAGACTTAGCTGACTTTATAGGATCTACAAAGGCTATTATAAAGGAATCAGGTAAGTATGATGATGTATTAGTTGTTACAGAGGAAGGAATTTTTACTGAGTTGAAGAAAAAATATCCAAATATTAATTTAAGAAAATTGAAAAAAGAAGCAATTTGTAACGATATGAAAAAGCTAACTGTTGATAAGGTTATTAGAGCAATTAAAAATAATGAAAATCAAGTCGAAGTAGATAAGGAAATTAGTAAGAGAGCTTTAATACCGCTAAAAAGAATGTTGGAGCTAGGTGCATAAGATGAAAAAATATGACATTTTAATAGTTGGATCAGGATTGGCAGGGGTTAGCACAGCCTTAGAATTAAGCAAAAACTATAAAATTGCCATTGTGACCAAGAAAAAGTTAGAAGATTCAAATTCATATCTCGCTCAAGGTGGTATAAATGTGTTAAAAGATGAATCTGACAGAAAAGCTTTTATTGAAGATACAATGAAGGCAGGTCACTACAAAAATAATTTGCAAGCTGTTGAAAAAATGGTAGATATGTCCAAAGATGCAATAAATTTTTTAGTTGACCTTGGGGTTAAATTTACTATGAAAAATGGAGACTTTGATTATGCAAGAGAAGGAGGCCATTCTGTCGCGAGAGGTCTTCATATAGATGATGAAATAGGTAAGGGAATTTTAGATGTTCTCTACAAAAGGCTTAGAGAAAGAACTAATATAGATATATTTGAAGATACACCAATCGTGGACTTAATTGTAAAGGAGGGTAAATGTTATGGCGTAAAATCTTGCGATAAAATTTTTATTTCTACAAATGTAATTCTTGCAACTGGTGGACTAGGTGGGATTTTTGATAGGAGCACAAATTTTTCTCATATATGTGGCGATGGATATGCCATGGCTATAAAAAATGCTGTCAAATTAAAGGATATTTCCTATATTCAGTTTCATCCTACTTCTCTCTACGAAAAAGGGGCAGAGAGACAGTTTTTAATTTCTGAATCTGTAAGAGGCGAAGGTGCTCTCTTATTAAACCACAAGGATGAGAGATTCACTGATGAAATGAAACCTAGGGATATTGTGTCAAAGGCAATATTAAGGGAAATGGAAAAAGAAAATGTGGACTTTGAATATTTGTCAATGAAATCACTAGGTGAGGATAAAATTACAATGAGGTTTCCGATGATATTCAATGAATTAAAAAATAGGGGAGTAGATGCAAGATATGAAAATGTTCCTATTGTCCCATGTCAGCATTACACTATGGGCGGTATTGAATGTGACATGAATGGAAGGACTAATATAGAGGGGCTCTTTGCGGTTGGAGAAGCTGGCAATGTCGGTATTCATGGCTCAAATAGACTTGCTTGCAACTCACTTTTAGAGTGCGTAGTTTTTGGAAGACTTTTGGCAAATTATTTAAATGTAAATAAACTTGAAGATAGGGAAATAGATTTTCAAATAGATAAGGAAAAAATTGATGGAGAAAAATATTCTAAGATTATTTTTGAAAGGATAAGAGAAGATGAGAGAGCTAAAGCCAATAGTAATTGACAAGTTTATTATTTGTGCTCTAAGGGAAGACATGACTAATGGTGATATTACTACAGATGCAATTTTAAAAGATGAAATGGCAGAAGTAAGTTTATTTTCAAAAGATAGAGGAATTATTGCGGGTCTTGATGTATTTAAGCGTGTATTTGAAATATTAGACGAAGATGCAAGTTTTGAATTTAATTTTTCTGATGGCGATGAAGTTAATAAATTTGAATTAATAGGAAAAATAAAGGCAAAAGCTAGGGCAATCTTAGAAGGGGAAAGAACTGCTTTAAATTATTTGCAGAGGATGAGTGGGATTGCTACTTATACTAGAAAAATTGTAGATACTCTTGATAGTGATTCTGTAAAGATTTTAGACACGAGAAAGACTACACCAGGCATGAGAATTTTTGAAAAATATGCAGTAACTCTTGGGGGTGCTTATAATCACAGATATAATTTGTCTGATGGAATAATGGTAAAGGACAATCACATAGATGCAACTGGCGGAATAAAAAATGCAGTTGAAAAAGTAAGAAGAGTAAATCCCTTTGTCAAAAAAATAGAAGTTGAAGTTGAAAATTTTGATGAACTAAAAGAAGCACTAGAAGCAAAGGCTGATATAATTATGTTAGACAACATGAAGATATCAGAAATAAAAGAAGCTTGCAAGATTATTAATAAGAGGGCGATAATCGAGTGTTCTGGTAATATTAGCCTTGAAAATATTAACAATTATAAGAACTTAGACATTGATTATATTTCATCTGGTGCCATAACGTACAAGGCTGGAGTACTGGACTTATCTATGAAGAATTTAAAAATTTATTGAGGGAAATATGAAGGAACCAGAAATACGAAGAGATGAACTATTAAAATATCTATTTGAAAACCAAAGACCAATATCGGGAGAAAAATTGGCAGAAAAATTTGAAGTTACTAGGCAAGTAATAGTTCAAGATATAGCAATAATTAGAGCTAGCGGAAATAATATTGTTTCAACTAATAGGGGTTATTATCTAAACGAAGAGAGAA
Organism: Peptoniphilus lacydonensis; assembly: GCF_900106515.1. Classification (GTDB taxonomy): domain Bacteria; phylum Bacillota; class Clostridia; order Tissierellales; family Peptoniphilaceae; genus Peptoniphilus_A; species Peptoniphilus_A lacydonensis. Next base: position 1,266,288 of record NZ_FNWF01000003.1, read on the forward strand.
CTCAAAAAGTTTTCAAAGTTAAACATAACGATAGAGAAATAAATAAAGAATTAAATGCAATTGTAGACCTTGGTGGAAGAGTAAAAGATGTAATAGTCCACCACAAAGTTTATGGTGAGATAAAAAAAGACTTAAACTGTTCATCTAGGAGAGATGTAAAATTATTCTTAGAAAAGATGAATGAAGAAAAGTCAAAGCCCTTGGATGTTTTGACTGGTGGAGTTCACTTCCACACAGTTGTCGCAGAAAATGAAGAAATAATTGAAGAAATAGAAATTGTTTTAAAAGAACTTGGATTTTTAATAGAGGATTAATAGACTTATCGAATGTCATAGTAAATGTCTTTGATGTGAAACATATGGAAATAAAGTCTTTTTAGATGTACCAGCAGAGATAAGAGATGAGAGAAGTTATTAATGTTGTTTATAAAGACTTTTCTGAATATAGAGCTAGCGGAGTCTTTAAATATGGTGGAGTAAATTATAAGACTAGTAGTACAAATTATATTCGACTAGCAACTCAACCAAAAGAAGAAGTGAAGTATGTTAAAACTCAAAAATATAATGTAGCAGAAGAAAAACTAAAAGTTTAGTTATGAGATGTGCCTTCTTTACTGGCAAACAGTAAGGAGGGCATTTTATTTTATAAATTTTACAAAATTTCACCAGTATTTCACACATTGTAAAATATTTTACACAGAATTTACAATTGTTATCTTTTCAATTTACAAATTATTCCTATAATAACGTTGAAATTAAGAAATTATTTTAAAATTATTGAAAGGATGAAGGTAATGGAATTAAAAAAGATTGGTAAAGTTGGAGTTATTCTTACACTTGCAGCTTCTCTTGTAGCTTGTGGAGGAAATAACAAAAAGGAAGAAACAGCAAATTCTACTAAGGAAAATGCAAAACAAGAAGAATCTGGAAAGAACGCAGCTGATCTTGGAACTATTAATGTAATTTCAAGAGAACAAGGTTCTGGTACTAGATCTGCTTTTACTGAACTTACTGGCGTGCTTGTAAAAGATGGTGATAAAGAAGTTGACAACACTTATGAAGAAGCTGCAGTTGAATCTTCTACTGATGCAGTTCTTACGACTGTACAAAATGACAAAGGATCTATTGGGTATATTTCTCTTGGATCACTTAATGACGATGTAAAGGCTGTTAAAGTCGAAGGAGTTGAAGCTACTCCAGAAAATATTAAATCTGGAGATTACAAACTTGCAAGACCATTTAATGTTGCTTACAAAGCTGATGTAGATGAAAAAGCAAAAGATTTAATTACATTTATTATGTCAGACGAAGGTCAAAAAATTTGTGAAGAAGAAGGTTATGTTGGAGAAAAAGCTGGAAAAGCTTATGAACCAATTGACAGCGATGCTCACATTACAATAGCAGGATCTACTTCAGTTACACCTCTAATGGAAAAGCTTGCTGAAGCTTACAAAGTTAAAAATCCAAATGCTAAAATTGATATTCAATCTAATGGTTCTTCTGCTGGTATGACTGCTGCAATGGAAGGAACTGCTGAACTTGGAATGGCTTCAAGAGAACTTAAAGATGAAGAAAAGAAAGAACTTGAATTCACAGTTATAGCAAGAGATGGTATTGCAGTAATTGTAAATAAAGACAATGACGTTGAAGATTTAAGTATGGATCAATTAAAAGACATCTTCACTGGAAAATTAACTGAATGGTCTGAAGCAGGAAAGTAATTTATAAGGAATGAAAAGAATGGAAGATACTAATAAAAAAGTTCTCCATAAAGAAAATCAAAGAAAATCATTTACAAAGGAAGAAGTATTTAAATATTTCTTCCTAATTTGTTCTATACTGTCAATTTTTTTCTTACTATTGATATGTGTATTTATTTTTAAAGATTCTTTTGGTTTTATTGCAAAAATTGGAGGAAAAAACTTTTTACTAAATGACAGTTGGGCACCTATGAATGTGCCACCAAGTTATGGAATACTCCCAATGATTATAGGATCGGTTATGATAACTTTCTTGTCATGTGTGGCAGCTGTTCCTATTTCAATTATGGTTGCTTGTTACTTGGCATTTGACTGTCCAAATAAAATTTATAGAATTTTAAAGCCTGCACTAAATTTAATGACAGGAATTCCATCAATTGTTTATGGTTTTTTTGCTCTAACAATTATAGTGCCAATCAATAGATCGATTTTTGGTGGAACTGGTATGAATATGCTTTCTGCAGCGATTTTACTTCTCATTATGATCTTGCCAACAATTATTTCTATGGCAGAATCATCTCTTAGAACTGTTCCAAAATCTTTTTATCAAGGATCACTTTCACTTGGAGCAACTCACGATGAAACTATAACAAGGGTAATGGTGCCTGCGGCCAAATCAGGTATTTTTGCAGGTATTATTCTTGGAGTTGGACGTGCAATTGGCGAAACAATGGCGGTTATTTTAGTTGCAGGAAATCAAACTAGACTTACGTTTAATCCACTAAAAGGAGTAAGAACTATGACTACTAATATAGTAATGGAAATGGCTTATGCAGCAGGCGAACATAGACAAGCTCTTATAGCAACAGCAGCGGTTCTATTTATATTTATTCTTATTATAAATCTTGGATTTTTTATCTTAAAGAATAGGAGTGAAAACAATGGTTAAATATGTTACTATTGCTATTTTATTAATAATAATTGCTGCAGTTAGTTTTCTTCATCATGCAAAGGGATTGTCTTTTTATAGAATTTTTACAAGGCTTTTTTCTGGTATGACTTTTGCAGTTCTTGTGTTTATAGTTCTTTTTGTTGTACTAAAGGGTGCAATGTCCTTTAGACCAGAAATGCTTTCTTTTAAATATACTACGGAGAATGTTTCGATGGGTCCTGCTATTGTAACTACACTTTTGACAGTTTTGCTTGCAATTTTATTTGCATCTCCAATTGGTATTTTTACAGCTATATTCCTAGTTGAATATACGGATGTTGAAAATAAACTTGTAAAAGCAATTAGACTTGCCACAGAAACTCTTGCGGGAATTCCTTCAATTGTATATGGACTTTTTGGAATGCTATTTTTTGGACTTAAACTTAAACTTGGATTTTCAGTAATTTCAGGTGTTTTGACAGTGTCAATAATGATACTACCAATAATAATGAGAGCAACAGAAGAGGCTTTAAAATCTGTTCATCCATCAGTTAGACAAGGTTCCTTTGCACTGGGAGCAGGAAAGTTAAGGACAATTTTTAAAGTTGTACTTCCAATTGCAATTCCAGGAATTTTATCTGGAATAATTTTGTCAGTGGGACGTGTAGTAGGAGAAACGGCTGCGCTAATGTACACTTTGGGAACTTCGACATCAATGCCAACATCTTTAAATGTATCATCAAGAACTCTTGCGCTTCATATGTATGTACTTTCATCTGAAGGTAAGCATGTTGGAGAAGCATATGCAACAGGAATGGTACTTTTAATACTTGTTCTTATTATTAACTGGTCATCAACAAAGCTTGCAAATAAATTAAGTGAGGTAGAATAAATTGAACTCAAAAATGAAAGTAGAAGATTTAGATTTATATTATGGAGATTTTCAAGCTCTTCACAATATAAATCTTGATATAAGAGAAAATGAAATATTATCTTTTATAGGGCCTTCTGGATGTGGAAAGTCAACTTTATTAAAATGTTTAAATAGAATGAATGACTTGGTTGTAGGTTGTAAAATAGACGGCAAGATAACTCTAGATGGTGAAGATATTTATAGAAAAAACTATGATGTAAATAAACTTAGAAAAAGAGTGGGGATGGTTTTTCAACAACCAAATCCATTTCCAATGAGTATTTATGAAAATATTGCTTATGGACCAAAAACTCATGGAATAAAAAACAAATCAGAATTAGATGAAATAGTAGAATCATCTCTTAAACAAGCTGCCATTTGGGAAGAAGTAAAAGACGAATTAAATAAATCTGCACTTTCTCTTTCAGGTGGACAACAACAAAGACTTTGCATAGCAAGAGCAATTGCAGTAAATCCAGAAGTCATCTTAATGGATGAGCCAACTTCTGCCCTTGATCCGATTTCTACAGGAAAGATTGAGGATTTGGCACAGGAATTGAAAGAAGATTACACAATTGTAATGGTAACTCATAATATGCAACAAGCATCAAGAATTTCTGACAAAACTGCCTTTTTCCTTCATGGTATTATTGTAGAGTATGGAAACACAATAGATGTATTTACAAATCCAAAGGAAGAGAAGACAGAATTATATGTTACAGGAAGGTTTGGCTAATGAGAAAAAAATTTGACGAAGAACTTAGACATTTAAATAATTTACTTTTAGAAATGTCCATGTTAATAGAAAGTTCTATAAAAAAAGCAATATCTTTGTTAGATGAAAAGGATGAAAAAGTTGCAGAAGAAGTTTCAGATTATGAAGAAAGAATAGATGTCTATGAAGGAATCATTCAAAAGCAATGTTTAAGACTTTTTGTTGAACAACAACCAGCAGCAGGAGATCTTAGAAGAGTTTCAGCTGCTCTAAAGATGATTACAGATATGGAAAGAATTGGCGATAATGCAAGAGATATTGCAGAAATTTGCATGGTTCTTCCAGATGATTATGATACAAATAGGTTTCCTCTTGTAAAACAGATGGCAGAGGCGACTATTAACATTGTAAATAATTCTATTGATTCCTTTGTAAATTTAGATATTGATTCTGCAAATAAAATAAATGAAGAAGATGACGAAGTAGATAATTATTTTGTGATGATAAGAGATGAATTAATTGATATAATTAAATCAGATTTTGACCCTGCAGCTGCTATTGACTTTATAATGATTGCAAAATATTTGGAAAGAATTGCAGATCACGCTGTCAATATTGCTCAGTGGGTAATATTTTCTATAGAAGGATGATTTAATGCTTATTTATGTTGTTGAAGATGATACTTCCATTTTAAAACTAATAGAATATTCTCTTAGAAGTAAGGGTTATGAAGTGAATTGTTTTGAAAATGGAAATGACTTTTTTGAAAAATTAAACGAGAAAAAGCCAGATATTGTACTTCTTGATATAATGCTTCCAGACATTGATGGAATTGAGATTTTAAAGAGATTAAAAGAAAAAGATGATAATGAAGATATCTGGGTAGTTATGATCACTGCGAAGACTTCTGAGTATGATATTATATCTGCACTTGATAGTGGTGCTGATGATTATATTAAAAAGCCTTTTTCAGTAATGGAACTTTTGTCGAGAGTTGGGGCAATTGCAAGACGAGCAAGTACTAGTGAAAAAGATAAAAACATCTTAGAATTTAATGGAATTGTCATGAACAATTTAAAGAGAGTTGTTACAATAGATGGCAAAGAAGTTGAGTTTACTTTTAAAGAGTATGAACTTTTAAAATATTTAATTTTAAATAAAAACATTGTAATATCTCGTGAAAAACTTTTGAATTATATTTGGGGATATGATTATGAAGGCGAAACTCGCACTGTGGATATGCACATAAAACTTTTAAGAGATAAATTAAAGGAAAAGAGAAATTATATAAAGACGATTAGAGGCGTGGGATACATGCTTTCAGCAAAGGATTAGAAATGAAAAAAAGATTTTTTAAATATCTTCTTGGAATTTCTCTTTTAACACTTTTCCTCTCTACAATAGCTTCAATGTTTATTTATTATTCTGTTTATGTAGATAGATCCAATAAAGATCTTTCAAATATTGTAATGTCAATTGGAGAAACTTTAAACAGAATTGATGATGATGAAGATTATTTAAAGGACTTGGCAAAGAAAAAGAGGGATTTTAGAATTACTCTTATAAAAGAAGACGGAGATGTCATTTTTGATTCTTCAAAAGATCCCAAGCTTTTGCCAACTCATAGCGATAGACCAGAAGTTATTAAGGCAAAGAAAAGTGGATTTGCATCAGTTGAAAGATACTCTAATACTCTTTCAAAAGACCTTTATTATGTCAGCTTGAAACTTGATGATGGAAATATAATAAGAGTTTCAAGAGAAATGGATAATCTTTTGGGAGCATTTACTAAAGTTCTTCCAATAGATGTAATTATGTCCATTTTAGTTTTTATAGTTGCAGCATTAGTGTCAAAAAGACTCACTAAAAAAACTTTTGAACCTCTTAACAATCTTAAAGAAGATTTGACGAATATAAATACTGAAAAATTTCCAGAAATTAGTCCCTTTATAAATAAAATAAACAAACAGAATAAAACAATAAAGGATAATTATAAAGAGATTAGAAGAGAAAGGGATACAATTGATACCATTTTAAAAAATATGAAAGAGTCACTTATAATAATCGACGAAAATAAAAATTTACTCTCTGTAAATAATTCTGCAAAAGAACTTTTTAATTCAAAAAGAGAATTAATTGGAGAAAATATTTTAAATTTAATAAGAGATGACGAACTTTTAAAATTAATAGACGATGCTCTTATGGGAAAAAGCGTAGAGTCCATTACAAATATTGGAAATAGAGAATTTAAATTCTATGTAAATCCAGTTTTCGAAGATAAAAAAGTTCGTGGCGTAGTGATTTTACTTATTGACGAAACTGAAGAAATTAGAGCATTAAGACTTCGTGAAGAATTTTCTTCAAATGTTAGTCACGAGCTTAAAACTCCACTTACTTCAATTTGTGGATTTTCTGAACTTTTAGTAAATGGAATGGTTGATGAAGAAAATAAAAATGAATTTTACAAATTGATTTATGACGATTCAAAAAGACTTTTAAATTTAATTGAAGACATAATGAAAATTTCTGGATTAGAAAGTGACGAAGCTTTCTCAAGAGAAGAAATTGATTTAAGGGAACTTATTTCAGATATTTTAAAAGCACAAAGAAACTTAATTGAAGAAAAAAACATTTCTACAAAAGTAACAGGAAATGGAAAAGTCTTTGAAAATAAAACCATGATGTGGGAACTTTTTGCAAATATTATCAACAATGGACTCAAGTATAATAAAGACAATGGGAAATTAGATGTAAAAATAGATGAAAGTGAAGAAAATTATGAAGTGTTGATAACAGATACAGGAATAGGGATTCCTTCAGAAGATCTTTCAAGGATTTTTGAAAGATTTTATCGTGTTGACAAGTCTAGATCACGAAAGATTGGGGGAACTGGACTTGGACTTTCAATTGTAAAACATGTCTTGCAGTCAATTGATGGCAAGTTAGAAATAAGTTCTAAACTTGGAATGGGAACTAGTTTTAAAATAATTTTGAAGAAAAATAGAGATAAAATTGAAAAAGAATAATAAAAAAAGGCTGGCTTGTAATGGTCAGTTTTTTTGTTGTTTCTATAATTATGATTAGTAGTAAATTTCCAGTATACATTGTTAAATAAAACGATTGTTTTTTGGTATAATTAAAATGTATTAATTGATTAACAAGTACTTGTTTTTAATTTAGATAATAGCATATTTTATATAAATAGAGGATAAAATGAAAAAACTAATTGATTTAAATTATAAAAATTTAATAAGATCAAAATGGTTTTTATTCTTTTATGGAATTAGTATCTTTACCTTTGTTTTTTATATAGTAATTTTAGATTTTTTTAATAATTCAAACTTAGTAAATTTCATGAATACAACTCTATTTAGGCAGATAGTTTGTTTCGTAATTTGCTTTTTTATAGGGGCCGGTGAATTTTTAAAAAGTGAAGAGGTTGAGTTATCTTATCCAATTTCTACTGTTAAAATGAGATTAGCAAAGTATGTATCTATACTTTGCTTTTCGGTGTTTTATATAATTATAGATATAGCATTTGTTTTACTTTCTGGATATATTTTAAAATATGATATGTCATATTTACTTAATATAGTTTTGGATCTAATAATTATAGATTTTTGTTTTATAAATTTGGGGATAATTTTAGGACTTACTGCAGCAAGTTTGTTTAGATCAAAATATTGTTATATAATGATTGTAGTTTTTGTATATATTTTCAGTCCCATTTTTGACAAGGCTTTTTTATATAAATTTTTTTCTAGAGAAAGTACTATTGTATTAAAAAATTTAATGAGCGTTTTTAGAGATAATGTGAATATTTATAACTTTAGTTCTATTGGAATTGTTTATGATAAATGTTATATTCTTGATAAACTATTTATAACATTCCTATCATTATTGGTTTTGAATGTATTTTTATACATAGAGTCAAAGGATAAAAAGATCATATTTTCTATTTTTTTATCTTTAACTTTAATTTTTTGTAGTGTAAATAATTATATCGATAATTTTTATAGTTACCATAATTATGATAATTTAAATGATAAGGCTATTTTAGAAGAAGATTTAGAAATTTCTAGATATGATATGGATCTAAAAATAGATAATACATTAAAGAATAAATGCAAAATAGAAGTTTTAAACAAGGATTCATTAAAAGACACCATAAGTTTTAATCTTGATTCTATTTTTAATATAGATAGCGTCAAGTTAGATGGTTTAAAAGTTGATTACATTAGAAAAAATGATGTATTAATATTAAAGAACATAAATATCGGAAAAAATGAGAAAAAAGATATAGAAATTGATTACTCTGGAAATATTGAAGAGATTATAAATCCAGGTATTCTATTAAACTTTTCAAGTAAAAATTCCTCGAATTTCTTAATGTATTTAAATTGGTATCCTGTTTTAAAAATAGATAACGATATTGATTACCATATAAAAGTAAGTCATAAAAATAAATTAATAACAAATTTAAATGATTTTAAACTTTTAGATAAAGGGATTAACTATATAAATGGAAGAGAGAAATATTTATATATATCTACTGGATATTTTAGAGAGCACAATATATTAAATAGAGAGTTTATTTTATCTGAAGAAACATATAATAACGAATATAGATACATGAACGAGATAGAGTATTTTGAGGATAAGTTAGGGAAAAAATTTAAAAAAATTATTATAGCTCCGTCTGATAATTATTATAGAGAAGATAAAGATTATTTAGTAATTAGAGAGGATAATATATGACTAATATTTTAAAGGCGAAAGATATTTATTTTTCTTATAAAAAAGGGGATATAATAAATGGAGCAAGTTTTGAAATTACAAGTGGAATAAATTTATTATTAGGAGAAAATGGATCAGGGAAGTCAACTCTTATGAAAATCCTAGGAGGAATTTATAAAGCTTCATCAGGGGAAATTTATTTAAATGATATATCTTATAAAGATGAATTGGAGATAAAGAAGAACATAGGGTATGTTCCTCAGAAGTTTAATTCATTTCAGAATATTAAGGTAGAGGAATATTTGTCTTTCATTAGTAGTTTTAATGACCATGGGAATATTGATTTAACTTTACTAGAAATAGATAATTTTAAAGATAAATATATGAGAGAGTTATCTGAAGGAATGCAAAAAAGAGTACTTGTAGCAGCAGCTTTAAGTTTAAATCCTAAGGTTATACTTGCAGATGAGCCTACATCTGGTTTAGATAAAAATGGTAGGATAAAATTAAGAAAACTTTTTTCGATAATAAATGAGAAATTTCCCGAAAAAATTATTATATTCTCATCACATCTGGACGAAGATATTTATGATGACGTAAATTTTATATATGAAGTTAAAAATGGTAAAGTAATAAAATATGATTAATTTAATAAAGACTAATATAAAAAATAATAGGGTTAGTTTTATAGTGACATTGATTTTAATTGTTATAAGTAATATTATAATTTTTGAAACTGATATACAAAAAAATCTCGATTTATTTAATACAGGATTATATAAATGGTATGAGCTACTTATGCCACTTATACCAATGTATTTTATTATTTCTGCAAATTCTGATTTCTTTTCTAAAGATAATATTGAATATTTTTATACTTTGCCAATTTCTATAGAAAAGTCACTTATCTTAAAAAACATTATTTTCATTATAATGTTTTTTATATTATTTACTCCTGGCATTTATAGGATAAACTTTTATATAGTTAATAATTTTGGAAAAAGTTATTTACCAAAGGGCGGATTATACCTATATGTTTTAGAGAATCTTTTTATATTGTGCTCATATACTTTATTTATTTTAATTATATTTAAAGAGTTTTATTTTTCTATAGGATTTTTAGTAATATATATTCTCTTTGATTACTTTACAGGGGGTTCATTTTTAAATCTGTTCACAATATATGGATTTACTTTCAGAAAGTTTTCCGAAGAAGGATTTATTTTTAATAGATTATTAGTTTTATTTATAGGATTGATTTCGTATTTGGTATCATATCTGATATTAAAAAAATTTAAAATATATAGAAAATTAATTTAAACTTATTTTAAGTAATAATTTTTTGAAGATTATATAAAAATTATTTTGAGAATAAGTTATTAACTTTAAGTAAATATAAAATGGTTTTCCGCTTCCTTTTTTAAAGAAAAGTATTAATTAAATTTAGATACTAAAGAAGCTTGAAAAAGATTGTGATTTAAACTAAAATAGAAGTGTAACGAAGTACATAAAAATTTTAAGGAGGATGTAAATGAAAGCGTTAATGGTAGACTATATGTCAGATGTAATTGACAAAGGACTTGAAGAAAGAGGTATTGAACTTGACAAGGTAATGCTTCCAACTTCAGAAAAGTTAGCAGAAATTATTGAACCTTATGATTTTCTATTCATGAGAGTTGACCCATTCATCAACAAGGAAGTTCTTGATGCTGCTAAAAACTTAAAGGCAATTTTTGTTGGTTCAACTGGAACAAACCATATTGATCTTGACTATGCAAAAGAAAAAAATATTCCAGTTAAAAACTCTCCAGGACAAAATGCAAATGCAGTTGCTGAACTTGTTTTTGCAAAAATGTTAGACCTTTATAGGAATTCTGTACAAGCTCAAAATGAAGTTAAAGGTGGAATTTGGAATAAATATAGATGGATTGGTAGAGAACTTAGAAATAAGACTCTAGGAATTTGTGGTTTTGGTGCAATTGGTAGAAGAGTTGCAGAAATTGCTAATGTATTCCATATGAATGTTATTGCTTATGATCCATTCTTAAAACCAGAAGATATTAAAGTTGACTATGTAGAACTTGTTGATTTTGATAAAATCGTATCAGATTCTGACATTATTACTCTTCATATGCCACTAACTCCTGATACTAAGAATTTATTCTCAGCAAAAGAATTTGAAAAAATGAAGGACGGAGCTTGCATTATCAATGCTGCACGTGGTGGAATTGTAAATGAAGAAGATCTTTACGAATACATCAAAAATGGCAAGTTAGGTGGAGCAAACTTAGATACACTTTCAAACGAACTTGGATCTGGAGGACTTGACACTCAAGACGTTCCAGTTGAAAATAAATTATTTGAACTTGATAGACTTTATGTAACTCCACATATTGGTGGATCTACAATTGATGCTCAAGATGATATTGGAAATGTAATCCTAAAGAACTTTGATGAACTTTTTGGAAACTAATAAATAAAAATTAAATTTTAATCTGCCTTGTAACATTAGTTATGAGGCAGTTTTTTATGTAAAATTTACTCATTGTAATAAAAGTTTTTTTATAATATAGTAAAAAGGGAGGTAAAAATGAAGGATTTAAAAACTTTAATTACTCTACTATTTGTATTTACAGCAATTATTTTTATATACGAGTACTATGTAAAAAAGAAAAATGAGAGAATTTTAAGGAAAGAAATAAGAGAAAAATTTGGTAAAGTCCATTCAAATGGTTTTAAATGTAAAGTTGACGGTATATATAAAAGACTTGGCGGGAATTTAACAGAAATTACATATAATGATCTAAATTTTGATAAAATTTTGGAAAAAATGAATCACAACATGTCCAAAATCGGATTGGAATATTTTTATTATAGCATAAGAAATTTAATTTTGAATAAAGATACTTTGAGAAAAGTTCAAGACAATAGGAATAAATATAAAGATAAATTAGACTCATTATTGGATATTGAGTTTCAACTTGGAAATATTGGATTTTTTAAGGAGGATGTTCTTGAATTAATTGAAGACGAAGTTGAAATAGATAAGGAACTGGAAATTTTTGCAAGAATTTTTTCTTTCACAATTGTTTATATAATTATTCTTTTTATTTTTTTTAAAAGCATGGCAGCACTTTTTATATTTCTTTTAATTACAATTAATATTCTAATATATAAAAAATTTAATATTTTGACATTGGGAAAACTTGAAGCACTTGTTAGAATTAAAAGTATTTTATTTGTAGCAGAGAACATGACAAAATTAAAGGATGATATATTTACAGAAGAGTTGGAAGAAATCCAAAATATTTTAAAAGAAATATTGCCATTAAAGAGAACTTTAAAATCCTTTGGATTTTTGACAGGCAATGCAGAAATGGATTTTGCGGAAACTTATAAAAATGTTTTGTTTTTATCAGAAGCTAGGAGATTTTCGAAGTCGCAAAAATATTTCAAAAAGTACAGAGATAAAATCTTTAGACTTTATTATTTAGTTGGAAAAATTGATTGTGAGATAGGAATTATATCTATAGCCAAAGCTTACGACACAAGGGATGCAGTTTACGGAGAAGAAATATTTGGAGAAAAATTATACAATCCTTTATTAAAAGGAGCGGTTCCAAATGATTTGAATTTAGAAAAATCAATATTACTTACAGGTTCTAATGCTTCTGGGAAGTCAACATATCTTAGGACAATTGGAATAAATTCAGTTTTTGCACTGAGCTTTGGGATTTTCTTTGGGAAGTATTTTGAGATAAAGCCAGTTAAAGTAACTTCTGCGATAGATATTAGCGATTCAATAATGGAAAATCTTTCCTATTTTATGGCAGAGTCAAAGGCAATAGGAGAGATGATAGAAGATGGTGAGGAAAAATTAATTTTACTTGATGAAATTTTTAGAGGAACTAATACAGTAGATAGAATTGCATCTGGGGCGGCAACTCTAAAATATTTGGCGAGTGGCAATCATGTAGTTGCGGCAACTCATGATATAGAGTTAACAGTTTTATTAAAAAATTATTTTAACAATAAACATTTTGAAGAGAAAATTGTCAATGGAGATATAAAATTTGATTATTTACTAAAGGATGGACCAGCTACAACTAGAAATGCAATTGCAATTTTAGACAATTTAAATTATCCAGAGGAAATAATAAAAAATGCAAAAGAGCTTGTTAAAAATTTTGAATAAAATGATGAGGTAATCGAGTGTAACGCTCGATTATTTTTGTATAGGCTTAGGATAAAATTTTATTACTTTAATTGCTTTTTGTAATAATATATAATGTAATTATAATATAAATTTAAAACAGGGCGGTGAAGTGAAGTATGAGGATATATTTTACAAGACATGGTGAAACTGAGTGGAATAAAGAGGGGACTATTCAAGGGCAAATGGATTCCCCTTTGACGGAAAATGGAATAAGAATGGGAAAGATTCTTCATGAAAAATCAAAAGACGTTCACTTTGATGAAGTTTACTCTTCAGACCTTGGTAGAGCGTATGATACTGCAAAATTAATTTGTCCCAACAGTCATATTGTCAAGACTTCTCTTCTTCGTGAAATAGATGTGGGATATTGGTCTGGAAAAAATATAAATGAAGTTAAAAAAGACGATAGTAGGCTTCACAGGCTTTATTTTGATAATCCGAACAAGTATAATCGTGTAGATGGAGAAAGTTTGTATGATTTGAGAAGTCGTGTGGAAAAATTTTTTGAGTATGCAGTTTATCCTGAGCTAGATGAAACTATTTTAGTTGTGGCTCACGGTGTTACCATTGTTGCCATGTATTCTATTATGGAAGAAGTACCTATGGAAAATTTTTGGGATAATAAAGTCAGAAGAAATGGTGAGTTTAATATAGCAGACTATCACGCTGGGAAGTTTAAAATTGTAAAGAAAGCTCCACAAAATCCTGTGGATTCAATTTGAGGATGATTATATGAAAAGTTATGATTTAATTATAGTAGGTGCCGGTGCATCTGGACTTAGTGCAGCTATTTATGCTGGCAGATCCATTTTAAAAACTCTTGTTATAGAGAAATTTTCCTTTGGGGGAAGAGTAAACGATACTCCAAAAATTATTAATTATCCGGGGTTTAGAGAAATTTCAGGAAGAGATCTTATAAATGAATTTAGGAAACAAGCAGAAAATTTTGATACCAATGAATTTATTTATGGCACAGTTTCTAAAATTGAAAAGATAGATGATGGGTTTAAAGTGAAAACGGCAAGGAGAAAAGAATTTAGTGCTAAGGCAATTATTATTGCAACTGGAACTTATGCAAAGATGATAAATGTTCCTGGTGAAAAAGAATTTGCAGGACGAGGCGTGTCTTATTGTTCTACTTGCGATGCAGATTATTTTAAAGACAAGGATATACACATTTTGGGATCTGGTGACTTGGCACTTGAAGAGGCGGATTATCTTTCTAATTTTGCAAATTCAATTAATATGATAATTATTCATGAAGAGGGAAATTTTGATGGAAATGAATTGGAAGTTAAAAGGAATTTAAAAAATCCAAAAATTTCTTACACTTGGAATTCTAAATTAAGTGGAATTTATGGAAATGACAGAGTGGATTCTTTGGAAATTTTAAATTTAGTTGACAATGAATCCATGAGAGTGTCTTCTGATGGAATTTTTATTTTTGCTGGTATGAGCCCAAATTCTGATTTTGTAAAAGATTTAGTTGATGTTGATGAGTTTGGATTTATAAAAACTGATGATTATATGAAAACTTCTGTTGAGGGAGTTTTTGCGGCGGGAGATATAAGAAAAAAGTCACTTAGACAAATTGTGACAGCAGCAAATGACGGAGCAGTTGCTACAGTTTATGCAGAAAAATATATTAGAGATAGAGGTGCGAAGTGAGAGTATATCCAAGGGGAACTGTGCTCTACAATAGAGAAAAAGCATACAGTGGAATAAATTTAATTTCAACAGCAAAGGACGGAGCGCTTATTACAAAAATGGATGGCACAGAGTTAAAGAGATATGCTGTAAATCCAATGCCTGCAAAGATGATTCCAAATAAGAATATAATGAGTGTATCTTCTTTTAGATCTTCTGATTTTGGAGTTAGTGATGGTATAAAACTTTTGGAATTTGATAAAAACGGAAAAATTGTATTTGATTTTGATAAGTTTAAATATACAGAAGACAGAGGATACACTTCAAAGTGGATGGCAAGAGCACATTCGGACTTTCAAAGAGAGGGAAATAGCCTTGGATATTATTATCCAGGCGAAAAAATTGTGGAAAATGGAAAGACGCTTTTATTAGTTCACGATGAAATTGTTGACAGTAAAATTTCTGACAAAACTCTTTTAGATGATGTAATTTTGGAAATTGATGACGAAGGAAACATTCTTTGGAAATTTTCCTTTAGTGAGCATTTTGACGAACTTGGTTTTTCCGAAGAAGCTAAAAATGTAATTTATAGAAATCCAAATCTTAGAATTACAGAGAAACCTCTTGGAAATTATTTGGATGTTACATCAATTTCTACAATTGGAGAAAATAAATGGTTCGACCAAGGTGATCCACGCTTTCATCCAGACAATATTTTATTTACTGCAAGGGCAGCAAATATTATTGGAATAGTCGATAAAAAAAGATCGAGAATTTGTTACAAATTGGGACCAAAGTTTTCAGACTTTAAAAAAGTTGATCCAGTAGTGGGTTCTGCCTTTGCAAGTATTGTGCCTAAGGGACTTCCTGGAGAAGGAAACCTTTTAATTTTTGACAATGGTGGGAGATGTGGTTATGGATCTCCAACTCTCACTTCACAGTCAGGATTACTTCCCTTTGTTAGAAATTATTCTAGAATTCTTGAGATAAATCCAGTTACACTTTCAGTAAATTGGTCTGTGGATCCAAGAGATTTTGGATTTTCAATTCCAATTAATGGATATAAATTTTATTCACCCTATGGAGGAAATTTACAAAGACTTCCCAATGGAAATACTCTCATAACTCTAGCCACAGAGGGAATGGTAATTGAAATTACAAATTCAAAAGAAATAGTTTGGCAGTGGACTTGTCCTTACAGAACTACGACAGAAAATCTTTTGAAAAATAATATGATTTACAGAGTTTATCGTTACCCTTATGAATATTTAGATGTAGATGATTTTGAAAATGAAATAGAAGAGATAGAAGATGCATCTTATTATAAATTAAAGGGAGCAGGATCTTTCAAATCTGTGGAAGTTACAAATGTAGCAAGAAGTGAACTTACAAACGATATAGATCCACTTTCACAAGAATCGGAATCAGTAAAAGATCTTGTAGAAAATAAGAAAATAATAAAAAGAAATGAATCGCAAATAAAATATGTAAATCAAAACTATTTTGACGAAACTATAAATAAGGAAAAAGCTGCAATAATAATTTATGGAGCACAGAGATGTTCACACTGCGAATCATTAATAGAAGTTATGGAAGTTCTTTTGGAAGAAGAATTTAAGGAAGTAAACTGCTACTATATGGATCTCGATAAAAACAAAGACTTTGCAGAAAAATATGAAATTTTTCAACTTCCAAGAGTTTCTTTTTATAGTGATGGAGAAAAAGTTTACGAGTTTATGGGAGAAAAGTCCTATGATGAAATTGCAGGCTTAATAGAAAAATATTTACTTGAAGTGGATGAATAGAAAAACTGGGGTGTTTCCTCAGTTTTTTCTTTTCCATTTAAGATTTTTGTAGCCTTTTTTGTTTACTTTTGAATTTATTAAAAATTTCTTTTCTACAAGGCTTAACATATATTTGTCATCTTTGTAGGAATCGGAGTATCCACGAGAATTTTCATAGTCGATTTCTATATTTTCTTTTTCAAAAATTTCTTTTATGTTTTTGACTTTTATATTTTTTTTATTATTTTCTTTTAAGATTTTAAAGTTTTCGTCTAAGTCAGTTCCAATTATATAATCGAAGGGAAAGATTTCTGCTACGTATTTTAAATAATTTGTGGCTGATGCGGAGCATAAAACTCTTATCGCATCGCTGTGGGCATTAAATTCTTCGTAAAATTCTTCAAAGAAGTATTTTGGATAGAGATATTCTGTTACAAAAGCTTTAAGTTCATCTTCTGAAAAATATTTTATGACAGAAACCATTTCATTTTTCATTATTTTAAAATTTCTTTTTATTTTTGAAAGTATAAAAGAATATATAAATTTTAAAATTGTTGTAAAAAGATTTATTTTTTTATGAATAAGAGCGTATTTATAAAGTTTAAAAATTGATTCGCAGTCCACTACTGTTTTGTCAAAATCGTATAATACAACTTTTCTTTTCAAATTCTCACCTCAATAGAATTATACCAAATTGTATTCATTATAAAAAGTATGTGATATACTAGTTGTGATGTTTATGGAAAATATTATTCATGTAGATATAGATGCTTTTTATGCTTCTGTTGAGGAATTAGATGATAAAAGTTTAATAGGTAAACCAGTAGTCGTAGGTGGCAAGAGCAATCATGGCATTGTAACTACGGCTAATTATGTTGCGAGAAAGTATGGAATTCATTCGGCTATGCCAATGTATATGGCGAAAAATCTTTGTGATCATTTGATTATAATGCCCATGAGAAGGGATAGGTATCTTGAGAAGTCTCGTGAAGTTTTTGATGTTTTAAAAACATATACAAAGGTGATAGAAAAAGTTTCTATTGATGAAAGCTATCTAGATATAGAAGGTCTTGGTTATGATGAAAATATTGTCTATGAAATTCAAAAAGATGTCTATAATAGGACAGGTCTAAATGTCAGTATTGGCATGAGTTATAATAAGTTTTTGGCTAAACTTGCAAGTGACTGGAACAAGCCTAAGGGAATAATGATTATTAAAAAAAGAGATATCCCAGAGATTTTATTTCCTCTAGACATTAGAAAAGTTCATGGGATTGGAAAGAAGTCTGAGAAAAAACTTAGAAATATTGGGATAAATACTGTGGAAGAGCTTTACTCTCTATCCTATGATTTTTTGGTCAGTATGTTTAAGAAAAGTGGCGAAGAAATTTACAATAGAATAAGGGGAATTGATAATAGAAAAGTTACGCCAAATACTGTTAGGAAAAGTCTTGGGACTGAGACGACTTTTGAAGTTACAAGCAAAAGAGATGAATTAATAGGATATTTAAAAGAATTTTCTCATGAAATCTCTGAAGACTTAATTGTAAAGGAAATTTCAGGTTATACTCTCACTCTAAAAATGAAAAATGAAGATTTTAAGGTAAAGACGAGGTCGAAGACTTATGAAAAAGCAATTTATGCAGAAGATGATATTTATAAAAAGAGTCTTGAAATTTTTGACGAAGCCTATGGTGGCGAGAAGTTGAGGCTAATTGGAATAACAATTTCTAATTTAGCTGATTTAAGTATACGACAACTTAGTTTTTTTAAAGGGGAAGAATAAATGGAAAAAATGAATTTAAAGGAATTATTTGAAAAAGATAATTATGTAAAGAGTAGCAACATGGAGTTTGTAAAATTAGAAGGTGATAATTTAGTTTTAAAGATGAATCCAAATAAAAATCAAATGAATGCTTACAATATCTTACATGGTGCACAGATGTTTTCGCTAATGGACACCGCAGCAGGATGTCTTTGTATAATTAATGGTAAAAAAGCTGTAACATTAGATTCAAGCATAAATTTTATTGCAAGTTCTGTTTTGGGTGAAGAAGTTTTTTCTAAAACAAAAATTATTCACTTGGGTAGAAGTACAGCAGTGGTTGAAGTAGAAGCCCATACTAACAAAAAATTATTAGCAAAGGGAAGTTTTACTCTTTTTGTTGTTGATGAGATGAAAATTTCTGGAAATGAATTTTTGAATAATTAATTTATTAAAAAATGGGACAGGTAAGATAGCCTGTCCCAAAATTTTAATTAAATAACTTCATGAAGAAATCGCCCATTAAACTTGATATTAAAAATGTGCCTATGATCACAAAAATTGAAACTATGATGCCTTTTAAGCCAACTTTTTTAAAGGCACCCCAGTCTTTCCCAATTATAACTCCTGCATAGGCAAGTATTGGAGTTATAATTGCATTTAGATTAATATTATTGACATAGAAGACTACATTTTCTGAAAAAGGTGATATTGGTGATGCAACTAAAATTGCAATAATTGAAATCCAAAGGACTGCTGAAATTTTTTCTAGGGGAACTAAAAAGGATAATGTATAGCCCAAAATACATATAGTTGCCAAAATAAGAAGACCTGGTAAGGATTCTTCTAGTGAAAAATCGTATCCAATTATATTGCAGGCACAAGTCATTATTATTGTTAATACTAATGCTATAATGATATTTGGAATTTGTGTTTTTAATTTTTCCATTATTTATCTTCTCCTTTTTTTCTTTTAAGTTTAGAATATAAAAATTCTGTTATAGGAAGTCCCAAGAATATTCCAAGAGGAAGTGCAATTACACTTGATATTAAATTGGAAAGTCCCGCAAAAGCAGTCATTTGTGATTCAAGTTCTGGATAATTTGCGATAAGAGCAGAAAGGCCAGCTGTCATCATTGAAGCAGAACCAGCACCTGTGCCCATTGCTGCAGCAATAGGAGAAATAATTCCAAGGCTTATTGCAATTGAAGAAATAATACTCATAACTATTGGACCCAAAATTGTTCCAATAATGTATACTGCCATTACGCCTCTAAATTCAGCAGATTCTGCACCATAAGTATCTTGAATTAGTCCTACATTTGCTTCTCTACTAAGAGCGTGACACATTCCAACGGATTCTCTTTTAAGGCCTAGTGCAAGAGCTATCGGAAGGGAAATGATTATAGTTCCAAGGTTTCCAAAATTTTGAAGTACAAGTGCAAGCCCAGCTTTTTTAATTTCTTCTAGCTGAGAGCCGCTGGCAACTCCAAGTTTTGCAATTAAGAGCGCAAGTCCTATTCCCATCATCAAGTTTGCATTCTCAGAACTTTCTTTCTTTACAATTTTTAAAGGAGACATATAAAAGGCGAACATCATAAGCATTGACCAAATAAGAGGAGAAAATACAATGTTTATGCTACCTATTTTAAGAGTCTTTGCTCCAATTATTTCAGCCAATATTGCTAGAATAAG
The DNA here is from genome assembly GCF_900106515.1 of Peptoniphilus lacydonensis. Classification (GTDB taxonomy): domain Bacteria; phylum Bacillota; class Clostridia; order Tissierellales; family Peptoniphilaceae; genus Peptoniphilus_A; species Peptoniphilus_A lacydonensis. Next base: position 1,286,390 of record NZ_FNWF01000003.1, read on the forward strand.
AACTGAAATATGAAGTTTATAATCTTTTTTTAAATTTGTTTTATTCATAATTTCACCTATTTTAAAAAGTCAAAAGCAGTGGCAACAAAGATTGAAACACCCTTGTAAAATTCTTTTTCGTCTAAATCAAATTTAGAGTTGTGATTGGGATAATATTTTCCGTCTTTAGCAGGAGCTAAATTTGATAAAAATAGAAATGTTCCAGGAACTTCTTTTAAATAAAATGCCATATCTTCTCCACCCATTGTTGGAGCAGAAAGATCAAATATGTCTTCTGGAAAAAGTTCAGCAGTAATTTTTTTTACATAATTTGTAAAAGCTGGATCATTATTTAAAACTGGATAAAATCTAGTGTATTTTGTTTCGGCAGATCCACCATAAGTTTTTGCAATGCCATCTGCAATTTCACCAATTCTATTTTCAATTAAATCTCTAGTATTTTCGTCTAAGGCTCTTGCAGTACCTAGCATATTGACTTCATCTGGAATAATATTTTGAGTTGTGCCGCCATTTATTTTACAAACAGAAATTAGTGCCCTTTCAATTGGAGCGATTTCTCTTGAAACTATTTTTTGAAGACCCATTAGAATTTCTCCAGATATAATAATTGGGTCTACAGTCATTTGAGGATTAGCTCCGTGACCACCCTTGCCCTTAACTTTTATAGAAAAAATATCCATAGAAGCCATAAGTTCCTTTTCTTTAAATCCAATAGAACCTTGTGGCATATCAGAAAGTTTTCCGCCATGCATTCCAATTATGTGATCTACCTTTGGATTTTCTAAACAGCCTTCTCTTATCATAGGTTCTGCACCGCCGGGAACTTCTTCGCCTGGTTGAAAGATAAATTTAACAGCACCTTTAAATTTATCTTTATTTTCATTTATTATTTTAGCAGCGGTAAGGGCAATTGCAGTGTGTGAATCATGACCGCAGGCGTGCATATTACCTTCGTGAGTAGACATAAAACTTAGTCCAGTTTCTTCTTTTATAGGAAGGGCATCCATGTCAGCTCTTATAGCGAGGCATTTTCCATCTTCTTTTCCATAAATAGTTGCCACAATACCATTTCCATTCACAAATTCCTTATAAGAAATTCCAAATTCATCTAATTTTTCTTTTACATATTTAACTGTCTTTGGGAGGTTAAGTTCAAGTTCAGGAATTTTGTGAAGTTCTCTTCTCATTTCGATACACAAAGCTTCATTTTCTTTAGCGAGTTTAATAATATCCATTTTAATCATCCTTTCCATGTTTTATAAAACATTAAAATAATGTATAAAAATAAAACTATTTTATGTTTAAAGGGTATTATAGATTAATTTTTTTAAAATGTCCAATTATTTTGGAATATATTTTGTATTGTAAAATCACATAAAAAAGCGAGGATTTCTTCTCGCAAGTTGACTAAAATTAAATTTTATTTTTGGTTTGTGCTTCCCAAAACATTATAAGTTAAAGCAACTAAAAATCCTCCAATAATATTTCCTATTGTGACTGGTATTAAATTTTTTAAAATTAATCCGAATCCAAATTCTGGATTTAAAATTTTTGTGAGTGCAAAACAAGTCATATTTGCAATACTATGTTCAAAACCAAGACTTACAAAGGCAAATATACACCAAAAAATCATAATTAATTTAGAAGTATCAGAAATTTTTCTAGAACAAATTAAAACTGCAAGACAAACTAAAATATTGCACATAATTCCCTTAAATAAAAGTATAGAAAAATTAAAGCTAGTTTTGCCTGTTGCAAGTTTTAAAAGTGCACGATTAAATTCATCTGAAACACCAGTCATTGAAAATAAAAGTGATATTAAAATTGAGCCCAAAAGATTTCCAATGTAAGAAAAAAATAAGATTTTTAAAAGCATTGATGTATCAATTTTTTTGTTCATTTTTCCAATATTTGTCACAAGAACATTTCCCGTAAAAAGTTCCCCACCTGCAAATATAACAAAAGAAAGAGCAAGGGAGAATACAAATCCATTGATAAATTTTACAATTGGAATAGATAGAGAAGAAAAGACGCTTGCTGAAAGTGTCATAATTAAAAGTCCCATTCCAATAAAAAATCCTGCAAGAACAGAAGCAACCATATACTTGAAGAGTGAATCGTCAAGCAGATTTTTCTTTGTGCAAGCAGAATTAGTTAGTCCAGTTATTATATCTTTGTACATATTACACCTCTTGAATAATTAATTTCCTCATTAATTATATCAAAAAGAGTTTTCTTTTCAATCTATGATAGTATTTTTATCACTATCTAAAGTGAATTTTTTAGAGTCAATTCCTGCAACTATTATTTGGACTATTGGCATTAATAGATTGAAGAATAAAAAAGGAATATATGCCTTTGTAGCAACTCCCAGAACAGAAGACATATAAACTCCGCAAGTATTCCATGGTATCATTGCAGATGTTACAGTACCTCCCGATTCCAATGTGGAGGATAGTAGTTTTGGATGAAGGTTTCTATCTCTATATTCATTTTTAAACATTCTTCCTGGCACAACAATAGATATATATTGCTCTGGCATTGATGCATTTGTGAATATACAAGTTAATATTGTTGCTGTGACAATTCCCACTGTTGATTTTATTTTGTGCAAGAATTTTTTTACTATGGCTTCAAGTATTCCTGTTTCTTCTGCAATTCCACCAAACATCATTGCAATTATAGTAAGGGATATAGAGGACATCATATTGTTTAGTCCACCTGTTGTTAAAAGTTTGTCAACAGATTCCACATTTGTATTTGAAACAAAACCATTTAATGCAGCAGATAATATATCGCCAAAGTTAACTTTTTGATAAATTGGACCTAAGAATGCAGCGACAATAATGCCAAGGCTAATTCCAGGAAGTGCAGGTACTTTTGCTGCAATGGAAACAACAACTACAATTGGTGGAATTAATAGTATGGGGCTAATGTTAAAATTATTTTTTAGACCATTAGTTATAATGTTTATACTAGATAAATCCGCAGAAGTATTTTTGTACTTTGTAGATAAAAATCCAAAAATAATAAGAGTTATAGCGTAAGTTATGAGGGTAGGCTTTAACATTGCCTTTATGTGAGTAAAAACATCGGTACCTGCCATGGCAGGTGCAAGGTTTGTAGTGTCAGATAGGGGACTCATTTTGTCACCAAAATATGCACCAGATAGAATTGCACCTGCTGTAATAGGTGCAGGAATGCCAAGGCCTTTTGCAATACCCATAAGAGCAATGCCCATCGTTCCGGCAGTCCCCCAACTTGTACCTGTAGCTAGGGAAGTTATGGATGCAATTAAAACTGTGGCTACTAAAAAGAATGATGGTTTTAATATTAAAAGACCATAATAAATCATAGTTGGGACAACACCGCAAAGTATCCATATACCAATTAAAACTCCTATTATCGCAAGTATTATAATAGATTGCATTGCTTGGGAGATTCCCTTTATCATTGAATTTTCTATAAACTTCCAACTGTATCCAATTTTAAGACCTACTATGGAAGCGATAAGTACTCCAATTAACATAGGGATATGTGGAGATTCTTTGTATTTAATTATGCTTATAAACATTATTATAACAAGGAAGGCAAATGTAAATACAGCTTCGCCAAAGGTTGCCTTTCTAATATTGTAATTTTTATTGTGAATATTTTTGTTCATATTACACCTCTAAATGCAAGTTTAACTTAAGATTAAAAATTTAAATAATTATACCATATAAAGCTTAAATATTAAAAGTTTTTGGATAAATGGTAAAAAATGATGTTATACTATAAAGGAATGGAGGATGTTATGGAATTAAAAGATACAATTCGTGCAATAGAAAATTATCCAAAGCCTGGCGTAATTTTTAGAGATATCACGACTCTTTTAAAAGATAATTATGCTTTTAAACTTTCAGTGGACGAAATGGCAGAAAAAATAGATAAAGATGTAGATAAGATCATTGGAATTGAAGCGAGAGGATTTATATTTGGGTCTGCATTAGCTTATAAACTTGGCAAGGGATTTATTCCTGTGAGAAAACCAGGAAAGCTTCCTGCGAGTAAGATAAAAGAATTTTATGAACTTGAGTATGGACGAGATTCAATAGAAATACATGAAGATGCAATAGAACCTGGAGAAAAAGTTGTAATAGTAGATGACCTTTTGGCAACAGGTGGTACAGCAAAAGCTTGTGTGGATCTTGTAAAGAAGTTAGAAGGAGAAGTTTCTTCTTTAGTGTTTTTGGTAGAACTTCCAGAACTAAAAGGAAGAGAAGTTTTAGATGGAGAGAAAGTATATTCAGTTATAAAATATTAAAAAATATGATTTAAGATTATAAAATTGATTTTAAAATTTACAAATAATATAATAAATAAACTTATGGGAGCAAATTGCTGAGAGGAGTTAACACTCGACCATTTTACCTGTTAGGATAATGCCTTGATGGGGAAAAGTAATGCCACTCCTATAATATTTTTAGGAGGTTTTTTTATTTATGAAATATTCTACTCAAATGGAAGCGGCAAAGCATGGTTTTGTCACTGAAGAGATGAAGATTGTTGCAGAAAAGGAAAATGTATCTTGTGACTATTTATTAGAGAAAATTGCTTGTGGAGAAATTGTAATTCCAAAAAACAAAAATCACAAATCAATTTCGCCAGAAGGTATTGGAACTGGACTTAGAACGAAAATTAACGTAAATCTAGGCATTTCTAAAGACCTAAATGATATTGATATGGAAATGAAAAAAGTAGATATGGCGCTATCAATGGGTGCAGAATCTATTATGGATCTTTCCAATTATGGAAAGACTCAAGAATTTAGAAAAAGACTAATTGAGAGATCTACTGCAATGATAGGAACTGTACCAATGTATGATGCAGTTGGTTTTTTGGACAAAGGACTTTCTTATATAAAGCCAAAGGAATTCTTGGAAGTTGTTAGAAATCATGCTGAAAATGGTGTCGATTTTGTTACAATTCATGCTGGTATAAATAGAGCAAATGCAGAAATATTTATGAGGAATAGACGCGTAAATGAAATTGTTTCACGTGGTGGTTCACTTCTTTTCGGTTGGATGAAGATGAATGACAGAGAAAATCCATTTTATGAATATTATGATGAATTATTAGATATATGTCGTGAATATGACGTTACACTTTCTCTTGGAGATTCACTTAGGCCGGGTGGTATTCACGATGCGACAGATCCTTCTCAAATTTCGGAACTTATAACATTAGGAGAGCTCACGAAGAGGGCGTGGGAAAAAGATGTTCAAGTGATTATAGAAGGTCCTGGGCATGTGCCAATAGGTGATATTGAAACTAATGTTAAACTTCAAAAGAAACTTTGTCACAACGCACCTTTTTATGTGTTGGGGCCACTTGTTACAGATGTAGCTCCTGGTTATGATCATATTACATCAGCCATTGGTGGGGCGATTGCAGCATCTTATGGGGCAGATTTTTTATGTTATGTAACTCCTGCTGAACATTTGAGACTTCCAGATGTAGACGATGTTCGTGAGGGGATTGTTGCTTGCAAGATTGCAGCTCATGCAGGAGATATTAATAAAATAAAAGAAGCAAGAGAGTGGGATCTTGAGATGAGTAAAAGACGTCAAAAATTAGATTGGCAAGGTATGTTTGATATTGCTCTTGACAAAGAAAAACCAAGGGAGTACAGAGATTCATCAATTCCAGAAGAAGAGAACACCTGCACTATGTGTGGTTCTATGTGTTCTGCAAGGAACATGAATTTAATTCTTGAAGGTAAAGATATAAAAATAAAATTTTGATTTATTGTAAAGATTTAAATTTATAAGTTATTTATAGGTGAATGTCAATTATTTTTAAAAATAATATTTTAGTGATATAATTAAATAAAAATAAAAGGGAGCTTGTTGACAGGCTGAGAGGAAACTAGTAGTTTCGACCGTTTACCTGATTTGGATAATGCCAACGTAGGGATTTATAAGGCTAAATGTAGCTGCTTTGTCAACATGCTCTAAGGGAGGTTTAATATGAAATCTAATACTAAGAAATTGACAATAGCAGCTCTTTTTGTTGCTATTGGTGTTGTTTTTTCCTTTGTAAATATTCCAGTGGGCTTGGCAAAATGTTATCCAATACAGCATATGGTAAATGTTTTATCTGCTGTATTTTTGGGACCAGTTTACTCTGTTCTTGTTGCTTTTTGTATTTCACTTATTAGAAATATTTCAGGAACAGGTTCTCCAATGGCTTTTCCTGGCTCAATGGTTGGAGCTTTATTCGCGGGAATATTATATTATAAGACGAGAAAGCTTTCCTTTGCTTTTTTAGGAGAAGTAATTGGTACAGGTGTAATTGGTGCATTAATTGCATATCCTGTTGCTAAATTTATACTTGGAAAAGAGATGGCGATATTTGGTTTGGTAATTCCTTTTTCAGTGAGTACTCTTGGCGGTTCTATAATAGCGATTATAATTATTTTAAGTATTAAGAACACATCGCTTGGAAAATATTTTAAATTTGAGAGGAATTTAAATGGACATTAAAAATATTCTTACAATAGCTGGTTCGGACTCCATTGGAGGTGCAGGTATTCAAGCAGATTTGAAGACTATAACTAGCTATAAATATTATGGGATGAGTGCGATTACAGCAATTACTGCACAAAATACTATGGGTGTTCAATCCTCTCTTGATATAGAAAAAGGAATGTTAAGGGATCAACTTATATCAATTTGCGAAGATGTATTGCCAGATGCTGTAAAAATTGGAATGGTGGCAAATCACCAACAAGTAGAAGTTATATCAGAGATTATTGATAAATATTTAAGAGATATTCCCATTGTATTAGATCCAGTTATAACATCTACAAGTGGATTTAACCTTACGCCCAATGCTACTGTGGAGAAGATGGAAGAAATTTTATTTGACAAAATAACATTAATCACACCAAATATAATTGAAGCAGGAATAATTTATGGGAAGAAGATTGAAAAGCTTGAAGAAATGAAAGAAGCGGCAAAAATTTTATACGAAAGATATAATACAGCAGTGCTTATAAAAGGTGGACATCTTAAAGAATCTAAGGATGATGTGCTTTTTGACAAGGCTGGTCTTTCTGTTATAAAAGGAGAAAATATTGATAATGAAAATACACATGGCACAGGTTGTACTCTTTCAAGTGCCATAACTTGTGAGTTAGCAAGTGGTAAGAGCCTTTATGATGCAGTATTTTCTGCAAAAAAATATTTAACAGGAGCAATTGCTTTTGGTTTTGATATAGGAAAGGGAAGAGGTTCACTATATCATATGTATAATTTGCGTGATAAAAATGAAAATAAGTTATAATTTAAAAGATCTAAGGGAAAAAGCTCCTTTGGTTCACATAATTTCAAATAGTGTTACAAGCGATAGGGTGGCTGACCTATCTCTTTTAATAGGATCAAGCCCAATGATGACAGACTATTCAAAAGAAGTAGCTGAAATTACAGAAAAGTCCTCTGCTCTTGTATTAAATATGGGGATGTTAAACGATGATAAAGTTGAAGCTATTAAAATATCTGCAAAAATTGCAAATGAAAATAAAATCCCCATTGTTTTAGATCCAGTTGGAGTTTCTTCTAGCAAGCTAAGACGTGATTTGGCAAAATATCTCATTAAAAATTTTAAATTTAATGTAATTAGAGGAAACTTTAATGAAATCAATTACTTGGTTAATGGAAAAACTTTTACAGGTGTAGATTCCAAAGATGCAGATTTTACACAAAATGATTTTATAAATCTTGCAATAAAGTTAAATGAAAAAACTGGTGCAACAATTTTAGTAAGTGGAAAATATGAAATAATTGCAAATTCTCACATGGTCATCTCTATATGTGGTGGAGATGAAAATTTAAAGAAGATAACTGGTCTAGGGGATATGGAATCTGCAATGATAGGATCTCTTTTAGCTAGTCCAATGTCTAATTTAAAAGCTTGTGTTCTTTCTTCGATATTTTTAAGGCAAATTGCGAAAAAAAATATAAGGAACAATAGTATAACTGCCTTGGACATTATAAGAAATATGCAAATTATAGATGAAATAAAAGGTGAAGTTGATGTTTTAGTCCCAACTTATAAATTTAAGGAGCCTACTTTGTATGGAATCTCAGAAGGAGATAAAGTATTAAAAATAAAAAATGCGGTTAAAGGTGGGATGAGAATTTATCAGCTTAGAGATAAATTTGCAGATGAATATAAACTTGGAGAAAAAATTATAAATATAAAAAAAGAAATTGGAGAAGAATGTCTATTTATATTAAATGATAATTTAAAACTTGCAAAAAAATATAATGTTGCCCTTCATCTTGGTCAAGATGACGAAAGAGTGTCAACTGCAAGAAAAGTTTTGGGAAGAGATAAAGTGATAGGGGCAACAGCAAAGACGCCTGAGCTTGCCATTGAAGCAGAAAATATGGGTGCGTCTTATATTGGAACGGGAGCTTTCTTTAAAACAGAAACTAAAAAAGATGCGTCTATGATTTCTTTAGAAAATTATAAAGATATAAGAGATTCAGTATTAATTCCAGTATTTCCAATAGGAGGGGTAAAAAGAGAAAACCTAGATTTTTTTAGTGGCGTAGACATACCAGGTATATGTATGTCTAAGGGAATATTTTCTTTAAAGGAAAATGAAGTAGAAGAAAATGTGAGAGAAATAATAAACAAATTAAAAATATAGAAAAATTTTTCAAATATGTAAAAAGCCCTGCCAAAAAAGCAGGGCAAATTTTATATTTAATTAAACTCAGTCAATGTTTAGTTCGTCAACAGCATTATCAATTAGTTCATCTTTTACAAGATAAGGAAGAGTAATGTGTCCGAATTCATTGTCTTCGTTAAATTCTTTAGTTACTTCGATGGCATGATCATTTCTAGCCCAGTTACGTCTAGCTACACCACTCATAACATCCCAAGTAAGTGAAAGTTTAATGATTTCATCAACCATTTCAGATCCATCAAGTACAAGACCAAATCCACCATTGATTGATTTACCAATACCAACTCCACCACCATTGTGAAGAGCAACTAAACTCATACCTCTTGCACAGTTACCTGCAAAGCATTGAGTAGCCATATCAGCCATTACATTAGAACCGTCTTTGATGTTAGAAGTTTCTCTAAATGGAGAGTCTGTACCAGATACATCGTGATGGTCACGACCCATCATAACAGGACCAATTTTTCCTTCTCTAACAAGTTCGTTAAATTTAAGAGCTATTTCAACTCTACCTTTAGCATCTTGGTAAAGAATTCTTGCTTGAGTTCCAACAACTAATTGGTTCTTTTCAGCATCTCTGATCCAGATATAGTTATCCATATCTTGGTATCTTCTGTCTTTATCTATACATTCCATTGCAGCGTGGTCAGTTGCAATTAAATCTTCGTGTTTACCACTTAGGCAAACCCATCTGAATGGTCCATATCCATAGTCAAATAGAAGTGGTCCCATAATGTCTTCTACATAAGAAGGCCAAATGAATCCGTCCTTGTCGTCTTTACCGTTTTTAGAAATTTCTTTAACTCCTGCATCATAGATAGCCTTTAAGAAAGAGTTACCGTAATCAAAGAAGTAAGTTCCCTTATCAGTAAGGTTTTTAATAACTTCAAAGTGTTGTTTAAGAGTTTCATCAACAAGTTCACGGAATTTTTTAATATCAGTTCTTAAAAGTTCAGTTCTTTCTTCAAAAGAAATTCCAACTGGACAGTATCCACCATTGTACGCATTGTGACAAGAAGTTTGGTCAGAAAGTAGGTCAATGTGGAAGTCATTTTCGTCCATATAGTGAAGAAGATCAACGATATTTCCGTGGAATGCAATAGAAAGAGCTTCTTTCTTTTCAAGAGCACCCTTAGCAAGTTCGCAAGCTTCTTCAGGAGTTTCAGCAAGTTTTTGAATCCAGCCTTGTTCAAGTCTAGTTTCAATTCTTGAAATATCAACTTCAGCAATGATAGAAACAGCACCAGCGATATCTCCAGCTTTACCTTGAGCACCACTCATTCCACCAAGTCCAGATGAAACAAATAATTTGCCAGCTAAGTTGTCTTTTTCGCTAAGACCAAGTTTTAATCTACCAGCATTTAGAATAGTGTTGTAAGTTCCGTGTACAATACCTTGTGGTCCAATGTACATCCAACCACCAGCAGTCATTTGTCCGTAGTTAGCTACGCCCATTTCTTCTGCAACTTCCCAATCGTCAAGATTGTCATAAAGACCAACCATAAGACCATTAGTAATTATAACTCTTGGAGCATTTTTTCTTGATTTAAATAGTCCAAGTGGATGACCAGATTCCATTACAAGTGTTTCGTCATCGTGCATAATTTCAAGATATTGTTTGATTAAGTTGTATTGCATCCAGTCGTGACAAACTGAACCAGTTTCTCCGTAAGTAACAAGTTCATATGGATATAAAGCAACATCAAAGTCTAAGTTATTGTCAATCATTACTTGGAAAGCTTTTCCAGCTAGACAATTTCCTTTGTACTCGTCAATAGGTTTTCCGTAAATTCTTCCTTCAGGTCTAAATCTATAACCATAGATTCTTCCCCTAGTAGTAAGTTCTTCTAAAAATTCAGGAATTAATTCTTCGTGGAACTCTTCTGGGATATATCTTAGAGCATTTCTAAGAGCAATTTTAGTTTGATCTTTTGAAAGTCTAAATCCTCTATCAGGAGCTCTTCTGATTCCTTGTTCAAAAGATTTTTTTTCTGGCAAGTTTTTAATTTGTACCTTCATAATCTTTTGAACATCTTCATTATGATTATTTATCACTTTTATCAACCTCCATTTATAATAGACATTATAGATTATATTTTTAAAAATGTAAATAAAAAAGAGAATTAAATTAAGGAAATTAATTTCCTAAAAATTATAAAAAAGTATTTTTTGTAAAGATTTAGTAAAAATTTAAAAGGTATTTATATAATGTTTGAGTATCCGTACATAAGTATAATGTAAGAATTAAATAGATTATTTTTCGAATAAATTTATTATATGGAAAATTTATTTAGTGTATCAAAAATAGAAAAATTAGTTTACAATATATTTAGTGGGTATAAAATAAATATTAAAGTGACAGAAAGAGGAGGAAATATGAAAGCGGATAAAGTATTAATTAATCTAGAACAAGTTTTTTCACCTAAGGATATAGGTAGACCTTTGAGAGGTGAAGAAATGAATGAAGCCGATATTTTAGAAAATGCATACATCGCAATTAAGGATGGAAAGATTTTAGAAGTTGGCGAAGGAAATGGATACGAAAGTTTAAAAGATGACAATACTGAAATAGTAGACCTTACAGGAAAAGTTGCAACTCCAGGTCTTATTGATGCACACACTCATTTGGTATATGGTGGAAGTCGTGAAAATGAATTTGCAATGAAGCTTAATGGAATGGAATATCTTGAAATTCTTGAAGCAGGCGGTGGAATTCTTTCTACACTTAAGGCAACTGAAGAAGCAAGCTTTGATGAATTATATAATAAGACAAGAGACCTTCTAGAACATATGCTAGTTCATGGTGTAACTACAGTTGAAGCAAAAAGCGGATATGGAATAAATCTTGAAACTGAACTTAAAGAACTTGAAGTTCTTGAAAAGTTAAATGAAGATTTTCCAACAGAACTTGTAAGAACATTTATGGCAGCTCATGTAATCCATGAAAAATATAAGGATAACTCCGATGAATATGTTGACATTGTAATTGACATGATGCCAGAAGTCGCAAAGAGAAATTTGGCAGAATTTTGTGATGTATTTTGTGAAAAGGGAGTATTCACAGCAGAACAATCTGAAAGAATTCTTGAAGCTGCAAAAGAACATGGTTTTAAAGCAAGAATTCACTCTGATGAAATTGAAAATGTTGGCGGTGTAGATGTTGCTGCTAAGGTTGGAGCGGTTTCTGCAGAACACTTGATGGTTGTTGATGATGAAGAAATTGAAACTTTATCTAAGGCTAATGTAATTGGAAATCTTCTTCCAGGAACAACATTTTCACTTATGCTAGACACTTATGCACCTGCAAGAAAGATGCTTGAAAAGGGAATGGCGATTACACTTTGTACAGACTCAAACCCAGGATCTTGTCCAACTGCAAATCTTCAATTTATAATGCAACTTGGTTGTCTTGAAATGAAACTTACTCCAGTTGAAGTATATAATGCTGTTACTATTAATGCGGCTTATTCTGTTGATAGAGCAGAAACTATTGGATCCTTTGACAAGGGCAAGAGAGCAAATATTACAGTATTTGACGCAAAAAATATTGATTATACACTTTACTTCTTTGCTACAAACTTATGTAAACAAGTTTATGTAGATGGAGAACTTGTTGTAGAAGATAGAAAACTTGTTAAATAATAATTTTAGATTCCTCTCTAGTGGAAAACATTAGAGAGGTCTTTTTATTTCAAAAATTTTCAAAGAAATTAGGATGAATTTTATCTTAGAAACCTAATAAAATAAATTGCCTTAAATTTATTAAAATTTATTTTTTTCTCTAACATAAAATTAAACTTTAAAAGAAAATCAATTTTTTATTACTGTTAATTAGAGAGTTGGTGGACTTTTACAGAACAATTTTACATGAAAAGAATTACTTCTATGCTAATAAGTTATCATAAAAAGATAATGATGTATTGTATTTTTTATAGTAATAATGTCATTTTTTAAATTAATTGATTGACTTGTATTGTTATCTAGGTTAAAATTTACTTAGAAAACATTTTCAGCAATACTAAATTATAAGAAATTGTATTGCAGACATATTAAAAATTTTTATACAAGATTAATATGTCTAATGACGTGTTAAGGAGGTAATTATATGAAAAATGAAGGTCAAAAATCCGTTAGACTACCTAATATGATTGAAGCGATTTTGCCAATCGTTACTATGGTTGCACTAATGGTATATGTTTTCAACTTCAGTGATGAAGTTTATGATGCAGCACATATGCCGCTAATTATAGCGATAGTTGTTGCATGTGCAGTTGGAGCAGCTTGTGGACATAATTTTTCTGAAATGTTGGAAGGTATGGTTGAAAGACTTACAGCTACACTTGAAGCAATTTTAATTTTACTTACAGTAGGTTTATTGATTTCTTCTTTCATGATTTCAGGAACAATTCCTGCAGTTATTTATTATGGTTTAAAATTACTTACACCGCAATCATTTTTACCTGTAGGATGTATTCTTATAGCAATAGTTGGACTTGCTTGTGGTTCATCTTGGACAGCAACTGGTACAATAGGTATTGCCTTTATGACAATAGGTGTTGGTCTTGGAATTAACCCTGCACTTACTGCTGGTATGGTAATTTCAGGAGCTTATGTTGGAGATAAATTTTCTCCACTATCTGATACAACAAACCTTGCAGCTGGTGTTTCAAATACAGGATTATTTGATCACGTAAATGCAATGGTTTCAACAACAGGACCTGTTTTCCTAATTTCACTTATTATTTACGCAATCCTTGGATCAAGAATTAATGCTAGCAATTATGACCCTACAATTGCAGAAGGAATACAAGATGCATTAGCAGCAAACTTTAATTTAAATCCAGCAGTGCTTCTTCCAATTGTAGTAATTGTTGTAGTATGTATATTAAGAGTTCCTGGACTTCCAGGTGTTCTTATTTCAGTAGCAACTGGTGTTTTATTCTCAGTAATTTTCCAAGGTGGAAACAATCTTGCGGAATTATTCTCAGTTCTTCACTATGGTCCATCAATTGAAACAGGAAATGAATTTGTAGACGCTGCTCTTGCCAAGGGTGGTATGGATAACCAAATGTGGACAATCAACTTAATTATACTTGCAGTATCCTTTGGTGGAGCTCTTGAAAGATGTGGATCAGTTGAAAGAATATTTGGAAATGTTAAAAATAGAATCAACTCTGTTGGAGGACTTGTATTTGCAACAATGCTTACATCATTATTCTGTGATGCAGCAATGTGTGACCAATTCTTAGGAATTGGAGTTCCTGCTCCACTATATGATGATAAATATGATGAACTTGGACTTGCAAGAAATATGTTGTCAAGAACACTTGAAGATGCAGGTACACTTTGGGCATGTATGTTCCCATGGACAGCTTGTGGAGCTTATCAAAGTGGAGTTTTGGGAATGAGTCCATTCACATATTTCCCATTTGCATTTGTTAACTTACTAAACCCAATTTATGCTTGTGTAACAGCATTTGCAGGAAGAAATATTTTCTGGGCAGATGGTGCTTATACAAATCTATTCGGTAAAACTAAAATGAAGAAAGCTGCAGCTGCTCCTGAAGAAGCACATAAATATGCAGTTTCTCAACTTGAAAAATTAAGAGCTGAAGGTAAAGCTCCTAAAGTTACAGCTTAATTAGAATTAATTAAGAACAATAAATATTAAAAATTTTTAGAAAGAAGTGATTATGTGTCAGAAAAAAAACTACCTTGGGATAATGACAGCGAAGCAATAAAATACGTATATGTGAACCCTAGAAAAAGCTTTTCTGAAAAATATGCCTACGTAATCACTTCTATTTTAATTTTGTTGGGGATATTCACAGAGTACAAATTGACTCTTGTATTGGCACTTTTACTTTTACTTTCTCTTTTGACAAAAAGGTATGTTGCGGCAACTCCAAAGGGACTTGAGATGTATACTGATATGAAGATAACTCACACATATCATATTTGGGACTGGTCAGAAATTGATGCCATAACTTATGAAAAAAAGCCAGAAGAACCAAAATTAATACTTTTATATTTCACAAAGGGAGATGTTACAAAAAGATTTTTCTTTGATGAGAGAGATAAAGAAAGAGTTTTTGATTTGGCTCATAAATACAATAGAAAAATAAAAGTGTATGATGCCTATGAATACAAACAAGATTTAAAAAGATTTAAAAAAGAACTAAAAAAGACAAAAAGAAAATGGCGTAAATAATTAAATAACAAATTGAGAAGAAACTTCTTTCATATTTAAGGAGTTTCTTTTTTTGTAAATTTTTAAAAACACATGCTATAAAAAGTTTTAATTATAAAGATGAAATTCGTGATAATAAAATAAACTTAAAAAGTTGAATTATTTACCATTTAATTATAGAATTAAGTTTAGTTATTTAAGTTTTTTACTATATAAAACGAGGATGATTAAATGAATTTTGATTATGATTTTTATAAAGATTTTGATTACAATAAGTATCCCTATCATTCTACTAGGAGGGTAATTTTTGGGAAGAATGGAATGGTGGCGACTTCTTCACCTTATGCAACAAGTGCAGGGGCAAAAATTCTTTTGGATGGTGGAAATGCTATTGATGCTGCTCTTGCTGTTTCAATGACACTTCCTGTCGTTGAACCTACAGGAAACGGACTTGGTTCCGATATGTTTGCAATTATTTTTTATAATGGAAAACTTTATGGTATAAATGCAAGTGGAAGAAGTCCTAAAAATATTTCTATTGATGCTTTAAAGAAAAGGGGTTATGATAGTATGCCAAGTTGTGGTATAAATGTTATAAACACTCCTGGATTAATTGGTGGATTTATGAAACTTCACAAAGATTTTTCTACGATGAGCATTGATAAAGTTTTTGAACCTGCTATTTCTTATGCAGAAGAGGGATTTGCAGTGACGCCACAAATTGCGAAACTTTGGAAAGAAAATTGTGAAAAGTATAAAAGATTAAATAGAGATGAGTTTTCTGAATTTTTTAAAACTTTTACAGTTGACGGAAATGCACCAAAAGCTGGAGAGATTTTTAGATCAAAGGATATGGCAAACACTTTAATAGAAATTGCAGACACTAGTGGCAAGTCCTTTTATAATGGAAGGCTTGCAGAAAAAATTTCTGATGAAGTGGAAAGGCTAGATGGCTTTTTAGATTTTAATGATTTAAAGAGCTTTAATCCAAGTTATGTAAATCCTATTTCTACAAATTACAGAGGTATTGATATTTGGGAAATACCTCCCAATGGTCATGGGATTTCTGTTTTAATGGCTTTAAATATTTTAAGTGAAATGGAACTTAAAGACAGAAGAGATCCTAATACAATTCATAATATTATTGAAGCTATAAAATTATCCCTTACTGATGCGAAAGCTTATGTAGCAGACCCAAAAGATATGAAGATAAAAATTGAAGAACTTTTGTCAGATAATTATGCAAGAAAAAGAAGAGGTGAAATAAAAGACAATGCAATTATTCCAGAAGAATACGCAATAAAATCATCTGATACAGTTTATTTTGCAACAGCAGATAAATATGGAAATATGGTGTCCATGATTCAGTCAAATTATTCTGGATTTGGTTCTGGTATTGTTGTGCCAAGTACAGGTATTGCCCTTAACAATAGAGTAGAAAATTTTTACTTTAAAGCTGGACTTGCAAATTCTTTGGAGGGGGGTAAACTTCCTTACCACACAATTATTCCTGGTTTTATGACAAGAGATGAAGAAGCTCTTGGAGCTTTTGGGATAATGGGAGCTTTTATGCAGCCACAAGCTCATGTTGAAGTTTTGACAAATATGATTGATTTTAATTTAAATCCACAAGCTGCTCTTGATGCACCTAGAATTATGTGGACTGGTGACAAGAAAATTGATGTGGAGTGTGATTTTTATAGTGAAATAATTGAAGGACTTAAAAGTCATGGACATGATGTAAATGTTGTAAGTGATTTTAAGAATATGGGCCGTGGTCAAATTATTTTGAAGAAAGATGATGTTTACATTGGAGGGACTGAGAAGAGAACGGACTCCAATATTTTTGCTTATTAAAAGGTGAGTTAATGAAATTTAAAATTCATTCAGATTATAAACCAACAGGAGATCAGCCACAGGCTATTGATAAATTGACTGAGGGAATAAAAAAAGGCTACAAACACCAAAATCTTTTGGGTGTTACTGGTTCGGGAAAGACTTTCACAATGGCAAATGTAATAGAGAAGGTGCAAAAGCCAACTCTTGTAATTGCACACAATAAAACTCTTGCTTATCAACTTTGCTCAGAGTTAAAGGAATTTTTCCCAGAAAATGCAGTTGAATTTTTTGTGTCTTACTATGATTATTATCAACCAGAGGCTTATGTGCCAGGGACAGATACATTTATAGAGAAGGATTCTTCTATTAATGATGAGATAGATAAACTTCGTCACTCTGCAACAATGTCTCTTTTTGAGAGAAAAGATGTAATAATTGTTGCATCAGTTTCTTGCATATATGGGTTGGGAGATCCAATTGATTATGAAAGTCTTGCCATATCACTTAGACCGGGAATGATAAAAGATAGAAATGATGTAATGACAAAACTTGTCGACATACAATATGTTAGAAATGATTATGAGTTTAAACGTGGAACTTTTAGAGTTCGTGGAGATATTTTGGAAATTTTCCCTGCATCTTCTTCTGAAAATTCCATTCGTGTTGAATTTTTTGGAGATGAAATAGATAGAATTAGCGAAGTAAATGCTCTCACAGGAGAAGTGGTAGCCTATTTGAATCACGCCTTTATAACTCCTGCATCTCACTTTGCAACATCAGAGGAAAAAGTAAAAAGAGCAATTGTTACAATAGAGGAAGAACTAGAAGAAAGACTAAAAGTTTTAAAGGATCAAGAAAAACTTTTAGAAGCACAAAGACTTGAACAGAGAACAAGATATGATTTGGAGATGCTTTCTGAAATGGGATTTTGTTCTGGAATTGAAAATTATTCTAGACATTTATCAGGAAGGGAACCTGGCTCAAGACCTTATACTTTGATAGATTATTTTCCAAAGGATTTTCTCACTATTATAGATGAATCTCATCAAACAATTCCACAAATTAGAGGAATGTTTAATGGAGATAGATCTCGTAAACAAACTTTAGTGGATTATGGTTTTAGACTTCCTTCTGCTCTTGATAACAGACCACTTAGATTTAATGAATTTGAAAATATGATGAATCAATGTGTCTATGTTTCTGCAACTCCTGGACCTTATGAACTTGAACATACTGAACAAGAAGTTGAACAAATTATTAGACCAACAGGTCTTCTTGATCCAATTATTGAAGTTCGACCAATAAAAAATCAAATTGATGATATTGTGAATGAGATTGACAGTGCAATTGAAAGAAGTGAAAGAGTTTTAATAACGACTTTAACAAAAAAAATGTCAGAAGATTTGTCAAGACATTTAAAAGAAATTGGGTATAAAGTAACCTACATGCACTCTGATGTCGATACACTTGAGAGAATGCAAATAATAAGAGATTTGCGTCTTGGAAAAGTTGACGTGTTAGTTGGGATAAATCTTTTGAGAGAAGGATTGGACTTGCCAGAAGTTTCACGAGTTTGTATACTCGATGCGGATAAGGAAGGTTTTTTGCGTTCAGTTACATCTCTTATTCAGACGGCAGGGCGTGCTGCAAGAAATGCTGATGGAAAGGTTATAATGTATGCAGATACAATTACACCTTCTATGCGAGTGACAATTGATGAAACTTCTAGAAGGAGAAAAATTCAAGAAGATTACAATAAAGAAAATAACATCACACCGAAAACTATTGTGAAAAGTGTGCGTGATGTTATAAATACTGCAATTGCAGCAGAAGATGAAACATTATTTGAGAGTGCAAAAGATGAAGAAACTGAATTTACAAGAGATGAAATTATGGAAATGATTGATGCTTTAAAACCTGAAATGTATAGGGCGGCAGAGGAACTTGATTTTGAAAAGGCTGCTGAAATTAGAGATAAAATCAAAGAATTAAAAGAGAAGAAAAAGGACGCCATCCTTTAAGAGGTGTTATTATTGAAAGATGAAATAATAGTAAAGGGAGCAAGAGTCAACAATTTAAAAAATGTTGACTTAAATATTCCACGAAATAAATTTGTAGTTTTCACTGGACTTTCTGGATCTGGGAAGTCATCTCTTGCCTTTGACACAATTTATGCTGAAGGCCAAAGAAGATATGTAGAGAGTCTTTCCTCTTATGCAAGACAATTTTTGGGGCAGATGGATAAACCTGAAGTTGATTATATTGAAGGCATGAGCCCATCTATATCTATTGATCAAAAGACCACATCAAAAAATCCAAGGTCAACTGTGGGGACAGTTACAGAAATTTACGATTATCTAAGGCTTTTGTATGCAAGAGTGGGTCATGCTTATTGCCCTGAGTGTGGAAGGGAAATCTCGTCATATACAATTGATCAAATGGTGGATGAAATTATGAAATTAGAAGAGAGGACTAAAATCCAAATTTTATCCCCAATTGTAAGACATAGAAAAGGTCAACACAAAAAAGTTTTTGAGAAGGTAAAAAAAGAAGGATTTTTGAGGGTAATTGTTGATGGAGAAATGCACGACATTTCCGATGAAATAGAGCTGGATAAAAATAAAAATCACGATATAGATGTTGTAGTTGATAGAATTATTGTAAAGGAAAAGATTGAATCTAGACTTGCAGATTCTCTTGAAATTGCAACTAATTTAAGTGATGGAATTGCTAAGATAAATGTAATTGATGGTGAAGATTTAATTTTTTCAACGAAGTTTGCCTGCCCCCATTGCAATATTATAATAGAAGAAGTTACGCCAAGATCTTTTTCATTTAACTCTCCTATGGGTGCTTGTGAAGAATGTAAAGGTCTTGGATTTTCTAAAGAAGTTTCAAAGGATTTAGTTATTCCTAATAAAGAACTTTCTATTGATGAAGGTGCTATTGCCTGCTATTCAAACTCAAAGGGAACTTATTATTATGAAATAATTTCTGAAATTGCGAAAAAGTTTAAGTTTAGTACGAAAGAGCCAATAAAAAATGCACCAAAGGAATTTATGGATGCGATTTTTAATGGTTACAAGGGAAATTTATCTTTTTCTTTTAACTCTTATTTTTCTGGAGAAAAAAAATATTCTGGTGGGTTCGAAGGGATTTTAAAAAACTTGAAGAGAAGATACACTGAATCGAGTTCAGATAGAATGTTGGATAAGATTGATGAGTTTATGGAAGAAGTTCCATGTCCAAAATGTCATGGAAGTAGATTAAAAGATTCTTCACTTGCTATAAGAGTTGGAGGACTAAATATTTTTGAACTGACAGAACTTTCAATTGACAAATGTTTAGAATTTTTTCAAAATTTAAAATTTACTAAAAATGAAATGATTATAGCAGAAGAACTTTTAAAAGAAATAAAGTCAAGATTAGAATTTTTAGTAAATGTTGGCCTTGAATATCTTTCTCTTTCCAGGATGGCAGGGACTTTATCTGGCGGAGAAGCACAGAGAATTAGGCTTGCAACTCAAATAGGATCACAACTTGTAGGTGTAATTTATGTATTAGATGAACCAAGCATTGGACTTCACCAAAGGGACAATGCAAAACTTTTAGAGTCTTTAAGAAATTTAACAGATATAGGAAATACTTTAATTGTAGTTGAACACGATGAAGACACAATGTTTGCTGCTGATGAAATTGTTGATATTGGACCACTTGCAGGAGTTAATGGCGGAAGAATTGTTGCACAAGGTACTGCTGAAGAAATTATGGAAATAGGAGAATCCATAACTGGAGCTTATTTGAGTGGCAGGAAAAAAATTGAAGTTCCCAAAGAGAGAAGAAAATCCAACGGGAACTCGATAAAAGTTATTGGTGCAAGTGAACATAATTTGAAAAATATTGATGTGGAATTCCCTTTGGGAGAATTTATTTGTGTAACTGGAGTTTCTGGTTCTGGCAAGTCATCTCTTGTAAATGAAATTTTGTACAAGAGTTTGGCGCAAAAGATAAATAAATCGAGAATAAAACCGGGAAAGCACAAAAAAGTTGAAGGACTTGAAAATATTGACAAAGTAGTTGATATAGATCAGTCGCCAATAGGCAGGACGCCAAGGTCAAATCCAGCAACATACACTGGAGCTTTTGATATAATAAGAGATATTTTTGCAAATACAAATGAGGCAAAAATGCGTGGATATAAAAAGGGAAGATTTTCTTTTAACGTAAAAGGTGGAAGATGCGAAGCTTGCAAGGGCGATGGAATTTTAAAAGTTGAGATGCACTTTCTATCTGATGTTTATGTACCATGCGAAGTTTGCCATGGGAAGAGGTACAATCGTGAAACTCTTGAAGTGAAATACAAGGGCAAAAATATTTACGATGTGCTTGATATGACAGTTGAAGAGGCAATTCAATTTTTTGAAAATCACGAGAGAGTCTTAAGAAAACTTGAAACTTTAAGGGACGTAGGTTTATCTTATATTAAACTTGGACAAAGCTCTACTCTTTTGTCAGGAGGAGAGGCACAGAGAATTAAACTTGCCACAGAACTTTCGAAAAGAGCGACAGGTAGAACTCTATATATTTTAGATGAACCAACAACAGGTCTTCACTCTGAAGATGTGAATAAACTTATAAAAGTTCTGCAAGAACTTGTAGATCGTGGAAACACTGTAATCACGATTGAACATAATTTAGATGTGATAAAATGTGCTGATCACATAATAGATCTTGGACCTGAAGGTGGAGAAGGTGGAGGAGAAGTTCTTTTCACTGGAACACCTGAAGAGATTGTAAAGTGCAAAAGTTCATACACAGGTGAATTTTTAAAGGATAAATTGGAGGATTGATTTGAATAAAATAAAAAAGTTAAGTATTTTTATTTTGTCTTTAAGCCTTTTGTCAAATTTTGTTTTTGCAGAGGGCTTTGTGAGAGAAAATAATTTTATGAATAAAACTGGTACAGAGAAAAGAGATGAACTAAAGAGATGGCAGGCACAAATGAATTTGCCTGTCACTGGAAATTTAAATGACAAAACCAAGAAGGCTTTATATACAGAAAATTATGAAGCTTATGACATGGTTGTTAATCCTCCAACAAAGGGAAAATGGATTGTGATAAATAAATCGAGAAGAACCCTTACGATGTATAAAGGAGAAAATTCAATTGGCAAATATCCTGTAACACTTGGTACAAGTGAAACACCAACTCCATCAGCAAAGGGTAAAATTCAAAATAAACGCAAGAATCCAGCTTGGGGAGGAATGAATGGAAAATATACTCCAATCGCAGCTGATGATCCCAACAATCCCCTTGGAGAAAGGTGGATGGGATTAAGTATAATAGGATCAAATGGATATGGAATTCATGGAAATATTAAACCTCATCAGATTGGAGGTTATTATTCAAATGGATGTATAAGAATGTTTAATTATGATATTGAAAATCATGTTTTTCCAAATATTCCTGTGGGCGCACCAGTTTGGCTTGGAACAGATGCTGAACTTGAAAGCTGGGGAGTGTATCAGTATTCTAGAGAAAAGAAAGTGGATAAAAAAGAACAAATACAAAATCAAAAACCAGTAGAAAAAAGTCCAAATGAAATTATAGAAAATACTCCTTCAGAAGATCTTTTGGAATTTTAGCTAAATAGGTTAAAGGAAAGATTGAAAATTACAATATTTTAAGGTATAATAATTTTTAAAATTAAGTGCGACTTTAAAATATTTATCAAAGAGAAAGAGGAGAAAAATATGAAAAAGAAATTTTTTAATATTGCAATTGTAGCAATGGCAGCTTTGTTTTTATTTGGCTGTGGCAAAAAAGAAGACACTAAAAATGAAAATAAGGAAGCAGTAAAAATTGAAATAAAAACTACTGGACCAACAATTGATGCAATAAAAGAAAAGGGAAAGATAGTTCTTGGAACGTCAGCAGATTTTCCACCAATGGAATGGGTTTCTTTCCAAAGTGGTAAGGAAGAATATGCAGGAGTGGACATTGCACTTGCCGAAGCTGTTGCCGATTCACTTGGAGTTGATCTTGAAGTAAAGAATATGGCATTTGAAGGACTTATTTCTTCACTTAATGCAGGTGATGTTGATTTCGTACTTGCAGGAATGGAAGCTGATGAAGAAAGAAAAGAACAAGTTAACTTTGCAGAACCTTATTATTCAGGAGAACAAGTTTTACTTGTGACAGAAGAAAATAAAGATAAATACAAAAGTATTGATGATCTTGAGGGAAAAATTGTAGGGACACAACTTGGAACTGTTCAACATAAATTTGCAACAGAAAAATTTGGAGATAATTGCAAGGGATTTGACTTAAATAATGTAATTATCGAACAACTAAAAAACAAGTCAATTGATGTAGCATTTTTATCAGAACTTCCTGCAAAACAATTTGCATCAATTACTGACGGACTAGTAATTATAGAAGATATTGGAGTGCCTAAGGAAAAAGGTTTTTCAGCAGCTGTTAAGAAAGGAAATGATGATTTAACTGATGCAATATCAGAAGTAGTTAAAGGATTAAAAGATTCGGGTCAGGTAGAAAAGTGGCTTGATGAGTATATTGAATTGTCTAATAAAGAAGCAGCGAAATAAATTAATTAAATATTCCCTACATGATGTGGGGAATTTTTTATTTTAGAGGAGAATAAAATGAGTTTTTTAACATCGCAAATTAATTTTTTACAGAGATATTTTCCCGCATATATAAATGGAGCGATAACTACGATTGAGCTTTCTATTGTCGGAGTTCTACTTGGTTTTACTCTTGGAGTTTTACTTGCTCTAATGAAAATATCAAAGTCAAAAATTTTAAATATTATAGCAAGTATTTATATAGAAATAGTCAGAGGCACGCCAATGCTTGTCCAAATAATGATAGTTTATTTTGGACTAAAAAAAGTAATACCAGAACAGTTTACAATTTTAACTGCTCCAATGTTTTTGTGTTCTTTGTCAATAAGTTTAAACTCTGCGGCATATATTGCAGAAATTATTAGATCAGGAATAAGTTCAATAGACAAAGGGCAAATGGAAGCAGCAAGATCTCTTGGACTCAATCACAAACAAGCTATGAAGAAAGTAATACTTCCACAAGCAATAAAAAATATTTTGCCAGCACTTGTAAATGAATTTATAACGCTTATAAAAGAATCTTCAATCACATACACAGTTGGAGTTGGTGAGCTTATGTATGCAGGAAAAAGTATATCTTCTGGAATATACGAACCAGTGAGACCTTTTATATATACAGCTCTTGTTTACTTTATAATGACATTTAGTCTTTCAAAGGCGATGGGACGTTTGGAAAGGAGACTTGCAAATGATTAAGGTAGAAAATTTGACGAAATCCTTTGGAGAATTAGAAGTTTTAAAGGGAATAGATGAAATTATAAAAGATGGAGAAGTTGTAGTAGTAATTGGACCATCTGGTTCTGGAAAATCGACTTTCCTTCGCTGCTTAAATCTTTTGGAAGAACCTACTAATGGAAAAATTTTTGTGGATGATGAAGAGATTACGTCAAGAGGAACTGACATAAATAAAGTTCGAGAAGATATGGGAATGGTATTTCAATCCTTTAATCTTTTTAACAATTTAAATATTATTGATAACATAACACTTGCACCTACTCTTGTAAAAAATATGGATAAAAGTGAATCAGAAAAAAAAGCGATGGAACTT
The DNA here is from genome assembly GCF_900106515.1 of Peptoniphilus lacydonensis. Classification (GTDB taxonomy): domain Bacteria; phylum Bacillota; class Clostridia; order Tissierellales; family Peptoniphilaceae; genus Peptoniphilus_A; species Peptoniphilus_A lacydonensis. The sequence goes on from NZ_FNWF01000003.1 coordinate 1,310,855, forward strand.
TTAGAAAGAGTAGGGCTCCCAGATAAAAGAGATGTTTATCCAAGTTCGCTATCAGGAGGGCAAAAGCAAAGAATTGCAATTGCAAGAGCTCTTGCCATGAATCCAAAGGTTATGCTATTTGACGAACCAACATCAGCCCTTGATCCAGAAATGGTTGGTGAAGTTTTAGATATTATGAAAGATCTTGCAAAAGAAGGAATGACAATGGTAGTTGTAACTCACGAGATGGGTTTTGCTAAAGAAGTTGGAGATAGAATACTTTTTATGGACGGAGGATATATTATTGAAGAGGGAACTCCAGAAGAAGTTTTTGGAAATCCAAAAAATGAAAGAACCCAAAATTTCTTGGCAAAAGTACTTTAAAAAATAAATTTAAACTAATGACTTGGGAAACTAAGTCATTTTTTATTTGGAAGATTTTAAATTATTAATGTGAAATAAATTTTTGAGAATATATAGAAAAAAGTAAATGATTAAAATACATTGTAAAAATTCATTTGTTTATCAAAATATAGTACAATTTTATTATCAAAGCATAATAAAATTAGTTTTAAGGCAAAATATAAAAGAATAAATTAACAAAAAAAACAGTTAAAATATTGTATTTTTTTGTATAATATAGTTTTATTTCTGATAAAATTATTGACATTGATATATATTTAGAATAAAATCAAGTTAGAAAACATTTGCAAAATATATAAAAATTTTTGCACTTGTTAGAATATTAAATTTGTCAAGAACTGCTTGTTAAAATATATTAATTTTAACTTAAACAGTTAATGAATTTATTAAAAAGAAAGGAAGTACAATTATGAACAAAGTAGTATTAACAGGTAATGATCTAGATCTTGAGCAACTAGTAGCTGTTACAAGAAATCATGTTGAAGTAGAAATTGACGAAAAGGCAATTGCTGATGTAAACAAATCAAGAGAATATGTTGAAGAAATTGTTGAAGAAGAAAGAGTTGTTTACGGAATCAACACTGGATTTGGTTCACTTTCAAGAGTAAGTATTTCTAAAGAAGATTCAGCTCAACTTCAAGAAAATATTATTAGAACTCACGCTTCTGGTTTTGGCAATCCACTTCCTGAAGATGAAGTAAGAGCAGTTATGCTTATTAGAATTAATTCATTATTAAAGGGAGTTTCTGGTATTAGACTTTCTACAATTGAATTACTTCTTGAAATGTTAAACAAGAATGTTGTTCCATTTATTCCTGAAAAAGGATCTCTTGGAGCTTCTGGTGACTTAGCACCACTTGCACACATGGTTCTTCCAATGCTTGGACTTGGTAAAGCTTATTATGATGGAGAACTTCTTCCAGGAAAAGAAGCTATGCAAAAAGCAGGTCTTGAACCAATTGAACTTGCAGCAAAAGAAGGTCTTGCACTAATAAATGGTACTACTGTTCTTACTGCAACTGGCGCACTTGCTCTTTATGATGCACTTAAGCTTTCTAAAATTGCAGATATCGCTGGAGCAATGGCATGTGAATCTTCTAGAGGAATTATTGACGCATTCTGGGAAGAACTTCACACAATTAGACCTCACGCAGGATCACTTAAGACTGCTGAAAATTTAAGAAATATTCTTGAAGGATCAACTTATGTAACTCACACTGCTGAACTTAGAGTTCAAGATGCTTATACTTTCAGATGTATGCCACAAATTCACGGAGCTTCTAAAGATACTCTTGAATATGTTAAAGAAAAAGTTGAAATCGAACTTAACTCTGCAACTGATAACCCAATTATCACTCATGATGGAAAAGTAATTTCTGGTGGTAACTTCCATGGAGAATTAATGGCTCAACCATTTGACTTCTTAGCAATTGCAGTTTCTGAACTTGGAAATGTTTCTGAAAGAAGAATTGAAAGAATGGTTAACACTACACTTTCAGGAATGCCTTCTTTCCTAGTTAAACACCCAGGACTTAATTCAGGATTTATGATTACTCAATATGCAGCAGCAGCTTTAGCATCTGAAAATAAAACTTTATCTCACCCAGCAAGTGTTGACTCAATAACATCTTGCGAAAACCAAGAAGACTTTGTATCAATGGGTAACTGGGCTTCTAGAAAAGTTAGAGAAGTTGTTAAAAACACTGCAAGAATTTTAACTACTGAACTTATGATAGCAGCACAAGCTCTTGACTTTAGAATGGAAATGGAAGAAAACAAATTCGAACTTGGTAAAGGTACAAAAGTTGCTCACGATATAATTAGAAATCAAGTTGCTTTCATAGAAGATGATTCAAAAATTGAAATTTATGAAGAACTTGAAAAAGCTCAAGAATTAATTAATTCTGGAAAACTTCTAGAAGAAGTTGAAAAAGTGGTAGAACTTTAATAAATTGGTTATAATATAATTGTAAGAATTAGTAAAAAGTATTAAATATTCGACGGGAGGAAATAAATTGAAAAGAGTAATGTGTATTCCTAACTATTCTGAAGGTAGAGACCTAAAGAAAGTTGAAAAGATCACTGAATGTTTTAGAGCAAAAGAAAATATTAAATTAATTGACTATCAACCAGATGCTGATCACAACAGACTTGTTGTTGAAGTAATTGGCGAACCTGAAGCTGTAATTGATGCAGTTCTTGAATCTGTAAAAGTTGCAACTGAAGTAATTGATATGTCTAAACACAAAGGTGCTCACCCAAGAATGGGAGCAGTAGATGTTGTACCTTTCGTTCCAGTAACTGAATGTACTACTGAAGAATGTGTTGAATATGCAAAAAGAGTTGGTAAAGCAATAGGTGATATGGGAATACCTGTATATCTATATGAAGATGCAGCTTCAACTCCTGCTAGAAAGAACTTAGCAAAAGTTAGAAAAGGACAATACGAAGGATTCTTTGACAAAATTAAAGAAGATGAATGGAAACCTGACTTTGGTCCACAAGAAATGAATGAAAAATCTGGAGCTACTGCTGTTGCAGCAAGATTCCACTTAGTTGCATTTAATGTAAACTTAGATACACCAAATCTTGAAATTGCTGATAAAATTGCAAAAACAGTTCGTCACATTGGTGGAGGATTAAGATTTGTTAAGGCTATTGGACTTGAACTTGAAGAAAAAGGACAAACTCAAGTATCTATGAACCTTGTTAACTTCGAAAAAACTGCAATTTATCAAGCTCTTGAAATGGTAAAATCAGAAGCCAAGAGATATGGAGTAACTGTTGTTAACACTGAACTTATTGGACTTCTTCCATTACAAGCTTTAGTTGATTCAGCAGCTTACTATATGCAAATTGATGGTTTAAAACAAGAACAAGTTCTTGAAACATTATTAATTGAGGAGTGATATAAATGGCATTTAAAACAGATATACAAATAGCTGACGAAGCCACAATGTTTCCTATTGAAGAAGTTGCTGCTAAAATTGGAATTGAAAAAGACGATCTTGAACAATACGGTAAATATAAAACAAAAATTTCTTGGGAAGCTATTAAAAAAATAGATGAAAATAATGAAAATGGTAAACTAATTTTAGTTTCTGCAATCAGCCCAACACCAGCAGGAGAAGGTAAATCAACTGTATCTATTGGACTTTCTCAAGCACTTAATAGAATTGGTAAAAAATCTGCAGTAGCACTTCGTGAACCATCTCTTGGACCAGTTTTTGGTGTTAAAGGTGGAGCTGCAGGTGGCGGATACTCACAAGTAGTTCCTATGGAAGATATCAATCTTCACTTCACGGGAGATTTACACGCAATGACAGCTGCAAATAACTTAATTTCAGCTTGTATTGACAATCACATTCACCAAGGTAATGCTCTTAGAATTGATTCAAGACAAATTACTTGGAAAAGAGTAATTGATATGAATGACAGATCTCTTAGAAATGTTGTTATATCTCTTGGTAAAAAAGCAGATGGATTCCCTAGAGAAGACCACTTTATGATTACAGTTGCATCAGAAATTATGGCAGTTCTTTGTCTTTCAGAAAATATCGAAGACTTAAAAAATAGACTTGCTAAGATGATTGTTGCATACAATCTTGATGGAGAACCTGTAACTGTTGCAGATCTTGAAATCCAAGGTGCAGTTGCAATGCTTCTTAAAGATGCGTTAAAACCAAATATGGTACAAACTCTAGAAAATACACCAGCATTTATTCATGGTGGACCTTTCGCAAATATTGCTCATGGATGTAACTCAGTTTTAGCTACTAAACTTGCACTTAAGACTAGTGATTATGCTGTTACAGAAGCTGGTTTCGGTGCAGACCTTGGTGCAGAAAAATTCATGGATATCAAGTGTAGAAAAGCTGGAATTTCTCCAGATGCTGTTGTAATTGTAGCAACAATTAGAGCATTAAAAATGCATGGTGGAGTTGACAAAAAAGAATTAAAAGGCGAAAACATTGAAGCTCTTGAAAAAGGATTTGCAAATTTAAGACGTCACGTTGAAAATGTTAAAAAGTTCGGCGTATCTCCTATTATTGCAATAAATAGATTTGACACAGACTCTGAAGCTGAAATCGAAAAATTAAAAGAACTTTGCAAAGAACTTGGAGTAAGAATTTCCCTTTGTGAATGTTTCGCAAAAGGTGGCGAAGGTGCAGAAGACCTAGCTAAACAAGTTGTTGAACTAATCGACGAAGGAAATAAAGACTTTAAATATCTTTATGATGAAAATGACAGCATAACAGATAAAGTAAATAAGATTGTTACTGAAATTTATAGAGGTAGACAAGCAAAATTTACTACTGCTGCTAAAAAACAAGTTAAAAAACTTGAAGAGCTTGGACTTGACAAACTTCCAATTTGTGTAGCAAAAACTCAATTCTCATTTACAGATGATAAGAATATAATGGGAGCACCAACTGATTTTGACATTGAAATTCAAGATGTAAGAGTTTCTGCAGGAGCAGGTTTTATCGTTGTTCAAACATCTAATATCATGGTAATGCCAGGACTTCCAAAAGTACCAGCTGCCAACAAGATGGATATTGACAATGATGGAGTTATCACTGGATTATTCTAGGAGGAAAAATGCTTAAAGATTTAAATATAGTTGAATTCGCAGACGAAACTGCATCAAATTCACCAGCACCAGGAGGTGGATCCATTGCTGCACTTAATGCATCAATGGCTGCTTCACTTCTTGCAATGGTTGCAGGATTAACTGTTGGAAAGAAAAAGTATATGGACGTTTCTGAAAGAATGGAAGAACTTCAAACAGAACTTAATAAATACAAAGATGAATTTGTTGAAGGAATAGATAGAGATGCAAACTCTTTTAATGGAGTTATGGATGCAATGAAACTTCCTAAGGAAACTGACGAAGAAAAAGAACTTAGATCAGAAAAGATTCAAGAAGGATACAAAGCTGCAATCGAAGTACCTCTTGGACTTGGAACTAAAGTTACAGAACTTTACGACTATGCAAGAGAACTTGCAGAAAAAGGAAATTCTAATGCAATCACTGATGTTGCAGTAGCTCTATTAAATATTAAAGCTGCAGTTGAAGGAGCATTCTTAAATGTAATCATCAACTTAAATTCTCTTAAAAATCAAGATTATAGACGTGAACTTGAAGAAAAAATGGATTCTGTAAGAAAAATTGTAGATAAAAATCACGAAGAAATAATGAAAATAGTAGATGAAAAATTAGTATGATATATCTTTTAGTCGATGTTGGATCAACCTATACAAAATTAAATTTAGTGGATACAGAAAAAAATGAAATTTTGGGCAGTGCGTCAAGTTACACTACTGTGGAAACTGACGTCAGAGAAGGCTTCAACAAAGCTTACGAAAAATTATCAAAAAAGACTGATGTCAAATATGATAAAATTTTAGGTTGCTCTTCAGCATCAGGAGGACTAAAAGTTGTGGCAATTGGTTTTTCAAAAAATCTTACAACTAATGCCGCAAGACTTGCTTCACTGTCTAGCGGTGCCAGAATTTTAAAGGTTTATTCTTATGAACTTTCTTTAGAAGACGTAGAAGAAATAAAAAATTCTGGTGCTGACATTATTGTTTTGTGCGGTGGAACAGATCATGGAAATCGAGAAAATATAATCTTTAATGCCAAAAAACTTGCACAGGAAAGTATAAAAATTCCCATAGTTGTTGCTGGAAATATTGACACTCAAAAATATATAAAAGAAATTTTTTATAAAAAAGGAGTGCCATGTGAATTTACAGAAAATGTAATGCCAACTACAAATACAATAAATTATAAGCCACTTAGAAATGCAATTGGTAATATTTTTATAAAGACAATTGCCCATGCCAAGGGTATTGATTTATTGAGCGAGAATTTTGAAGTACTTCTTCCAACACCTATTGCTGTTCAAAAGGCAATGTCAGTCTATGCAAAATATTTAGGTAAAGTAATTTTATCCGTTGATATTGGAGGAGCGACTACTGACATTCATTCAATTGGAAAAACTTATTATGGAGAAGAAAATGTAATATCGCCACCAATTGATGAACCCTTTGAAAAGAGAACTGTGGAAGGTGATATGGGAATGAGATATTCTGCAACGGCTCTTTATGAATCAGTGGGAGATGAACCTTTCCTGAAATTTGGAATAAATGATGCAAAAGAAAAGGTGGAATATAGATTTTTCCATACAGATTATGTTCCAGACAATGATGAAGATTTATTTTTTGACAATGCACTTTGTTATATTGCAACAAAGACATCTCTTGAGAGGCACATCGGTCATATAAAAAAAATTGAAACACCTACAAGAACTATTTATAAGCAGTATGGAAAAGATTTGAGGCCAGCAGAAATGTTTATCGGAACAGGTGGGTCACTAATAAATTCAGATGATCCTAAAAAAATTCTATCTGCGATAGGAGATTTAGATGATAAATATTTAATAAATGAAGATATAAAATATTATTTGGACGAGAAATATATTTTATCATCGGCAGGTCTTATAAGTACTGTTGACGAAAAAGCTTCCTACGAATTATTAAATAAATATTTAAAAGAATTATAAAAAAGAAGTTGTCATTTGTGGCAACTTCTTTTTTAAGCTTTATTTTAATATAAAAAAGTAGATTAAGTAAAAATATTCTACATATACAATTAATTGTAAAAGTATGAACAAATACAATTTATTTTTGGAACAAAATTCTGTTTTTTTAAAATAATATATATTTAGTATAAAAATTAGAATACTAATTAAAAGTATTAAATATAGAGAAATCCTAGGAGAAAATAAATTTGCAGTTTCAGGATAATATGAATCAAGAATTAAGGATATCAAGGGTGTTAATATAATTAAAGACAATAGATATAAATATTCAGTTCCTTTCTTATTTACATTCTCATCATATAGAAAAAATAATATGCCTAACAACATGCAAAATATAGTCAAGTATGTTTTATCTATCACTAGGGATATAATTAAAGTAGTTAACAAAATATTTCTTAAAATAATTTCTTTGTATAAGTATTCTTTTTTAGACTTATGTAAAATAAATATTATTCGCAGCATTTTTTATTTTTAAAGTGTCTTAATCTTTTAAAAATTCTATAAATAGTGTAAAATAGTGATGAGGAGTTTTGTCGTGGAATATTGGGATGTATATAATAAAAAAGGAAAGTGGAAAAGACGCGTTATAAGAAAAGGAGAGCGTCTTAAAAAAAGTGACTATCACATCATTGTTGAAGGATGGATTTTAAGAGATGATGGAAATTTTATTATTCAAAAAAGATCTCTCAATAAAAAGTCTTTTGCAGGTATGTGGTATTGTTCTGCTGGCGGGTCTGTAATATCAAGAGAAACACCAAAGGAAGGTATGATTCGGGAATTTGGAGAGGAACTTGGTGTTAATATAATAGAAGATGAACTCTCTCTTAAAAGAATTATAACTGAAAATAATACAATATTTTACATTTTTTTAGTGCGAAAAAATATTTCTCTAAAGGATATAATTATGCAGGAAGAGGAAGTTATGGATGTGGCACTTGCAGATCCAGAAAAGATAAAGAAAATGGTGGAGGACAAAACTTTTATAGGACTTGATTACTACGAAAAATTTTTCGAAAGTATTTTTAAATAATCGTCTCGAGTGAGGCGTTTTTTTATAGGAGGATTTATGAAATTATACAATACTCTAAGTAGAAAGAAGGAAGAATTTGTTCCAATTAAAGAGGGAGAGGTTGGAATTTACAACTGTGGGCCAACTGTATACAATTTTATCCATGTGGGAAATGCCAGACCTCTTATTGTATTTGACACTCTCAGAAGATATTTTGAATATAAAGGCATAAAAGTAAAATTTGTTGTTAATTTTACTGATATTGATGACAAAATGATTAACAAGGCAAATGATGAAGGTGTTAAGGTTTCTGATATTGCAGAAAGATATATTAAAGAATTTAAAAAAGATGCAAATGGACTTCATCTATATGATTATGAAACTTTGAACCCAAGGGCAACAGAACATATTGGTGAAATAATTTCTTTTGTAGGAACTTTAATAGATAAGGGAGCGGCTTATGTTTCAAATGGAGATGTTTATTTTGATATAAGTTATGCAAAGGATTATGGCAAGCTCTCCAAGAAAAATTTAGAAGATTTAATTTCCGGACACAGAGTTGACATAAATGACAACAAGAAGAATCCCCAAGACTTTGCTCTTTGGAAAAATAAAAAAGAAGGAGAACCTTTCTGGAGTGCACCTTGGGGCGAAGGCAGACCTGGATGGCACATAGAATGTTCTGTAATGGCAAAGACACTTATTGGAGATAATATTGACATTCATACTGGTGGAGAAGATTTGCAGTTTCCTCATCATGAAAATGAAATTGCTCAATCTGAAACTTGCAATGGAGTTCCTTTTGCAAATTATTGGCTACACAATGGCATGATAACTGTAGATAACGAAAAGATGAGTAAATCTAAGGGGAATTTCTTTACTGTAAGAGAAATTGCAGATGAGTTTGATCTAGAAGTGTTGAGATTTTTCCTTTTAACAACTCAATATCGTTCTCCAATTAATTTTTCAAGAGAAGTCATGGAGCAGACAAAAAATGCTAGCAAAAGACTTTACAATGCAAAGTATAAACTTGAAGATGCAATAGAAAAATCAAGTGTGGAAAAAATTTCTGATGAAGAAAAAAATTTATACAATTCTTTTGACAAGCATATAGAAAAATTTGAAAATGCCATGGAAGATGATTTGAATACTGCCGATGCTATAACTGCAATTTTTGATTTAATAAAGGATATTAATTTAAATCTTGATGAAAATAATTCAAAGGAAATGTTAAATAATACTTTAGAACTTTTAAAGAAGCTTACGAGAGTTCTTGGGATAATGGAAAATGACAGAGAAGAGCTTTCTCATGATATTGACAAGCTTATCAAAGAGAGAAATGATGCAAGAAAGAATAAGGATTTTGCGAGAGCTGATGAAATTAGAGATAATTTAAAAGAAATGGGAATTGAAATAGAAGATACGAGAAGTGGGACAACTTGGAAGAGAATCTAAACTTTTTAGAAGTTAAAAATTATAAAGAGAGCGAAATAAGAGAACTTAGTCCTTTAGCACTGGCATATATTGGTGATGCTTGTTATGAAATTTTGGTTAGAAGTAAAATTTTGGATTTGAGGAAAAATCCAAATAAACTTCACAGAGAGAGCATAAAGTTTGTGCGTGCAAAAGGACAAAGGGATCTTTTTGAAAAGATAGAGGATATGCTTACAGAAGATGAGATGAGAATTTTCAAAAGAGGAAGGAATGCCAAATCGCACACTGTTCCTAAAAATGCAGATCCAATTGATTACAGAATAGCCACAGGAGTAGAAGCACTTTTTGGTTATCTCTATCTTTTAAAAAGATATGATAGAATACGAGAGTTATTTAGGGAGATGATTAAATGAAGGTAAAAATTATTTCACATACAATGGAACCAGAGAAGACCATTGCATCTGCTGCAAAACTTTGCTATTCAAGAGTTGGAGTGGAGGAAATCACTGAAAATTTGACAGAGGAATCTACGGAAAAATTTTTAAATAGACTTATGTCTTTTTCGCATGTATCTCCATTGGAACATGTCAGTTTTACCTTTGCAATAGAAGGGGTGTCTAGGACACTTACACATCAGCTTGTAAGGCATAGAATTGCATCATATTCGCAACAGTCACAGAGATATGTAAAGCTTGATAGTTTTGAGTACATTATTCCGCCTCAAATAGAAAAAAATGAAGAGGCAAAGAAAGTTTTTATAGAGGCAATGAAAAGGGATCAAGAGGATTACGATAAATTAGTAGAAATTCTTGTAAATGAGAATGCAAAACCCCTTATTGAAAATGGAATGGATGAAAAAAAGGCAAAAAAATCTGTTGAAAAAATGTCCATTGAAGATGCAAGATATGTTTTTCCAAATGCTTGTGAAACAAAAATTGTTGTTACAATGAATGTTAGGACTCTACAACATTTCTTTACAGTGAGATGTTGCGAGAGAGCACAGTGGGAGATTAGAGAGCTTGCAACAGAAATGTTAAGAGAAGTAAAAGAGGTTGCCCCACTTTTATTTAGAGATGAAGGCCCAGCTTGTGTTACAGGTCTATGTCCAGAAGGCAATATGACTTGCGGCAAAGCAAAAGAAATTAGAGAGAAGTTTAAGAATTTAAAATGAAATATATATATGGAAGAGGGCCAGTTATTGAGGCTCTAAAAAATGAAGAAGTAGAAAAAATTTATGTTGGGAAAAATGCAACAGGTTCAATAAAAAAAATAATTGGAATGGCAAGGGATTTGAAGGTTCCCACAGTTACAAGTGATATAGAAAAATTGGAAGAACTTGCTGGGACGAAAAATCATCAAGCAGTTGTGGCTCTTGTAAGTGATTTTAAATATATTGAACTTGAAGATTTAATAAACAAATTAGAAAATAAATCTGATGCTAAAATTTTTATCTTAGATAAAATTGAAGATCCTCACAATTTTGGGGCAATTGCAAGAAGTTCTAACTTTTTTGGTGTAGATGCAATTATTTTTCCAAATAGAAGGGCTTCAACTGTCAATGACACAGTAGTGAAATCATCTGCTGGGGCGATTTATGATATTGATGTTTGTAAAGTTACCAATATTTCTCAAACTTTGGAAAGATTAAAGGATGCTGGATTTTGGATTTATGCCGCAGATCTTAATGGAGAAGACATAAGGAATTGTGATTTTTCTGGAAAAGCTGGGATAATTATTGGAAATGAAGGTAAGGGAGTTTCTAAAAATCTCTTGAAGAATTCTGATAAAATTATTACTATTCCAAATTTTTCAGATTTTGACTCTCTAAATGCTTCAGTTGCTGCTGCAATTATAATGTATGAAATTTTTAGATAAAAAATAAAATGAAGAAATACATTAGTAGGTATAGAAGAGATGAAAACTATCTCTTTGTCGATGGATACAATATTATAAATTCGTGGCAAAACTTAATAGATCTAAAAAATATATCTCTTGAAGATGCTAGAAATGAATTAATTGATATTATGATTGAGTTTTCACACAGCACGAGGGAGCATATAATACTTGTCTTTGATGCCTATTTGGTGAAAAAATCTGGTGGAAAAATTTATATCAAAGATGGGATTGATATAGTTTTTACAAAGGAATTTGAAACGGCTGACCACTATATTGAAAGGCAACTTGATGAAATAGGAAAGCTCACAAATGTGAGAGTTGCAACAAGCGACAATGTTGAACAGCAAATTATTTTATCTCGTGGTGGTACTAGAATTTCTGCAAGAGAACTTGAAGCTGAAGTAGAAAATTCTAAGGAAAAAATTTCTAAAGTTGCTAAAAAATTAAAGGAAGAAAAAGTTTCTGCCTTTCAAGAAAGTGACATAGAAGCCCTTAGGATCTTGAAGAGAAATTTAATGGAGAGAGAAAATAAAAAGATAAAGGGGAAGAAAAATGACAAGAGAAAATAATAAAAATAAAAATTTTGAATATCCTTCTCTTTCAAGTGCTGAAGAAGAATATACTGAAGACGACAAAAGGATAATTGAAAATAATTCTTTTGAAGACAATTCTCTTTCTGTGAGAGAAAAAGGAGTCGTTTTTGGGTTTGTTGTGATTGGGATAATTTTGTTTTCTATTTTATTTAAATATATTTTTTAATTTTTGAGAAGTTTTTGTAAAAATTCAATAACTGTATTTGATCTGTCCTTTGGGCAGATTTTTTATTTGTGCACTATTTAATTTTACAATTAGTTTTTATGAAAATTAAAGACGAAGATAAAAAAATTCACCAAATTGATTTTAATTTTCATTTATATATGTTATAATTAAATACGAAATTGATAATCGAATTCAAGTATTGTAAGATTTCTTTGAATTTAGTTTTCTATAAAAAGTTAGAAGTTGGTGTAAAAATGTTAAGCTTGGTGATGGCTCCTTTAAATGTAGACTTTAGAATTGTAAGAGTTAAAAGTCTTAAAAATAGCAATGTTACAGAATCACATCTTGCAAATCTTGGTTTTGTAAGAGGAGCAATAGTAAAAGTTTTAAATGAAAATGATGGGAATTTAATTGTATCAATAAAAGGTGCAAGAGTTGCAATTGGAAAAGACATTGCAAAAAAAATAATGGTTGAGGAGATGTAAAATTGCAAACTTTAAGAGATGCAGTTGTAGGAAAATACTACATTGTCAAAAAAATTAAAGGTTCAGGGCCACTGAAGAGAAGAATAATGGATATGGGAATTACGAAAAATTCTGAAATATACATAAGAAAGGTAGCACCTCTTGGTGATCCTGTACAAATAAATATTAGAAATTATGAATTAAGCATTAGACGTGAAGATGCAGAGTTAATTGAAATTGAAGAAGTAGAAAAAAAGGAGGGCTAAATGGCTATTACTATCGCACTTGCTGGCAATCCCAACAGCGGAAAGTCCACACTATTTAATGGACTAACTGGTTCAAATCAATATGTGGGCAATTGGCCTGGCGTAACTGTTGAGAAAAAAACTGGCAAGTATAAAAAAGATAAGGAAGTTCACTTCACAGATTTGCCGGGAATTTATTCTCTTTCACCTTACACTTTGGAAGAAGTTGTATCGAGAGATTATCTTGTAAATGAAAAACCAGATGCAATTATTGATGTTGTAGATGCGACAAATATTGAAAGAAATTTATTTTTGGCAACACAACTTGTTGAATTGGGAATACCTGTTGTAATTGCACTTAATATGATGGATGTAGTCAAAAAGAATAATGACTATATAGATATAAAAAAATTAGAAAAAAGTTTGGGTTGCAAGATTGTAGAGATTTCTGCACTTAAAAATGAAAATATTGATAAATTAATAGATGTAGCAAAAAGTGTAGCTATGTCAAAAGAAACACATTATCAAAAATTTGATGATGATATTGAAAAATACATTGAAGAAATAGAAAATTTTAGTGTAATTAAAGACAATCCTGCAAAGAGATGGCTTGCAGTTAAACTTTTTGAACAAGATGAAAAAATAATAAATGAATTTCCCCTTTATGGAAATGAAACTAAAAGGCTTGATGAAATTGTTGAAGAAGCTGAAGAAAAGTTTGATGATGATGGCGAAGGAATTATTACTGATGGAAGATATAATTTTGTATCAAAGATAACAAAGGATGCTGTCAAAAAGGGCAGAAAGGGAATGACAAAGTCTGACAAAATAGATAGGTTTGTAACAAATAGATTTTTGGCAATTCCAATTTTTGTAGGAATAATTACTTTGGTATATATGCTTGCAATAAATGTTGTTGGAGGACCTGTAACAGATTGGGTAAATGATGTTTTCTTTGGCGAAATTATTGGAGAAAATTTTAGAGGGTTTCTAGAAAATGCTGGAACATCAGAATTTTTGACGTCACTTTTAGTTGATGGAATTATTGGTGGTGTGGGGGCAGTTCTTGGTTTTCTTCCAGTAATTGCTGTATTATTTTTATTTATTTCAATCTTGGAAGATGTTGGTTATATGTCAAGAATTGCGTTTATCCTCGACAGAATTTTTAGGAGGTTTGGTCTTTCTGGGAAAAGTTTTATTCCAATTTTAATGGGTACAGGTTGTTCAGTCCCAGCTATAATGGCGACGAGGACAATTGAGTCTGACAACGACAGAAGAATGACTATTATGACTACGTCTTTTATGCCATGCGGTGCAAAACTTGATATAATTGCAATGTTTGCGGCATTTTTGGGAGGAAGCTGGTGGTATGCTCCTATTTGGTATTTTGGTGGAATAATGGCAGTAATAATTTCTGGAATTATTTTGAAAAAGACAAAATATTTTTCAGGAGATCCTGCTCCATTTGTAATGGAACTTCCAGAATATCACATGCCAAGTGCACACAATGTTTTAAAAGCAACATGGCATAGATGTAAAGCCTTCGTTGTAAAAGCGGGAACGATAATTTTACTCGCAACTGTTGCAATTTGGTTCTTGAAAAATATTTCAGTGACAGGAGAATTTATGGACTTTGATAGAGATCCATCTGATTCTGTTCTTGCTGCAGCAGGAAAAGTGATTGCTCCAATCTTTAAACCTCTTGGATTTGGAAATTGGATTGCAAGTGTATCAACGATACTTGGACTTGTTGCAAAAGAAGTTGTAGTAGGAACTTATGGAGTTCTTGCAGGTATAGGAGAAGTTGGAGCAGAAGACGCACCAATGGTTGCATTAGTTTCTTCACAATTTACAGTGGCATCAGCTTTTGCCTTTGTATTCTTTAATCAACTTACAGTTCCTTGTTTTGCAGCAACAGGAGCGATAAAAGAAGAAATGGGATCAAGAAAGTGGTATTTATTTGCCATTGGATATCAAATTCTATTCTCTTATACAATTGCATTTATGATTTATCAATTTGGAAGAGTTATAGAAGGTGGAGCATTTAATGTAGGCACAGCCATTGCAATAGTAGTTTTATTCATCTATGGATACTTTTTATTTAGAAAAGATAGATCAAAACTTAAAAATAAAGATTTTGATCACAACAAAAAAGATGAGGTGATAAAATATGAGTCCAATTAATATAGTGGTTGCTCTTGTGATAATTACTGTAATTTTCTTTGCAACAAGAAAAGTAGTAAAGAAAAAAGGTAGTTGCGGTTGTGGTTGTGAGTCATGTCATAGCTCATGTGCTGCACATAATATAGAAAAATAAATTAAATTTTTAGGAATGCTTTTTTTAAGGTATTCCTTTTTTATTTTAATTTAGATTAAATAAGAAGTTATGCAAGTGATGGAAATAAAACCATAAAAAACAGATGACAACTAAAAATAATCACCATCTGTTAATTTGAATTATTTGATATTTTTTTAAAAACTTCCGCATATTTTGAGAAAGTCTTTTCCAATTCTTCTACACTATATTTTTTACTATATGGACTTCTCATTATTTCTTCTAATGCTTGGCACATATTGTTGTGTATTTTTGTATCTGATACTATGGATGTAGGGGTGTTTGAGTCTTCTGATAATATTTTTTTGAAAAACATATTATTTTCACTTATAAAAAAATTAAATTGATCTAGACCAAGAGAAGAAATAAACCTATTGTCATTTATAATGTAAAAATTTATTTTTTTATTATTTTTCATTACATTAATTATATTTTTAAAGTGTGCTTCTCGGTCTTTGTAACTTAACTTTGCTTTTGTGGAACAGTAAAGCATATCACCCGTTTCGAAATAATTTAATAGGCTTGTCTTTGTTGTCAGAAAGTTTATATTTGAGTCTGCAAATAACTCATCCCAAATAAGCTTTATGTTTAATATTTCAGATTTTTTGTATTCAAATTTATCACTGATAGAATTAAGGATTTTATCTATTATATAATTTGGCAGTAAAAATTCGAAGCCATAATTTGACAGAAATAGAAATTCATTATCTGAATAAAAATATTTTCTGTAATTTGTCTTTGCAATTTCTTCTGGTGATGATATTGTTATAATTTTATTTAACTCATTAAATAGATTGTCGATATAAGATGAAAATTCAAGTAGGGTGTCTAATTCGTTGCCGTAAGTTATTGTATTTAAGTTTTGGGCATCGTTGTTAAATACTATATACATTTTATCTTTTACTAATAAATAATTGTAATTTACATTACTATTCTCATATAGCTCTATATCAACATTGGAGTTATCTGTTATACTTTTCAATATATTCTTATCTTGTAAATTTTTTTTATCACAGAGAAGATGCAATTTTATTTTTTTGTTTTTTGTCTTTTTTGTAATATTAAATAGTAAATTTGCATATTGACTATATATGTCAAAGGTTGCCCAAATGTCTAATTCATTATTTTCAAATATTATTTTTTTGAAAATTTTCTTTATATCATCATCAGCGTTATGATTCCTAAAAATAAAGTTTGTATTGGATCTATATTTTGCTGGAACATCGGAATTTGTGTAATTGTAAGAATCATTTAATAGTTTATAAATTAAAAACTCAAGACCCCTTTCTTCGTTTGTTTTCAATATTTCAGAGCTCTTTAAGTTAAAGAAAAGCAAGAATTCATTTATTTTATTTTCTTCTATTAAAGCTTTAGAGAAGAGAGTGGCCAATTTTCCGTTAATTATATAAATATTTTTATAAGAGGGAAGTTTTTTGCCACTATTCCACTTGCTTATATAGGATATGTCGTAATCTAAAATATAGGCAATAGTAGAGAGTTTTGTATTTGTCATATCTGTTAGTGTTTTAAAAACTTGTCTGTAAGACCACATATGAAGCACCTCTTATATAGTATGAAGTACATTATATTGTTTTATTGACTAAAAGTCAAATAATGTCTTAAAAGTGCAACATGTTTCAAGAAGTAAAATATTAAATTAAGCCTATGCCATTATATAATA
Source organism: Peptoniphilus lacydonensis (assembly GCF_900106515.1). Classification (GTDB taxonomy): domain Bacteria; phylum Bacillota; class Clostridia; order Tissierellales; family Peptoniphilaceae; genus Peptoniphilus_A; species Peptoniphilus_A lacydonensis. The sequence continues at coordinate 1,327,688 of NZ_FNWF01000003.1, forward strand.
AAATAAATATGAGTATATTTTTAATATATAAAAAATTATTTGGAGGAGAAAATGGTAAACTATAATACTGTAACTGATAAAGTTATTGAAGAAATCAAAAGTTCTGTCAGTGGCAATGTATATGTTGGAGAAGAAATTAATATTGATTTTTTCCACGATGAAATGCCTATATATGGCGAAGGTCAACCTGAACTTGTTGTTGATGCAGTAAATGCAAAAGAAATTTCCAAAATTGTTAAAATTTGTAATGAAAATAAGATTCCTGTAGTGCCAAGAGGTGCAGGAACAGGACTTACTGGTGCTGGAGTTTCTAGATTTGGTGGCGTTATGATTAATATGCAATCAATGAATAATATTCTAGAATATGATGAAGAAAACATGGTAGTTAAGGTAGAACCAGGCGTATTACTTAATGATTTGGCTGAAGACTGTCTAGCAAAAGGATATATGTATCCACCAGATCCAGGTGAAAAATTTGCTACTCTTGGCGGAAATGTTGCTACTAATGCAGGTGGTATGAGAGCTGTTAAATATGGTACTACAAGAAATTATGTGCGTTCAATGGAAGTTGTTCTTCCTACTGGAGAAATAACTAATTTTGGTGCAACAGTTTCTAAGACTTCAACAGGTTATTCATTAAAGGATCTTATTATCGGGTCTGAAGGTACTCTTGGAATTATTACTGAACTAACGCTTAAAATTATTCCTGCTCCAAAAGAAACTATTTCATTAATTGTTCCATATGAAGATTTAGACACTTGTATTTCAACTGTTCCACAATTATTTAAAGCTCACTTAAATCCACAAGCTATCGAATTTATGGAAAAAGAAATTGTTGATATGTCTGAAATCTACATTGGAAAATCTACTTTTCCTAAAGAATTAGATGGAATTGAAATTGGTGCTTACTTATTAATAACTTTTGATGGTAATGACGAAGATGAACTTAATGATATTATTGAAGAAGCCGCTGAAGTATTAATGGAAGCTGGAGCAATTGACATTCTTGTAGCTGATACTCCAAAAAAGATTAAAGAAGCGTGGGCTGCTAGATCATCTTTTCTTGAAGCAATTGAATCTCAAACTAAGCTTCTTGACGAATGTGACGTTGTTGTTCCAATTAATATGATTGCTAAATACGTTCAATATGTTAATGAAAAAGCAAAGAATTATTCATTTGAAGTTAAGAGCTTTGGTCACGCAGGTGATGGAAATTTACACATTTACACTTGTTCAAATGATATGGAAAAAGATGAATTCATGAAACAAGTTGAAGAATTCATGAAAGATATTTATGGAAAAGCTTATGAATTTGGTGGACAAATTTCTGGTGAACATGGTATTGGTTTTGGTAAAAAAGAATTTTTGAAGATTTTTGAAGGGGATGTAAATACTGATTTAATGAGAGGTATTAAAAAAGTATTTGATCCAAACTTAATATTAAATCCAAACAAAGTTATTTAATAAAAGGGGATATAAATGTCATATTTAATTTCAGAAGAGGCACAAGATTTATTATTAGATGTTAAGAATTTTTGTGAAAAAGAAGTAGTAGAAGTTGCAAAGGAAGCTGATCGTACTGGTGAATGGCCAGAAGAGCTTTATGAAAAAGCAAAAGAGCAAGGATATTTTGCTCTAGAAGTTCCTGAAGAATTGGGAGGACCTGGTCTTTCTAGAATTGACATTGCTGCTTTATTTGAAGAAATGGCAAAGGCTGATGCTGGTTTTGCAACTACTATTTCAGCGTCAGGACTAGGAATGAAACCTGTTCTTATTGCAGGAACTGAAGAACAAAAGGAATACATTGCTGACATTACTATGGAAGGTGGACTTGGAGCATTTTGCCTTACTGAGCCAGGTGCAGGTTCTGACGCAAGTTCAGGAACAACTACTGCTGTAAAAGATGGCGACGAATATGTATTAAACGGAAGAAAGTGTTTTATTACTAATGGAGCTGTTGCATCATATTATTGCATAACTGCTCTTACTGACAAATCAAAGGGCGTTAAAGGAATGTCTATGTTCTTAGTGCCAGCTGGAACTAAGGGTTTAAGTGCAGGAAAAGAAGAAGACAAGATGGGTATTAGAACTTCTAATACTACTGATGTTGTTCTTGAAGATTGTAGGATTCCTGCTAAAAACCTTATTGGTGAAGAAGGTAAGGGATTTTCAATTGCTATGAAAACTCTTGACCAAGCTAGGGCTTGGATGGGTTGTATTGCAGTTGGTATTGCTCAAAGGGGCATAGATGAAGCTAAAAAATATACAAGTGAGAGAGTTCAATTTGGAAAATCAATAAACGAAAATCAAGCAATACAATTTAAACTTGCAGATATGGATATTCAAACAGAAGTAGCAAGACAAATGGTTGGCAATGCTCTTACAAGAATGGATATGGGATTAACTTACAACAGAGAGTCTGCAATTGCAAAATGCTTTGCATCAGATATTGCTATGAGAGTCGCTGAAAATTCTATTCAACTTTTTGGTGGATATGGTTACAGTAGAGAATATCCTGTTGAAAAACTTTTAAGAGATGCGAAAATTTTCCAAATTTTTGAAGGTACTAATGAGATTTTGAGAATTGTTGTTGCAAATAATTTATTGAGAGGTTAATAGATGAATATTTTAGTGTGTATTAAAGAAGTGCCTGATGATTCAGTATCAGTTTCTGTCAGTAATGACAGAGCTGTTACTGAAGACATCACGCCAATTGTAAATGCTTTTGATACTTACTCCTTGGAAATGGCAGTAAGATTAAAGGAAAAAGAAGAGGGGCAAGTTGTAGTAGTTTCTATTGGAGATGAAGGTGTCAAAAATTCACTTAAAAACTGTTTAGCAGTTGGTGCTGACAAAGCATATTTAATTAAGTGCGATGATTATAAAAATTTAGACACAAATTCAATTACAAATATTTTAATAGATGCAAAGAAAAAATTAGAAGAAGAATGTGGCGTTTTTGATTTAGTTTGTTTTGGTAAAGAAACTACTGATAAAGAAGCTTCACAAGTTGGAGTTTATTTTGCAAATAAAGTAGGTCAAGGTGTTGTTACATCTGTAATTGAAATTACAAAGGATGGGGATTCTCTAATTTCTAAACAAGAAATTGATGGTGGATATAGAGAAGTTGAAACAAAGATGCCATCTGTGCTAACAATTGCTAAGCCAAATTATGAACCTAGATATCCTACTATAAAGAGTAAAATGGCTGCAAGAAGACAAAAAATTGACGATATAGAAGTTGAGAGCATCTCAGAATTGATTCTTGAAGAATTAAAAGACTTTGAACCTGAAAAAAGACAAGCAGGAGTTAAGATCAACGAAGAAGATGCCGAAGTAAGTGTTCAAAAAGCAATTGAATTAATGAAAGAAAAAAAGGTTATATAGGAGGTCAAGATGAAAAATATATTAACTTATATAGAAATAAAAGATAGGGCTCCTATAAAGCTAAGCTTGGAGTCATTATCTAAGGCAAGTGAAATTGCAAAGGAAAAATCAACTGAATCTATTGCTCTAATTTTTGATGATATTGTTGATGAAGAAGTAGAAAAGCTAAAAGCAGCAGGTGCTGATAAAATTATAATTGTTAAAAGAGATGCTTACAATATGGAAGATTTTTCCAATACTATTGTTAAAGTTGCTGAAAAATATGATGCAGAAGATATATTTATCCCTGGAAGTCTTGATGGAAAAGATTTAGCAGCTAATGTTGCAGCTATTCTTGATACAGTTTCTGTTACTAATGTAATGGATATTAAATTTGAAGGGGACGAAGTTCACTATGTTACTCCATCTTATGGTGCAACAGTTTTAACTGTATCAAAGGTAAAAAAAGGGACTAGAATTATTGCTATAAGAAGTGGATCTTTTGATAAGAGAGATGATTTAGCTGGAAAAGGAGAAATCATAAAAGAAGAAGTTGATGAATTAAAAGATTTGAAAGCAGTTATAAGAGATGTTGTTACTTCAACAGAAGAAGTAATAAATCTTGAAGATGCACAAATTATTGTAACTTGTGGAAGAGGCGCAAGTTCAGAAGAAATTTATCCCCTTGTTAAAGAATTAGCTGATGTTCTTGATGCACCTATTTCTGGAACTAGACCAGTAATTGACGATGGAGTTTTGCCAAAGGCTTCACAAATAGGTCAATCTGGCAAAATTGTTTCTCCAAAACTTTACATTGGATGCGGAGTTAGTGGAGCAGTGCAACATATATCTGGAATTGAGAATTCAGATTTTATAGTAGCTATTAATAAAGATGAAGATGCTCCAATATTTAATATAGCTGACATTGGTATTGTTGGTGATTGTAAGGTTATTCTTCCCCTATTCACTGAAGAAATTAAAAAAATAAAAGAAAATTAATTAAAATAGGAGTTAACTATGAATTATTTAAAGGAGTTTGTAATCCTATGTGTATGTTTATTTTTAGGAATAATTACAAGACATCTTATTAATTTTCCTATTCCAGAAGCAGTATATGGGATGATTTATCTATTCATAGCTTTTGCCCTTAAAATTTTAGAACCTGACGATGTTAAAAAGACATCAAATGGTATTCTTCAAAATTTGGCAATATTATTTGTACCAGCAGGTGTTGGAATAATGAATAGTTATGACGAGATAAAAGGTAAGACTTTAACACTTGCTCTTATAGTAATAGTAGGGACAGGTATTACTATGGGATTAACTGGTAAGGTAATAGAAATATTGCAAAGGAGGAAAAATGCTAGATAATAAATATTTTGGGATTATTTTAACTTTTGCAACTTTCGAAATAGGAAAGATGATTAACAATAAATTAAAATCTCCAATTGCCAATCCACTTTTAATTTCAATTGCTATATGTATATTGTTTTTAAAACTTACTGGCATTCCTTATGAGTCCTATAAGCAAGGCGGAGATTTTATTATGTTCTTTATCGCACCTGCTACAGTTGCCATGGTAGTAGATCTCTATGAAAACTTAGAGGAATTGAAAAAGAATTTAATGCCTATTTTAACAGGTACAATTTTAGGTTCTATTATATCTCTCGCTTTTGTAATAATTGCATCAAAGTTTGTTGGATTAGATGAAAATTTAGTAGTTTCATCAACTCCACAATCTATTACAACGGCAATAGCAATATCTTTATCAGCGGAGTATGGTGGAAATTCTGCAATAACAGCAGTACTTGTAGTTCTCAGAGGAGTTACTGGAGCTGTGATTGCACCAATAATAATGAAAATATTTAACATAACAGATCCAACGGCACAAGGTGTTGGTATAGGAACATCATCTCACGCAGTTGGTACATCTGAAGCAAGAAAACTTGGCGAAATCCAAGGGGCTATGAGCGGTCTTTCAATTGCAGTAGCAGGACTTGTTACTGTAGTTTTAATGCCAATAGCTATGAAACTAATAACTGTATTATATTAAAATAAAATTTAAAATATAAATATAAAAATCGTACTTTAGAACTTAGATCACTTTGGTTTAAGTTCTTTTTTTGTTCAGGCATGAGAGAATATTTCAATAAGTAAATTACATAGAAAAAAATTGCTAAAGGATTTAAAATAGCTATTTTGAATTCGATAAAAACAGTTTTACAGAATTAAAAGTAAAAAAACTGCAAAATAAATAGTTTTTTTGGTAAAAAATATTTTATATAAACATTAGAAAAAGCTAATAAATATTTGTCTTCATTTTGCAAAAAAATATTCACTATGTGAAATGTGAAAATTAAATGAAATTATGCAAATTTATAAAAAGCTCTTGAAATCGAAGTTAAAAGGTCTATAATGAAGAACGTGTGAAGAAATAAAAAGAGTGGTGATATTTTTGAAAGAAAGCATAGATAGTATTTTAACAATAGATAAAAAAACCAGAGAACTTGTTCAAGATACTGATGAAGAGATTGAAAAGATAAAAAAAGATCTGAGAGAAAAACTTACAGACCTTGAGAATGAATCTATTGAAAAGTCTAAATTACTTGGCAAAGAAAAAAGTGATGAAATTTTATCTGAGTTTGAAGAAAAAGCTCAAAATTTGCGAAATGACAATGCAAGAAATTTAAAAGAGATTGAAAAATTTTACAATGAGAACTCTGATAGTCTTATTGAAAGTGCTTTTAATATGGTGATTGGAAGTAAAAGAGATGTTTGATGGTCTAAAGGCATTAAATGCAAAGATTTCAAAAATGTATTCAGATTTTTTGGATTATGATGATTTTGTAATAATGGCTGAAAAAGATTCCGCAAGAGAGGTGCTTTCTTATTTAAAAGAGAAGAAATTTCCTGACATAGATTCTTTTTCGGATATTTATGAAGTTGAAGAATTTTTAGAAGATTATAGGAGAAGACAAGTTTTAAAGCTTCGTGGATTTCTTCCTTTAAGATATAGAGATTTTTTGAAGGCTTATTTGGAAAGAAGCAATGTAGAAAAAATTTCTAAAATTTTAAGAGCTCTTAAAATGGGAAAAAGTCCAAAAGTGGATGAACTTATAATAGGTGGAAAAAAGATAAATTTTATAGATGAAACCTTTGAGTCTTTTATAGATAATTTAAAGGGAACTCATTATTATGACTCCATAAAAAATTATAAGTCTTCTAAGGATGAAGATGCACTTTTTTCCATTGAGATGAATTTAGATAAGTTTTATTATATGAATCTAACTGAGGCGGTGAAATCTCTATCTAAAGAGGACAGAGAAGAATTCAAAAAGATTTTTGGTGTGAATATTGATCTTTTAAATATTATTTGGATTTATAGGGCAAAAAAATATTACAATATTTCACCTGAAGAAATTTTTAATTTTACAATTTTTGGTGGGAATTATACTTCTGAAAAATTGCTACATCTTTCATATTTAGATGAAGAAGAATTTGAGGAAGAAATCAAAAATTCTAGATACTCTGTTTTGTTTTCTGGAGGAAGAGTTATTAGGACTGGAAGAACTGCAAAGAAGACCATGTATGGAATTGCAAGAAAAAACTTTAGAAAGACTGATGGAATTGGAAAGTTTATGAGCTTTTTGGTGCTTTTAGATTTTGAGATTGCAAATATTGAAAGAATTTTAGAGGGTACTAGATTTGGTCTTGATAAAGACGAAAAATTAAAATATATGATTGTAGATAGAGAGGGAAGTGAAAAAATTGGCCGTTGAAAAAATGAAGGTCGCTAATATCATTGGAAAGATTGATGATATGGATTCAGTTGTGCTGGACATTTTAAATTTAAATTGTATGCAATTTATGTCGGCTGAAGCTAATGTTGCTGATAACAAATTTATGTTTAGTCTTGACAATGAAGAAAACTTGGAGAGAAATCTAGAATTAAATTATATTTCTCCTGTTGAAGAAGATGAATCTCACAAGACTTCTGCTAAAAAGGCAGAAGAGATAATGAAATTCTTGGGAATTGAAGAAATTGATGAGTCTTATTTTGAAAAGGTAAATGTAGATGAGGATGTAGATTCCTTTGTGGCAAATATAAGTGAAAAAATTGATGAATATGAAAAGACTAAGGAAAATCTAAAAATTTTAGATACTTTGAAAGAGAATTATGAACTTTTTAAGAATGTAGATATTGATTTAAAGGATATTGCTGATTTAAAGTATTTTAACACTAGATTTGGTTTTTTAGATCAAGATGCAAGATATAGACTTAAAAAGAACTATGGGAATATTCTCGCTATGATTTATCACACAGGGACTGTGGATAATAGGGAACTTTTTCTTGTAATTTATCCTAAGGAAACTGAGAAAGATATAAATAGAGTTTTAAATAGTTTAAACTTTACAGAAGTTGAACTTCTTGGAGAAAATGTAGAGGGGACAGCAAATCTTATTTACAAAAATCTTGAAGAAGAAGAAGAAAAAGTAAAGAGAAAAATGTTTGAAATTGAAGAGTACAATAAGAATTTATTGGAAAATAGAAGTGAGGAACTAAAGACTACTCTTGCCCATATGCTTAGTTATGAAGAAATTGAAAAGGCAAAAAAGCATATGCTTAAGTCAAATAAATATTTTTATTTATCTGGTTGGATTGGAGATTCAGACAAGAAGAAGTTGGAAGATAAACTTTCTAAATATAAAAATATAGATATAGAATATGTAGATCCTAAAGATGAGGAAATGAAGACACCTACAAAGCTTAAAAATGCAAATTTTTTCAAGCCCTTTGAGCTACTGATAAATATGTATGGAACTCCAAATTATGAAGAGTTTGATCCCACTGTCATTTTTGGGATAACATACATGATTTTGTTTGGTGCGATGTTTGGCGATTTGGGTCAAGGGGCTGTGTTTGTAATTGCCGGACTTTTATTGACAAAAAAGAACAAAGACTTTGGAGGACTCTTAATAAGAATGGGAGCATCTTCAATGTTTTTCGGAGTGATGTATGGGTCAGTATTTGGCAGTGAAGAAATTATTCCTGCAATTTGGTTTAGACCTTTTGATAATATAGATGATACGCTTATAATTGCGATTTATTTTGGCATTATTTTACTTGCCATCTCCTATGGTATTGGTATTTACAATAGATTAAAAAATAACAAAGCAGATGAAGCCTTCTTTTCAAAAGAAGGTGTGCTTGGAGTTTTAATTTTTATAGCTATGATAAATATTGGAATAGCTGTAATGGGTGGAAATGCACCTCTTCCAAAGAAAATATCTGTTGGAATTTTAGTAGTAAGTCTACTTTTAATGTTATTTAAAAGACCAATACTTAAAGTTTTATTTAAGAAAAAACCTGAGGGCAGTGCATCTGATTATTATATTGAGTCCTCTTTTGGACTATTGGAAGCACTTCTTTCAACAATGAGTTCAATTATCTCATTTATAAGAGTGGGTGCCTTTGCGATAAACCACGTGGGTTTATTCTTAGCATTTAAAACTCTTGGAGAAATGGTTGGCTCAAGTGGAGGAAATATTGCAGTTTTAATTTTTGGCAATATTTTGATATTGGGTCTTGAAGGTTTAATTGTATTTATTCAATCACTTAGACTTGAATATTATGAAATGTTTAGCAAGTATTATAGTGGTGACGGAGTTCTTTTTGAACCCGACAGAATTTATTAAAGAGGAGTTTAAAGATGGAAAAGATTATTATTTTAGCAGTTTTGACAGTATTTTCAATGGTAGTTACAGGTTTTTATTTTATTCAAAAGGGAACGAATTCAAATAAAAAATTTGCTCGTGCACTTTTAAAATTAAATTTATTTGTTTTCGCACCAGTTTTTGTATTTGGTCTAATTACATTTGTACCACAAATGGCATCTGCAGCAACAGCAGCACCAGCATCAGGTAATGGCCTTGGATTTTTGGCAGCAGGTCTTTCAACAGGTCTTGCATCACTAGGTGCCGGAGTTGCTGTATCAAATGTAGGTTCTGCAGCAATTGGAGCTGTATCAGAAGATCCTAAGATTCTTGGTAAATCAATGATTTATTTAGGACTTGCAGAAGGTATTGCAATTTATGGTCTTATTATTTCAATTATGATTCTTGGAAGAATATAATGAGATCAATTCTTTTAACATCAAATGACGATATAATTAACGGCCTTCGCCTTGCAGGTGTAAGGTCTGTTAAATGTAAAGACAGATCTGAACTTTTAAAAAATTTTAAAGCTTATAAAAATGATGAAGAAATTGGGATAATAATTTTAACTTATTCATCTTTTAATGAAATAAAAGATGAAGTATTGGAATTTAAATTAACTGGAAAGCTTCCTTTAGTTGTAACTATTCCCGATTTAGATGGAAAGATGGAAGATGATTTTATTTTAAAATATGTAAGAGAATCTGTCGGTGTGAAAGCTGTAGGTGATTAAATGATTTTACTTGAAAACAAAATTGCCATATTCAATAAGATTGTCTATTTAAAGCAAAAAGAAGAGTGCGAAAATAAAATAAGAGAAGAAAAGGAAAAAGCAGAAAAAGTTTTAGCTGACAAAGTAGAAAAATTAAAAGAGGATGAAAAATCCTATGTGGATAGGAGAGTAGCTCTTGCAAAGAGAAGGGGTTATGAACTTATTGCATCAGTTGAAGAACAAAAAAGAGTTCTTTTCCTAGAAGAAGATGAAAAATTATTAAGAGAACTTCTCGAAACTCTTTCACAAAAACTTTTGGCTTTTACAAAGACAGAAGAATATGTAAATCTAGAAATAAAAAATTTTAGAGAAATATTAGATGAAATTGATGAGAAAAAAATTTATCTATATATAAAAAATGATGAAAATAAAGAGCTCGTTGAAAAATTCAAAGAGATAGCAAAAGAAAAGGGCATGGAATTAGAAATTGATGAGCTTTTTGATTATCATATTGGTGGTTTTATAATATCTGATGTGGATAAAACTTATAATATAAATTTATCTCTTAAAAATAAGTTAGACGATATGAGATATGAAATAGGCTCTATGCTACATGAAAAATTAAAAGAAAGAGGTGAAGTCATTGGAAAAGGCATTAATTAAATCAGTTGACGGACCAGTTGTAATTGGCAAGAATATGGCCGATTACAAAATTAGAGAAATGGTTCTTGTGGGCGAGAAAAAATTAATTGGCGAAGTTATTTCAATTGATGGAGACCTAGGAACAGTTCAAGTTTATGAAGAAACTGAAGGGCTAAAACGTGATGAAGATATTATATCCACTGGTGCACCACTTTCTGTAAAACTTGGGCCAGGAATGATAAGAGGGATTTTTGATGGGATTGAAAGACCTCTTGAAACTATTAAAGAAAAACATGGATCTTTTATGCCTGAAGGTATTGGTCTTATTTCTTTAGATGAAGAAAAACTTTGGGATGTAAAATTTAAAGTTAAGTTGCATGATAAAGTTTATGGAGGTCAAATTTTTGCTGAAGTGCCTGAAACTGATATTATAACTCACAAGGTTATGATTCCACCAGAAGTGGATGGAGAGATTGTAGAAATTTTGGAAGATGGAAAGTACAATATTGAAACAGTTCTCCTAAAAGTAAAAGATGAATTTGGAAAAATAAATGAAGTTAAAATGTACCAAAATTGGCCAGTAAGAATTCCTAGACCAGTTAAAGAAAGACTTCCCATTGACAAACTTCTTGTAACAGGTCAAAGAGTTTTTGATGTATTTTTCCCAATTGCAAAGGGAGGAACTACTGCAATACCTGGAGGATTTGGTACTGGAAAGACAATGACTCAACATCAAATTGCAAAATATTGCGATGCAGATATTATTATATATATTGGATGTGGAGAACGTGGAAATGAAATGACAGAAGTTTTGGAAGATTTTCCAAAACTAATAGATCCAAATACAGGTAAGGCACTTATGGATCGTACAATTCTTATTGCAAACACATCAAATATGCCAGTAGCAGCTCGTGAAGCTTCTATTTATACTGGTGTAACTATGGCAGAATATTTTAGAGATATGGGTTATCACGTTGCATTAATGGGCGATTCCACATCTCGTTGGGCAGAAGCACTTCGTGAAATTTCTGGTCGTCTTGAAGAGATGCCAGCAGAAGAAGGTTATCCTGCTTATCTTCCTTCAAGAATTGCAGGTTTTTATGAAAGAGCTGGATATGTAAAAACTCTTTCTGAAACTGAAGGATCAGTTACTCTTATCGGTGCAGTTTCACCAGCCGGTGGAGATTTTTCTGAACCAGTTACTGAAAATACAAAGAGATTTGTAAATGTATTTTTGGCACTTGATAAAGAACTTGCTTACTCAAGGCACTATCCTGCAATAAATTGGATGAACTCATATTCAGGTTACATTCCCCTTCTTAAAAATTATTACGATATGAGGCTTGATGGTGATCTTCCTGATTTGAGGATAAAATATTTAGATCTTTTGCACAAAGAAGCAAAGTTAAATGAAATTGTAATGTTAGTTGGAGAAGATGTTTTGCCAGATGAAGAAAGACTTGTTCTTGAAATCTGTCGTGTGGTAAAAGTTGGATTTTTGCAACAAAATGCGTTCAATCCAATTGACACTTTTGTTCCCCTTGAAAAACAATTTGAAATGTTAAAAACAATAGATAATCTTTACGAAAAGGGAAAGCAAGCACTTAAATATAAAATCCCAATTTCAGTTATAAAAAATGATGCACTTTATGGGAAAGTTATAAATATGAAGTATGATATAGAAAATGAAGATTTGAGAAAATTTGTAAGCTTAAATAATGAAATAAATGATTTTTATTTAAATCTTAGTACAACTTATGGTGATGAAGAATGAAAAAAGAATATTTAACACTTGATAGAATTGAAGGATCCTTATTAGAACTTTCAAATCTTCACAGAGTTAGCTATGGTGAAGTTGTAAGAATTAAATCAAAGGATGGAAAGAGATCAGAAATTGGTCAAGTAATAAAAGTTGACGAAGACAAAGCTGTTGTGCAAGTTTTTGGAAACAACTTAGGTGTTTCTACAAATAATACTAAAGTAGAATTTTCAGCACATCCCTTTGAAGTACCTCTTTCATCAGAAATTTTGGGAAGAGTCTTTAATGGGACAGCAGAGCCGATAGACAAGGGCGGTGCGATTTATTCAAGTGATGTTTATAATATCAATGGTCGTCCAATAAATCCATCTGCAAGAGAATACCCAAGAAATTTTATTCAAACAGGGATATCTTCAATTGATGGACTTATGACTCTTATTAGAGGACAAAAACTTCCAATATTTTCTGGATCAGGACTTCCACACAATGAAATTGCCGCACAAATTGTAAGACAAGCAAAAATTGCAGATGAAGATGGAGAAAATAATTTTGCTATAGTCTTTGCTGCAATTGGTGTAAAACATGATGAAGCAGATTTCTTTAGAGAAAGTTTTAAAAATTCTGGAGTAATTGACAAGGTAGTAATGTATATAAATTATGCTGATGATCCAATTATGGAAAGATTGATTGCGCCTAAATGTGCTCTTACAGCGGCAGAATATTTGGCTTTTGAAAAAAATATGCAAGTTTTAGTTATAATGACTGATATAACTTCTTATGCAGAAGCTTTAAGAGAAGTTTCATCTTCAAGGGAAGAAGTTCCTTCAAGAAAGGGCTACCCTGGACACTTGTATTCAGATCTTGCATCACTTTACGAAAGAGCTGGGATGACAAAAGATAGCAATGGTTCAGTCACATTAATTCCAATATTAACAATGCCAAATGATGATATCACACACCCAATACCAGACCTTACAGGTTATATTACTGAAGGACAAATCGTTGTAAGTCGTGATTTATTTTCAAAGGGAGTTTATCCTCCAATAGATGTACTGCCTTCACTATCAAGACTTATGAAAGATGGAATTGGAGAAGGATACACTAGAGAAGATCATCCAGATTTATCTTCACAATTATTTGCATCTTATTCAAAGGTACAAGAAACAAGGGCTCTAGCTCAAATTATTGGTGAAGATGACATATCTGATGATGAAAAATTAGTTTTAAAATTTGGGAATGAATTTGAAAAAAGATTTTTGACTCAAGACCAAAATGAAAATAGAGATATAGAAGAAACATTAAATTTAGGATGGGAACTTTTAAAAATACTTCCACCTGAAATGATTGATAGAATTGATCCTAAGTTAAAAGAAAAATATTTAGGTGATGATAATGGCAATTAAGGTCACACCGACAAAAGCAAATTTAATAGCGTCAAAAAATGCTCTTATGTTGGCAGAAAAGGGATATGATCTTCTCGACAAAAAAAGAACAGTCCTCATAAAAGAAATGATGGATTTAAATAAAAATGCAAAAAAGCTTCAAGATGAAATAGAAGAAAAATTTGGAAATTCTTATTCTGAATTAGTTGAAGCAACAATTTCAATGGGTGCTCTTTCTTTAAAAGAAATGGGAGAGTTTGCACCTCTTGAGGATGAATATAATATTCTATCTCGATCAGTAATGGGTCTTGAACTTCCAAAAGTAAAATATGAAAAAAGAGATGTGAAAGCTGAGTATTCGCTTCACAAATCAAATGCTGCCTTTGACAGGGCAAAGATAAATATTGAGGAAATTCTTCCTGTTATTTATGAACTTGCAGAGATAGAAACTTCGGTTTTTAGGCTTGCAAATGAAATAAAAAAGACTGCAAAAAGGGCAAATGCTCTAGATAAAATTCAAATTCCAAAATATAAAGATATAATTAGAGAGATAGAAGAAATTTTGGCAGAAAAAGAAAGAGAAGATTTCTTTAGACTTAAAAAAGTAAAAAATAAGAAAAATAGAAAGAGCAAGTAACTCCTTGGAGTACCTGCTCTTATTTCTATAAGGTTCTATGATATCTGTTGGGGAGTAAATCTCTAACAGATATTTTTATATAAAAAATTTGCACTTATACGCATTTAGTCCTAAACTTAAAATAGAACAAAAAAAGCGTTGAAAAAACAACGCTTTAATAAAAATTATTTAATTTTAAAATACTATTCTGTGGCGAAGTTGTCGAAGTAACCTTGTATTAAAACTACAGGAGTTCCCTTGTCGCCAGATCCACTTGTGAGGTCACACAAACTTCCTAGTAAATCAGTTATTCTTCTAGGAGTTGTGCCTAGGGTTTCGTCTTTACCAACTAAATCTTTATTTTTGTGGGAAATTTTTTCTTTCATTGCAGCAGTTGCAGTTTCTGTGTCCATATCTTTTAAATCAGTATCTGCAATGTATTTTATTTTAAGTTCACTTGGAGTTCCGCTAAGGCCTTTAGTGTGAGCAGGGGACACTACGGGATCTGCAAGTTCCCATATTTTACCAACGGGATCTTTAAAAGCTCCGTCGCCATAAATCATAACTTCAATTTCTTTGTTGTATTTTTCGTTTAATTTTTTTTGAACTTCATTTACAAAAGTTTCTCCATCTCGTGGGAAAAGTTTTAATTTTGTTTCAGATGCGAAGTTTGATCCAAGTAGACCAAATTCTTTATTGTAACCACTGTCATTAATTGATTCATTTAGTAGATCGTCAAGACCTAGAACAGTTTTTGCACCTTGATCTTTTAAAATTCTTTTTATATCAAATCTTGTATGAGTAGATCCAATTAAAATTTCGTCAGTATAATTTAAAATTGTCTTTGGGTCATTTGAAAAGTGTATTTCACAGTTGCCATTACAAATTTCTTTATAAAGAGTAACATAATCAATTCCAGTAAATTCATGTTTTACAACTTCACCAAAAATTTTTCTGTAATCTTTTTCTTCTAGAACATCCATGAAAGGATTTATTTTAGTTTCATATAGAAGGTTTGGATCCATTAGTGAATTTCCAACTTCGTCAGAAGGATAAGAAAATAGGAAATGAACTTTTTTTCCTGATTTTGCAATTCCTCTTAAGATTGTTGAAAATCTATTTCTACTCAAGATAGGAAATACTATCCCAATTTCTCCATCATATTTTTTATTTATATCTTCTGCTATATCAGAAGTAGTTACATAATTATTTTGAGCTCTAGCAACTAATGATTCTGTTACAGCGACAACATCCTTATCGTGCATAGAAATATTTTCTGATTCAATAGCCTTATCTAGGGAATCTACGACAATATCAACTAGATTGTCTCCACTTTTTACAATCGGAGTACGGATTCCACGTACAACTGTTCCAATGTATCTTTGCATAATTCCTCCTACATTTACATAAATTACGTTTTTACTTCAAAATTATACACGATGTTATTAAAAATGTAAAATTTTTTTTTAAAGAAATTTAAAAAATTTCCCCAGATTTAAAAATATTAATGGCAAATTTAAATATATTAAGAATTATTATATATTTATGAGAAATTTAGTAAATAGACTATACATTTGTAACCACTTTGTAATATAATCTTATAGAGAATAAAGAAAGGTAGTATCTATGATAAAATTTGAAAATGTATTTAAGGAATACAACAATGGTGTTGCTGCACTTTCAAATATTAATATTGAAATACCTCGCGGTGATTTTGTTTTTTTAGTTGGGCCATCGGGCGCAGGCAAATCTACTATGATAAAACTCTTAATTAGAGAGGAAAAAGTAAATCGTGGCAAAATTTTTATTGGCGGCGATGAAATAACTAAAATCTCAAAATATATGATACCCAAACTTAGAAGAAATATTTCAGTTGTATTCCAAGACTACAGATTATTGGAGAAAAAGACAGTTTTTGAAAATGTTGCTTTTGCACTTGAAATTTTGGGAGCTTCAAAAAAAGAGATAAATAAAAATGTTGATTATGCTCTTGAGCTTGTAAATTTAAGTGAAAAGAAAAAAGACTATCCTTCAGAACTTTCTGGGGGAGAGTCACAAAGAGTTTCCATTGCTAGGGCGATTGTCAATAGGGCACCTTATCTTGTGTGCGATGAGCCCACTGGAAACTTAGATGAAAACACTGCATGGGATATAATGAAAGCTTTAAAAAATATAAATGATGATGGAAAGACTGTCATTATGGCAACGCACGCAGTAAATATTGTAAATAAATTTAATAAAAGAGTAGTCACTTTAAATAAAGGGAAAATCATATCAGACGTTAGGGAAGGGGGATATTATGAAAATAATAAGACAATTCTTTAATGTTTTGAAAGAGTCCTTTGCAAGCTTTTGGAGAAATAAAACAATGTCTTTTACTTCAGTGATTTCTATAGCGGCAATGTTAACTCTTTTTGGAATAGTTATGCTTATGATTTTAAATTTAAATGGCATAGTTTATCAGACAGGTGAGAAACTTGACAAGGTTGTATTTTTTTTGAAAGATGAGGCAGATTCCAAGGAGGTAAATGCTTTTATTTCTGAATTAAATAAAAATGACAAAGTAAAAAAAGTTTCCTATGTTTCAAGAGAAGAAGCACTTGAAGAATTCAAAAAAGGATTTGGAGAAAACTCAACTATATTAGAAAATATTCCTGGAGGGAATCCACTTCCTGCATCTATTACTGTTGAAATGGAAGAACTTTCATATGGAAAAGAAATTGAAGAGAAATATAAAGATATTGATATAGTTGAAGACCACAATTATTATTATGATTTTGTAACTCAAATGATGAAGGTGCAAAATGGAGTGAAATATGTTGGAACAGGTATTGTATTAGTTTTAGTTTTAGTTTCTGTTTTAATTATTCATAATACTATTAAAATAGCTGTTTCAAATAGAAGAAAAGAAATAAATATTATGAAATATGTGGGTGCGACAGATACTTATATAAGAGGGCCTTTTCTTATAAATGGAATCATTTTTGGAGTTTTGGGTGCAATGCTTGCGGGGTTTTTAAGTATGAAGCTTTATGAACTTTTATATGACAAGTTAAACCCTCAACTTTATGATATAACTAATTTGGATTTAATATCATGCTTGTCTATTCAAAGGGAATTGTATATAATATTTTTGTGTATCGGCGTTGGAATAGGCTTTTTTGGAAGTTTATTTTCAACTAAGAAATTTTTGGATGTGTAGGTGAAAAAATGGATAGTAAAAAAAAGATTCTTTCACTTTGTCTAGTAGCTCTTATGGCTATTCCAACTGGAGCTATTGCAAAGAGCTCTAAGAATCTGACTATTGAAAAGAATAAAAAACAACAAGAACAAAGACAAATAAATAAAAAGATAAATGAACAAAAAAATAATATTTCAAATACTGAAACAGAGAAAAAATCGGTTTCTAGTGAGATTGAAGATTTAGATGCAAAAATAGAAGTTGCATCTTCAAGAATTTCTTCTCTTGAAAATGAGATATCAAGTTTAAATAAGGATATTGAAGAAAATCAAAGGAAGTTGGAAGAAGCACAGGCAAATCTTTCTAAAAACACAGACATACTTAGAAAAAGACTTAGAGAAATGTACAAAAGAGGCAATGTCAATTATATTGAAGTTATATTAAATTCAAAAGACATTGAAGAATTACTTAGAAATAATGAAATTATTTCATCTATTGCCGAAGCTGATAGAGATTTAATTGAATATATAAAAGAACAAATTGACACGATAGAAGAAGCAGAACAAAGGCTTGAAATAGATAGGGCAAAGGTAACAGCAAATAAAGCAGCTGTTGAAAATGAAAGAGAAACTTATCAGTATGCTGTAGATGCGAAAAATGAATACATGAGAGTTTTGGAGTCAAATTTAGATTTGTACAGACAAGAATATGAAAAAGCTGAGTCAAATTGGAATAGCTTAGATTCTGAAATTTCAAGACTTCAAAAAGAAATAACTGAACAAAAGAAAAAAGAACAAGAGGCAGCAAGGCTTGCTCAACAAAGAAATGCAACTAGAGTAAATGTAGACATGTCAGTTTCTTCTGGGCCTAGAAATGGTCAAAAATATAGTTGGCCTGTGCCAGGACACTATTCTATTTCCTCACCTTATGGTTATAGAATTCATCCAATACTTGGTTATGCAAAATTCCATTCAGGTGTAGACATACCTGCACCAAGTGGAACTCCAATAGTTGCAGCTAAATCTGGAACAGTTATTATGTCAAAACTAATGAGTGGATATGGAAATGTTGTTATGATAGATCATGGTGATACTGTTACAGTTTACGCTCATTGTTCTGCAGTAAATGTTTCAGTAGGAGAAAGTGTAAAAGAAGGAGATGTCATATCTTTTGTAGGAACGACAGGACTTTCAACAGGACCTCACCTACATTTTGAAGTGAGAGTAAATGGTTCTACTGTAAATCCATTAGGTTATATTTGATGAAAAAAAATAAAATTTTAAAAATAGCAGCAGTTGTACTTTTAATTGTTACAACTGCTTTTATTACAAGAATGTATACTGTAAAAGAAATTTTGGGAAATAATAGAGATTTTGGAAAAGTAATACTCATGGAGGATTATTTAAAAGAAAATTATCTATATAATAAGGAGATAAAAGAAGAAAATTTAGAAACAGGAATTTTAAAAGGACTTGTTGCAGGTTTGGAAGATCCTTATTCCCAATATTTAACTAAAGATGAAATGAAAAAATTGCAAGAACAGACTACTGGTAAATTCCAAGGGATTGGAGTTATAATTTCTCCAGCAGAAGATGGCACTGTAACAGTAATTTCTCCAATAAAAGGTTCTCCAGCAGATGGAGCTGGGCTTGAGTCTGGTGATAAGATCTTGAAAATAAATGGAAAAGATTTTAATGCAGAAAAAATTGAAGAAGCATCAAAGGAAATGCGAGGAGAAGCCGGAAGCACAGTTGATCTTCTTGTTTTAAAAAAGAAGAGTCTTAAGACAGAAGAAGTTTCAATAAAAAGAGATGAAATAAAAATTGATTCTGTAATCAAAAATAAAATTGGAGATATAGGATACATTGGAATAACAATGTTTGATGAGGATACTGGCAAGGACTTTGTAAAAGTTTTAGACGAGCTTACAAAAGAAAATGTCAAGGGAATTATTTTAGATATGAGGGGTAATCCTGGCGGAGTTGTGGACTCAGCAGTTGAAATTGGAGATGCAATTCTTCCAAAAGGAACTTTTGTAACTTTGAAAAACAATAAAAACGAAATAATCGACGAGTATAAATTAGATGAAAATTATAATAATATAAAAATGGTTGTACTTGTCAACGAAGGATCAGCATCTGCATCAGAAATTTTAGCAGGAGCAATAAGTGATCTTCATCGTGCAAAAATTGTGGGAAAGACAACTTATGGAAAGGGAGTAGTCCAAAATGTAATAGGGCTTCCTGATGGAGATGGACTTAAACTCACTATATCAGAATATTTTACACCAAGTGGAAAATCTATAAATAAAAAAGGTGTAAAACCTGATGTTGAAGTAGAATTGCCGGAAGATATAAAAGGTATTGGCGTGGACTATAAGGACACAGATACTCAACTAAAAAAAGCAATTGAGATGATTGAAAAATAATAAAGAAGTTAGAAGTTTAATGTAATGTGTAAATAAAACTAGTGATGTAAATATTTAAATTTTCTTTATGGATGTTAACCTATAAAATTAGGTGGCATCCATTTTATTTGGCTCTTAAAAATGAATTAAAATAAAAATTTAAAATTAAAAAGAGACTTTATATAAAGCCTCTTAAATAATTTGATCATAGATTAAATTTTAAACTATAATGCAAATTTATAAATCATTTTCTTTTTTTAATTTCTTCTATTAAAAGAGGAACAATATCAAAAAGATCTCCAACTATTTTATAATTAGAAATTTTAAAGATTTCAGCATTAGGATCATTATTTATTGCAATTATGACCTTAGAATTTTCCATGCCCTTTGTGTGTTGAATTGCACCAGAAATACCAAGAGCGATGTAAACATCAGGTTTTACATTTATCCCTGTAACACCTACTTGAAGATTCTTGTCGCACCAGCCAAGGTCACATACAACTTTTGTTGCACCCACAGCTCCTCCAAGTTCATTTGCGAGCTCTTCTACTAAGTGCCAATTTTCTGGGTCACCAAGACCTTTACCACCAGCTACAACAACTTTTGAATTTAATAATTTTTCTATTAGAGGGTTTATGTCAGATTTTTTAAAATCAACAAATTTTGTTTTAATATCCTCTTCTGTCAATTGAGAATCCTCTTTTATAATTTCAAATTTATTGTCTTCATTTCTATTTGCAGCAACAAAAGATCCCTTGCCAATTGTAGCAATCATAGTTTCTGAAGTTATTCTAACATCGCAGAACAATTTTCCATCGAAAGTGGGTCTTATCCATTTTATATCTTTTTTATCATCTGTAAGTTCTACCTTTGAGCAGTCAGCAACTAGACCAATTCCTCTTTTTGCACAGATTCTACCTGCTAAATCACGTCTATTATATGTTGCAGGTATCATAATAATAGAAGGATCGTACTTGTCCATAAGATTATCAAAAACTTTTACATAGCCAAGAGTATTATAATGCTTTAAAAGTTTGTCATTAACTTGAATTACTTTATCTGCCCCATAATAACCTATTTCTTTAACAATTTCATCATTTTCATAACCAAGTTCTATAACTACAAGCTCTTTTTCTAGAGCATCAGCCAATTCTCTTCCTTTAGACATAATTTCTGTTGAAATAGGTGAAAGTGTATTGTCTAAAGCTTCATTTAATATCCATATATTTCCATTTTTCATAATATCACCTACACTAATGCTTTATTTTCTTTAAGAATTTCAATTATCTTTTCAACATTTTTTTCAGCAGAGCCTTCATTAATCTCTATACCCTTTTCCATTGAATGAGGAGCCTCAACATTTTTAACAATTGTTTTAGAACCTTTTTGTCCAACCTTATCCAAATCTAGGCCAAGACTTTTACAAGTCAAGTCGTGGATTTCCTTTTCTTTAGCAATTTCTTCGCGTCCAAGAGCAAACTTAGAAGGCTTATTTACAGAATCCTTTAAAGAAGTAACTAAAAATGGAGTATTTAATCTAACAGTTTCAACTCCAGCGCCGTAATTTCTTTTAACTTCATATTCGCCATCTGCATATTTAATATCGGAAACATAAGTAACTTGATTCATTTTTAAATTTTCAGCAATTTGTGGGCCAACTTGTCCAGTGTCGCCATCCATTGTTTGATCACCTGTAAAAACAATATCAAAGTCAGCTATGCTTTTTGCAGCCTCAGCAAGAGCATAGGATGTTGCCAAAGTATCAGAACCTTTAAATTCAATACCTTCTAAAAGATATGCTTCATCAGCACCCATTTGGATACAATCACGTAAAAAAGTTTCTGCACTAGGTGGTCCCATAGTTAAAACAGAAATTTCAACGTCTTCTTCAACTTGTTTTTTGATATTTAACGCAAATTTAAGACCACATAAATCAGACGGATTTATAATTGTTTTAATACCTTCACGAATAAGGTTGTTAGTTTTTGGATCTATTTTTGCATTGCTAGTATCTGGAATAGTTTTAATGCAAACTAAAATTTTCATACTTCCTCCTTAAAAAATTAATTATACTTATATATTTATCATACCCTAAAAAAAATAAAGTATTTAAAAAAGTTAAAAGGAAATCAAAAAATTAATTTTAAACCTTTTAATTTGTTTGTAAGAGATATTTTTCTAAGTTGTTACATATATAATTTAACAAACTGTAATAATATGTATTAATAAAAGTATCTAAGAAAATTAGAAATTTTATTTTTAAATAAGATGAGAAAAAATTAAACAAAAAATTAATTAAGCAAAAATTTTATTGAAAAGTAAAAAATCATAAAAAAATTGGCTAGATTGTCTTTACAATTGATGTTTTTTATTGTATAATGCTTAAGCGTTTAAAAAAGAATGTTGCGATGAAGTCATAAGTTGCTTGAAATTTTGTTGAAAAAAAGAGGTTTCAAGGTAATTATGATAGAGAAGTTCAAGCTGGACTTGGGCGAGGGTTATTTTTTTCAGACGGGTCTTTTGATACACTAGGCTCCGTTTATCGATAGCCCCATTCGCAAGTAAGGCTTTAGCGAATAGGAGGTAAATATGTCTAACAAAGGCAAACAAAAAATTAGAATTAAACTTAAAGCTTACGATCATGAATTACTTGATAATTCAGCACTAAGAATTGTAGAAGCTGCTAAGAAGAGCGGTGCAGAAGTTTCTGGTCCAATTCCTCTTCCAACAGAAAAGGAAATTATTACAATTATAAGAGCTGTACACAAATACAAGGATTCAAGAGAACAATTTGAGCAAAGAACTCACAAAAGACTAATTGATATTTTAAATCCTACACAAAAAACTGTAGATTCACTTATGAAATTAAATCTACCAGCTGGTGTGGATATAGAAATTAAACTTTAAAACTTTGCTTTATATGACTTTTATTTAAAAGTCCGCTGTAAATATTAGGAGGTGCAACATGAAATATTTAGTAGGTAAAAAAATTGGCATGACCCAAATTTTTGATGAAGAGGGTACTGTCACTCCTGTCTCAGTTATTGAAGTAGAACCAAATGTTGTTGTGCAAAAGAAAACTATTGAAAGTGATGGATATAATGCCATCCAAGTTGCAACACAAGAAGTTAAAGAAAAGAAACTTAACAAACCACAAAAGGGACATCTTGATAAAGCAGGAGTAGGTTATAAAAAACATCTTTCAGAATTTAGAACTAATGATGTTGATTCTTATAATCTTGGAGATGAAATAAAGGTAGATATCTTTGAAGTTGCAGAACATGTTGATGTTGTAGGAACTTCAAAGGGTAAAGGAACTGCTGGGGTTATTAAACGTCATAATTTTGGACGTGGTAGAGAAACTCACGGTTCTAAATTCCACAGAATGCCAGGTGGTATGGGTGCTGCTTCTTATCCAGGAAAAGTATTCAAAAACCATAGAATGGCTGGGAAAATGGGTAATGAAAGAGTTACAGTTCAAAACCTTGAAATTGTTAGAATAGATACAGATAAAAATTTAATTTTAGTAAAGGGTGCAATTCCAGGACCTAAGAAGGGAACTGTTAGAATTAAAAGCACTGTAAAACTAACTAAATAAGATAGGGAGGTAAAGAAATGCCTAAAATTCAAATGATTGACATTAAGGGAAATCCTGTTGAAGAAGTCGAACTAAGTGAAGGGCTATTTGATGCTCCTGTAAGCACTCATGCTGTTTATTTAGTTGTTAAAAATATTTTGGCAAACCAAAGACAAGGCACTCACTCTGCGAAGACACGTGCTGAAGTTCGTGGAGGCGGAAGAAAACCTTGGAGACAAAAGGGAACTGGTCGTGCAAGACAAGGTTCTATTAGATCACCTCAATGGAGAGGTGGTGGAGTTGTTTTTGCTAAAAAACCAAGAGATTATTCTTATACAACTCCAAAGAAAACTAGAAGAGTTGCTCTTAAGTCAGTTCTTACAAGCAAATTCCAAGATGGTGAAATGATTCTTGTTGACAAATTTGAAATGAAAGAAGCTAAGACAAAGATTTTTGCAAATATTTTAAAAGATATTAATGCACAAGGAAAGACTCTTGTAGTTTTAAATGATGATGAAAGGGATGTGCAAAGGGCAGCGAGAAACATCGCTGGCGTAAAGACATCAAGAGCTACTGATATAAATGTATATGATTTATTAAAATATGATAATCTAGTTATCAGCAAATCTGCACTTGATGTAGTTGAGGAGGTTTTTAACTGATGAATAGATATGACATTATCAAAAGACCTTTAATTACTGAACAAAGTATGGATATGATGGCAGACAATAAATACTCTTTTGTAGTTGAAAAAGATGCCACAAAACCTGAAATCAGAAAAGCTGTTGAAGAAGTCTTCGGCGTTAAGGTTGAAAAAGTATATACTATGAATATGCGTGGTAAATTAAAAAGACAAGGAGTTCATCAAGGAAGACGCCCTTCATGGAAAAAGGCAATAGTAAAGCTTACTGATGACTCAGAACCGATAGAATTTTTTGATTCTATCTGATAGTAGGAGGTATTAAAATGGCGATAAAAGGATTTAAACCTACAACTCCTGCCCGTAGAAAGATGACTGTTGCTACTTTCGAAGAGATTACTAAAAAATCACCTGAAAAATCTCTTTTAGTTAGCATGAGCAAAACTGCCGGTAGAAACTCACAAGGTAGAATTACTAGTAGACATAGAGGCGGCGGAGTTAAAAGAAAATATAGAATTATAGATTTAAAGAGAGATAAAGACAATATTCCAGCAAAAGTTACAGCTATTGAGTATGATCCATTTAGAACTGCTTACATTGCACTTTTATCCTATGCAGATGGTGAAAAAAGATACATTATTCAACCAAATGGGTTAAAAGTAGGAGATGTAGTTGAATCTGGTTCTGATGCAGATATAAAAGTTGGAAATGCTTTAATGCTTGCAGACATTCCTGTAGGTACTACTGTTCACAATGTTGAAATGACTCCAGGACGTGGAGGACAAATTGCAAGATCTGCTGGATCATCAGCACAGCTTATGGCTAAAGAAGGAAAGTATGCTCAACTTAGACTTCCTTCAGGTGAATTTAGATTAATCAATCAAAGATGCAAAGCAACTATTGGACAAGTTGGAAATATTTCTCACGAACTTATCACTTTAGGTAAGGCAGGTAAGAGCAGATATCTTGGAAATAGACCTCATGTTAGAGGATCTGCAATGAACCCTGTTGATCACCCTCATGGTGGTGGGGAAGGTAGAACTCCAGTAGGTAGACCTTCACCAATGACTCCTTGGGGCAAGAAAGCTCTAGGACTTAAGACTAGAAAGAAATCTAAAAAATCTGATATGTATATAGTAAGAAGAAGAACTAAGTAATCGGAGGGTATAATGAGTAGATCAATAAAAAAAGGACCATTTGCTGATGAACACCTTCTAAAGAAGGTTGACGAGTTAAACGAAAAGAACGAAAAGAAAGTAATAAAAACTTGGTCTCGTCGCTCAACTATTTTCCCTGAATTTGTTTCACATACAATTGCTGTTCATGACGGCAGAAAACATGTGCCAGTATATATAACTGAAGACATGGTAGGACATAAATTAGGTGAATTTGTTCCAACAAGAACATATAGAGGCCACGGTGCTAAGAGCGAAAAGAGCACAACACTTAAATAAGGAGGGTTATAATGCAAGCACAAGCAATTGCAAAATATGTAAGAATTTCACCTCTTAAGGTGAATTATATTTGCGCAGAAATACGCGGTAAAAGCGTTGATGAGGCCCTCTCTATTTTAAAGTTTACTAACAAGAGAGGAGCTCATGAACTCTATAAGGTATTAAACTCAGCAGTAGCAAATGCTGAAAACAACCTTAATTTGGACAGAGATGATCTTTATGTGAAAAAGGCATACGCTAATGATGGACCTACAATGAAAAGATTTCATCCTAAGGCTAAAGGTATGGCTTATCCAATCCTTAAAAGATCAAGTCACATTGGCGTTGTAGTAGCAGAAAGAGAGTGAGGAGGTAGAGAATGGGTCAAAAAGTAAACCCACATGGACTTCGTGTTGGAGTAATCAAAGATTGGGATTCAAAATGGTATGCAGATAAAAAGAACTTTTCCGATCTTTTAGTTGAAGACAACAATATTAGAAAATATGTTAAGAAGAAACTTTATGCTGCAGGAATTTCTAAAATTGAAATTGAAAGAGCTGCTAATAGAGTTAAGATTTCACTATACACAGCTAAACCAGGTATGGTAATTGGACGTGGCGGTGCTGGCGTTGAAGAACTTAGAAATGAAATTGAAAAACTTACAGGAAAATCTGTTGTTATAAATGTTGAAGAAATTAAAAATCAAGACTTAGATGCACAAATTGTTGCTGAAGGTATAGCAGAAGCTCTTGAAAGAAGAGTTGCTTTTAGACGTGCAATGAAACAAGCTATTCAAAGAACAATGCGTCAAGGAGCTCTTGGTATTAAGACTTCTGTGTCAGGACGTCTTGGTGGGGCTGATATGGCTAGAACAGAAGGCTACTCTGAAGGAACTATTCCTCTTCAAACATTAAGAGCTGATATAGATTATGGTTTTGCAGAAGCTGATACTACTTATGGTAAAATAGGTGTAAAAGTATGGCTTTATAAAGGTGAAGTTCTTCCGGAATTAAAAGAAGATTTTAGAAGAAAACCTAGAGATAATAGAAACCGTAAAAGACGCGATAACAGAAATAATAATTTCAATAGAAATAATAGAAAAGACAATAAGAATAAAGAGTCTTAAAGAAGGGAGGAATAGTCATGTTGATGCCTAAGAGAGTAAAGTATCGTAAAGTTCACAGAGGCAGAATGAAGGGCAAGGCTATGCGTGGTAATGAGCTTGCATATGGAGAATATGGCATAAAAGCTTTAGAACCTTGTTGGATAACTTCAAATCAAATAGAAGCAGCACGTCGTGCAATGACAAGATATATTCGTAGAGGTGGAAATATCTGGATTAAGATTTTCCCTGACAAACCTGTTACTGAAAAACCTGCTGAAACTCGTATGGGTTCAGGTAAAGGTGCTCCAGAATATTGGGTTGCAGTTGTAAAACCAGGAAGAGTTTTATTTGAAATGGGCGGTGTTTCAGAAGAAGTGGCAAGAGAGGCTATGAGACTTGCGTCTATGAAACTTCCTGTTAGAACAAAATTCGTAATGAAAGATAAGGATGGTGACTCAAATGAAGGCTAATGAAATTCGCAAAATGTCTAGCGAAGATTTAAATAATAAAGTTAATGAACTTAAAAATGAACTTTTTAATTTGAGATTCAGATTGGCAACTGGCCAACTTGACAATCCATCAAGCATTAAAAATGTTAAAAGAGATATAGCGAGAGTAAAAACGATCATTAGAGAACGTGAACTTGAAGTTGGAAAGGAGGCTTAATCTCATGGAAAGAAATTCAAGAAAGACTTTAACTGGTATTGTAGTAAGCGATAAAATGGATAAAACTATTGTTGTTCAAACTGAGACTTTAAAAACTCATCCAGTTTATAAAAAGAGATTTAAGAAGACTACTAAATTCAAGGCTCATGATGAAAACAACGAATGTGGTATAGGTGATCGCGTAAGACTTATGGAAACTAGACCACTAAGCAAAGATAAAAGATGGAGACTTGTAGAAATTATTGAAAAAGCTCAATAATTTTAACTTGAAAGGAGAAAAACATGATTCAACAAGAAACAAGATTGCGTGTTGCTGACAATTCAGGTGCAAGAGAACTATCTGTAGTTAAAGTCCTTGGTGGAACTAATAGAAAAACAGCTAATATCGGGGATATTGTAGTGTGTTCCGTAAAACATGCAACACCCGGTGGCGTTGTCAAAAAAGGCGCTGTTGTAAAGGCAGTTATAGTTAGAACAAACAAGGGTATCAGCAGAAAAGATGGATCTTATATAAGATTTGACGACAATGCTGCTGTTGTAATTAAAGATGATAGAAGCCCTGTTGGCACTCGTATTTTTGGACCTGTAACTAGAGAACTTAGAGCTGGAAACTTTATGAAAATTATTTCTCTAGCTCCGGAAGTACTATAATTTGGAGGTGTAATATGAAAATTAAAAAAGATGACATCGTAAAAGTTATAGCCGGAAAAGATAAAGGCAAAACTGGTAAAGTCCTAAGAACAATTCCTAAGAAAGATTTAGTTGTTGTTGAAAAGGTAAATGTTGTTACTAAACATGTAAAACCAAGAGGACCACAAAATCCAGGTGGAATAGAAAAAATGGAAGCACCAATTCATGTATCAAATGTAATGTATTTTGATAGTTCAGCTGGAAAAGCTTCAAGAATTGGATATAGATTTGAAGACGGAAAAAAAGTTAGATTTGTAAAATCTAGCAATAAGACAATTAAGTAGGGGGTAAGGTAATGACTTCAAGATTACAAGAGAAATATAAAACAGAAGTTGTGGGCCACCTAATGGAACATTTCAATTATAATAATGTTATGGAAGTACCAAAGCTTGAAAAGATTACTATTAACATTGGTCTTGGCGAAGCTAAAGATAATCATAAGGCACTTGAATCAGCAGTTGAAGAACTTACAACTATTGCTGGACAAAAAGCAGTTGTAACTAAAGCTAGAAAATCAATTGCAAATTTCAAACTTCGTGAAGGTCAAAATGTTGGTGTAAAGGTTACTTTAAGAGGACAAAGAATGTATGAATTCTTAGATAAATTAATGAATGTTGCTCTTCCAAGAGTAAGAGACTTTAGAGGTGTTAAACCTACTGCATTTGATGGTAGAGGAAATTATGCACTTGGTATCAAAGAACAACTTATTTTCCCTGAAATAGAATACGATAAAGTCGATGCTATTAGAGGAATGGACATCAATATAGTAACTACTGCCAAAACTGATGAAGAAGCTAAAGTATTCCTCGAAAAGATGGGAATGCCTTTTGCAAAGGCTTAAGGAGGTACATTGTGGCTAAAAAATCAATGATTGCAAAACAAAAGAGAAAACAAAAGTATTCTTCTCGTGAATATACAAGATGTAAAATATGTGGAAGACCACATGGTGTTTTACAAAAATATGGAATATGTAGAATATGCTTTAGAGAACTTGCTTACAAGGGAGAAATTCCTGGTGTAAGAAAAGCTAGCTGGTAAAAGCCTTAGATGAAAGGAGGCAAACTGATATGATGACAGACCCAATTGCAGATATGCTATCAAGAATTAGAAATGCAAATAATGCAAGACATAAATCTGTTGATATTCCTTGCTCAAACATCAAGAAAGAAATAGCTCAAATTTTATTAGATGAAGGTTACATTAATGGATTTGATGTTGTTGAAGATGATAAACAAGGTATTATCAAAGTTGATCTTAAATATTCAGAAGACGGAGAGAAAGTTATCTCTGGACTTAAGAGAATATCTAAACCGGGACTTAGAGTTTATGTTAAGTGCGAAGATGTTCCAAAAGTTCTTGGAGGACTTGGAATAGCAATTATCTCTACATCTAAGGGAATAATTACAGATAAAATGGCAAGAAAAGAAAAAGTTGGCGGAGAGGTAATCTGCTACGTTTGGTAATTTGGAGGTGAAAAATGTCAAGAATTGGTAAAAAACCTATTGAAATCCCAAAGGGCGTTGACATTAAAGTTGATGGTCAAACAGTTACTGTTAAGGGACCAAAGGGTGAACTAACACAATCTTTTGATAAAGATTTAAAAATAGAATTAAATGACGGAGTTCTCACTGTAGAAAGACCAAATGAAATAAAAAGAATAAAGGCACTTCACGGTTTAACTAGAACTCTAATTTATAATATGATAATTGGCGTTACAGAAGGTTATTCAAAATCACTTGAAATAATCGGTACTGGATATAGAGCAGCTAAAAAGGGAAAGGTTCTTTCTCTTAATTTAGGATTTTCACATCCTCTTGAACTTGAAGATCCAGAAGGAATTGAAGTTGAAGTTCCTTCAGCTAATTCCATTATTGTAAAGGGAAATGATAAGCAAAAGGTTGGAGCTTATGCAGCTTACATCAGAAGCTTTAGAGAACCTGAACCTTATAAAGGTAAAGGAATTAGATATACTGACGAATATGTAAGACGTAAAGTTGGTAAGACAGGTAAGTAAGAGAGGAGAATTTAAGTGTTAAAAAAGATTAATAAAAATGAAAACAGAAAAAAAAGACACGCTAGACATAGAAATAATATCTCCGGTAATTCTATAAAACCTAGACTTTCAGTTTACAGATCATCACAACATATCTATGCTCAAATTATTGATGATGAAGCAGGCAATACTTTAACAAGTGCGTCAACTCTTGATAAGTCATTAAATTTAGAAAATACTGGAAATATTGATGCGGCAAAAGCTGTTGGAGAGTCTATTGCTAATAAAGCAAAAGAAAAAGGCATCAAAGAAGTTGTTTTTGACAGAAGTGGTTATGTGTACCATGGAAAAGTCAAAGCACTTGCAGAAGCAGCTAGAGAAGCCGGTCTAAAATTCTAAGAAGGAGGAAGTAATGGAGCGTTCATTAATAAATGCGGCAGAACTTGATCTTGAAGAAAGAGTTGTATCTATAAATAGAGTTGCTAAAGTAGTTAAGGGTGGTAGAAATTTTAGATTCTCTGCTCTAGTTGTTGTTGGCGACAGAAATGGACATGTTGGTGTAGGTACAGGTAAAGCTCTAGAAGTTCCTGAAGCAATAAGAAAAGCAACACAAGATGCTAGAAAGCATATTATAAAAGTAAACCTATTAAACACTTCTATTCCTCATCAAGTAACTGGAATTTATGGTGCAGGTAGAGTTTTCTTAAAACCAGCAAGAGAAGGTACAGGGGTTATTGCAGGTGGAGCAGTTCGTGCTGTTTGTGAGCTTGCAGGTATAACTGATATTCGTACAAAAAATATTGGAACTAACAATCCGAGAAATATTGTTAATGCAACTATGGAAGGTTTAAAACAATTAAAAACAGTTGAATCAGTTGCAAAACTTAGAAATAAATCAGTGGATGAAATTTTAGGATAGGAGGAAATTAGATGAGTACAATAAAAATTAAACTTGTAAAAAGTCCTATCGGCAAAATACCTAAACACAGAAAGACAATAAAGGCTCTTGGCCTTAAAAAGATTAACCAAGTTGTTGAAAAAAATGATACACCTCAAATTAGAGGTATGTTAAAACAAGTCGATTATATGATCGAAGTAGAAGAATAAGGAGGTGTACCTAATGAAGTTACATGACTTAAGACCAAATGAAGGCGGCGGAGTTAAAGCTAGAAAAAGAGTAGGTCGTGGAATTGGTTCCGGTACTGGCAAAACTTCTGGCAGAGGTCACAAAGGACAAAATGCAAGAAGTGGCGGAGGAGTTAGACCTGGTTTTGAAGGTGGACAAATGCCACTATTTAGACGTCTTCCAAAAAGAGGATTTACAAATAACTTTAAGAAAGAATATGCAGTATTAAATGTAGCAGATCTTAATGTATTTGAAGAAGGAACTGAAATCACTCCTGAATTCTTAATAGAAAATAATTATGTAAAAGCTGCAAAAGCTAAAGACGGAATTAGAATTTTGGGAGATGGTGAATTAAATGTTAAATTAACTGTTAGAGCTCAGCATTTCTCAAAATCTGCTAAAGAAAAAATTGAGGCTTGCGGAGGAAAGGCCGAGGTGATCTAATGTTATCCACTTTTAAGGAAGCATGGAAAGTAGAGTCACTTCGAAAGAAGATGCTTTTCACTTTATTTATGCTTCTAATTTATAGACTTGGATCTCATATTCCAGTTCCATATATGAATTCACAAGTTATTTCACAACTTATGAGCGGGGCTGATGGATCAATCTTTTCCTTCCTTGACTTAATGGCAGGAGGAAACTTTAGACGATTTACAATTTTTGCTGCAAACATATATCCCTATGTAACAGCATCAATTATTCTTCAACTTTTGACAATTGCAATTCCATCTCTTGAATCTTTGGCTAAAGAAGGAGAAACTGGAAGAAAAGCAATTGCAAAATATACTAGATATTTATCAATCGCAATAGCTCTTGTACAAGCTATTGGATATACTTTTGGATTTTTTAGAACTGCCATTAATGCTACAACTACTATTGAATATATAACTGTTATTATCTCAATAGTTGCAGGTACAGCAATTTTAGTTTGGATAGGAGAACAAATTACTGAACATGGAATTGGAAATGGTATTTCAATATTAATTTTTGCAGGTATTGTTTCAAGATTTCCAATTGATATTGCTAAGTCCATAGCACTTGTTAAAGCTGGTCAAGCAAGTCCTGTTTTCTTAGTGCTATTCGTAATAATTTCAATTGCAATTGTTGTATTTGTTGTTACACTTACTGAAGGTGAAAGAAGAATTCCTGTTCAATATGCAAAAAGAGTTGTAGGAAGAAAAATGTATGGTGGACAATCTACTCATATTCCTATTAAAGTTTTGATGACTGGTGTAATGCCAATTATCTTTGCCAATTCACTTCTTGCAATTCCAGCTACTATTGCAATGTTTACAAGTGAATCAACAAGAAATTGGATTCAAAAATGGTTAACTCCTGCAGGAGGACCTGGAGCTGTGATTTATATAATTTTCACAGTAATTTTGATTGTATTCTTTACTTTCTTCTATACGACAATTCAATTTAATACTGTTGAGTATTCTAAAAATTTACAAGCTAATGGCGGATTTATTAGTGGCATTAGAGCAGGAAAACCAACAAGTGATTATCTTGGAAGAACTTTAAATAGATTAGTTATGCCGGGTGCAATTGCACTTTCTATACTTGCAATTCTTCCAACAATTTTAACAATGGTTTCAAAACTTCCATTTAACTATGGTGGAACTTCAATCATTATCGTAGTTGGTGTTGTGCTTGAAATTCATAGGATATTAGAACAACAATTGATTATGAGAAATTATCGTGGTTTCTTAAAGAAT
The DNA here is from genome assembly GCF_900106515.1 of Peptoniphilus lacydonensis. Lineage (GTDB taxonomy): Bacteria > Bacillota > Clostridia > Tissierellales > Peptoniphilaceae > Peptoniphilus_A > Peptoniphilus_A lacydonensis. The sequence goes on from NZ_FNWF01000003.1 coordinate 1,360,416, forward strand.
AAATAGGGGGCATTATATGAAATTAGTTATATTGGGACCTCCAGGAGCAGGCAAAGGCACACAAGCTGAATATATTGTAGATAAATACAATATTCCACATATTTCAACTGGAGATATCTTTAGAGAAAATATTAAAAATAATACAGAACTTGGAAAAAAAGCAAAGTCATATATGGACAAAGGTCTTTTAGTTCCAGACGAACTAGTAATTGCACTTGTTGAAGATAGACTTAACAAGGATGATGCAAAAGATGGATTTTTGCTAGATGGTTTTCCAAGGACTGTAGCTCAGGCAGTAAGTCTTGATTCAATTTTGGATAAGAATAATGAAAGGCTTACTAAAGTAATTAATATTTCAGTTGATCCTGAGATTTTAATTGAAAGAGCTGTTGGAAGACGTGTATGTAAAACTTGTGGTATGACTTATCATGTAAAATTCAATCCTCCAAAAGAAGATGGAATTTGTGATAAAGATGGTACTAAGCTTATTCAAAGAGATGACGATACTGAAGAAACTGTAAAGACAAGAATTTCAGTTTACTTTGATCAAACTGCACCTCTTATTGACTATTACAGAGCACAAAATCTTCTTATTGATATTGATGGTGCAAAAGATATTGACAAAGTATTTGAAGATATAGTGACTGGTTTAGAATAGATAATGGATAATACATTTAGTCTTTTGAGAGGACAAGTTGTAAGATCCAAAAAAGGGAGAGACGAGGGAAAAGTATTTGTAATCACAGAGATTATAGATGAGAATTTTCTCTATCTAGTTGATGGGAAACTTAGAAAGCTAGATCGACCAAAGAAAAAAAAGGTAAAACATCTTTATATTTATAACAGTTTTGTTGATCTTGATATAAAAGATTTAAATGACAGTTATATTAGAAAGAAACTATTACCTTATAGCTAAAGGAGGATCCTTAATAATATGGCTAAAGAAGATGTAATAGAAGTCGAAGGCGTTGTTGTGGACGCTCTTCCCAATACTCAGTTCAAAGTAGAACTTGAAAACGGACATATCATACTTGCTCATATTTCAGGTAAATTGAGAATGAATTATATTAGAATTCTCCCTGGTGATAAGGTGACAGTTGAGCTTTCACCTTATGATCTTACAAGGGGTAGAATAACTTGGAGAAAAAAATAGTCCTAAAGTTAGGAGGCATTTAAATGAAGGTAAGACCATCTGTAAAAAAGATGTGCGAAAAGTGCAAAATAATTAAGAGAAACGGAAAAGTAATGGTAATTTGCGAAAATCCGAAACATAAACAAAGACAGGGATAAGGGAGGTAATTATGGCTAGAATTTCCGGTGTAGATTTACCGAGAGAAAAGAGAGTTGAAATTGGACTCACTTATATTTACGGTATAGGAAAACCTAGAGCTCAAGCAATTTTAACTGCTGCAGGTGTTGATTTCGACACTCGTGTTAAAGATTTGACAGAAGCTGAACTTGCTAAAATCAGAGAAGAAATAGATAAATATCACGTAGAAGGAGATTTGCGTCGTGACGTTGCAATGAATATTAAAAGACTTCGTGAAATCAACTGCTACCGTGGAAGAAGACATAAAGCAGGTCTTCCTGTTAGAGGACAAAAGACTAAGACAAATGCTAGGACAAGAAAAGGTCCTAAGAAACTTGTTAGTAAAGGTAAGTAAGGGAGGACTTTGATGGCTAAAAAACAAAAAACTACACGTTCAAGAAGACGTGTACGTAAAAATATTGAAAAAGGAGAAGCTCATATAGCTTCAACATTTAATAACACTATGGTTACTCTTACTGATGTTAATGGAAATGTTATTTCTTGGGCAAGTGCTGGACAACTTGGATTTAGAGGTTCAAGAAAGTCAACTCCTTTTGCAGCACAAGAAGCAGCACAAGAAGCGGCTGAAAAAGCTAAGGAACATGGACTTAAGAGTGTTGACGTATATGTTAAGGGTCCTGGTTCAGGAAGAGAAGCTGCAATTAGATCTCTCCAAGCATCAGGTCTTGAAGTAACTATGATTAAAGATGTTACTCCAATTCCTCACAATGGATGTAGACCACCAAAACGTAGAAGAGTCTAAACTATTTGTCGAAAAGGAGGGTACCCATGATAGAAATTGAAAAACCTAGAATTAGTATTGAAGAATTAGATGAGTCAGGTTTATATGGCAAGTTTGTTGTCGAACCACTAGAAGCAGGATTTGGTATCACTATTGGAAATTCCTTAAGAAGAGTGTTACTTTCCTCTTTACCTGGCGCAGCGGTATCTTTTATAAATATACGTGGCGTTGAACATGAATTTGATACAATTCCTGGTGTATTGGAAGATGTACCTGAAATAGTTTTAAATATTAAATCTATAGTTTTAAAGATGACTGAAGATGAGCCAGTAAAACTAACAATAGAAAAAAAAGGCAAGGGAGAAATTAAAGCTTCAGATATTGAGCTTGCACCTCATGTAACGGTTATTAATCCAGATCAACATATAGCTACTTTAAATGACGATGCTGATTTTTATCTTGAGATGATGGTTGAAAAAGGAAGAGGTTATGAACCTTCTGAGCTTAAAAAAGATGAAATAACTGAAATTGGTGTTATTCCAATGGATTCTAACTTTACGCCTGTTGAAAAAGTAAACTGGAAAGTCGAAAATACAAGAGTTGGCCAAAGAACTGATTATGATAGATTGATCCTTGAAGTCACAACAGATGGTTCAATGAAAGCAGATGAAGCTACATCTCTTGCGGCAAAAATCTTGACAGAGCATCTTGAACTTTTCATTGGTCTTAAAGAACATGTCAGTGAAATAAATTTGATGGTTGAAAAAGAAGAAGATCAAAAAGAAAAGGTTCTTGAAATGACAGTTGAAGAATTAGATTTATCTGTTAGATCGTTTAACTGTTTAAAAAGAGCTGGAATAAATAGCGTTGAGGAACTAACTAATAAGACTGAGAGCGAAATGATGAAAGTAAGAAATCTTGGAAGGAAATCTTTGCAAGAAGTTACTGAGAAGCTTGAAGAATTAGGACTTAGTCTCAAATCTGAAGAAGAATAAGGAGGGTATTATGGCAAAAAATAGAAAACTTGGCCGTAATTCAAGTCATAGACGTGCAATGCTTAGAAACCTTGTTACTTCTCTTTTACGTGAAGGTAGAATTCAAACTACTCACACTAGAGCAAAGGAAGTTCAAAGAATTGCAGATCGAATGATTACGCTTGGAAAAAGAGGCGATCTTCATGCAAGAAGACAAGCTTTAGCATATATTTATTCAGAAGATGTTGTAACAAAAGTATTTGATGAATATGCAGAAAAATATGCTGATAGAAATGGTGGATACACTAGAGTATTGAAAGTTGGTCCAAGACGTGGAGACGGTGCAGAAATTTCAATTATAGAATTAGTATAAGGAAATCCAATGGGGTTTCCTTTTTTTAATTGTTTTAATATAATATATTTGGTGATAATATGATAAATGTTGTTGGACTTGGTTCTACTTCTTCAAAAGATTTGACACTTGAGGCAGTAGAAATTATGAAGAATGGAAATAATAATTATTTAAGGACAGATAATCATGATTCTGTAAAATTTTTTAAAGAAAATAAAATTTCTTATGAGTCTTTTGATTATCTATATGAAGAATCAGAAAGTTTTGAGGATGTTTACAATAAAATTGTAGATTTTTTAATTGAAAAATCAAAAAAAGGTGATATAAATTATTTTGTTCCGGGAAATCCCTTTGTGGCAGAAAAAACAGTGAAACTTTTATTAAATAGTGATGTTGACATAAATATTACTAGTGGTATTTCTTTTATTGAGCCTGTACTTGCAGCAGTAGGTCGTGACGCTGTTGATGGTCTTTTGTTTTTAGATTCTTATGCAAATAGATTTGATTTTGATTTAAGAAGGGACACATTAATTACTCAAATTTATAACAAAAGGATTGCATCTGATGTTTCTCTTTCATTGCAAGAAGTTTATAGAGAAAATGATTTAGCTTATGTAATTACTAATGCTGGACTTGAGGATGAAATTGTAAGGGAAATAGAGATCTATAAGCTTCCAAGAATTGAAGATTATAATCATCAATCCTGTGTATACATACCTAGAACTAGTGGAAGTAGTTTTAATGTTTTGTTTTCTAAAATAAATAATTTGTTGCGTGATGAAGATATTTTTTTAGATGAAGAAATTTTTGAGAAAATGAAATCAGAAGTTATAAAAAAATCAAAGAACCTTTCTATGGATTTTGAAAATGAGGAAGATATTCTAATTTACTCATTAATTTTGATTTTGTTAAAATATAATGAAGGTATAATTGATTTGCGAGATATTTTAGAAGAAATGGATAAAAAATTGGATAAAATAGCGATTTTTTTCAAATAAGTGTAGAAAATAAAGTCAACATGAGTTATAATTGTAACAGTCTTAGGTTTGCGTACCCACTTGCGAGTGCGTAATTTTTTTGATATTGCAATTCTAAGAAAAGATTAAAAAAATTCTTCAAGGAGGATATAAAATGAACAAATCAGAATTAGTAGCAAGCATTGCTGAAAAATCAGGTCTTACAAAAAAAGATGCTGAACAAGCTTTAAATGGATTTTTAACTTCAGTTCAAGAAGCTCTTGCTGATGGAGAAAAAGTTCAATTAGTTGGATTTGGTACTTTCGAAGTTAGACAAAGAAAAGCTAGAGAAGGAAGAAACCCTAGAAATCCAGAAGAAGTTATTAAAATTCCTGCATCTAAAGCTCCAGTTTTTAGATCAGGTAAGGCTCTTAAAGAAGCTGTTAATAAGTAATAAAAAAGAAGGCAATGCCTTCTTTTTTTATGCAATTTTTTTCTTTGTATTGAAATTTTCTTGTTTTTTTGATATATTCATAAGTGGAGTGGATTATGAGATTAGATAAATTTTTGAAAAACTCAAGACTTATAAAGAGAAGGACTGTGGCAAAAGAAGCTTGTGAAAAGGGTCTTGTTAAGATAAATGAAAAGGTAGCAAAACCTTCTGAAGATGTAAATATTGATGATATTATTTCTCTAAAACTTGGTGATAAGGAAATAAAAGTAAGAGTCAAAGATATTTCTGATGTTAATAGCAAGCGTGATGCACAGACTCTTTATGATAGGATTAGTTAAAGGATTTTTTGATTTAAATTGGAGCGGGTTTTATGAATGTTAAAAGAAAAAAATTTCCATTGGCACTTGCTATTATTATTTTAATCTCTGCTTTATATGGTTCTGTAAAAATTGGAAAGTCTATTTCTTTAAAAAAACAGAAACTTGAAATAATTTCAGAAAATAATAGAGAAATCTCTAATTTAAAACTTGAAATAGATAATTTAAATTCTGAGCTTGAGAATTCTTCTTCAACTGATTTTATTGAGAAAGTTGCCAGAGAAGAACTTGGAATGGTGAAGCCAAGAGAAGTAGTTTATGTTGATAAAAATAAGGATAAAACTTCAAAAACTGAAGGGTTAAAATAAAATTTAGGAGGAAATTATGGATTTATCGCCAGGCGATATTGTAGATGGTGTTGTTACTAAAGTCACTAAATTTGGTGCTTTTGTTGATTTAGGAGAAGGTAAAAGTGGTTTAGTACATATTTCAGAAATTGCAGATACTTTTGTAAAGAATATATCAGATCATATTTCTGAGGGTGACGAAGTAAAGGTAAAAGTTCTTAGTATTGATGAGAAGGGAAAGATTGCTCTTTCTATTAAGGATGCCATAGAAAAAAAAGAAGAACCTAAAGAAGAAAAAGTAGATGCCAAATTTGAAGATTTGTTAAGCAAGTTTATGAAGGAAAGTAATACTAAGCTTGATGAAGCTAGAGCAAGGTATAATCAAAAGACAAAGAAAAGGAATTCTAGAAATTAGTGAGTGGTTGGCTATCTTTTGATAGTTATACCACTATTTTTTATTATGGATATTTTATTTTATGAAAATTTAAAAAAGTTAAAGATTGTTAATAAAGGGGATAAACTCACTCTTGCTGTTTCAGGTGGGGCTGATTCAATGTATCTTTTTTATAATCTTATGGATTTAAAAGATGAACTTGATCTCGATATAATTGTGTGTCATTTAAATCATGGGGTTAGAAGTACAGCCAAAAGGGATGAAGATTTTGTCAAAAGTATTTGTGAAAAATACAATGTAAAATGTGTTGCAAAGACAGTGAATATGAACGATTTTGCAAAAGCTAATAAAATATCTTCTGAAGAAGCGGGAAGAATTTTGAGATATTCTTTTTTTAGAGAAAATTCTAAGGATAGAAAAATTTTAACTGCTCATAATGCCAATGATCTCGTAGAAACAGTTTTATTTAATATTATTAGAGGAACAGGGCTAAAGGGTTTAGTTGGTTTTTCTAAGGAGAAAGGCAATATTTTTAGACCGTTAATAGATATTAAAAGGGAAGACATAGAATATTATTTGCATAAGAATAATTTAAAGTATTTTGATGATGAAACTAATTTTGAAGATATTTATACTAGAAATAAAATAAGACTTAATTTAATTCCTAGGTTAAAAGAGTTGAATCCAAATATTTTAGATTCAGTTATAAGACTTTCTGAGAATGCAAGTGATGCAAATGATTTTATTGAAGATGTTGTAAAGGAAAATTATGAAAAAATAGTTATTGATAATTATTTTGTCGCAGATGAAATTTTAAATATTCACAAATTTTTAGCTTGTGAAATTATAAAGAAATATTTGGAAGAAAATTTTTATGATAAAAATATTTTAAATAGAAATAATATTTTAAATATTTATGATTTATTTAATAGCGAGAGTGGAAAAGAAATAGATCTTGGGAAAAATATGGTGGCTAGAAAATCTTATGGCAAAGTTATTATTGAAGAAAAGAAGTCTAAGGTTAAAAAGGAAAAATTCTATTTAGAATATGGTGAAAATCGCACAGATTTTGGGGATATTTTTATTTCAAAAGATCTGTTATATACTGGTAGTGATAACTTTATAAAAGTAATAGATTGTGATAAAATTAAAGGTAAGCTTTATGTTAGAACTAGAAAGAGGGGAGATAAATTTAAGCCCCTTGGAATGAAAAATAATAAGAAATTAAAGGACTATTTCATTGATAGAAAAGTAGATAGACTTTCAAGAGATGAGATAGGTCTTATTTGTGATGATGAAAAAATAGTCTGCGTAATTGGCATGGATATTTCTGAAGATGTCAAAGTGGATAAAAAAACTTTTAATAAACTCAATTTGGAGGTTAAAAATGTCTTGTGATATTAAAGAAGTTCTTTATTCTGAAGAAGAAATTCAAAATAAAGTTAAGGAACTTGGAGAAAAAATTACAGAGGATTATGAGGGAAAAAATCTTTTTCTTTTGGGAATATTAAAGGGTGCAGTTCCCTTTATGGCAGATATTATGAGAAGAATAGATTTGGATCTTGAATATGATTTTATGGATGTGTCTAGTTATAAGGGAACTCGATCCCTTGGAGAAGTTAGAATTTTAAAGGATATTTCTACTTCAATAGTTGGAAAGGACATATTAATTGTTGAAGATATTATTGATACTGGAATTACACTATCTTATCTGACTAAGGTTTTAAAATCAAGAGGGGCAAATTCTATTGAAATTGTAACTATGCTTTCAAAACCTAGTAGAAGAAAAGTTGAACTTCCTGTAAAATATAATGGATATGAAATAGAAGATAATTTTGTAATTGGATATGGAATGGATTATGATGAAAAATACAGAGCTCTTCCTTTTATTGGAATACTTGATGAGTCTGTGTATTTAAATGATGAGGAGTGATATTTTTGAATAAAAAATTTGGAGGAGCTGGGTTTTATATTGTCTTAATACTTGTACTTTTGACAACAATTAAATTTTTTAGCCCCCCCGCAACGACTATTGAAGAAAAAAGTTTTACAGAATTTGTAAGTGAGCTTGACAAGGGAAATGTTAAAAGTGTAAAACTTCAAAATGGAGTAGATTCTATTGCAAGTGTACAGTTAAAAAAAGGTGATTCATTTAAAACTGTAATACCTCAGGAAGCATCAGATACTTTTTATGCTGATTATTTAAAAGATAAAAATGATGCTGGAGAGATTGATGTCTTATCTACACCTACTAAACAGACTTCTGTCTTTGCAGAATGGATTCCAACACTTCTCATGTTTGGAGTTTTGATTTTCTTTTGGTATAGAATGATGCAACAAGCTGGAGCTGGCGGCGGAAAGATGAATTCCTTTGGAAAGAGTAAAGCCAAACTTATAAATAAAGAAAATTCTAAAAATTTGGTTAAGTTTAAGGACGTTGCTGGTCTTGAAGAAGAGAAAGAGGAACTTTCAGAAATTGTAGATTTCTTAAAAAATCCAAAGAAATTTATAAATATGGGAGCAAGAATTCCAAAAGGAGTTCTTTTAGTAGGGCCTCCAGGAACTGGAAAAACTTATCTTTCAAAATCTGTGGCAGGAGAAGCAGGAGTTCCCTTCTTTATAATGAGTGGTTCTGACTTTGTGGAAATGTTTGTTGGAGTGGGAGCTTCAAGAGTTAGAGATTTATTTGAAAATGCAAAAAAGAATGCACCTTGTATAATTTTTATAGATGAAATTGATGCAGTGGGAAGAAGAAGAGGAGCAGGTCTTGGCGGAGGTCATGATGAAAGAGAACAAACTCTAAATCAACTCTTAGTAGAGATGGATGGATTTGGAACTAATGAAGGAGTAATAGTAATGGCTGCGACAAATAGAGCAGACATACTTGATCCGGCAATTCTTAGACCAGGGAGATTTGATAGAACAGTTTATGTAGGAAAGCCAGATGTGCGTGCAAGAAAAGCAATTTTAGAAATACATTCAAGGGGCAAAAAGCTTTCAAAAGATGTAGATTTAGAAGTTATAGCAAAAAGAACTCCTGGATTTACTCCAGCTGATCTTGAGAATCTTATGAATGAATCAGCACTTTTGGCTGCAAGACAAGGCAATAGCGAAATTTCTATGGAAGATGTAGACGAAGCTTCAATAAAAGTCCAAGCAGGTCCTGCAAAAAAATCTCGTGTAGTTTCTGAAAAAGAAAGAAAGTTGACAGCAGTACACGAATCAGGACATGCTATTGTTTCAAGACTTCTTCCAGAGGAAGATCCAGTTCATATGATTACAATAATTCCAAGGGGGATGGCTGGAGGGTTTACAGCATATCTTCCTGAAGATGATGTATCCTTTATGACTAAGAAGAAAATGGAGGCATCTATAATTTCTCTTTTGGGTGGAAGGGTTGCAGAATCCCTTGTCCTAGATGATATTTCAACAGGAGCTTCAAATGATATTGAGAGAGCAACAAAAATTGCTAGAGCAATGGTGACACAATATGGTATGAGCGAAAGACTTGGAACGATAAATTATGATTCTTCAGAAAATGAAGTCTTTATAGGACGTGATCTTGGACGTTCAAAGGATTATTCTGAAAGGACAGCAGCTGAAATCGATGAAGAAGTTTCAAGAATAGTAAATGAAGCTTATTCAGAGTGTAAAGAACTCTTAAGTGAGAATTTAGATAAACTAATTGCTCTTTCTGATGCACTTTTAGAAAAAGAAACTATTTATTCAAAAGATTTTGAAAAGATTTTTAATGGAGAAAAGTTAGATGAAGAATCCATTGATATTGACGATTCAATAAAAATAACAGATCTTTCTGATGAAGCTCGCAATATAATGGATAAGAAAGATGAGGAAAAAAAGAAAGAAAATATTGAAGAAAATAAGTAGAATAAAATATAAAGGATTTAAAATTGGTCTCTGCGAAAAGAGGCCTTTTTGTTTTGTATAAAATAAATTCAAATGTGATTTAAATTTATTTAGAAATTTATCTAAATGAATTTTATAATTATAAAACTCAAGTTAGACAGGTTCTAAATATATGAAAGGAGATTTTTAAAGATTCATTTATATTGTACAAAAAAACTGCTGATAAACTTTCAAAGCTTCAGCAGTTTTAATTTTATTTAATTATTATTGTTGTTATCATTGTTTTCAGAAGAAAGTATTGACTTTGATGATTTTTTGTTGTTATTGTTATTGTCATCATCGTTGGATTCTTTTTTCGTTGAACTAGATGATCTGTACCAACCCAGTTTATTTGTATAATGTGGTTTAGTTCCATCTACAAAAATTTCTCGTCTACCATTTACATATTTAGTGTAAATTCCATCAGGTTTTTCAAATTCTTTTTTGTCTAAATCTTCGTGCATAGTTTTCATAATTTGTTTCCAAAGATATGCAGATTGAGTGGAACCAAAAGAAAGTTTTTGATGTTTGTCATTGCCAATCCAAACTGAGCAAGTGTAGTATGGAGTGTAGCCAACAAACCAAACATCTTTTTTATCATTAGTTGTACCAGTTTTACCTGCTATTTCTTGACCAGCAAAGGAAGCATTTCTACCAGTACCTCTACTTACTACATCTTTTAACATATCTGTCAAGATATACGCATTTTCTGGAGAAGTAATTTCTTTTTCTTCAGGATTAACTTCGTAAATAGTTTCTCCAGTGTTTGAAACAATTTTTGAAACTACATAAGGATCTGCGTACTTTCCTTCATTAGATAATGTTGTAAAAGCTCCTGCCATTTCAAGTGGACTTATGCCAGAAGTCATACCACCAAGAGTTAATGGAGAGTATGCCAAATCGTTGTAGGTTGGATTATCTTCTTTTTCCACAATTGAAGTAACACCAATGGATTTTAATGTTTCAACCATTTTTGCAATTGATTCGTCATCGTCGTAGGATTTTGTGTAAGTTGAGTTTTGATTAATCTTTGCGTCTTTATCTGCAGATATATCTCTTGCAACTTGGAAAGCACCTACATTTGAAGATTGGCGTAAAAGGTTTCTTATTGTAGTCCAACCTTGGTAATAATTTCCGGCATTTCTTGGAGAGTGATTGCCAAATAAATTTTGTGGCATCTTTGCGTCAAGATAAATATCTCCAGCAGTTGCTCCATTATTAAATGCAGTTAAATAAACAGAAATTGGTTTAATAGATGATCCAGGTTGCCTTGGGACTACAGCTCTATTTAAAAGTCTTCCTCCACTTACATTTCTCCCCCCAACAAGGGCTTTAACTTCATGAGTGTGTTGATCTATTATTACTGATGCAACTTGTGGCTGAATTATTCCATTTTTTTCTCTAAATTCTCCATAATAGTATTTTGGATTTGACACAACTTCTTCAAGAGTTCGTTGCATCTTTATATCCATTGGAGTATAAATTTTAAGTCCGCCTTTAAATAATTTGTTTGTGGCTTCCTCTTTAGAATATCCAGAATTCATCAAGATTTTGATGGTGTTTTTTTGAACTACATCTGTATAGAAGGAAGAAATACCACTTTCTCTACGAGAGCCAATTTTAATTTCAATTTTTTCATTTAAGGCGTTTTCATAGTCTTCATTTGTTATTAAGTTTCTCTCAGCCATTTTCTTTAAGACTAACTTTTGTCTTTCACTAGAAGTTTCGTTGAAGACAGCTTTAACAGGCATTAGCATATCATTTTTTATTTGAATTAGTTCAAAATTATCAATTTGTCCAAGTTCATTTAAAGTTTTTGAAATTTCAATAATTCGATCAGAATTTGGCTTTGAGTTTTCATTTTTGGGAAGAAGGACGACTTCTATATTTCCAAGATCATCTGAATCCTCGATGTTTTGAGTATTGTAGGGTGTGTATTTTTCAGGTAAGTTTGTAACCCCTGCTATAAGAGCACACTCTGCAAGGTCGAGTTCAGAAACATCTTTGTTAAAGAAAGTTTTTGCTGCAGCTTGTACACCAACAGTTCCTTTGGAAAAGCCTGCAGAATTTAAGTAAGCTTCTAGAATTTGTTCTTTAGTAAGTTTTTGTTCAATCTGATATGAATAGTAAATGTCAGTTATTTTTCTAACGATGCTCTTGGAGAAAGATGTGTATAAATTCTTTGCAAGTTGCATAGTAATTGTAGAAGCACCTTGGTCAAAGGATTTAGTTTTTATGTCGTGAACAAGTGCACCGGCAACTCTTTTATAATCTACTCCATTGTGTTCAAAGAATCTTTCGTCTTCAATTGCTACAATGGCATTTATTAAATCTTTTGGCATTTCCTCGTAGGGAACAAATTCACTAAACTCGTCAGATACTAATGATTCAATTAGTTTTCCGTCATTTGAATAAATCCTTGAAGTTTCAGAAAGTTGAGATCTGTATTCAGTAGGATCTATTACAGGAGCTTTTTTAATAATACCAAGCACAACAGCAGTTACCATAGAACCTAAAATAATTATTGTAGCTAAAATTACAAGTAATATTATTTTTATTACGCCTGATAGTTTTATCATTCCACGAGGTTTATTCTTTTTGGAATTTTTCATAATAACCTCCTATTTAGTTATTATAACAGAATTTTAATCATATAACTATAATAAATATATATAGAAAAATCCCATCACAAGGATGAGATTTTTCAAAAATTATTCTATTATTATAAAAATTAAAAAATATTTAAAAATTTTTTTATAAAACAGTTTTTAATAAAATTATTTCAACTCTTTTAAAATTCTTGGAGTAATAATTGCTGCCACAACTGCCTTAGCTAGGTCTGGAATTATAAAAGGAATCATACCAATAGTAAAGACCTTTGATATATCCATAGGATTTCCCATTACATTATTTAAAATGTGATACATATAAGGAAGACCAATTGCATAAAAGATAACTTCTGCAAGAATAAGGATAAGCATAATCTTTTTAAAGTTTTTTTCTCCATGAGCAAATTTAGAAATAAATGCTGCTCCAATTGCAAAAGCAATTAAAAATCCAAAGCTTGGAGAAAAAATTGATTGAATACCTCCGTGAAATCCTGCGAAAATTGGAAGACCAATTAAACCTAATAGTATATATATAATTACTGTTAAAAAAGCATAGGAGGGAGTAAGTATTAGTCCTGTCATAAACACAAAGAAGTTTTGCAAAGTGAAAGGAACTGGTCCAATTGGTATAGTTATAAAGGCTCCCACTGCTAATAGTGCAACTAAAAGTGCAATTTTTGTTATGTCTTTTGTTTTTATTTTCATTTTAACCTCCAGGGTCTATATTACACAATGTTTACCACAAAGTCAATGAGGTTAACTAAATTTTATTTAATAAACTATTTTATAATTTTAAGGCTACATTTTGATTAAACAAATTTAAAATTACACATAATATAATAAAAGGAAGAATAATGTAAACAGAAAAGATTTTTAACAATAATTTAGTTGAAAGTGAGCTTTATACAATATATAATGAAAACAATTTGTTAAATGAGGTGTAAAATGTTATTAGTAATAGATGTTGGGAATACTTCCATAACTTGGGGTGTTTATAAGGGTGATGAACTTGTAAATGATTTTAGAACTTCCACTGTAAAGACTAGGACATCAGATGAATATGGACTTATTTTTATAGAAACTCTAACTCATGCAAATATTGATCCACAAGATATTGAAGATGTAATTATTTCATCAGTTGTTCCAAACCTTATGCACACACTTCCTTCAATGATTAGAAAATATTTTAATAAAAATCCAATGATAGTAAGTGCAGATTTGAACTTGGGACTTAATATAAAATATGACAATCCAAAAGAAGTTGGTGCAGATAGAATTGTGAATGCAGTTGGAGCACTAGAACTTTATGGAGAGAAATCAATTATAGTTGACATCGGAACTGCTATGACTTTTTGTGTAATTGATGAAGAAAAAAATTATCTTGGAGGTTTGATTATGCCAGGTATTGGGATTTCTGCTGAAGCTCTTTTTATGATGACTTCAAAGCTTCCAAAAATTGAAATAATTGCACCAGATAGAGTTATTCAATCAAATACAGTTGGAGCAATGCAATCTGGACTTTACTACGGGTATACTGAGATGATTGATGGAATAGTTGCGAAACTTTTAAAAGAACTAAATTGGAAAGAAGAGGAAACTAAAATTATTTCAACTGGTGGTTTCTCCACAATGTTGACAGAAGATTCTAAATATAATTTTATAATCAATAAGTTCTTGACACTTGAGGGGCTTAAAATTATATACGAGAAAAATAGAAAGATAGATTGAGAGTGATTTTTTGTTAAAAATTTTAGCACCAATGGCAGGATACACTGACATAGCTTTTAGAGAAGTTGCAACAGAAAAAGGTGCAGATATAACTGTAACTGAAATGGTGTCTGCAATGGCACTTGTTTACCAAAATAAAAAGACAATTGATTTATTAGATATTTCTCCAAGAGAGAAAAAAGTTTCTGTTCAAATTTTTGGAAGTGATCCAAAAATTATGGGTGAGGCAGCTTCTATTTTAAATGATTACAATTTTTCTTATGTTGATATAAACATGGGCTGTCCTGCTCCAAAAATTGTAAAAAATAAGTCTGGATCATATCTATTAAGTGATCCTTCACTTGTATATGACATTGTAAAATCTGTTGTGGAAAATTCAAAAAAGCCAGTATCTGTAAAAGTGAGAAAGGGAATTGGCGGAATGTCTTCTATAAAAGCCATAAAAAATATTGAAGCAGCGGGTGCAAGTTTTGTAACAGTCCATGGTAGAACGAGAGAAGAATATTACACAGGAAAAGCAGATTGGGACTATATAAAAGAAGTTAAAGAAAATGTAAAAATTCCTGTAATTGGAAATGGCGACATTGAAACACCAGAAGATGCAATTGAAAAAATAAATTATTCAAAGGTCGACGGAGTGGCAATAGGTCGCGGTGCTGTGGGTAACCCATACATCTTTAATCAAATTGAAGAATTATTAAAAACTGGAGATTACAAAAAAACAAGTGATAGAGAAAAACTTCTACTCATGATTGATGAGCTTGAGAGAAAGATAAAGTACAGAGGAGAAAAACTTGGTGTTCTTGAGATGAGAAAAGTTTATTCCGATTATTTTAAAGGAATGAAGGACTCAAAGGAAGTTAGAAATAAATTAAACACCCTAAAGGACAAAGATGAGATAATAGAAGTTATAAGAGATTATATATCTAATTTAGATTTATAATTTTTTAAAATTCAAATTTAGTTTTAGGTTTTAAAGGGAGGACTCTATATGTTTTATTCATTAGCGGTTTTGGGAATCATTGTATACTTGTTAAATCACAAGAAAAATTCAATTAGGAGATTGCCAGTCTTAATTGGATTAACTGTAGCATCTTATATAATATTTACAATTTTTTTTAAAAAATTTAATATTTATAGCAAAATGACTTTTTACGATTTTTGTTCCTATTTAGTAATAGGCTGTGCAATAGACAATTTAATTTTTTTCTATCAAAATAAGAATAAGGAAAAAGAAAATAAAGTTAAATAGATTTTAAAACTCTGTGATGAAAGTTGCAGAGTTTTTATTTATAGAAAAATTTTTTCAAATATAAATTACAAGAATAAGTTAGCCACTTCAGGAAGATCTAAAGGACATTTATAATTAAACATCTTTCTAGGGTAATGATTCATCCATGATTCTATATCAGCCACAGCTTTAGCTGTGGCTGATTGCGTCCCTTTAGGTAGCCACCTACGAATCATCCTATTTGCATTTTCATTTGTTCCTCGTTCATAAGAGGAATAAGGATGGGCATAATAAATAGGACAATCCATAACTTCTTCTAAATGCATAAATTCAGATCCATTATCTGCTGTAATGGATTTAAAGTTATACTGTTTTGATAATTTCTTTAATACTTCATGAACACTTTCAGCTCTCTTATCTTTAATTAAACGGACAATTTCATACCTAGTCTTACGGTCTGTTAACGTGAGTAATTGTTCTCCCTTGGTTTTGTTAAAAATCACTAAGTCAATTTCAAAATGACCAACTTCTTCACGATTTTCAATAACTTTTGGACGCAAATCAATAGAGAGCCCACCCCTTTTTCGAATATCCTTTGTTTTTTTATGAAAAGTCTTTTTCCTTTTCCTAGGATAGATTAAATCCTTTTTACAAATACCTTTAATCCATCCCTTTTCTATCCAGGAATAAATAGTCGAAAAACAATGCATACCTTTCTTTTGAGAAATAACTTCAGGAGATAACTTATTCAAGATACCTGCTCTTATAATTTCATCTTTTTCAGGAGACCAAACACTAGTCTTACCAACGGCCATTCGATTCCAATCATAATGGTTTTGAGCCATATCGGCAGAATATTCTACAAATCCACCATTAAAAGACAAATCAACTAGACCCCTATTTATTTCATTATTAATCGTTTGAGGAGCCTTACCAAGTAGCTTAGCAATTTCTCTATTTGATTTTTTATCTTTATTTTTCCAACGTTCAATTAATAATCGTTCAGTGTATGTTAAATGCTTTCCTTTTGTGTTATTATTATCTTGCATCTTGATGGGTACTCCTTTGTATTTTTTGTTTTATTACATTGTACCCGAGGGATGCTTTTTTATGTTCTTAGGTGGCTAATTTAAATATACAATTTATAAAAATTATACACTTTATTTATCATACTAGACAACTAAATCATAATTTGATATAATTGTGTTGAAAGCGATAGCAATATTTTTTTGAGGTGATTCCAATGTATAAATAATTTTAAGATAAAAACGTTATACAATTTAGAATTATTTATGAAGGAATATTATGAAAAAAAGATTTTTATGTTTTATGTTGGGATTGGCTTTTTTAACAAATATAGTGACTGTATCTTATGCAATGGATACTAGAGATGAAAATAGGTTTTTAAATGAAAATAGCTATAAAAGTAATGAATTATATAATACTCTTGTTGATGTAGGTTTTAGTGATGAAGAAATAATCGAACTTTATCAAAGAGAAGCTGATAATTCAGGAATAGACTTTAAACTTCCGGAAATACTACAAAATAAGACAAATATTAGTAAAGTTGTTTCACAAAATACAAGTCCCAAGACTATGATGTTATACGCTAATAATGGAGACGTTAGACATAGAACTATATCAATAAATTTTGATAAAATTGCAAGATATTGTGGATGGGCAGGAAATGGATCTTCAGCATTATTTATTATTAATCAAGTTACAAAGGATCAATTTACCAAGGCTTTAATAGCTAGCTCAGGATTAGGATGGGCTTTTATAATGGTTAAGGTTGCTGAAACTATTTTTTCATCACTAGCTAAATCTCATACAGGAGTTGATTTATATATTACAGAAAGATACCAATATGATGAATATGAAGGTTTTGGAAAATGGTATTTAGTAGATGCTGATTATAGGTTTTGGAGATGATAAGTATGCCTTTTTCTTTAACGATAATGTGGTTAATTGTGTATTTTATAAATCATAAAAGAAATTCTTTTAAGAGATTAAAAGTTTTACTACCAATTATCATTATAACAGTAGGAATTACTTACCTTATTGTTTATAAAATTTTTCATAATGGACTAGATCGTAATGATTTATTTAATTGTATAGCAATTTCCTGTACCATAGACAATTTAATTTATGTTTATCAAAAAAAGAATATGGAAAAAGAAAATAAAGTTAAATAAATTAAAATAATTTTAAAACTCTGTGATGAAAGTTGCAGAGTTTTTATTTATAGAAAAATTTTTTCAAATACTTTAAATTCTTGACATTTAGAGAACTATAAACTATAATAGCCTAGATTAAAAGGTTTGTTAAAGGGCGGATAACGCCTTATTTTTTATATATGAGGAGAGAGAATTTTGGCAAAGGATATATTTTTTACACCAGAAGGTTTAGAAAAAATTGAAAATGAAATTGAATATTTAAAAACTGTTAGAAGAAAGGAAGTTTCTGAAAGAATTAAAGTTGCCCTAGGTTATGGCGACCTTTCTGAAAACTCTGAATACGATGAAGCAAAAAACGAACAAGCGCAAGTTGAAGAAAGAATTGCAAAACTTGAAATGATGGTTCGCAATGCTAAGATTATAGATGAAAAAGATTTAAATACAGATGTAGTTAATATTGGTTCAAATGTAAAAGTTAGAGAAGTTGAATCTCACGAAGAAGATGAATACACAATTGTTGGTTCTGCAGAAGCAGATCCCCTTGAAGGTAAAATTTCCAATGAATCGCCTGTTGGGTCTAAATTAATTGGCAGTCGTGTTGGCGATGTAGTTGAAGTTGAAGTTCCAGATGGAATTATAAAGTACGAAATTTGTGGAATAACTATTTAGGAGGCAGTTTGTGAAAAAGACAGAAGATGCAAAACTAAATGAAATGCTTTTGTTAAAAAGAAGAAAGCTAGATGAGTTAAAAAATGAAGGGAAAGATCCTTTTGTAAATGAAACTTACGATGTGACTGCTCACTCAAAGGACATTAAAGAAGAATTTAATGAAGATGAAGAGAGAGAAGTTTCCATTGCTGGTCGTGTAATGAGCAAAAGACGTCATGGAAAGATTTGTTTCTTAGATGTGAGAGATTCAGTTGGAACTATCCAAGTTTTTGCTAGAAAAGATGTCTTAGAAGATAAATATGAAGACGTCAAGGGACTTGACATTGGAGATATTATTGGTGTTAAGGGAATTGTATTTAAAACAGAAGCAGGTGAAATTACAGTTCGTGCAACTGATTTAACTTTACTTTCTAAATCACTTCAAATTCTTCCAGAAAAATTTCATGGACTTAAAGATCCAGACCTTAGATATAGACAAAGATATGTAGATTTAATCGTAAATCCAGAAGTAAAAGATGTATTTATAAAGAGAAATAAAATTATCAAAAAAATTAGAGAGTTTTTAGATAATAAAGGCTTCTTAGAAGTTGAAACACCAATACTTGGAACAGTAGCAGGTGGAGCAAATGCAAGACCTTTTTACACTCATCACAACACTCTTGATATTGATATGCAACTTAGAATTGCCAACGAACTTTTCTTAAAGAGATTAATTGTAGGTGGATTTGACAAAGTTTATGAAATGGGAAAAATGTTTAGAAATGAAGGAATGGATCCAAAACACAATCCTGAATTTACAAATATTGAACTTTATCAAGCTTATGCAGATTATGAAGAGATGATGAGAATAACTGAAAATCTATTTGAATATGTTGCAAAAGAAGTTTTGGGAACAGATACAATAAATTATCAAGGCACAGAAATTTGTTTAAAAGCTCCTTGGAAGAGAATTACAATGATTGACGCTGTTAAAAAATATGCTGATGTTGATTTTAACGAAATTGACACAGATGAAGATGCAAGAGAAGTTGCAAGAGAAAAGGGACTTGAAATATCTGAACATGATACATGGGGAAAAGTTTTATCAGAAATGTTTGAAGAGTTCTGTGAAGAACACCTTGTTGAACCAACTTTTGTAATTGGTCATCCAGTAGAAGTTTCACCACTTGCAAAAAGGAATCCAGAAGACAAAAGACTTACACAAAGATTTGAAGCTTTTATCAACACTTGGGAGTTTGCAAATGCTTTTTCAGAACTTAACGACCCAATAGATCAAAGAGAAAGATTTGAAGCACAAGTTAGAGAAAAAGAAGCAGGGGATGACGAAGCTCATCCAATGGATTCAGATTTTATTAATGCAATAGAAGTTGGACTTCCACCAACAGGAGGACTTGGAATTGGTGTTGACAGGATGATTGTGTTATTAACTGACCAACCAAGCATTAGAGATGTATTATTATTCCCAACAATGAAGCCAATAGGCTTAGAAAAGGCAGAAAATAAAGATTCGTCAAATGAAACTTACGAAACTTACGACAAACTTACGACAGAAAAAATCGACTTTTCAAAAGTAAAAGTTGAACCACTATTTGAAGATATGGTTGATTTTGATACATTCTCAAAATCTGATTTTAGAGTTGTAAAAGTTAAGAACTGCGAAGAAGTTCCAAAGTCAAAAAAACTATTGAAATTTACATTAGATGATGGTTCTGAAAAAGAAAGAATAATACTGTCAGGAATTAAAAATTTCTACAGTGCAGAGGAACTTGTGGGCAAAAAGTTAGTGGCGATAACAAACCTTCCACCAAGAAAAATGATGGGAGAAGAATCCTGTGGAATGCTTTTATCAGCAGTATGCGAATATGATGGAGAAGAACTTTTGAATTTAGTAATGGTAAATGAAAATATACTAGCTGGAGCAAAACTATATTAAAAGAATGCGCTAAAATTAAATAATAAATTATAAAGACGATAGAAAATTAAAATTCTATCGTTTTTTAATTAAAGGTGGTGAAATAAAGGCGAAAAATAATCTTGCAATACAAGAAAATAAAAAAAGTGGTTTAGTAATTGAAAATTTAGATAGGAATGGAAAATATATTATATCAAGTGGAGATTTAAAAAAAGATAAAGTAAATCCAGTAGATACAAGACAATTTTTAACATTTAAAACTAAGAGCAGATTACTTATAAATTTAAAATAATGTAAGCTCTTAAAAGAAGTAGAAGAACAAGACCTACTCTATATGATTGAATCAGAAGATGAAGTGGGAAATAATGAAGATGAAAAAGAGATACTATATGAGGATGATGAACTATTATAGAGGAATAAAATTTAAGTGCAATTGAACTTTTGTCCCAGATATGATATGATATTTGGGACGAAGGAGGATTGTAATGAGTTCATATACAGAAAAAATATCAGATAAAATAAATGATTTTGACTCACATAAAGTATTTTTTGCTAATGACTTTTTAGATATTGCTTCTTATGAAACTGCTAGAAAGGCATTGAATAGAATGGTAAATGAAAGAAAAATTAAGCGTGTCATCGATGGCTTTTATTACAATCCAAGATATAGTGAATTAATTGGAGAGTACGAAGCAGTATCAATTCACGAGTTAGCACTTGCTATAGCAAGAAAATACAATTGGAATATTGCACCATATAATAGCACAGCCTTAAACTTATTAGGACTTTCAACACAAGTTCCAACTCACTATAAATATATATCTAGTGGAAGATACAAAAAATATAAAATAGGGGATACCATTTTAGAATTTAAAAAAGTAAATCCAGGAGAGATTGCTAATATGTCCTTAAAGACAGCGACTGTAATTCAGGCAATCAAGTCTTTGGGAAAAGAAAATATAACTAACGAAGTTATACAAAAGATAAGAAAAAATTTAAGTGAAAAAGAAAGAAAAGACTTAATGAATGAGTCAAAATCAGTTCCATCATGGATATATGAAGTAATAAGGGAAATTTGTGAGGGCAAAAATGAATAAGTTCTATATAGAAAACAAAGAAGAGTTAAGGATTTTAATAGTAAATACAGCCAGAAAGGAGAATATATCTGAGGCAGTTATTGAAAAAGACTATTGGGTTACTTTTATCTTAGATTATTTATTTAATGAAAACAAATGGAAAGAATATTTTACTTTTAAGGGTGGCACATCACTTTCAAAGTGTTTTGGACTCATTGAAAGATTTTCTGAAGATATAGATCTAATCTTAGATTGGCGAGTATTAGGCTATGAAGAAAAAGAACCTTGGTTAGAAAGATCAAATACCAAGCAAGATAAATTCAACAAAGAAGTTAATGAAAACACAGAAGTATTTTTAAGAGATGAATTTATAAAAGCTTTAGAAGAAGATTTAAAGGACATGGACTTTGAATTTATGATT
Source organism: Peptoniphilus lacydonensis (assembly GCF_900106515.1). Taxonomy (GTDB): domain Bacteria; phylum Bacillota; class Clostridia; order Tissierellales; family Peptoniphilaceae; genus Peptoniphilus_A; species Peptoniphilus_A lacydonensis. The sequence continues at coordinate 1,381,990 of NZ_FNWF01000003.1, forward strand.
GATACTCTTGATCCACAAACGATTCTGTGTAAATATCCTAAAATTTTTGAATCTAATTATTTGACACAAAATATAAGACTTGAAATAGGAAGTCTTGCAGCATGGACACCTGCAATTGATGTTAAAATCTTGCCAATAATTAGTGAAGCCTATCCGAATGTATTTAAAGAAAAAACTAATATAAGAACAGTATCAGCAGAGAGAACCTTTTTGGAAAAAGCAACAATTTTACACCACGAAGCAAATAGACCAGAATCTTCTCCTATGCCACATAGGTATGCAAGACACTTTTATGACCTATATAAAATAGTAAATTCAGATTATAAAAACAGAGCCTTAGAGGATAAGGATTTATTAAAAAAAGTGACTGAATTTAAAATGAAATTCTACCCTAGAAAGTGGGCAAGGTATGAAGAAGCATTAAATGGAAGATTAAGATTAGTCCCAAGAGAGTACCGATTTTCTGAAATAGAAAAAGATTATAAGGCTATGTCAGAAATGATATATGGAGAATATCCAAACTTTGAAGAGATTATAAATGTCCTTCAAGAACTAGAAAAAGAAATTAATAAGTAAATAAAATTCTCCCGAAAATAATATAATATTCAGGGAGGAAATTTAAGCGAGAGATAAATTTGGGGTTTATAAATATCTATTGGGAGATGAAAAAATAAGTTCTATAGGAGCACTAGGCTCTACTATTTCTTTTTATTTTATTAGAGCATTATTGTTACAACGATATGTGATAGACAAGATAGAAGTGATTTTTTGAATTTAGTTATTTTGAAAATACAAATTATATACACAGCTATTATGTCAGGAATGATGCTGATGTATATAATTACTTTAGGAAGTTATTTTAATTATATTTTAAAAATTAATTTATTAAGTGGATTTCAAGATTATTCTTTCTTCCGTTCAAATACTAAAGTCAAAAGAAATTATTTTGTTATACTAGTTGGACAAGTCATAGTATCAATTATATCTTTGATTCTTAATTGCAATAGTGGACTTATGCCATTATGTTTTAATATAATTGTTCCAATTATAATGTTGATGTTTCATGTATTAACAGGTTTTGGAAAAGTAGAGAATTTAGTAAATAGTGGACAAAAAGTAGAAATGAATGAAGTTAAAGAATATGTTAGATTTAATATTCCTCTTCACATTACATATTTTACTTTGTATCTAATATCTACTTTGCTATTACTTAACTTATTTTATCTAATTAATATATAAGTATTTTATTAAAATTAAATAATAAATTAAAAGGCGACAGAAAGGGAAAATCTGTCGTCTTTTAAAAAATAAGGGCATAAATAGTTATTGAAATATTTAATTTTAATTTTTATCATTTTAATTATTTAATTTATTTTGTTATATAAGCTTTTAATAATTTATATAAACCATTTAAACCACTAATGTGTGTTCTTTCATAGCCATGGCTTGCAGCAACGCCACTCCCAACTAAAGCGTGGCGGAAGTCATTTGAACTAGACATTGCAGCAGAGGCATCTGATCCGTAGAATGGATAAATATCTATTGCATAATCTATTTTATTATCTTTAGCTAAATTTATTAATTCATTTGTTAAATCATAATTGTAGGGACCAGAGGAATCTTTGGCACAAATAGATACTTTTGTTTCATCTGTTTTTAAATCATCATAAACTACTCCCATGTCAACTGCAATCATGTCTGTTACATTAGATGGATTTCCACTTGCAGCACCATGTCCAACTTCTTCATAAATTGTAAACATCATATAAAGTGGACGATTTATTTTTATATTTTTTTCTTTTATTTCTTTTGCAAGTGCCATTAGAACTCCAGCACTGGCCTTGTCATCTAAGTGTCTAGATTTTACAAAGCCATTTGAAAGGGTAAATCTTGGATCAAGAGCAATAAAATCCCCAGAGGAAATTCCTAGTTTTTCAGTTTCTTCTGCGGAGTTTGTAATTTCATCTATGACAACTTCCATATTTTTATCGTCACGAGAAATTTCCTTTGGATCACTTGAACCATGGACTGATGGGTTATTTATTCTCATTACGCCAGTAAATTCTTTTCCATTTCTTGTAATAATAGTTACATTTTCTTGTTCCACATAGGAAAGAGGAAATCCACCGAGAGTTGTGACGCGAAGTCTTCCATTTGATTTTATACTTCTTACCATAAGTCCCAAAGTATCTATGTGAGATGACAAAAGTAGCCCTTCACCTTCACATTTGTTGATTGGAACTATTACATTGCCTTTTATGCTTTGGTAAGGTTTGTAGCCCATGGAAGTAAATTCATCTATTAGATATTTTTCGGCTCTTTTTGTGTAACCTGTTGGTGATGGTGTATTGCATAAGTTTTCAATATATTCTAAAATTTGTTTTTCCATTTTTCCTCCTCCTAGCGTGAAGATTTTTCTAAATCTATCATATTATTTAAACAAATAACAAGTGCGATTAATTTTTCTGTGTAATTTTCATCTAAAATAGTAAGTTCATAGGTGTCTGTAAGGGCAAAAAGTTCCCTAGTAACTTTTCCTATCATTTTTTTATTTTCATTTTTTATATCAAAGTCAAGATGCCAATAGTTGCCTGAGAGATTTAAAGTTTCATCGTCTAAATAAACTTCGACTTTGTGTTTAAGAAACTCGAATTTTTGTTGTACAATCATATTTGTATTGTCGTTAAATGTAACATTGTATCTTGGGAAAAAAGATATAATTTCCCTGTTTATATTAAATATATTTTTGCCATTAAAATCTTTGACAGAGGATTTATAACCGATGAAAGTAAAATCTTGATCTAAGTAGTAAACTTCATTTTCGTTTTCATCTAGTATAGGGTAATGATCTGTAATTTTAAAAAATTTTTCTTTAAAATATAATTTTTTCATAATTTCTCCTTTTTAGAAAATATAATTATTAAAAATAAATATATCCTTTGCTATAAATTATAAGAAATCAACTTTTTTACAGCATTGTAATTATATTATACAACTTATATAAATAATATCATAACCTATGTTTATGATGAAAGTTATTTGTATATGAAATTAAAAATCATGTAATTTTTGGAGAAATTTATGAAACTCTTATATTTGTAATATATGTAGGAGTTTTTTATTATTTATTTAAGATTTTTAAATTATAAAAATTTTTTATTTTATCTTAACGCAATCTTTATACTCCGAATGTTATACTATTTGTGAGGTGAAAAAATGAAAGATTTTGTTGATAGAAAATTTTCTTATGCAATATTAATTTTATCTATTGCGTTTATTTTTTATGGATCTTATAGATCTGAAGTGGATACTGTGCTTTCAAAGGCTATAAAAATTTGCTTGGAGTGCGTTGGAATTGGATAATTTAAGAAATAAAAGAAATTTCGTACAAGGATTTTTTACGATTTTTACTAACTTACATATCACAAATTTTTTTAAGGGTACAATTTATACTGGCAAATTAAAAAGTGCTTGTGTACCAGGGCTCAACTGCTATTCATGTCCAGGTGCGGCTTTGTCTTGTCCCATAGGTTCCTTTCAAGCAGTGGTTGGCTCATCAAAATTTAAGTTTTCTTATTATGTGACGGGACTTATGCTTTTATTTGGAACTTTGTTCGGGCGATTGATTTGTGGATTTTTATGTCCTTTTGGATTTTTTCAAGATTTACTTTATAAAATTCCAACAAAAAAGTTTAGCACAAGAAAATTTTCTTTTTTAAAGTATATTAAGTATTTCATTTTAATTTTTGTGGTGTGGATTTTTGGTGTGATTTTTACAGATGAACTGGGGATAGCTTCACCTTATTTTTGCAAGTATATATGTCCACAGGGAATATTGGAAGGTGGAGTACCACTATCTATTGCAAATAAAAGTATTAGAGCTTCTCTTGGTAATTTATTTTTGTTGAAATCAGTTATTCTTATTCTTATAATTGTACTTTCCATATTTTTTTACAGACCTTTTTGCAAATACCTTTGTCCCTTAGGGGCATTTTATGCACTAACTAATAAATTTTCTTTTTATCAATACCATGTTAATGACAGTTGTATTTCTTGTGGGAAGTGTAAAAAAGTTTGCAAGATGGATGTGGATATGTCGAAAAATCAAAGAGCTTTGGAATGTATTAGATGTGGTGATTGTATAAAAGCTTGCCCTACATCAGCAATTTCAACCTCATTTAAAAATAAAAATTTTAATAAAGGAGATATAAATGAAAAATATTTATTCGAAGATAAGTAAGTTGTCAATTATTTTATTTTTAGTTTTTACTCTTGTAGCTTGCACAAGTAAGGCACCAGAAGGCACACAACTTTCTACGGGAGATTCATTCCCAAAGTTTGAAGGAGTTGATTTTAAAGGAAATCCTATAAATAATGAAGTTTTTAAGGATAGTCCAGTGACAATTATGAGTATTTGGTTTACTGGCTGCAAGGGTTGTATAGATGAAATGGAAACTCTTCAAAAAATAAGTGAAGAATTAAAAGACAAAAATGTAAAAGTTATGTCAATATGTCTAGATACTTATGAAAATAAAAATATTAAAGAAGATGCACAAAAGATTTTGAAGACTAAGGGAGTTACTTACACAAATATTGCTGTAAAGCCTTCTGAAGAAAGTGATGCTTATCTTAAAAATTTGACAGCTTTTCCTACAACTCTTTTAATTGATAGAGATGGAAAAGTAATTGACAATATAAGTCTTGGTTCTCAAGAAAAAGTTGATGAACTTTACAAGAAAATTGATGAAATAATAGAAAATGAAAACAAATAATTTTTAAGAAAGTAAATTTAATAAATCCTCATATTATAAAAAACTCGTGCTTTGCCATGAGTTTTTTCTTTGCAAAAATTTACATAGACAAGACAATAATTGTTGCATATGCAACAGAAAAGTATAAAAATTTTTATTAAAATATTTTTAGAAATTAAATGTAATGAGTGAAAAATAATAGGAGGAGAAAATATGGATATGTTTTGTTTTCAATGTCAAGAAACATTTAAGAACACAGGTTGTGTGAAAAAGGGTGTATGTGGAAAAAGTGCAAAAGTTGCAAATTTACAAGATTTTTTGATTTGGATATCAAAGGGCCTTTCTGAAATTGTAATAAAAAGTGGAAAAGACAATAAAGAAGCAACAGATAAAGTCATCTTAAATTTGTTTACTACTATTACAAATGCAAATTTTGACGATATTGCAATAAAAAATAGAATAGAAGAAACAATTAAGCTTATGAATTCTTTGAGAGAAGAAAAAAATTATAGCGATGCTGCAAATTGGAGTACAGAAAAATTTTCTGAAATTGAGAATAAAATAAATTCTGGCGAAGTTTCTATTTTAGCTGAAGATAATGAAGACATTAGAAGTTTAAAGGAACTTATAACTTACGGTCTAAAGGGCATGGCAGCTTATACTAGACATGCAAAAGTTTTGGGCTATGAAAATGAAGAAGTAAATAATTTTATTTTAAAAACTATGGCAGAACTTTTGACAGAAAAAACGGTTGATGAATTAGTTGCACTTACGCTTAAAACTGGCGAAATGGGATATAAAGCAATGGCAACTTTAGATAAAGCAAACACAACAACTTACGGAAATCCTGAAGTTTCTAATGTAAATATTGGAGTTGGAAAAAATCCAGGAATTTTAGTTTCAGGTCATGATTTAAAAGATTTTGAAATGTTACTAGAACAAGCCAAAGGTTCTGGAGTAGATATTTATACTCACAGCGAAATGCTTCCTGCAAATTATTATCCTAAGTTTAAAAAATATAAAAATTTTGTTGGTAATTATGGAAATGCCTGGTGGAAACAAAGAGATGAATTTGAGTCATTTAATGGTCCAATACTTATGACTACAAATTGTATCGTTCCTCCAAAAGATTCTTATAAAGATAAATTGTTTACAACAGGAGCAGCGGGTTACCCTGGTTGCACTTATATAAAAGAAGACGAAAAGGGACACAAAGATTTTTCTAAGATAATTGAACTTGCAAAGAAATGTGATTCTCCAGAAGAAATTGAAAAGGGAGAAATTGTCGGTGGATTTGCTCATTCTCAAGTTATGGCTCTATCTGATAAAGTTATTGAAGCTGTAAAAAATGGCGATATAACAAAATTTGTTGTAATGGCAGGGTGCGATGGAAGAATGAATGATAGAAATTATTATAAAGAATTTGCAGAAGAACTTCCTGATTCAACTGTAATTTTGACAGCGGGTTGTGCAAAATATAGATACAATAAACTAAATCTTGGCGATATAAATGGAATACCAAGAGTATTAGACGCAGGGCAATGTAACGATTCTTATTCTTTAGTTCAAATTGCACTTGCATTAGTCGATGCTTTTGGAGTTGAAAGTGTAAATGATCTTCCAATAGTTTACAATATTGCATGGTATGAACAAAAAGCAGTAATAGTATTACTTTCACTTTTATCACTTGGTGTAAAAAATATTCACCTTGGACCAACTCTTCCTGCATTTTTATCTCCAAATGTTGTAAATGTATTAGTTGATAATTTTGGGATTTCTGGAATTACGAATGTTGATGAAGATATTAAAAATCTTATAACAAAATAAAAAAAGTGTTGACATTTAAAAATTAACCACGTATAATAATAACAATTTATAAATAAACTTTTTGAGAAGAAGAGTACCTTTAAATTGTGACTTAAGAGAGCTTCGTTTTGGTGAAAGAAGTGGATCGATTTTTGGGGAACATGGCCTTTTCTAGGAAATATCGATATTAGATATTTACGGGACTTCCCGTTACAGAAGTAGAGTATGATAGTACTTGAAGAGGTTGCTTTTGTGAGGAAGTGACAAATTAAGGTGGTAACACGAGCTTTCGTCCTTATTGGATGAGAGCTCTTTTTTTATTGGTGGAGGAAAAATGATTGAAGTAAAGAACTTAGTTAAAGAGTTTAAGACAGATGAAAAAAGTTTTAAAGCTTTAGATGATGTTTCTTTCAAAGTGAATAGAGGAGAAATTTATGGCGTCATAGGTTTATCTGGAGCTGGTAAATCCACTCTTGTAAGATGCATTAATAGACTTGAAGAACCAACTAGTGGAGAGATATTAATTCATGGAAAATCTATTTTAGATTTAAATGAAAAAGAACTTAGAGATGAGAGGAAGGACATTGGTATGATTTTTCAGTCCTTTAATTTATTTATGCAAAAGACTGTTGCAGAAAATATTGCTTATCCTCTTGAAATTTCTGGTGTATCAAAAAAAGAAACAGAAGATAGAGTTGATGAACTTTTAGATTTTATAGATTTAAGGGAAAAGAAAAATTCATATCCAAAAGAACTTTCTGGAGGACAAAAGCAAAGAGTTGCAATAGCAAGATCTATTGCAACAAATCCATCCATTTTACTTTCAGATGAAGGGACATCAGCACTTGACCCAGCAAATACACAGTCAGTTTTAAAACTTCTTAGAAAAGTTGTAGAAGAATACAATACTACTATAATTATGATCACTCATCAAATGGAAGTTGCAAAAGAAATTTGTGACAGGATTGCTGTGATGCAAAGTGGAAAAATTATTGAAGAAAATGAAACCAAGGAACTTTTTAAAAATCCAAAAACTTCTGTTACAAGATCTTTTATAAAAAATTTGCAAGATGAAACTGAAGAGGGATATTTAAATTCTGATGATTATAAGGGAGATATTTTAAGGCTTTCTTATGCAGATGAAAATTATGACAAGCCAATACTTTCAGAATGTGTAAAAAGATGTGGCATAGATTTTTCAATACTATCAGGCAATATAAATAAATTAAACATTTCAAGTGTGGGTTATCTAACAGTGGAGATACTGGGAGAAGAAAAGGATAGAAATAAAGCAATAAAATTTTTACAAGAAAACAATGTAAACGTGGAGGTGTTATAAGTGGAAAGAATTTTAGATATAATTTTGCCAGCAATACCACAAACTCTAGTAATGGTGTTTGCATCTACAGCAATTGCTCTTTTAATAGGAATGCCACTGGGAGTAATTTTGACAATTACAAGGCCAGGAGGACTTAGTGAATCAAATTCATTTTACTCTTTTTTAGATGGACTTATAAATATACTTCGTTCCTTTCCCTTTGTAATTTTGATGATAGTTGTATTTCCACTTTCAAGACTAATAGTTGGGAAATCCTACGGAACTGCAGCCATGATAATTCCCCTTTCAATTTCGGCAGCACCCTTTGTTGCGAGATTAATGGAAGGATATTTTATGCAAGTTGATCATGGAATAATTGAAGCAGCAGAGTCCATGGGTTCGACAAAAAAAGAAATAATATTTAAAGTTTTAATACCAGAAGCAATGCCCATGATTGTGGGAGCAATTACAATGACAATTATAAATGTAATAGGTTATTCTGCAATGGCTGGAGTAATGGGAGGTGGCGGACTTGGAGATGTTGCCAATAGATATGGATATCAAAGAAATGAACCATTAATACTTTGGTCCGCAGTAGTAGTAATAATAATATTTGTACAAATAGTACAATTTGTAGGAAATAAAATAGCAGATAAAATTGATAAAAGATAGGTATTTATTCTTTTTAGAATTTATATAGAATATTTTAATAAAATTATAGGAGGGAAAAATGAAAAAAATAATTTTAGCATTGTCACTATTTTTAGCGTTAACTCTTACAGCTTGTGGAGAAGCGAAAAATGGAAATGTAAATGCAGAAAAAAATGAAAAAGTGACAGAAGAAAGTAAAAATGATGACAACAAAATTGTTGTAGGTGTTTCACCAACGCCTCATGGTGAAATTGTAGAAGGGCTAAAAGATGAATTTGAAAAAGAGGGGCTTGATGTAGAGGTTGTAAATTTCGATGATTATATTCAACCAAATTTACAATTAGAATCAGGAGATCTTGACGCAAATTATTTTCAACACAAACCATATCTTGATAGTTTTACAGAAGAAAGAAATATCGAAAATTTAGAAGTTTTAGGATATGTTCACATAGAACCAATGGCATTATATTCTGAAAAATATAAATCAGTTGATGAAATAGAAGATGGGTCAGAGATTATAATACCCAATGATCCAAGTAATGGTGCAAGAGCATTAATACTTCTTGAAGATGCAGGACTTATAAAATTAGAAGATAAGAAGAATCTAAACTCAACAGAAAAAGATATAAAAGAAAATCCAAAAAATTTAAAATTCACAGCAATGGATGCACCTTCAATTGCACAAGTTTACAAAGATTCAGGTGCAGCTGTAATCAATTCAAATTTTGCAATAGCACAAGGCCTTGACCCAGTAAAAGATTCAATCAAAATAGAATCAAAGGATTCACCTTATGCAAATTTAGTCGCAGTTAGAAAAGAAGATGTAGAAAAAGAAAAGTTTAAAAAATTTATTAAAGTTTTAAATTCAGAAGAATCTAAAAAATTCATTGAAGAAAAATTTGAGGGTGCAGTAATACCAGCATTCTAGAAATAATTAGTTTGAAATAAAAATGTTTGACCTCTTTACTGAGAAAAAGTGAAGAGGTTTTTTAGTGAAAACTTAATTAAAAAGATATTTATAAATTTTTAAATTATCAAATTAAACTTTGCAAAAATTTTGCAAAAAAAATTGTTTATTTTTACATAAGTTATATAAAATTTGGAAGTAATATTTTTTGAGGGAGGAAAATTTTGAAAATTGTAAAAAAATTGTTTGTTATTTTGGCATGTGCAACATTATTTACAGCATGTGGGTCAAAAGAAAGTCCTAATGCAGATTTAGATTTAAATAGTTTGACACTTGAAGAAATAACTGCAAAGGCAAAAGAAGAAGGAAGAGTTAATTCTCTCGGTATGCCAGATGCTTGGGCGAACTGGGTAGGAACATGGAATGATTTAAAATCTGTATATGGAATCGATCACTTAGATACAGATATGTCTTCTGGAGAAGAATTGGCAAAATTTGAAGCAGAGAAAAAAGATGCAACTGGTGATATTGGAGATGTAGGTATAGCTTTTGGTCCTTTAGCTGTTTCAAAAAATCTTGTTCTTCCATACAAGACTTCTTATTATGATGAAGTACCTGACTGGGCAAAAGACAAAGAAGGAGTAGGAAATTGGGTAATAGCTTATACTGGTTCAATGGCATTTTTAAGTGACAAAAATTCAGTAAAAAATCCACCGAAATCTTGGAAGGAACTTAGAGATGGAGATTATACAGTAACCATAGGAAATGTTGAAACAGCAAATCAAGCACAATTTGCAGTACTTGCAGCAGCCATAGCTTTTGGCGGCGATGAAAATAATCTTGAACCAGCAATGGACTTTTATAAAGAACTTGCAGAAGAAGGAAGATTAAAAGTTACAGAAGCAGACATTGCAACTTTATCATCTGGAGAACATCAAGTTGCTCTTCTCTTTGATTTTAATGCACTTAATTATAGAGATCAAATAGATAAAGATAGATTTGATGTAACTATTCCAAGTGATGGATCAGTTATGACAGGTTACACAACTATTATAAATAAAAATGCGAAGAATCCTTACGCTGCTGCACTTGCTCGTGAATATATATTATCAGATGCAGGACAAAATAATTTAGCTCGTGGATATGCTAGACCAATTAGAAATGTAAAACTTGATGAGGATGCGAAGGCAAAACTTTTGCCAGACGAACTTTACAAATCTGTAGTTCCAGTGAAAGATGAAGAAGCTTGGGATAATGTTTTAGAGAAATTGCCTGGAATGTGGCAAGAAAAAGTAATTTCTTTTCTAAAGTAAGGTGACTTTATGAAAAAACAACTTAAACCTTTTAAAATAACGATGATACTTTTTAGTGTCATTGTTATTTCTATTTTATTGTATCCCTTGGTTAAAATGATAATTTCAAGTTTTATGACAAGTAGCGGAGATTTTACTTTAGAAAATTACAAAGAAATATTTTCTGCAAAGATGTACGTAGATTCTTTTAAAAATTCTATAATTTTATCATTTTTTTCAGCACTTGTTGGAGTTATATTCACTTGGCTTGCAACATATAGCATAATTAGTCTTTTCCCGAAGGCTCGTGAAAAATTTTTAGTTATTTCTAATTTGACATCAAATTTTGCAGGAATTCCTTTAGCTTTTGCATTTATTATACTTCTTGGCAATTCTGGAGTAATAGTTTTATTTGATAAACTCACTGGAATAAATTTATTAAAAGATTTTAATTTATATTCTGTAAGTGGTCTTTTACTAATTTTTATTTATTTTCAACTTCCACTGGGGATAACTTTAATGGTTCCAATTTTTGATGCGCTTGATAAGAAATGGAGAGAAGCCGCAGAACTTTTGGGAGCAAATAGTTTTTACTACTGGAAGAAGATTGGACTTCCTGTGCTTGCACCTAGTTTAATTGGAATTTTTTCAATTATGTTTGCAAATGCACTGGGGGCATATGCTTCTGCAGAAGCACTTACAGGATCTTCAGTGAATTTACTTGCGATAAGAATTGGAAATACAGTATCAGGAGATATTTTTGCAAGACCTGAAATTGGTGCGGCACTGTCTTTAGTATTGTCGATTATTTTACTTGTAAATATGTTGATTTCATCGTGGATGACAAAAAAGTTTAGGAGGGATTTATAATGAAAAAGGCTCTTAAAGTTTTGTCCATAGTGTTGCTTTTGTTGTATTTATTTATTCCATTAATAGCAACTTTTTTATTTTCAATTTGCTCTGATTGGTCTTATTCAATTTTGCCAAAGGGAATAACCTTTAAGTGGTATATAAAATTGTTAACAGATCCTAGATTTTTATTGTCTATTGGCAGATCTTTCTTTTTAGCAGGAATTTCAATATTTATATCAGTAATACTTCTTGTACCATCTATATTTGCAATAAATTTATATTATCCAAAGTTAAAAAAATCAATAGGAATTATAACTGTTGCCTGTTATACAGTGCCAGGAGTGATACTTTCAGTAGCACTTGTTTCGGCGTATGCAAATTTAGGTGTGCCAATGTTAATAGTTGTACTGGGAGCGTATATAATTTCAAGTTTTCCATTAATATCTCAAGGGACATTAAATAGTCTTATGGCAATTGATTCGAAATCTTTAATGGAATCGGCAGAAATTCTTGGAGCATCAAGATTTGAGGGATTTAAGAAAGTTATTCTTCCAAATATTACAAGAGGAGTATTATCTTCTTCTCTTTTTAGCTTTTCAACACTTTTTGGTGAATTTGTAATAGTAAATCTTTTGCTTGGGGCGAGATTTGAAACTATACAAATTTTTTTAAGAAAGAATATGGTTGTAAATGGACACTTATCCTCAGCGATTGTAATATTTTACTTTGTAATAATTATGTTAATTACAATTTTTGCATTAAATCTTGTCAAGAGAGAGAAAGGGTTTAAAAAATGAGTTTTATAGAGATAAAAGACGTCAAAAAAAGTTTTGGTTCAAATCTTGTTTTAAAAGGTTTGAATTTAGATATGAAAAAGGGAAGTTTGAACACTTTATTAGGTTCTTCTGGATGTGGAAAATCTACACTTCTAAGGGCAATAGCAGGTTTAAATGATATAGATAGTGGAGAAATTTATATAAATAAAGTTAGAGTTGATGACAAGATTCCATCAGAAAGAAACATAGGAATGGTGTTTCAAAATTATGCACTTTTCCCCAATATGACAGTTGAAGAAAATATTAAATTTGGTCTTGAGATGAAAAAGATGGACAAAAAATTGCAAGACGAAAAAGCTAGAAAGATGATTGATTTAGTTGGACTTTCAGGAAAGGAAAAAGAATTTCCAAAAACACTTTCTGGTGGTCAACAACAAAGAGTTGCACTTGCAAGATCACTTGTTACAGAGCCTTCAGTTTTGCTTTTAGATGAACCTTTATCAGCTCTTGATGCACAAATAAGGAATACGCTTAGATTACTTATAAAAAATTTACAAAGAGAACTAGGAATAACTATAATTTTTGTGACTCATGATCAAGAGGAAGCTATGACAATGAGTGATTATATTTATATAATGAATAATGGAGATATAATTCAAGAGGGAACTCCTTCTGACATATATAGAAATCCACAAAATGAATTTGTCGCAAGATTTATAGGTTCGTATAATGTGTATGAAAAAGAGAAGTTTGAAGAAATAGACAATAATTTAGAAATAAAATCTAAGTTTGTAGCTATAAGACCAGAAACCATAAGTTTGGTTCCAATAGAAGATTCTGTAAATGTAAAAGGAAAAATTATAAATATTTCCATGTTAGGTTCTCTTTTAAGATTTGATATTGAACTTAATAATGGTTGTAGAATATCAGTTGACAGATTAAATAGGTCAGCAAATTTTAGAGGAATAAATGAAGAAATAAATTTGTTTATACCTTATGACAGTATTATAGAGGTAAATTAGGTGATAAATTGAGAATATTACAATTGACAGATCTTCATTTTGGGAGTTATCCCTTTGATGACACAGATCTAAAAACTATAAAATTAATAGAAAAATTAGTAAAGAAATACAAAGTAGACTTTATAGCGATAACTGGGGATTTAATATGGGCATCAAGTTTAAATGCACTTGAAATTTTTGAAGAACTTATAAAATTCCTTGACACTTTGGAAGTAGAGTTTGCCATAACTCTTGGCAATCACGATTCAGAAAGAGAAAATTTAAATTACTTAATTGAAAATTTTGAAGAACAAGATGAAAAAGTTAAAAATGAATTTAAAAATTCAAAGGAATTGACAAAATACAAAGAAAATTATAAAAATTTAAAACAATATGGGAGAAAAGAACTATTTAACATAATAAAAAAATCAAAAAATCATGTGAAGATAGAAAATGAATTTTGGAGTTGTGATAAATTTCACTATTATGTAGATAGAAAAAATATTAGATTAGTTTTTTTAGATACAGGAAGCTATGACAAATATGGTTTTGGACTTTATGAGTTTTTAGATTTTTCTTCAATAGATTATCTTGAGAATGTTACAAAAGATAAAGATTCATATGTATTTTGTCATATTCCCTTTAGAGAATATTTTGATGCAAAAAATAAAGATCTTGCAGTAGGTAATCAAGATGAAGAAGTATGTGCGGGGAAAATAAATACAGGAGCCTTTGCAAGACTTAATTTTAATACAAAAACTAGAGCAGTTTACTGTGGACATGACCATGAAAATGATTTTACGGCAAAATACGGAAATATTATTTTAAATTATGGGAGATGTGGCGGTTATAATACCTATGGAAATTTAAAAAGAGGCGGACGAATTATAGACATAAGTGGGAATAAATTTAAATCTTTTGTAGTAGAAGATGAAGATTAAAAAAATGTTATTAATATTAATATAATTAGAAATCTCTTTTTTATTAAAGCCAAATGATAAATCAATTTTTGTGTTATAATTAAGTAAATTAATAAAGCATAGAAAGAAAGTGTATATTGTGAAAAAATAAAAGGTTCTAAAATTATTTTATTGTTAATAGCTTTTTCATTACTTACAGCTTGTGGCAATAGAAATTTATATTCCATGAAGACGGATGTTTCTGATTTAAAAGGTGTAGAAAAAATTGTAAATAATCTCAATTGGGAAAAAGAAAAAATAAAGAAAGTAAGTGTAGAGGATAAAAATATAAAATATATGCAAAAGGTGAGTCCAAAGATTTTTATGAAATGGATTTGAAGCCTCAAGTTGTAAATGGAATTTATCTTTTAATTCTTACAGATGCAAATGAAATAAATTATTTTGATAAAAATGGAGAATATTTTTCTATTGATAGAGCAATTGTAGATGAAATTCTGACAAAAGTTTACAGTAAAAGCATAGCAGATCATAAAAACGATGAAAAAGAATTTAAAAAGCTAGAAAAGAAATTAAAAGATTTTAAAGTTGAAAGTGGAGATGTAAAATTCAAACTAGAAGAATAATATAATTATCATAAAATATCTTTATTAGGTTGTGTATACAGTGCAGATTTATTTTGTTGTCTTGTTAAATATAATTACTTTTATTTTATATGGATTGGATAAGTTTAAGGCAAAATTTAACGCGTGGAGAATAAGTGAAAGAGTTCTTTTGACTTTTTCTATTTTTGCAGGATTTGGCGGTCTATTGGGAATGAAAATTTTTCATCACAAGACTAAAAAAAAGAAATTTTATATTGCAAATATTGTTGGAATATTTGTAACGATTTATTTAATATGTAAAAACTAAGGACGCAGTGTTGCGCCCTTTTTACTCGTCTATTTCTGCTAGTATATCCCTTTTCTCTAGCATCTTTAAAATATTTTTTATATCCAAAATTATTACATTTTCATCTTTTAATTTTTGTTTTGTTTCTTCTTTTAAAAAGGATGTGTTTATAAAAAGTACAGGAGTTATATCTTCATAAATGCCTGAAAATTTATTTACAAGAGCGTCTACCTCTTCTTGGGAAAGTATATGAGTGTCATTGTATTTTTTTATTTCAAGAGCATATCTCTTGTTATTTTTCTTGACATAGTAGTCAAAATAAATTTCGTCTTTTTTATTTTTGAAACGCTCCACTTCATATCCTGTTCTTTGTAGTGCTATTTGAGCCAATTTTTCCGCAGTAGCTTCTTCATTTAAACTGTATAGTCCTCTTAATAGGTTTTGAGGAAAAATCTTAAATATGCCTGTACAAATAGATTTATCTTTTTCCATATTTTTTGTGTCAAATCCAATTAACATTCCATCAACAATATTAAAGTGACCATGTGCAATTGCATTTCTAATGTGACGAAGAAGACAATCTGTTTTGGATTCTTCGTCTTGTTTTGTCAAAAGAATTTTTTGTTTATCAGTACATATTGAGTCCTCATAAAATTTTACTATTTCATCGTCAATATAGTCTAAAAAGGCAATATCTTTATTTTTTAGATTCATATAATTCTTTATAATTCCAAAAACAAAATCTTCAAAATCAAGTGAAGACGTGAGTTCATTTTGAGGTGATTGAATTGAATTTATATTTGGAACATACCACAAAAGATATTCCAGAGTTTTTGTCATCTCGGCATTTAATGCTATTGGCTTTTCTTTGTGATATATAGAATAGAATTTTTTATTTTTGCAATCTTCAAATTCAAATCCAAATTTTTTTAGATCAGGTAGCACGATAATTCTCCTTTAAAAAATATTTCAAATAAAGTATATCATAGAATTAAATTAGTTCAATTTCATTTTACAATTAAAAAGTTACAAATAAATTTTTTTATGCTTGCAATTTAATTTTTTATATGGTATAGTGGTCTAAATTAAATAGGAAACCAGTTTTTAGAGAGGCTGCGACTTTTAAGAGTAGATTTCGAAAGGAAAAGTCGCCGAAGGTAATTACCTGGGGATACAGAAAAGATCTGTATAACTGTCACATAAAAATGCCCAATTTTTTTGTTGTGTGCTCTAAATTCTGAGGGCAAGAGATAGTTTTAAACCATGAGTCTTTTGCTCATGGTTTTTTGTATTGAGGAGGAAGAGATAATGGAAAACACAGAAAATATAGATAAAAAAAAGAAGTTTGTTCCCACAATTGAAACAGAACTTAGAAGAAGGCAAGTTTCTGTTCCTGAAGTTTCATATAGAGCAAGTGGAATAAATTTTATGGGCAAAAGAATAAAATCTTTTATATTCACAAATGATATTCCTGTAATAGTAAATAACAATGCACAGGCAATTATGTCAGTTTATCCCTTTACGCCACAATTAAAAATTATCAATTCAATAATTGAAGCTGCATCCGTTCCAGTTTTTGTGGGAGTAGGAGGCGGAACAACATCAGGACTTCGTGCAGTAAATATTGGGCTTCAAGCAGAACTTTTGGGAGCAAGTGGTGTTGTAGTAAATGCACCAATGGAAAATGACAATATAGAACTTTTGGCAAAGGCACTTGATGTGGCTGTAATTGCATCAGTAATTACAAAGTATGATGACATTAAAGGAAAAGTTGATGCAGGTGCAAGGGTTTTAAATATTGCTGGTGGGAAAGAAACAGCTTCACTTGTAAAATATACACGAAAAATTGTTGGAGAGGAATTTCCAATAATTGCAACAGGTGGACACACTGACGAACATATATTAGAAACAATTGATGCAGGTGCAAATGCAATAACTTATACACCTAAGTCAAGTTCAGAAATTTTTTCAGAAGTAATGGAAAAATATAGACTTAATATGGAAAAGAAGTCGGAATAAAAATAATAAGAAAGGGAGAAAAAAATGGAATTTGGAATTTTATCAATAGTTCCTCCAATAGTTGCCATTGCTTTGGCGTTAATTACAAAGGAAGTAATAACTTCTCTTTTAATTGGAATTTTGGCAGGGGGATTAATTTTTACAGGTGGAAATATCATAGCTGCTTTAGAAACAGTTTTTGAACTTATGGGAACGAAGCTTGGCGACAATGCACTTATGTTAGTATTCTTGACAATGCTTGGATCTCTTGTGATGATTATGAATATGGCAGGAGGATCTTTTGCCTATGGGAAGTGGGCAAGTCAAAAGATAAAGAGCAAGAAAATGGCAAAGTTTGCCACAGCTTTTTTAGGAATTTTAATTTTTATTGACGATTATTTTAACTGTCTTACAGTTGGGGCAGTTATGAAGCCAATAATAGATGAAAATAAAGTATCGAGAGCAAAGCTTGCACATATTATAGATTCATGTGCTGCGCCAGTCTGTATATTGGCACCAGTTTCATCATGGGCAGCAAGTGTAGTTGCGGTAATTGGAGACACAGGTGTAAAAAATCCAATGAGCGTATTTTTAAATACAATACCAATGAATGTGTATCCAATATTGACTTTAATTATGATTCTTTATTTTAGTTTTTCAGATGTAGAAATTGGTGTAATGGAAAAATATGAACTAAATGATACATCTAGACTTGTTGAAAATGAAGATGTGGGATATGAATATTCAAAAGATGGTAAAGTTTTTGATTTAATTGTTCCAATATTGGTTTTAATTTTTGTAACAATTTTGATGATGCTTAAAACTGGAGGATTTTTCTCAGAAGATATAAAAGCAGGTGCAGCATTTGGAGATGCAAATGTAAATTTATCGCTCGTAATAGGAGCATTTTTTGCAATAGTTGTTTCGTTTATAATGTATATTCCTAGAAAGCTTTTAAAATTTGAAGACTTTATGAAGGGAATAGTTGAAGGAATGAAGACAATGATCTCTGCAATTGTAATATTATCTCTTGCTTGGACTATTGGTGGAATAACTAGCGATGAATTTTTAAATACTGGTTCTTATATTGCATCACTTATTTCAAATTCAACTATGCCAATGTGGCTTTTGCCTGCAATAATTTTTGTAGTTGGAGCATTTTTATCTTTCTCAACAGGGACAGCTTGGGGAACTTTTGGAATTTTAATTCCAATAATGGTTCCAATATTAATACACACAAATCACATGCACTATCTTGAAATTGTATTAGCAGCAATTTTCTCTGGATCAGTATTTGGAGATCACTGCTCACCAATATCTGATACGACAATTTTGGCATCAGCAGGAGCAGGTTGCGATCACATAGCCCATGTATCAAGTCAATTGCCTTATGCACTTAGCGTTGGGATTTCATCAGCACTTGCATTTTTAATTTCAGGAGTTATAGGAAGACCAGAATTAACACTTTTAATAGGATTGATAATACTTGCAACAATAACTTTTTTCTTAAAAAGAACTACATCTAAGAAATATTTAAAAGTAGAAAAAATTTAAATCTAATAAAGACTAACTAACAGTGCGAACTTAAAAGTTAGTCTTTTTGTTTTAAATATTTTTTGGTGGTTAAATTTTACTTTTTGTGATATATATATATATATCACTGGTAAAGGAGGAAGGTATGAAAAAGAAGAATTATATTTTAGGTGCAGTAATAGTTATTTTATTAATTATTTTATTTGCACCGAAAAAGAGTGAAAGTTATTACTTAGATGCAAGTGTTGAAAAAGTTGAAGACAGTATCTTGTTCAGTAATAAAAAGTATAAAGTGGACAAAGAAATAGTTAAAGATAAGAAAATTGACGAAAGTGGTTACAGTTTTTCAGACAATAAAGATTTACTTATTGAAATTAAAAATGAAGGTTCTGAAGAATTAAAAGTAGCACTTCAAAATAAAATTTCTTCATCTGTGTTTTTTATTCCAAGAGGTGAAACTAAGTATATTTTTATTTCTGAAGGCAATAAAAACAAAAAATCTCTTGATTTTATAACAGATTCTGGGCAAATAAAGGGACAATTTTCAATTTATAAATTGGACGAAGTTAAATAAGGTAGAGAGTAAAAGACTTAACGAAGTTTAAAATAGTTTTGTTAAGTCTTTTTTATTTTTAAAATTTTTATTTTACCCCTTTAAAATTTGTTTTTTGTGGTATATATTTTAAATAAAGTAAGTAAAGGGGTGTAATATGAGTTTATTTATTGAAAAGGAAAGTATTTTGAACTGCGAAGTGGACGCTATTGTAAACGCAGCAAATGTAAACTTAGAAAGAGGAGGTGGAGTCTGCGGTCAAATTTTTAAAGAGGCAAATGATAAAGCTTTGGAAGAAGAATGCAGGAGTCTTGCACCAATAAATCCTGGCAAATCTGTTATTACAAAGGGATATAATTTAAAAGCAAAGTACATAATTCACACCGTGGGACCAATTTATTTTGATGGAAATAAAAATGAAAGAAAAACTCTTGAAGCGGCATATAAATCAGCACTTGATATTGCATTAGAAAATAATATAAAGAGCATTGCCTTCCCACTTTTGTCATCTGGAATTTATGGGTATCCACTAGATGAAGCGGCAGAAGTGGCAGTTTTTACGATAAATGATTTTTTAGAAAAAAATGATTTGGATGTAACTATTGCTGTTCTTAATGACGAAGTTTTAAAAATTTTAAAAGAGAAAAACAAAGAGTGGATTGAAAAGTAAATGAAATTTTAAAAGGACCTATGCAGGCCCTTTTTTGAATAATGTTTAAACTAATTTTTTTAAATCATTTCTAAATTTAATTTTCCCTATATGATATGCGATTTTGCCACTGTGTTTTGGATTTAAAAGATTTAACATTCTAAGCCTTCTTTTTCTGCGTGTCATGTGCCTTTTCATCTTTCTTTTTGGTTTCACAAGTTTAAAAAATGCAATTAATTTAATGAATTTTGATAAGTTTTTCATATTGTTCCTCCTATTATTTTTTATATTTACTACCTTTTATTTTAGTTGAATTTTTTGTATTGCTATTTTTATCTTTTGAATTATTGTCTTCGTTATCCATATTTTCTTTGTACCATTCTCTTGTGTGCACGTCGCAATAAGACTTAGGTATGGTCATGTAATCTTCAGGATAAATTCCATAGTGGGATTTGGGGTCATATCCCTCTGGCCTTTCAAAAAGAACAGTGTATAAGACTGTTTCACTTGGACAAAATTGTGTTGCAATTTTATTTGATTCTGAACAAATTAAATATTTTTTAAATAAATCGTCATGATCCTTTGGTTCAGTTCCAGAGATGTATTTTTCTTTGTAACTTGCATTGGCATAGTCGCTCATTTTTGTCGCAAGTTTTCCACTTTTTGAAGATATACTTCTTTCAACTATATAAGATGGATCTACGTCAAATTTTTCATTTTCATAAGTGTCCTTTGTCATTTTGTTAAAAAGTTCAATGGCAGATGACTTGTCAGACGATAGAGAAATTTTTGGAGAATCTGCACCAATCCACATAGAGATGCTGTGGTTCTTTGTAAAAGCATTTATAAAATAATCTGAATTATTTTTATTTTCTCCAAGATACCCTCCAGTTTCAGAAGAAGAAATTTTAATTCCCTTGGCATTTCCTCTATTGGCATTGGAAATAAATACATCTTTTAAAAGATGAGAATTTTTTTCGTCAAAAAGTTTTTTGTTTTTATTTGAGTTGTCAATTATAATATTTCCACTTGGATCTTCAATTTTTAAGATTGCAGTTTCCTCTTTATAGACTCCATCATTTGCAATTGTCTGATACATCTTTGATAAATCGGATAGAGTTACACCAACTTGCATATTTCCAAGGGCTAAGGATTCTAAATTTTCATCATGCTTTTTTTTATTTTCACTTCTTCTTATAAAATAATCTTTATTTTCATCATTGCTATCTATTATTCCAAAAGTTTTTAAAACTTCAATTGCTTTATTTTTTCCCAACTCATTTAAGACTTCTGCAGCAATTACGTTGGAAGAGTTTTCCATTGCAAGCCTCATTGTCATAAGTCCCTTGAAGGAATCGTAATAATTATGTGGCCAAAACATTCCATCGTAGGTGGTTGGCACGTCATCGTAGACATCGCCGAGAGTTTTTCCGTTTTCAAGTGCAGGAAGATAAACTGTAAAAGGAGTGATTGCACTGCCAGGTTGTCTATAAGAATCTGTTGCACGATTTAAAATCTTTGCATTTTTTGTACGAACATCAAGTCCACCTATTATACCTTCGACAAATCCACTTTCATTGTTTACAGCAATCATTGCAGATTGAGGTTGCATCACTGGATTTGGATTAAAGTCGAAATATTTATTTGAAATAATTAAATTTTCATTTTCGATTTTATAGAAATCGGGGACATTTTTTAAATAAGCACCGTCAATAATTAAATAATTATTTTTTAGTTCTGCTGAACCCTTTTCAATTTTTAAAGGGCCAATTTCGTAGGTATTTAAGATTTTATCCTCATCAATTGTGAAAGCATCAATGATGTCTATTTTTTGACCTATTTCTTTAAAAAAACTATTTTTTATTTTCAAATCTCCATGGGAAGATATATTGTAAGAAGATTTTGGAATAACTAGATTAAAGTTTTCATCAAAAATATTATTTCTTGCAAAATATAAAATTTCGTCTTTATATATAATATTGCCACTTTCGTCAAAAGTTAAATTCAACATTTTACTTCCGCCAGCAGAAGATTTCGTAATCAAAAAATTTTTAAAGTTTTCATATTTATCTTCTAAATTTTTTTGGATTTCTTTGTCAATTGTGGAGTAAACTTTGTATCCACCTGTAAATAATTTGTGTTCCCCTTCTTCGAGAGTTGTTTTATAAAAGTCGGCTAAGTACTTTGACGCTTCCTTTTTTATGTAGTCAGTAGAGTAGGTACTCATAGTGTGATTTTTAAAATTGCGAGGATTGATTGCACTTACAATGTCATAATTTTTTGCACGTTCATATTCTTTGTCGTCAATATAACCAAGCTCGTGCATTCTCATCAAAACTATTTTTTGTCTATCAAAGGCGTCTTTATTTAAGACCATATAATAATCTTTTCCATCAATTTCTCTTGTTCCAATTATTTTAAAATCATCTTTTAAATACTCACAAGGCACAGATTTAAAGGGCGAATAATTTGCTGGAGATTTTGGTATTCCTGCAAGGAGTGCAGATTCTGCAATATTTAAATCAACTGCATCTTTGGAAAAATAAGTTTGTGCTGCTGCCTCAATGCCATAAGCACCTTGTCCCAAATTAATTCTATTTAAATAAGCTTCCAAAATTTCATCTTTGTTTAAAACATCTTCTACACGAAGAGATAAATAGGCTTCTTGAATTTTTCTGCCAAAAGTCTTTTGATTTGTGAGATATACTGATCGAACAAGCTGTTGAGTTATAGTAGATCCACCACGAATTAGAGAGTGTGATTTTATATTTGCAGCAACAGAAGATGCTATGCCAATTGGGTCTAGTCCCTTGTGCTTGTAAAATCTGTGGTCTTCAATTGCAATAAAAGAATTTTTTACATTATCAGGTATGTCATAAATATTTATTAAAGTTCTGTATTCAAGTGATTCAACTTTTTCAATTAAATTGCCATCTTTAGAATAAATATAAGAACTTTGATTAAAGGAAGAACTTAAATTATTTAAATCTGTGGCAGGAGTTTTTGAAATTATTGAAACAACTATTGCAGAAAAAAGTGAAACAATTAGAACAAAAACTGAAAGTATAATTAAAAGGATAATTTTAATTTTTTGATTTTTATCTAAATTTTTAAAATTAAATTTTTTAGTTTTATTTATTTTAATTTTTTTATTTGCATTAGTTTTCATAAGGACTCCTTTTTTTAATTATATCATTTTAATACGCTAATTACTATTATTGGAACTTATATTAGAAAGTCTATTTATTTTAAAAGTTGAGAATAATAATTTTGTAAAATTTTAAATGATAAGTTGTAAAATTAAATGGGACACGAATAAAAAATAAAAGAGTAAAAATTTTTTATGTAGTATAATGTAATTATGGATAATGTTTATTTAGAGAATTTAAATTCAAATAAAAAGTTAGAAAAGGTTATAATTGTTGGCACAAATATTGGTGCTTACCATCACAGCCTTGAAACTTCTATGAAGGAGTTATCTGATCTTGTATATGCTGATGGAGCAGAGGTTGTGGGAGAAGTCACGCAAAACATTTTAAAATTTAATCCAAAATATTTAATTGGAGCAGGTAAAGTTGATGAAATAAAAGAAATGGCAAAACTTTTGGAAGTTGATGCCATTGTTTTTAACGATGAACTCTCAGGAATTCAAGTTAGAAATTTAGAGAAGAGAATAAAGAAAAAAGTAATTGATAGGACAAACTTAATCTTAGATATTTTTGGACTTCGTGCAACTACTTATGAAGCAAAACTTCAAGTTGAGCTTGCAAGGCTTGAATATCAAATGCCTAGACTTCTTGGCATTGATGGTTGGTCTAGAACTGGTGGTGGAATTGGGACTAGAGGGCCTGGTGAACAAATAATTGAAACTGATAGAAGAAGACTTAAAAGAGAAATAGACAAAATAAAAGAGAAACTTGAAAAAGCAAAAAAAACTAGGGACACAACTAGAACTAGAAGACTTGAAAATAATATTCCAATTGTATCCCTTGTAGGATACACAAATGCAGGTAAGTCCACGATTTTAAATAGATTAAAAGAAGAAGAGTCTGGAGAAGTTTCTGTAAAAAATATGCTATTTGAAACTCTTGATCCAAGTTCTAGAAAGGCAAGGCTTTTGTCTGGTCGTGAATTTATAATTTCTGATACAGTTGGTTTTGTTTCAAAACTTCCTACAAAAATTGTGGAGGCTTTTAAGTCAACTCTTGAGGAGATAAAATATTCTGATTTAATTTTGCACGTAATTGATGCATCAAGTGAAGATTTGGAAATTCAATACAAGACAACTATGTCAATTTTAAAAGAAATTGATGTATTGGACAAAAATATTATTACAGTTTTTAATAAAGTGGACAAGGTAAATATTGAAGATATAAATCTTCCTCTAAAAGTTTTGCCAGATAAAAAAGTTTATATATCTGCGAAAAACGATGAAAATATGGACAGTCTTCTTAAAATTATTGAAGACAATTTAGAGGAAAGATATTTTGATGTAAAATTAAAATTTCCTTATGACGACACGGAGATTCTCTACAAGCTAGTTGATAAATTTGAACAAGCTCCAATTTATGAAGATGATGGCATTTATTTAAATTTAAAACTTCACGAGAAGGAATATGAAAAAGTAAAGGATTATGAAGTAAATGTATAATTCAATTTTAAAAAGTGGGAAATCTGAAATAGAAATAAAAAAATCTATTTTCATTGGACGAGCTTTTTTTGTGAAAAGTGAAGAAGAAACTCTTGAAATTTTAAAAAATGTAAAGGAAGAAGAGAACTCTGCCACGCACAATTGTCATGCCTATATTATTGGAGAAGATGGACTAACTCAGAGATATTCCGATGACGGTGAGCCAAGTGGCACAGCTGGAGTTCCCATGCTTGAAGTCTTAAAAAAGGAAGATATGAGAAATGTCATTGTGATTGTAACTCGTTACTTTGGTGGAACAAAACTTGGTGCAGGCGGGCTTGTTCGTGCTTACACAGATGCAGTTGTAAAGGCAATTGACGATGCAAAAAGAGTAGTGAGGAAAAATTTCACTAGAACAAAAATTATTTACGATTACACCTTTCATGGAGCGATTATAAATTTACTTGCCAATGAAAATTTTAAAATTATCGAAGAAAATTACACAGATAAAGTTGAAATTACAATTGATATTGGCGAAGACAAAAGTATTTTAAATAAAATTAAAGATTTAACAAGTGCAAATTTTGAAAGTGAAGACTTAGAGGAAATTGAACTTCCTACAATTGACGGAAAAATTATTTATTAAAATATTTAGGAGATATTATGGATTATAAAAAAGTTACAGAAGATTTAGTAAAATGGGTAGGAGATTATGCAAAAAAAATTGGTGCAAAAGGATTTATCTTTGGACTTTCTGGTGGAATTGATTCAGCAGTAATTGCTGCAATCTCAAAAAGGATTTTCCCAGAAAATTCTCTTGGACTTATTATGCCTTGCGATAGTATAAATGAAGATAGAGAGGATGCGTTAAAAGTTGCTAAAGAAATAAACCTAGAAACAAAGACAATTGATTTAACAAGTACTTTTGATGAACTTATGAAAGCATCTTTTATTTCAGGAAATAGAATGGCAAAATCAAATATAAAACCAAGACTTAGAATGACAACACTTTATTATTATGCACAAGACCTTGGTTACTTAGTCCTTGGACCATCAAATGGAAGCGAAATGTATCTTGGTTATTCTACAAAATATGGAGATTCTGGTGCAGACTTAATGCCAATTGCAAATATTTTAAAGACCGACATTTTTAAAATAGCAAAAGAACTTGGACTCCCAGAATTTATAATAAATAAAAAACCATCAGCAGGACTTTGGCTTGGACAAACAGATGAAGACGAAATGGGATTTACTTATGAAATTCTTGATGCCTACATCAGGGGAGAAAAAATTCCAGAGCCTGAAATAAAAGAAAAGATAGATAGGATGCACAAAAACTCAGAACATAAGAGAAAATTGGCTCCAAGGTTTGAGCTTAAATAAAAAAATTTACAAAAAAATTACTACTATTTTAATGCGATTTTGCTTAAATATTATATTGATTAATTGATAAGAATGATATGCAGAAAGAATAGTTATGGAATATTGGCCGAGAGTTTCTTGGACTCAAAAATTATGGACATTTAATTTTAGAGATACATGCAGTCCTATCTATCCAAGTTGGATTTCGGGTGGTAAATATAAGTATAAAATATTTTTATTCAGATTCAAATAGAAACGAATTAATAGGAGTAAAAAATTATTGTGATTGTTAATGAGAAAAATATTTAAAAACTTTAGCTTTTTAGTTTTATTGATGCTAATATCTAATATTTATTATTTTTATAAAAATAGTTTTTTGAATATAAGCCTAATGAAACAGGATATTTTTATGCTGTTAGTATATGTTATATTTTCACTATTTTTATATAAATTTAAAAGGTAGATAATTCTAAAAATAATGTCACACTTATTAATTTGATTAAAAAGAATCATAATATTTTTATTGATGCTAAGGAATTTGTTAATATAATTTATTTGAAAGCAGGTATAGTTTTAGGAGGATAAAATGAAAAAGTTTATAGTTCCAACAATTGTATTGGGTTGTGTTTTACTTACAGTTCCTGCATTTGCAAAAAATTCTGATACAGTTAATAATCAATATAGAGAACAAATCATAGAATGTACTAATAAGGAAGATAAAGAAATCACTCCTTATAGTATGGTTATTACTACAGGCTCTTACAGAGGAATTGAGTATGAAAAGTATTGTCAATTGACGAAAGGGAATGGAAGTAAAGTAAACTTTTGGATAAGAAACAATGGCAGGTACCCTGTTGTTATAAAAATTAATGGAGGAAATGCTGTTACTGTAAAAACAGGAGGACAAGGCTATACATCAACTTCAGTTGGAAGATTTAGTAAAGATTATAAGTTTACAGCTAGTTGTCCTCAAGGTGGAGATATAGATATAGACTTTAAAATTGTTCAAAAAGATTAATTAAAGTATAAGTTATAATAAATAGTAAAATATTATTGTTTTTTAGCGTGAAAATGATATACTTAAATAAAGTTAACTTAGTATATTGTAATAATTATTACACAAAAGGTTTAATGTAAAAGAGTTAAAAGTTTAGTAGGAAAACGCTATGAAGAGAAAAAATATTTTGGTTTTAACAACAGTTATTACTATTCTATTTTCTAGTTTTCCAATGCTTATTTTTGCTGAAGAAGAGTAGCTTGATAATAAAACATCCCAACAAGAATACGTAATTGAAAATGAAGAAAATTCAATTAAAGATTTAGAAAGAAAGAATGAATTAAGAAGTTCTACGATTGAACATGGTGATTTATATTTTGATGGAGGTCAAACTGAAGATATAGTTTATTCAGAAATTGGACAAACATATCAAGGGAAAAAATTAGGGCATGATTATAATGTAATGGCAATTGTTCATGTTGGTAGAAATAGATATTCTAGTGGTTGGAAAAAGAATTTTGCAAGAATAACTAAAGAGAGATCTTTTTGGGCAAATGAAACTGCATCCTATGATTATGAAAGATTATTTTAGAAAAAGGGTCATCTTTGATGACTCTTTTTCTCGTAAGAAGGTATAAAATGAAAAAATTCATAAGAGTATTTATTTTTTTACAAATTTGTTTGGCTATATATTTGTTCAATATATCATTCTTGGATATGTATGATAAAAATAATATTTTGCCTAATGATTATAATAAATATGAGATTGCTGACAATAGTGTTGAAAATAGAAAAATTTTATTTAATACTATAAGATCTAGTAATTATAATTTAATCACCCTAAAAAGTAATTATGAATATGACAATAAAAGTAGATATAAAATATTTTCATTAAAGGAAATTAACTATAAAAAGAAACCTTTGTCACAAAGTGTAGTTTATAGCTATGGAGTTTTGAATTACAATAGATGGCAGGATTCTACTAATACTTTTTATTCAAATTCAAGTATAAATGAACTCAATTCCATTTTGAAAGGGAAAGGGATTGAAATAAAAGAAGTAGATAAGGATTTAATCGATTATAGAATTGTTATTAAATATTTTGCGTTTAATATTATATTATTATTGGTAAATGTTCAATTGGTTTATTTAATTTATTTTTCTAATACATTAAAAAGAAATGGATTAAAAATGATGATGGGTTTTTCCAAAGGAAAAATAATCAAGGAGTTTTGGGAAGAAGTAATTAAAATATTTATAGTTAATATCTTTCTGATTTTTTTTGTATATGGAATGTATTTAACTATAAATTCTAAATTTAGTTTTAAATATTTTGCGTTTTTAAGTACATATTTATTAATATTAATATTGATTAATTCCATTTTAATTTATAATAGTACATTTATAATAAAATTTATAGACATTGAAAATATGATAAAAAACAAGCTATATACACGCAAATACAGTATATTTTTAAAGTTTTTAAAAGTATTAGTCATGTCTTTAGTTTTGATTTTTACAAATAATTTAAAAAATAGTATTTCTGAGATAAAAGAAAGCAATAAAGATTTATTAAGAAATCAGGAATTAGGGGATTATTACACATCCTATGGTCTTGATATAGAAGCTGATGATTACAGATTGGGAAACATAGAAATATACGATGGATACGATAAAAACATTAAAAGATTATTAAAAAATAATAAGAATTATTTAATTGACACTTCTAATTATGAAAATTATTTAGAATCTAAGGACAATAGATTTAGTTTTCTGGTGTGCAATTATGATTATTTTAAAAAGTTTGTAAAGTTAGATAGAGAAATAGATTATGATAAAAAAACTTTAGAAAATAAAATTTTAATTCCTCAATCTAATAATTATGAAAACAAAGAACAGGTGATTTCTAATTTAATCGACAGTATAGAAACAAATAAAAATTATAAAGCTTTAGATTTGAAATTGAAAAATGAGTATAAAAAAATTGGAAATATTGAAACTTTAGAAATCCCAAATGGAAATATTAAATTATTTTTGAATTCTTCAGGTATTAAGAATGCGAGTCTTCCAATAATCTATATAGATGATGGGAAATTGTCAGGAAGTTATTATATTAATTTATTTTCAAGACGAGGAATTTATTTTGAGGAAAATAATTTAGAAGATTTTATTCAGATGCTATCAAAATATAAATTAGAGAATTTATTAGTTGCACAAAATGCACTAAATCTATTTAGAGATGATATAGATAATCTTCAGTTGATAGTTAAAAGTGAGATATTGTTTATTGTTATTTTTAATATAAGTTTGATATTTATTATAATTGTTAGCAATTATGTAGATAATGAAGTAAATAAAATTAAATATGCAATTATGTATACTCTTGGTTTTTCGCATATAAAAATCTTAAGAAAAGAAATTTTTTTAATGTTGATTAGTTTTATTATTCTTATAACTTTATATTTTGTATTACAAATTTCCTTACCTATAATAGTCGCATATCTTTTGATTGATTTATTGACTTATATATCATTTTACAAAAAAGTAGTTTTTAAAAATATTGTTGACGTTATAAAAGGAGTTTAATATGGCATTAATTGAGATTGTAAATATGAATAAAAAGTTTAATGATAATTATCTTTTTAAAAATCTATCTTTAGAGATTGAAGAAGGTGAATTTATTGGACTTATAGGGCGCAGTGGAAGTGGCAAGACTACGCTTTTAAATATTATAGGTCTAATTAGCAAGCCTACTAGTGGTCAAGTTAATATTGCAAATAAGAAAAGCGTAAAAATAAATTCAAAAGATGCAATGCTATTAAGAAGATACAAAATAGGATATTTACTTCAAAACTATGGTTTAGTAGAGGATGAAAATGTTAAATGGAACTTAATGT
The DNA here is from genome assembly GCF_900106515.1 of Peptoniphilus lacydonensis. GTDB lineage: Bacteria > Bacillota > Clostridia > Tissierellales > Peptoniphilaceae > Peptoniphilus_A > Peptoniphilus_A lacydonensis. Next base: position 1,411,771 of record NZ_FNWF01000003.1, read on the forward strand.
TATCCTTAGAGTATAGCAAACTTTCTAGAAGGGAGAAAGAAGAGAAGATAGAAAGATATCTGGAAAGTTTTAACATGAAAGAGTCTTTAAATAAAATGATATTTGAGCTATCTGGAGGAGAACAGGAGAGGATATCTATTATTAAGTTGTTTTTAAAAAATAGCGATATAGTTATAGCTGATGAACCTACTACAGGTTTGGACGATAAGAATATAAATATTGTAATGGATTATTTGAAAGAACTAAATAGACATGGTAAAACAATTATAATGGTAACACATGATAGTAGTTTGTATAAATATTTTTCTAGAATTATAAATGTTGATGAAATCAATTGTAAAAATAATTAATAGTCCAAGGACATCAAGTAATTTGAAATATTATAAAATTTTTCTTAATTCAATTTCATTTTACAATTAACCTCCCTAAAAAATTTTTTGGGAAATTAAAAAAAGTATTGACTTTATTTTGATACTAGAATATAATCATCTTAATTTAATAAAAGCGTTGATAGAGAAAAAAGAATTTTTGATGATTTAAGAGAGTTGTCGTTTGGTGCGAGGCAATACACAAAAATTTAATATACACTCTAAAGCTTATTTGTTGAAATTAGTAGGCAAGTACGGAAGCCACCGTTAACTAAGGCTAGAGGTTGTTGGACCTTAAAGTGAGGTAATCTTTTTGATTATAAAATCGGGTGGTACCGCGAAGTCAGTCTTTCGTCCCAATGTGGATGAAAGACTTTTTTTATTTTATGGAGGTTTTTATGAAATTTAGGAAAGCTTTTATTTTAGTTTTATTGTCAATTTTTTTAATATCTTGTGGAAGTGATGTCAAGAAAGAAAATGGAAGTGAAGAAAAAGTTCAAAGGGCAAAAAAAATCGGTGTCATTCAAATTGCAGACCACATTGCACTTGAAAGGGCAAGGAAAGGTTTTGAAGATGAAATAAAAAAGAAAAGTCCAGATGTAGAAATTATTTCGAAAAATGCAAATGGAGATCTTTCTGTTGTTCCATCAATTATAAAATCTTTTAAAGACAAAGATGTTGATTTAATTTATGCAATTGCAACGCCAGCTGCACAAGGTGCAAAAAATGGTGTAAAAGATATTCCAATTATTTTTAACGCAGTGACTGACCCAGAAAGTGCAGATCTTGTTAAAAATTTGGAAGAACCAGAAGAAAATGTAACTGGTGTAAGTGATTATTTTTCAATAAAGGCACAACTTGAAGAGATAATAAGTATTTTTCCAGATATAAAAACTGTTGGAGTTATGTTTTCTACTAACGAGGCAAATTCAAAATTTCAAGTTGAAGAACTTAAAAAAGCTGCAATTGAATTTGATTTAGATGTCGCTGAAGTTGGAGTAAATAACATTAATGATGTTTCGACTGCAATAAAGGCACTTGAACCAAAAATGGATATTTTTATGGCGATTACAGATAACACAGTTTCATCTGCATCGACAATTATCGCTGAAAGTTTAAAAACTGCAAAAATTCCATCCTTTGCATCAGAAGAAGGCCCAGTAGAAAATGGAATTTTAATGAGTGCTGGAGTTGATTATTTAGATCTTGGAAAAAAGGCAGCAGAAATGGCAAGTGAAGTTATAGATGGGAAAAAAGTTTCTGAAGTTCCAGTTTTATTTTCAACAGATACAAGAAAAGTTGTTAACAAGAAAACTGCTGAGGCTCTTGGACTTGATGATGACAATAATTTAATGGATGATGCAAAAGTTGTCGAGTAGATAATTTTAGTTTTAGGAGGAAGAAAGTTGAATTCAGTAATAATTGAATCTATTGTAATGGGACTTATATTTTCTGTTTTGACAATAGGAGTAGTAATAACATTTAAAATTTTAGATTTTCCAGATATGTCTGTTGAGGGGACATTTCCCCTTGGTGCTTTTGCCTTTGCAAAGATGATTACACTTGAAATGAATCCTATAATTGCAATGGTATTTTCATTTTTGGCAGGTGGTGTAGGTGGATATATAACTTATATTTTGTTTAGAAAAGTTAAAATTGAGTCGATTCTTGCGGGAATTTTAACAATGACTTTTTTATATTCAGTTAATCTTAGGATTACAGGTACGCCTAATATTACATTTTTTGATTATAAAACTGTATTTCAACTTTTTGAAAGTGTTCCAAAAATATTAATTTTAATTGTAATTGTTTTAATAATAAAATTTGTACTTGATTGGTTTTTAAAAACTGAAAAGGGATATTTGCTTCTTGCGACAGGGGATAATGAAACTCTTGTAAAATCTCTTGGCAAGAATCCAGACAAGTACATTGCAATTGGTCTTGTGATTTCAAATGGACTTTCTGCACTTGCAGGAGCACTTATGGCACAATCAAATGGATATGCAGATATAACTATGGGACAATCAATAATTGTTTCTGCACTTGCATCAATAATTATTGGAGATGCTTTTTTAAAAAATGCAAAATTTTTAAACAGAACGACAAGGGCAATTATTGGAGCGATTATTTATAGAATAATTTATGGAATTGCCCTTTACATGGGACTTGCTCCAAGCGATTTAAAGGGAGTAACAGCAGTTATAGTTGTAGCATTCATAGTTTATAACAATGTTTCATTAAAAAGATTATCTACATTAAAAGAAAAGAGAGAAGAAAATGTTAAAAATTAAAAATTTATCAAAGACATTTTACAAGGGAATGGAAGAAGAAAATAAAGTATTTGATAATTTTTCCCTTGAAATTGAAGAAAATAAATGTGTGGCAATTTTAGGACCAAATGGTTGTGGCAAGTCTACACTATTTAATATGATAAGTGGTTCACTAAATCCAGACTCAGGAGAAATTATCTTGGACAATGTGGATATTGCAAAATTATCTGAAGATGAAAGAGCTATTGACATTGGAAAAGTAAATCAAGATCCATCAAAGGGAGTTTGTCAAAGTTTAAACATCTTGGAAAATATGTCAATGGCTTTAAAAAAGGGAAGTGAATTTACTTTCAGAAGATTAATTGACAAGAAAAATAATGAAGATATAATAAAAAAATTAAAGAGTATAGATCTTGGACTTGAGAATAAATTAAAGACACAAGTAAAGTTTTTATCAGGTGGACAAAGACAATCACTTTCACTTTTAATGGCTACAGTAAAAAAACCAAAAATTTTGTTGCTTGATGAGCACACAGCTGCACTTGATCCAAAAACGTCAAATATTATAATGGATAAGACAAAAGACCTTATAAAAAAAGAAAAGATTACAACACTTATGATCACTCATAATTTAAAAAATGCCATAGAATATTCTGACAGAATTATAATGCTAAATAAAGGCGAAGTAGCTTTGGATATAAAACCAAGTGAAGTCACAGAAGAAGAATTAAATAGAATTTACAATGAAAAAATATAAAGGGATAAAATTTGATATATTATATGAAAGGGGATATAATCAAATTGTAGGGAAAATGTTTTTCGATTAAGTAGGTCTATTTATGTTTAAAGAAAAAGTTTCTAAAGTAATATTAAGTTTATTAGTATCATCAATACTTATAACAAGTGTTTTTGCAGGTGATTTTTTTAGTGAAGGTAATAAATTACCTTTTGATGGAGAAAGACTTTTTAATAATCCATTTACTTATTCTTATGAATATGACGATATGAGATTGACACATTCAGAACATTTTAATCAAGCTCAAGCACATGATAGAGATAAATGGATTGATGCATTTACCGTAGGATTGGTATGTAATGGATACACAATGCCTATAGGAGCTATGATTGGAATTTATAATGCATTCGATGGTTCACATAGAAATCCTGGAACTTTAAAAATTTGGACTGGAGAAAAAAGACAAATAGCAACTTCAAAAATCACAGGTGAGTCTCATGTAGTCAATAAATGGTTTAATTATAAAATAGTTTATATAGGGGAAGATGGAAGTACTTTATTAAATAAGAGTGGAACTGTTCACGAAAGGTAGTTTTTTAGTATGTTTGATGAAATATATAAAGAAATAAAGCATCCCTACACAGAAAAGAATTTGTCGTACAAAATATTTAAATATGCACGTGGTGAAATGATAGGGATTTATATTATAATGTTTATTTATAATTTAATATCCTTCAGATTTAAATTAATTGGAAATATGAGTAAATATATTGCAGTACTAGAAATGCAACAAAATTTAAATTTAATTTTAGGATCTCTTATATTTATATGTTTTCTTATAAGTATAATATTTAGAAAGAAACTATAAATTAATATTAGGAATAGTGCTTAGTATAAAAATAAAAAATAAGCCTACTAAATTGAACTGACCTCCGTGAGTTGGACTAAAAAACCAACTTACGGAGGTCAGTTCATATTGTGAGCTAGGTCTTTTTAAAATTAGTATTTAAGTTCTTTGTTGTTATAAATTGAATAAGTTAACACAATCATTAGAACAAAGATAAAAATATTTACTCCTATCGCAATTAAATTAATATTTCCGCTTATAAAGCTAAAAGGTTTAAAGGCTTCGTTAGTGAAGAAGTTGACAACATAGCCAAACATATTGCCCACTACTTTTCCGACTATTGTTATTAAAATTATTAGCAATACAAAAAGCACAGATACTGCATCTTGATGTATGGAGTTTTTGGACATGGAAGAGAAGAAATATCCTATTGACATAAATACTAGTCCACTTCCAAGAAGTCCAACAAAAATTTTTACAACTGATTCGAAAATATCAAAGCTTGTAATGTTTAAAGCATCACCGCTTCCAATGCCAATTGAATTAATACCCATTACAAGACCAGTTGTTGCAAGAGCCATTATAATTAAGAATAAAAGATAAATTACAATATTTGCTGCAAATTTTCCTGTTACAATTTCTGACTTTGAAATTGGATTTGAGTAAATATATTCAATGTTTCCACTATTTTGTTCCTTTGCAAGAGAGTTTGCACCAAGTTGCATTGCAAGAATAAAAATCAACACTGCAAGATAGTGATAAACAAGAGCGATGTAGTCGCCAACATTTACAATATCCATTCCGTCATAAAAACCTAAAATATTTCTTGTGGGTTCATTAAAAGATCCTACCACAGAATTAAAAAGTGAGTTCATTTGTGATTCTGCAAGGAAAGGATAAAAGGCAAGCATTAGCCCAAGTAAAATTATAAGGACTATTGCCCAAGCAATCATCTTCCCAAAATTTGATTTAAATTCCATATTAAATATCATTTTCATCCTCCTTTAGCTCTGTATCCTCTGTTTCGTTAAAGACACCACTATCAGAAGTTTTAAAAATAATAGTTTCCTCATTTTTATTTTCTTCTACATCTTTATCTTTTATTTTATGTTCATCATCCACAAAAAGATTGGTCTTTGTGTTGTGAATTTCGTCTTTTTCAGATGTGGATGGTATTATACCATCAACTTCATTAAAATTATTTTCTGATTTTGAAGCTTTTATTGTATTTTCATCCATACCATTAATTGTAGAAGTTTCAACTGTATCTTTAGAAGAGTGATTTATTATTTCTGTTTTGTTTTCTTTTATTAAATTTTCTTCTTCTACAGTTTTTTCCCTTCTAGGGATATTTGCATTTTCACCTTTATAATAAGCATTGACTTTATCATCTAGTTGTGCGTCTTCAAGTACATAATTTTCCAAGGCTTCCTCGTATATAACTTTTGAAAGTTCAGGGAGAGGCCCATCAAAGTATAGAATAGTTTCATCTTCTTCATCTTTAATAATTCTTGCACCGATTGATGTAAAATAATTTAAATTTCCTCTAAAGGAATCAATTTTTAAAACTTTGTCGCCGGCCACTTTTACATTATTATATTCAATCTCTTGAATTTTTCCATCAGATAGGTAAGCAATTCTTGCGGAATATTTTTTAGCTTGTCTAAGAGAGTTTGAAAGTAAAAGAACAGTTAAATTTTCAGTTTCATTTAATTTTTTTAGATGTGAAAAAAGTCTGTCTATATCCTTTTCTTCTAAGAATTTTGAAGGATTATCTAAAACTAAAAGTCTTGGCTTAGTTATTAGTGCATTTAAAATAGCTAAAATTTTTCTTTCTCTATCTCTTAAATCGCAAACTCTAATATTACTGTTAAATTCAAAATAGTCACTTAGTACGTCGATATCCTCTGTGTTTGTTAGATTATGCACTTTTAGCGTTTTTTTGAGAAGATTATATGATTTTATTTTTGAGTCAAAAATCATTTCTTCTGGTACAAAAGACACGCTTTCTTTTATTTCTTTTGATTCTTTAAATGAATCCATATCATAAACCTTAATAGTACCACTACTAGGTTTTAAGTATCCCATAATAATTCTTGCAAGAGTTGTCTTCCCAGAATCTTCCGTCCCAAGTAGAGAGAAAAATTCTCCGTCTAAAATTTCTAAATTTAAATTTGATAAAACTTTTTCTTTTCCCTTGCCTTTTGTCAGGTCATTTATGACGATGGCACTCATCCCATTCACCTCTTTATATAATTAGTAAATTCATTATACAATAAAAAATATTTAATTGGAAGTTTTCCCTATTCTTTTGACAAAATTTAAGAATTAAATAATTATAAAAGTGTATAGTTTATTTTTCACGTTTATAAAAATAAAATTTTCGGCGAAATAAAATTAATTATAAAAACTTTAAAGGCAGAAAATAAATGACTTATTAGAAGTTCTTGTGATATAATTTTATTTTGAAATGGAGGTTTTCTAATGAAACTTGGAATTGTTGGACTTCCCAATGTTGGGAAATCTACTTTATTTAATGCTCTTACAAGTGCTGGTGCAGAAGCTGCAAATTATCCTTTTGCAACTATTGAGCCAAATGTTGGCGTTGTAAATGTGCCTGATGAGCGTTTAGATGTTTTGGCAAAACTTAGTAATTCAGAAAAAGTTGTTCACACTAATATAGAGTTTTATGATATAGCAGGACTTGTTAAAGGAGCAAGTAAGGGCGAAGGGCTTGGAAATCAATTTCTTTCTAATATCCGTGAAGTTGATGCAATAGTTCATGTTGTTAGATGTTTTGATGACGAAAATATTATTCATGTCGATGGTTCTATTGATCCAATACGTGATATTGAAAATATAAATTTAGAGCTTATTTTTTCAGACCTTGAGCAAATTGAAAATAGATATGGAAAAGTTGTAAAAAAATCTAGGGCAGAAAAATCTCTTGCTAAGGAAAGAGATTTACTTGAGAAAATAAAAACGGCTCTTGAAGAAGGAAAATCTGCAAGAGAAGTTGAAATTGATGAGGAAGAAGAAAAAATCATAAAAAATTATGCTCTTTTAAGTGCAAAGCCTGTCATATATGTCTGCAATGTAGCTGAAGAAGAACTTTCTAATGATGATAATGAATATGTGAAAAAAGTTAGGGAATATGCAGAAAATGCTGGCGACGAAGTTGTCGTAATTTCTGCAGAAATTGAAGCTGAAATTGCATCTTTAGATGAAGATGAGAAAGAACTTTTCTTAGAGGAGCTTGGTCTTGATTCATCTGGTCTTGATAAATTGATTAAGTCAAGTTACAAACTTTTAGGTCTTATTTCTTTTCTTACAACTGGCGAAATGGAAACGAGAGCTTGGACAATTAAAAGAGGATCTAAAGCTCCAACTGCTGCTGGAAAAATTCACACAGATATGGAGAGAGGATTTATTAAAGCAGATACTGTAAGTTACAAAGATCTTGTTGATTCTGGCTCAGTGGCTGCGGCAAGGGAAAAAGGACTTATAAGAAGTGAAGGCAAAGATTATATTGTTGAAGATGGTGATGTAATTGTCTTTAAGTTTAATGTATAGGTGATTTCGTGATAAAAATAGTTTCTATGGATTTAGACGAAACTCTTCTAAATTCAGACAAAGTTATGACAAAAAGTTTTTATAATTTTGTCGACAAATTAAAATCAAATAATATAATTCCTGTGGTTGCAACGGGAAGAGAATATTATTCTGCTCATAAATTTGTAGGAGATGTAGATATTGATCTTATTTGTAACAATGGAAATGTCATAAAAGACAATTTAACTGGAAAAGTTGAATATGTGAATCCAATTAATAAGGAAGATTTAAAAAGCGTTATGGCTTTTGATGACAATAAAAATATTTATACATCTCTTCACATTGCAACTGACAACGAAATTGATTTAGTTTATAAGAGAAAAAATTTTGAAAATTTTGAAGGAACTTATATTGACGCTTTTAGAAATAGAAATTTAGCTCTAGACGATTTTAATAAATTAGAAGGAAAGCCTCTATCAATTGTATTTGCAGGCAGTCACGATGATTTAGTTGAACTTAGAAATAGAATGAAAAAAGAAATTTCTGATAGATTCAATTTTCATATTATGAGAATAAGAAGAGAGCCAAAGTGGATGCTCGAAGTTCTTCAAAAAAATGGCGACAAGTTTTATGGGATAAAAAAATATGCGGAAAATAGAAATATTAATTTAGATAAAGTGGCTGCAATTGGAGATGATTCTAACGACATTATGCTTATTAAAAATGTTGGTCTTGGTATTGCTATGAAAAATAGTGTAGATTCTCTTAAAGATGTAGCAGATGTAATTTCTGACTTTGACAACAATAATGATGGAGCAATAAAAATTTTGAACAAGGTTATATTTGGTGGTTAAATGAATATTAATTGGTACCCTGGTCATATGAAAAAGACCATAGAGGACATAGAAAAGAAATTAAAACTTGTTGATTTTGTTATTGAGATAATTGATTCGAGAATTCCTTATTCAAGTAGAAATCCTCTCTTTGATGAACTCTTAAAAAATAAAAAAAGACTTTTAATTTTTAATAAATCAGATTTGTCCGATCCTAAATTAAATGAAGAGTGGATGAAAAAATTAACTGATGAAAATAATTTTGCAATTTCTTATAATGCAACAAAACCCAATGTAAATATTGTTGTAAAAAAGGCAGAAGATTTAATGAGCGAGGAAATAAAAAAATATGAAGAAAAAGGGCTAAAAAAGGGGCCACTTCGTGCTATGATTGTGGGAATACCAAATTCTGGTAAATCTACTTTTATTAATTCTATATCAGGCACAAAATCTGCAAAAACTGGAAATAGACCAGGAGTTACAAAAACTAATCAGTGGATAAAAATTCATCCAAAACTTCATCTTTTAGATACTCCAGGAGTTTTGTGGCCAAAGTTCGAAGAAAATGTTGGCCTAAATCTTGCTTTTACTGGTGCAATTAAAGATGAAATTATGGATAGAGAAACTCTTGCACTTAAATTAATAGAGAAACTTGTAAAAATTGATTCAACTTTAATAGAAAATAGATATAATTTAAAAAATATAAAAGAACTTTCTTCAATAGAAATAATGGACGAAATTGGTAAGAGAAGAGGAGCTCTTATGCGAGGTGGATTTATTGATTACGAAAAAGTTTCTGGAATTATTTTAGATGAGTTTAGAAAGGGTCTAATGGGAAAGGTCACATTGGAGGGGCCAAATGAATTTTGAAAAATTTGAAGATGATTATTATAAAAAGGGATATAAAAATATTTGTGGAATAGATGAGGTTGGAAGAGGGTGCCTTTTTGGAGATGTAGTATCTTGTGCAATAATTATGCCAAAGGGTGATTACATTGAAGGAGTTAATGATTCTAAAAAGTTGACTCCAAAAAAGAGAGAAGAGCTCTATACAAAAATTTTAGAAAGTTGTGTTGCTGTTGGAATTGGAAGGGCGGATGCAGACATAATTGACAAAGTAAATATAAAAATGGCAACACATATTTCAATGATCAATGCTCTTGAAAATTTAAAAGATAGTGAAGGGAAAAAAGTGGAAGCTGATTGTGTTTTAATAGATGCAGAAACTATTAAGACTGGTATTTTTCAAAAAGCAATTATTAAAGGAGATGAAAGTTGTTATTCCATTGCTTGTGCATCTATTATTGCAAAAGTTTATAGAGATAATCTTTGTAAAAGATGGGCAGAAAAATATCCCAATTATGGAATTGAAAAACACAAAGGCTATGCTACAAAATATCACAGGGAAGCTTTAAAAACTTATGGGCCAAGCGATATGCACAGAAAAACTTTTTTAAAAAATATAAAATTATGGTAGGACACAATTTATATTTTGGTAATCGTGGAGAGGATATTGCCACAAAATTTTTGGAGAAAAAAGGTTACATAATATTAGAGAGAAATTATAGAGCACTTGGAACTGAAATAGATATTATTGCAAGAGATAAAGATGAAATAGTATTTGTTGAAGTTAAATCAAGAAATTCTAGAAAATATGGGGATGCTTATGAAGCAGTGACTGAATTTAAAATGAAAAATATAATACAGACTGCTACTGCATATATTATGGAAAAATCTCTCTTCGATATAATGGTTCGATTTGACATTATAGAAATTTATTTTAATGAAAAAGAAATAAATCACATAGAATCTGCATTTATACTTTCTTAAACTAGGTTAAGCCTAGTTTTTTTATTTTTGGAAATTTATTTGAAAATTAAAAAACTTGTGTTATTATAGTTAATAGAAAAAACATAGTAATTTTGTATGAATTATTTTTTATAAATGGAGGAAGTATGACAGAGTTATTAAGAGTAGAGAATTTAAGTGCAGGCGTTGAAGATAAAGAGATTTTAAAAAATATAAATTTAAAAATTAATTATGGAGAAGTTCATGTAATTATGGGTCCAAATGGGTCTGGGAAATCCACACTTGCCAATGTAATAATGGATAATCCCGTTTACAATGTGACAAGTGGAAAAATATTTTTAGATGGTGAAGATATAACAGATCTTTCAACGGACAAGAGAGCTAATAAAGGACTTTTTATGTCTTTTCAAACTCCAGAGGAAGTGCCAGGGATTTCAGTTGAAAATTTTATAAGAACGGCTAAATCCTTAAAAGAAGATAAAAATATTTCAATTTTAAAATTTAAAAAGCAAATTAAAGAAGAGATGGAAGAATTAAAAATGGATTCTTCTTACGCAGAGAGATATTTAAATGTTGGATTTTCTGGTGGAGAAAAGAAGAAGAATGAGATTCTTCAAATGCTCATGCTAGATCCAAAACTTGCAATTTTAGATGAAACTGATTCAGGACTTGATGTTGATGCTACAAGAATAGTATCAAATGGAATTGAAAGATTTTTAGATAAAGATAATGCAGTTTTAATTATTACTCACCACAAAGAGCTTATAGATAATATAAAACCTGATTTTGTTCATGTAATTTTAGATGGACAAATTGTAAAAGAAGGGGACGCTTCTCTAATAGATAAAATCGAAGAAGAAGGATTTAATTGGATAAGAGAAGAGGTGAAATAATTGACTAAAAAAGAAAAAACTTATTTAGAAGAAATGGATCGTGGTGTCTATGACATCAAAAATAAATTCACTTATAAATCAAAAACTGAAAAGGGACTTACAGAAGATATTGTAAGACAAATTTCAAAGGAAAAAGAAGATCCAGCGTGGATGTTGGAGAGCAGGTTAAAAGCTCTTAAAATTTTTAATGAAAAAGAAAATCCAAAATGGGGTCCAGATATTTCTGAAGTTGATATGAATGAAATTACAACTTATATTAGGCCTGATGCTGAAATGTCAGACGATTGGAAAAATGTCCCTGATGATATAAGAGATACTTTTGATAAACTTGGAATACCTGAAGCTGAAAAAGAAGCGATGCTATCTGGTGTTGGTGCACAATATGATTCAGAAATTGTATATCACAATGTTCAAAAATATCTTTCAGATCAAGGAGTAATTTATACAGATTTTGAAACTGGTTTAAAAAAATATCCTGAAATTGTAAAAAAATATTTTAGCAAATGTATTAAGCCATCTCTTCACAAATATGCAGCACTTCATTATGCTGTTTGGAGTGGAGGATCTTTTGTATATGTTCCTAAAGGAGTAAATGTTGATATACCTCTTCAATCTTATTTTAGATTAAATGCTCCAGGAGCAGGTCAATTTGAACACACTCTTATTATTGTGGAAGATGGAGCATATTGTCATTTTATAGAAGGTTGTTCTGCTCCAAAATACAATGTAATTAATTTACACGCAGGAGCTGTTGAACTTTTTGTGGGAGAAGGTGCAACTCTAAGATATTCGACAATAGAAAACTGGTCAAGAAATATGTATAACTTAAATACTAAAAGAGCAATTGTAGAAAAAGATGGAAAGATTGAATGGGTTTCTGGATCTTTTGGATCAAAAGTTTCAATGCTCTATCCTGGTTCAATTCTTGTTGGAGAAAATGCAAGCAGTGAGTTCACAGGGATTTCCTTTGCAGGAGAAGGACAAAATCTTGACACAGGTGCACAAGTTATTCACGCTGCTCCAAATACAAAATCAACTATAAACACAAAATCAATTTCAAAAAGTGGAGGAATTGCAATTTATAGAGGACTTGTTGATATAAAAGAAAATGCAGTGGGAGCAAAAAATTCAACATCTTGTGAGTCCCTAATGCTTGACAATATATCTAGGTCAGATACTATTCCTACAATAAAGATTGAAAACAACGACATAGATATTGGGCACGAAGCAAAAATTGGAAGAATTAGTGATTCTGTAATTTTTTATTTGATGTCAAGGGGAATTTCTGAACAAGAGGCAAAAGAAATGGTAGTTAGAGGATTTGCAGAGCCAATTGCAAAGGAACTTCCTATGGAATATGCAGTTGAGATGAATAATTTAATTAATCTTGAACTTGTAGGATCAATTGGGTAGGTGAAACATGACAAATATTATTGGAAATGAAATTGCTTTTAAAACTTTTAGTTATTTAAAAGTAAATGAAACTGAAATAAAAATTCCAGAAATAAAGGGAAAATCATATAAAGAAGCTGGAGAAAAAAATCCAAATGAAATTTCTGAATTTGAAAATATAAAATATGGAATTTCAAATGAAGTGCTAGAGTTAAATAGAAAATATTTAAATTATTATAATTTATATAAAACTTCTTTAGAGGAAGAGAAAGAAGATTTTAAGCTTTTAGAATTAGACGACAATTACAATGAACTTTTTGATCTTCACGATATAATTGCAGAAAAAGATTCTAAAATAAAAGTAATAATTGATTACACTTCTTATGGCGAAAATAACAAATTTAGGAATTCTGTAATTAGAGTCCTTGCAAAGGAAAATTCAGAGGTAGAGCTTTTTATAATAGCAAGGGATGACAATAGATCGCTTGTGCTTGAATCAATTGGGGTTTACACAGAAGACGGTGCAAAGGTAGCTGTACACCAATATGAACTTGGAGCATCAAAACTATACACAAATTATAAATGTGAACTTATTGGAGAAAACTCCTCTTCAATTGTAGATTCAATTTACTTTGGAAAAGAAGACGAATATTTAAATATGAACTACGATATGATTCACAGAGGAGAAAAAACTGAATCTGATATTTTAGTAAATGGAGCACTTAAAGATAATTCTTCAAAGAATTTTAAATCCAATTTACAATTTATTGAAGGAGCAAAGGGCGCAGTTGGTGCAGAAGAAGAATATTCTATTTTACTTGATGACACAGTTCGTTCAGTATCAGTACCGCTAATGCTTGCACATGAAGATGATGTAGTAGGAAACCACGCGTCTAGTGCTGGAAAACTTGATATGGACCAAATTTTTTATCTAATGAGTAGAGGAATTAGTTTAGAAGAAGCGGAATCTCTAATAGTTGAATCAAAATTTTCTCGTGCAATTGATTCATTAAATAATGAAGAATTGATAGAAGAAGTTTGGAACTCTGTTAGAAAAATTATAAAGAGAGGGAATTGAAATGTTTACAAAGACAGAAATTGAAGAGATAAGAAAAGAGTTTCCCTTTTTAGAATTAAAACCAAATGGGAAAAATATTGTCTATTTTGACAATGGAGCAACAACTCAAAAACCTCGTGAAATTATGGAAAACATAAAAAACTTTTATGAAAAAGAAAATGGAAATCCTCACAGAGGTGCACATTATCTAGCAATGAAGTCAACAGAAGTTTATGAAAATTCTAGAGAAAAAGTTCGTGAGTTTATTGGTGCAAAAAAAGCTAGTGAAATTGTATTTTTGAGAAATGCAACAGAAGCTATAAATTTATTGGCATATTCTTATGGGCTTAATAATTTAAAAGATGGCGACGAAATTTTAATTTCAATTATGGAACATCATTCTAATTTAGTTCCATGGCAACAAGTTGCAAAGAAGACTGGTGCAAAATTAAAATATCTTTATATAGATGAAGATAAGCAAATTCCATTTTCAGAAATAGAAGAAAAAATTACAGAAAAGACAAAAATTTTATCAATAACAGGTGCATCAAATGTTGTTGGTACAAATCCAGACATTAAAAAAATTGTTGATTATACAAGAAAACATTCAGATGCAAAAATTATTTTAGACGGGGCACAACTTGTTCCTCATAGAAAAGTAAATGTCAGTGAACTTGATGTTGACTTTTTAGCCTTTTCTGGTCATAAGATGTATTCTGCACTTGGAATTGGTGTGCTTTATGGAAAAGAAAGTTTATTAAATGAAATGGAACCTTTCTTATCTGGTGGAGATATGATTGAATATGTTTATGAAGACCACACAACTTTTTTAGATGCACCACAAAGATTTGAAGCAGGAACTGCAAATGTTGAAGGAGCAGTAAACCTTTCAGCAGCAATTGATTTTATAAATAAATATGGAATGAAAAAAATTGATGAGTATGAAAGATATTTAACTGATTACGCTTATGAAAAACTAAAAAAATTAGATTATCTTGAAGTTTATACTACAAGTGATAAAAATAGAGCTCCGGTTATTTCTTTTAATTTTAAAGAAGCTCATCCACACGATGTTGCATCAATTTTAGATACTTTTGGAATTGCAATAAGGTCAGGCCATCACTGTGCACAACCACTTCACAGATTTTTAGGATCAAATTTTTCTTGTAGGGCAAGTTTTGCAATTTACAATACCACAGAAGAAATTGACTATTTTGTAGAACATCTTGATGATGTAAGGAGGATTTTAGGAATTGAATCTTGATAGTATTTATACAGAATTAATTTTGGAACACTCTAGAAACAAACATAATAGGAGAGAATTGGAAAATTATACACACAAAGAACTTGGACATAATCCAAGCTGCGGTGATGAAATTACTCTTGAACTTAAAGTTAAAGATGGAATAATAGAAGATATTTCTTATACAGGTCATGGCTGTGCGATTTCTCAAGCATCTACTTCCATTATGTGCGACAATGTCAAAGGTGTTTCTGTTGAAGAAGCAATTGACAGGGCGAAAAAATTTATTGGAATGGTAAAGGGCGAAGTTACAGATCCAGATGAACTTGAAGAACTTGATGATGCAATTGCCTTTGAATCCATTAAAAGTCTTCCTGCAAGAGTAAAATGTGCAGTTCTATCTTGGTATACTCTAAAGGATATGTTAGAAAATAATAAAGAAAAAGGATCTTTTATTCCTTCATAAGAGGTGATTAGATGAAACTTTCTACAAAAGGTCGTTATGGTCTTATGGCAATGTATAATTTAAAAGAAAATATTGGCAAAGGGCCAAGATCATTAAAAGATATAGCAAAGGATGAAAATTTATCTGAATCTTATTTAGAACAACTTTTTTCCCTTTTAAAAAAAGCAGGTCTTGTAAAATCAACAAGGGGAGCAGGAGGAGGATATGTACTTGCTAAAGATCCTAAAGATATTCCAATAGGAGAAATTATAAATGCACTTGAAGGAGATATATCTCTTTCTTGTTGCGATCTTGGTAAAAATGAAAATTGTGGAAAACTTTCTGATTGTGCAACAAGAGATATTTTATCAAAGCTTCAAGGGAAAATTGAAGGTGTAATGGAATCAATGACATTGGCAGATATGTGAGGTATTTATGATTTATATGGACAATGCTGCTACTACAAAAATAACAGAGAATGTTTTTAACGAGATGCTCCCATATCTCAGAGAAAATTATGGGAATGCATCTTCTATTTATTCTCTGGGACAAAAATCAAAAGCAGCAATAGAAAATTCGAGAATAAAAATTGCAGAAATATTAAAAGTAAAACCAACTGAAATTTATTTTACGGCGTCAGGATCTGAATCTGACAATTGGGTTATAAAAGAAACATTGAATCAAAAAGAAAAAAATCATATAATATCATCAAAGATAGAACATCCAGCTATCTTAAATTCTTTAAAATCAGTTAAAAAAAAGGGAACAGAGTATTCTCTTATTTCAGTTGATAAAGATGGCTTTGTAAAATTAGATGAATTAAGTGAAAGTATAAGAGAGAACACAAAATTAATATCTATTATGTTTGCAAATAATGAAATAGGAACAATCGAACCAATTGCTGAAATTTCAAAAATCGCAAGAGATAAAAATATTTTGTTTCACACAGATGCAGTGCAAGCAATGGGAAATATTAATTTTAATTTAAAAGATCTAGACGTTGATATGCTTTCTATATCAGGGCATAAGATTGGTGCACCAAAGGGTATTGGAATTTTATATAAAAAAGATAATGTAAAAATAAATCCTTTTATAAATGGTGGGGAGCAAGAAAGATCAATGAGGGCGTCTACGGAAAATGTGGCATCAATTGTTGGAATAGGAAAAGCAATTGAAGATGCTTATGAAAATATTGACGAGGATATAAAATATACAAGAGAATTGAGAGATTATACTATTGAAAAGCTTCTCAACATAGATGGGATTATTTTAAACGGTTCCAGAGAAAATAGACTTCCAGGCAATATTAATATAACTCTAAAAAATGTAAAACCACAAACAATGGTTCAGTTTTTAGATATGTATGATATATGTGTTTCTTCGGGATCTGCTTGTGCAGCAGGAAGTATAAATCCATCTTATGTTCTAAGAGCAATTGGAAGAAGTGAAGAAGAATCTCTTTCCATGCTTAGATTGTCACTTAATCGAGATAATACAAAAAAAGAATGTGATTTTGTAGTGGAAAAAATTTTGGAAGGAATGAAAAAGTTCAAGAGCAGGTGATAATATGTTGGAACAGATTTCTGGCAATGCTTCTAGATTTATGATTTATGCAATTGCAATACTTTCTATTATCCTAGTTTTTTTGGCTATTTATTATTTAATAAATATAGGAAATAAACATATAGAAAGTAAAAAGAGAATAAATTTAGATCTGCCCATAATAATAAAAATATTTTTTGGAATTTTAATTTTTTATTCCATAATTGTTATTTTTAAAAAATTTTCAATACTTGGATACACACTTTCCTGCGTGATTATAGCAGTGATTTTTGCATATATTATAGACCCACTTGTAAATTATCTCGAGAGAAAAGGGATTAAAAGGCAATTTGGCGTAATAATAGTTTATATAACAGTTATTTTAATTTTCGCAGTACTTATAATTTCAGTGATACCAAAAACTATTAATGAAATTTCAAATTTACTTACAAGTTTGCCAGACATGGTTGACACTCTTACTAAGAATGTTAACGGCTCTATGTCAGAATTTTTTGCCAAATTCAACGTTGAACTTCCAGATAATTTTATAGATGTATATAAAAAATCAAATCCAAAAGTGGAAGGTAATGTAGAAACGCCTGAAATTGTATCAAGTATTTTAGATTCCATAACTAAAGCTGTAAATAAACTAGTAGGAAACATGCAAGAATCTCTTATGAAATCTGCATCAAATTTACTTTCAAAATTATATGGCCTAGTAACTGGTGCCTTTAGACTTTTATTAGTATTGATTTTTTCTTTTTACTTTTCAGTGGACAAAGAAAAATTTACTTTAAAATTAAAAAAAGCAATACCAAATAAGCACAGAAAAGACGTAACATATCTAGTGACAAGAATTGACACAGCACTTCAACAATTTATTAGAGGAAGACTTTTGATGGCAATTTTTGTTGGAGTTCTAACGATGATTTATTTACTAATTCTTAGAGTGGATTTTGCAATTATAATTGGACTTATAACTTGTGTTGCAGACATAATTCCATACATTGGTCCATTCTTAGGTTGTGCACCTGCAGTTTTATTCGCATTTATGGATTCTCCTATAAAAGCACTTTGGGTACTTATTTTATTTGTTTTAATTCAATGGGTTGAAAATAATATCTTAGCACCGAAATTAATTGGAAATAGCACAGGCCTTAGTCCACTTATAGTTTTAATTTCAATAATAATTGGTGGAGGATTATTTGGAGTTTGGGGAATGGTTATTTCTGTTCCTATAACTTCAATAATATTTATACTAGTTGATTTTGTTAAAATAAAATACAATGACAGATATAGCGTTGATTGACAATAATAAGCTTTATAATTATAATATTTATAGCACATCCTCCCATGGACTGGGAGGATTTTTAATAGGAGTTGTATATGAAATATTTAGGGTTACACGATATAAGGACAGAATTTTTAAAATTTTTTGAATCAAAAAATCATTTTATACTTCCAAGTTTTTCACTAATTCCAAAAGATGACAAATCACTACTTTTAATAGGAGCAGGAATGGCACCAATGAAAAAATTTTTTACTGGAGAAGAAGTTCCACCTGCAAAAAGAGTTACAACTTGTCAAAAATGTATTAGAACTGGTGACATAGATAATGTAGGGCTTACAGATAGACATGCTACATTTTTTGAAATGCTTGGAAATTTTTCCTTTGGAGATTATTTTAAAAAGGAAATAATCCCTTGGGCATGGGAATTCTTGACAGTGAATTTAGAAATTCCAAAAGAAGATTTGTGGGTTACTGTTTATTTTGAGGACGATGAAGCTTACAATATTTGGAGAGATGTAATAGGAATTCCTGAAGAAAAAATAATTAGATTGGGAAAAGAAGATAATTTTTGGGAACTTGAAGTTGGCCCATCAGGTCCTTGTTCAGAAATTTATGTGGACAGAGGTTTAGAATATGGATCTGAAGAGGAAAAACCAGGTGATGAAGGTGATAGATTTATTGAAGTTTGGAATTTAGTTTTTACACAATTCGATAAAGATGAATCTGGTAATTACAATTCACTTTCACATCCAAATATTGACACTGGAATGGGGCTTGAGAGAATTGCGACAGTTTTGCAAAAAACTGAAAATATTTTTGAAATTGATGCAATAAAAGATATTATAGAAGAAATTGCAAAAGTTTCTGGGAAAAAATATGGAGAAGATAAAGATTTAGATATTTCTTTTAGAGTTATAACTGATCACATAAGGGCCATGACTTTTATGATTTCTGATACTGTTGTGCCTTCTAATGAAGGAAGAGGTTATGTACTTAGAAGACTTATAAGACGAGCTGCAAGACATGGTAGAAAGCTTGGTATTAAAAAAGCTTTTCTATTTGAAATTGCAGATATGGTGATTGACTCTTGGGGAGATCAGTACGAAGAATTAAAAGAGAATAGAGAGTCTATTAAAGAAATAATTAGGAGAGAAGAAGAAAAATTCTTAGAAACAATTGATGGTGGACTTGTAAGATTAAATGCAAACATAGAAGAAATGAAAAAATCAAATTCAAAATTTTTAGATGGAGAAAAAGCATTTAAACTTTATGACACTTATGGATTCCCAGTGGACTTGACAGAAGAAATTTTAAAAGAGGAAGGCTTTGATGTAGATATGGAAGGCTTTCAAAATGAAATGGATCTTCAAAAGAAAAGAGCTAGGGATGCAAGAGATGACTCCAATGTTGGTTGGTCAAACCAAGATAACAAACATCTCTTTGAGGGTCTTCACAATGAATTTTTAGGCTATGAAAAAGATAAGTGCAGTGGAAATATTATAAGAATAATTTCAAATGATAGAATAGTAGATTCTCTAGATAAAGGTGAAAAGGGAATTGTAATTTTAGATAAAACTACTTTTTATGGAGAAAGTGGTGGTCAAGTTGGAGATACTGGAGAAATTATTTCTGATAAATTTAAATTGAAGGTCACAGATACTAAGAAAACTAAAGATGGACTGCATCTTCACTTTGTTGAAGTTGTAGAAGGAAAATTAGAGAAAAATCGTGCAGAAGTTATAATTGACTCAAAGAGAAGAAATAATATTAGAAGAAATCACTCAGTAACACATCTTCTTCACAGAGCTTTAAAAGATGTACTTGGAAATCATGTAAATCAAGCTGGTTCTCTTGTTATGGATGATAGAATGAGATTTGATTTTTCCCATTTTGAAGCAATGACTAGAGAAGAAATTGAAAAAGTAGAAAATATTGTAAATGAAAAAATATTCGAATCACTTCCAGTTGAAACCAAAGTTACAAATCTTGAATGCGCTAAAAAAATGGGTGCAATAGGTCTTTTTGAAGACAAATATCATGATGAAGTTAGAGTTATTTCCATGGGAGATTACTCACGAGAACTTTGTGGTGGTACTCATGTAAAAAACACTTCTGAAATTTTGATGTTTAAAATATTATCTGAAAATGGAGTCAGCAATGGAATAAGAAGAATAGAAGCTATTACTGGGCCTGCAGTATATAATTATTTAAATTCCTTAAAAAGCGAACAAGATGAAATAGCAAGGGAATTAAAATCTAATAAAGATGAAATTATTTCAAAGATAAAGTCAAATAATAAAAGTTTAAAAGAAATGGCTAAAGAAATAGACAGGCTTGAACATGAAATGGCAAAAGATCAGATTTCTGGAATTTTAGATTCAGTTAGAGAAAAAAATGGTATAAAATACGTAACAAAGAAATTCGAAGGAGTTGATGTGAATACTCTTCGTGATTTAGCTGATGAAGTGAGAAATAAACTTGGATCAGTTGTAGTTTTATTTGCAACTGTAAATGATGATAAATTAAATTTTGTATGTGCAGTTTCAAAGGATCTTGTTGAAAAGAAAATTGTAGCAGGTAAACTCATAAAAGAAATTGCAAAAGTAGCCGGTGGTGGTGGAGGTGGAAGACCTGATATGGCAACCGCCGGTGCCAAAGATTTAAACAAGATTGATGAAGCTCTAAATAAAATAAGTGAATTATTATAATATTATCAAAATAGATATTTTATGATATAATCTATTTGGAGGCAATTATGGATCAAAACAATAATACACAAATTTTTGAAAAAAACATTTTGGAACAAGAAAGAATTAAGAGTATTTTAAAAGTTGTTTACAATGCTCTAGAGGAAAAAGGATACAATCCTTCTGACCAAATTATTGGATATATATTATCAGGCGATCCAACTTATATAACAAGTCATGATAATGCAAGATCCATGATACAAGAAATAGAGCGTGACGAGCTTTTACAAGAGATGCTAAAAGTTTATTTGGAAAAATTTTGAGATGGCTAGACCATCTCTTTTACATATTATATATGTACCTGTAAAGGTTGTGGTTAAATGAATAAAGTTTTAGGCTTAGATGTAGGAGATGTGTGGATTGGAGTTGCAATAAGCGACCCTCTTATGATTACTGCACAACCTCTTACTACTATAAAAAGGGAATCAAATAAAATAGCCTATGATAAAATTCATGACATAATAAAAGAAAATAATGTAGAAAAAGTAGTGGTAGGTCTTCCCAAGAATATGAACAATACTATTGGACCTCAAAGTGAAAAAGTCATTAAATTTGCAGAAAAATTAAAAAATAAATACAAAGTTGATATTGAGTATGTAGATGAGAGAATGACTACTTTAATGGCAGAGAAAGTTCTAATAGAAGGTTCTGTTCGAAGAGAAAATAGAAAAAAATATATAGATAAAATTGCAGCAACATACATTTTGCAAAGCTATCTGGATAGAATTAATTTATAGGTGATAATAGTGGAAAAGATAAAATTGTATGATGAAAATAATGAGAAAGTTGAATTTTTTGTAGATGCAAAATTTTCAATTGACGATACAGATTATGTAGCACTCTATACAGATGAAGAAGAGCCAGAAATCTATATATTAAAAGTGGTAGAAGATGAGTTTGGAAATGAACTTCTTGCCGGTATAGATGATTATGAGTTAAATGAAGCAAAAAAAGTTTATGAAGAACTTTTAGATGAAATAGATGGGTGATTGACTGTATGGATTTAAATACTGATCCTGTAAAGAAGATTCTAAAGGACGCAGGATATAAATATACAAAACAAAGAGCTAGGGTCTATGAAGTTTTTTTGAAAAATCAAGATAAACATCTTACCACAGAAGAAGTCTATAATTTAGTGGCTGAGAAAGATCCTGAAATGGGAATTGCAACTATTTATAGAACTGTTCAATTGTTTCACAAATTAGGAATTTTGGATCAAATTGCTTTTGATGATAATATTCTTAGATATGAACTTAGATTAAAGCAAGAAGGACATAGACATCATCATCTTGTGTGCTTAAATTGTGGCAAAGTAGAAGAATTTGATGCCGACGATTTAAATGAATTGGAAGAAGAAATAGAAAGAGAAAAGAATTTTAAGATTATTGACCACACTCTAAAATTTATGGGTTATTGCGAAGACTGCCGCCACAAATTTGAGGAGAAGGCAAATTAATGAGAAATACAAATAAAGTGAAGATTATTCCACTGGGAGGACTTCACGAGATTGGAAAGAATCTAACGGTCATAGAATATAGAGATGATATTATTATTGTCGATTGTGGTATGACATTCCCAGAAGATGAAATGCTTGGTATTGATGTAGTAATACCAGATGTAACTTATTTGGAAAATAATAAGGATAAAATAAGAGGACTTGTGCTAACACATGGTCATGAAGATCATATTGGTGCAATTCCTTATGTTCTTAGAAAATTAGATTTAGATATTTATGGTACTGCTCTTACAATTGGTCTTTTAGAAAATAAATTAAAAGAACATAGACTTTCAAGAGATAAACTTCATGTTGTAAGTGCAGGAAACGTAGTAAAACTTGGCAAAATGGAAGTTGAATGGATAAATGTAAATCATTCTATACCAGATGCTTGTGCACTTGCAATAAAAACTCCTCTTGGATATGTTTATCACTCTGGAGATTTTAAAGTAGATTTTACACCGATTAGTGGAAAGCCAATCGATCTTACAAGAATTGCAGAAATTGGTGAAAAAGGTGTACTTGCAATGATTGGAGAAAGTACGAATGTACTTAGACCAGGCTACACGATGAGTGAGTCAAAAGTAGGGGAAACATTTAATAGACTTTTTCAAAATCTTTCAGAAAACAGAATTATTATTGCAACTTTTGCATCAAATGTTCATAGAGTTCAACAAATAATAAATTCTGCAGAAAAATATGGTAGAAAAGTTGTACTATCAGGTAGGTCTATGATAAATGTCACAGAAACTGCGAAAAAACTTGGACAGTTTAGAGTTAAGAAAGATACATTTGTAGATATAAAAGACATGTATAAATATGATGACAGTGAGATTGTTTTAATAACCACAGGTTCACAGGGCGAACCTATGTCAGCTTTAACTAGAATTGCTTATGGTGAGCACAGAAAAATAGAACTTACTCCAAATGATGCTATAATTCTTTCTGCAACACCAATACCAGGTAATGAAAATGCAGTTACGAAAGTTATAAATAGACTACTCGAAAGAGGAGCAAAAGTAATATATGAAACTCTATCAGAAATTCACGTGTCTGGTCATGCTTGTCAAGAAGAATTAAAACTTATTTTGAGCTTAATTAAACCAAAATATTTTATTCCAGCTCATGGAGAAGTTAGACATCTAATGAAACATGCAAAAATTGCAGCACAAATGGGAATACCTGAAGACAATATTTTTATAATGGAAAATGGAAATTGTCTTGAAATTTCGCAAAAAGATGCAAAACTTGTAGGAGATGTTCCTTCTGGCAATATTTTAGTTGATGGTCTTGGAGTTGGAGATGTTGGAAATATCGTACTTAGAGATAGAAAACATCTTTCAGAAGACGGACTTATAATTGTAGTTATAACTATAACAAAAGAAGGCAAAGTTGTTTCTGGACCAGATATTATTTCAAGAGGATTTGTATATGTTAGAGAGTCTGAAGATTTGATTGAGGATGCAAAAAATGTTGTCAGAAAGATATTAAAAGAGGAATCTAATGAAAATTTAAAGGATTGGAATGGATTAAAGTCTGACATTAGAGATAATCTTAGATCATATATTTTGAAAAATACAAAGAGAAATCCTATGATTTTGCCAATTATTATGGAGGTTTAGGATATTTAGGGAATCTATAAGGTTCCCTTTTTTAGAGGAATTATGCCAAATATAAATTATGATTATATAGAAAATTATTTAAGAAATTTAAAAGAAGTTCACGATGAAAAACTTTTGGAAATGATTGAGTATGCAGAAGAAAATCATGTTCCAATTGTAGAGAGGGAAAGTGAAGAGTTTATAAATTTTTTAATTTCAATGAAGGAACCAAAAAAAATTTTAGAACTTGGGACTGCAATAGGTTATTCATCAATTTCTTTTGTGAAGAGAAATAAATGTATAAAAAAATTTGATACTGTTGAGTTAAATTCTGAAATGGTAAAAATTTCTAGGAAAAATATTTCTAGTGAAGGTTTAGATGAAATTATAAGTGTCCATGAAAGTGACGCTTATGATTTTTTGGAAAATTTAGAAGAAAAATACGATTTAATTTTTATAGATGCTGCAAAGGGGCAGTACAAAAAATATTTTGATTCTGCTTTAAAAAATTTAAATAGAGATGGTATTATAATTTGTGACAATGTTTTATTTAAAGGAATGGTCGCAGAAGATAAGCTCATTGTGAGGAGAAAGAAGACTATTGTTAAAAGACTTAGGAATTTTTTAAGTGATATTTCAGAAGATGATAATTTTATATCTTCTGTTGTCCCCATAGGAGATGGGATACTTTTAGTTAGGAGAAAAGATGAAGAAAATTGAACTTTTAGCACCAGCTGGTGATATGAATAAATTAAAAACTGCAGTAGAGTATGGAGCTGATGCTGTTTATCTTGGTGGAGAAAGCTTTGGGCTTAGAAAGGCTTCAAAGAATTTTTCCGTGGAAGATATAAAGTGGGCTACAAATTATTTGCACGAAAGAGGAAAAAAGATCCATGTAACTTTAAATATTATTCCTCACGACAAGGATATAGTTGGAGTTGAAGAATATATTGAAAAATTAAATGATATTGGTGTTGATGCATTAATTGTTGCAGATCCTGGTATGTTTATGAAAGTTAAAAAGGTTGCACCTAATTTTCCTATTCACATTTCTACACAAGGTTCTGTTACAAATGTAGAAACGGTAAAGTTTTGGAAAGACCTTGGAGCAGAAAGAGTTGTAATGGCTAGAGAACTAAGTTTAGAGGAAGTTTCTGATATTATAAAAAATGTTGGAGATGAAATTGAAATTGAAACTTTTGCTCATGGTGCTATGTGTATGTCTTATTCTGGAAGATGTCTTCTTTCGAATTATATGACTGGAAGAGATGCTAACATGGGCGATTGTGCACAGCCTTGCAGATATAAATATCATCTTGTTGAGGAGAAAAGACCTGGAGAATATTTTCCAATAGAAGAGCATGATGAAGGTACTTTTATAATGAATTCTAAAGATTTGTGTATGATTGAACACATTGACGATATGATTCGTGCTGGAATTTCTAGTTTAAAAATTGAAGGCAGAGTTAAAAGTGAGTACTATCTTGCAACAGTTATAAGATCTTATAGAATGGCAATTGATGCATATTATGAAGACCCAGAAAATTATAAATATGATCCATATCTTTTAGAAGAAATTAAAAAAGTAAGTCACAGAGATTTTACAACTGGTTTCTTTTATGGAAAAGCTAATGAGAATTCTCAAGTTTATGAAGATAATTCTTATATAAGAGGTTATGATTTTGTTGGGATTGTTTTAGATTATAATAATGATACAAAGGTTGCAACCATAGAACAGAGAAATAGGATTTTTAAGGGAGAAGATATAGAAATTTTTGGCCCTGGTATAAAACATTTTAATTATAATATACAAGAGATGTATGATGATAAAGATAGAGAAATAGAAGTTGCAAATAAAGCTAAGCAAATTTTTAAAATAAAAATAGATAAACCTGTCAAAAAGGGATTTATTTTGAGGAGAGAGAATGACGAGTAAAGCTTGTATTATTGGGATTTGCGGAGGAAGTGGCAGCGGTAAGAGCACTGTTACTAAAAAATTAATAGAACTTATTGGGAGAGATAATGTTTCTGTAATTGAGCAAGATTCTTATTATAAAGATCAATCTAATTTGAAATTTGAACAGAGAGTAAATACAAATTATGATCATCCACTTGCCTTTGACAACGATCTTTTGTATAATCATTTAAAACTTTTAAAATCTGGAAGAGAAATTGAAAAACCTATTTATGATTTTGCACTTCATAACAGAAAAAGAGAAAGAGAAATAGTCTTTCCAAAGCCAATAATTATTTTAGAAGGCATTTTAATTTTTAGTGAAGTGAATTTAATTGACATTATGGATATAAAAGTTTTTGTAGATACAGACTCTGATGTTAGAATTATCAGAAGGATAAAAAGAGATATGAAAGAGAGAGAAAGGTCACTTGATTCAGTTATTGATCAATATATGAAGACTGTTAGACCTTCTCATCTTCAATTTGTTGAACCTTCAAAGAGGTATGCAGATGTTATTATTCCTGAAGGTGGGGACAATGAAGTTGCAATAGATCTTTTATATCAAAAAATAAAATCTTTAGTGTAAAATGTTTGACAATTAATAAACTTTGTGTTATCATATCGTTTGTTATTAAAGAAGAAGTCCGCTTCTCACCTAATGGCGAAGTCATTTAGGTTATTTTAAAATTATGATGAATTTGCGGGCATCTTTGTGTGCTCGCTTTTTTAATTTACGGAGGTGCTTAGAAATTAAAGAACTTCAAATTAATGAAGAGATAAGAGAAAGGGAAGTCAGATTAGTAGATGATGAGGGCAATCAATTAGGTGTTGTTGCTACAAATCAAGCAATCGATTTGGCTATATCTAAAAGACTGGACTTAGTTAAAGTTGCGCCAAACGCAAAACCACCAGTGTGTCGTTTAATGGATTATGGTAAATACAGATACGACATGGAGAAAAAAGAAAAAGAAGCAAGAAAAAAACAAAAGGTAATCAATATAAAGGAATTAAGACTTACTCCCAATATTGAGGATCACGATTTAAATACAAAAGCTAATAGAGCTATTGATTTCTTAAAAAATGGTGATAGGGTTAAAGTTGCAGTTAGATTTAGAGGTAGAGAAATGGGTCACACTGATCTTGGACGCGAAGTTCTCGATAAGTTTGTAGATTTAATTTCTGAGTATGGAGTTGTGGACAAAAAACCTAAGATGGAAGGAAGAAATCTAGTGATGTTCCTTTCAGAAAAAAAAGACAATGACAAGTCTGATAAATAAGGAGGATTTTTATGGCAAAGATGAAAACTCACAGAGCTTCCGCTAAGAGGTTTAAGAGAACAGGTTCTGGCAAGCTTAAGAGATTTTATGCTTATAAAGGACATTTAACAGGTAAGAAAACTGCTAAAAGACTAAGAAAACTTAGAAAAAGTAGTACAGTTTCTAAAGGTGATCAAAAGAGAATCGATCACATGATTCCTTAATAGGAGGTAAAGATGGCTAGAGTAAAAAGAGGCGTTAACGCCAAAAAAAGACATAAAAATATTCTAAAGCAATCTAAAGGATATTTTGGTGCTAAATCAAAATTATATAGAACTGCAAATCAAGCTGTTATGAAATCTCTTAACTATTCATACATCGGTAGAAAACAAAGAAAAAGAGATTTTAGAAAACTTTGGATTGCAAGAATTAATGCAGCTGCAAGACTTAATGGAATGAGCTATTCAAAATTTATTTCAGGTCTTAAAAAGGCAAATATAAATATTAATAGAAAAATGCTTTCTGAAATGGCAATTAATGATCCAGAAGGTTTTGCAAAATTAGTTGATGTTGCAAAAGAACAATAATTAGGACTCCCTTTGGGAGTCTTTTTCCATTTAAATTTTAAAAAATTGTATAATGAGGATATTATGATTAGAAGATTAAAAAAGAATCCACCTTTAATAGTTTGTCTTTCTTTTTTTGCACTAATTTTATTGGGAGCTATTTTATTAAATCTTCCAGCAGCAAGTGCAAATGGAGAAAGTATAGGCTTTTTAAATGCGTTTTTCACATCAACTTCAGCTTCATGTGTCACAGGTCTTATTGTGACTAATACGGCAACTCAGTGGACTGCCTTTGGTAAATGTGTAATTATTATTTTAATTCAAATTGGTGGGCTTGGAACTATGGTGTTTTTATCTCTAATTGCCATGGTTTTAAACAAGAAAATTGGAATATCTGAAAGAAGAATTATAAGAGAACAGACAAATGCTGATACAAGCAAGGGAATTATTAGACTTGTAATTTATATTATAAAATTTAGTTTGATTGTGGAACTAATTGGGGCAATTTTACTTTCAACAAAATTCATTCCAGACTTTGGGCTTAAAAAGGGAATTTTATTTTCGCTTTTTCATTCGATTTCAGCTTTTTGCAATGCTGGATTTGATATTATTGGAAATTCGCTTTCAAATTATGTTTCTGATTTTACTGTTAATATTGTAATTTCACTTTTAATAATTTTTGGTGGACTTGGGTTTACAGTTTTTATTGATATTTACAAAAAAAGAAAATTTAAGAATCTAACGCTTCATTCTAAAATAGTTGTTTCAATTACAGCAATATTGATTCTTGTTGGAGCAATTGCATTTTTCTTAATTGAACATGATAGTCCATCAATGGAAGGGTTGAGTCTTAAAGGTAAGATTTTGTCTTCTCTTTTTATGTCTGTGACATCAAGGACTGCAGGATTTAATACGATAGACATAGGGAAGATGCAAGAGGGTTCTTTGATTGTTACTATTATGTTAATGTTTATTGGAGCATCTCCGGCGTCAACTGGTGGAGGAATTAAGACGACTACTTTTGGAGTGTTATTGTTTTCTACTATTTCTGTTTTAAGAGGAAATGAAGATACAGAAATATTTCACAAAACTATATCTCGCGACGCACTTTTGAAGTCTTTGTGTATATTTTCACTTGGAAGTGGAATAATTATACTTGCATCACTAGTTATTACAATTATTGAACATGGACAATTTTTGTATATAGATATATTATATGAAATTGTTTCAGCTTTTGGAACAGTTGGTATAAGTAGAGGCATTACTGGGAATTTGAGTTCTTTTTCAAAAGTGATTTTAATAGTATTAATGTATCTTGGAAGAGTTGGAGCAGCAACTTTAGGTATAGGAATTTTAAATAGAAAGACAAAGAAGCATACGAGATATTCAGAAGGTAAAATTATAGTGGGGTAATTATGAAGACATTTATTGTATTTGGATGTGGTAGATTTGGTTCTACTGTTGCCACGAGATTGTATGAATTGAAAAATGAAGTTGTAGCAATAGATTTAGATCAAGAAAAAATTGATTTAATTTCTGAAAAAGTAACTGAGGCAATTGTATGTGATCTTGAAGATGAGAAAGCAGTGGAAGAGCTTGCACTTAAAAATTATGATGTTGCAGTTGTGGCAATTGGCGAAAATTTAGCTGCTGCAATAATGGCAGTTCTCGCATCTAAAGAAGCTGGAATTGATAGGGTTATTGCAAAGGCACCGTCTTATAGATTTGGTAAAATTTTATTGAAATGTGGTGCAGATAAAATTATATTTCCTGAGAGAGATATTGGGTATAGACTTGCAAATAATTTGTCAAATGACAGTTTGTTGGATTCTAATGAAATATCTAAAGGATATAGTATTTATGATTTTAAAGCAATTCCAAAGATGAATGGAAAAGAAATAAAGGAACTAAGACTTAGAGAAGATTACAATTTTAATTTGTTAATGGTAAAAAGAGAAGGAGAAAATTTTGTAAATCCAGAATCTAATTTTAAAATTAAAGAGGAAGATATTTTAACAGTTTTAGGTTCAAATAAAGATATTAAAAAATTTACAGAGGAAAATTAATTGTAGGGCTGCATATTTTGCAGCTTTATTTTTTATATGGAAATATTTTTAAATAGTTTCTGAAGTTTAGATTTTTTGTCATAAAAGTTTATGCACTATTTACATATTTAATGATATAAATTAAAATAAAATAGATAAAGTGAGAAGAGAGGTAAAAAATTGAAAAAATTACATAAGATTATGATTTGTGCTGCTATGGCAATGACATTGGTGGCATGTAATCAAGATACAACAAATAAAAAAGCAGAAGTAGAAACAAAAAAGGAACCAGAAAAAGTAGTTTATTATTCGCCACTTAGGCATGAAGAAACAAAAGAAGATATATCAAAGAATAAAATTTATGCAGTTATGATAGATAATCACGATGATGCAAGACCACAATCTGGACTTGATCCTTGCGATGTTATTTATGAATATCGTGCTGAGGGCGAATATACAAGATATATGCTTTTATTTCAACAAAATTATCCAGATGTAATAGGACCAGTTCGCTCTGCAAGACCTTACTTTGTTGATACAGCAAAGGAATATAATGCTGTTTACATTCATTGGGGCGGCAGTGAAGCTGGACTTGCTGAAATTCACAAGAGAAACGTTGTGGACTTAGATGGAATTGCATTGGAAGGAATAATTTTTCATAGAAACAAAGATGTGGGGAAATTTGCTCCTCACAATGGATATATTGCACTACCAGAAATGATTGAGTATTTAAATAAAAAAGATATAAATACAATGGATAACAACGCATCACTTTCCTTTAAAGAAGATGATGAAAAGGCAAAAGGAATTGATGTAAATGAAATTGAATTAAACTTCAATCCAAGGTATAAGACAAAGTTTATTTATAATGCCAATACAAATAAATATCAATACAATAGACAAGGAGAAGTTGTTATAGATGAATCATCAGGAGTTGAAATTGGTACGACAAATGTTTTAGTACTTTTTCAAAAGGCAGTTGTCGCTGGTCCTAAGGGAACATTAAAATTAGACAACATTGGCAGCGGGAAAGGTCTTTTTCTTCAAGGGGGAAAACTAAGTGAGATAACTTGGGAAAAAGCAAATGAAGATGCTAGGACAATTTTTAAAGATGAAGATGGAAATGAAATTAAATTTTATCCAGGAAAGACTTTTATTTCAGTAGTTGATGATGAAAGTCATGTATTTTATGAAAAACCAATAGATGAAGACGCATATTCAAATCAAAATAATAATGGCGAAAATGCACAAAAAGTGGAAAATAAATAATTTTAAAAGAGATTTTTTTGGGTAGATATCTTGGGAGGTGATATTATGATTAATATGACAAAAATTGATTATGTAATAAATACTACTGGTGCAAGCTATGGTATAGTGAGAAAGGCTCTACTAGATAGTGATGGCGATGTTGATCTAGCAATTGAATATATTAATGACGGAAAATATGAAGAAAAAGAAAATCAAAACTTTTTCGAAGAGGAAGATTCCAAAGTTTTTGAAGATGAAGAAGAAAAATCTTCAAATGAGAAAAAAAGAAGAGCTGGAAAAGAATATGTAGATGAAGTTGTAAATTATCTTGATGAAATTGTAGATGCAATAAAAGAAATTTGGAGAAAGGGAAATGCAAGAAGACTTGTTGTCGAAAAGGATAACGAAACAGTTTTATCTCTTTCACTTACAACATCTGCTATTGGAATGATTTTGGCACTTCCTGCATCACTTCTTGGAATTTCTGCAGCTTATGTATATGATTATTCTTTTAAAATAATTATGGAAAGCGGAGAAGTTATAGATATCAAAGAGTATTTAAAAGACAAGAGTAAATTTTTATAATTTTTAAGAGAAGAGCCCTTCGGGGCTTTTTTATTTATAGGTTGAGGAGAAAAATGATAATTACAAGTAAGAATAATGATACATATAAGTTTTTAAAAAGTTTAAAGGAGAAGAAATACAGGCAAGAACATAGATTATTCATGGTGGAAAAGCCAGTAGTAATTGAGGAAGCAAGTGAATGTGAAGTAGAATATATTGCTTTAAGTGAATTCTCTTATAAAGAAAATAAATTTGAAAATATTTTAAAAAATATAGATAAAGACAAAATTTTAATTTTTTCAGACAAAATTTTTGACGGGCTTTGTGATGCAAAAACTTCTCCAGGAATAATTGCATACTATAAAGAAATTCACAGAGAATTCAATGAAAAAAATGGAAAATTTTTATATCTCGATGATATAAGAGAGCCGGGAAATCTTGGTGGAATAATTCGTTCTGCTGATGCTTTTAAATTAGATGGAGTTATAATTTCAGAAAATTCCTGCGACCTTTACAATCCAAAGACAGTTAGGTCTTCTATGTCTTCAATTTTTAAAGTGCCAATTTATTTTATGAGTAGAGAAAGCTTAGTAAATTTAGATTTTAATATTATTGCTACTTCTCTTGATAACTCCACATCAACAAGAGATTATGAATTTAAAGATAAGGATATTGTTGTAATTGGAAATGAGGCAAAGGGAGTTTCAAATTTTTTGATGTCCCACGCAAATAGTTTTTTAAATATACCAATTAGTGAAAATGTGGATTCCTTAAATGCAAATGTAGCTGCCTCAATTATAATTTATGAGATGATGAAATGAATTATGTAATTGTTGCAGAAAATTTTCCAGAAAAATCTTGCAAGAAATTAAAAGAATACGGGAATCTTGTGAGAACTAAATCAAATAAAAACTTAATGAAGGGACTAGATTCTCACACAGATATTTTAGTCCATCCACTTCCAGATGGCGAAATTGTTGTCGATAGAGATAACTTAAAATATTACAAAAAAATTTTTTTAGATAAAAATATTATCCCATCAAAATCAAAACTAGGAGCAAAGTATCCTCTTGACATTCCACTAAATGCCTTTAGATTTAAAAATTATTTTATCCACAATTTGAAGTACACAGATGAAGTTCTTTTAGATTACTACAAAAATTATGGATACGAAATGATAAATATTAAGCAGGGCTATGCAAAATGTTCATCTCTTGTGACAGATGATTTTATAATCACAAGTGATGGAGGAATTTATGAAAGTCTAAAAGATTTTGTTCCAATTTATAAAATAAATCATGGTGATATAAGATTAGAAAATTTTAATTATGGTTTTATTGGTGGGGCGAGTGGAGTCTTGGGCAAAAAAATTTTCTTCACAGGAGATTTTTCTCATCACTCATCCCATGAAGAAATTTTAAAAATAATAAAAAAATATAATTATGAAATTGAAATTTTATCGAAAGACCCAATAGAAGACTTTGGTTCTATTTATTTTATTTAAGACCTTTGTAAAAGTGACAAATATAAAAGATGGTATGTAGAAGGGTTAATTCCCTTCTTTTAATACATCTTTTATTTATAATATAATTATTAGGATATTTATAAACATATACTATCTATTTACTTTGTTTTGAAGAATTTTTTTATATAAAAATTTATTGTCATCGATATAATCAAACATTAACTTAAAAAGCAAATCTTTAAAAACTAAATCTTCTTCAAGGTAAGATTCTTTAGAAACCCCAGAAACATAAGTCATCTCTGTTAGAAGTCTACCACTATTTGTAGACATATATTTAGTCTTTTCTTCAAGTATAAAAAAAAGGAAATTACCATGTTCAGCTTCATGTGGATCTACATATTCTATACTTTTTTCATTTTCTATAATTTTAAAGAGACGAAAGGACATTTCTTTTATCTCAACATTTAACTTAACATTTCCTACGTAATATTTTGCATTTTCACTAAGCATATCTCTCTTGTAAGGAGGTAGTTCTGAAAAATTAATTTCAACAACATCAAATTTATTTTTGAGATAATCTATAAGGTCTTTTGAATCTCTCTCACCAATAGGAATTAAATGCTTGAACATTTTAATTTGGGTTTTGTAGTCCATTTTACTTTTACATCTCCTCAAAGGATTATTTTATAAAATAGTTTAAACTTCTCTTAGGGAGTTTTTTTCTTTCCCTTTAATAAGTAAAGGGACAAGACCAGGCCAAGTACAAAAAATATAATTGAAGTGAAGGAGTAGTCCACAACTTTAAAAAAATAGAAGATAAAAAAGTTGTTGTAGAGGATTGGGATAAGGAAAAATATAAAAAATAAAAACTTTTATTTTTGTATATGAAGGGCAGAGAAATTAAAAGGGGCAAGACAAAGGGGCTAAGCCCATAAAAATTTATAAAGGCAAAGAATCCAAAAAAATCATCTTCAAAGACAGGTAGAATAGGAATAGATCCCATAATGATAAGAGCAATGATAAAATATTTTAACTTATTTTTCATACTTGCCTCCAAATAATTTTTTCTTCATAAATTATATCAAAAAAAAGAAAGATCGTGTTTTAAAAAATTTAGCTTGGGTAATATAAAAAGGCGAGAGAAATGATAAATTCTTTCAAAATATTCTTGAAGATATAAAAACTTTATGATATTATAATAGCAATTTTAAAAAATGGCTTTGATAAGAAGAGTAAAATTTATAAAATTTTAAGAGAGGAAATGGTCGCTGCAAATTTCTAATTTTATATTTTTGAAAACTAACTTGGAGTCCCATAGCAAACTATGGCGTATGGATGCGTTAAATCCCTTGAGTTTAATTAAGGTGGAACCACGGTCATCGTCCTTTGGGATGATGGCTTTTTTATTTTATTTTTTTAATTTTAGGAGGAAGAAAATGATTATTAAATATCCAGATGGATCACGAAAAGAATACGAAAGTGGAGTTAAAGTGTCACAAATTACAGGAGATATTTCTAAAGGATTATTAAGAGATTCTCTTGGAGCAGTTGTAAATGGAGAAATTTTAGGACTAGAAGATGAAGTTTATGAAGATAGCGACTTTAAAGTTGTAAAATTTGAAGACAATGAAGGAAAAAGAATTTTATGGCACACTGCATCTCACATTATGGCTTATGCCATCCAAGAACTTTACCCAGAAGCAAAATTTGCCATTGGACCTTCAACTGAAACAGGATTTTATTACGATTTAGATTTAGATCACAGATTTGTTGAAGAAGATCTAAAGGCAATAGAAGATAAAATGAAAGAAATTGCTAAGAAAGACCTTCCAGTAGAAAAGATAGAAGTTTCAAGAGAAGAAGCAATTAATTATTTCAAAGAAAAAAATCAAGATTATAAAGTTGAGTTAATTGAAGATTTAAAAGAAGATGAAAAGATTACAATGTATAAAATTGGAGATTTTGTCGATCTTTGCAAGGGACCACATCTTCTATCAACTAAAAAAATAAAGGCAATAAAACTTCTTTCAATTGCGGGAGCATATTGGAGAGGCGACTCAAATAAAAAAATGCTTCAAAGAATTTATGGAATAGCTTTTGAAAAACAAAAACAATTAGATGAATATATTGAAAGACGTGAAGAGGCTGAAAAGAGAGATCACAGAAAGCTTGGAAAAGAGCTAGATCTATTTAGTATGCACGAAGAAGGACCTGGATTCCCATTCTTTCACCCAAATGGAATGATTTTAAGAAACACTTTATTAAATTGGTGGAGAGATGTTCTCGAAGAAAATGGATATGGAGAAATTTTAACTCCAATTATTTTGAATGAAGATTTGTGGCACAGATCAGGTCACTGGGATCACTACAAAGACAATATGTACTTTACAAAGATTGACGATGCAGATTACGCAGTAAAACCAATGAACTGCCCTGGATCAATTTTAGTTTACAATTCAAATAATCACTCTTACAGAGATCTTCCAATAAGACTTGCAGAATATGGGATAGTTCACAGACACGAACTTTCTGGAGCACTTCATGGTCTATTTAGAGTAAGAACATTTACTCAAGATGATGCCCATGTATATTGTTTACCATCACAAATAAAAGATGAAGTGTTTAAGATGATTGACCTTGCCGATTATTTATATAGCACTTTTGGATTTAAGTACACAATTGAACTTTCAACAAGACCAGATGATTACATGGGGGACCTTGAATCATGGAATTTGGCTGAAAAGTCACTTAAAGAAGCATTAGAAGAAAAGAATTTGCCATATACAATTAATGAAGGCGATGGAGCATTTTATGGTCCAAAGATTGACTTTCACTTAGAAGATGCAATAGGAAGAACTTGGCAATGTGGTACAATTCAACTTGACTTCCAACTTCCAGAAAACTTCAACTTAACTTATGTAGACGAAGATGGAGAAAGACAAAGACCAGTGATGCTTCACAGAGCACTTCTTGGATCAGTTGAAAGATTTATGGGTATATTAATTGAACATTTTGCAGGTAAATTCCCACTATGGTTATCTCCAGTACAAGTTGAAGTAATTCCTGTATCTGACAAATTTAAAGATTACGCAGAAAAAATCGCAGATAAACTTCACGAAGAAGGACTTAGAGTTCACCTTGATGGTCGTGCAGAAAAAGTTGGATACAAAATTAGAGAAGCACAAGTTAAGAAAATTAATTATATGTTAGTAATTGGAGAAAAAGAAGAAACTTCTGGAAAACTTTCTGTTAGAAAGAGAAGTGGAGAAGAAGTTAAGGATGTTGACATAGATGAATTTGTCACATCACTTAAAGAAGAAATAAAAAATAAAACAATTACTGAATGATAAATATATAATTGAAAGTTTTATTAAATAAGGATAAAATCTAAGCAGGTAAGAGCCTGCTTATTTTTATAAAAAGTTTCAGAAAATTTTTAAATATATGTAAAGTATCTATAATTTTATTTACAAAAGGATAAGATTATGGTAAAATACATTGATGTAACCGCACAGAATAGGTTTTAAAACTTCGGTACCTAGGATGGCGAGTCTTGTAATGAGGAGGTGCTACAATGTACGCAATTATTGAAACAGGTGGAAAACAATATACTGTTGAAGCTGGTGACAAAATTAAAGTTGAAAAATTAGATGTAAATGAAGGCGACAATGTAACTTTTGACAAAGTATTATTTGTATCTGGTGACGAACCTAAAGTAGGTTCTCCATATATCGATGGTGCAAAAGTTGAAGCCAAAGTATTGGCACAAGGTAAAGCAAAAAAAGTTATTGTTTACAAGTACAAATCTAAGAAAAATGAAAGAAAGAAAAATGGACACCGTCAACCATACACTTTAGTTGAAATTTCAGGTATTAACTAATGACTATTATTGACCTTTATAAAAAGGGAAATTATTATTGTGGATTTAAGTCTTGTGGTCATGCAGAGGGTGAATTTGAAAAAATTGTATGCTCTAGCATATCTACTCTCACTCAAACTTTTTATTTTACACTTATAAATAAGCTTGGAGTAGAGGAGAGTGAAATAAAAGATGTTCAAGGCGACGGATTGTTAAAAATAGAAATTTTAAATAGTAATATTTATAGAAGAAATGATATTCAAACTTGTTTTGAATTTATGATTATGGGGATTGAGCTTATAAATGAAGCTTATCCAAATTATTTGACACTAAAGGATGTGGAGGTGCAAAATGATTAAATTTGATTTATTGCTTTTTTCTTCAAAAAAGGGAGCAGGCTCTTCTAAGAATGGTCGTGATTCAAACTCAAAAAGACTTGGAGTTAAAAGAGGCGACGGTCAATTTGTTCTAGCAGGAAATATTCTTGTAAGACAAAGAGGAACAAAAATCCATCCAGGAGAAAATGTTATGAAGGGTTCTGATGACACTTTATTTGCTACAGCCGATGGAGTTTTAAGATTCACAACTAAGGGCAAAGGCGGAAAGAAATTCGCTAATGTATATGTAGAAGAAAAAGTTGAAGCATAAGAAGGAAGCAGGGGAAACCTTGCTTTATTTTTTTGCACTTTGTAAAGTCTAAAATTTCACCAAGATTTTACATATTTAACATAAGGTTCAAGTTTTCATTACATATCTGTGTTATAATAAGAAAAAATACGAGGTAATTATGTTTATAGATATAGCAAAAATAAAATTAAAAGCCGGAAAAGGTGGCGATGGTGCTGTCGCATGGCGTAGAGAAAAGTATGAACCAGCAGGTGGACCAGCTGGAGGCGATGGTGGCAGAGGTGGAGATGTAATTGTAATGACTGACTCTGGACTTCACACTTTGATGGATTTTAGATATAAAAGAGAATATAAAGCCGAAAATGGACAAAATGGCATGAATAAATTAAAGTTTGGGAAAGATGGCGAAGATATAATTTTAAAAGTTCCTGTTGGAACTCTCATTAGAGATGCAAATACTAAGGGAGTCATCTATGATTTAAAAGAGGACAATATGTCTGTAACTGTTTGTAAAGGTGGGAAGGGTGGTCTTGGCAATGCAAGGTTTAAGACTTCAACTAGACAGGCACCCGCTTTTGCACAAGCAGGAAATATTGGAGAAGAAAGAGAAGTTATTTTAGAATTAAAACTTCTTGCAGATGTTGGGTTAGTAGGTTTTCCAAATGTAGGCAAGTCTACACTTCTTTCCATAGTGACTTCTGCAAGACCAAAGATTGCAAATTACCACTTCACAACACTTTCACCAAATCTTGGAGTTGTAAAAATTGACGAAGGGGAGTCCTTTGTAATTGCTGATATACCTGGTCTTATTGAAGGGGCATCAGAAGGAATTGGTCTTGGAGATGAATTTTTAAAACATATTGAAAGAACAGGAATTTTGATTCATGTTTTAGATATTTCTGGTTCTGAGGGAAGAGATCCATTAGAAGATTTTTACAAGATAAACGAAGAACTTTTTAATTATAACGAAAGACTTGCAGAAAAGAAACAAATTATTTTTGCAAATAAAATGGATGTGCCAGGAGCAGAGGAAAATCTTAAAAAGCTAGAAAAGGAACTTGGCGATAAATACAAAATAATTGCAGGTTCAGCTGCTACAACAAAAAACTTGGATAAATTGATGATAGAAACTTATAAAAACTTGCAAGAAGTTGATTTTAGTGAATACGAAACTTATGATAAAGAGCATGTTGAAGAAGTTGTAAAGGAAGAGGGTATAAGAGTCTTCAAAGAAAATGGAAATTATTTTGTAGAGGGACCTTACATCGACAAGCTTTTGAGGTCTACTAATTTTGAAAATTACGATTCACTAAAATATTTCCAAGAAAATCTTAGAAAGAATAAAGTAGTTGAAAAGTTGGAAGAACTTGGCGTAAATGATGGCGGTTCAGTATTTATTGGCGGATACGAATTTGAATTTTTTGAATAGGAGATAGAATGTTAACAGGAAAAGAAAGAGCATATTTAAAGAGTCTTGCTCACAATATGGATCCACTTATTCAACTTGGAAAAGATGGTATAAACGATGGATTTTTAAAACAAATAGATATACTTTTGGAAGATCATGAAATTGTAAAAATAAATGTTTTACAAAATGCACCAGTGGAAGTTGATGAAATTGTAGATGAAATTTTGGATGCTACTGGTGCAGAATTTGTGCAAAAAATTGGCAAAAAACTTACAATTTATAGAGAATCTAAAGAAAATAAAAAGATAGAATTGTAATGGAAAAGTATGGAATTTTTGGAGGAACTTTTAATCCAATTCACTTTGGTCATTTGATGATTTGTGAATATTTAAAAGAAGAACTGGGTCTTGATAAAGTTATTTTCATACCAACGGGAAATCCTCCGCACAAGAGTTTAGATGTGTCTGCAATAGATAGATACAATATGGTAAAGCTAGCAATAAGTTCAAATCCAGATTTTGAAATTTCTGATATTGAAACAAATAGAGTTAATTTGTCATATACAGTAGATACAATTATAGAACTTAAGAAAATCTATGAAAATCAAAAATTATTTTTTTTAATAGGTTTGGATACTTTATTTCAACTGAAAACTTGGAGAAAAATTGAAGAACTTTCAAGAGAAATTGAATTTGTAGTTGCTCTTAGACCAAAGTATATTGATATTGATGAAATAAATAGAGAGCTGAAATTTTTGAGAGAAAATTATGGTACAATAGTTGAGATTATTCACACACCTCTTTATGAAATTTCTTCTACGGAACTAAGAACAAGAATTAGGGATGAAAAATCTGTTAGATATTTAATTCCAAATAATGTGGTGAATTATATAAAAGAAAGCGGGTTTTACAAAGTTGAACAATGACTTAAAAAAATTTGAATCTGAAACTTGTGAAAGAATTGGAGAAAAAAGATACCTCCATACAATTCGTGTAAGAGATGTTGCAATAGATCTTGCAAATATATATGGTGTTGATCCAGAAAAAGCGGAGATTGCAGGATTTTTACACGATTGTGCAAAAATTAGAGATGAAAAGAAACTTATTAAGGAAGCAAAAAATCAGGGCCTTTTGATTACAGAAGAGATGAAAAGGGCTCCTCAAATTATACACTCTCATTTAGGAAGAGTAATGGCAAAAAATTTATATGGAATAGATGACGAAGATATTTTAAATGCAATATCATATCATACAACAGGAAGACCTAATATGAGTGATCTTGAGAAAATTATTTTTTTGGCAGATTATATTGAACCTATGAGAAACTTTGATGGAGTAGATGTTGCAAGAAAGCTTGCAAAAAAAGATTTAGATTCTGCAATGTATTTTGCACTTAACAATACTCTAAAATTTTTAGTTGAGAAAGACAAATATATTGTCGTAGAAACAGTACTTGCTAGAAATTTTTATGAGGAGATGAGTAATTGAAAACTTTTTTTAAATCTTTTCTTACTACAATATTAGTAATTATAATTTTAGCTCTTATTGGATTTGCTGGCTATTTTTATTTTTTAAATGATAATGAAGAAGATAAAATTGATGATGGAAAAGAAAATTTACAATTTTTGATGCTTGGAGTGGACTCTCTTGATTCAAGAAAAGCTGATAATGCAAGATCTGACACTATTATGGTAGTAAATGTTGATTGTAAAAGTGGCAAGGTAAATATTATTTCAATTCCACGAGATACTTATAGTTCCATAAAGGGTTATAAGAAGACCAAAATCAATCATTCCTTTAAGTATGGAGGAAGTGAACTCACTTTAGATACTGTAAATAATTTACTAGGAACAGATATAAAATATTATGTAACAGTGGATTATAGATTTGTAGAAGATGTTGTAGATAAAATTGGTGGCGTGACAGTTGATGTTCCTCTTGATATGAATTACGAAGATCCAACAGCAGACCCACCATTAAAAATTGATATAAAAGAGGGAACGCAGACTTTAAAAGGAAATGATGCCATAGGTTTTTTGAGATATAGAAAGGGATACCCTGATGCAGACCTTGGCAGAGTAAAAGCACAACAACAGTTTATGTCATCTCTTCTTTCTAAAATGAAGGAACCAAAAACTTTATTGAAGGCGCCACTTCTTATGAGTTCTTATGTTAATTATTCTGAAAATAATATTCCGGCAAAAAAACTTGCCAAAATTGCAATAAAAATGCGTGGCATAACAAGTGAAGATATTGTTACAAATACACTTCCAGGTATTCCAAAATATATGGGAGGAGTATCCTATTTCGTTCCAGATGATAATAAAATACAGGTAATGCTTTTAGAAAATAATTTTAAATAGGAGGCAAAATGACAGTACAAGAAAAGTTAGATATTATTGTAAAATCTTGTGAATCTAAAAAGGGAATTGATATTAAAGTTTTAGACATCAAGGGCATGACGTCTATTGCAGATTATTTTGTAATAGTTAGTGGAAGTTCTTCAACACAAGTTGATGCACTCGCAAGAGAAATTGATGAAAAGCTTTCAGAAAAGGGAATAAATCCACTTAATAGTGAAGGTAAAAATTCTAGCAGATGGATAATTTTAGATTTTGGTGATATAATAGTTCATGTATTCCACAAAGATGAAAGAGAATATTATAATCTTGAAAGATTGTGGGAAAGTAGCGAAAATAATGAAAATATTGAGGAGGAATAATAATGGTTAAAACACTACACACAGACAAAGCACCTGCAGCAGTAGGTCCTTATTCACAAGCAACA
The DNA here is from genome assembly GCF_900106515.1 of Peptoniphilus lacydonensis. Taxonomy (GTDB): domain Bacteria; phylum Bacillota; class Clostridia; order Tissierellales; family Peptoniphilaceae; genus Peptoniphilus_A; species Peptoniphilus_A lacydonensis. Next base: position 1,453,673 of record NZ_FNWF01000003.1, read on the forward strand.
GAAGTAAATGGATTTATTTTTACATCAGGACAACTTCCACTTGTTCCAGAAACAGGAGAACTTATATCTGATGACATAAAAAAAGCGACTGCAAGAAGTCTTGACAACATCAAGGCAATTTTAGAAGAAGCAGGATCAAGTATGGAAAAAGTTGTAAAAGTTAATATATTCTTAGATGATGTAAATGATTTTGCAGCAGTAAATGAAGTTTATGCAGAATATTTTAGTGAACATAAACCTGCAAGATCTTGTGTTGAAGTAGCCAACCTTCCAAAGAATGGACTTCTTGAAATCGAAGCAATAGCAGTAAAATAATATTTGACCCTTCGGGGTCTTTTTTAAGTTATAAAATTTTAGGTGATAAAGATGAAAGAAATAAATGTAAATGAAATAGACAAAATAGAAAAACCATTTGTCATTGATGTAAGAGAAAAAGAAGAAATTATTGAAACTGGAACGATAAAAGATGCCATTCATATTCCAATGATGAAAATTCCAAATAATTTAGACAAAATTCCAAAGGACAGGGAAGTTTACATACTTTGCAGAAGTGGACAGAGGTCTTTTCAAGTTTCAAATTATTTAGATGAGCTTGGTTACGAAGCGATAAATCTAGAAGGCGGAATCTTAGATTATAAGGGAAAATTAGAAGAAAATGGATTGTGAAAATTTAATAAACATTTTAATCCTAGCGATAAATTTTAATTCACTGGGATTTTTTATTTGCAAATTTTTTATAGTAAATTCTGCTATAATGTAATGAGGAGGTTTTTATGGAAAATAAATTTTTAATTATAGATGGAAGTTCGCTTTTTTTTAGAGCTTTTTACGCTCTTCCTCTTTTAAAAACTAAGAGAGGTCTTTATACTAATGCAATTTATGGTTTTGTAATGATGGTTGAAAACGCAATTGAAAAGATAAACCCTACTCATGTTGCAGTTTGTTTCGATATGAAAGGTAAAACTTTTAGATCAGATATTTATAAGGATTATAAGGGAACTAGACAAAAGACACCAAATGAACTTGAACAACAATGGCCTCTTGTACGTGATATTTTAAATTACATGAATATAAAAATTTTGGAATCTCCAGTATACGAAGCAGATGATATTGCTGGCACACTTGCAAAAATTGCAAGTGAAGAAAATTTTGAAACTTATCTTTTAACAGGTGACAAAGATTACTTTCAACTTGTTGACGAAAATACAAAAGTCCTTTTAACTAGAAAAGGCATAACAGAAATGGACATAGTAACTATTGAGAGTCTAAAAGAAGATTATGAAATTGAACCAAAACAGTTTATTGAGCTAAAGGCTCTAATGGGTGATTCGTCAGACAATATACCTGGGATCTATGGAATTGGTGAAAAAACTGGGCTCAAGATTATAAAAGAGTTTAAAAATATTGAAAATCTTTACGACAACATTGAGGACATATCTGGGAAAAAATTAAAAGAAAAATTAATTGATGGCAAAATGTCTGCCTTTATGAGCAAGAAACTTGGCACAATTGTGAGAGATGTTCCCATAGATGAAAGTTTAGATGATTTCAAGAAAACTCCTTACGATTATGAGAAACTTTCTCAGATGTATCGTGATTTTGAATTTAGTTCAATGTTAAAAAGGCTTCCGAAGGAATATCAAAAGGAGGATATAGAAGAAATTTCTGAGGATAATTTTAAATTTGTTGAGGAAAAAAATTTAGATAATATTATAAAAAAATTAAAGAAATCTAAATCTTTTGCTTTTAAATTTATAACAGATGGAAAAATTTATGAAAATGTAGTTCCAACTTATCTATCCATAAAGGCTAAAGATGATTTTGCAAGTTTTATAAAGTGGGAAGATTTAGATTTAAAAAATTTAAAAGATATTATGGAAGATGAAGACATAGAAAAATTGGGCTATGAAATAAAAGAAGACATAATAATTTTAATGGATCTTGGAATTGATATTAAAAACTATACTCACGACGCAAAAATTGCTGAATATATTTTAAATTCAACTAAAAGTGATTATGATATAAATAAAATTTCTCTTGAATATTTTAAAAATGGATATTTAGATGAAGAGGATCTCCTTGGAAAGGGTGCGAAGAGAAAGAAATATTCTGAACTAGAAATTGAAGATTTATTTAAGTATTTCGCCTTTGTTTTAAATACAGTTTACAATGTAGGAGATTTACAAAAAGAAAAAATTAAAGAAGAAAATATGATTTCTCTTTATGAAGATATGGAACTTCCGTTAGTAGAAGTCCTTGCATCAATGGAATATGTTGGGATAAACACCAATATAGATGTTTTAAATGAAATTGATAGAGAAATAACTGAAAAGTTGAAAAGTCTTGAAGCAAAAATTTATGAAGAGGCTGATGAAGAATTTAATATTAATTCACCAAAACAATTGGGAATAATTTTGTTTGAAAAAATGGATTTCCCTGTAATTAAAAAGACAAAAACAGGATATTCAACTTCTGCAGATGTACTTGAAAAATTAAAGGACAAGGGCGAAATAATTGAAAATATTTTAGATTATAGAAAGTTTTCTAAATTAAAGTCCACTTATATAGATGGTTTGAAAGCCGTAATAAATAAAAATACAAATAGAATTCACTCAAGGTTTATGCAGACAGTTACATCTACTGGAAGAATTTCTTCGACAGAGCCAAATCTTCAAAATATTCCAATAAAAACTGAGGAAGGAAAACTAATTAGAAAGGCATTTTTGGCGTCAGAAAATTCTATTTTAGTTGACGCAGATTATTCACAAATTGAACTTCGTGTACTTGCTGCACTTTCAAATGACAAAGAAATGCTAAATGCTTTTACAGAGGGACTTGATATTCATAGAAAAACTGCATCAGAAGTATTTCATGTAGATTATGAAGATGTGACTTCACTCCAAAGATCAGAGGCAAAAGCAGTAAACTTTGGAATAGTCTATGGAATTTCAGACTATGGTCTTTCCCAAAATTTAAATATTCCACGAAAAGCAGCAAAGGAATACATTGACAACTATCTAGAACACTTTGTTGGAATAAAAAATTATATGTCAGAGGAAATAGAAGAGGGCAAAAAGAAGGGCTATGTGGAAACAATTTTCAAGAGGAGAAGATATATACCAGAGCTCAATGCAAAGAATTTTAACATAAGAAGTTTTGGAGAGAGGGTCGCACTAAACACACCAATTCAAGGTTCGGCAGCAGACATAATAAAAATTGCCATGGTAAAAGTTTATAGTGAACTTAAAAAGAGGAAGTTAAAGTCCAAACTGATAATTCAAATTCACGACGAACTTGTTGTTGATGCAGTAGAAGATGAAGTTGAAGAAGTAAAAAAAATTATGAAGGACTTAATGGAAAATTCCGTTGACTTAAATGTAAAACTTTCTGTGGACATGAACACTGGAGTAAATCTCTATGAATCAAAGTAAAATTATTGGCCTCACAGGCTCTATTGCAACGGGAAAATCTCAGGTCTCAAAATATTTAAAGGGCAAGGGCATAAAGGTAGTTGACGCAGATTTAATAGCAAGGGATGTGGCAAACTATAAATCTGTAAAAAATAAAATCAAAAAAGTATTTGGCGACGACCTTTACATCAATGACCAGCTGGACAGAAAAAAGCTGGCTGAAATTATTTTTACAAAAAAAATTTACCGCCAAAAATTAAATGACATAATGCATCCAGAAATTTACAAAGAGATAAATAAAAAGACTAGGGGCAAGGAAGATCTCGTATTTGTGGACATACCCCTTCTCTTTGAAAATGAAGATATAAATAAGAAGTATGGACTTGACTTTGACGAGATCTGGCTTGTCTATGTGGACAGGGAAACCCAGATAAAAAGGCTCATGGATAGAGATGGAATTTCAAGAGAATATGCAGAGAAAAAAATAAATTCGCAAATTTCTGTTGAAGAGAAGAGAAAAAAAGCAGATGTCATAATTGACAACTCAGGTATTTTAGAAGAAACTTTCGCCCAAGTAGAAGAAAATTTAAAAAAATAAAAGAGATGTGTTGGAAATTTTCCAGCACATTTTTTTGCAAGGAAAAATTTACAAAATATAAAAATAACTTTACAATTCCTAATTTCTTTGTTAAGATATAACTTGTCCTAGGGGTATAGTTCAGTTGGTAGAACATTGGTCTCCAAAACCAAGTGCCGTGGGTTCGAGTCCTGCTACCCCTGCCAATTACTGATTGCATTTGCAGTCAGTTTTTTTATGCCCATTTTTAAAATCTATATTATAGTTACTCTACATATTGATAAAATGGGAATTTCTATTGAATTTATTTAAAAAAATTTTATAACTATGATATAATTATATATTATGAATTGGAGGTCAACATGAAAGAAAAATTACTTGGAATCAAAGATGAATCCATGAAACTTTTAAATAAAGTTAATACAATTAAAGAGATAGATGAACTTAAAGTTAAGTACTTGGGCAAAAAGGGAGAGATAACTAAAATATTAAAAGGCATGAAGGATCTTTCCAAAGAAGAAAGGCCTGTTATGGGTGCTCTTGCCAATGAAGTGCGTGAAGATATTGAAAAATCTATTGAAGAAAAAAAGATTGAGATTAACGACAAAATATTAAAGGAAAAACTTCGTGAAGAAAGAATCGATGTTACTTTAAAGACTGATGATATTTATTTGGGACACAGACATCCTCTAAAGAAGACTCTTGAAGATCTTGAAGATTTATTTACACATATGGGTTTTACAGTTTACGATGGGCCTGAAATTGAAACTGTTGAAAATAATTTTGACCTTTTAAATGCACCAAAGGATCACCCTTCAAGAGATATGTCAGATACCTTTTATTTTAATGATAATATTATACTTAGATCCCAAACTTCACCTGTTCAAGTTAGAGCAATGAAAGAACATGGAGCTCCAATTCGCATGATATGTTCTGGCAGAGTTTTTAGGTCTGATGAAGTTGATGCTACTCACTCACCAATGTTTCATCAACTTGAAGGGCTTGTTGTAGATGAAAAAATTTCTGTTGCAAATTTAATTGACACTTTAAATTATTTTGTAAAGGCATTTTTTGGAGAAGATATGAAGACTAGATTTAGACCTCATTACTTCCCGTTTACTGAGCCAAGTTTAGAAGTCGATACTACTTGTCCTAGTTGTGGTGGCAAGGGTTGTAAGGCTTGCAATTATACTGGATGGAGTATGGAACTTTTGGGATGTGGAATGGTTCACCCAAATGTTCTTAAAAATTGTGGAATTGATCCTGAAAAATATTCTGGTTTTGCCTTTGGCATGGGAATCGACAGAATTGCAATGGTAAGGTACAATATCACAGATATAAGAATGATGTTTGAAAACAACAAAAAGTTCTTGGAACAGTTTTAAGGAGATAGATATGTTATTACCGATTAAATGGCTAAAAGATTATGTTGATTTCGATTTTGATGTGAAAAAGCTTGCTGATGGGCTTTCTAATTCTGGTTCTCATGTTGAATCTATTATTATCCCTGATGATGGTTTAAATAAAATTGTAGTTGGGAAAATTGAAAAAATTGAAAAGCATCCCGATGCAGATAAACTTGTGATTTGTTCTGTAAACGTTGGTGACGAAATTTTACAAATTGTTACTGGTGCATCAAATGTTTTCGAAGGTGCGATTGTTCCTGTTGCTCTTCACGGGTCTACTCTTGCTGGTGATGTTAAGATAAAAAAGGGTAAACTTCGTGGAGTTGAATCAAATGGAATGTTGTGTTCTCTTGAAGAACTTGGCTTTGAAAATTCTGTTATACCTAAAGAAGCAAAAAATGGAATTTTTATTTTTCCAGAAGGTACCGAAATAGGCAAGTCTGCCATAGAAGTTCTTTTTATGGATAATGAGATTCTTGAACTTGAAATTACTCCCAATAGGCCAGACTGTCTTAGCATTATGGGAATGGCTGTGGAAACTGCCGCATCCTTTGATTTAAAAACTAAACACAATGATATAAAAATTGAAAATGAAGTTTCCAATTTTTCAGAATTTTTTGATGATATAATTATTGAAACTGAAAACTGTAACAGATATTATTCAAAGATTTTAAAAAATATAAAGATTGGCCTTTCTCCACTTTGGCTACAAGCTTACCTTATGCAAGCAGGAGTTAGACCAGTTTCAAATATAGTTGACCTTACAAATTTTGTTATGCTAGAATATGGCGAACCTCTTCATGCCTTTGATCTTGACACATTGAAAAACAAAAAAATTGTTGTGAGAATGGCAAAAGATGGGGAAGAGATGGTTACCCTTGATGGAGAAACTAGAAAGCTTGAAAAGGACGATATTTTAATCACTGATGGAAGTGAAATTGTTGGACTTGCTGGCGTGATGGGTGGTCTTGATTCTGAGATTACAGATAAAACTGTAAATGTTCTTTTAGAAGGTGCAAACTTTAACAAAGAAAATATTAGAAAAACGTCAAGAAGACTTAATTTAAGAAGTGAAGCGTCTTCAAGATTTGAAAAGGGAATTGATGTAAATTTAGCTAAGACTGCTGTTGACAGAGTTTGTGAACTTGCTGAAAAAATGGAAATTGCAGAAGTTGTTGGCGGAAACAAAGACGTTGGAAACTTTGATAGAAAAGAAAAGGAAATAGAATTAAGAAAAGAAAAAGTAAATAATCTTATTGGTGTTGACTTTACAATGGATGAAATTTCTAATATTTTAAATAGACTTGAAATCGAAACTGATGTAAGAGATGACTATCTTATTGCAAAGGTACCAACTGTTAGACTTGATCTCGACATAGAAGAAGATTTAATAGAAGAAATTGCAAGAATTTATGGTTATGACAATATTGAACCTAAGAAGTTAAAGGGGACTTTGACTGTTGGTAGAAAACCTGTATTTAGAAATGTAGAAGATAGGATAAAAAATCAACTTATTGGGTTAGGATATTCTGAGTTTATGACTTATTCTTTTGTCAGTCCTTCTTCTTATGAAAAAGCAAATTACAAAGAAGATGAAAAGAATATTATAAAAATTTTAAATCCCCTTGGCGAAGATTACTCTATTATGAGAACTACAATGATTCCGTCAATGATAGATGCTCTTTCAAAAAATTATGCAAGAGGCAATGTCAATGTAGGCGGTTTTGAAATTGGAAATACATTTTTCCCAACTGAAGAGGAGCTTCCTTCTGAAAGGTTAAAACTTGCAATGGGATTTTACGATCTTGGAGATTTTTATTATTTAAAAGAATCAATTGAAAAATCTCTTTGGTATCTTGGAATAAATAATCTTGAAGTGAGAAGAAGAGAAGCCAGTTTCCTTCATCCAGGAAGAAGTGCAGAATTCATTTTAAATGGAAAGAGCCTTGGAGTTTTTGGCGAAGTGCATCCAAAGGTACTTGAAAATTACGGTTTAAAAAAGAGAGCTTATGTTGCAGAACTTGACTTTAACTTAATAGTTGAAAATACAATAGATAATTACACATACAAGGCATTGCCAAAATATCCTACAATGAAAAGGGACTTTGCCTTTGTAATGGATAGAGATGTGGATTCAGTTGAACTTGAAAAAATTTCTAAAAAATATGGCAAAGAACTTTTAGAATCTTTTAAAGTTTTTGATATATATGAAGGAAAAAATATTGAGGATGGCAAAAAATCTGTTGCTTTTTCACTTGTTTTTAGAGCGGCTGATAGAACTCTAGAGGAAAGTGAAGTTACAGAAATTTGTGAAAAAATAGTTACTGAGATTGAAAGTGAAATTGAAGCTAAATTAAGATCCTAAGGAGGCTATTATGTCCGATTCAAAGAGAATTGAAGTTGTTATTGATGGCATGAAATTTTTTGTTTGTGGAGATGATGACGAAAAGTATATTAAGGACCTAGCAAAAGAACTTGATGGTAAGATAAAAGAAACTTCAAAAAGTAATTACAAATTAAATCAAGTACAATCTCTTGTTTTATGTGCACTAAATATTTTAGATGATTTAGAAAAAGTTAAGGCTGATAAAATTGATTTAGATAAAGTTGGTGCAGATAAAAAAGAAATTATTGAAAAAATTGAAGAGATAAAAGATTTAAAAAAACAGCTTTCTATTTTTGAAGAAGAAAACAAAAAAGTTAACAAAATTTATAGAGAGTTGCAACAAAAGTCCATGGATGTAGAAGATAGAAATAGAAAAGTGAACAAAGATCTTCTTGATAAAAATTCTGAGATTGCAAATTTAAAAGAAGAGATACAAAAGCTTGAGGGAAATATTTCTGCTTTAGAAGAAAAAAATAACGATGCGTCAAGAAGAATAATAGATCTTTCAAGAGAATTGGAAAATCTTTATGAAGAAAAGTAAATATGAAATTTTAGCACCTGCTGGTGATATGAATGCTCTTAGGGCTGCTGTATCAGCAGGTGCTAATGCTGTTTATTTAGGGTATGATGAGTTTTCTGCAAGAGCAAAGGCAAAAAATTTCAATAAAAAAGAGTTAGAAGAAGCAGTTAAATTTGCACACCTTAGAAATGTAAAAATTTATGTAACATTTAATATTTTAATTGCAGATTTTGAAATAAAAAGAGCAATGGAAAGTATAAAGATGCTACATGATATTGGTGTTGACGCACTAATACTTCAAGATATTGGTATTGCCGATAGAATCAGAAAGGACTTTCCCGATTTTGAATTACACGCATCTACTCAGATGGCTGTAAATAATTTCTATGGAGCAGCATTTTTAAAAGAAATGGGTTTTTCCAGAGTAGTGCTTGCTCGAGAAACTCCCCTTTTTGAAGTTGAAAAGATAAAAGAACTTGATATTGATATAGAAACTTTTATACATGGTGCACTTTGCGTATGTTATTCAGGCGAATGCCTAATGAGTTCCATGATTGGTGGAAAGTCTGGCAATAGAGGAGAGTGTGCACAGTCTTGTAGAAGGTCTTATGAAATTTTAGATTTTCATAAAAATAAAATTGCAAGAAGGCTTTATTATATTTCTCCCAAGGATTTAAATACATTAGATGATGTGGCAAAGGTGATTAATGCTGGCGGGTATTCTCTAAAAATTGAAGGGAGAATGAAAAATCCAGAGTATGTCTATACCCTTGTTTCTTCTTACAAAAAAGCTTTGGAGGGAAAACTAAAAATAGAAGATAAAGAGAATACAGAGCAAGTTTTTAATAGAGGCTTCACAAAGGGATTTTTTAATGGAGATTTTGGAAATAATTTTATTTCTTCTGACAGACCAGATAATAGAGGGGTTGAAATTGGAAAAGTTATTTCTATTTCCAAAAATTTTGCAAAAGTAGTTTTTAGTGTAGATGTATTTGAAGGTGATGGACTTGAGTTTGAGTCAAACAAGGGAAGGTTTGGTTTTAAGGTAAGAGAATTTTATAAATTTGGAGAAGAAGTTAATTTAGTGCTTCACAAAATGCCTACAGAAGGTTCTAAAATAAATAGAACATATTCAAAAAAATTATATGAAAAAGTTGATGATAAAATTGAAAATTATAATTTTAAGAGAAATTTGGATTTAGATTTGAATATTAATATAGGGGAAAATCCTAAAATCAATGGAAAAACAGAAGGATTTGAAACAAACTATGAATTAGATAAAAAAGTTGAAGTTGCAAAAAAATCTGGACTTTCTAGAGAAAAAGTTTTGGAAAATATTTCTAAGACTGGAGATAGTATTTTCGAGGTTAGAAGTGTAGATCTAAATCTGGATGAGGGTGCTTTTCTTCCAATTTCTGCTATTAATGAAATGAGAAGAGAAGTTGTGAAAAAATTAGAGAATAAAATTTTAGAAAAAAGCATAAATAGAGTTTTGAATCCTTATAATTTTGTAGAAGGATCTAACAGGGCCAAAATAAAATCAAAAGATTCGAAAATAAAAGTATTTTTTAATAAATTTGAGGACTTAGATAAAACAAATCTTTCTAATATTGATGAAATTATAATTCGTGCAAAGGACTTAGAGAAGTTCAAGAAAAAATATAAAAGAGAAGTTTCTATTTATCTCGACAAATTTTATTCTTATAGAGAACTTGAAAATTTAAGGAACTATATTTTAAAAGATAAAGTTGTAGAGGGAGTTTGGATAAATAATCTATCTGAATATTATATTTTTAAAGATGATGATGTAAAAATCAATGCAGATATTGGATTAAATATTTTTAACAGTAATTCAGCTGAATTTTTTTATAATTTGGGTTTAAATTCTATTACAATCTCTCCAGAGCTAAATAGCAGACAAATTCAAGAAATTGTAAAAAATAACAGTGTAGATTTCAACTTAATTTCATATGGAAGAGTGCCAGTTATGACAATGAAACATTGCCCATATTCAGTTGTAAAAAATTGCGTAGATGAGGGGAATTGTCCAAGTTGCAAGTACAAAAATTATCTTTTGAGGGATGAAAAAAATGTAGACTTTGAAGTGTTAAGGCAAAATACTTTCACAGAAATTTTTAACTCCTACCCAATTTTATTAGATGAATATGTAAATAGATTAAAGAAAAATAATGTAAATCTCTTAATTTTGGCAGATGAATTTACAGATGAAGTTATAAATTTGTATAAAAATTATAATGACAAAGATTTTGAAAATATAAAGAAAAAAATTGAAAATAAATATGGACAAGTTACAAAGGGACATATAAATAGGGGGATTGTCAGTGGATAATTCTTTTGAAAGAGCGTCAAAAACTTTGGAATTAGATAGGGTTTTAGGCGAACTAAAAAATCTTGCCAGTGCAAGTATCACAAGTGAATATATTGAAAGTATAGAAATTTCTACGGATTTTGATGAAATCAAAAATAGATTAAATGAAACAAATGAAGCATTGAAATTAATTTTATCAAAGGGCGAACCACAACTTTTTGGTATAGTTGATATAAAAAATATTATTAAGCGTGTTGAAATTGGAGGATCACTTTCTGCATCAGCACTGTTACAAGTTTCTGATTTTTTGAGAGTTTCTCGTGGGCTAAAAACTTATCTAAAAAAAGAATCCAACAGTGATGAAAGTATAAAGTTAAATTACATCGACAAATTAATTGAAGATTTGTATACTGAGAAAAAATTAGAAGATGAAATTAATTCAAAAATTATATCTGAAGAAGAAATTGCAGATGATGCTTCAAGGGAACTTCTGAGAATAAGAAGAGGAATTGCAGATAAAAAAGATTCTATAAAAAATAAGCTGAATGGAATTTTAAATAATCAAGCTAATTATTTGCAAGATGCGATAGTAACTCTTAGAGATGGGCGCTATGTCGTGCCTGTAAAAATTGAAAATAAATCAAGGGTAAGAGGTCTTGTTCACGACATCTCAAGCAGTGGGCAAACTGCATATATTGAGCCTATGTCTGTTGTTGAAGCAAACAACGAATTAAAGGAATTATATATAAAAGAAAATGCAGAAATAGAAAAGATATTAAGAGAGTTATCAGAACTTGTTGCAGAATCATCTGAATATATAAAGTCAAATCAAGATAAATTAATTGAATTGGATTTTATTTTTGCAAAGGCGAGGCTTGGCATAAAGTACCACGCAAATATGCCAAAGATAAATAAAGATGGAAGAATAAATTTAATAAGAGCATATCATCCTTTTTTAGATAGAAAAATTGCCGTTCCAATTGATATAAATCTTGGAATAGATTTTTCTTCTCTTATAATAACAGGGCCAAATACTGGTGGTAAGACAGTAAGTTTAAAGACAGTTGGTCTTTTATCTCTTATGACACAATATGGACTTTTGATACCTTGTGAAGAAAGTTCAGAAATTGCAATTTTTGAAAAAGTTTTTGCAGACATTGGAGATGAACAGTCTATTGAACAGTCACTTTCAACTTTTTCATCTCACATGGTAAATATTGTCTACACTTTGAAAAATGTTACAAAAAATTCTTTGGTTTTATTTGATGAGCTTGGAGCTGGTACTGACCCAACAGAAGGGGCGGCTCTCGCAAGGGCGATAATGGAATCTATGTTAAAAAGAAATATAAGATGTATTTCCACAACTCATTACAACCAGCTAAAGGTATTTGCTCTTACAACAGATGGAGTTGCCAATGCCTCTATGGAATTTGATGTAGATAGTCTTTCTCCAACTTATAGATTACTAATAGGAGTTCCAGGAAAGTCTAATGCTTTTGAAATTTCAAGAAGACTTGGTCTTCCAAATGAAATTATAGAGGAATCCAAAAAGCTTTTGAGTTCAGAAAACATTGAATTTGAAGATGTTTTGCAGTCTATTGACAAAGATAGGACAAAAATTAGAGAATACAAGGAAGAACTTGAGAGAGAAAAAAGAGATTTAGAAATTGAAAACAAAAAGCTTGAAGGGAAAATAAGGAATTTAGAAGATCAGAGAGAAAAAATTTTAGAAAAATCTCGTGAAGAGGCAAAGAGAATTCTTTTAAATGCAAAGGAAAATGTGGATATAATTTTGTCTGAGATAAATGAAGCAAAAGATAATATAAACTCTGAGAATTCTAAAAAAATTCAAGAGGCACAGGATCTTTTGCGTGAAAGTTTAAAGAATTCTAGAAATAATTCTGAACTTGAGATAAAAAAAGCAGTTAACCCGATAAGAGAAATAAAAGTTGGAGATAAAGTAAGGACATCTCTTGGCAACGTGGCAACTGTTATTGAACTTCCAGATAGTAAGGGAAATGTACTTGTTCAATCGGGAATTATGAAAATGAAATTTCCTAAGGAATCTTTAACTAGAATTGATGTACAGGAAGATACGACAAAGCACAATACTAAAAAGATTTTAAAGAGCAAGGCAACTAATGTAAAAAGTGAAATTGACATTAGGGGCAAGAATTTTGACGATGCAAAAGATATTGTAGAAAAATATTTAGATGATGCCTATCTTTCTGGCTTAAAATCAGTTAGAATAATTCATGGTAAGGGCACAGGCGTCCTTAGAAAAAAACTTAGGGAATATTTTAAACAGATAAAAATTATAGAGTCTTTTAAAGATGCACAGTACAATGAAGGTGGCGATGGTGTAACTGTCGTAACATTAAAGTAAGGAGTTAGGATGATAAATTTTAGAGAAGAAATAATAAAAATGCTTGATGAAAAAATTGAAAGTTTAAATCCACTAGAAATAGATAAAATGATTGAAATTCCGCCAAATTATGAACTTGGCGATTTTGCTTTTCCAGTGTTTAGTTTGGCAAAAGTTTACAGAAAAAATCCTGCCATTATTGCGGAAGAACTTGCAGGAGAAATTAATTCAAAATATTTTGAGAAAGTTGAAAATAAAAATGCCTATTTAAATTTTTATATCAACAAAAGTCTTTTGGCAGAGGAAATCTTAAAAGAAACTATTGAAAAAAAAGAAGATTTTGGAAAGGTAAATTATGGTGAAAATAAAAATGTAGTTGTGGAATACTCTTCAACAAATATAGCAAAGCCTTTTCATATTGGTCACATTAGGTCAACAGTAATAGGAGATTCGCTAAAAAGGATTTATAAATTTTTGGGTTACAATACAATTGCAATAAATCACCTTGGCGATTATGGGACTCAATTTGGTATGCTTATTTATGCGTACAAAACTTGGGGGAGTAAAGAAGCTATTGAAGAAAATCCTATTGACGAACTTTTAAAATTATATGTAAAAGTAAATGGGGTTTGCGAAGAAGACAAAGATGTAAAAGACAAGTGTAGATACTGGTTTAAGGAACTTGAAAATGGAAATGAAGAGGCCGTAGAAATTTGGAAATGGTTTAAAGAAGTTTCATTAAAGGAATTTAATAGAGTTTATGATATGCTTGATATTCACTTTGATTCTTACAATGGTGAATCTTTTTATTCAGATAAAATGCCTGCACTTATAGAGGAACTTCGCAGTAAAAATGTACTTGAAGAGTCAGAAGGTGCGGAAGTAATTAACTTAGAAGAGTATGATCTTCCTCCAGCAATTGTTGTAAAAAGTGATGGAACAACAATTTATTTGACAAGAGATTTAGCTGCAGCAAAATATAGACATGAAAATTATAGACCATATAAAAATATTTATGTTGTAGGAAGTCAACAAAGTCTTCACTTTAAACAATTGAAATCTGCACTTAAAAAAGCAGGCTTTGATTGGTATGATGAAATAGTTCATGTACCTTTTGGAATGGTTTCTCTTGAAGATGGAACACTTTCAACTAGAAAGGGGAAAGTTGTATATTTAGAAGATGTACTGAACAAAGCAACAGATAAGGTTCGTGAAATTTTAGATAACAGAGAAAAAGAACAACACCAAAAAATAGAAAACAAAGAAGAACTTTCACAAGCAGTTGGAATAGGAGCAATAAAATTCCAAGAATTATTTAACGGCAGAATAAAGGACTATACATTTAACTGGGATAAGACTCTTTCTTTTGAAGGTGAAACAGGACCTTATGTGCAATACGTTCACGCAAGAATTTGTTCCCTTTTAACAAAAGGTAATTTTGATATAAATAATGAATTTGATGCAAGTCTATTAAATAAAGAGTCTGAAATAGATATTATAAGAATTCTTTATAATTTCACAAATGTAGTAATTGATGCTTGTGAAAAATGTGAACCATACTACATTACAAGATATACAGTGGAACTTGCGAAGAACTTCAATAAATTTTATAATCAAACACAAATTTTGGTAGAAGATGAAAAATTAAAAAATACAAGACTTCTACTTTGTTATGCAGTTAAAAATGTTATTGCAAGTGGACTTTATCTACTTGGGATAAAAGCTCCTGAAAAGATGTGATAAAATGAGTTTTTTTGAAGATTTAAAATTAGTTTATTCTAAAGCATCTAAAGATACTTTGACAAAAATAAAAAGTTCACCACTAATTTTAATAGTTCCTTTTTTGTACGGAATAATTTATAGCCTTGCAATGATAGTATTTGGAAATATATTAGGGATGGTATCAGGAGTATTTATGGGATTTTTAATGCCTGTTATAACTTCTCTTATACTTTCGAGTTATTTTTCAATTCTAAGTGATTTAATTTACTATAACAGAATTAGTTTTAGAAATTTTAAAGATACATTTAAAAGTTATTTTGCATCAATTTATTCGGTTTATTTTATATTAATAATAATATCTTGGATAATTCCAGTATTTGGAGGGAATTTAATTTTAGCAGTTATAATAAATCTAATTATAAATCCGATAGCGGAATCAATTTATATAAGAGGAGAATATTATACAAGTGCCTATACACATTCCTTTGAATTTATGAAAGAAAATTTTTGCCTATGGGTTATTCCTTACGTAGTATATTTATTAATTTTACATCTTATTGGTTTTGATTTTGTATCCACAATAGCGTCAAGTAGTGTCATAGATATTCCTCTTGGCGAAAACTTAGTAAATGGAATTTATTATAAGAATTTATTAAATCTCTATAATATAAGAATTTTATTGGCAACTATTGTGACAGCAATTTATGCGGTATTTAGAGGAAACTTGTATAAAATATTACAGGGGTCTACAAGAAGAAAAAGAGCATATATGGGAG
The DNA here is from genome assembly GCF_900106515.1 of Peptoniphilus lacydonensis. GTDB lineage: Bacteria > Bacillota > Clostridia > Tissierellales > Peptoniphilaceae > Peptoniphilus_A > Peptoniphilus_A lacydonensis. Next base: position 1,469,164 of record NZ_FNWF01000003.1, read on the forward strand.
AAATTTAAATGGAAAATCTTTTTAAAGAAGAAAGAAACAAAAAATTAAAAAATATAGTTTTTATAGAGCTAAAAAAAGAATACCAACTGGAAGATTTGACACTTCCCGTTGGTTTCTCTTTGCCCATAAAGTTAGACTATATTATAGAAGGAGTAAAGGATAAAGAATTAGAAGAAGAGATAAACCTTGAAAAAATAACAGAAGCAATGATTTATCTTTTGGGAATAGATAGTGAATTTAAATATGCTGAAAAATATAAAGAAATTTTAAAAGCTTTAAATATAGATTTAAAAAATTATGCTATGCACAAGGCTTTTTTAAATCAAGAAAAAGATCCCTTAGATTCTTATATATTTTTAAAAGGTTATGAATTAATTGAAGGAGAAGACGCGGACATAATCTTTAAAGAATCAAATATATTAGAAGCTCTTTATAATAAAATAAAAGATGACTATGAAAAGAGTGAAAAACTTTTAAATATAATAATAAAAAATTATAACAAAGTTTTGAATTTGGACGAGGAATATAGCCTTTCCTATTATAGACTTGCTTATATAAATTTGTCGCTTCGAAAATATATAAAAGCAAATATGTATTTTGAAAGATTTTTAAATACATCTTATGATGAAGAATTAAAAGAGGAAGTTAGATGCGAAATAGAAACAATAAAAGATTATGTAAATTTTGACTCGGCAAAGACATATCTATCTTATGGAGAATATGAAAAAGCACTAAATTTGTTAAAAGGAATTTCAGAAAATTTTAATAAAGACGAAGAGTTTTATTACATCTATGGCATAACATATTACAACATAGGAGATTTAAAAAGTGCAGAAGAATATATAAAGTTATCAGTAGAAAAAAAGGTATTAGAAGAAAATGTAAATTTATTGTCAACACTTTATGCATCAAAAAATAGATTTGACAAATCAATAGAAACATTAAAATTGGGTTTAGAAGAAATGAAAGACAGTTACATTTTAAATTATAATTTAGGGATAATATATTTAAATATAAAAGAGAAAGAAAAAGGAATAGAATACCTAAAAAAAGCCAATAGTCTAAGTCCAAAAGAAGAATTAGAAAATTTAATAAAAAAATTAAATTAAGTATTGACACGATTCAAAAATCAGTGTATACTGAACAAGTTGTCTAACGAGGACAGCACTTCTTAAAAACAAAGTAAAATAATTCAAAAAAAAGTAAATTTTACTTGACAAATTTTTTCTGAGAAGATATAATAAAAAAGCTACTTCAAGAGTAGCAAGAACAATGATAATTAAATAGTGTGAAGATAGAAAGATTCGTAAAGAATCAAAATCGTGATAAAATCACAAAAGCAAACCAGAAATTCGTTTAGTTTGATAAAACTAATGAGTCATACAAATTTTTTAATTGAGAGTTTGATCCTGGCTCAGGACGAACGCTGGCGGCGCGCTTAACACATGCAAGTCGAGCGATGAAACTTTAACAGAACCCTTCGGGGCGAAGATAAGTGGATTAGCGGCGGACGGGTGAGTAACACGTGAGTAACCTGCCTTAGACATTGGGATAGCTTCGGGAAACCGGGATTAATACCAAATAAAATCATAATGACACATGTCATAACGATCAAAACTCCGGTGGTCTAAGATGGACTCGCGTCCCATTAGCTAGTTGGTAGAGTAAAAGCCTACCAAGGCGACGATGGGTAGCCGGCCTGAGAGGGTGAACGGCCACATTGGAACTGAGAAACGGTCCAAACTCCTACGGGAGGCAGCAGTGGGGAATATTGCACAATGGAGGGAACTCTGATGCAGCGACGCCGCGTGAACGAAGAAGGCTTTCGAGTCGTAAAGTTCTTTTATATGGGAAGATAATGACGGTACCATAAGAAAAAGCCCCGGCTAACTACGTGCCAGCAGCCGCGGTAATACGTAGGGGGCTAGCGTTGTCCGGAATCACTGGGCGTAAAGGGTTCGCAGGCGGAAATGCAAGTCAGATGTAAAAGGCAGTAGCTTAACTACTGTAAGCATTTGAAACTGCATATCTTGAGAAGAGTAGAGGTAAGTGGAATTTTTAGTGTAGCGGTGAAATGCGTAGATATTAAAAAGAATACCGGTGGCGAAGGCGACTTACTGGGCTCATTCTGACGCTGAGGAACGAAAGCGTGGGTAGCAAACAGGATTAGATACCCTGGTAGTCCACGCTGTAAACGATGAGTGCTAGGTGTCGGCGAATGTCGGTGCCGCAGTTAACACAATAAGCACTCCGCCTGGGGAGTACGTGCGCAAGCATGAAACTCAAAGGAATTGACGGGGACCCGCACAAGCAGCGGAGCATGTGGTTTAATTCGAAGCAACGCGAAGAACCTTACCAGGGCTTGACATACTGAGGACGTACTTAGAGATAAGTATACTTCTTCGGAAGCCTCAATACAGGTGGTGCATGGTTGTCGTCAGCTCGTGTCGTGAGATGTTGGGTTAAGTCCCGCAACGAGCGCAACCCCTATCTTTAGTTGCCAGCATATAAGATGGGAACTCTAAAGAGACTGCCGATGATAAATCGGAGGAAGGTGGGGATGACGTCAAATCATCATGCCCTATATGCCCTGGGCTACACACGTGCTACAATGGAAGGTACAAAGGGAAGCAACAGAGTGATCTCAAGCAAACCTCAAAAAGCCTTTCCCAGTTCGGATTGTACTCTGCAACTCGAGTACATGAAGATGGAGTTGCTAGTAATCGCAGATCAGAATGCTGCGGTGAATGCGTTCCCGGGTCTTGTACACACCGCCCGTCACACCATGGGAGCTTGTAATACCCGAAGCCTGTGAGCAAACCG